>NZ_JAFBDA010000014.1 GCF_016907995.1 Clostridium sardiniense | reverse complement strand
CTATTATACAATTTAATATAAATCCAAGTTTACCAATTTCAAAGCTTGAATATTTTTTTCTAATAAGCATAGTTATAATGTCCGTACCACCTGTTGAACCATTTCTTAAAAACACAAGTCCGTAACCAGCACCACAAAGTACACCACCATATATACAATAAAGTAATATGTCATCTACTTTAATTAATGCAGAAAGAGGTTTAGTTATAATAAGTGCAAGTGATAATGAAACCATACCTATTGCAGAATAAAGGGTAAATGATTTACTAAGCTGTTTGTAACTTATTAAGAATAAAGGTAAATTAATAATAAATACAACAATACCAGCTTGTACGCCAGTTAAATATTGAAATATAAGTGCTACCCCTGTTGCTCCACCACTTAATAACTTTGCATGAGTTAAAAATAGATTAACTCCAAGTGAAGCTATAATACAGCCAATAAAAATAAGAATTACATCCAGTATAAAGGTTTTACTTTTTAGTAGTTTAATCATGATCTTCTCCTAAGTACCTGTAAAAATTTATATAATACCTTTGTTTATTATATATAAAATATTAAATAAAGTTAATGCGTAAAAAATAGTGGTTTTAGCTAGATTCAAGTGAATTTCATGAATACAAGGAATAACATCATTAAATTTATTAATACCTTTAAATATATAGCAATAGCTATACTAAGTAATTATATTTTATAGACATTAGTATAAGTATGAAGGATAATTATAATATAAAATAGAAAAAGAGAGGATATAATTATGTTTAGAATGAATTTGCCAGGTAATTTAAAGACGAAAAAGATAATATTAGCTGTACTTATAGTAGTGTGTATAGGTATATTAATAAAGGTTTCAATAGATAATAAAGATAAAAGTAAAGATAGTAATATAAATACAAATGTAGAGACAAAGTTAGAAAGCAAATAATAAAAGTGTAACAAATCAAATTTTTAGGATTCATTACACTTTCATTAAGAAATTAAAATATATTAAGGTTTTAAAATTAATACTTGTATTAAAGCTCTATAGTATCAAAGATACTTTTAGAAAGATTCATTAGTATAATAGAAGCTATTAAATTATATATAATAACGCCAGCATATATTGCATAGTGACCTAAAAAGCTAAGTTTTATTCCTATAAAAGCACCTATTAATATTGCAGGAGCTATATATACAAATATACTAAAGAACATAACTAAAGATTTGGTAACTTGATTAGAAACCCTATCAAATATTTTATAGTTAAATACTCCACCATAAGTAGTTAAAAATCCAAAGGATATATAAGTTATTATACATAGAATTATTTCTATAGGGTTTGTTCTAAGAAGTGCACCAATCAACAGGAATACAATAACTCCATCTATAGATACTTTTATAATAGATGTTAGAGTTGAGTAAAATAACTTTCTTACACTACTATCAGGTATGAGAAAGATAGTGGGAGTATTGAATTCTAATGACCATTTAGAAGCAGAAACAGATAATACTAAGATATATACTATTATACAAAGAAAAATAAAGATATCACCTTTAACTACCTTTGCAAAGAATATTGCACCTAATATTAGAATTAAAGTCATTAAATTTAAAAAATAAAATCCAGTTTTCTTATATTCAAGTAATTGTCTTCTAAAGATAGCTTTAGAAAATTCAGATGAATAATTATCTGTTATATTTTTTCTAGTCCAGGGCTTATACTTAAATTTACTATAATCTAATTGTTTAACATCATATCCACTATTTTTATAGCTCATTGCAGCTTCTCGTGTTTCAGCTGAAGATAATACATCTTCATAGAAATCTAAGTTAAGTTTACACAATACAATTACAAAGAGAGAAGAAGAGGCAATCAAGCCTATAATAGATAATAGCATTGAAATTGAGAAACCACTAAAAATAGATTCACCAATCATCTTGCAAAAGCCTACTAAGGGAACAAGATTCCAAAAATTATCATTAGATAAATTTAAAATTGAATTAAATAAGTTTCCTCTTTGCTTATAAATAGTTAAAGCAAAATAAACAAAAACTAAAATTATGATAGATATAAATATATTTTTAGCTATTTGCTTTCCTTTGGGGAAGTGAGTGAATATTCCATAAATCATAAGTGACAGTGCACTAGTAGTAATGGATATTAATATAATCAGCATAAATAATATAAAGATTCCTTGCGCAGTAATTCCAAATTTATCAATTAACATAGGAATCTGAAAAATTAAGAAAAGTCCAAATATAAATACATATCCAATTTCTTTTAAAAAGCCATAAAGTAAAACTTTAGTTGGACTTATCTCAGAAGTAAAGATTAAATTAACGTCAGCCATAGAATAAGAAAAGCTCTTTCTAGTTATACCAGAATATATGGAAATCAAAATCAGTAATAAAGAAACGATAGTAACTATTCCAGTAAATATTTTGGAGTCAGTAAAGGTAGTATTTTTTTCTCCTAAAAATACAGATGAGAAAGAAAACCCTAAAATAATTATAAAAAATATATAGGGTATCACTTTTGATGGCTTGGACTTAAAACTCTTAAAGTAGTTTATAAAGTTTCGTTTAGCTAAGTATAAAAATGGACTCATTAAATATCACCTTCTATACTAATATTTTCTTTTTTAGATTCAGTGTATTTAAAGAATATATCTTCTAAACTTTCACCACTTTCCATAAGCTCTTCTTCAAGCTCATTTTTAGTTTTATCTAAAACAATTTCTCCAAGCTTCATAAGAAGAACTCTATCCCATAACTCTTCAACTGATGAGAGAAGGTGGGTGCTTATTAAAATAGTAGTTCCGTTATCTTTTAGTTTTAATATTAGATTTTTGAGTTCTTTAATAGCCTTAGGGTCAAGGCCTATCATAGGTTCATCAAGTAACAGAAGTTTTGGATTAGTTATAAGTGCAATACAAAGACTAACTTTTTGTTGCATACCTTTTGATAATTCAGATCCTAATTTATCTAGTTTATCCTCAAGATCGAAAAGATCAAATAAATAATTGGCATAATTCTCATAATCCTTAATACCATAGGCTCTTGCAATAAAATGTATATGTTCCCTTATAGTTAGAAGAGGATATAATCCAGGAAGTTCTGGAACATATGAAAAGTACTTTTTACCTTTAGGACTTTTATTAAATTCACCATTTATAAGTATTTCACCATCATACCTTAAAAGTCCCGCAATAGATTTGATAGTAGTAGATTTACCTGCACCGTTTGGGCCTGCAAGTACGCATACTTCACCAGGTTTTATATTGAAGCTTATATCTTTTACTACAGGGATTTTTTTAAAGGATTTTGTTAGATTAGTAATTTTAAGCATTAAGATTAGTCCCCCTTTTTACAAAATTTATATAACTATATAATACATTATTCAATATTTCCTGTAAATTCATTAATAGTATAATTAAGTTAACATTAAGCTTAATAATTTCGTAACAAAGGTAGATGCTTTTTCTACTGATTTACGATAATATAATTATAAGGAAAGGAGTGTCTAGGATTATGTTTAATATTTTAGTCGTAGATGACGAAAAAGAAATAAGAGATGCGATAAATATTTACTTAAGAGGTGAGAACTTAAGAGTATTTAATGCGAGTAATGGAATAGAAGCTCTAGAGATATTAGAAGAAAAAAATATTCATCTTATAGTGCTTGATATAATGATGCCAAAGATGGATGGAATAAAAACATGTCTAAAGGTTAGGGAGAATAACAATATTCCTATAATAATGCTTTCAGCAAAAGGGGAAGATTCAGATAAAATTCTAGGATTAAATGTAGGAGCGGATGATTATATAACAAAACCATTCAATCATTTAGAACTTGTGGCAAGGGTTAAGTCACAGCTTAGAAGATATGAAAGTCCATTATCTATGGAAAATAAAGATTTTATAAAGGTAAAAGATTTAGAGATAGATACAGTTGCAAAAAGTGTTACAGTTAGAGATGAAGAAATAAAAGTTACAGCAACAGAATATAAGATACTTGTACTTTTAGCGTCAAACCTTGGAAGAGTATTTTCAATTAAAGAAATATACGAAAAGGTTTGGGAAGAGCCATTTTATAAAAGTGAAAACACAGTAACTGTCCACATAAGAAGAATAAGAGAAAAAATTGAGATTAATACTAAAGAGCCTGAGTATATAAAGGTGGTATGGGGAATTGGATATAAGATTGAAAAATAAGATGAAAAAATATTTCAATAATATATGGCTTATAGAGATAGTAATAGTTGTTATAATAACAATGATATGTATAGATATATCAGTAAAATATATAAATAGTCCACAAGCTAAAGATGGAACGGGAGTAATGGAAGCTGTCTTTGATAAGGATGCATTTTATAAGAATTCATTAAAAAATGGAAGTAAATTATTAAGTGAAGATATCTATAAGAGAACCAATGGTTTAAATAAATTTTTATATTCAACAGAAAATGAAAAAGATGCACTTAGAAATAACATATATGATAATAGCTTTTATTCAAATAAAGGTGGATTACCTAAAAATATATATTTCGTAATAAGAAATAAATTTAATGATGATATATTTACTAATGATCCATTCTTTCAAGGTGTAAAGAAGATACAAGGTGAAAATCTTTATAAGGTAATTAATGAAAAATATAAAGGTGAGAATATTGTTACATATAGCTGTAATAATGTAAACATATATAATAAGGTTGTAGAGGACTCAAAATCAACCGATAATGATAATATAACATATTCAGAAAAAGTATTAAAAAACTTTGAGGAAATATATTATACACAACAAAATAATTATGCAGAGCTATTAAATGCCGATGTTAAAGAATTCTATCTTTTTATATCCATTCTCGTAATAGATATATTCTTAATATGTAAGATTATTTATGTATTCTTAAGTAAAAAAGGAAGAGTTGAATTAAGAGGAAATGTAATAAAAGATATAATATATATATTTAGACATGTATTTAAGTATAAAGGTCCAAGAAGAGCAATGTTAACAGCTATAGTAGTCAGTATTATATTCTATATAATATATTTGTATCTTTTAGCTTTAGGTGGAGATAAAAATAATATAATAGTAAATTTCTTTGGAGCATATCCATTTAAAGGGAGTTTACTTATAGTAGCATTACCTATGATAGGAGTAATGTATTCAATAAAAAGAAATATTGAAATTGGAATGGTTAAAGATGATGTAAAAATAATAAATGACGGTAACTTTGAACATTCAGTAAAAGAAATTGGTGGAATTGAAATCAGAGAGCTCATAGAAAATATAAACAGAATGAAAGAAGGATATAATGTTGCTGTAGATGAAGCGCTTCAAAATGAAAAATTAAAAACAGAACTTATATCTAATGTATCTCATGACTTAAAAACACCTCTTACATCAATAATTAATTATGTAAATATACTTCAGGATTCTAGGATATCAGAAGAAGAGAGAATGGATTATTTAAAGATATTAGAACAAAAATCGAATAAATTAAAAACTCTTATTGAAGATTTATTTGAAGTATCTAAAATAAACTCTGGAAGACTTCAACTTCATAAGGAAGAGATAGATATAGTATCTCTTATATATCAAGTAATAGGTGAGTATTCATCTCTTTATGAAGACAAAGGTATAGAATTTAAAGTAGAGTGTGATGAAGATGAGATTATAATGGACTTAGATGGAATAATGATATCTAGGGTTATAGAAAATATAGCAATAAATTCTCTAAAATATTCTTTAGAAGATACAAGAGTATATGCAAAAATAATAAAAGAGGATAATGGTGTATTAATCTCATTTAAGAATGTTGCAAATTATGAAATGGACTTTAATGAAACAGAAATGTTTGAAAGATTTGCAAGAGGAGATAAGTCAAGAACTTCATCCGTAGAAGGTTCTGGTCTTGGTCTTGCTATTACAAAGAGTATTGTTGAACTTCATGGTGGAACAACAAGGATAAAAAGAGAAGGAGATCTATTTAAAATTTATGTATTCCTTCCTTTTAACCCAAACATCATTAGTATAGATGAAAATATAAAAGAGGTATGATATAATTAATAGTAAATATTAGTTGATAATAATTAAAGGAGAGAGAATATGAGTTATTTATTTGTTGAATATCCAAAATGCACAACATGTAAGAAAGCAAAAAAGTGGTTAGAAGAAAATAACGTAAATTTTATAGATAGAGATATAAAGCTAGAAAATCCAACTAAAGAAGAATTAAAATCATGGCTTGATAAAAGTGGATTAGAAATAAAGAAATTCTTTAATACTAGTGGAGTTCTTTATAGAGAGCAAGGAATGAAAGATAAGGTGAAGGTTTTATCACAAGAGGAGCTTCTAGACATATTAGCTTCTGATGGAATGATGGTTAAAAGACCACTTATAATAGGTGAAGATAAAGTTCTTGTTGGCTTCAAAGAAGCAGAATGGGAAAGTAGTTTAAAATAAGGATATTAGAAGCCCGTTAATACGGGTTTCTTTTTTATTATAATAGAGAAATTTCAAGGTTATATTTGGGAGTTTGTATATAAAATACATGTTTTTACATATAATAAAGATAAGATTTAATGATTTTATAGGAGATGACTCTATGAATACAAGAACTGTAAAGATGATTATGAGTACTACAATTATAATTGTAGGGTTATTACTTTTAATAATTCATAATGAAAGAATAACATTTTTGTTTGCAGGAATGATAATAGCATTAGGAGCTGGATGCTTATATATAGAAAGTGAAGATTGGGAGGAGTAGACTATAAAATTTATAAAGTATAAACCATATAATGTATAAATAATTAATGTCTTATAGTTTGAGTTGTCAAAGGATAAAAGTTATTAAAAAAGAGAGATATTTAAAGCTTATTAGATAAAATTACGCAATAAGATACAATAGCAAGCTTTATAAAATTTTACACATTACTTTATAAAAACTATAATATATTAAGTCAATATATTGTGTTGGTTTGGTAAAAACACAATATTAATATACTACATATTGTTGGAGGGGACTTTGGTGGATAGAATACAGGAGCTTTGTGCATTAGGGTTAGAATCAATTAATGATTCTGAAACGTACACTATAGATAGATTAAAAGAAAAGTTAGATTTAATAATAAGACCTGGAATGAGTCATTTAGAGACAAGAGATTCATTAATTCAGGTTTCGTTACAACTTACTACAGATATGGAGCCAGATTGGCAATATGTAGCTTCTAAGTTACATGTGTATAAACTTTATGATGAAGTAAGAAAAAATAGGGGTTTAGATAATGAAGAGAATCCATATAATGATTTATATGGATTTATAGAAAGCTTAACAGAACAAAAGTTATACGGAGAATATATATTAGAAAATTACTCAAAAGAGGATATATATGAGCTGGAAAGAGAATTAAAACCAGAAAGAGATTTTCTATTCACATATAGCGGAATAAAATTATTAAGTGGAAGATATCTAGTTGAAAATTTCAATAGAAAAGTCTTAGAGTTACCACAGCAAATGTTTATGGGAATAGCAATGCATTTAGCTATACCTGAAAAGCCAGAGAGAAGAATATACTGGGCAAAGAGATTTTATGATGTTTTAAGTTCACTTAAAGCAACAATGGCAACTCCTACAATGGCTAATGCAAGAAAGCCTTTCTATCAATTAAGCTCATGTTTTATAGATACGGTAAATGATAGTTTAAAGGGAATATATAAATCACTTGATAACTTCTCAGAGGTATCAAAATTTGGCGGTGGAATGGGTATTTATATAGGTAAGATAAGAGCACTTGGATCACCGATAAGAGGATTTAAGGGAGCATCAGGCGGAGTAATACCATGGGTTAAATTATTTAATGATACAGCTATAGCTGTTGATCAATTAGGTGTTAGAAATGGCTCAGTTGCTATATGGCTTGATGCATGGCACAAAGATATCCCAGAGTTCCTTCAAGTAAGGACAAACAATGGGGATGATAGAAAGAAGGCACATGATGTATTCCCCGGTTTATGTTATCCAAATCTTTTCTGGAAGATGGCAGAAGAAGATATAGATGGTAACTGGTATATGATGTGTCCACATGAGATAAGACAGGTTAAAGGATATTCACTAGAAGATTTTTATGGGGATGAATGGGAAAAAAGATATTATGATTGTGTAAATGATGAAAGAATTGATAAGCGTGTTATGAAAGTAAAAGATATAGTACGTCTTATAATTAAGAGTGCAGCAGAAACTGGAACACCATTTGCATTCTATAGAGATGCTGCAAATAAGATGAATCCTAATAAACATACAGGAACTATATATTCATCAAATCTTTGCACAGAGATAATGCAAAATATGAGTCCAATGGATATACAAAAATCAGAGATAATAGATGAAGATGGCGAAAAAGTTGTTGTTGAAAAGACTAAGGCCGGAGATTTTGTTGTATGTAATCTTTCATCAGTTGTTCTTGGGAATGTTGATGTTACAAGAGAAGAAGAGATTGAATATGTAGTTGAAACTCAAATAAGAGCTATGGATAATGTTATTGATTTAAATTACTATTCAGTGCCATATGCAGAAGTAACTAACAAGAAATATAGAGGTGTAGGACTTGGAACATCTGGATATCATCATATGCTTGCTAATAATAGAGTACACTTTACAGCAGAAGAACATAAAGAATTTGCAGATAAAGTATATGAAAATATAAATTACTATGCAATAAAGGCAAGTATGAAGATTGCGAAAGAAAAAGGAAGTTATAGTGTATTTAAAGGATCAGATTGGGAAAATGGAGATTACTTTAAGATAAGAGAGTATAACTCAGATAGATGGAATGAACTTCAAGATGAAGTTAAAAAGTATGGAATGAGAAACGGATATCTTATGGCAATTGCACCAAATGGATCAACTGCAACGCTAGCTGGAACCTCAGAAGGGGTAGACCCTGTAATATCAAGATTCTGGCTTGAAGAAAAGAAAGGAAGCATAGTTCCAAAGACTGCGCCTAATCTTTCAGAAGAAACATATTGGTATTATAATTCTGCTTATAATATAGATCAAGAATGGTGTATAAAGATGAATGGAGTAAGACAGAGACATATTGATCAAGGGCAATCATTTAATCTTTATATAACAACAAATTATACGATGAGAGAAATAATGAATCTTTATATAGAAGCATGCAAATCAGGTGTGAAATCAATATATTATGTTAGAAGTAAATCACTTGAAGTTGGTGATTGTGAGAGCTGTTCTGCTTAGAATTTGGGAGGTACTACTACATGTTTGATATAAATAAAAAACCACTTTTTAATGAGTTTGGAGATACAGAGACTTCAAAAAAAAGAATGATAAATGGAAATACTACAAATCTTAATGATTTTAATAATATGAAATATACTTGGGTATCAGATTGGTACAGACAAGGTATGAATAATTTCTGGATACCAGAAGAAATAAATTTAGCACAAGACTTAAAGGATTATAAGAAATTAACAGAAGAAGAAAGAACAGCTTATGATAAGATACTTTCATTCTTAATATTCTTAGATTCAATACAAACAGCTAACCTTGGGAACATAAATAATTATATAACAGCAAGTGAGGTTAATCTTTGCTTAACAATACAGGCATTCCAAGAAGCTGTTCACTCACAAAGTTATAGTTATATGCTAGATACAATATGTTCACCAGAGAAGAGAAATGAAATTCTTTACCAATGGAAGGATGATAAGATACTTCTTGAAAGAAATAAATTTATAGGTGATCAATATAATACATTTGTAAATGAGCCAACAAGACATAACTTAATGAAGACAATAATGGCTAATTATATACTAGAAGGAATCTACTTCTATTCAGGATTTATGTTCTTCTATAACTTAGAGAGAAATGGTAAGATGCCAGGCTCAGCACAGGAAATAAGATATATAAATAGAGATGAAAATACTCATCTTTGGTTATTTAGAAGTATAATAAGAGAACTTCAAAAAGAGGAACCTGAAATGTTTACTGAAGAGCTAAAGGCTGAATTAATAGAAATGATGAAAACTGGAGTAGAAAACGAAATTGCATGGGGTCACTATGTAATAGGAGACAGTATACAAGGAATAAATAAAAAGCTTATTGAAGATTATATAAAGTATTTAGGTAATATGAGATTAAAAGCTATAGGACTAGATCCTTTATATGCTGGATATGATACTAATCCAGCAGAATGGGTTGATAGACAAGCGAATGCAAATTCAGTTAAGACAGACTTCTTTGAAGCTAAATCAACTGCATATGCAAAAGCAGCAACATTAATAGATGATTTATAAGAATTAATAGAACTATATAAAAATAGTTTCTTTATAGAAATGTAAATAAGTAAAATACGCATAATAGTTAAGCCTATTATGTGTATTTTTTTATTAAAGCAAAGTATTTTTTATTATAAAGATGTACTTATTATATATATCGTGTAAAAAGTATATGTAAATAGATACTCTTATTTCAAAACAGTGAAATTACAATTTTAAAATGATAAAATTATTAAAATGAAAAATATATCATTTATAAAAAGGAGTAAGAGAATATGAGTCAATTAAATTATAGGGAGACTTTAAGCAAAGAATTTAAAAGTTATAAAGGTGGACTTAGAGCATATAGAGATTATATTGTAAGTGATAATAGTGTGGAAGTGTATTTTTCATCAGTTAAGCTAGAGATAATCTATTTTAATGATTCTATAGTAAAGGTTTTCTTAGGGGAGAAAAATGAGAAATCAATAGAAACTAATGCAGTTATACTAAACTCAAATAATACTAGTATTAACTTAGATGTAGAAGAAGTGGGAAATGATATTGTAATAAAGGGTAGAAAGATAGTTACTATAATAAATAAATTAACTAGTGAAGTTAGATTTGAAGATATAGAAGGAAATGTTGTTTGTGAGGATTTTGAGCCTTCGTTTAGAGATGATGAAGGAACTATATATATATCAAAGATAAATGATTGTCATGCGTACTATGGACTCGGAGAAAAAGGTGGAGATTTAAATAAGAAGGGAAGCTATACAGAAAATTATAATACAGATGATCCTGAAACTGATGATAATTCAACAATGTATTATAAAACAATACCTTTTTATGTTGGGCTAAAAGATGAAAGTTGTTATGGTATATTCTTTGATAATAGTTTTAGAAGCTTTTTTGATATGGGAAAACAATATGGAGATAGAATATTCTTCGGAGCAAATGGTGGACAAATTCAATATTACTTTATCTTAGGAGAAGATATAAAGGAAGTTGTAGAAGAATATTCAAATTTAACAGGTAAAATGGACATGCCGCCATTATGGAGTCTAGGATATCAACAAAATAGATTTAGTTACTTTACTCAAGAGGAAGTCGATGAACTAGTAAAGACTTTTGAAGAAAAGGAGATACCACTAGATGTAGTTTATTTAGATATAGATTATATGGATGGCTTTAGAGTAATGACATTTAAATCACCACATTTTGATGATGCGGCTGGACTTATAAATAGAATAAAAGAAAAAGGAATAAAGACTATAACAATATTAGATCCAGGAGTTAAGGTAGATGAAGATTACGAAGTATATAAAAGGGGAAAAGAATTAGGACACTTTACTAAAAAACTAGATGGAGAGATATTTGTTGGTGCAGTATGGCCAGGGGATAGTGCTTTTCCTGATTTCTCTAATGAAGAATGTAGAAAGTGGTGGAAATCAGAGTTAAAGTCATTTATATCTAAATATAATATAGATGGTATATGGAATGATATGAATGAACCGTGTGTATTTAATAATGATCATAAGACTATGTTAGAGTCATGTATTCATAATAGTGACTATGGAACAATTGAACATAAAGGATTCCATAATAGATATGGACTTGAAATGAGTAGGTGTTCTCATGAGGCACAGAAGGAATTAGATAAGAATATAAGAGAATTCTCAATGACAAGAGCAACATATGCAGGTGGGCAAAGATATTCTTCAGTATGGACAGGAGATAATATGAGCCTTTGGAGTCAAATGCGAATGTCTATATCAATGAATGCTAATTTAGGTATAAGTGGATTCTCATTTGTAGGAAATGATGTAGGCGGATTTGGATTAGATGTAACAGAAGAATTATTTATAAGATGGATGCAACTTGGAACATTCCTACCTATATTTAGAAACCACTCAAATATGTATACAAGAAGACAAGAACCTTGGGCATTTGGACAAAAAACAGAAAATATATCAAAGGCTGCAATAAAGCTAAGATATGAATTACTACCATATATATATGACTTATTTTATAAATCGCATAAGAGAGGATTACCGGTATTTAGACCACTAGTTATGGAATATCCAAAGGATAAAAATGTTCAAAATATGAAAGAAGAATTTATGCTTGGAGATAAAATGTTAATTGCTCCAGTCCTTTGCGAAGGAGAAAGAAGTAAAATAGTATATCTGCCAGAGGGAAGATGGTACAACTATCATACAAATAAAAAATACGAAGGTAATAGAAGATATAAATTAGAATGCGAATTAGAAGATATATTAGTATTTGTGAAAGAAGGAAGCATAATACCTACTTACACAGAGAGTTACATGAATGTAGAAAATAGACCAAGCAATGTTGTATTTAAAGTATATGGAGAGGAAGCTAGTACACTACATTATTTTGATGATGGAAAGACTATGGAATATAAAGAGGGTAAATATAATTTATCTAAAATAAATTATGATAAAGAAAGTACAAGAATAGATTATATACATCAAGGTATAGAAGAAGAAGAGATGGAATTTATTTTTATAAAATAATATAGGAAATAAGGAGAAGCTATGAGAAATAATTTTATGACCTTTAACTTAAAGTATGATTTTGGAGATGAAGGATTAAATAATTGGGATATTAGATCAAAGAGAATAGCCAAGATAATAAAAGATAATAATCCTCTATGTATTGGAATTCAAGAAGGACTTATTCATATGCTTAATGATATGAATAGAGAATTAGGAGAATACTCTTTTGTTGGAGAAGGACGTGATGGCTTTGATAAAGGAGAATATAGTGCAATATTTTACAAAAAGAATGAGCTTGAGCTAATTAAATGGAAACAATTTTGGCTATCTGAAACACCTTTAGTAAAAGGAAGTAAAAGCTTTAACAGTGCTTGTACGAGAATATGTACGTGGGCAAAGTTTAAAGAAAAGAAATCAGGAAAAAAATTTATAATTTATAATACTCACTTAGATAATGAGAGCAAACTAGCCAGAGAGGAGGGAATAAAAATAATATTACAGTTTGCTAGATTAGAATTTAAATCTAGCAAAGTGCCATTTATTATAATGGGAGATTTTAATTGTTATCTAGACGATAAAATTTTCAAGATAGTAAAGGAATTTAAGATAGGTGATTTCTACTTAAGAAATGTCTATGATGAAGTAAGTCATAGCATAAAAGGTACCTTTCACGATTTTAAAGGAGGGTATGATGGAGGAATAATAGATTTTATACTAATATCAAATGGCATCAGTTGCAAGAAATTATATATAGATGATAGAACAATTTATGATGGATATCCATCAGATCATTATCCAGTAATTGCTGAGCTTGAGATAAGTTAAAAAGAAATGATATAAAATTTATATTAAAAGGGGAATATATATGGAGCCTATAAAGTTAAATAGAAAATGGGAAGTTTTACTTATACATCATTCACACACAGATATAGGATACACACAAAGTCAAGAGACTATCGAGTTATATCATATAAATTTTATTAAACAAGCTATTGAAATAAGCGAGAAGCTAAGAAAGGTAGGAAAAGAAGGGAAATTTATTTGGACTTGCGAAAGCTTTTGGGGTGTTGAGAGCTTCTTAAAATATGTAGATGATGAATGGAAAAAGCGTTTTGAAATTTGTGTTAAAAACAGAAGTATAGAAGTTACTGGGAACTATTTGAATTTTAATGAGCTTATAGATTACGATAATTTAAAAAATCAAACTTTAAAGGCAGTTAATTATTGCAAGAGTATAGGTGTAAATATAAATTGTGCAATGACAGCTGATATTAATGGATACGGCTGGGGATATTCAGAAGCATTATATGAGAGTGGAATAAAGAATCTGTTTTCTTGTATTCATACACATCATGGAATGTATCCACTATTTAAAAAACAAACTCCATTTTATTGGGAAACTCCAAAAGGAAATAAAATATTAGTATGGAATGGAGAGCATTATCATTTTGGAAATGAGTTTGGAATGGTAGGCACTGCTACAGGCTCGTATATAAATAGAGATGAATTAGAAGCAACATTTACTAGAGATAAATTAAAAGAGTATGGAACAATTAGAATGTTTAGATATTTAAAGGGGCTTGAAAAACAAGATTATGAATACAACTTTGTTCCTATAACTATTCATGGGTTACCAACAGACAATGGTTCTCCTAATATAGAAGTATTAGACTTTATCAATTGGTGGAATAAAGAGTTTGGAGAAGAAGTAACTATAAAGATGACAACATTAGAGAATTTCTTTAAGAATTTAGAAAAAGCTAATGAACAAATACCTACTTACAGAGGAGATTGGCCTGATTGGTGGGCATTTGGTGTTGGAAGTACTCCACATGTAAATAAAATATTCAAAGAAGCACAAAGAGTATTAAAAACCACTAAATTATTAGATGAAGATTTTAAATTAAGTGATAGAAATCTTATAAATAGATGTGAGGATATGCTAGCACTTTATGCAGAGCATACATGGGGACATTCTTCATCAATAGCAAATCCATGGAATAGTTTTGTAAATCTTCTCGATTATAAAAATGCATCATATGCTATAAATGCTCATGAAGCTGCAATAAGAAATTACAACTTTATATTAGAGAAGAAAGGTATGAGTAGTTTAAAGCCTAATAGAGAACCAAAATTTAAAATAATTAATCCTCATGATATAAAAGTAACTGAATGTGTTAAGTTGTCATTAGATTATTGGGAGACATCAGATTTAGAAGAAATTGTAGAAGATAATTTGGGGAATAAATATTTAACTCAAAGTGAAAATCACCCAAGAGGCAAATATATTAATTTCATAATTACTTTAAATCCTAAAGAAGAGCGAACTTTAATAATTAAAAGATTAGAAAATGAAGAGCCATATGTAAAAATAAAAAATGAAAATATGTGTTGTCAAAGAATAGATGATATATATGTGTATGAAGAAGAGAATGACATTAAAAAGTATGGTCAAATTTATGAAAACAGTCATTTGAAGATAGAGTGGAATTATAGCAGAGGAATAATAAGTTGGTTTGATAAAATAAACAATGTAGAATTGATAGATAATAATGCAAAAACAGGGGCATTCATGCCTATATATGAATTAACTAGGGGTGAAAGACAAACTGCTGAAGCTCAATATAAAGTTAGACAAGTATTAGGCCGTAATATGAGAGGAAAAAATGCAAAGGTGTATTATCCGACTATAGATTCAATAGAAGTAACGGAAGTTGGGAAAATATTTGGTAAAATACACTTAAAGTTAGGCCTTAAAGGAACACGGTTATTGGAAGTAATAATTAAAGTTTATAATGATAATAAGAGAGCAGATATAAATGTACTAGTTAATAAAGATAGTGTATGGGATCCTGAAAGCTTATACATTGCAATGCCTTTTGCATTTAATAATAAAAAGATGGATTTATATTGTGAGAAAACTGGATGCACAATACAAGTAAAAAAAGATCAATTACCTGGAACTAATTGTGACTTTTATTTAGTTCAAGATGGAATTGCTTTAATAGAGAATAACTATGGAGTTAGTATATCAATGCCAGATACATCATTAATATATACATCAAAGCTTCAATATGAGAACTCTAAAAAATTGTTTCATGAAAAATATACAAATCATAATGAGTATGAGTTATATTCATGGGTTATGAATAATATTTGGGAGACTAATTTTAAGGCATCTTTAGGAGGATTTATAGAATTTAATTATTCTATGAATTGGTCAGATAATGTTTCAAATGTTGAAGAATTAATAGAGAAAAATAGAAATATAAATATAGGGTTTATAAATTATAGAATTGATTAATTAAATAAAATAATGGCTATCTTAAAATTCATTTTAAGATAGCCATTTTTATTTAAAGGTGTATTTGGTTTTTAACTATTGTTTCATAAATAAAATGTGCAAATAGAGAGTTTGACCAAGCAAACCAATCTCTAGTAAATTGCTTTGAATCATTACAATAGAAGCCTTCATGCATAAAGCCTGTACCAGCATCAGTTGAAATTAAAGTTTTTATTAAGTCTTTAATCTCATCTGTATTATTAGTAGTAAGACCTTGCATTGAAAGTGCTATATGCCATATATACTCAGGGGGAGTATGAGGACTTCCAATACCACAAGCTTCAGTTCCTTCGTAGTAGAATGGATTATTTTTGCTTAGTATAAATCTTCGTGTATTCTGATATATTTCATCGTCAATTCCTCTAAACTCAAGGTAAGGTATTGATAGAAGACTAGGGACATTTGCATCATCCATAAAGTTATAATTTCCAAGGCCATCTACTTCATAAGCATATATATCACCAAATTCTTCATCATGAACTATACCAAACTTTTCTATACCAGCTTCTATTTCTGATCTTAGGCTGCTTGCTTTTTCTTTAAGCTCACTATCTTTATATATAGTTTCAGAAATTTCTTCAATATAACCTAAAGCTACACTTGCAAACATATTAGCTGGAACTAAATAGCCATACTGACAAGCATCATCACTAGGTCTAAATCCTGACCAAGTCATACCTGTAAATCCTACAGGATTCCCAAGACCATTATTACATAGCGTATCTGTAGGTGAGCAATTTAATCTTTGGAATGAGTAACCTGACTTCTCAAAGTGATATTGTTCAGTTCTCCATAAATCAATTATTATATTAAAGACCTTTCTAATTTCGTCATCAAAGAAAGATGTATCGTTAGTTTCTTTAAAGTATTTATACATTAAACGTACAGGATAACAAAGAGAATCTATCTCATATTTTCTTTCCCATACCCAAGGACTATCTTTAGTTATGTCGTTGTCCCACTTTTGCCCATTAGCTTCTTTATTAAAAGCATTAGCATAAGGATCTATTAAAATGCATTTCATCTGTCTTTTAATAAGACCAGTAAATATATCTTTTAAGCATTCATTCTCTTTAACAAATGGTAAGTAGTGCTCTATTTGTGATGTTGAATCTCTAAGCCACATGGCAGGAATGTCTCCTGTTATTACAAAAGCATCATTTTCTGATACATCAACAGTTGTTTCTATTGTATTTATAAAACAGTTATAAAATAAAGTCTTTAAATTTTCATCAGATATTTTATTTGATAAGTCAGTTCCTATTTCTCGTACAGTATCTTTAATAATATCTAGTTTATTAATTGTAGTAGTGTTCATAAAATTTCCTCCAAAATATTTATAATTAAGAATTATTTTTTGATGCTTGTTCAAGTTCTAGTAGTAGTGCTTTATTCGTAAATATAAGTGAAAAAGCAAGTATACTAGCTATAAATAGTGCCATTGTTCCAGGTGCTATTTCAAATAATACAAGTGAAACAATTAGAATTAATATATTAGTTATAGTTATTATTGGTCTTGTAAAAGTTAATATAAAAGAAGTCTTTAAAAGATCGAAATTCTTCATTGAAAATCTACTCATTAGTATATATAAATGAGGTGTTACTGCAGCCACAAGTATAAGCAGTGATGCAAATAAACAAGTAAGTAACATATTATGATTAACAGTAGAGAAGAACTTAACATTAGAGTATAAAGCTAATATTATAAGAAGCTCAGGAATCCACATTGATAAAGATTGAAGGAAGTTTAATTTAACTCCTTTAATGAAATCTTTAACTATATCTAAACTTTTAGTACGTAGAAGCTTTCCCATGCAATATAAAAGTACAGTGAAAGCAGGTACTGTAGGAATTAAGCATACTAAGAATAGTGGAAAGTATGTAAAAACATCACTTATACCAACAAATAAGAAAAACAAAATAACCGGAATATTAAATATCATAAAGAAGATATTTAACAAAAAGAACCAAAAAATATAATTAAAAGTATCGAATATTTTGTCTAAATTAAAAATTTCTTGCATAATGAACTCTCCTTTTGAAAATGTTTACTTTGATAGCTATAGTATAATTTAATCAATGAGTATATTCAATTTATTATGTATTTTTTATACAAAAAACTAGAAAAAATACACTAAAAATATAATATATTACATAGAAAAATCTTTTAATGAAATAATTATTATGGTTAAATATATTTAGAGGTAAGTAAAATTTAGGGGTGTTAAATATGCGTGCCAAAAAATCAATGATATATAAAAGACTATTTATTGTTTATATATCTGTAATACTTCTTTTAATAACAGCATTAGATATTTACTTTATTAATAGGGTACATAAAGAGAATATTGATAATAATATGTATGTAAATGAGAAGGTTGCTTACGATGTAAACGATATACTTAATGAGATGACTAATTCCAGCAACTCAATAGTTGAAACTATGTATAATGACTCTTATGTAGTGGATGATATAATACATTTTTTAAATACAGATAATGTTACATATTTAAAGAGTAAACTAAATAAATTCTCTCAAAGCAATGAGTATTTTTATAGGGGGGTAGAACATTTTACTAGAAACTCATTTATTTCAAATAGTAGCTTAATAGATATATCATTTATTAGTTATGATATAATGGAAACCAGATCATTTAATAGAACTAATCAAATAGCAGTCGAAAAAATAAACAAGTCATATATAATTAACAATAAGAATTTTTCTAATGTTATATGTAAAAAAAATGTTGTAAGCTTTGTTAAGGAAATTAGAAATCCAACTAGTTTAAAAAGTGAAGGTCTTATAGTGCTTACGTATGATTTGAATAATATTTCAAATATTGTAAAAAAATATAATAATGAATATGAAGTTATGGTTTTAGATGAAAATGAATTCGTGGTTTATGATTCTAATAAAGACTTTGAGTACAAGTATTATGATGATTTTCCAAAGTTAGAAAATGGGCAGGATATAGTAAAATTAGATAATCAAGAGTATTATGTTTATAAAATAACTAGTAAATCTAATTTAACAACAGTAGCTAAGTTTAATAAGAATAGTGTACGCAGTTTACCAAAAGGATTTTTAAATTCTTTGATAGCTGTAGATATAATATTATTTATAATAGCTTTAGGAGTTTTAATTATTAAACTTAAAAAATTTAGTGATAGAACAGATAATATATTAATCGCTATGGAAAAAGTTAGAAATGGTGATTTGAATGTTTCAATTCCTATAGATGAGAAAAAAGATGAGAATGATGAGATTAGATATATATCAGAAAACTTTAATGATATGTGTAGAGATTTAAATAAATATATTGAAAAGAGTTACTTAGCAGAATTAGATCAAAAGAAAGCAGAAATGATAGCACTTCAAAATCAGATTAATCCACATTTTTTATATAATACATTAGAGTGTATAAGAATGACTGCTATTTGTAATGGAGACAAAGAAGTAGGTAAAATGTTATATACATTAGCATTTTTATTTAGAAAGCAAGTTAAGGATAAAGATGTAATAACTATAAGCGATGAGTTAGAATATTGCACTAAATATATAGAAATATTTAAATTCAGATATGATGAAAAGTTTAATTTTAAGATTAATTGTGATGAGAGCCTATTAGATAAAGAAATAATAAAATTCACATTACAACCTATAATTGAGAATTACTTTGTTCATGGTATAAGACTTGATGATTTTGATAATTGCCTAGAGATAAACATAATAAAAGATGGCACAGATATAATAATAACGGTTAAAGATAATGGGAATGGGACAACTAAAGAAAGGATAAATAGTATAAATAATAGTCTAAAAAATAGAGATTATGAAGGGAAATCTATAGGCATTACTAATGCTCATGAGAGAATTGTAATTGCATATGGTGATGATTATGGTATTGGATTAGAACTAAATAATGGTAGAGGAGTAATGGTTGTTATAAAACTTCCATGTAGAGAGGGGTAATTTTATGTACAAGGTTATGTTGGTCGATGACGAAAAACTTATTACACAAGGATTATTAAATTTAATTGAATGGGAAAATTTAAATTTAGAAGTTGTAAACACAGCACAAAATGGGGAAGAGGCTCTTGAAAAATTTAAAGAAAATCCTGTCAATATAGTTGTAACAGATATAAATATGCCCAAAATGAGTGGGCTTGATTTAATAAAAGAGATTAAAGCTATAGATGAAGGTGTTAATTTTATAATATTAAGTGGATATGATGAATTTTCATATGCAAAAAAAGCAATAGCATATGGAGTTGAAAGTTATATACTAAAACCTATTAATGAAGAAGAACTTGAAGAATCTTTAATAAGTATAGTAAAGTCTATTAAGTTAGAAAAGAAAAATAAAAATAATATATTAGATAAAAATAGAAAGCTAATTGAATTTATAAATGGGAAAATAAATAAAGAAGAGATATATAAAATAAAAGAAGATATAAACTTAGATTTTAATGAAAAATATTATACAGTAGCAACAATAACCATAAGTAGACGAAATGAAGATGGTAAGTATATAAATATAGATGAAATTATAGAAGAGAATACACTTGGAAACTATGAAATAATTCATAAATTTGATGGTCAGACTATATTAGTTAATTCATGGAATGAAGGATGCAGTAGAGAAGAAATTATAGAATATTACAATCGTATAAAAGATAAATTAATAAATACTCTAAATGTAGATGTATTTATTGCAATAGGTGATACAGTAGATTCTATAGATAAGCTAAAAAATAGTTACAGAGTAGCATGTAGATTAAAAAAATACATGCTTACAGAAGGAACTAACATGTGCTTGTACAAAGAGAAAGTTTCTGATATAGAAGAATATAGAATGAATTTTTCATCAGAAATAGACAAGCTAAATAAGCTTATAATAGAAAAGAATATAAATAAAACTAAGGATTATTTAACAGAAATATTTGATAATAGTAAGTTAACTCCGAGAAATATATATGATTTATCAGTAAAAATAATAATACTTATTGATAATATTTCTGATGAGTTTAAGTTAGATAAAAAGTATGTACGAGATAGCTTAAGTTCAACTATAGTAGAATTATGTAATGAGAGTACAAGAGATAGTGTAAAAACATTTATAATTAGTGAAGTTGAGGAAGTTATAAATGCTATGTGCTCAAATACTATAAAGTATAGTCCTATAGTACAACAAATTATAAATAATATAAATGATAGATATTATGAAGAGTTAAGTTTAAAGACACTTGCTCAACAATATAATATAAATAGCTCATACCTTGGAAGAATATTCTCTAAGGAAGTTGGAATGTCATTTTCAGAGTATCTAAATAAGACAAAGAATATTAAAGCTAAAGATCTTATATTAGAGACTAATATGAAAATAAATGATATTGCTAAGGCTATAGGATATACGGATACTAGTTATTTTTATAGAAAGTTTAAAAAATATTATGGAGTTTGTCCATCAACATTGAGAGAAATGAAAAATTATTAATAGAGAAAATTAATCCTCTAATTGACTATAAATTATAATTTTATAGTCAATTAGGGGATATTTTTATGCAATAAAATTAGTTGAAAATAGATACATCTAATTTCTACACTAAATCTAGATTATTTCAACTTTAAAGGTAAATATTAAATATGATATATTTTAAGTAACTTAGGGAACGTTTACAAGAACGGAAGGGAGAGGGGTAAATGTCTAAAGTAGGAAATCTAGAAAAAGTAGAAGAAAAACAAAAAGTAGACAAAGTAAATAAAGTAGAAAAGATACAGAAAGTAGACGAAGTAAAAAAAGTAGAAAAAGCAGAAAAAGTAAATAAAGTTGAAGAGGTAAAAAAGGTAGATAAGTTAGCTAAAAAGAAAAAAGAATCAAGGTTCAAAAGATTAAAGGCTAATAAAGAATTATTACTTTTAACTGTACCAGGAAGTATATGGTTTTTAATATTTGCATACTTACCTATGTTTGGAATTATAATAGCCTTTAAGGATTGGAAAATACATGGTGGATTCCTTGAAAGTTTATTTAAGAGTGAGTGGGTTGGACTTAAAAACTTTGAGTTCTTGTTCCAGAGTAGTGATGCTTGGTTAATAACAAGAAATACAGTTTTATATAATTTAGTATTTATAATACTTGGAATAGTTCTTCCAGTAACTTTTGCAATACTTTTAAAGGAACTTTTAAATAAGAAGTTATCAAAGTTCTACCAAAGTTCAATGTTTTTACCATACTTCTTATCATGGGTTATAGTAAGTTACTGTTTATTCGCATTCTTAAGCCCAGAGAAGGGATATGTAAATGGAATTTTAAATACGCTTGGAATGGATAGTGTATCTTGGTATACAGAACCTAGATATTGGACATTTATAATAATTTTCATGAGTCAATGGAAAGGTGTAGGTTATGGAACAGTTGTTTATCTAGCATCAATATGTGGAATAGATAAATCATACTTTGAAGCGGCAATGATAGATGGAGCTAGTAAGTGGCAACAAATAAAATATATTACACTTCCATTATTAAAACCAGTATTAATTATCATGTTCATAACAGCAGTAGGGGGAATGTTTAGAGCTGACTTTGGATTATTCTATCAATTACCAAAGAACTCAGGTGCATTATACTCAGTAACAAATGTTATAGATACTTATGTTTATAGAGGACTTACTAACCTTGGAAATATAGGAATGAGTTCAGCAGCAGCATTATATCAATCATTTGTAGGATTAATATTAATATTAGTTACAAATGGAATCGTTAGAAAAGTAGATAACGAAAATGCATTCTTCTAGGAGTAAAGGCGGTGTAGATTATGATAGATAAAATAAAAAATAAAATATTCAGTAAAGGTAAAGAAGAAGTGGATGGAGTAAATAAGTTTAACTCTATATCAAAACCTACAAATATTGCATTTAATATATTCTTTGGTATATTGGCGGCACTCTGTATAATACCATTTATATTCGTTATTATTATATCATTTACTAGTGAGCAAGCACTTCAAATGAACGGATATAGATTTTGGCCAGAGGAGTGGAGTTTAGAAGCATATAAATTCGTATTCTCAGGCGGAGAAATAATGAGATCATATGGAATAACTATATTTATAACTATAGCTGGTACATTATTAGGGCTTGTAATTATGACAACTTATGCATATGCACTATCAAGAAAGAACTTTGCATATAAAAAGTTCTTTACAAAACTAATATTTATACCAATGTTATTCTCAGGTGGTATGGTTGCATCATATATGGTTGTAACGAGTTTCTTAGGACTTAAGAATAACTTACTTGCATTGATACTTCCTATATGCGTAAGTTCATTCCATATTATAATACTTAGAACATTCTTTAAGACAACAGTACCAGATGCAGTTGTAGAATCAGCTAAGATAGATGGTGCATCAGAGTGGAAATTATTCTTAAAGATAGTTCTTCCAATATCACTTCCAGCAATAGCAACGATAGCATTATTCTTAACACTTGGATTCTGGAATGATTGGTTTAACGCAATGCTTTATATTGATAAAAATAGTTTAGTTCCATTACAGTACTTACTTATTAGATTGGAGACATCAATGGAATTCTTAGCAAATAACTCGGCTACCCTTGGAACAAATGCAGTAGAAGCTGCTGCAGCAATGCCAAAGGATACAGCTAAGATGGCAATAGTTGTTATAACTACAATTCCTATCATATTTGCATATCCATTCTTCCAAAAGTATTTCGTAAGTGGACTAACAGTTGGAGCAGTAAAAGAGTAAAAATTAAATTAATAAATATAAATTAATCATAAAAGACAATAGAGTATATAAGTTAGAGAGGGATATATTATGTATTATTTATTAGAAAGAATTGATAAAATTTGTGGAGAAATTTCAAAACACGTATATAGAGATCAAATTAATCTTGAAAACTATATGTATATAGATGGAAACTATCATAACATTGATTTAATAAAAGAAGCACCAGAAGATGGTTGGAGAGAATTTAAAACAGGAGATCTATGGGGAGGAAAAGACTGCCATGGATGGTTTAAGTGCTCAGTTGAAGTTCCAGAAAGTTTTGCTGGACAAACTATAGCTTTAAACTTTCATACATTCGAAGAAGGATGGGATGCAACAAATCCTCAATTTATCCTATATGTTAATGGAGAACAAATTCAAGGGGTTGATATAAATCATAGAGAAGTCATATTAACTCATGATGCAGTTGCAGGTGAAAAATATGAAATAGACTTACATGCATATGCAGGAATGCTTGCTGATAAAAAGGCTACATTACATGGTAAGTTAGTAGTAATTGATATGGATGCAAGAGAGTTATATTGGAACTTAAAAGTACCAGTAGATGTTTGCAAAGAGTTAGATAAAGAAGATAAAAATAGAATAGATATGATAACTGTTTTAAATGATGCAGTTAACTTAATTGATTTAAGAAGACCAAAGACAGAATTATATGATGAGAGCGTAAAGAAGGCAAATGAGTTCTTAAATGATAAGTTCTATGGGGAATTATGTGGACATGAAGATGTAATTGCAACATGTGTTGGACATACTCATATAGACGTTGCATGGCTTTGGACAGTTGCGCAAACTAGAGAAAAAGTTGCAAGAAGTTTCTCAACAGTGTTAAAGCTTATGGAAGAATATCCAGAATATATATTTATGTCAAGCCAACCTCAACTATATAAATTCTTAAAGGAAGATCATCCAGGAATTTATGCAAAAGTTAAGGAAAAGATTGAAGAAGGTGTTTGGGAACCAGAAGGAGCTATGTGGCTTGAAGCTGATTGTAATGTAACATCAGGAGAATCATTAGTAAGACAAATATTACATGGAAAAAGATTCTTTAAAGAAGAATTTAATGTTGATAACAAGATATTATGGCTTCCAGATGTATTTGGATACTCAGCAGCTATTCCTCAAATTTTAAAGAAATCAGATGTCGATTACTTTATGACAACTAAGATTGCATGGAATCAATTTAATAAAATTCCAAATGATACTTTCATGTGGCAAGGAATAGATGGATCAGAAGTATTAACACACTTTATAACAACAACTGGACCAGGACAAGAAAGAGAATCACACTTCACAACTTATAATGGACACATTCAACCAGATGCAATAATGGGTGCATGGAGAAGATATCAAAATAAGAATATAAATAATGATGTTCTAGTTTCCTTTGGATGGGGAGATGGTGGTGGTGGTGCCACTCTAGAAATGCTTGAAAATGGAAGAAGATTAGCTAAGGGGATACCAGGAGCTCCAAGAGTTAAGATGGGTACATCATTAGATTACTTCAAGAGACTTGAAGAACAAGTTTCAGGAAATAAGAAATTACCAAAATGGGTTGGAGAATTATATCTTGAATATCATAGAGGAACATATACTTCAATGGCTAGAAATAAAAGAGATAACAGAATCTGCGAAAATATGTACACAGCAGCAGAGAAGTTAAACTCAATGTCAATGTTACTTGGAAATAACTATCCATACAGAAGTATAAATGATTCATGGGAAACAGTATTATTAAATCAATTCCACGATATTATACCAGGTTCATCAATAAAGGAAGTTTATGATGTAACAGATGTTGAATACAAGGCATTAATACAAAATGGTAAAGAGTTAATAGGAGAAGGTTTATCAAATATTACTTCAAATATTAATCTAAAGGATAGAAGTGTTGTTGTATCAAATACTCTAGGATTTGAAAGAAGTGATATAGCTACATTTGATATTCCAGAAGATATAACTAATCCTGCTGTTTTAGATAATAATGGCGAGGAGCTAGTATGCCAAAAGATAGAAGGAAATAAAGCAATATTCTTTGCAGAAAATATTCCTGCTAATGGACATAAGTCATTTAAGATAGTAGAAGCAACTAAAGTATCTAATGATGTTGTAGAAGTTTCTGAAAATGGAGCAGAAAATAAATTCTTCAAGATTGAGCTTGATGATAAGGGACAAATTGTATCATTCATAAACAAAGCAGCTAATAGAGAAATCTTAAAAGATGGTGCTATAGGAAATGAAATACAAGCATTTGAAGATAAGCCAATGTGCTTTGATAACTGGGATATAGATATCTACTACAAAGAAAAAATGTGGAAGATAGATGATATTCAAAATATTGAAGTAATAGAAAGAGGTCCAGTAAGAAGTACATTAAAGATAGAAAGAAAGTTCTTAGAATCAACAATAGTACAAAAGGTATATGTATATAATGACTTAGAGAGAGTTGACTTTGACACATATATAGATTGGAAAGAAAGAGATGTAGTTGTTAAAGCAGCATTCCCAATTGATATAAATACTAAAGAAGCAACTTACGAAATTCAATATGGAAATGTTACAAGACCTACACACAGCAATACTTCATGGGATGTTGCAAGATTTGAAGTTTGTGGGCATAAATGGGCAGATTTATCAGAAGGAGACTTTGGGGTATCATTACTTAATAATTCAAAGTATGGACATGATATTAAAGATGGAAATATGAGATTAACTCTATTAAAATCATCTTGTGATCCAAATCCAGATGCAGATAAAGAAGAACACTTCTTCACATATTCAATCTACAGTCATGAAGGAGATTGGAAGAAGGCAAAGACAGCTAATGAAGCTTATAAGTTAAATACTCCACTATATGCAAAAGTTGAAGAATCACATACTGGAGAATTAGAAGATGAATTAAGCTTAGTTAAGGTAAATAAGGAAAACATCATGATTGAAGTTATTAAGAAGGCTGAAGATACAGATCACTTAATAGTAAGAATGTATGAGTTCCACAACAAGAGAACAAATGCTACTTTAGAGTTCTTTAAAGATATAGAAGAAATATGCGAATGTAACCTAATGGAAAGAGACTTAGAAGTACTTAATGCAGATGAAAATAAAGTTAACTTCACAATTAAACCATTTGAAATAAAGACATTCAAACTTAAATTAAAGTAGTAGATTAAGAAGGAATATAGAAGAAATCATAGAAGTATCTACGAATAAATAAATGAGTAGATACTTCTATTTATATATCTAAAAAGTTAATTAAGCTAGTATAGTGATATTAGCAGGAGGTAGAGTTATGAAGTCAAGAGATAGAGCTCCTACAATAGTAAATATTTATAATTTTATAAGAAAAACAGTTTATCCTAGTGGAGAGTTTGTAAAGGATGATTTTGATACAGTTTTATATCAAATGGAAACATTAAAACGGTATAATCTGCCGGCAACATATGCATTAAAATATGATGCACTTATGGATGAAAAATATTCTAATCTTATCAAAGAAAATATAGATGATTATGATGAAGTTGCAGTGTGGTGGGAAATTGATGAGACACTTGCAAAAAAGTCTAATGTAGAGTGGAAGGGAAAAACTCCAGTAGATGACCATGTAAATATAGGATATTCACTAGGATATAAACCAGAAGATAGAATGAAAATGGTTGATGTTTATATGGAGGATTTTAAAGAAATATTTGGATATTACCCAAAGACCGTCGGATCATGGGTAATAGATATAATTACACTTAATTACTTTAAAGAAAAATATGGAGTAGTAGCGGCGGCTTTATGTAGAGATCAAATTGGAACAGATGGGTTTACACTATGGGGAGGGTATTTTAATCAAGGATATTATCCAAGTAAATTTAATGAGTACATTCCAGCGCAAAGAACAGAAATGCAAATAGATATACCTATATTTAGAATGCTTGGACCAGATCCTATATATAGCTTTGAGGATGGCTTAAGAAAATCAGTTACTGGAGTACATACTTTAGAACCAGCTTCCGTAATTGGACAAACGGAGGAATGGGTAAAGTGGCTACTTGATAGATTTACAAAGGAAGACGTCTTAGGATTTTCCTATGTTCAAGTAGGTCAAGAAAATACATTTTTATGGAATACAATGAGAAAAGGATACGAACTTCAAATTCCTTATATAGCAGAACTTGAAAGAATGGGAGCGGTAAGAGTTCAGACTTTAGAGGAAACAGGTAAGTGGTATAAGAAAAAATATAATTTAACTCCTCCAACAACATTTGTTGCATCAGAGGATTGGAATAAAGATGAGAATTTGAGAACACTTTGGTACAATAGTAGATTTTATAGAGTAAGTTTTCTTTGGGAGAATAATAAACTTTCTATAAGAGATTTACATCTGTTTAATGAAAATTATAAATCAAGATATTATGATGATACTTTAGATGATGATGAAAGTATATTTGATTCATTGCCTATATTAAATGCTCATAAGTGGAGTGATGATGAGTCTCGTGCATCAATAGATTTTATAACTTTAGATAATGAAAATAAAATTCAAAGGTTAAAGGGGAAAGAACCTAAGTTTTCAACAAATGGGGAATCTATTTACAATATAGAATGGAAATGTGAAAATTATAATTTTGTCATAATAAACTGTAATGAAAGTAAGATAAAGATATCTATGAAGAGCATTTCTAGCAATGATAAGAAATTAGCTATTCATATTAATAAATTGCCAGTTTTGAAAGATTTAAATAGAAAGATGCTAATATGTAATCATAATGGATTTGAATATAGAATTTCATTAGATGATGGTGATTTTAAATTGAAAAATGATGGAAGTATCCTAATAATTAGTGAAAAAAATGATATTACTATAGTTCTTTCCAAAAATAATATACCTAATAAATCAGGAGAATTCTTAAATAAAGAGTTTGCCGAAAATATAGAATCCATAGATAAATATATTCCTATAAATAAAAGAATTACTAAAAACTCAAAGATGAAGCTTAGAGCTTTAAAGCCTAATATAATTCCAAATGTAATACTTAGCAAAAATGATGATATTCAAATATTTAAAATAGAAAACAATGAGGAGGATGGAGAGATTCATTATACAGTAGATGGAAGTACCCCAGATATAGAATCTCCTGTTTATGAAAAACCTATAATTTTAGGTAAAGAATCAACTATAAAAGCTATTGCTTTTAAAGATGGATTTAAAGAAAGTGAAGTCGTAGAGGGAAGACTTTATAAAACAATATCTATAAAAGATATGATAGGTAATACAAAGCCAGTAGATATTGATAAATTTAATAAAAAAGGTATATATGATCTTATAGATGGTAATAAGGGAACTTCAGATTATACAGATGGTAATTGGCTTGGATATTATGAAGATATGGATGTTACTGTTGATTTAGGTGAGATTAAAAAGATAAATAGTATAACAGTTGGTTTCTTACAAGACACCAGGGCTTGGATATACTATCCGAGGTATGTGGATTTTGAGGTGTCAGTTGATGGAAAAGCTTTTAAAAGAATAGATCGCATATATAATGAAAACTCTGTACCTAGAACAGAAGTTGGAGTTAAGAATATATCTACAAACAGCGTATGGAATATACGTTATATAAGAATATTTGCAAAGAGTGAAGGTCTATGTCCAGATTGGAGCATAATGGCAGGAGAAGGTCCAGCTTTTATGTTCGTAGATCAAGTGACAATATTATAAATTTTTTTAAAGCAGAGGGGGAAAATAACAATGTCCATCAAACCAAACAAAAATAAAACTAGAGGTTTTAAAAGAAGCTTCGCATCTAAAAGACCATTAGCTTGTGCATTAGCACTTGCAATTACAGCATCAATGGCTCCAAGTCTTGATGCTGTTGCGAAAGAAACTACCAATTATGTGAAAGGAATGTATCAAAAATCAACTCAAGAAAAGGCAGGGAATACACTACAGCCTACAGGGAATGGATACAGTATAAAGACTTTACTTGAATGGAGTCCAGAAAGTGATGAGAATGCAAGATACAACAGAGGAAGTATAAAATTACAGGACAGATTTACAGGTCCTGTAGTGAATAAGAATGCTAATAAGGATGCAAAAATTATGAATTGTGCACTAACAAATCCGCAGTCAGATAATGCGCCATCTCAGGGGGGAGATACAGAAAATGCATATGCTTTTTCATATTGGCAATATGTTGATTCTTATGTGTATTGGGGAGGTACAAGTAAGGGAATATTCTTAGTGCCAACAGCTGATGTAATAGATTCTGGTCATAAAAATGGAGTGCCAGTACTTGGAACAGTAGGTTTTCCATGGGGGCCTGGGGAAGGACATGTTGAACAAATAAGAGAATTTTTAGCTAAAGATAAAGATGGAAAATTCAAAGTCGCCGATAAAATGATAGAGATGGCAAGATTTTATGGGTTTGATGGATGGTTTATAAATCAAGAAAGTTATGGATGTAGTAAAGAAGATGCTGATCTTATGGTTGAGTTCTTTACTTATATGAAAGAAACTGCGCCGGATATAAGGATTGGATGGTATGATTCAATGACTACAGAAGGTCCTGTTAAATATCAAGATTCTTTGAATCCATTAAACGTAGGCTTTTTCCAAAATGAAGGTAAGAGAGTTACAGATGAGTTTTTCCTAAATTATAATTGGGATATGCCATCAACTAGTTTTCCAGAAAAAAGTAAAGTTGATATGAGTGTTGATACTGCAAAAAGTGTAGGCAGAAGTCAATATGATGTATATGCAGGTGTTGAAGTTCAACAGAATGCATATAATGACAAATTCCCCGTAGAGCATCTTCTAGATGAAAATGGGAAATTAAAGACATCACTAGCAATGTATTGTCCAAATTCAACTTTTTCTATGGCAAAGGATGTTGATGATTTTTATAAACACGATCAAAAATTCTGGGTTGGACCTACAGGTGATCCAGCAAATACTGATACAAGCGAAAAATGGGTTGGACTTTCAAATTATGTAGCTGACAAATCAGCAATTAATAGCTTACCATTTGTTACTAACTTTAATTTAGGACATGGAAAAGATTATTATATAGATGGAAAATTATCAAGAGATAAAGAGTGGAATAATAGAGCAATACAAGATTATCTACCAACATGGAGATGGATAGTTGAGTCAAATGGATCAAAATTAAAGCCAGATTTTGATAGAAATGATGCTTATAATGGAGGAAGTTCATTAAAGATAGAAGGGAATTTAGAGAGTAAAAATCCAAATCATATAAAGCTGTATAGTACGAATTTAAATATAGTAGATTCATCAACAGAACTATCTCTTGTATATAAGACACCTTTAAAAGAAAATAATATGAAGATTGGTTTATGCTTTGGAGATAGTTATGATGATGAAAACTTTGTATTCTTTGATGTTAAAGATGGACAAGCAGGTCAATGGAATACTGCAAAAATTTCTTTAGCTAATTATGTGGGGAAAAGAGTATCTGCGATTTCTTTAAAATTTGATAGTTCAGAAGATATTAATAATTACAAAATAAATGTAGGAAACATATCTATAGAAGAAAAAAATAATGATAAGATCCTAGAAGCTACAAGTAAGATAACTTTAGATAAGTCACTTCTTCATAATTCAAAGAAGGCTGAAGCTAAAATTTATTGGAATGATGTAAAGGGTGCAGATTTTTATGAAATATATAGAGTTAAGCCAAGTGGGGATAGGGAATATGTAGGATCAACATATAATGATTCTTATTATATAGCGCCATTTAATAGATATGATAATGAGAAATCATTTAAATTCGAAGTAGTTGCAGTTGATAAAAATTATAATAGAGGAAAAGCAAAACAACTAAAATTCAATTGGAATATCGGAGAAAATGATACAGAAGTACCGAATGAAGAAGTTCCTGTAAACGTTGCACTAAATAAAAAGGTCAGAGCAAGTTCTGAAAATGCAGGTGAGCCAGCATATAAAGCTGTAGATGGAACTGTTGATAATAATAGTAAATGGTGTACTACTACTGATATGTTCGGTGGGTGGCTTGAAGTAGATCTAGGAGAAGAAAAGACAATTAAAAGATGGGTTACTATGCATGGAGAGGCTGGAGGAGAAGATAAGCTTACCAATACTAAAGATTTTAGACTTCAAGTCTCTAATGATGGTGGAAAAACTTATAAAGATGTGGATACTGTAGTGGATAATACAGAAGGAATTGTGGATAGAAATCTAAAAGAGCCTGTAACGGGAAGGTATTTTAGAATAATGATAGATCATCCAGGATTATCACCTTGGAAGGCTATAAGACTGTATGAATTCCAACTATTTGAGGAAGCTCATAGTCCAAAAACTGAAAATATATTTTTAAATTCAGTAAGGGCATTTAACAATGTAGGAGCAAAGGATAGATTTGTTGCAAAAAATGTTCCAGTAGGTCAAGAAGTATCTTTATATAAAAATATTAATGATACAAAACCATTTGCAAGTAAGATTGCAGCAGAAGATGGAATAGTAATATTTGATGATTTAGATTTTGGATCAAAAGAAGGTAGAGTATTCTTTACAACCAAAGCTGAAGGAAAGGACACTAGTATAAAGCTTAGTACAGCTTATGAGAATGAAAATTGGGAGGTTACTCCTATACCAGATGAGTTTAAGATATATGAGTATCAAGTTGCGCCAAGGACATTAGATAATAAATATTATGGAACTATAGAAGCTGGAGGTTTAAAAGCTGGAGATATAGTAAGTTATTATGAGAACGAGGATGATATCTTCCCAACTAAAGTTAGCGTAGCTGCTGAGGTAGATACAACAATATTAGAAGGAATAAAGCTTAATAATGATGGAGGAGATTTGATTCTTGAAGTTAGTAGAAAAGGAATGAAGACAACTCCTAAATTTAAATTAGCATATACAAGTGATAAGAAAGCTTCAACTAAAGGTGAAGTTGAAATTAAAGTAGAAGATAGCAAAGGAAGTTCTGTAATAAAAGATGCTGTATATGAAGTTTTAAAAGATAATAAAGTAGCAGGTAAAATAACTACAAATGATGATGGAGTTGGGACAACAAAATTAGATCCAGGAACTTATACCATTAAATATACAGGAAATTTAAAAGGATATGAGAAGGATGATAATAAATATGAAATTAAAATAGAGAAGGCATTTGATAAAGAGGTTAAAAAATTATCATTAAATAAGATAAAAGAAGATACAGAAAATAAACCTGATCAAGGGGAAGATAAGCCGGGACAAGGAGATGATAACAGTAAACCGAATGGAGATAAGGATGAAAACCAGGGTAATAATCAAGATGAGAAACCAAATAAGAATCCTGATAAAGATCAAGCCAATGAAACTTTACCTTCAACAGGGTTCACTATACCACTTAAGATTTTCACTATGTCTGGCCTATTAACTTTAGTAGGATTAATCTTACTTAAAAAGAGAAGATAATATTAGTTAAATATAAAAGGGTCACTTTGTGACCCTCATAAATGATAAGGAGATGAAGAGATGTATTTAATACCAACGCCTAAAAGTTATAAAAAAACAACGAATAAATTTAACATAGAAAGAGGAACAGAAATTAGTATAGGGCATAATTGTGACTTTAATGAACTTGAAGCAGCTATTATATTACAAAAAGAAATAGAAGGTATATTTGGCTTTAAAGTACCAATAAACAAGTGCTTTGAAGAAAGCTATAAAAGAGGTACTATAAGATTCACTAGAAAAAATTCATTGAAAAATGAAGCATATGAGATTTTAGTAGAAAATGATTGTATTGAAATAAAAGGAGCAAAAGGATCAGGAATATTCTATGGGGTACAAACATTAATACAATTAATAAGACAAGAGGGAGCTGTTATATCAGGAATACTTATAGAGGATGAACCCTATTTTAAAAATCGTGGATACTATCATGATGTTACAAGGGGGAAGGTTCCAACTTTAGATACATTAAAAGAATTAGTAGATAGAGCCTCTTTTTATAAAATAAATCAAATTCAATTGTATATAGAGCATACTTTTGCATTTGAAGGAATGAGTGAAGTATGGATAGATAAAGACCCACTAACAGCAGAAGAGATATTATTATTAGATGAGTATTGTAGAAGACGACATGTTGAACTAATACCATCACTATCTACTTTTGGACATTTATATGAAGTACTTCGTACAGAGTCATATGGAGATTTATGCGAATTGGAAAATAGTAAGGATATAGAGTATTCATTTATTGATAGAATGGCTCATCACACTTTAAATGTAAGTGATGAAAAGAGTTTTGAGTTAGTATCTAATATGATAAATCAATTTATTCCATTATTTAGTTCAAATAAGTTTAATATATGTTGTGATGAAACTTTTGATTTAGGTAAAGGAAAGAGTAGCGAGCTTGGAGAAGAACTTGGAGTCGGAAAACTTTATACTACATTTTTAAACAAAGTTATATCTTCCGTTAAGAAACATAATAAAAAGGTATTTTTCTGGGGAGATGTAATCTTAAATCATCCAGAATTAATGAGTGATATACCAAAAGATGTTATATGCCTAAATTGGAACTATTGGTATAAAGTTAAGGACGATGATACGAAAAAAATATCAGAAAGTGGATTAGAGCAGTATGTATGTCCAGGAGTAGGTGGCTGGAGTCATTTAATGAATCTTATAGAGAATGGATTTGAAAATATAAGTAGAATGGTATCTTATGGGGTAGAATATGGAGCTACAGGAGTATTAAACACTGATTGGGGAGATTATGGACATATTAATTTACTATCAAATTCAATTCCAGGAATGGCTTACGGTGCTTCGCTATCATGGAATCCAAATGTAGAAAAAGATTTTGAAAAAGCATATGAAGCAATATCTTTATTAGAGTATGGGGATGAGTCACTTAAGTTAATTTCATTATTAAAAGAGCTTGGGAATTGCCAAAAGGTAGGTTGGTCAGAACTTGTGAGATTTAAAGAACGTCCTAAAGAGAGAGAGGAGCTTTTAAAATTAGATATAGAAGATATAAAAGGAAATTACGAAAAAGGAAAAGATATAGAGAAAACACTTATATCACTAGCTAAAAATATAGATAAGAAACATGATGTTCAAGAGTTTATAGTATCTGCAAGAGGAATAAATTTAATAAATGAATTTTTTATTATGCTGCTTTCTAAAAATCAAAATAGTAAAGATGAGATAAAGGGAAATAATGAAAAGAATTTAGCGGAAAAATTTGAACTTTGGCTTTATGACTACTCATTTATATGGAGAAAACGAAATAAAGAAAGTGAATTATATAGAATTAGAGATGTAATAAGATATATAGCAAATTATTTAAGATGTATTTAATATTTAAAGTGAGATTATTTTAAGTAAATGTTGAATATGTACACTATAAAACAATAAATGGATATATTATAATTTTAATTGTAAACGTTATTAAAGATGTTTAATAAGGGTAGGGGAGGAAAAATAATGAAACTTAAAAAGATTGTTGCACTAGCTGCATGTGCTGTGCTAACGACTACAACAATATTAACTGGTTGTGGAAAATCAACTGAAACTTCAGGAAAAAATGGTGATGTAACTACATTAACTTGGTATTCAATTGGGCAGGAGCCAAAGGATTTAAAATTGGTACTTGATGAAGCCAATAAGTACTTAGAAGAAAAAATCAACGTAAACTTAGATATGAAATTCGTAGATTTTGGTGATTATAACCAAAAGATGTCAGTTGTAATAAATTCAGGAGAAGATTATGATTTAGCATTTACTTGTTCATGGGCTGGTGACTATTTAGGAAATGCTAGAAAGGGAGCATTCTTAGAATTAGATCCTTACTTAGATAATCAAGGTAAAGATATGAAAGCAGAAATAGATCAAAGATTCTGGGATGGAGCAAAGATAGATGGAAAGACATATGCTATACCTAACCAAAAGGAATTAGGAGTAGCCCCAAGCTGGGTATTCACTAAAGAATATGTAGACAAGTATAACATACCATACAAAGACATTCATACTTTAGAAGATTTAGAGCCATGGTTAAAAGTTATAAAGGAAAAAGAGCCAAATGTGACACCTTTATATATAACTAAAGGATTCTCATTTACAACATTCTTTGATCAATTAGTTGATCCAGTTGGAATAGATCTTAACGACAAGGATTTAAAGATCAAAAATATGTTTGAAACTCCAGAAATGAAGAAAGCACTAGAAACATTAAGAAGATACTATAAAGCAGGATATATAAATACAGATTCAGCTACAGCTCAAGATGATAAAGCTAAGAAGAGATTTGTAACTAAAGCTGATGGACAACCTTATGCAGATGCAATCTGGTCAAAGGATTTAAAATATCCAGTTGTTTCTTCAACAATCACTGATACTTGGATTACTAATGGTTCAACAACAGGATCAATGATAGCAGTATCAAAGAACTCTAAGAATCCAGAAAAAGCTGTTGAATTCTTAAATCTTTTAAATACTGATGAGTATTTAAGAAACTTAATAAACTACGGTATTGAAGGTACTCATTACAAAAAGACTGGTGATAAGAAAATTGAATTAATAAATCCAGAAGAAAAGAAATACGATGTTCCATACTTTGCAATGGGAAATTTATTCAAGACTTATATTGTAGGTGATGAGCCTGAAACTAAGTGGAAGGAATTTGAAGCATTCAATGATGCTGCAAAAGTATCACCAATATTAGGATTTAAATTTAATCCATCAAAAGTAAGTACTGAAATTGCAGCTGTAAATAATGTTTTAGAAGAATTTAAAGCAACTATTTATAGTGGTTCAGTAGATGTTGATGAATATCTAGGAAAATTAAACGCTAAGCTAAAAGAACAAGGAATCGATAAAATAATAACAGAAATGCAAGCTCAAGTTGATGAGTGGAAAAAGACTAATAATAAATAAATTTATAGCTTAGGATAGTAATTAATTTAGAAGTGGGAGATATTTATTCATTTAACATGAAATAATATCTCCCTTTCTATAAAAATACTAGTAATTTTACTACATAAAAAAATTAGCAGTAAACAAAAAGTAATACTAATTGCAGATAGAATAGGAATTTTTAAAAGGTGTAAGGAGGATTATATAGCATGATAGCTTGTATAGATATTGGAGGAACTGCAATAAAGGTTGGAGTCTTAGATAAAGAAGGAAATATACATCATAGAAATTCATTAAAAGTAGGAGTAGATTTAGAACAGTTTACAGAGACACTATTAAATTGGATATATGAAGCAAAAAAAGAATTTGAAATTGAAGGTATAGCAATTAGTTCTCCAGGGGCAGTAGATACAAAAAGCGGAGTTATAGGTGGTGCAAGTGCAATACCTTATATACATGGCCCAAATTGGAAAGAAATATTAGGACAAGAATTTAATTTACCAGTAAGTATAGAAAATGATGCAAACTGTGCAGCACTTGCAGAAGCATTTAATGGATCTGGAGCAAATATTTCAGATATGTTATTCATAGTTTGTGGAACAGGAATAGGTGGAGCTATAGTCCACGATGGGAAAATACATCATGGCAAACATCTTCATGGTGGAGAGTTTGGATATATGATAATGGAAGATAAGGATGGAAAGTTTAGAAACTTTAGTGAAGTAGCATCAACAATGTCGTTTGTAAGAAAAGTGAGAGAAGAGTATAAAGATGATTCATGGGATGGAGTTAAAGTATTTAATGAAGCAGAGAATGGAAATAAATTATGTATTGATGTGATAAATACATTTTATTTAAATTTAGCAAAGGGAATATTTAATCTTCAATATGTTTATGATCCCGAATTAATATTATTAGGTGGAGCTATATCAGAGCGAGAAGATTTTATAGAGAGAATAAATGAGAAGATAGATTTCTTAATGAAAGAGATAGAAATAGCAAAGGTTAGACCTACTATAGCAACATGTACCCATAAAAAAGATGCAAATCTTATAGGTGCATTAGCAAATTTTATTTATGAATATAATTATTAAAATTGAAAGAAATAATTGTTTGGATAGTTTACTAAAGGAGATAGAACTTCTATATGTAGCTAAAAAATAAGTTTAGATATAAGTTTATATATAAAAGAGGGAGATAAATGGATAATTTTTATGAGCAATTCTTAACCAAAGATTATGGAAAGCTTCAAAAAAAATTTGAGACTACAAGAAATACATTAGTAGTGCTTGCAATGATTGCAGCAGTAATAGTTGGGTTATTTGGAGTTATAGCTTTCATAGCTGGATATATAATATTAGGTCTTATAGCAAGAGCTATGTTCTTAGAATACGAATATGAATTAACAGAAAATGAGTTAGTAATAACTAAGATAATGAATAAGAAAAAGAGGAAAGTTATAACAACTTTAGATATTAAAAATATAGTAAATGTAAAAGGTGTAGAAGAAGTAAATCAAAATGGAGCAAAGCTTGTTAAAGCATGCGTAGATGATAGTGGATTAAGAGAGCAAATAATATTTGTACAGAAGAATTCACAACTTATAGGTTTTAAAGTAGCTATGGATAAGAAATTAATATCAATGTGTAAGAGAATAAATCCATTGAATTTTAGTGGAATATAGATTAGGGAGGCAATTAAAATGGCAGGATTAGTATTAAAAAATATTGAAAAAAGATATGAAAACGGATTTAAGGCGGTAAATAATTTTAATTTAGAAATAAAGGATAGAGAGTTTATAGTATTTGTTGGACCATCAGGATGTGGTAAATCAACAACTCTTAGAATGATAGCAGGACTTGAGGAAATTTCAGATGGAGAATTATACATTGGGGATAAGCTAATGAATGATGTAGCACCTAAGGAAAGAGATATAGCGATGGTATTCCAAAACTATGCGTTATATCCTCATATGACTGTATATGATAATATGGCTTTTGCGTTAAAACTTAGAAAAACTTCAAAAGAGGAAATAGAAAAGAAGGTAAGAGAAGCTGCAAGGATTCTTGATATAGAACATTTATTAGATAGAAAACCAAAGGCTCTATCAGGGGGACAAAGACAAAGAGTTGCTATGGGAAGAGCGATAGTTAGACATCCAAAAGTATTCTTAATGGACGAGCCACTTTCAAACTTAGATGCTAAATTAAGAGTTCAAATGAGAACAGAAATAGCAAAATTATATAAGCAATTAAAGACAACGTTTATTTATGTAACTCATGATCAAACAGAAGCTATGACACTTGGAACAAGAATAGTAGTAATGAAAGATGGGGTTATTCAACAAGTTGCATCACCTAAAGAAATATATGATCATCCAGCTAATATGTTTGTTGCAAGCTTTATTGGAAGTCCTCAAATGAATACCTTCTATGGAACAACTTATGAAAAGAATGGAAAAGTATTTATTAAGATGTTAGAGAATGAAGTTGAGCTTCCAGCAGATAAAGCTAAGATAGTTAGAGAAACAAATCATGCAAATGCAGATGTTATTGTAGGAGTAAGACCAGAGAATATAAGTTGTAAGAGAGAAGATGTAGAAAAAGAAGGTGCCGTAGTATTTAAATCTGAAATAGATGTATCAGAAAACTTAGGAGCTGAAACATTCTTATATCTTAAGAGTGAAGGAAGAACAATGATAATAAAAACAGCAACAGCTGATAATGTAAATACAAAAGGAACTGTTGAATATGTTATGGATTTAGATAAGCTTCATATTTTTGATAAAGAGGAACAATACACAGTATTCTAAAAAGTATAAATTTACTTTAACTAATAAAAAATAGATGAGGTTAAGGGAGGAGTCACTTTATGGGGAAGTTATTTGTAGGGGTTGATTTAGGTGGTACTAAGATATATACAGCATTAGCAGATGAGACTGGGACTATTTTAAAGGAAATAATAGTTGGAACAGAAGCTAACAAAGGACCTGAGCAAATTGTAGAAAAGATAAAAAGTAGTATAAGAAATGTATTAGAAGATATAAATATAGATGATATAAAAGCTATAGGTATAGGTTCACCAGGACCACTTGATATAAAAAATGGATTAATTGCAGAGCCTGCAAATTTACCGTTTAAAAATTATAATATAGTAAAAGAAATTAAAGATGAGTTTAATGTACCAGTATATTTAGATAATGATGCAAATGTGGCTACACTTGCAGAGTTTAAGTTTGGAGCTGGAGTTAATACAGAGAATATGATATATGTTACAGCCAGTACTGGAGTAGGCGGTGGGGCCATATTAAATGGTAAAATATATAGAGGAAGTACAGCAAATGCTTTAGAAGTAGGACATACAACTATAAGTACAACTGGAAGAAGATGTGGATGTGGAAATAGAGGGTGTGTTGAAGCTATGACTTCAGGAACTGCAATTAAAAAAGCTGCTATAGAAGCATTAGAAAGCCGAGTTGAAACATCATTAAGAGAGTATGAAAATATTTCAGCAAAAGAAGTATTTATAGAAGCAGAAAAGGGAGATAAAGTAGCAAATGAAATTTTATCAGAAGCATTATCTTATCTAGGTGCTGCAATATCTAATTACGCAAACATATTTGATCCAGATATGATAGTAATTGGTGGTGGAATTACAGGTGGAGGAAAAATAGTGTTTGACAAAATAAATGATGAGATGAAAAAGAGATGTCTAGGCACTATATTAAATAATTGCAAGATAGAGAAAGCAAAATTAGAAGGTCAAGCTGGAGTTCTAGGTGCAATTGCTCTTGCTATGATGGAAACAAAATAATGAATTAATAATTAAAGTTAAAAACCCTTAAATTATATATAGATTATTGTTTGAAAAATAAGCTGGATTTTAAATCTGGCTTATTTTTATTTTTTTAGAGCACATTAAATTAAGTGAATTTGTAGAAAATAAATATATAAATATAAAATATTAAAAAACTTTTAAAAACAAATATTCTTTAAATTTCAATATATGATAGTATATGTAAAATTTTGTGGATAAATGTTAATTTAGAGAATAAATATGTAAAAAATTCAAAAATATATATAAATAATCCATTATTTTTGGACAAAAAATATCTTATAAGGTATTAACAAGGAAAAAAATTATGTTATAATTGATAAGGGTTGTACTTAATATGTAAAAGTTATCATAAGACTTGTTAAATTGTAACAGTTTTATTTATGTACTTAATTTTTTTAATAGGTAACATAATTAAGGAGGATTTTATTATGAAAAAAGGTATTGCTGCTTCAAAAGGATACGCTATAGGAAAAGTATTCTTACAAGAGCATGAGGAAATAATTATAACTGATGAAAAGGTTACAGATGTAACTTTAGAAAAGGAAAAATTACAAAAAGCGTTAGATGCGTCAAGAGACCAATTAGAGAAAATAAAAGCTAAGGCTGCTGTAGAAATGGGAGAAGAAAAGGCTGCTGTGTTTGAAGCACACATAACTTTACTTGATGACCCAGAATTCACAGGAACTATGGCTATGGAAATAGAAAATAATAAATTAAACGCTATGAAAGCTGTTGAAAATGTAACAAACACTTTCGTTATGATTTTCGAATCAATGGAAGATGCTTACATGAGAGAAAGAGCAGCTGACATAAAGGACGTTTCAAAGAGAATAATAGCAAATTTAGCAGGTAGAGGCGGAGATGCTTTTGCAATAACAGAAGGAAATACTATAGTTGTTGCTGAAGATTTAACTCCATCAGATACTGCACAATTAGATAGAAGCAAAGTTGTAGCATTCTTAACTAACATTGGAGGAAGAACTTCACACTCAGCTATAATGGCTAGAACATTAGAAATTCCTGCAATAGTTGGTCTTGGAGATATCACAACTTCAGTTAAAACTGGAGACAAAGTAATAGTTGACGGTATTGAAGGTATAGCTATAATCAATCCAGATGAAGCTACAATTAAAGAATATGAAGCTAAGAGAGAAACTTTCTTAGCTGAACAAGAAGAACTTAAGAAGCTTATCGAAGTTAAGACTGTAACTAAGTCAGGTAAGAGAATCGAAGTTTGCGGAAATATCGGAAAGGCAGAAGATGTTGACGGTGTTATAGCTAACGGAGGAGATGGAGTTGGACTATTCAGAACTGAATTCTTATATATGGATAGAGACAATGCTCCAACTGAAGATGAGCAATTTGAAGCATATAAATATGTTTTAGAAAATATGAATGGAAACCAAGTTGTTATAAGAACACTTGATATTGGTGGAGATAAGACATTACCATACTTACCATTACCAGAAGAAATGAATCCATTCTTAGGATATAGAGCAATCAGACTTTGTTTAGATAGAAAAGAAATATTTAAGGTTCAATTAAGAGCATTACTTAGAGCTTCAGTATATGGAAATCTTGCTGTAATGTTCCCAATGATTTCAGGAATACAAGAGTTTAGATCTGCTAAAGAAGTAGTTGAAGAATGTAAAGCTGAACTTAGAGCTGAAGGAAAAGAATACTCAGATACAACTCAATGGGGTATCATGGTTGAAATTCCAGCAGCAGCTGTAATGGCTGATGAGTTAGCTAAAGAAGTTGACTTCTTCTCAATTGGAACTAATGATTTAATTCAATATACATTAGCAGCAGACAGAATGAGTGAAAAGGTATCATATCTTTATAATCCAATGCACCCAGCTGTACTTAGATTAATAAAGATGACTATAGATGGAGCCCATAAGCATGGCAAGTGGGTAGGAATGTGTGGAGAAATGGCAGGAGACGAAGCTGCTATACCAACATTAGTTGAATACGGACTAGATGAATTCTCAATGAGTGCTTCATCAATTTTAACTGCTAAAAAAATCATTTTAGAACAAGAATAGATTTTTTTATAAATAACACAAACCCAAAATCTCAGCGTGGACTTAAGTCCACGCTTTTTTTGATTCTATATGTTGTTAAGGTATAAGAAAGATATAGATAAGTATATGGATAGTGTATTTAAAATATTATGAATGAATTTAAATTATATAATATAGATTATAAATGAAATAAAATTTAATTTATGAGTATTCAATAAGTTTACTGATTATAAAAAGTTAATAGGGATATATAGTAACAATACGTTAAAAAGTAATATAGAAAAGTATTTCTAAAATTAAATATGTGGGTTTGTGATAAAATATGTGTATATAAAAGTAAAGATGGAGGAAATATTGTGGATAAAGTTTTAAAGATGTTTATTTCATTTTTTAAGATAGGTGCATTTACATTTGGTGGTGGTTATGCCATGATTCCAATTATTGAAGAAGAAGTTGTAAATAAGCAAGGTTGGGTAACTAAAGAAGAATTTATGGATATGCTTGTAGTATCCCAAAGCTTTCCTGGTGCTATGGCCGTAAATTGTTCTCTTTTTATTGGCTATAAAATAGCAGGTGTAATGGGTGGAATTATTGCACTTCTTGGAGTTGCACTACCATCATTTTTAATAATTCTTATAATTGCTGCATTCTTTATGCAATTTAGAGATAATTATTATGTAAATCTTGTATTTAAGGGAATATCAGCAGCTGTACCAATACTAGTTTTAACTGGTGTTATAAGTCTAGCAAAAGGTGTTGATAAGAACATTAGAAATGGAGTAACTCTAGTCATAGCCTTAATAGCATTAATAATTTTTAAAATAAATCCTATTATAGTAATAGTAGTAGCAGCCTTATATGGAGCAGTATTTTTAAGGAAGAAGGTGGAGTAGATGAGTATATTAATACAATTATTCTTTACTTTCTTAAAGATAGGAACATTTAGTTTTGGTGGCGGATATGCAATGATACCCTTTATCCAAAGGGAAATAATAGAGAATCATCATTGGATAAATAATAATGTGTTTATGGATATAATAGGTATATCACAGATGACACCTGGACCTATAGCAATAAATTCAGCAACTTTTGTTGGATATAAAGTTTCGGGAGTACTTGGGAGCATAGCAGCAACTTTAGGGGTGGTAACTATGTCCTTTATTTTAGTATCTATTGCATCAAAAGCCATGGAAAAATTTAAAGAATCAAAGGTATTAAGAGGTGCATTACTTGGAATGAGGCCTGTACTAATAGCTTTGATAATACAAGCATTTTTTGATTTAGCAAAGGATGCCTATATTGATATTAAATCTGTAATAATAACACTTATAATAGGAACATTGTTACTATCTAAGAAAGTTCATCCTATAATAGCGATAATTATATCCGGAATACTAGGAATTATATTCTATGGAGTTTTTTAACATAAAAACATCTTATTAAACATAGTGTAAAGGAATAATTAATAGATAATCATTATGGAGAGAATGTGAGAAATATAACTAAATACTATTTATAAAGGCCTTTTTTGGGTGTCTGCAACTAAAATTAAGTAAATAAGGCGTTTGAATGTTTTTTTCTAAAAGACTATTATTTAGCCATAAACAGGGTTGTACCGTGTTAAAGTTTTAGAATAAAATATTTAAGAAGGTGTTTTTATGAGTTCTAATATGGATTCTTTAATGATGGAGATTAAAAAAAATAGTGATGCGTTACATGATGTGGCCGAGAATACGGGGATTTTAAAGAAGTTAAAGGAAGGTGCTGTTTCAGTGGAAAGTTATTCAGAGTATCTATTTAACTTATATGAAATTTATAAAACCTTAGAATTTAATTTGCAAAAGCATGATAAAAATCGTATAGTTAAAGAGTTTACAACAATGGAAGTTTATCGTTCAGAGGCAATATATAAGGATTTGAGAGTTTTATTTGGTAGTAGACTTAGCTCAATGAAACTTTTAGCATCAACAAAAGCTTATATTCAAAGACTTAATGAGTTAAGCGAAAGAGAGCCTGAATTATTAGTAGCACATGCTTATACTAGATTTTTAGCAGATCTTTTTGGAGGAAGAACTATATACAATGTTCTCAAAGAGTCATGTGGTATGAAGGATGAAGCATTAAATTACTATAAATATGAAGCATTAGATGATGCTGAAGGAATGAAATCATTCATTATGGATTATCATGAAAAGCTAAATTTATTAGATATTAAAAAGAGCTTTGAAGAAAAGTTTATTAATGAAGTTTCTAATGCTTATGTATACAATATAGCTATCTCAAATGAATTAGAATTATCAAAATTTAATAAATAAATATATTTAAAAAAGATTGCATTCTAAATTAGAATGCAATCTTTTTTATTTTAGGTATATAAATAATATTGAGTTAATTTGGGGGAAAATAAAAGTATCATAATTTTAGGAGTGAGTTTTTAGATGATTAAAGTTATTAAGAACATAAAGATATATTCTCCAAAATACCTAGGAGAAAAGGATATAGTTATAGTAAATGACAAGATTGAAGGAATATATGAGAGTATAAAAATTCCAGAAGATTTTATTAACATTGAAGTTATTGATGGAAAAGGAAAGTATGCTTTTCCAGGATTTATTGATGCACACGTTCATTTAATAGGTGGCGGAGGTGAAGGTGGATTTAAGACAAGGACACCAGAACTGCAATTAAGTAATATAACAAGAGCAGGAATCACAACTGTCAATGGATGTATAGGAACAGATGGAGTATGCAGAAATATGAGAGCATTAATTGCAAAGGTGAAAGCACTCAAGGAAGAAGGGATAACAGCTACCTGCTATTCAGGGTCTTATGAAGTTCCAGTAAAAACTATGACTGATAGTATTAAAGGAGACCTAATGCTTGTAGATGAAATAATTGGAGTTGGAGAGATTGCACTTTCGGATAATAGAAGTTCACAACCAAGATTAGATGAATTTATAAATTTAGTTGCTCAGTCTAGAGTTGGTGGACTTTTATCAAATAAATCAGGAGTTGTGAATGTTCATCTAGGTGGTGGGGCTAGAAGATTGGATTTTTTATTTAAGATGTTAGATGAATCTGAAATACCGGCAACTCAAGTTATACCCACACATATGAGTAGAACAAAAGAACTTTTAGATGCAGGAGTAGAGTGGGTAAAAAGAGGAGGATATATGGATTTAACAACTAGTTCAGATCCAGATAATTTAGAAAAAGGAGAAATGATAGCATCTAAGGCATTAAAATATCTATTAGATAAGGGATTACCAATAGAGAAAATAACTTTTACATCAGATGGAAATGGAAGTATGCCAATTTTTGATGAATCTGGTAAGTTAAAAGGCCTTGGGATATGTAGTGTTGAGAGTCTTTACGGAGAAGTAAAGAAGGCTATATTAACTGAGGGAATAGATATTGAGAAAGCTTTAAAGGTAATAACCTCCAATGTTTCTGATGCACTTAAGTTAACAAGTAAGGGGAGAATAGAGCCTGAAAAAGATGCAGATATAGTAATAGTTAATGAGTCAGATTTAGCAATTGATAAAGTAATTGCTATGGGAAAGTTAATGGTAGATAAAGGTGAGCCTATAGCAACTGGAACTTTTGAAAAGGCAATAAAAGAGTCTTTTGATTAAAAGGAAGATATTGTATAATTAGATGTGATAGGTCATTAGATAGTAGGAAATCTATTTAATGACCATATTATTTATAGAGTGTAGTTAATACATAATCTAAAGGATATGTATAATTAAAATTATTAGAAGAATATCAACAGTATGATAGCCTTATAGTGGATTATTTTATTGTTTTTGTGGATAGTTTAATACCAGTTGTTAATAATTTAATAGAGGAGAGAGTATTTATGAAAGCTATACAAGTTTCATCATTAACTAAAAATTATAATGGAAAAAGAGCTATAGAAAATATAAATTTTGATGTTGATAAAGGTGAAATAGTTGGATTTATAGGTCCAAATGGAGCAGGTAAATCAACAACTATTAAAGCAATGCTAAATTTTATATATCCTACTAGTGGAAGCTGCAAAATTTTTGGCTTAGATTGTGAAAAAGAATCTAAAAGGGTTAAAGAAGTAGTTGGATATGTACCTAGTGAAGTTAGATTTTATGATGACATGAAGGTAAAGGATATATTAAATTATGCAGAAAGTTTTTACGATGATATTGATAAAGATAAGGTAAAATATTTGTGCAGAAGATTTGAGGTAGAAGAAAATAAAAAAATGGGGGAACTATCTCTTGGAAACAAAAAGAAGGTCGCTATAGTACAAGCTCTTATAAACTCTCCTAAATTAATAATTTTAGATGAACCAACTAATGGGCTAGATCCTTTAGTTCAGAATGTTCTATTTGAAGTTCTGTTAGAAGAAAAAAAGAAAGGTACAACAATATTTTTATCAAGTCATAATCTTACTGAGGTTCAAAACTATTGTAATAGAGCGGTAATAATTAGAGATGGAAATATTGTAGATATAAAAGATATGTCCACAATAAAGGCTTTTAGTAAGAAAAAAGTAACGATATTAACTAATGAAAATATAGAAAGAGATATTAGGATACTTGGAGGAGAAAAAGTAAAAAGGATAAAAAATTCAATTATTTTTTCTTATAGTGGGGATATAAATACATTGATAAAATTATTAGCTTCATATGAAATTGATGATATAAGTATTGGCGAAGAAGAATTAGTAGATACTTTCATGAATTACTATAAAGGGGAGGAGTAAGTAGTGAATATTATAAAAGTAGAATTAAAAAGAAGCATTAAATCGCTATTAACATGGAGCATTGTAACCTCTCTTATATTAATTTTATTTATGTCTCTTTATCCATCTTTTAAAGACAGTGGGATGGTGGATATAATAAATGCAGAAATAGATGCTCTTCCAAAGGCAATGCTTGAAATGTTTAATATGAAAGATACACCTAATTTTTCTAATATAATAGAATACTTTGCTTATTCATTTCAATATATATTGATGGTATCAGGAATATATGGTGGCATACTTGGTGTTAATTCATTAATAAGTGAAGAAAGTGATGGGACTATAGAATTTCTTTATTCAAAGCCAGTATCAAGAGAAAAGATAGCAGGAATGAAGATAATATCAAATTTATTAATATTTTTAATATTTTCTATAATTATAAGTATAGTATCTATAATACTTATGATGGTTCTAGCACCTGATGGAACAGACTTATTAAAGGTATTAGTAGATACTAGAAACATATGTATAGGATTTACTGTAGTTGGATTAGTATTTTTAAGCGTAGGATTTTTAATTTCAACTATAATAAAAAGCTCAAAGAGTGCTATAGCACTATCTCTTGGAGTATTTTTCGCAACATATTTTATTGGTGTAATCTCTAAGATAAAAGAAAATGTAAACTGGTTAAGAATAATTTCTCCTTATGAAAATTTTATTCCAGGTGAAATAGTAAAAGATGGACTAAATGTTCCATATATTATAGGAAGTCTTTGTATTATACTAATATGTATCATATATAGTGTGATTATATACAGAAGGAAAGACTTTAAAATTTAAAACTAAAAGTGCAGACTCTCTAGATATTAGGGAGTCTGCACTTTTATATATGAGAAGCTATTTATAGAAGCAATAAATTTTAATTCATTTATTATTTATTTAGATTTAAAATATTATCTATTAATTAATAGTATAATACAAAGAAAAATGGAGAATATGATTAGATGGATAGGAGATGATGGGTATGAAGGCTATAAGAGAAGAAATAAACAAGGATATAAAGTTTGTAGTTATGTTTAGTATCTTTACTTCAATTATTATTATATTATTTTTATCAATATATCCGCTAATTGAAATCAATATAAAGAAAATTATAGATTCAGATATTCTTAATATAAATAAGTTTAGTGAAATGAGACCGTTAGTTAATTATACTAGTATAGTTAATTATATGGCATATATGTTTGATTACATCTATATAATTGCAGGTATTTATGGAGGGACTCTTGGAGCGTGTGCATTTTTAGATAAAAAAGAAGATAATACAAGTACTAATGATTATTTATTTTCTAAGATATTAGGAAATATAGAAAAATTTTTAGCATATACACTGATGATAGGAATGGCAACATTCATAATGATTGTGCTTGTTACGCCTATAGATGGGAAAATAGAGTATGTATTATTAGAGGAAGTAAATCTACTAATAGGAGTATTTATAATAGGTATATTTTTTATGAGCATAGGGTTTATCATCTCATTAGTATCTAATAATAAAGTTATTAGTATAATAATTTCTTTCGTAGTAGTTGTTTATACATATATTTTAGGAGTAGTTTCAAGGTTCTCATATAAATTAGAAATTTTAAAAATATTTTCTCCTTTTGAAAATATTAAACCTATAGATATAATAAATTATGGATATTATGGATTGGTTATATTTAGTATTATAGTTACATCAATATGTTTTATATTACTAACAATTCTTGCATATAAAGAGATGAATGATAGAAAAAATATTTAAAAAAGTTTTTAAATCATAGGTATTTACCTATGATTATCATAATAAAATCTTCGTTTACGATGTACATTGCAAAGGATAAAATAGATAGAAGAGGTGATTGTTAATGAATAACTTAAATAAGGAATTAAATAAAATATTAAAGGAAGAAATTATTACGTTTAGGGAAAACGGACATAAGTTTTTAAACAAAGAGATCAATGTAGCACAATTTAAAGGAATGTCTGGGGGAATGGGTGTTTACGCACATAGAGGTGGACAAGAGTTCATGATAAGATTAAAAACTCCTTCAGGAAGAGCAACTAAAGAAGATCTTGCTAAGATATATGAGTGGGCAAGTAGATATAACTTAGAGTGGATTCATCCAACAACAAGAGAGGCCATACAATTACATGGATTAGGAATAGATGATGTATGTGACTTAATGGAAGAAGCAATGGATTATGGGATATACACAAGAGGATCAGGTGGGAACTTCCCAAGAAATGTTGCAATATCACCTCTTTCAGGTGTAGAAAAAGGAGAAGCTTTTGATGTGACTCCATATGCAGAAGCTGTAAATGAATATATTATGCAAAGAGTATATACTTATAAGTTACCTAGAAAAATAAAAATAGCAATGGCTAATAATTTAGCTGATGCACCACACTGTACAGCAACAGATTTAGGATTCTTAGCAGTAAAAGAAAATGGAGAAAATATGTTTAAAGTTTATCTAGGTGGCGGACTTGGAAGAAATCCAAGATTATCAGTTGAATATGATGAACTTATAAAACCAGAAGATGTAATATATCATGTTCAAGCTATGGTAGATTTATTTATGGCAGAAGGAGATTATTCGAATAAGAATAAAGCTCGTATAAGATATATTGTTGAAAGAATGGGAGAAGAAGAGTTTGTAAAATGTTATAAGAAGCATTTAGCAGAGCAATTTGAAAATAAAGATTTAAAAATAGATGTTAAAGAATATGAAGTTACTAAAAAAGGATATAAATCCGATGTAAAACATTCAAGACTAGTAGAGCAAAAACAAGATGGACTTTATAGTGTTTACTTCCATCCATTTGGTGGTAAATTAAATATGTCAGATCTTAAAGGTATTATTGATGCAACAAAAGATATGGAAGCAGTAGATTTCAGATTTACTATGGAAGAGGGCATGTATATAAGAAACCTTAATGGTAAAGAAGCTGAAAAGATGATAGAGTTAACTCAAGGTCATGGTGGAGAAATAAAGGTAATGCAATCTGTATCATGTATTGGGGTACCAATATGCCAAATGGGGCTAGCTAATAGTCAAGGATTATTAAAGAGTATTTTAGATAAACTTTCAAATGAAAATGTAGAGAAGGACCTATTACCTGTAATGCATATATCAGGATGTACAAATTCATGTGGTGTACATGAGATTGGGGAACTTGGATTTACAGGGAAATCAAAGAGAGTAAATGATACACCAAGAAAATGCTTTGAACTTCATGTAGGTGGAAAGTTTGCAATTGGAGAAGCAAAGCTTGGAGAAGTATATGGTGATATATTAGATGAAGAAATTCCTAATTTTATATATGATTTATATACTGTACTTGAAAAAGATAATGCTAAATTCAATGAGTGGTATGTAGAAAATAAAGAAGAATTTAGAAATATAGTAAACAAATATTTAGTTTAATATAATAAAAAAGTGGCTAAGCCACTTTTTTTTTATAAAATTTTGTTTTAAAATACAGATAATATAAAAATATAAGGAGAATAAAGATGGCAAAGAAAACAAGTAAGAATAATGATTTATTATATATAGCAAGAGAAAATACCTCACCAAAGGTTTACGATATAATACTAGACTTAGTTAATAAAGATAAAGAAAATATTGCAAAAGATGTAATGAAAGTAGATTATCTTTTAGAATATACTAGTACTTGCATAAAACAAAAAGATTTTAGAGAGGCTAGAGAGAGTATAAATAGAGCTTCAGAAAGAATAGAAATATTAAAAGAAAATGGAGCAAATACAGAATACTTAGAATATCTTAGAGATGGGATAAAAAATAAGATAAAGTAATTAACTATAGAGATTAATAAAATATTTTATTAATTTCTAAATTTTTATATATTAATTGATAATTATTATTTGTTAACAAAAGATTAAATTTAATAAAAGTTATTTTTAAAATCTATATTTAGTGTTATTATTAAATAAATGATAAGTAAACTCAATTAGAATATTTATTGATTATTTACAAAAGAAGAATCCATAAAGAGAATTATTAGGAGATGATGTTTATGGAAGATAATTTAAATAGAATATTATGCAAAACAACAAAAGAATATACAGTTAGAAGAATGAAAGCGCTATTACAAAAGGCAAAAATGCAGTATAAAGATTATACAGAAACATTAATAGATGCTGAAAAAGAAGATTATGAGAATGAACTTATAAATGAGGTTGAAGAAGCTAATGTAGATAATCCTCTACATGATAAATTAGATGATTTAGAGGATATATTAAAAACTTTAGTTAATGACTGTAAAGAAGAGAATATAGAGATAAATTTACAGCGTGCCTATAAAGAATTCTCAAATGGATTTTGTAATAAATGTGTTGATTATTTAAATAGAGAAAAACTAAGAGAAGAATTAATTCAATCTATTTTAGGATTTAAATGCCAAGATAAAGATATGATGAATAAAATAGTGGAAGAATGGATAAATAATTTAATGAAATGAAGCAAGATAAGGAGGGCTTATATTATATGTTTAAAGAAGAAAAAAATGGAGTTTCTATATATGGAAACTTATTAAATGGTAATTGGATAGTAAAAGATAGTACTAAATTAATAGAAATAAAATCACCTGCAAATGAACAAATAGTAGGATTTGTAGAAGCTATGAGCAAAGAAGCTGTAGATGAAGCTATTAGTGTAGCTAAGGATGCTCAAAAGAAATGGAGAGAAGTTCCAACTAATCAGAAATCAAGATTATTACACAATGTAGCTGATTTATTAGAAGAAAGAATAGAAGAAATGGCTGATATTATGGCTCTTGAAATATCTAAGGATAGAAAGAGTTGTATGTCAGAAATAAAAAGAACTGCTGATTTAATAAGATTTACAGCAGATACTGCAGAAAATATAAAGGGTGAATCAATACCGGGAGATTCTTTCCCTGGATTTAAAAATGATAAGATATCAATAGTTACAAGAGAACCACTTGGAGTTGTACTTGCAATTTCACCATTTAATTATCCAGTGAATTTAGCGGGATCTAAAATAGCACCTGCATTAATGGCTGGTAACACTGTTGTATTTAAACCTGCAACTCAAGGTAGCATATGTGGATTATATCTAGCAAAAGCATTTAATGAAGCAGGAATACCAAGCGGTGTTGTAAATACAATCACTGGTAAGGGAAGCGAAATTGGAGATTATGTTGTAACACATAAAGATATAGATTTTGTTAACTTTACTGGAAGTAGTGAAGTTGGAAGAAGAATATCTAAGATTACTGAAATGAAACCACTTTTAATGGAGCTTGGTGGGAAAGATGCAGCTATAGTTTTAGAGGATGCTGATTTAGATTTAGCAGCTAAAAATATAGTGGCTGGCGCATTTTCATATTCAGGGCAAAGATGTACAGCTGTTAAAAGAGTTCTTGTTATGGAATCTGTTGCAGATGAATTAAGTAGTAGGGTATTAAAAGAAATGGATAAGGTAACAGTTGGAAATCCATTAGATGGAGACTTTACAGTTGGACCTTTAATAAGTAGTAAGGCATGTGACTTTGTTCAAGGGATAATAAATGATGCAGAGAAAAAAGGTGCTAAACTTTTATTAGGTGGAACAAGAGAAGGAAATATAATAATGCCAACATTATTTGATAATGTAACAGTTGACATGAGAATAGCATGGGAAGAGCCATTTGGACCAGTTCTTCCAATAATAAGAGTTAAAACAATTGATGAAGCAATAAAAATTGCCAATGAATCAGAATATGGACTTCAATCATCAGTATTTACTAGAGACATAAATGAAGCATTCTATGTAGCTAATAGATTAGAAGTTGGAACAGTTCAAGTAAATAATAAGACTGAAAGAGGACCAGATCACTTCCCATTCTTAGGAGTAAAATCATCAGGTATGGGAACACAAGGTGTTGCTTACTCAATAGAAGCAATGTCAAGACCAAAGGCTACAGTTATAAATTTAAAATAATAAAAAGAGGCTCCAAAAATTGGAGCCTTTTTATTGTTTAAAAAATGTGTGATTTCCTATTTTTTTAGAATCTTTTTTTGCTGTTTCCTTCATCCAAGAGCAAGTTGCTATTGTAGGATTATAGAAGAATAAAGCTTCATTAGTTGGATCTTTTCCTCTAATTGCTTCATATACTGCGTCATAGCAAGATTCATTTGGCTGGGCAACTATCTTTCCATCAAACACACATGAGAATGCATTTTTCTGGAAGATTACATCAGATATAGTATTTGGGAACTTAGGGCTCATAACTCTGTTTAAAACTACAGATGCAACAGCAACCTTACCTTCAAAAGGTTCACCTCTGCTTTCACAATAAACAAGTTTAGCCATAAGATCAATATCAGCCTTTGTTATTTTAAGCTGAGATCCATTTTGATTAAAAACTTCTATATCATTTTTAGAAACTTCATTTTTAGTGGCTGATGTTGCTTTTACAGCTGTCTCTTTTTTAAGAGCAACTTTATTTTCTTCCTTCTTCTCATTAGTATCTAATTTGTCTTCACTTAAAGAAACATAATCAAATAAACTAAGCATAGAAGCATTTGCCTCTACAGATGACATTAACATAATAGAAAGTAAAAAAAGACTTACAAACTTTTTCATAAAAAACCTCCTTTTTACAACCCAGTCAAAGAATATTATTGCCAAAAGGAGAAATTATATACTATTTTTCTTTAAAAGATTCAAAATCCTTACATGATTTATTTAATGAATCTATAAACTCTGTATATTTTGAAAAGGAATCTTCATACTCATCTAATTTTTTTGGACTATCTTTAGAATCAATATCAGAATCTACTGTATCATCAATTAAATTTATATAAGATTCATAAGTGTTTATAGATTGTAGTAAACTTGAATGAAGTTCTGTAGCTTCTTCAGGGACACTTAGCGTATAAAAATCATTTTTAATATTCTCAAAAATAGATTTTTTATTCGTAATATCTGTAAGAAGTACGTTTAAATCTCTCTTATTTTCCTTAATATCCTCTAAAGCTGGTTTTAAATCATCATCAATTTCTTTAAATTTAGATATTAATTTATCAGCTGATAACATGTAAGATGAATTTTTTTCTTTAGTTATATCTTTCATGATATTAATTTGAATTAATGTATCAAAATACTTATAAGTTTTATCAAAAAATTCTAAGCTATCTTCTGATATAAGGCTTTTTATTCTAAGTTTAGTTAAAGAATTATTACTTTCTTTAAAGCTATCTAAAGCGCCTTTATAATCTTTGAGTTTATTATCAAGGCTAGGGCTTGATTGACTCATATACATAGATAGAGCTTGTTCACAAAATGCTATGTTATAGTCTAGGGTTTCATCAAATTTTGTCTTTGTCTCAGTAACAGTTTCTGATACTTCAAGAGCATCTAGTGAGCCTTTTACTTTATTTAAATTAATAATAGCAATTGAGAGATCATTTTTTGCAGTTTCAGAATTTACATTATCAGAGTCATTTGAATTTTCTAAAGTTGCATTTATAGATGAGACCTCCTTAGCTAATCTATTGATTTCTCTAATATTTCTACTAGATGGAGTCATTTTGGTTATAATAAGTAGTATTAATGGAATTGAAATAATTATTAAAGCAATAGAGAACAACACCTTTTTTGTTTTGATATAATCAATAAATTTATTTAGCTTTTCTTTACATATCTCCATAATATTCCTCCTTTTCATAAGATAAATAAAGTAATCTTATAAATTATATTATTTAAGGTTTTAAAATATTATTAAAAATAATAAAAAGTAAAACTCTGTTATACTAAGGTTAGAGTATTTGGTGTATAATTTAGAAAAGATACAATAATAAGGGGTGAAACTGATGCAGGATTTTTTTATTGGAGCAATAAATTCAATTAAACATATATCTATTTTTTCAATAGTAGATATTTTAGTTGTTTCATATATTTTTTATAAAGGATATATGCTTATGAGGGAAACAAGAGCAGAACAGCTTTTAAAAGGAATTCTGTTTATTCTTGCATTAATTCCAATAAGTTATGTTTTGAGACTAAATATGTTATATTTCATATTAAGTAAGACATTGACAATAGGAGTTCTTTCTTTTGTAATTATATTCCAACCGGAAATTAGACGTGCACTTGAACATCTAGGTAGAAGTGCTTTTGATGAGACTCATAATATAAGAGATGTAAAAGAGAGAGAAGCAGTAATAGATCAAATAGTAACAGCAGTAGAAGATTTAGCAGGAACAAAAACAGGAGCATTAATTGCAATAGAACAGGGAACAGGACTTGGAGAAGTTACTGGATCAGGTACTATAATAGACGCCGAGGTTAGTTCAGCACTTTTAGAAAATATTTTTGTTGTAAATACACCTCTTCACGATGGGGCAACAATTATAAGACAAGATAGGATTTATGCTTCAGGTTGTGTATTACCATTAACAAATAATACTGGAATAAATAAAAAGCTAGGTACTAGACATAGAGCTGGTATTGGTCTTTCAGAGAACTCAGATGCATTAGTTATAATTGTTTCAGAGGAAACAGGAGTAATTTCCCTTGCTATAGGTGGAAGACTAACTAGAAATTATGATAAAGAAAAATTAAAAAGAACTTTATTAAGCATTATGCATGATAAAGAAAATAAAAAAGTAAAATCAGCTGGTGAGAGGGTGAAATCATGGATAAAAGGAATACAAAACAAACGTTAGTTATAAAATTGGTATGCGTACTTCTATCCTTTGGTCTATGGCTTTATATAACGAATATTCAAAGTCCAATTAGAACTTATACTTTAAAAGATGTTTCAGTTAAGTTATTAAATACTCAATCATTAAAGCAGTTTGGATTGGCAATATCTCCAAAACAAACTTTTACCGTAGATTTAAGCCTTGAAGGTGATGCAAAGGATATTTATTCAGTAACTAAAGATCAGTTTTCTTTGACAGCTGACCTTGGAGAATATGCTTTAAAAACTGGAATAAATAATATACCAGTTCAAGTAGTGAATTATCCAGAGGAATTAAATATAAAAAATAATGGTAATTTAGTAATTAAGGTTAAATTGGAAAAATTAATAACTAAAGATTTTAATACGGTATCGAAAGTTAAAGTAAATTATGCACAAGGTGTATATAAGCAAAAAGAGCAGTTTACTTCAGAAAAAGTTGAGGTATCAGGCCCACAAAGTTCTGTAGATAAAGTCGCAAATGTAGCTTTAGTTGGTGACCTTAATAACGTCAGTGGAAGTGTAACTAAAGAATTTCCTCTTAAAGCATTAGATGCAGATGGAGATATAGTTGAAGGGGTTACTTTAAGTAAAGAAACAGGAACGATTGCTATTGACGTCAATAATGGGAAGAGTGTTGATTTAAAAACTGAATATACAGGTCAAGTACCAAAGGGATATAAGTTAGTTAGCACAACGCCTTCAAGAACTTCAGTTCAAATTGTAGGAAACGAAAATATTATAGCATCTATAAATTCTGTTCAAACTGAAAAAGTAGATTTATCAGATATAAGAAGTAATACAGAGAAGAAAGTTAAAATAATATTACCTAAAGGGGTTAGTCTAGCTAGTGGAGATAATTATATAACTGTAAATATTGTTATTGAAAGTGAAAATAGTAATAATCAGACACCTTCTAATAAAATAACTAAGGTATTCGATGTGCCAGTAAATTATACTGGAATTAATAGTGAATTTGAGATGTCTAATGAAACTAAGACAATTAAGGTAACTGTACAAGGAGATGAGGCAGACATAAATAATATGAAAGCATCAGATTTTGTGTGCAATTTTGATTTAAGTAAATTTAAAAATGAGGGATCATTTGAAGAAGATGCAAATGTAACTATGGCAAATAGTAATCCAAATGTAACTATATCAAATGCTGATAAAGTTAAATTTACATTAAAGAAGAAATCAGCTTCAACTACAACGGATCAAAACAAAGATAAAGAGAATGGTAAGAAAACAGTATAGGAGAAATACGGTATGGCGATAAGAATAAATAATATTATTCTAAGTATAGAAGAAGATACTGCACTTCTTAATAAGAAGGCAGCAAAAAAAATAAGGATAAAAGAACAGGATATAGAATCATTTAAGATTATAAAAGAAAGTATAGATGCACGAAAAAAGGATGCAATTAAGTTCAATTATTGTGTTGATATAAAATGTAAAAATGAAAAGAATATAGTAAATAGACTTAACGATAATAATATAAAACTTGAAGAAGATGAAATTGCAGAAGAGTTTATTTACGGAGATGAAAAATTAAATTCTAGACCAGTTGTAATTGGATTTGGGCCAGCTGGGATATTTGCAAGTTTAACTCTGGCAAAACATGGATATAAACCGATAGTTTTTGAAAGAGGAGAAGATGTAGATAATAGAACAAAAACTGTAGAGGAGTTTTGGAAAAGTGGAAAACTTAATTTAAACTCTAATGTTCAGTTTGGTGAAGGTGGAGCTGGAGCGTTCTCGGATGGAAAACTTACAACCAGAATAAAAGATAAAAGATGTTCATTCGTGTTAGAGGAACTCGTTAAAAATGGAGCACCAGAAGAAATAATGTATGTTGGTAAACCTCATGTAGGTACGGATATATTAAAAGGTGTTGTTAAAAATATAAGAGAAGAAATAAAAAGTTTAGGGGGAGAAGTACATTTTAACTCAAAGCTTGAAGGAATAAATAAAGAAAATGGAAAACTAAAAAGCATAGTAGTAAATGGCAAAGAAATACCTTGCGAGTCTTTAATAGTTGCCATTGGACATAGCTCAAGAGATACTTATGAAATGATATATGATTCAGGAGTATTAATGGAGCAAAAAGCCTTTGCTATAGGAGTAAGAATAGAGCACCCACAAGAGATCATAAATGAAAGTCAGTATGGTAAGTATGCAAATCATCCAAAGCTTAAAGCTGCTGATTATAGATTAGTTTATCAAAGTAAAAAGTATAATAGAGGGGTATATTCATTCTGTATGTGCCCAGGAGGTGTTGTAGTTGGTGCTGCCTCAGAAGAGGGAAGACTTGTTTCTAATGGAATGAGTTATCATGCAAGAGATCTAGATAATGCAAATTCAGCTCTAGTAGTAACAGTTGGTCCTGAAGACTTTAAAGGAGACCATCCACTTGCTGGTATGGAATTCCAAAGACATTATGAAAGTCTTGCATTTAAATTAGGTGGTGGAAACTATAAAGCACCAATTCAACTTATAGGTGATTTCTTAAATGATAGGCAATCAACGAAGCTTGGAAGAGTGAAGCCTACATATGAGCCAGGATATGCTTTTAGAGAATTAAAGGAATGTCTACCAGAAGTTGTAGTAGATACTATAAAAGAGGGTATACAGGTGTTTGGTAAGAGAATAAAAGATTATGATATGGAGGATGGAGTTTTAACTGGTATAGAAACTAGAACATCAGCACCAGTTAGAATGCCAAGAAACGAGAGTTTTGAAAGTGTAAACTTAGAGGGATTCTATCCAACAGGAGAAGGTGCAGGTTTTGCTGGTGGGATAATTTCAGCAGCTGTAGATGGAATAAAGGTAGCAGAAGTAATTATGAAAAAATATAAAATAGACTAATTTTAAAAGTGGATTTATGCCACTTTTTTTTTGCTAAATTTTCTGACAATTCGTATTTTATATAAATTATCTGATACAATATAAATATTAATATTGTTATAAAATTAACGATAAAAAATTACATTTATGATTAAAGTATACAAAAAGATATTAATTTAAAATATAAAAGTAAGAGGTGCGTTGAAAATGAGTAGAAATTTTGATGATTTATTATCAAAGGTTAAAGAAATTGAACCAAAAAAAGTAGCAGTAGCAGTAGCTCAAGATGAGCCAGTACTAGAAGCAGTTAAATCAGCAAAAGAGCAAGGAATTGCAGATGCTATACTAGTTGGAGATAAACATGAAATTAAAAAGGTAGCTGATAAAATAGGAATGGATTTATCAGAATACGAAGTAATGCACGAAAAAGATACTAAAAAAGCAGCACTTTTTGCAGTTCAACTTGTTTCAAGTGGAAAAGCAGATATGGTTATGAAAGGATTAGTTGATACTGCAACTTTCTTAAGAAGTGTATTAAATAAAGAAGTTGGATTAAGAACAGGAAAACTTATGTCACACGTTTCTGTTTTTGAAATAGAAGGAATAGAAAGATTGATATACTTAACAGATGCAGCATTTAACACATATCCAGATTTAAAGGCTAAAAAACAAATAATAGAAAATTCAGTAGCAGTAGCACATGCTTGTGGACTAAAAATGCCAAAGGTAGCTCCAGTTTGCGCTGTTGAAGTTGTAAATCCAGACATGCCAGCTACTTTAGATGCTTCATTATTATCAAAGATGAATGATAGAGGACAAATAAAAGGATGTATCGTTGATGGACCTTTAGCACTTGATAATGCATTATCAGAAGAAGCAGCACATCATAAGGGAATAACAGGACCAGTTGCAGGAAAAGCAGATATAATAATGCTTCCAAATATAGAGACTGCAAATGTTATGTACAAATGTTTAACTTATACATCAAGATCAAAAAATGGTGGATTATTAGTTGGAACATCAGCACCAGTAATATTAACTTCAAGAGCAGACTCATTTGAAACAAAAGTAAATTCAATTGCATTAGCAGCTTTAGTTGCTGAATCATTAAAATAACATATTATTAGGAGGAAGTTAAAACTATGTCATATAAATTATTAATTATAAATCCAGGTTCAACTTCAACTAAAATTGGAGTTTATGAAGGTGAAAAAGAAATATTAGAAGAAACGTTAAGACATTCATCTGATGAAATAGGAAGATATGCTACAATATTTGATCAATTGAACTTTAGAAAAGACCTTATATTAAGTATATTAAAAGAAAAGAATTTTGATATAAATACATTAGATGCTGTTGTAGGTAGAGGCGGAATGCTTAAACCAATTCCAGGTGGTACTTACAAAGTAACAGATGAATTAGTTGAAGATTTAAAAATTGGAGTTCAAGGACCACATGCTTCAAATCTAGGCGGAATATTAGCAAGAGAAATTGGAGGAGAATTAAATGTACCATCATTTATAGTTGATCCAGTTGTTGTTGATGAATTAGATGATGTGGCAAGAATTTCAGGTGTTCCAGAATTACCAAGAAGAAGCAAATTCCATGCATTAAATCAAAAAGCAGTAGCTAAGAGATTTGGAAAAGAAAGTGGACTAGGATACGAAAATTTAAATCTTATCGTTACTCATATGGGTGGTGGTGTTTCAGTGGGAGCACATAAAAAGGGTAAGGTTATTGATGTAAATAATGCACTAGATGGAGATGGTCCATTCTCACCTGAAAGAGCGGGTGGAGTTCCAGCTGGAGACCTTATAAAGATGTGCTTTAGTGGAAAATATTCAGAATCTGAAATTTTTAGTAAGATTGTAGGTAAAGGTGGATGTGTTGCATACCTTAATACAAATGACTTTAGAGATGTTATAAAGATGTCTGAAGAAGGAAATGAAGAGGCACAATTAATATATGATGCATTCATATACCAAGTTTCAAAAGAAATAGGTGCTATGTCAGCTGTTCTAGAAGGAAAAGTAGATAAAATAATATTAACTGGTGGATTAGCTTACTCAGAGAAAGTTGTTAATGATATAAAGAAAAGAGTAGGATGGATTTCAGAAGTAAAAGCTTACCCAGGAGAAGATGAATTACTTGCATTAGCACAAGGTGCAATCAGGGTATTAAGCGGAGAAGAAGAAGCTAAGATTTACTAATATAAATATCTTTAGAGAAAGTGTTTTATTTACACTTTCTTTTTTTTATGTAATTTAATTGTGAAAGTATTAAGTTATCTTAAAAAATTCCGTATAATAAAGTTATAAAAGCTTTGAGGTGATATAGTGATAAATAGAATTAATAGTATGGACTTAAGTGCTATAAATAATTTAACTGGATTGGGAAATTTAAATGAAGGATCAAAAAGTAATATTTTTCAAACTGTATTGATAAGTTTACTAAGTGCAATAAGTGAGAAGAATAAAACTGTTACCAATCCAAATGATAGGGTTTCTATAGATAATATAATTGGATGCTTAAACAGTGTTAAGTTAAGTGATATAGGATCTAATGGCAGAAATTTTGTTAATAAAATAAATTTAGATAACACTAATGACTTAAGTAAAAAAGATAGAATTGAAAAGGCTATAAACACTTACAGTGAAAAATATGGAGTAGATAAAAATTTAATTGAGGCAATAATTAAAGTAGAATCTGATTTTAATCCAAATACTGTTTCATGGGCAGGGGCAAAGGGTCTTATGCAACTTATGCCTGAAAATTGCAAAAGTTTAGGTATAGTGGATCCCTTTAATATTGAACAAAATATAGATGGTGGAGCAAGACATATTAAAGAATATATAAATATGTATAAGGGAGATATTAAAATGGCATTAATGGCTTATAATGGAGGCCCTACTAGAATGTTTAATAGAGGAGTTAGGTCTATAGATGATATATATAAAATGCCAAAAGAAACTCAAAATTATGTTACAAAAGTAATGAATTATTATAAAGGATTGTAAGATGAAAATCGATGGAATAAATAATAGAAAAACCATAAATATTAAAGAAAAGCCTAGTACAGTGAAAAATGATTTTTCAGACAATTTTATGAAATCATATAAGTCTACAAGTAAAGAAGAACTTGAGAATTATATAAAAGAAATTAGAAAAAAGGGTACTAGATTAGTGGTAAGTAAAAATTATGCTGATGTAAAAAGCTATAAAAATACAATTAAAAAATATTTAGAAACTATTGTTGAATATACATATACCCTTAATAAAAATATTGGATTTTGGGAAGATAAATATTACTCAACAGTTGATACCATAAATAAACAATTAGAATCTCTAACTGCAAAGGTTTTAAAAGAAGAGAAGGAAAATTTAGATGTAAGTTCCACAATAGACAATATACAAGGTCTTTTAGTAGATTTGTATAGATAAAGGAGAAAACTATGAGTGAAAATAAAATGAAAGATTTATATGAGGTTGGATTTGAACCTTTACAAAAAAAAGAAGTAGAAAATTTTGAAGATAAAACAATTTTATTAAATTCTAAATTAGATATAACTGTAACAATAGGTAGTTGTCAAAAAAGTATAAAAGAAATATTATCCTTTGAAGAAGGAGATATATTAGAATTAGAAAAGATTATTGATGAAGATTTAGATATTAATATTAATGATAGAATGATAGCTAGTGGAGAGAGTATTAAGATAGGAAATAAAATTAGTGTAAGATTAAATTCATTTAAAAATAATTAGATTAAAGTATAGGTGTAGAAAAATATAATCTACACCTATTATTTTATATTAAACATAAAAAAGAACTAAATTATTTTTTATATTGGCCGATAATTATTAATATAGGAATATAGAATAAATAAAAGGAGGCAGAATGTGAAGATAGATTCTATTAGAACTAATAATATGATAAATATATATAAACAACAAAAGCTTTATGAAAAGACAAATGCAACAAAGAATGAGATAAAAGATAAAGTAGAAATATCAGATACTGCTAAATATTTAAATAAAATAGTAAGTGATAATGAAAATATTGATATAGATAAAATTGATGAGATAAGAAATAAAATAAAGCAAGGGACTTATAGTGTAGATAGTAAGGATTTAGCTAAAAAAATGATTGAAGTTATGAAGGGAGAATAATTTAAATGTATTCAGATTTGAAACTAACAATTTTCGAAGAAAAAAGAATTTTACAAGAGTTAATGGAATTATTAGACGAGCAGTATAATGCAATTTTATCTAATGAAGTATTAGCATTAGAAAAAGTAAATGAGAATATAGAATTAATAGGTAAAAAATTAGCAGCTATTGAAATTAATAGAAGAGATATAATTAAAGATAAAAATTTTAAAGGAATAGTTGAAAATAGTAATGATGAACATCTTAAGGATGTTTATAAAGAAGTTAGAGGTCTACTTAAGGATATAGAGTTACAAAAAGATACTAATGATACTCTTATAAAACAAAGATTATTTTTTACAAATAAAATGATAAATATTATAAGACCTTCAAAAAATATAGGTACATATAATTCATATGGAAATGTAAGATAGGAGATTAATATGCCAGGCTTATTAGGAACTTTACAAACAGCAAAATCAGGAATGGCTGTAAGTCAAGCAGCGATACAAACAACATCACATAATATAAGTAATTTGAATACACCAGGATACTCAAGACAAAGAGTGGAACAGACACCGGGTAGACCTTATACTTCAATTAGTTATAATAGTTATCATGGACCAGGTCAGCTTGGAACAGGTGCTAATATTAATGATATAACAAGAATAAGAAATACTTTTTACGATTTTCAATTCAGAAGCGAAAGTCATGAATATGGAGAGGAAAGTGTAAAAGCTGATTACTATAGAAGTATGGAGAATATTTTTGATGAGCCATCAAAGAATTCAATATCAGCATCTATTAATGATTTTTTTAATTCCTTAAATGAATTATCCAAAAATCCAAATAGCATTGGAGCAAAAAATGTAGCAATAGAAAAAGGAAAGTTTTTAGCTAACAACATTAATAGTGCTAATTCTAAACTAGAATCATTGCAGGAACAATTAAGTTTTCAATCAGATAATATTGTATCAGATATAAACGACAAAATCTTAGCAATAAAAGAATTAGATAAGAATATAAAGTTAATTCAAGGAGCTGGGAAATCGCCTAATGATTTATTAGACCAAAGAGATAATCTTATGGATGATTTAAGCTTTAAGATAGATGTTAATGATGAATTAGTAAAGGCTGTATTTGATGTTGAAGGAAAGGATTCTAAAACTCAAGAGGCTGATTTGAAGGCTTTAAAAGCTAAGATAGACGGAAAAAGTTTAAGTGGTGAATTAAGTGGAGTTAAAATTATTCATGATGAAATAGAAAAGTATAAAGATAAATTAAGTACATTAGCTAGTGCTATAACTACAAATATAAATGATGTATATAAGGGCGGAGATAAAACAAAACCAGATATCTTTGTAGCAGGAAGTAAGGGCAAGCTTATTGATATAAATCCTGATATTGTAGAAGATGTAACAAAATTAGAAATGACATCTGATAAATCTTTAGAACTATATGATTTAAGAACTAAAAAGGTAAGTATAGATGGAAAAGATATTACTATAAGTAGTTATTACAATGATACAATTCAGGAATTAGGGCAATCTTCACAGACAGCCATAAGGCAAGAGGCTAATAATGGTAAGCTTTTATCTAGTATAGATAAATCTAGAATGAGTGTCTCAGGTGTTTCTATGGATGAAGAAATAGTAAGCTTAGTTCAGCTACAACATGCCTATAATGCAAGTGCAAAGGTAATTTCAACTATAGACTCATTATTAGATGTAGTAATAAACGGATTAATTAGGTAGGGGGACAAGAAAGATGAGAGTAACAAATAATGGTATTATGAGCAGTTATTTAAGAGACATTCAAACTAATCTTCAAAATATGGATAAATTGAATGAACAATTAAATACAGAAAAGCAGGTTAATAGAATATCTGATGACCCATTAAAAACAGTAAAAATACTTAACATACAAAATGAAATAGAAAATACTGAAAAATATAATTATAATTGTGATGAAATTACAGGTTGGCTTGATATTACTGATGAATCTTTAGATAGAATAGCTAATTTAAGTAGTGATATTAAGACTAAATTAACATCTATAAGTGGAGCTTTTGGAAAGGATGAAATAGCTGCAACTAGATCTGAGGTTAATGAGAAAATTAAACAAATAGGAGAAATTTTAAATACAACTTACGCTGGTAAATATATTTTTGGTGGACAACTTACAGATATTCCACCTGTAAATACAAATGTAGATAAAAATGGTATTGTCTCATTATCAATACAAAATAAAGATAATAATAATCTAAATAAAAAATTAAATAGTGCAATTTCTAGTGGACTTAACATAAATTATAATCTTACTGTTAAAGATGTAACTGGTGGAGATAAAGGATTAAAATTATTTAATGATTTAAGTGTAGCTTTAAGTGGAGATGTTGTAGATACTGATGAAATAGGAAAATTATCTACTAAAATAGATAATTATATGAATGATATATTAAACAATAGATCTATTGTTGGATCAAGAACTAATACAATAGATAAAGTAAAGGAAACTAATGAGCAGAATATTTTATCTATGAAAGGAGCGCTTTCTAGTATTCAAGATGTAGATATGACAAAGCAATTTATGCATTTAAAAGAAGCTCAAATGGTATATGCATCAAGTTTACAAGTTGGAGCTAAATTAATTCAAGGTACTTTATTGGATTATTTAAGATAGGAGATATGGTATGGAAGTAATATTTAAAAAGGGAATACCAGGATTTGAAAATATTGATAAATTTAAGATTAAAGATTTAGAAAATAATAATAAATTTAAAATAATGGAATCTTTAGATAGCACAGTAAGTTTTGCAACAGCTAATCCATTTGAATTTTATAACGAGTATGAAATTGACTTAAATGATGAAACTATTAAAGAGTTACAAATAGAAAATCCTAAGGATGTTATGATCTTAACTATTATAACTTTAGGTAAAACTTTAGATAGTAGTACTATTAATTTAAAGGCACCTTTAGTTATTAATGTTAGAAATAAATTTGGTAAGCAATTTATAATACAAGGTGATAAATATGATACTAGACATCCTTTAGTTAGGAGAAATTAATATGTTAGTAGTTACAAGAAAAAAAGATGAATCTATATTAATTGGTGATGATATAGAAATTAAAATAACAAAGATAGAAGATGGAAGTGTAAAGATAGCTATTGAGGCCCCTAAAGAGATTACTATTTTAAGAAAAGAAGTATATGAAAGAGTAAAGGAAGAAAATAAGAAGGCTGTTAGTAGCGATTTAAATTTATTAAAAGAATTTAAATAGGAGGGCAAAAATGTATAACAGTAGTAATAATCCATATAATGCATATAAAAATAATACTGTGAATATGGCTTCCAAAGAGCAACTTCTTTTAATGTTAGTTGATGGAGCAGTCAAGTATACAAAGATAGCAAGACTTGCTATTGAAAAGAAAGATATTCAAAAAGCACATGAAGAATTAGTTAGAGTGCAAAATATATTTACAGAACTTATGTCAACTTTGGATAGAAGTTTGGGAGAAGATTTTGAAAGTCTTTTTAAATTATATGGTTTTATAAAAGATAGATTAGTACAAGCTAATATAAAAAAAGATATACAAATAATAGATGAAGTATTACCTCTTATTGAAAGTGTTAGAGATACTTGGTATGAAGTAATCAAAAAGGCAAAAGGATTATAAAAAGGAGGGAAATATATGTCTTCAATAAGTTCAACTACCAATACAAATAGGATAACTGGTATGGCAACAGGCATGGATATTGATGAAATGGTTAAGGGAATGGTTGCACGGGAACAGTCTAAAGTAGATAGTGAAGAACAAAAACAACAAATAAATGAATGGAAGCAAGAAGAATATAGAGATGTCATTAAAAATGTTAAAGGATTATATGACAAATATTTTTCAGTAGGTTCTAAAGATTCAATAATGATTAGTAAAGTATATAGCACAAAGACTATAAATAGTTCAGATAGTTCTATAATAAGTGCTACTGCTGGTTTAGGAGCAACTAGTATTAACTATAATATTAAAGTAGATAAATTGGCTAAACCAGCAGAACTACAAAGTTCTAAGGTTAACTTAACTAAAGATACGAAAATATCTGATTTAGGACTTACTAATAGAATGATAAAAATAAATGATGTAGAAATTGATTTAAAAGATGCAAAAAATATTAATGATGTAATAAACACTATTAATAGTAGTTTCCCTAAAAATGATGTACAAGCTTCTTTTAGTGAAATGAGTGGAAAATTTACTATAAAAACTAATAATACTGGAATATCTTCTAAGTTTACATTTGAAGGAGAATTATTTGAAAAATTAGAGTTAAAAGATGGAGATAAGTTAGTTGGAACTAGTGGAACTGTAAATGGAAGTAATAATTCTATAAAAGTTTTTGATGTAGAAGGAAAAGAAATAAGAACTATAAATAATGAAAGTAATACTTTTACTATAGACAATATTACATATAATGTAAATGCTGTAAGTTCAGAGCCTATCTCTATGATTTCTGTAACTGATACTTCAAGTGCAGTAAAAAAAATGAAAGAATTTATTGATGAATATAACAAAGTTATTGATAATGTGTATGATTTAGTAACAGAAAAAGGAGATAGAAATTATAAACCTCTTACCCAAGCACAAAGAGATGATATGAGTGAAGATGAAATCAAAAAATGGGAGAGTAAAGCTAAAAAAGGTATTCTAAGAAATGATAAAGAAATGAGACAATTTATGAATAGTATTAAGTCTTCGATATCAGGAGTTATAGAAAGTACTGGGTTTACATTAAGTGATATTGGAATAAAATCAAATGCTGACTATAATAAACAAGGTCAACTAACTCTTGATGAGGATAAATTTAAAGAAGCTTTAGAGAAGAATGGAGAAAATGTATTTAAAACTGCAACAGAAGCGTTCTCTAATATTAAGGATATTACTTATAATTATGCAGGAAATTCTTCTGGAATATTTTCAAAGAAGGCTGGAATGAATAATTCCTCTACAGAAGTAAATAATCTTTATTCTAAACAAATAAGAAAACAGGAAATTTATATAAAAGAATTAAAGACTAAGATGCAAGAAAAAGAGGAAAAACTCTATAAAAAATTTGCAGTTTTAGAATCCAATATGAGTAAAATTAATGCACAGATAAGTTATCTTATGAATTCATAGGGGTTTTTAATATGATAAATTTATATAAAAATATTTCATTAAATATAATAAAAATTTTAAATGAAGATGACATAGATGATGATAAGCTAGAGCATAACATAGAAAAAAGACAAGAGGTTATTAATAGCTTAGATGAGCGGGAGTTAGAAGATTTTAAGAAGCATTATAAGGATTCTCAATTGCTACAATTAGATAATAAAATAAAAATTTTATTAGAAAAGAAGATTATAGAAGTTAGGAAAGAATTGAATTCATATAAAACTAAAAGAAGTATAAATACTATCTATGTAAATATGAATAAAAATAATTTAAATATTTTTTCAAGAAAAGTATAAAGTAATAAATTTATTTTCCGATATATATAAGGTAAGGCCAATAGGCTTATATAAAAAGACAAGGATGTCAAAATAAAATACTAAGGAGAGTGCAAAAAATGAGAATTAATACAAATATGAATGCTATGACAGCATTAAACTCAATGAACAAAAACACAAACTTAGCTGGAGCAGCTATGGGAAAAATATCTTCAGGATTAAGAATAAACAAAGCTGGAGATGACGCAGCAGGACTAGCAATATCTGAAAAGATGAGAAGCCAAATTAGAGGATTAGATCAAGCATCTAGAAATACTCAAGATGGTGTATCTTTAATTCAAACAGCAGAAGGTGCAACAGAAGAAATCGGAAACATCACTCAAAGAATGAGAGAACTTTCAGTTCAAGCATCTAATGAAACAAACTCAGGTTCAGATAGAGCAAAGATTGTTGAAGAATTAAAGCAATTACATAGTGAAATAGACAGAATTGCAGATTCAACTCAATTTAATGGTAAGAACTTATTAAATGGAACAACAAAAATTGGCACTGTTGGAACATTTACTACAAATGCTGGTTACACTATAGAAGGATTAGACGGAATTTCTACTAAAGAGGACATTAAATTAACTTTAGCAAACGGAACAGGTGCTAACCAAACTAGCGTTACTATAAAAGTAGGTGGAAAAACTTATACAGCAACAGATGTTACTATGACAGGTGCAAAAGGAACTCTTGATGCTAATAAAGTTATAACATTAAAGAACGGAAGTAGCAGTATTACATTTAAAGTAGACAAAGCAATAACAACTGCTACTACAGATTCTAAAATCGGAGAAACAGAAGTAAATGATGTTCTTGGAGGAAAAGTTGACTTACAAGTTGGAGCTAATGAAGGACAACAATTATTAGTTCAAATTAATAACTTAGGAACAGAATCATTAGGAATAGCAAAAGCAGATATAGATGCAATAGAAGCAGATAATGAATCAGGATGTAAAGCAGCACAAAAAATGATAACTACTTTAGATAAGGCTTTAGAAAAAGTAAATACTTCAAGAGCTAATTTTGGAGCAATGCAAAATAGATTAGAAAGTGCTCAATCAAACTTAAGTACTTCAAGTGAAAACTTAACTGCAGCTGAATCAAGAATAAGAGACGTTGATGTTGCAAAAGAAATGATGACTTTATCTAAATTCAACCTATTAACACAAGCGTCACAAGCTATGGCAGCTCAAGCTAAGAGCCAACCAGAAGGAATAATGCAATTATTAAGATAATAAATCAATAGAAACTATAGATTTATATTTTAAAATTATAAATGACAAGGATGTCAAAAAATAAATTACTAAGGAGAGTGCAAAATATGAGAATCAACACAAATATGAATGCTATGACAGCATTAAACTCAATGAACAAAAACACAAACTTAGCTGGAGCAGCTATGGGAAAGATATCTTCAGGATTAAGAATAAACAAAGCTGGAGATGACGCAGCAGGACTAGCAATATCTGAAAAAATGAGAAGTCAAATTAGAGGATTAGACCAAGCATCTAGAAATACTCAAGATGGTGTATCTCTAATTCAAACAGCAGAAGGTGCAACAGAAGAAATCGGAAACATCACTCAAAGAATGAGAGAACTTTCAGTTCAAGCATCTAATGAAACAAATTCAGGTTCAGATAGAGAAAAGATTGTTGAAGAATTAAATCAACTACATAGTGAAATAGATAGAATTGCAGATTCAACTCAATTTAATGGTAAGAACTTATTAAATGGATCAACAAAAATTGGTGATAATAAGACATTTACTACAAAGACAGGCTATACTATAGAAGGTTTAGATGTAAGTGGAATTACAGCTAAAGGGGATATTAAATTAACAACTAAAGCTAATGGTGCTGATACAGATATTACTGTTAAAACAGATGCTGGAAATTATACATTTAAAGCTACAGGTGGTGCAGGTAAATTAAAAGCTGGAGAATATACTTTAACTAATGGTGGTAAAACAATCACTTTAAAGTTAGATGCAGATGCAGCAGCTGCTTTAACTGATGAAAATATTGGAGAAACAACAATAAGTGATGTTCTTGGAGGAAAAGTTAACCTACAAGTTGGAGCTAATGAAGGACAACAATTATTAGTTCAAATTAATAACTTAGGAACAGAATCATTAGGAATAGCAAAAGCAGATATAGATGCAATAAAAGCAGATAATGAATCTGGATGTAAAGCAGCACAAAAAATGATAACTACTTTAGATAAGGCTTTAGAAAAAGTAAATACATCAAGAGCTAATTTTGGAGCAATGCAAAATAGATTAGAAAGTGCTCAATCAAACTTAAGTACTTCAAGTGAAAACTTAACTGCAGCTGAATCAAGAATAAGAGACGTTGATGTTGCAAAAGAAATGATGACTTTATCTAAATTCAACCTATTAACACAAGCGTCACAAGCTATGGCAGCTCAAGCTAAGAGTCAACCAGAAGGTGTAATGCAACTATTAAGATAAGATAATCTAAATATTTAAAAGGATAAGGCCTTTACGCTTTATCCTTTATTTCAGTGTGAGGTTAATAAAAATATTAGAGTATAAGAATAGTAGAGTTACATAATGTGTTTATATATTTATGAAAATTATAAATTCAAAAAAGGACATATAAGTAAAAATAAGGAAAAATAATGAATAGAAAAATAATGAAATATAAGAAATATAAAGAAAATATGTATAAAATTTAAATAATAAGTAGAAAAATACATAAAAGTAGTATATAATAGAATACATATCACAATTTAATAATTAGCAAAATTAGGGAAACTTAATGACGCAAAGCTATAGGGGCTAAGATCAATATTATGCCAGCCAGTTGCACTAATAAAATAAGAATATTTATCTTATTTTTTTTCTTGTTTTTTGATTTTAGGCTACTCGCGCTTTGTGAGTGGTTTTTTTTTGCTGTTAAAAATAGTAAGAATATAAACTTTGCAATTATTAGGAAAATATAATTAATATTAAGTAGATTTAAATAAAGCTAAATCTACATTGAATTTTAATGAAAAATATATCCTAATAGTTGTGCTATTCTGAACAATAAGAGGAGGAATGTATGGAAATTTATAAACTAATTAAGACAAGCTTAGATATGGCTAAACTAAGAGGAGAAACAATATCAAATAATATTGCTAATGTTAATACTCCGAAGTATAAAAGAAAATACGTTACATTTGAAGAAAGTTTAAATGATAAGAGTAACGAAAATAAGATTAAAATTAAGGAAGATAAGTCAACAAGTATGCGAGCTGATGGAAATAATGTGGATTTAGAAAGTGAAAAAGTGGATCAAGCAGCAAATACGCTTATGTATAATAGTTTGATAAGTATTACAAATATTAAATTAGCTATGGCTAAGAGTGCAATAAGTGGAAGGTAATAAAAATGAGTATATTTAGTGGAATGAGAATAAGTGCTAGTGGATTAAGTTCTGAAAAATTAAGACTGGATGTAATATCATCAAATATTGCAAATTCGAGGACAACTAGAACTAAAAAAGGTGGAGCATATGTAAGAAAGGTTGCTGTCTTTTCTGAAAATTATGATAATAAATTAGGTATGTTAGGTGTGAAGGCAGTTAAAATTGAAAATGATAAATCTCCACTTAAAAAAGAGTATAAGCCTAATCATCCAGATGCTGATAAAGATGGATATGTAGAGTATCCTAATGTTGATTTATTAGTTGAGATGTCTGATTTAATAACTGCATCTAGATCATATGAATCTAATGTAGACTCTTTAAATGCTCAAAAAAATATGATTTCTAAAGCTTTAGAAATAGGAAGATAGTAGGAGGATAAAATGAATATAAAACCAATAGAGGTAAATTCATTAGTAAGTGGCATTGATGCACAAAAAATAGGACATGCTAAAGAAAGTAATGGAGACTTTTCAAAAGTATTAGGTAATGCAATAAATAAGGTAAATGATCTTCAAGTAACTGCAGACAATAAGGTTGAAAGTCTAATCAAAGGTGACAATGTTAATATGCATGATGTTATGTTATCAATGCAAGAAGCACAAATATCAATGCAACTACTTATAGAAGCTAGAAATAAAGTCGTTGAAGCTTATCAAGAAGTCAATAGGATGCAATTATAAAAGTCTTTAATAAAAGGAAGATAGTATGCAAAAGAATTTAATAGATAAAATAAAGAGTTTCTTAAAAGGTTTAGGAGAAAAAATTAAAAAATTAAAAATTGGTACTAAAGTTGCCATAGGTATTGGAATAGTCACAGTAATATTGGCATTGGTGTTTACTATAAATTATAGTAGACAGAATAAATACAAAGTATTATTTTCAGGACTAGATTCTACAGATTCTGCAAACATAACAAAAGCATTAGAAGATAAAAAGGTTGATACAAAAATAGATGGAGATTCCATTCTTGTACCTAAAGATCAAGTAGATAAATTAAGAATAGAATTATCTTCAAATATAACTAATGGATCAAAAGGGTTTGAATTAATGGATGAAAGCTCAAATTTGTCTATGACAGATGAGGAGTTCCAAATAGAAAAGACTAGAATGATACAGGGAGAGTTAGAAAAAACAATAAAGACATTTCCTGGTATAGATAATGCAAGAGTACATATAACGCAAGGAGAGCAGTCTGTATTTAATGGGGAAAGTAAGGATGGAAAAGCAGCTGTTTATATTTCTTTAAAAGATAGTAGAACATTAGATAAAAATCAAATTAAATCTATAATATCATTAATTTCAGCTAGTGGTATTAATATTCCAAAGAAAAATGTAGAAGTAATAGATCAAAATATGGTTCTATTATCAGAGGGAATCTATGATGGTAATGGAAACCTTACTAATGAAGCAGGATTAACAGGAACTAAAAATGCTGAAAAACAATTAAGTGAAGAATTAAAGAAGAGAGTAAAGTCAATGCTTGAACCTATATTTGGAGTAGGTAAGGTCGAAATTGGTATAAATGCTACTTTAAATTCTAAAACTGTAGAAAAAAATGAATTAAAATTAGATCCCAAAAAAGTTGTTTCCTCTTCAACAAAAAGTGAAAATTCAGTAACTGATGAAGATGTTAAAGGCTCACCAGTGGACAACAATATGAATAATACCGCAAATGCAAAGTCTAATAATGATAATTCAAAAGAAGAATCAATTAAATATAAAATAGGAGAAAGTGAAACAAAAACATTAGCTCCTCCAGGCGATGTAAAGCGTATTACTGCGTCTATTGCAATTGACGGAAATATTTCTGATGATGTAATGACAAATGTGGAAGATATAGTTCAGACAGCTATAGGAATGGATACAAAAAGAGGCGATAGTATATCAGTTATAGGTATGAATTTTAATAAGGGTAAAGCAAATGAACTTAATCCAGAAAATTCTAAAAAGACAGGTATGACGCCTATGAAGATAGGTATAGCAACATTAGTAGTACTTGCAATATTGTTAGCAGTAGGATTTATTATATTTAAGAAAAAAGGCAAGCAAACTGATTTGGAAGATACAGAAGAAATGTCAAAGGAAACAGAGTATTTTGCTAATTTATTAAAAGCAAAACAAAAAGAAACTGAATTAGATAATGATGAAGATACTGAATCAAATATTGAAGAAGAAGTTAAGAGTTTAGCAGAAAATAATCCAGATGAAATAAGTGAATTAATAAAGAGATGGCTAAATGAGTAGAGGAGGTATTAGGTGTACAAAAACGAAGAAAAAAACGAAAAAGTTTATAATTTAAAAAAAAGAAGTTCAAAAAGTATTAGTGGCCCAAAGAAAGCGGCTGTTTTACTTATGGCCTTAGGTACTGATATATCCTCTAATATATTAAAAAAGTTGTCAGATAAACAAGTACAAAAAATAGGTGTAGAAATTGCTAATATAAATAATGTTACATCTGAAGAACGTAAGTTAATATTGAAAGAATTCTTACAGGAGAGAAAAAGCAAAAACTTTTCTATAGAAGGTGGAATAGAGTATGCTAATTCATTATTAAGGGGTGCCTTTGATGAAGGCAAGGTAAGTAGACTTATGGAAGGAATAAAATATGACGCTTATACTAAAGTTTTTATTACAGCAAGAAAAGCTGATGCTAAGACAATAAAATCTTGTATTTTAGGAGAAAGTCCACAAACTATTGCCATAATACTTGCTTATATTCAACCAGAGAAATCTGCTGATATATTATCTAGTTTAGATGAAAAATTACAGCGAGAGGTTGCACATAAACTTGGAACAATTTCTAAGATATCACCTATTGTAATAAGAGCTGTAGATAATGTTTTATCTAAAAAACTTAAATCAAAGAAAACAGGTAATGTTGATGAATCAAATGGTATTGATAATCTTTTAAATATACTTTCTAAAGTTGATGGGAAAACAGAAAAGAATATTATTAATTATTTAGAAGCGGAAGATAATACTCTAGCTAATGAAATTAAAGCAAGTATGTTTACTTTTGAAGATATAGTAAATCTTGATACAGTAGCAGTGCAAAAAGTATTAAAGAATGTAAGTGTGAAAGATTTAGCAATAGCATTAAAGGATGCAAATGAGAATATATTAAATGTTATACTGGAAAACCAATCTAATAGAGCTTCAGATGAACTTAGAGAAGAAATTGAGTTGCTTGGAAAAGTAAAAGTATCACAGGTAGATGAAGCTAAGAGAAGTATTGTAACTATAATTAGAAAGCTTGAAGATGATGGAGTTATAAGTAGGATTAAGAAATCGGAGGAAGAAATTCTTGTCTAGGTTCGTTAGTATATTAAGCAGTAGAAATGTACAAGTAAAAGGTAAGGTAACTTTAAAAGAATCTCAAGAAGGTGGATTTTTAAGTGTTGAAGAAAAGCAGATTTTAGAGAAAGAGGATATAGAGAATAAAATTCTAGAAGCAAAAAGACAATATGAAAAGGTAATTATTGAAACTGAATATAAGAAGGATAGTCTTATTAAAGAAGCTAATGAAAGAGCTAAGGATATTGAAAAAAAAGCTTATAAATCAGGTTATGATCAAGGATTGAAAAATGGATATGAAGATGGTTATAAAGAATCTTATGAGAAAAATATAGAAAAGGCTATTTCTGAAAGCGAAAAGATAAAAGAAGAAGGATATAAGACATTATTTGAAATAAGAGAAAAAATAGCGAAATATATTAAAGAAAATAGAAGTGAAATATTAAATATTTCAATTAAAATTGCAGAGCAGGTTCTTAAAGAAAAATTTGAGGAAAGCGATTCCATGAACAATATGCTCATAAAAATAATTGGAGAATATAATCTTAAAAAAGATTTGATAATAAAAGTTAATCCTAATTATTCTGAGCAATTGGAAACAAGTATAGACAAAATGATTAATGAAGTAAAATCAAATCAAAAAATATTTGTTATTCCAGATAGTAGTATAGAAAAAGGAAATGCAGAGATAGATATTGGGAATGGAAAGCTTACTGTAGGATTAGATGTAGTATTAGACAGAGTAAAAAGTGAATTGCTATAGGAGGGTATATGATATCTTTAGATTTTAGTAAAGCGCTAGGAAAAATTTCAAATATAACTCCATTTATATCAGAAGGAAAAGTAGAGAAAGTAATAGGACTTACTATTGAGGTAGTAGGATTAAAGGCATCAGTTGGTGAACTCTGTACAGTTTACAATGTAAGCAATATTCCAATAAGTTGTGAAGTTGTTGGATTTAAAGAATCTCAAATAATATTAATGCCATTAGGTGTTCTAGTAGGAATTGGACCAGGTTGTAAAGTAATAGCAAGTGGTAGTCCATGTAGTGTTAAATGTAGCGATGAATTACTAGGAAAAGTAATTGATCCTTTAGGGAACCCAATAGATGGAATTAAGATATTGGGCGGAGAAAAGTGTAGCTTATTTAAAACTCCACCTGATCCTATGAAAAGAAAAAGAATTAAAAATGTTATGCCTACAGGTATAAAAGCTATTGATGGATTTATTACTTGTGGGGAGGGGCAAAGAATTGGAATATTTGCAGGAAGTGGTGTTGGAAAAAGTACAACTCTTGGAATGATAGCAAGGTCTGCAGAAGCGGAAGTCAATGTTATTGCATTAATAGGTGAAAGAGGGAGAGAGGTTTTGGACTTTATAGAAAGAGACTTAGGCCCAGAAGGAATGAAAAAATCAGTTGTAGTTTGTGCAACATCAGATAAACCTCCCTTAGTTAGATTAAAAGGAGCATTAACAGCAACATCTATTGCAGAATATTTTAGAGATCAAGGTAAAAAAGTAATACTTATGATGGATTCTGTTACAAGATTTGCAATGGCACAAAGAGAAATTGGACTAGCTATAGGAGAGCCACCAGCACAAAAAGGATATACACCATCTGTTTTTGCTGAATTACCAAAATTAATGGAAAGAAGTGGATTATCAGATAAAGGTTCAATAACTGCTTTTTATACTGTATTAGTTGATGGAGATGACTTTAATGAGCCTATTGCAGATGCTGTAAGAGGAATATTAGATGGACATATAGTTTTATCAAGGGACTTAGCACATAAAAATCATTATCCAGCAATAGATATATCAAATAGTGTAAGTCGTCTTATGAATGATATATGTGATGAAGAACATAAAGTAACAGCTTCTTATGCTAGGGATTTAATATCTACATATAAAGAAGCAGAAGACTTAATTAATATAGGGGCATACGAACATGGATCAAATCCTAAAATTGATAAATCTATAGAACTTATAGATGATATTAATACATATTTAAAACAGGGAGTAAATGAGAGTAATACTTTTAATGAAAATATAAGTAGTTTAAAAAGTATATTTAGATAAGAGGTAAATAACATTGAATAATTTTAAATTTAAACTTCAAAAAGTATTAGATATAAAAATTAAAAATGAAGATGAAAGTAAAGTTAAATATTCAAAAGTACAAAATGAAAAAAAAGTTATAGAAAGAAAATTAGAAAATCTTAATACTAATTATGAAAAATATTCGGAAAATATAAAATTTGATGATACGATTTCAAGGAAAATAGTTTCTAATTATTTATATTCTCTATTAAAGACAATTGAAAAAACTAATGAAGATTTAAAAGATAAGAATGATTTATTAAATGAAGTTAGATCAGAGCTTTTAAATAAACAAATAGAAAGAAAATCTTTAGAGAAACTTAAAGAGAGTAAACATAAGGTTTTTACAAAAGAAGAGGAACATAAGGAACAAATGGCAAATGATGAGTTTGGAATGTATGCATTTTTAAGAAAAAGAACTCAAATTGTTTAGGGGTTAGATTATGCGAATAGATATGTTGGAGACAAAAGTTAATTATAAAAGTAATGAGACTGTAAAAGATGATAAAAGTAAAAATGAATTTGTATCTATTTTAGATGAAAAAGCTTTAGATAAGCTAGGTAATAAGAATATAGATAATATTGATAAGAGTAAGCATGATGATAAGAGTGATCATGATAATAAGAAAATGGATGATAATTTAAATGAAATATTAGCTATAGCATTGAGTGAACTTAACATAATAAATGGAAAGAAATTACAAGAGACTAAGTCTGAGAATATCAAAGAAAAGTTAGAAGAGCTTATAGATGCTATAGATACAATAGAAAGTAATTTAAATACTGATAGTAATAATATTAATGAAATGAAACAAAATACATCTAATATGCTTAATGTTAAAAATATTAATACTCATGAAATTGATGCAATAAAAAAAGTATTAGATCTAATAGAGAGTAATGATACTAAAAATTTTAGTGAAGTTGCAAGTAAGAATGATCTTACTAATACAAAAAGATTTAAAGGTGATTCTAAAAATACAATAAACGATAATAGTTTAAGTAACTTAAAGAATTATATTTTAAATATACTTAATGAAACTAAAAATAGCACTAAATTATCAAATAGTAATGAGAATTTAGTAGCTAATAGAAACATAGTTAAAGTTTCTAAAGATGATATAGATATATTAAATTATATAGCTTTAGATGAGGATAAGTTCAATAAACATAGCAATTTAAATACAAATATTGAATTAAATAATACAGTTTTATTAAATGAAAATATTAATTTAAGTGAAGATGGACAAATTAGTGATAATAAAGATTCTAATGGATTAACTATAGAAAGCAATAATTTAGATAATGAGAAAAATAAAAAGACATATTTAGAAAATAACCTTAGTAGTACTTTAGATAGAAGTATAGGCATAGCTAATATAGGTAATAGTAATTCAAATAATGTAATCAACGATAATACACCTATTGTTGTTAGAAGAGAATTTATTAAAAATGATATTGTGCAAGCAATAAACTATCTAAAAAATAATGAATTAGAAGAAATAAATGTAACTATGAATCCTAAAGAGTTAGGAGTTATGAAAATAAGTATTATAAGAACAGATGATAAAAGTAGTTATCTTATTAGTATAGCTAATAAAGATACTTTGCTTATGATTAAGGATAATTTAAATGATATAAAATCACATCTTATTAATATGAATTTGGATAATAGAGAAGTAACTGTTGAAATTAAGTTAAGTCACTTTGAAAATAGTTTTAATGAAAATAGTGATAGACAATTTAATGGAAATAACAATAGAGAAGAAAAAAAAGATAGAGCTTTAATCAAAGAGAATGATAGTGAATTAGAAAACACTGTAGCGGAAGATACAAATATTAATTTATTGATATAAAAGGAGAATAGATATGGAAGTAAATAGTGTAAAAGATGTAGGTAATAATAAGACTGAAAATGGAACAGCTATAGTTAAAAAAGGTGGAGAAATAAATAAAGAAATATTTCTTAAAATGTTAGTTGCTCAGATGACTAATCAAGATCCATTAAATACTCAAGATCCATCACAATATATTACCCAGTTATCACAATTTTCTTCACTAGAACAGATGATAAGTTTAAATGATTCTATGAAAGACTTAATAAGCATGAATAATGGAATATTAGTTAATAGTGCATTACAAACAGCATCATCATTAATTGGAAAAAATGTAGAAATAAATTCTTCAGATGAAAATGGAATTACTAAAAAATTTGTAGGAGATATAAAAAGTGTATCTGTAGAAAATAACTCAGTATTTTTAGAAGTTTCTTTAGATGGTACTAAAGAAACAAAAAAATTTCAGTATTCTGAATTAGTAAAGGTAAATTAAAGCAAACAATATATAGGATTATAAGGAGGATATACAAATGTTAAAATCAATGTATTCTGGAATAAGTGGTATGAAAGCTAATCAAACTAAGATGGATGTGGTAGGAAATAATGTTGCAAACTCAGGAACTACTGCGTTTAAAAAATCAGGTGTTAGATTTAGTGATGCGTTAAATCAAACAATAATATATTCAAGTTCTCCAGGAAAAACTGTTGGTGGAGTTAACCCTGGACAAGTTGGTGTTGGAGCTAAAGTATCAAGTATAGAAAAGTATATGACTCAAGGTGCTATTCAACCAACAGGAAGACCTACAGATTTAGCAATAGATGGAGACGGTTTTTTTGTAATTGAAATGGATAAGAAAAAGGATATTATTGTTGAAGGATATACTAGAGATGGTTCATTTTCTTTAGATGCTAATGGTAATTTAGTAACATCTAAGGGGTATAAAGTATTAAATACAAATGATGAACCTGTTACAATACCAAAAGAATATGGAGCAACACCTACTGCAGTTAAAAAAAAGGTTGTTTCTTTTAATATTTCAACAGAAGGTAATTTAACATATCTTTTAGAAGATGGCACTAAGGTAGAAAATCTTCAAAAGCTTAAAGTTGCAGTATTTCAAAATGATTCTGGATTAGAAGCAATAAATGGAAATATTTATTCGGACACTGCAAACTCAGGAAAACCTTTATATAATACTGGGGCTGCATCAGCAAGAATTGGACTTGTAAATCAGGGATATATAGAAATGTCTAATATTGACTTATCAGAAGAATTTACAGACATGATAGTTGCGACAAGAGCTTTCCAAGCAGCAGGTAAAGTAATAACAACTAGTGATGAATTATTACAGGAAATACTAAATCTTAAAAGATAAATAAGAGGTTGAAAATATGAAAAAACAAGATATATTAACACCTATAGGGATATTGTTAGGAATAGGATTTATAATTTATGCTATATCCCAAGGATCAGTTGGAATAAATGCATTTTATGATTTGATATCAATAATAATAACAATAGGAGGATCTTTTGCAGCATTATTAATAACATTTCCACTAGATGATATTAGATTACTTATTGCTATGACATCAAAGTTATTTACAAATCCTTCTATGTCAAAGATTAAAACAATTGAAATGTTTAAAAATTTATCTATAAAGTCTAGAAAAGATGGATTACTTAGTCTGGAAAATCAAGTTGATGAAATTAAAGATGAGTTTTTAAAATGTGGTTTAGAATTAGTTATTGATGGAGTAGATGATAAGTTAATAGAAGAAGTAATGAATAATAAAATATTAGAAATTGAAGGTAGATATAATAAAGGATCTAAAATATTTAAAACATGGGGATCATATGCTCCTGCATTTGGTATGCTTGGTACTCTTATTGGGCTTATTCAAATGCTTGCAAAGATTGATAATCCAGATGTTATAGCTAGTGGAATGGCAAAAGCTCTTATTACAACTTTTTATGGAGCATTATTAGCTAATTTAATTTTAAATCCTTTAGGATTTAATCTTCAAAATAAAGGAGATAAAGAAGCAGAAAATAGAGAAATGATGTTAGTAGGTATTTTATGTATTAAAAATTCTGAAACAACAAGAGTTCTAGAAGAAAAATTAATGAGTTTTTTAACAGAAAAAGAAAAGAAAAAATATATGAATGAAAAAAATAGAAATAAGAAGGTAGAGATAAATGCTGCGTAGAAAAAGAAAACCAGATGATATCAATACAAATGGATGGATGGATACATATGCCGATACAATAACATTATTGTTAACATTTTTTATACTACTATATTCTTTTTCTACAACTGATAATAAGAAACTTAAGCTTGTTGCAGCTGCATTTGAAAGCGAGATATTAGGTAAGACACCTAATAAGATATCTGGAGATATAAACCCCGAAGTTCCAGTTAAAACGGATTATGACAATCTTGTAGATAAGGTAACTGAAATAATAGATAAGAATCATCTAGAGGATGTTATTAAAGTTAGAAAAGAGGATGCAGGAGTAGTTCTTCAGCTTAGTGATAGTATTTTATTTGATTCTGGAAAGTCAGAACTTAAAAAAAATAGCACCAAAATATTGGATGTAATAAGTACAATTATTCCTGAGGTAAATAATGAGATTAGTGTTCAGGGCCATACAGATAATGTTCCTATATATAATAGTAAATATAAATCAAATTGGGAACTATCTACAGCTAGAGCTGTAACTGTACTTCAATATTTTATTGAAGAAAAAAAGATTAGTCCTAAGAGATTTTCTGCAAATGGATATGGTCAATATAGACCTTTAGTACCAAATGATAATGAAAAGAATAGAGCAATTAATAGAAGAGTTGATATATTAATTATGCAACATAGAGATGTTGAAAAGGTAAATGCTAAAGATTTAGAAAAATAGGAAAATTTAAAAGGGAAGGAATTTAAATAAAATATGGACAAAACAATCATGCAGTATTTAATAAATATTATTGTACTTGTACCAGTTGGAGTGCTACTAATAGTTATTTCTATAAGACTTAGTAAGAAAAGTATAAATAAGGTGAATTCAGGTCTATATGTTCAAATTATTGAAAGATTTAATTTAAATAAAGATTTAAGTCTTTATTTTATAAAGACTGGATCTACTGGATGTGTGTTAATAGCCTCAGCACATAATATAGAGAAAATAAAAGAGTTAGATGAAGAGAAAATGAATGAAATAATGATTATGAAAAAACAAAAACAAAATTCTATAGATCTGTCTAGAATATCTGGTATAGATTTTAAGGATATTTTAAATAAAAAGTTTATAGGGAAAAAAGATGATGGATGCAATAAATAGAATTTTTATAAATAACTCACAGATGGCACCTATTATGAAGGTGTTCTTCTTAATGACAGCTCTTATGTTTATAACAGCAATAATTTTTATGATGACAAGTTTCGTAAGAGTAATAATTACATTTTCATTTATTAAATCAGCATTAGGGGCTCAGCAGATAATTCCAAATCAAATACTTATTGGACTTGCCTTATGTATAACTATGTTTATAATGACTCCAGTAGTTAATGATGTTATGGATAATTCAATACAACCCTATATGAATAAAGAAATTAAATTACAAAAGGCAGTGGATGAGGCAAAAAAACCAATTGTAGGATTTTTATTAAAACAAACAAGAGATAACGATTTAGAGTTATTTATTAATAATTCACCAAAAAAGATAGATGTAAAAAATAAAAAAGATTTACCTTTAACAATAATAGTACCAGCATTTGCTATAAGTGAATTAAAGACAGCATTTCAAATAGGATTTATTATTTATATTCCTTTTTTAGTTATAGATTTAATAGTTTCTAGTATTCTTATGTCTATGGGAATGTTTATGCTTCCACCGGCAATGGTAGCACTTCCGTTTAAATTGTTATTATTTGTAATGGTTGACGGATGGGGCTTATTGGTCAAATCTTTAATACAAAGTTTTACAGGATAGGAGAAAAGCTATGAGTGAAATGGCAATAATGACAATAGTTAAAAAAGCTTTGGTAACAGGAGCTATGGTAGCAGGTCCTATTTTAGGAATATCATTAATTGTAGGATTGATAATAAGCATATTTCAGGCAACAACACAAATACAAGAGCAAACTTTAACATTTGTGCCTAAACTTGTTGCTATTATATTAGTTTTAATTGTAGGTGGACCATGGATGTTTAATAAGTTAATAATAATGACTAATGAGCTATTTAATATTATAGCCACTATAACTAAGTAAGATGTTTATTTATATATTTTTTAGAATAGCTGCTTTTCTTATAGCCATTAATATTATATTTCCAAATGGAACACCAAATATTTTTAAGATAATTTTCTCAATATTTTTATCAATTATAATAGGAATGAATGTGGATAGTAGCATTAAAGTAGACAATTTGTTCCAATTAGTAAGACTTGGAATTTTAGAAACAATTAATGGCTTAGTATTAGGATACATAGTTAATATATGTTTCTATAGTTTAAGGTTAGTGGGGAAATTAATTGATAACCAATTAGGATTATCTATGGCAAGCATATATGATCCTAATATCCACAGTCAATCAACGATTATGGAAAATATGATGTATTTTATTGGAATAGTAGTATTTTTTGGACTAAATATACATTATATTTTGATAAGTTCTATACAGAATAGTTTCAAAATAATACCGGTTGGTAAATTTATATTAAAAAATAATTTAGGATATATTTTAAAGATATTTTTAAGCTATTTCATCTTAGGAATAAAAATGGCAATACCAATAATACTTGTTCTCATAATCACAGATTTGATAACAGGAATAATATCAAGAAGTATTTCTGGATTAAATGTAATGATAATAGGAATGCCTTTAAAGATGTTAGTTGGGATAGTATTCTTATTAAGTATGTTACCATTCTTAATAAATGGAATGCATGAAATGTTTAAAGGTTTAATAAATGTTTTAAATGGAACATTTGCACTAAATATAATTAATATGATTTTCTATTAAGAAAATTATAAAACTAAAGATTTGGAGGTGAATAATATATCTGAAAAAACTGAAAAGGCTACGCCTAAGAAGAAAAAGGATGAGCGGAAAAAGGGAAATGTTGCAAAAAGCAAGGAAGCTATAAATGCATTTACATTAATAGGTTCTGTATTAGCTATATTTTGTATGTCTAATTATGCAATAAAACAATTAAAAATATTAATAGCATCATTTTTAAGATTCAATTTCAATATAGATTTTAATAAAAATATAGTTAATTTAGTACTTACTAATGGAATAATTGTTTTTTTTAAAATATTTTTGCCTATCGGAGTTATTGTATTATGTATTGGAGTTATAGCAAATGTAATGCAAACAGGATTATTATTCGCAAAAGAATCAATAAAACCTAAATTTTCAAAAATTAACCCAATTAACGGATTTAAAAATATGTTTTCTCAAAATGCTTTTATTAATTTATTAAAGAATAATATTTTATTAATTATATTAAGTTACATAGGCTATTCTTTTGTTAAAGACAATTATGGTGAGATTTTAAAAACAGGAGATATTTATTTTCCAAATCTTATTTATGTAATATTTGCACTAGTAAAAAAGTTATTTAATATAGCCATATTAATAGCAGTTGTAATTGGTATTTTGGATTTTGCATATCAATTTTATTCTCATAATAAAAAGATGAAAATGAGTAAACAAGAAATAAAAGATGAGTTTAAGCAGTCGGAAGGAGACCCACAAGTAAAGGGACAAATAAAACAAAAGCAAAGAGAAATGGCAAATGCAAGAATGATACAAAGTACAAAAGATGCAACAGTTGTAGTAACCAATCCAACTCACTTATCTATTGCAATTAGATATGATAGAGAGGTTGATTCTGCACCTGTAGTTCTTGCAAAGGGTGCTGATGTTCTTGCTATGAATATAAGAAAAATAGCAAAGGAAAATGATATACCAATAATAGAAAATAAACCTCTTGCTAGATTTATATATAAAGAAGTAGAGGTTAATGAAGAAGTACCAGAAGAAATGTACTCAGCAGTTGCTGAAGTTTTAGTAGCTGTATACAAGATAAAGAATAGATATAAGAAAAATAAGTAGAGGAACTAAAAATATGGCAAATATGAGTAAAAAAAATAGATTTGAAATAGCCGTTGGGTTTGGAGTTATTGGAATAATTTTAATGATTATAATACCATTACCTCCATTTATACTGGACATGCTATTAGTAGTAAACATTAGTTTATCAGTGTTGATTTTACTAATGACACTTTTTTCAACTAATGTTCTTCAATTATCAATATTTCCAACTATATTATTAATTACAACTCTTTTTAGACTAGGGTTGAATATTTCCTCAACAAGACTTATTTTAGGA
>NZ_JAFBDA010000013.1 GCF_016907995.1 Clostridium sardiniense | reverse complement strand
ATGCATAATATTTACTATTTTTATTTATATAATAAATAAGATCTTTATCAACATTAGAATTTCCCCATATATATAGAACACTTCCATTTCTATTACATATAATATCTTTAACTACATCATAAAGTATTTCATTACTTTGAAGAGGCTTTCCTAAAATAGTTAGCATAGCCTCTTCATTATCTAGATAATTTCTTATCTTTTTGTTTAAATAACTAAATTTTCTATCAGTTGAATTAACCAAATAACCCACTCCTAATTCTAATTATCTATAATATCATTTTGTATAATATCCTTTATTCTATACTGTAGTGCCGAGTATCTCTCCATACTTTTAGTATTACTTACCATGTATTTAAGCGCCTTAGGCATTCCGACAACTACTACTAATTTCTTAGCTCTTGTTATTCCTGTATATAGAAGATTTCTATTCATAAGAAATGGTGATCCCATAAAAGCAGGAACTATAATAACCTTAAATTCACTTCCTTGACTTTTATGAATCGTTATAGAATATGCAAGTTCTAATTCATCTAAGTATACATAATCATAATGAACTTTTCTTTCATCATCAAATATAACAGTTATAATCTTCTGTTCTTCATCTATGCTTTGTATAAAGCCCATATCTCCATTAAATACCCCAACGCCTTCATCATCACCTTCACCTGATACTCTAGTCCATTTAAGAGAATAGTTATTTTTAGTTTGCATAACTTTATCTCCTTCTCTAAATGTCATCTCTTTTACTTGTTTTTCTTTCTTATAGGTTGCAGGTGGATTTAATACTGCTTGAATACTTTCGTTCATATTAAGAACTCCAAGAGTACCTTTTCTCATAGGCGTAAGTACTTGTATATCTCTTAACTTATCCCAATCTTTATTAAACTTAGGTAATCTTCTATTTATTAAATCTATTATTGTAGTTAATATACCATCTATATCTTCTTCTTTTATAAAATAAAAATCATTTCCCTTTTTATTAAGATATGGCATTTCGCCACTATTAATTCTATGTGCATTAACTGTAATTAAACTTTCAGCACCTTGTCTAAATATTTCTTTCAATCTAACAACTTTTATTAAAGAACTGTTTATCAAATCTTTAAGTACATTTCCTGGTCCCACTGATGGTAATTGATCCACATCTCCAACTATTATTATTCTTGTACCAAGTTTTATAGCCTTTAATAGATTGTGCATTAATAAAATATCTATCATTGATGCTTCATCAATAATTACTACATCTGCTTCTAATGGTTCTGACTCACTTTTTCCAAATAATGATTTATCATCTTCATCACTTGAAACTCCCATATCTAATAATCTATGTATGGTTTTAGCTTCTCTTCCTGTAGATTCACTCATACGCTTTGCAGCTCTTCCCGTTGGTGCCCCAAGTAAAACCTTCATACCATTTTTCTCATATATGTCAATAATACATTTTATTATTGTTGTTTTACCAGTTCCCGGCCCACCAGTTATAATTTCTATCCCTTCTGAGAAAGCTGCAAGTATTGCATCCTTTTGAGATTCTGCAAGCTTTATATCATACCTCTTTTCAAATAACTCTATTTCATAAGGCACATCTGTATTTATAGTTTGGAAATTTTCTATGCCTAAAGTTATTATTTTATTAGTTATTCCAAGTTCGCAATAATAATATGGAAGGGTAAATACAGCATCTTCATCCTGTATCTTCTCAGCTATAATTCTCCCTTCTAAAACTGAATTATAAATATTTTCTTCTACAATTTTAGAATCTACCATTAAAGTTTCGCAGGCATCACTTATAAGTTTATCCTTCGGCATATATGTATTACCAGCTGCACAGAATCCATTTATAACATATTCTATACCACTTTTTATTCTAAATGGAGATATTGCCTCTACCCCTAAACTCATTGCTATCTTATCTGCCGTTTTAAACCCTATTCCTGATATTTCTTTGCATAATATGTAAGGATTCTCTGAAACTATATTTTTAGCATCTGGCCCAAACTTTTTATATATCTTTAAACATTGATTGTTACTAACTCCATGAGATTGAAAGAACATTATTATATCTTTTAAGTCTTTTTGTTCTATGTATGACTCATATATTATTCCAAACTTTTTCTTTCCTATCCCATCAACTTCCATAAGTCTCTCTATATGATTTTCCATAATATCAAAAGTTTCTTCACCAAAATGATCTACTATCTTTTTGGCTGTTACAGGACCAATACCATATATTATTCCTGCACTTAGATACTTCTCTATTGCATCTATTGATGTTGGAAGTATCTCTTCAAATTCTTCTATTTTAAATTGTTGTCCAAACTGCTTATGAACAATCCATTCTCCCTTTAATTTTACATTTTGGCCATCCTTCATAAAAGGAACTGTTCCAACGGCTGTAATTGTTTCTTTATTTACATTTATTTTTGAAACTGTATAACCAGTATCATCACTTCTAAAAACAATAGCTTCAACAAAGCCAATAATGTTTTCCATACTATCTCTCCAAATCTTACTTAGTTATTTTTATTCTTGACTATATATTATATAATTATATCATAGAAGGTTAAACATATAATTCTTATGTAGCTTAAATTGAGGCTATAAATTTATGGAGGTGCTATATATGTTAATAAAAAACTGTAATATAATTTTTCTTGATAGAATTGAAAAGGGATCAATTTTAGTTGAGAATGGTAAAATTAAAGAAATAAATCCTAAAAATGTTCAAGATTCAGAAGTAATTGATGCTGAGGGTATGTATCTTTCACCAGGATTTATTGATGTTCATATACATGGTGCTGGAGGTCATGACACTATGGATGGAACATATGAAGCTATAAATGAAATTGCTAAAACAATTTGTAAGTTTGGTACAACTTCCTTTACTCCAACAACAATGACTGTTGCTGTAGAAGATATTAGAAAATCTATGGGTGTTATAAAAGAAGCTAAAATTAATGGTACAGATGGTGCAAACGTATTAGGTGCTCATCTTGAAGGTCCATTTATAAGCCCAAGTGCTATTGGTGCTCAAAATCCTAACTTCTTAGAAGCTCCTTCAATTGATACTTATAATAAAATGGTTGGTGATTGTGAAGATGCTGTAGTTTCAATCACTATTGCACCAGAAGTAGAGGGTGCAAAAGAACTTATTAAATACTTAAGTGATAAAGGTGTAGTTTGTTCAATCGGACATACTAAAGCTACTTATGAAGAAGCTATAGATGGAATTAAATGTGGATGCTCACATTCAACACATTTATATAACGCTATGACACCATTTACTCATAGAGCTCCTGGTGTTGTTGGTGCTACATTTGATTCAGATATAACAACTGAAACTATTTCAGATGGCATTCATATAGCTTATCCAGCTCTTAGAGTTGCTTATAAGCAAAAAGGAACTGATAAAGTACTTTTAATAACTGATGCTATGATGGCCTGCGGAATGCCAAATGGTGTTTATTCATTAGGTGGTCAAGAAGTAAATGTTGAAAATGGAGCTGCTAGAATTAAGTCTGGTTCACTTGCAGGTTCAATCTTAACTCTTGATAAGGCAGTAAGAAATGTTTATAACAACTCAGATTACCCATTAAATGAAGTTGTTAAAATGGCTTCTTATAATGGCGCTAAGCATTGTAAGGTTGAAGATAGAAAAGGACTGATTAAAGAGGGTTACGATGCAGATTTAGTTATATTTGATGAAGATATTAATGTAAAGAAAGTTATAGTTAACGGAAAGCTTGTACACGAAGCTTAAAAATAAATCAAAATATTTTTTATTATAAATTTTATATAAATGCTCAATGAAAATACTCATTGAGCATTTATACTATTTTAAGAGGTGCTTTTATGGAAGAAAAGTGGTTATCTTGGGCTAAAAGACTTCAATCAATAGCCCAAGCTGGAATTGAATATTCTAAAGATAAATATGATATAGAAAGATTTGAGGAAATAAGAGATTTATCTTGTGAAATATTAAGGGAATATACCGATATTCCAAAGGATAAAGTAAAAGATTTATTTTGTAATGAAATAGGATATCAGACGCCTAAGGTTGATGTTAGATCTGCTATCTTTAAGAATAATAAAATATTATTAGTCAAAGAAAGTATTGATAATAAATGGTCACTTCCTGGTGGATGGGCTGAGGTAGATTTATCTATAAAAGAAAATGCTATAAAAGAAAGCAAAGAAGAAGCCGGTGTAAATATTAAGCCCCAAAGATTAATTGCTGTACTTGATAAAAGTAAATATAGCTTAAAACCTTATCCTTATGGAGTATATAAGGTTTTCGTTCTTTGTGATCTTATAGATGGTTCTTTTGAAGAAAATATAGAAACTGAAGAAAGTGGATTCTTCTCTTTAGAAAATCTTCCTGAGCTTTCAACTGGAAGAAATACAAAAGAACAAATAGAGATGTGCTTTGAAGGCAAAAACAATGATAACTTTGTTACAATATTTGATTAATTAAAAATATAAAAAGAGATGCTAAAATTTTAGCATCTCTTTATTAATTCTTATTTTGCTTCTTTTATTGGTTTCTTTAATATTGCAAGTAATATCATACCTACAATTGAGCCTGCAGCTAAAGCTACTAGGAACCATAATGGATTTCCTATAACAGGTACTACAAAGATTCCACCATGTGGAGCTCTTAATGTACATCTAAAGAACATTGACAGTCCTCCAGCTACTGCTGACCCGATAGCACAAGCTGGTATTACTCTAAGTGGATCTGATGCTGCAAATGGTATTGCGCCTTCTGTTATAAATGATAATCCCATTATATAGTTTGTAATACCTGATTGTCTTTCCCTTTTAGTAAATCTATTTTTGAAGAATGTTGTACATAAAGCTATTGAAAGTGGTGGAACCATACCACCTATCATAACTGCAGCCATCATATCAAATTGACCACTAGCAAGGCCTGCTGTACCAAATACATATGCTGCTTTATTGATAGGACCTCCCATATCAATTGCCATCATACCACCAAGAACTATACCAAGTAATACTTTACTACTTTCACCCATTGAATTTAATACATTAGTTAAGCCTAAATTAAGCGCTGACACTGGTGGATTTATTACAAATATTATAACCGCACCAATTATTAATATACCAAAGAAAGGATATAATAAAACTGGTTTTAAACCTTCTAAATCTTCTGGTAACTTACTGAATATTTTCTTTAAGAATACTACTACATATCCTGCTATAAATCCAGCAAGTAACGCACCTAAGAATCCTGAACCACCTTCGTTTGCAAGCATACCGCCAACAAAACCTACTGCAAGGGCTGGTCTATCGCCAATACTCATTGCAATGTATCCAGCAAGTACTGGTAACATGAATCCAAATGCTGTTCCACCAACTGTCTTTAAGAATGCTGCAAATGGTGTATTCATACCAAAGTTTGCAGGATTTATACTATAGTCATCGAATAAGAATGCTAATGCAATTAATATACCCCCACCTATAACAAATGGTAACATGTGTGATACACCATTCATTAAGTGCTTATATATTTGATGTCCAACGCCTTCTTTTTCAATCTCTTCATTTCCACCTTCACTTGATCCATCAGCGTGATAGATTGGAGCCTTCCCACTAGTTGCTTCTTCAATAAGTTCTTGTGACTTATGTATGCCATTTGCAACCTTAGTCTTTATTAATCTTTTGCCATCAAATCTATCCATCTTTACATTTTTATCTGCTGCAATTATTATACATTCAGCATTATCTATTTCTTCTTTAGTTAAAACATTTTTAGCTCCACCTGACCCATTAGTTTCAACCTTTATAGTAACACCCATTTCTTTACCTTTTTCTTCTAAGGCTTCTGCTGCCATGTAAGTATGAGCTATACCTGTAGGACATGCTGTAACTGCTAATACTCTGTATCCACTCTCTTCTTTCTTTTCTTCTTTATCAAACTTTTCAGTTTCTTTATCATCAATAAGCTTTAAGAACTCTTTTTTGCTTGATGCATTTATAAGCTTATTTCTAAATTCTTCATCCATTAATATTGTTGATAATCTTGCTAATACTTCAAGATGAAGGTTGTTAGCTTCTTCTGGAGCTGCAATCATAAAGAATAGTTTAACATCTTGACCATCTAAAGCATCAAAATCCAAACCTTCTTTTACAACGATAGAACTAAGTCCTGCCTTTTTTACAGCCTTTGATTTACCATGTGGTATAGCTATTCCATCACCGATACCTGTTGTGCTTAGTTCTTCTCTTTTAAGTACAGCTTCTTTATATTCTTCTTTATTATTTAAATTTCCAGCTTGATCCATAAGATCTACTAATTTGTCTATGGCTTCAGCTTTATTACTTACTTTTGAATTTAATTCAATACCTTGCTCTTTTAAAAGATCTGTTATACGCATAAATTTTCCTCCCAAATCCTAAGTTAATTGAAGAAGTATCTCTTCTATTTTTTCTTTTGTGGCTAAATCTTCTGAAAAAGCACTTGCACTTCCTGTTGCTATTCCAAGCTTTAGCGCATATTTATAGTTCTTTTCTTTAATGTATCCTGCTATAAAACCCGCAACCATCGAGTCTCCAGCACCAACTGAATTTTTAACCTCTCCTTTTGGTGCTTTACTTTTTAATACTTCTCCATCTTCTGTAAGTAGTATTGCACCATCTCCAGCTAATGAAATTAGAACATTTAAAGCTCCCATATCTTGAAGCTTTTTGGCATATTTTATTATGTCATCTTCTCCATTTAATTTAACTTCAAATATTTCTTCGAGTTCATGATTGTTTGGTTTTATTAAAAATGGGTTATACTTTAATACATTAATAAGTAAATTTTTAGTTGCATCAACTATAAATTTAATATTTTTATTATTTAAATATTTAATAATATTTTCGTACATATCTTCTGGTAATGTGTTTGGTATACTACCCGCTAAAACTAACACATCTCCATCTTTTAATTGATCTAATTTTTTATATAAACTATCTATTCCTTCTTTATCTATGACTGGCCCCTGACCATTTATTTCACTCTCTTCTTTGCTTTTAAGCTTAACATTTATTCTTGAACTTCCACTTTTCAGTTTTATGAAATCAGCTGTACAACCTGAATTGACTACTCTCTTTTCTATTTCATCCCCAGTAAATCCAGCTATAAATCCGAAAGCTTTATTCTCTATTCCTAAATTTCCAAGAACAGTAGATACATTTATTCCTTTTCCTCCTGCAAAAATTTCTTCTGCATAAGTTCTATTTACTGCTCCTAAATTAAATTCTTTAACCTTTACTATATAATCTAATGAAGGATTAAATGTCATTGTATATATCATCTTTTGTTAACCTCCAATATTTCCGTATATTTTTTAATATCTTTATCTTCTAATTCTGTAGTTATTATTATTCCTTTATCTATATCAGCAAACGTTATTGCCGCTATATGATCAAACTTTGATTCATCTGCTAATATATAAGCCTCATTACTCTTATTGAAAGCTTCTCTTTTGACTAATGCTTCTTGTATATCTGGAGTTGTAAAACCTGAGTCTTTATGAATTCCATTTGTTCCAAAAAAACCTTTAGTAAAATTATATTTTTTTAAACTATCAATAGCCTCTATACCAACAATAGCTTCTGTTGCTAGCTTAAGCTCTCCACCTAAAATATATACATTACATTTTTTTTGAATTAGCTTTTTTGCATGTGCAATCCCATTTGTAATATAAATTGCATTAGTTTCAGTTATATAATCTATCATTAACTCAGTAGTTGTACCTGCATCTATATAAACACAATCATTTTCTTTTATTAATTTAGCTGCATATTTTGCTATACTTAGCTTATCTTTAACATTAAGAGCTTGTCTTATTACTACTTCATCATCTTTACCATCGTAAATGGTTTTTAAAGCCTTAGCTCCACCATGAATTTTCTTTAATTTTTTTTGTTTATCTAAATAATTTAAATCTCTTCTAATAGTAGATTCTGATGTATCTAACTCATCAACTAGTTCTGTTACCGTTACTGTATTATTATTTTTTAGAATTTCTAATATTCTTTCAAATCTCTCTTCTGATAACATTTACATCACCTCTTGTCTATATAATATACTATTTTAAATTCAAAGTCAATCATTTTCATTCATTTATAATCAATTTATTTCAAATTCCAATCATACTCAATCATTTCCAATCATAACCATCGATTTATTCTTTTACTTTAATACATAGTAATTTTATAAGAGGATGACGTGAAGATTATAATATTATGTGTAAAACCTGATGAAAATATTATTAGAAAACAAAAAATCTATGAGCGATAAAGCTTTATTAATTCAATTAATTGCAAAAAGAGCCTAGATATATATCTAGGCTCTTTTATTCTTGATTATTTATTGAATTTTATTATTTATCATTCTTTCTTTCAGTTACTAACGTATTATTAAAAGTACTATTCATCTTTTCAGAAATAAATGTATTATTAAAGAAGTTACTCTTATCTCCAAATCCCTTATCAACTGTTTTTAATCCATCTCTTTCAATTAATGTATCTTTATCTGAGAATAAATTCGTTCCAAGCCCTAATCTATCCCCTTCAATTTCTATACCCATACTAGCTAAAATAGTTGGATACATATCAACAGGTGAGAATTTTCTATTATTTACTCTATCAGTTGCTACTGGTGAATTAAGTATTAAATTAAATACTGTTCTATGATATGACTTATCAAAATCTTTAAAGAATTCCTTATCCATACTTAAATGATCACCTGTTACTACAATAGTAGTATCTTTATAAAATGGTTGTTCTTGAATCCATTTTATAAACTTTACCGCTTCTTTTGTTGAATAAGCAATAACATTTGCATATTGTGAATCATATTTCTTAGCTGCATTCTTAGATAAATAACCATCAGGGAAATGAGTATCCGCAGTTTCCATAGTGAAATTAAATGGTTTTCCAGTCTTAGATAAACGTGTTATCTCATCTTTAGCATACTCATATAACTTGTCATCTTCAAATCCCCACCATACATCATAATCTTGTGGTATTAATTTTTTCTCTTTTGCTGCTTTATAGTCAAAAATATTAAAATTACCATGTGTAGTAAAATAAGTAGTTAATCCACCAAAATCAGCATCTGCACCAAACATTATTGTTTGCTCATATCCTTGTGCTTTTAAAATATCTCCTATACTAACAGCACCCGGTAGGAAGCTACCTGACTTTCCATAAGAATTACCACCCATAGGTACTTTAAGCGGAAGTCCTGTGCCCATATTAATCATAGATGCTACTGACCAACTTGATCCATACGTTTGATATGGTCCTCCAAATTTATTAGATTCTGAGAAATGAATACCTTCCTTAGATAGCTCCGCTAGCTCTGGCATTAGATTTACATCCATATAACCACCTAGATCTGTAGAAAAATATGTGTTTTCTACAGACTCCAAGTATATATGAATTAAATTTCTTTTCTTTTCTGGAAATGACATTTTTACATTACGTGGATCGGTGTAATTATCTTTGATATAACTTGAATCTGAAACAAATGTTTTATATACTTCAACTAAACTTAACTTCTTCACTCCATATACTATCCCGCCTACAAGGCATACAATCGAAATTATAAGCGTTATCACCCTTAAACTTTTTTGGCTTAGTATTTTTTTCTTAGTATTTTTTACATTTATAAATAAATCATAACTAAAATTTATTATTATTAAGAATATTACAATACTAACTACAATTGAAAATACTGGTGTCATCATAATTTCTGCATACATATCAGAACTTGTACCCTTAATAGGTGAATTTAAGTTAAATAAAAATTGTTCTGGTGTAATATTTCCAAAATAATCAATAAACCATTTTGAAAAGAAGAAAAAGAATGATCCTATTCCAACGAATATAACTGATACTACTTTAACTACTACTATCTTCCAACCTCTTTTATTTGTCTCTAATACAAAGTAATTATCTTTTGATTTAATAATTCTTTTTATAACTAAATATATTATACCTAAAAATAATGTAAAAATAATATATTTAATAGAAAATGTAGTTGTGTATATAGAAGCTTTAAGCACATAGGTTTTTTTTAAAATAAATTTTAATATACATAATGATATTATATTGAATGATATCACGTATATTATGAATTCCTTTACAGTAGTTAAAACTCTTTTGTTCTTTTCAAACAAAAAATAATTCCCAAGAGCTATTAAAACTCCAGAAATTAAATAACTTATTATTTGCATAAGTTTCCCCCCGAAAATATATAATTAAACGTAAAACCCATATGAATATTGTGAAAAACATATGAATTTTACTGAATTATATCATATTCTTACGCACTGGACAATTATATATATATATATATATATAAATTCTTCCAATATATACATTTAATATTATTAAAAGACAAAAAGAAAGATACCTAATTTTAGGTATCTTTCTTTTTGTTTTTTATCTTTTATTATAATAAAGCTTTAATTTCTTCAACTTTATTTAATTGTTCCCATGGTAAATTAGCATCTGTTCTACCAAAATGTCCATAAGCTGCTGTTTGCTTGTATATTGGTCTTCTAAGATCAAGGTCTCTTATTATAGCTCCTGGTCTTAAATCAAATACTTTTTCTACTATATTAACTATAGTAGATTCATCAACTTTTCCAGTTCCAAATGTATCTATTTGAATTGATACTGGCTTAGCAACTCCAATTGCATAAGCTAATTGAATTTCTAACTTATCAGCTATTCCTGCTGCTACTAAATTCTTAGCAACCCATCTTGCTGCATAAGCTGCTGATCTATCAACCTTAGTTGGATCTTTTCCTGAGAATGCTCCACCACCGTGCCTTCCCATTCCACCGTATGTATCAACAATTATTTTTCTTCCTGTTAATCCACTATCTCCTTGTGGTCCACCAACAACGAATCTTCCTGTTGGATTTATATAATACTTAGTATTTTCATCTAATAATTCAGCTGGAATCACGTAGTCAATAACATGTCTTCTTAAATCTTCTTGGATTTGTTCTAAAGTTACTTCTTCACCATGTTGAGTTGAGATAACTATAGCATCTATTCTCTTTGGTTTATCATGTTCATACTCAACTGTAACTTGAGTTTTTCCATCTGGTCTTAAGTACTCTAATGTACCATTTTTTCTTACTTCTGTAAGTCTTCTTGATAATCTATGAGCCATAGCTATTGGAGCTGGCATAAATTCTTCTGTTTCGTTTGTAGCATAACCAAACATCATACCTTGGTCTCCGGCACCTACTGCTTCAACTTCATCTTTTTCACCTTGTCTTGATTCAAGAGCTTCGTCAACTCCCATAGCTATATCTGATGATTGCTCATCTATAGCAGTCATTACTGAACAAGTATCACAGTCAAATCCGTATTTTGCTCTATCATATCCTATTTCCCTTATTGTTTCTCTAACAACTTTAGGAATATCAACATAACAATTAGTTGTTATTTCTCCCATAACCATTACCATACCTGTTGTTGTGCATGTTTCACAAGCAACTCTAGCATGTGGATCTTTTTCTAATATAGCATCTAATACTGAATCTGATATTTGGTCACAGATTTTATCTGGATGTCCTTCAGTAACTGATTCTGATGTGAATAATCTTTTCATTTATATTTCTCCTTCCAAATTTCTTCGAATTTTGACAATAAAAAAAACTCTTCGATAAGAAGAGATCAAGTTTCCTAATCTTTCTTATCTTGTAGATTGCTCTACAGGAATTAGCACCACACTTTATAATCAACATTAAAGATTATATGTAGGTTGCTGGGCTTCACAGGGCCGTTTCCCTCCACCTCTCTTGATAAGAGTCTATATATTTTTTATTTATTAATTGATTTTCTGTAGAAATTGTAACACATAGATTTTGCAGAGTCAATAGATTTTATGCGTGTAAAAATATCCTATTTCTTTTACTTTTTAAATTCTTTTATACTTTATATATAATTTTCAAATGCATAAAGTCCCTATTTTAGAGGGTTCTAATATTATATTAAAAATAAATATTATTAGGTGTAAAATAATAACTTAATATTTATTTCTTAATATATAAAATTTATTAATATTTATTATTTGTGATTTTATATACTAAAGTTTCTAATCTATAGAGCATATTTTAATTTTAAATAATATAGATTTATATTTTAAATGATATAAAATTTCATTATAACTACACTATATTAATAAAATTATTTTTATATAAAATTAAAAAGCACTAAGATTAATCTTAGTGCTTTTGGTGGTGGAAGAAGGATTCGAACCTTCGAAGTCAACTGACAACAGATTTACAGTCTGCCCCCTTTGGCCACTCGGGAACTCCACCTTATTTGGAGCTAGCGATCGGACTTGAACCGATAACCTGCTGATTACAAGTCAGCTGCTCTGCCAATTGAGCCACGCCAGCATATATATTTTTAAAATTAGTTTAAAGTTTGGTGGGCACAACAGGGTTCGAACCTGTGACCCCCTGCTTGTAAGGCAGGTGCTCTCCCAGCTGAGCTATGCGCCCATAAAAAATGGTGGTGGAAGAAGGATTCGAACCTTCGAAGTCAACTGACAACAGATTTACAGTCTGCCCCCTTTGGCCACTCGGGAACTCCACCTCATTTTGGAGCTAGCGATCGGACTTGAACCGATAACCTGCTGATTACAAGTCAGCTGCTCTGCCAATTGAGCCACGCCAGCGCATATATTCTTTAAACTTTTTATTTATTAAAACTTGTGGTGGGCACAACAGGGTTCGAACCTGTGACCCCCTGCTTGTAAGGCAGGTGCTCTCCCAGCTGAGCTATGCGCCCTTAAGAATGGTGGTGGAAGAAGGATTCGAACCTTCGAAGTCAACTGACAACAGATTTACAGTCTGCCCCCTTTGGCCACTCGGGAACTCCACCAGATTTTCTTTCAAGTTTTAAGTCGTTTTGCCTTTCGGCCAACCGACAATAGTTAGTATATATTTATATACTCTTTATTTCAAATGACAAAACATATCAAAATAAGAAATTAAACTAAAATTTCTCTATTTTTCTTCTATATACTTATTTTTTCATCATAATATACTTATTTATTTTTATACTAAACTTTCCAGAAATTCTATATTTATATATGGGGATAATATATTTTTTATTTCATTATAATCATCAGATTTAAGTCTAAGCTTTAAAACTCTAACAACCTCTGTTATTCCCTCTTTCTCTCCATTTTTCTTTAAACTATTTTTCATTCTTTCTACATCTACAGTTGATATTTTATTAGCTATTGTAAATAACTTTGTTTTTTCAACTAAACTAAGATTACCTAATATCTCCTCTTTATTCACATTAAATATTTTTGCATTTGTAGCTTGTGTTTCTTCTTTTTTATTATTAGAACTATTATTTGAATTTTTATTTTCTTTATTTTCTTCATTATTAGGGATATTTAAATTATCTTTATCTTCTTTATTCTTTGAAGAGTTATCATTAATCTTATCTTTCTCATTTTTTTCTTCATTATTATAGTTATTATTTTTATTTTTATTTATATCAATACTACTTTCTTTATTTGTATCTTCATTATTATCTTTTTTTGTATTATTATCTTCTGTTTTTTTTGGATTTTCCAATACTAAGTTATTATTAATCTCCTCTTTAGGTTGCCAAAAAGCAACAAAATATACCGCAAGTGAAGTTGATATAGCTAATATACTTGTAATTAATATCTTTTTCATAATACACCTCCTATAGAGAATACTTTCCATATAAGATATTTTTATTCAAATTATTCTATTTTCAAATACATCTTCATATATTATAAGCATGGAGGTGCTTATATGGAAAAAAGGATTCATCACACATCCCCACTTGCTTATTATAATATTTCTCAAGCTATTTTAGATTCTTTTTCTGAAAATACTATAATAGTTTGTATTGGGACAGATAAATGTATTGGTGATTGTTTAGGACCATTAGTTGGTACCTTACTAAAGGAAAGTCTATTTCCGCTTCCTGTGTATGGTTCAATCGATAATCCTATACATGCTTTAAATATAGATAAACAATTAAATAATATAACTAAAGAGCATCCTAATGCATATATACTTGGTATAGATGCATGCCTAGGACAGGAATCTTCTATTGGAGAAATTCATATTAGAAACTTTGCAATACGACCTGGAAAGGGCGTTGGTAAATCATTGCCCGATGTTGGAAGCAAATCTATAGTTGGTATTATAGATTCTAATGAAAATGCTGATCTTTTCTATACTAGATCAATCAGACTCTCCTTAGTTCTAAATATGGCAAGAGTTATATCTAAAGGTATACTTCATGCCTACTATGAATATTCTAATCCAGATAAAACTCCATCATTAAAGTAAAAAAAATAAACCCGGAGTATACTCAGGGTTTATTTATTATGCTATTCAACTAATATGATTTCTTGGTTATTTACTGTTTTATCTAATTTATCAATATATCCTAAAACAGAACCTGTACCTTCCGCAACAGCTTCAACTGAATTTTCAGCAACATTCACAGTTACCCCAGTTTCTGATTCTATAAGCTTATCTAAGCCATGTAATAATGATCCTCCACCAGTCATAAGAATACCCTTATCCATAATATCAGCAGCTATTTCTGGAGGGGTTTTCTCTAATACTCCCTTAACAGCTTCTACTATTAAGCTAACCGGTTCTTTAAGCGCTTCTCCTATCTCATCTGAAGTTAGTTTTATTTCATCAGGTAAACCTGTCACTAAGTTTCTTCCTTTAACTGTCATCTCTTCATTTCTTGATCCGCTAAAGGCTGAACCTATTTCCATCTTTATTTGTTCTGCTGTTTTTTCACCAATCATTATTTTATACTTTACTCTTACATATTTAATTATAGATTCATCAAATCTGTCTCCAGCAACCTTTATAGATGATCTTACAACTACACCACCTAATGATATTACCGCGACATCACATGTTCCTCCACCTATATCTACAATCATACATCCATCCGGCTTAGTTATGTCTAATCCCGCTCCAATTGCAGCCGCAAGTGGCTCTTCTATAAGATGTACTACTTTTGCTCCTGAATTTCTAGCAGCTTCCATAACAGCTCTCTTTTCGACTTCTGATGCTTGTGATGGTACACATACCATTACTTTAGGCGCTACAATTTTCTTTGATCCGCATGCTTTACTTATAAACGCCTTAAGCATCTTTTCTGTTACATCATAATCGGAAATAACACCATCTCTCAATGGTCTAACTGCAATAATATTTCCTGGAGTTCTTCCAATCATTTTTCTTGCTTCTTCTCCTACAGCCAATACCTTTCCAGTACTTGTATTTATAGCAACTACTGATGGCTCTTTCAATACTATACCTTTACCCTTTACGTATACTAATACCGTTGCTGTTCCTAGATCTACACCTAAATCAGTTCCTGACTTCCAAAACCACATTCCAAATTCCACTCCTAATTATTAACATTTATTTTAGAAATTTTTACATTTTTTTATATAACTATACAGTAAATTATATATGGAATATGATTTTAATTCAACTTTTTACCTAAAATTTGATTTATTCGGCAGATTTATACTTCATTTTTGTAGCTTTTCCCCCCCTTATATGTCTCTCTGCTTTATTTAACTCTAAGATAGTATGAGTTTTTTCAGCTATTATTGGATTTATCTTTGGTAATCTTTCAGTCATATCCTTATGGATTGTACTTTTGCTAACACCAAAAACTTTTGCAGTTTTTCTTATTGTAGCTTTTGAATCAATAATATATTGTGCTACTTCTAATACTCTCTCTTCAATGTAGTCTTTCAAAATGCTACCTCCTTAATTACTTATATTTATTTTAATGATAATATTTTTATAAACTTAAAATATTAATCAGCCATTTTGCCTAAAACGGCTGATTAATTTTTTCTTTACCTATTTTTTATAAGCAAAGTACTTTAATGGATCTACTTCTGAATAAGTATTATCTTTCTTTGAGAAAACTTTTATATGCATAAAATCATCTTTTACACACATTTTTAATGTACTAGCTGTGTTACCAACTTTACCTATTTCCTGTCCTTTTTTAACCTTATCATCTTTTTTAACTTTTACATTTTTATCTAGGTTTGCATATGATGTTTTTACTCCGTTTGGATGTTTTATAATTACTGTAACTCCATAAGTTACATCATTTTCAACTACATCTTCTATAACTCCATCTTCTGAAGCTTTTACAGGAGTACCCATTTTAGCTCCTACTGATATACCACCATAGCTTAAGCTTGAATCACCTTTTTCACCTTCTGCAACTGCTTTACCATCTTTAAATAAATATGGCTCATTATGTCCTTTTAAAAGCTTTCCTTCTACAGGATTTGAAAAATTCATCTTACTATTTGTTCCAACAGCCTTACTTGTTGTTTTCTTTTCTTCTTTTTTGTCATTAGATACTCTCTCAGAGTTTTCTACTGATGTTTCTACATTTGTATTCTTATTCTCTTCAACATTTAAAGTGATTTCCTTATCTTCAGGCGCTTTTGCTTCTGGTTTAGATTTAGTGCCTATATTTTTAATTGCAACAGCACCAATTATAGTAACTACGCATAGTCCAATAAATAGAGCTACATAAAATCCTTCCTTTTTGAAAAACTTTTTAATACCTGACATCGTGTTTTTAGAATTTTCTTTAAATCCGTTTGATTTTTGGTTCATAATCAACACCTCCAATAATCATTTTGTCCTTTTTATGAAAAATAATACATATTTTCTAATATTTTTAATATTATCCATTAAAAAAGATGATATTTGATTATTTACCAAACATCATCTTTTTATAACACTTTTCAGTATTTATTTATAAACTATTTTTCCAATCTCTACACCAGTATAATAATGCTTTAATATTTCCTCATACCCCTTACCATCTTTAGCCATAATATTAGCTCCCCACTGACTCATCCCAACACCATGACCATTTCCTTTACACTTAATCCTTATCTTATCTTTTGAGTATTCAAGTGTAAAATTTGCTGATTTTAAATCAAATAGCTTTCTAAAATCTGTTCCCTTTATTGTCTCTCCTCCAAGCTTTACATCAAGAACTGCACCACCTTCAGTTCTTGATTTTATTTCTACTTTTTCTTTTAGATTATCAACTTTTAATTTTGCTTTACTATATTTTGAATTAACTATATCTACAAAATCTTTATTTGTTACTTCTTTTTCTGATTCATATGCACTAGATACTTCTTCTCCTTCACTATTGACTGATTTTAAATATGGAACCTTTGATGAAAAAACATCCTCAGCATTTTCTGTTTTCCCAGCACTAGTTGAAAAGAACTGTGGATATAGTACAATCTCACCATTATATGTTAATACACTCCCTTTAGTATCATCTACAGCTTTTTTTATTTTTTCATAGTTTTTATCTCTATCCTTATCAGACCATTTTTTTAATCTTTCCTCTTTACTCATATAGGCTTGACAATGAACTCCATCACATATTTCGCCGCCATTAGATAAATTACAATTCTTATTTCTTTTACTATAATAAAAAGTTCTAGCTGCAATAGCTTGAGCCTTTAATGCTTCCTCTTCAAAACTAGCTGGCATCTCACTTGAAACTACTCCCAATATATATTCTTCTACATCTATTTCTTTAACTTTCTTTTCTTTTGTTATATGTACCTTTGCTTTATCTTCTCCTTTTACAGCTATACTAATCTCTTTCCCATCAGAACCTGTATTAGTAGGAGAGGTGAAATCCTTTATACCACTTCCCATAAGTATAAAAGGAATTATTACCATAAATATTAATATGAATCCTGTAATAAGCCCTATATTTTTAAGATTTTCAATAATCTCTTTTTCTCTCACTCTCTAATCCCTCCTAAATGTATGTACATCTATTTATATGTTTATTATTTATAAATATACTTACTCTTTGAAGTTTATGTAAAGAAGATAAAAAAAATAGAAGGTATACCACCTTCTATTTCTTAACTCTACAAACATCAGCTCCTAAGCCTCTAAACTTTTCTTCTATATCTAAATATCCTCTATCTATATGATATATATCACTTATTTCTGTATATCCATCCCCTACTAACCCTGCTAATATCATAGCTGCTCCTGCTCTTAAGTCTGTAGCTTTCACTTCACAGCCAGTAAGCCTAGAAACTCCTTCAATAACTGCTGTTCTACCATCTATCTTAATCCTAGCCCCCATTCTAACAAGTTCTGCTACATGCATAAATCTATTTTCAAATACGGTCTCAGTAATTATACTAGATCCATTAATAACAGATAATAGAGCCATCATTTGAGGTTGCATATCTGTTGGGAAACCCGGATATGGCAGTGTTTTTATATCTACTGGTTTTTTATCAAATCTACCATCCACTATTATTCCATCATCTTCTTCTGTTAATATAATTCCACATTCTTTTAATTTTTCAATTAAAGGTCTCATATGATCTTCAGTTACATTATTTATCTTTATCATACTATTTGTTATAGCAGCAGCTACCATAAATGTACCCGCTTCTATTCTATCATAAATAGGCCTGTAAGTTACTCCTTTTAAGGATTCTACACCTTCTATAGTAATCTTACCAAGTCCCGCTCCTTTTATCTTAGCACCCATTGAATTTAAGAAATTTGCTAAATCCCAAATCTCAGGTTCTTCAGCAGCATTTTCTATAATTGTTGTTCCGCTTGCTAAAACTGCTGCCATCATTATATTTTCTGTTGCTCCAACAGATGGGAAATCTAAATATATTCTATTACCTATAAGCTTCTTTGCTTTTGCCTCAACAAATCCATGTCCTTGTATAATTTCAGCTCCCAATGCCTTAAACCCTTTTAAATGTAAATCAATAGGCCTACTACCTATATTACATCCTCCTGGCATAGATAATTTACAATGTCCAAACCTTGCGAGCATTGGACCCATAATTAAAAATGATGCTCTCATTTTTCTTACAAGCTCATTAGTTGTATCAAAACTTTTTAAGCTACTTGTATTTATTTCAAGTGAATTATTAATCTTTGAGTAATTCATATCTGTATTCAAGCCATTAAGCAAATTTAGTATAACTTGAACATCTTCTAACATAGGAGTATTTTCTATTATTATTTTATTAGGAGATAGTATTGTTGATACTATTATTGGTAACACCGAATTTTTAGCCGAATTTATATTTACTTCTCCTGTTAGTTTCTTAACCCCTTTTACTATTATTTTTTCCATATTTTCCTCCATAATTAATTGTTAGTATGTTGTAAATATAATAGGAGTCCCCACAATTACATATACCCCTGTGTCATATTCCATAATTCCATAGCTTATTTGATTTCCATCCTTAAGTTTGCTTTTTCCAACATAGCCATTGTGCACTTTAATTAACTCATTGCTTAAGCTTATATCTTTTATACTTTTTACAGAATTTAGTTTTCCCTTATAATATTCAAAATATCTTAATGAATTTACTTTATTATCTTCTAATTTTTGCAATTCCTTCTTCAGTTCAACTGTAGAAGCTTCTTTTTTAGAATTAATTATAGTCCCTTCAACAAAAACTCTATCCTCTTCTTCCCATACTTTTATTTCTAGATCATTATCTCCTTTAATATAAAAATGATTTTTATCTGTTAAATTTTCTATACTGTATCCTTCGTTATATATATCCTTAATTCTTTTTATTTCATCATTTATATCAGACTTAGTATTATATTGAATCTTAACTCCATTTTCAGAAAATATTGTTTCACTTTTAACTATGCTTTCTATATATTGATAATTATTGATACTTATATTTTCTCCACTTGATAATCCTAATAAATTAATTGAGAAAACAATAAAATAGATGAATAAGCTTTTTAATTCCATACGCCCTCCCCGCCTTTCACCTTTATTGTTGTCATTTTTTCCCTTTAATATACATATTCGCCTTTATACTATAATATATAAATTTAATATTTTTTTGTGATAGATTGTCATAAATTGGCTAAATTAAAACACCCTAGGTAGCTAAATTAATTTAGCTACCTAGGGTGTTTATAATTTATATTCTTATCTACTTTTTAATTCTAATCTAGCAAGTGCTCTGCCTAAAGCAGCTTCTGCTCTTTCTCGATCAAATTTTTCATCATTTAAGCGCTTTTCTGCTCTTTTTTTAGCTTCTTCTGCTCTTCCAGTATCAATTTCTTCTTTTGTTTCACATGATCCGCAACAGAAGTTTAATTCATTATTTTTAAAACCAATTACACCTCTTGAAGTAAATAAATTTATCTTTTCTCCATTCGCTTTAGTAATTTCTGTAACACAAGGTATTGAGTTAACTACTATAGAAGCATGGTTTGCAAGAATTTCAAACTTACCTTCTGATGTATTTGTAGTTAAGCTTAAAACTTCTTCATCTATCTTGACTTTATTAGGTGTCATGATTTTTAGTTTAAAGGTATTAGCCATATTGCATCATCCCCTTATGCTAAAGTTTTAGCTTTTTCTATAGCTTCATCTATATTTCCAACAAATAAGAATGCTGATTCTGGTAAATCATCGTGCTTACCTTCAATAATTTCTTTAAATCCTCTTATTGTTTCTTCTACTGTAACATATTTACCTTTCATACCAGTAAATTGTTCTGCTACTGTGAATGGCTGTGATAAGAAGTTTTGAACTTTTCTTGCCCTACCAACAGTTAATTTATCTTCATCAGATAATTCATCAACACCTAATATAGCAATAATATCTTGAAGTTCTTTATATCTTTCTAATATATGTTTAACCTTTGATGCAACAGAATAATGTTCTTCTCCAACTACTCTTGGATCTAATATTCTTGATGTTGAATCTAATGGGTCAACAGCTGGATAAACACCACGTTCTGCTACACTTCTTGATAAAACTGTTGTTGCATCTAAGTGAGAGAATGTTGTAGCTGGCGCTGGGTCAGTTAAGTCATCCGCTGGTACATATACTGCTTGAACAGATGTAATTGAACCATGTGTTGTTGATGTTATTCTTTCTTGAAGAGCACCCATTTCAGTTGCAAGTGTTGGTTGGTATCCAACTGCTGAAGGTATTCTACCAAGAAGTGCTGAAACTTCTGAACCTGCTTGGGAGAATCTAAATATGTTATCTATAAATAGTAACACGTCTTGACCTTGATCTCTGAAGTACTCTGCCATTGTAAGACCTGTAAGTGCAACTCTCATTCTAGCACCAGGTGGCTCATTCATTTGACCAAATACTAATGCAGTCTTATCTAAAACTCCTGATTCTTTCATTTCATAGTAAAGATCATTACCTTCTCTTGATCTTTCTCCAACACCTGTAAATACTGATAATCCACCGTGTTCTTTTGCTATATTATTTATAAGTTCTTGAATAAGTACTGTCTTACCAACTCCAGCACCCCCAAATAGACCAATCTTACCACCTTTTTGGTAAGGAGCTATAAGGTCAACAACTTTTATTCCTGTTTCAAACATTTCAGGTTCAACTGATTGTTCTGCAAATGTTGGTGCGGCTCTATGTATTGGATAGAATTCCTTAGTCACAACATCTCCAGATATTTCTTTATCAACTGGTTTTCCTAAAACATTAAATAATCTTCCTAAAACGCATTCTCCTACAGGAACTGATATTGGTTTTCCTGTATTAACTGCCTTCATACCTCTTCTTAATCCTTCTGTCGCTTCCATAGCTATTGTTCTTACTATATCATCTCCGACGTGTTGTTCAACTTCAGTTACTAAAGTTTCTCCACCCATCTCTATTTCAATAGCATTATAAATATTTGGAAGTGACTCAGTATCAAATTTTATATCAACTACTGGTCCAATAACTTGAACTACTTTTCCTATATTGTTAGGCATTTAATGATACCTCCTCACTATTTTTGTGCTTCTGCTCCACCAACTATTTCTGCAATTTCTTGAGTTATAGCACTTTGTCTAATTCTATTATATTTAGTGTTTAATGAATCTAACAAGTCATCTGCATTCTTTGTAGCTCCGTCCATTGCAGTCATTCTTGAAGATTCCTCACTAGTTTTTGCATTTAAAATACAATTAATTAATTTTGATTTTAAATAAAAATCAAAAGTTGCCTCTATTGAAGATTCATCATTTGGTTCTAACATAAATCCAATATCTTCTTTTATTTCGTCAAATTCTATAGGTAACATTTTATCAACTTTAACTTCTTGAGAAACTGGTGAATTAAAGTGTGTATAAACAACATAAATTTCACCAACCTCATTTGAATTATATAATCTTAATGCATGCTTATAAATCATTGAAACTTCCTTCATATCACTAGTTTCTTTTATATCAACGTACTCTGCTACAGTTTCAAAGCCATATCTTTTCATGTAAGATACACCTTTTTTACCTAAACACATAACTAGACTATCTGATTTTTCCATTCCAACATGATTTTTAAGAGATAATGCTATATTAACATTATATCCTCCACATAATCCTGAATCTGATGTTACAACTATATATAACTTTCTCTTTGAATGGCCACCTTTAAAATATATACCTTCTTTTTCAATATCCATTGATGAATAAGCTTCTTGGGCTATATCTCTAGTCGCTTCAAAGTAATTGTTATTTTTGTTTAATTCCATTCTGACTCTTCTTAACTTAGAAGTGGCAACAAGTCCCATGGCTTTTGTTATTTTTTTAGTATTTTCTACTGACTTAATTCTACGCTTAATTTCAATAAGTCCAGCTCCTGCCATACCTCCACCTCCTAAAAGATGGCATAGCTTAATGTATAAGCTATGCGTTATTTAAGAATATTTTTTTGAATTCAGTAATTCCTTTTTCAAGGGATGCTTTTAATTCATCAGTTAAAACTTTCTTTTCTATTATCTCTTTTCCTACTTCTCTGTATTGAGTATCCATGTATTCTAAGAAATCTTTTTCGAACTTTCTTATATCTTCAACCTTTATATCTGATAAATAATCATTTACTGCTGCATAAAGAATCATGATTTGATTTTGAACTGCCATTGGAGAATATTGATTTTGTTTTAAAACTTCAACCATTCTCTTACCTTTTTCAAGTCTTCTTGAAGTGTCCGCGTCTAAATCTGATCCAAATTGAGCAAATGATGCTAATTCTCTATATTGGGCAAGCTCTAATCTTAAAGTACCTGAAACTTGTTTCATGGCTTTAATCTGAGCGTTCCCCCCAACTCTTGATACTGAAATACCTGCATTAACAGCTGGTCTTTGTCCTGAATAGAAAAGATCTGATTCTAGGAATATTTGACCATCTGTTATTGATATAACATTAGTTGGGATATATGCTGTAACGTCTCCTGCTAGTGTTTCTATTATTGGAAGTGCAGTTAATGAACCTCCGCCATTCTTTTCTGAAAGTTTAGCTGCTCTTTCAAGTAATCTTGAATGGATATAGAATACATCCCCTGGATACGCTTCTCTGCCTGGTGGTCTTTTAAGTAGTAATGACATTGTTCTATAAGCAACAGCGTGCTTTGATAAGTCATCATATATAACCAATACATCTTTTCCTTGATGCATGAAATGTTCACCAATTGAACATCCAACATAAGGTGCTAAATATTGTAATGGTGCTGATTCTGAAGCTGTTGCAGCAACAACAGTTGTATAATCCATTGCACCAAATTCTGTTAATGTATTCACTATATGTGCTACTGTTGATTGTTTTTGACCTATTGCTACATATATACAGATTACATCTTTATCCTTTTGGTTAATGATTGTATCTATAGTTATAGCAGTTTTACCTATTTGTCTATCTCCTATGATAAGTTCTCTTTGTCCCTTACCAATTGGAATCATTGAGTCAATTGCCTTTATTCCTGTTTGTAATGGTTCATTAACTGAGCTTCTATCTAGGATACTAGGAGCATGAACTTCTATTGGTCTATATGCCTCTGGTTTTATTGGACCTTTTGCATCAATAGGATTTCCTAAGCCATCTACAACTCTACCTATTAATTCTGCTCCAACTCCAACCTCAACAATTTTACCAGTTCTTTTAACGACATCTCCTTCTTTGATTCCTTCTTCAGAACCAAGTAAAACACATCCTACATTATCTTGCTCAAGGTTTAATGCCATACCATAAACATCATTTGGGAATTCTAATAATTCACCTTCCATACAATCATCTAAACCATATACTCTCGCAATACCGTCACCAATTTGAATAATTGTACCTGAATCTATTGTTTTAATTTGTTTATCGTACTTTTCAATTTCATTTTTGATTATAGAAGTAATCTCTTCTGGTTTGATATTCATGGTTTCACCTCTATTCCATCTTAAGCATTAAGGCTCTCATGTCTTCAAGTCTTGATTTTATTGATCCATCAATAACATCATTTCCAACTCTTACATAAAGTCCACCTATTATACTCTTATCAATTTCATGTTCTATAATTACTGTCTTGTTATATTTCTTCTCTAGCTTTTCTTTTAGCCTTGAAGTCTCATCTTCTGTAAGTTCTATAACACTTTTAACCTTTGCAATTACCTTATTTTCTTTTTCTAAATGGATTTGTTCCATTTGATTAAGCTTTTCTTTTAAATATAAGATTCTGCCTTTTTCAATAAGTATTAGTAAAAATGATAATAATTCCTCATCAATTTTACCCTTAAATAAATCAATGAAAATTTTCTTCTTCTGTCTTGTACTTATTTGAGGGTATTTAATGACTTCGTAAAATTCTTTATTGTTATCAATAATATTACAAATCTCTCTTAAGTCTTCAAGATACTCCTCGACTTTATTTTTTTCTTCTGCTACTTTATATAAAGCTAAAGCATATCTACGATCTAAATATTCGTACATAATTACATACCTACCTTGCTTATATAATCGTCTATAAGTTCTCTATGTTTCTTTTCATCAATTGAGTCTCCAAGTGCTTTTTCTGCAAGGAATACAGCAAGCTCTACTGCTTGTGTTTTAATCTCCGCTTGAGCCTTTGTACGCTCTCTATTAATTTCAACTTTAGACTTATCAATAATAGTTCCTGCTTCTCTTCTAGCATCCTCTACTATTTCTTTATAAACATTGTCTGCTTTAGTCTTATATTGACTAACAATTTCTTTTCCTTCTTCTTTAGCTGAACTGATTTCTCTTTCATTTTGAAGCTTTAATATTCTTGCTTTTTCTAAGTCTTCATCAGCTTTACTTATTGTATTTTCAATAAGATCTTTTCTTTGTTTTAAGATTTTATTTACTTTATCAAAAGCAAAATGTTTAACTAACCAAAATAATATAAGTAGATTTACTAGTGTTACTATCATTTCTGGTATGTTAATATTCATATTAATTTCCAAATTTAAAGCCTCCCTTCCAGGCTTATTAAAACCCTACTTTTTTTATAGTATTCAAATTTTAGTGGATACCAACAAATAATAAGATGAATGAAATTAGTAATCCGTATATTGCTGTTGTTTCTGCTAAGGCACAACCAATGAAGTATGTTGACATAAGTTTACCACTTGCTTCAGGTTGTCTTGCTATACTCTTTAATAGACTTGCTGTTGCATTACCAATACCAACACCTGCACCTACTGCTGCAATAACTGCAAGACCTGCACCTATTGCACGCATTCCTATTATAAATTCTGCTCCAGTCATAAATAATTCCTCCTTAATACTTTAAAAGTTTCTCTGACTAAAAATTGATTTTTTTGGGCTACTCCTCCGCTGTCATCTTTATATAAATCATTGTCAATATAGTAAAGATGAATGTTTGAAGAAATCCGTCAAATAAATCGAAGTATGCCATAAATGGCACTGGGATAGCTAATTGAGCAAACCAAGTTAAGTTACCTAATGCTTGTAATAGCAATTCAACAATTACTACTCCAACTGTAATGTTACCGAAAAGTCTAAAACTTAATGTAACTGGTAGCATTACTCTCTCTAGTATATTGATAGGTAATAAAGCTGGGCTTGGGTGAATATATCCTTTAAGATATCCAAAACCGCCATTCTTTATAATTGCATTTATTTGAACCATTAAGAATGTTGTTAATGATAGTACTAATGCAACACTATAATCTGCTGTTGGTGGTCTTAAACCTATAAGGTCAGTTATATTCATAAAAAATAAGAAAAGAACTAACGCACCGATATAAGCTGCAAATCCTGTGTATTTATCTCCCATAGTGTTCTTAGTCCAATTGCTAATTCCTTCAACAAAAAGCTCAATTATTGATTGACTTTTTCCTTTAGGTACTACTGAAAGATTTCTTGTCATTAGTATCAAAACAATGGCTACTATAATAATTATTCCCCATTGTTGTAACACAGTAGAGCCAATTTCTTTAAATAACGCTTCCACTCAATCACTTCCTTTCTTCATATTTAATTGCCATGAATAGAGAAATGAAGTTGGACATGTATCCAATAAGATAAAATACTATATTGAATTGGTTTTGCAATAATAACAATCCTACTATTGATACCATTATTATTCTTATTACAAAACTAACCATAAGCATAATACCTTTTAAACTCATGTCACTATTAATAGTCTTCTCAGTAACTGCACCACTTATTAAGAAATTTAAAATACTAATAATTGATCCCATTAAAAATGGGAAACAGTAATTTGCATTTATTAAATATGTAATTATAAGTCCCGCAGTAAGAATGATTCCACTACTTTTAAAAGTTTGTCTAAGTATTCCACTTAAATTTCCAACCATAATTTACCCCCTCGGCAATTATATTCTTAATTATAGTTTATATATTTTTTTGTCCAAAACTTGATTTTTAATTAAAATTTGTTATTTTTTGATTTTTAAGCAAAATTATCTTCTAATACTTCATGTTTACTGCTACTATATCCGTTTTATTTTATTTTTCACATTTTACGAATTGAATTTTTGTTATCTATTCAATTTTCTGAATATTTTGAAATTATGTCTCTTTTTCATAGTCATAATAAATTGGTATTTCCAATAGAAATTTTAAAATATTTGATGTTATTTCCTATTTTTGATATATATAGCCTATATAAGTATAATAATCACTCTATTAAAATAGTATTAGGTTTGAATAAAAAATTTTCCTCTTATTCAATGCATTATTATATTGTTAATACTATTTTCACTTTATTCATATTTATTGTGTGTAAAATTAATATTTTTATAGCTTTTTTATTTTTTATTATTATTTTTCGATTTTTTTTAAATGTTTTCATAAAATTGTAGTATAATTTTTATATTTATTCAAAAATAAAAAAATATACCTTAGAACAAAATTCTAAGGTATATTTGTATAATTATACTTATATTTTTTTATAATTATCTTTCAACAACTAATGCTGTTCCCATTCCTCCACCTATGCAAAGTGTAGCTAAACCAGTTTTAGCATCTCTCTTTTCCATTTCATGAAGTAATGTAACTAATATTCTAGCTCCTGAAGCTCCAACTGGGTGTCCTAAAGCTATAGCTCCACCATTTACATTAACTTTGCTCATATCAAATCCTAAATCTTTAGCTACTGCTAAACTTTGAGCTGCGAATGCTTCGTTTGCTTCTACAAGGTCTATGTCTTTAACTTCTAATCCAGTTCCTTCTAAAGCTTTCTTTGTAGCATGGAATGGTCCGTATCCCATGATAGCTGGATCTAATCCTCTTGATCCATATGAAAGAATCTTAGCCATTGGCTTAAGTCCTAATGCTTCTGCTTTTTCAGCGCTCATTACTACAAATGCAGCTGCTCCATCATTTATACCTGAAGCATTACCTGCTGTAACTGTTCCTTCTTTTTGGAATGCTGGTCTTAATTTTGATAATCCTTCTATAGTTGCTCCAAATCTTGGGAACTCATCTGTATCAAATACTTTTGGTTCTCCTTTTCTTTGTGGTATTACAACTGGAACTATTTCATCTTTGAATCTTCCTTCTTTTATAGCTCTTTCTGCTTTATTTTGAGAAGCTACAGCAAATTCATCTTGCTCTTCTCTTGTTAAATCCCATTCTTTAGCTATATTTTCAGCAGTAACTCCCATGTGGTAGTTATTAAATGCATCCCATAAAGCATCATTTATCATTGAGTCAACCATTTTTCCGTTACCCATTCTTTGACCCCATCTTGCAGTGTCTAAAAGATATGGTGCTCTTGACATATTTTCCATACCACCAGCTACAACTATATCTGTATCACCAGCTTTTATCATTTGAGCTGCTAAACTAACTGCTCTTAATCCTGATCCACATACTTTATTAATAGTCATTGCTGAAACTTCGTTTGGAAGACCTGCTTTTATTGTAGCTTGTCTAGCAACGTTTTGTCCAAGACCTGCTTGAATAACATTTCCCATTAAAACTTCTTCTACCATTTCTGGTTTTATTCCAGCTCTCTTTACTGCTTCCTTTATTACTAATGCACCTAAATCTGCTGCAGGAACATCCTTTAATGATCCTCCAAATGAACCTAGTGCTGTTCTTACCGCACTTACAATTACTACATCTCTCATTAATAAAACCTCCCAAATTTATAATTAACAAATTTCTTAATCTTTGTTAAAGTCTTAACATACTTTTATTATAACCATTACTTTAATAATAATCAATAGTTTTTTGTTAAATTTTAAACAAATACTTTTTCAGACGATTTTTTCCCTTTTTCTTGCCTTTATATTATAATATTAATAAATTACATAATTTTTTTATATGAAGGAGTTTCTATTATGAAAAGAACTGATTTTATATCTTGGGACGAGTATTTTATGGGACTTGCACTTTTATCAGCTAAAAGAAGTAAAGATCCTAGTACACAAGTTGGTGCATGTATTGTAAGCCCTACTAACAGAGTATTATCTGTTGGTTATAATGGATTTGCATTTGGCTGCTCAGATGATAGCTATTCATGGGAAAGAGATGGTGATTTCTTAGAAACTAAATATCCTTATGTTGTGCATGCAGAACTTAATGCTATTTTAAATAATAGAGGTGTTTCACTTGAAAATGCAAAACTTTATGTTGCGCTATTTCCTTGTAATGAATGTGCTAAAGCTATTATTCAAAGTGGCATAAAAGAAGTAATCTATTTAAGTAATAAATATGCTGACACAGATGTAGTTAAGGCATCAAAGAGAATGTTTGAATCTGCTGGTGTGAGATTAACAGAACTTGTGCCATCTGTTAAAAAAATTGAACTTTCATTTGATGTAGATGATATCTAAAATTCTTATATTTCAATTTATAATATCTATAAAATCCCCTATTTCTTATAAAATAGGGGATTTTATTATTTATTTTACTAATTATAAATCAAAGAAACTATTTAGTTCCGAATAATCTATCTCCAGCATCACCAAGTCCTGGTACTATATATCCTTGCTCGTTTAATTTTTCATCTATTTCAGCAACGAATATATCAACATCTGGATGTGCTTCCTTTACTGCCTTTATTCCTTCTGGTGATGAAATTAAACACATTAACTTTAAGCACTTTGCGCCTCTATTTTTAAGCATAGTTAATGCATCTACTGCTGATCCACCAGTTGCAAGCATTGGATCTACAACGATTATTTCTCTTTCTGCTATATCTTGAGGTAACTTACAGAAATATTCAACTGGTTGTAGTGTTTCTTCATCTCTATATAATCCAATATGTCCAACCTTAGCTGCTGGTATAAGTTTTAAAACACCATCTACCATTCCAAGTCCCGCTCTTAATATTGGTACAATAGCTAGCTTCTTTCCAGCTAACATCTTACATTTTGTTTTACATACAGGTGTTTCTATATCAACATTTTCAGTTGGAAGGTCTCTTGTAACTTCATAAGCCATTAACATCGAAACTTCTGAAACTAATTCTCTAAAATCTTTTGAACCTGTTTCCTTACTTCTTATAAATGCTAACTTGTGTAGTATTAATGGATGATTGATTTCTGTAACTTTACTCATTTTTAAATTCCTCCAATATATTAATTAATTATTTATTATATTTTTCTTCTATAAGAGATATTTTATCTATTCTCTTTTGGTGTCTTTCACCTTCAAATTCTGAAGTTAAGAATGTCTTAACTATATCTATTGCAAGACCTGGTCCTACAACTCTTTCACCTAGAGCAAGAATATTTGCATTATTATGTTGTCTAGTTGCATGTGCACTAAAAGTATCTGAACATAATGCTGCCCTAATTCCTGGTACTTTATTTGCAGCTATACTTATTCCTATACCTGTTCCACAAACTAATATTCCAAAATCAAATTCTTTTGCTGCAACAGCTTCTGCAACTTTTTGTGCATATTCTGGATAATCACATGATTCGGTACTATAAGTACCAAAATCTTTTATTTCATATCCATTATCTTTTAAAAATGATATAATTTCATTTTTTAAATTATATCCACCATGATCTGATCCTAATGCTATTTTCATAACGCCACCTCCAATTATTTTCATAAGTATTTTAATTTATAAAAAAAGAAAGTGTAGTATGTAATAAAAATATTACACACTTCCATCTTTCTTTAATTTAGCTATTATACGAGGAATTATATCCTCTAATTCTTTATATATTTTATGATAAACAGAAATTGTGCTGCCGTAAGGGTCAGTTATCTCCCCTGTAACGCCAGCATATTCACATATTGAAAACACTTTGTCTTTATAATCTGGATAATTATTTTTTATAAAGTCCCTACCGTAATTAGTCATTGTTAAAACAATATCAGCCCTTTGAAGCATATTCCTATTTAATTGAATAGCTTCTTTATGCTGAATATCTATATCTAATTCTTCTTTTACTAATTCCACCGAATTTTCAGTCACGAAGCTTCCTGGAACAATAGTAATGCCAGCTGATTTAGCTTTTAAGTTAGTATCACTATTCAATTTATTAAATATTTCTTCTGCAATTGGGCTTCTACATGTATTTGCTGTACATACGAAGAGTACTTTCATAAAAAAACCTCCAAACACTATTACACATTTATAACATCATGGCCTGCTGCCTTATTTAATCTATTCATTATAGCAACACCTAAGCCCTCTTCACTAAAAGCCTCTGCAAGTATTATATCTACATCTAGATCATTAAAAGATCTTAAGGCTTCGAAAAGATTTGATGCAATTTCTTCTAAATTGTTTTCTTCCCCAAGAATAACCTTTTCTCCCTTAGGATATCTATGACTATTCTCTTTAGTTATGAGTATTCCTACTCTCTTTCCATCATCTATATAATTTTGTACCATTTCATTAATTTTTTCAATAGTTTTTTCTTTATTTCCTTTTATAATTTTAAGCTTTGCATTTGGTGCATAGTGTCTATACTTCATGCCTGGTGCTTTTGGCTTAAATTCTTCCGAATTATTAAGTAATCCTTTATCAATTGCTATGTTCTTATCTATTTCTCTTAGCATTTCTAAAGTTATTCCACCTGGTCTTAAAACTACTGGAGGATATATAGTGCAATCTACTATAGTAGATTCTAACCCAACTTCACTCTTTTGTCCACCAATTATATAATCTATTCTTCCTGAAAGGTCTTCAATACATCTTTCAATGTCTGTTGGACTCGGTCTTCCACTTATATTAGCAGATGGTGCTGCAATAGGAACTCCTGCTTCCTTTATAAGTTCTAATGCCACTTCATTTGATGGCATTCTAATACCTATAGTCTCTAGATTTGCACTTGTCTTCATAGGTATTATATCCTTTTTCTCTAATATTAATGTCATTGGTCCTGGCCAAAATCTATCCATTAATTTAGTTGCAACCTCAGGAATATTTTTTGCATATTCACTTATATCTTTTGAAGCAACGTGTATAATTAAAGGATTATCTTGTGGTCTTCCCTTTGCTATAAATATTTTTTCTACACTTTCTTCTTTTAAAGCATTTGCTCCTAATCCATATACAGTTTCGGTTGGAAATGCAACTACTCCCCCATCTTTTATAACTTGTGCCGCTTCTTTTATGTACTTTATATCATTAGTTCCATCTAAAGTAGCAATCTTTGTTTTCAAAGTTAATTCCTTCTTTCTAACTTAAAGTTTGCCCACGCGCAATTTTTATATTTTCAATACAAGCTTCAGTGTAGTCCGCCTTAACACAATATTTAAATACCTCATCTAAAAAAGGATATTTCTTTAATCCACCTTTCTTCACTATTTGGAAATAGTAAATTTCATCTGGATCTAATCTTTTTATCTTATCATATAGTTCAGCTACTTCTGGATATCTTTTTAAAAATCCTTTTGATATTAGCTTCATTCTTCTATTTCTAACTTTTGCATTACTAACTAATATTATCTTCATATAATCTTCCATACCATCAGTATGAACTATGGCTATAGTATCGCATAATATTGTGTTAGTTTGGCTAAATAATCCGCTCGTAAACTTTAGTCTATTATTTTTATATTTAAATTCAAGCTTTGTATAATCTCTTTTTTTTAAAACAGCAAGTATTATTAAAAGCTCTAAAATCAGCACATAAAATATAAAAAATTTTGTTTTTATATCTGTTAGCCATAATGTAGTTGGCAATAACAAAGCTAATATACCCATGTATATGTAAAATCTTTTTATGGCTTTTTTTTCTTTTTTTAATGCTTTATAAATATCCATACTTTGCCCCTTTATATATTCTAAAAGCCTTACATTATCAATGCAAGGCTTTTTTAAAATTACTGCTCTGTATTTCCCATTTGTTTCATTTTTTCAGCTTGGTCAGCAGTTATAAGTGCATTTATAACTTCATCTATATCTCCATTTAAGAACATTTCTAATTTATAAAGAGTTAATCCTATTCTATGATCTGTAACTCTCCCCTGTGGGTAATTATAAGTTCTTATTCTTTCACTTCTATCCCCTGTACCAACCTGTGATTTTCTATCCTCTGCAATACCTGCTGCTCTTTCTGCTTCTGCTTGTTCATATAGTCTTGCTCTTAAAACTTTCATAGCCTTTTCTTTATTTTTAAGCTGTGATTTTTCATCTTGACATGATATTACTATACCTGAAGGTATGTGTGTAAGTCTTACTGCTGAGTCAGTTGTATTAACACATTGTCCTCCATTACCTGATGCTCTAAATACATCAAACTTAATATCTTTATCATTAATTTCAACTTCTACATCATCAACTTCTGGTAATACTGCAACTGTAGCAGTTGATGTATGTATTCTACCACTTGATTCTGTATCTGGAACTCTTTGTACTCTATGAACTCCACTTTCATATTTAAGTCTTGAGTATGCACCATGACCTTTAATCATAAATACAACTTCTTTAAGTCCACCAATTCCAGTTTCATTAGTACTCATAAGTTCAACAGTCCATCTGTTGTTTTCTGCATATCTTGTATACATTCTGAAAAGGTTAGCTGCAAATAATGCTGCTTCGTCTCCACCTGCACCTGCTCTTATTTCTACAAATACGTTCTTATCATCATTTGGATCTTTTGGTAATAGTAGAATTTGTATCTCTTTTTCTAATTCTTCTTCTCTTTTCTTAAGCTCATTAATTTCATCGTTAAGCATTTCTTTCATTTCTTTATCTGATTCAATCTCAAGCATTTCTTTATTATCTTGTAAATCTTCTATAACTTTTCTATATTCCTTGTAAGCTCCAACTATTATTTCTAAATCGGCATGTTCCTTACATAGTTTTCTCCACTCGTTTTGGTTTGCCATAATTGAAGGATCACTAATCTTTACTGATAATTCATCATACTTGTTTTCTATGAATGCTAATTTATCTAATAACATTTTATCCACTCCGTATTATCTAATTTCATATTTAAACATTATATCACATATTATAATCCTTTTTCAACAAGGGTAAAGTTTCCTACAACTACCCTATCATGTCCTGCTAAGTCCTTTATAACTCTTACATCTTTAAAATTATTTTCTTCCATAAGCGTTTTTACCTCATCTCCTTGATCATGCCCAATCTCAAAGGCTAATATTCCTTTTCCCTTTAAAAGAATTTTACTTTCATTAACTATTCTTCTATAGAAAACAAGTCCATCTTCTCCTCCGCTTAAAGCACTATGAGGTTCGTATCTTTTAACATCATCCATTAAAGTTCTTATTTCTTCTTCCTTTATATATGGAGGATTTGAAACAATGATATCATATTTCTTATCTTCATCTATAACAACCTTCAATAAGTCACTTTTAATAAATCTTATTCTATCTTCTAATTTATGTTTTTTAATATTTTTAATTGTGATTTTTTCTGGTTTTTCAAAATAATCTATTTCATCTACATTAATATTCCTTCTGTAGTGTGCAAGTGATATACCAATAGCACCACTCCCTGAACATAAATCACATATATCTAACTTTTCATCATCACCTATATGATTTAAAACTTCTTCAACTAATATTTCTGTATCTCCTCTAGGAATTAATACACCCTCTTCAACATCGAAGTCTAATCCCATGAATTCACAAGAACCTAAAATATATTTAATTGGCATCTTCAATTTTCTTTTCTCTATAAGCTCTAGATACTTTTTCTTATCATTATTATTTATATTTTCTTCACCATGAGTTAGTATATAAAGCCTATCTCTACCTATTATATGTCCTAATAATAAGGTAGCATCTAATCTTGCATTTTCCTTATCTACATTTAATAATATCTTTGTTCCTTCATCTAAAAGTTCTGTTATTGTCATTTCTTCCTCCGGTAATCCTTCAGCCGCTCTTAAAGATCTAATTGCAACTTCTATCTGTGAATCATCTGGCTCTCTTGTTGTAATCTCTTGTAATTTTAATCCTGGAGCTGCAATAATTTTTGCTAGCTTATTATCAGACTTTCCAAGCCACTTTATAAGCTCATAAGTTATTCCTGACACAACTGGTATTAGTATTATTCTAAGTAATAGCCTTTCAAAAAAACTCCCCCATCCAGTAAAAGCAAAAACTATTATACTTACAAACATTATAAGGAATAAAAAATTTGTTCCACATCTTGGGTGAAACCTTGAATATTTCTTTACATTTTCAACCTTTAAGGGTTCTCCAGATTCATAACAAAAGATAGTCTTATGCTCAGCACCGTGATACTGAAATAACCTATATATATCATCTAATTTACTAATTCCCCACATATATAATAGCAATATTCCTATTCTAATAGCTGCCTCTATCATATTAAGACCTATGCTAGATATGTTGAGTTTAGAAAAAAGTGAAGCAACTCCTGTAGGTATTGCAATAAATAAAAATGCTGAAAGTATAAATGAAATAAACATCGTAAAAGTAATTATTACATCATTACTTTTATCTCCAAACTTCTTTTTAAGCCAATCTTCAAAAGCTGATGGTTCAGTATCTTCAAAAAAAGAGGCTGAATAATTTAATGATTTTATTCCTTGTATTAAAGAATCTATAAGTATAAAGCCACCTCTTATAAATGGCATATTTAATATCTTGTATTTTTTTGTAATTGGTGTAATTTTTCTGACTTCAACTTCGATGTTACCATCTTCTTTTCTTACGGCTGTTGCCATTCCTTTACTACCTCTCATCATTACACCTTCAATAACAGCTTGACCACCCACGTCACATTTCTTCAATATATATCCCCTCCTTATTTTTGGTTCTTATATTTAAAGTAACACTCTCCACATAATGATTCATAATGAACATCACCTATATTATCTATAGCAACTTGCTCACCTTCAAATACAAATCTATCATTTATCTTTCTCGCATTTACTACAGCTTTGTTACCACATTTACATATAGTTTTCATCTCTTCTATACTATGTGCAATTAATAGTAGTCTTTTACTTCCTTCAAAACCTTCCATCTTAAAATCAGTTCTTAGACCATAACATATTATAGGAATATCTAGTGTTACTGCAACTTCAAATAATTCATCTATTTGATTTTTTTTCATAAATTGAACTTCATCTACTAAAATGCAATGTAATTTCCCATACTCTTTAACATTGTTTTTAACTATATTACAAATATTTTCATTTTCTCCAACTAGAACATCAACTTCTCTAACTACTCCCAATCTAGAAACAAGTTTATTACCACCCTTTTTATCTGTTGATGGTTTCATTAATAAAACTCTCATTCCTCTTTCTTCATAATTGTGAGCAACTTGCATTAAATGCGTTGATTTTCCTGAATTCATAGCCCCATATCTAAAGTATAATTTACTCAATTTTTTTCTCTCCTTCTACATTTCAGTTAATAATGATTATAGCATTTATGCACCTTTATAAAAAGTTTTTTTTAATTTTGTCTTTTATTGACTGCTATAGGTTACTATGATATACTCTAGTAGTTATTTATTGTATAATGCTACAATAAAACTAAAACACAAAGAGGTGAAAAACATGAGAGAAGGCATACATCCAGAATACCATCACGACGCAGTGGTTAAGTGTGCATGTGGAAATACTTTTACAACTGGTTCTGTTAAAGAAGAACTTAAAGTAGAAATATGCTCTAAATGCCACCCATTCTTCACTGGTAAGCAAAAAATCGTTGATGTTGGTGGAAGAGTTGATAAATTCAACAAGAGATTCAACATTAAAAAATAAGAAATTTAGGGAAAGACTTCAAGTCTTTCCCATTTTCTTTTTTACTAAATTTATTTTAATTATACTGAAATAATGTTAAACTATATTTATATAAAAAATTATATGAAGCGAGTGAATTGAATGAAGAGAGTTCTTATATTAACTACTTCTACTGGGCAGGGACATAATCAAGCAGCTAAATCACTTAGTGAATTGCTTCAAAAAAACGATTATGAATGCATAAGTTATGACTTTTTAAGTAATAGTAGTAAGTTCTTAATAAATGCTGTAGTAGGTGGATATGAAGTATCTGCAATGAGTTTTCCAGGTATTTATGGTTTTATTTATAAACTAACTAATAATAGATTTATAAACACGCTAGATAATATACCTTTTTTATTTGTAAAAAAGAGGCTTGCTAATCTAATTAGCTTAAAAAAACCCGATATAATAATATCTACTCACCCGTTATGTGTCTGTATAATGGATAAACTAAAACAGGAAGGCTTAAACATACCTTTCATTTCAGTTGTTACAGATTTTAAAGCACATTATACATATATAGGAAAGAATGTTGATGCTTATATAACAGGAAGTAACTATACTAAGCAATCTTTAATAAATAAAAATATAAAAAAAGATAGAATTTTTCCTTTTGGTATCCCTATACGAGAATCTTTTTTTGATAGAGATAAAAATATTCCTCATATAAAGGGGACAGAATACTTTAATATATTACTTATGAGTGGAAGTATGGGATTAAAAAATATTTCTTATGTTCTTGATGAATTATTAAAAAATGATAATAAACTTAGAATTACAGTTGTTTGTGGAAATAATAAAAACTTAAAGCATAATTTAATGAAACATTGTACTAAAGAATATAAAGATAAAAAGTTGCATATATTAGGTTTTTCAAATGACATATCTTCATTTATGGAATACTCAGATGTTATAATTTCAAAACCCGGAGGACTTACAGTTACTGAGTCAATTGCAAAAAATTTACCTTTAATAATACCGTTTGCAATACCTGGGCAAGAGAAAGAAAATACTGAATTTCTTACTAAAGAAGGATATGCATTTCACGTAAATGATATGAAGGAAATTAACCCTATAATAGATTCATTAATTGAAAACCCAGCTATTCTTGAAGAAATGAAAAATAAATTAAAATCTTTAGCAGATACATATTCATCATCTTCAATAGTTGATTTAGTAAACCATTTAATTAGTAATAAAGACTGATACAAAAAGTCATTTAACTTTTTGTATCAGTCTTTTTATTCTAAATATTATTTTTTTCAAATACTCTTATAAACTCTTCATTATCTTTAGTTTTACCTAGCATTTTAATTAGATTTTCTGTTACGTTATCTACATTTCCATCTGTATACATTATTTTTCTAATTGCAAATGCAACTTCTCTTTCTTGATTGCTCAATAATAAATCTTCTTTTCTTGTTCCTGATTTATAAATATCTATAGCTGGGAATATTCTTCTCTCTTGAAGTCTTCTATCTAAGTGTACTTCCATATTACCAGTACCTTTAAATTCTTCAAATATCATATCGTCCATTCTTGAACCTGTATCTACAAGAGCTGTTGCAAGAATTGTCAAACTACCGCCCTCTTCAATATTTCTTGCAGCCCCAAAGAATTTCTTAGGCATTATTAATGCACCAGGATCTAATCCCCCTGTTAATGTTCTTCCTGTTGGAGTAATTGTTAAATTATACGCTCTTGAAAGTCTTGTTAAACTATCTAAAAGAATTACAACATCTTGACCTTGCTCAACTCTTCTTTTACCATGTTCTAATACCATTTTTGATACTTTCTCATGATTTTGAGGTTCTTCATCAAATGTTGAGTACATTACCTCTCCATTTATTGATCTTTGCATATCTGTAACTTCTTCCGGTCTTTCATCTATAAGTAATACTATAAGCTTAACTTCCGGACAATTCTTTGATATATTTTGAGCTAATTTCTTTAAAAGTGTTGTTTTACCAGCCTTTGGTGGTGCAACAATCATACCTCTTTGTCCCTTTCCCAAAGGACAAATTATATCCATTAATCTTGTTGAAAGATCATTTTCTCCCTTACGTTCAAGTCTAATTCTTTCCTTTGGATATATTGGAGTTAATTTTTCGAATTTAGTTCTTCCTACAGCCTTTTCAGGATTTTCATCATTTACTTTTTCTAAGTATATTAACGCTTTAAACTTTTCTCCTTCTTTAGGCTCCCTAACCTTACCTTCTAATTTATCTCCAGTTGATAGGTTGAATCTTCTAATTTGAGCTGGAGATACATACACATCTTGATTACTACTTAAGCAATTCTTTCCTCTTAAAAATCCAAAGCTATTATTTTCTTGAATCTCTAATATACCTGATACTGTAACAGCTTGAGCCATATCATTTTGATTATGGTTTCTCTCCCCTTGATTGTTATACCTTCTATCATTTTGAGTATAATTCCTATCACCTTGAGTGTGACTTCTATTTGTATTTTGGTAACTATTTTGAGTGTTTTGATAATTGTTTTGAGTGTTTTGATGATTATTTTGGTAGTTTTGAGTATTTATTTCTCTAGGCTTAGGTGATATTTTTTCTTTTAATATAACACCATCTTTTTCTATAGAATTTACTTTATTCTTTAGAATTTCATCTATCAATTCACTTTTTTTATATTTTGATATATTTTTTATTTTTAACTCTTTAGCAACTTCTTTTAGACTTGCTAATGTCATACCTTCGTAAACTTCTCTTGTCAAAATGACACCTCCATATTTAGTTCAATATTTATATAAAAACTTAAATTCATTCTTTAGGGAACTCTTAAGGTAAGATTCTTAGATAACTTGACTTTTATTTTATTATCCTTCAATAACCTTATGTTTGCAAGGTATTTAGGGTATTTGTTTATAATTAATTAAAAAGATTCATTTTATAATAATTATATTTATAATCTTCTCCTAAAATATATAAAGGTATTCTAAAAATTTAGAATACCTTTATTATATAATAATTTATTTTATTTTTCCTTTAAAGCAGCTTCTATAAATCCAGTAAATAATGGGTGTGGTCTATTTGGTCTTGATTTTAATTCTGGATGGAACTGAGCTGCAACAAACCATGGATGATCCTCTATTTCAACTATTTCAACTAATCTTCCATCTGGACTTGTTCCTGAAATTGTCATACCACTTTCAGTAATTTCTTTTCTAAATTCATTGTTAAATTCATATCTATGTCTATGTCTTTCATATATAATTTCATCTTTATATGAATCATAAGCCTTTGTTGTCTCATCTAACTTACATGGATATAATCCAAGTCTCATTGTTCCACCTAAGTCTTCTATATCTTTTTGTTCTGGCATAATATCTATAACTGGATATTTTGTTTCTTGATCTAATTCTGAACTATGTGCACCTTCAAGTCCTACAACATTTCTTGCAAATTCAATTACTGCACATTGCATTCCAAGACAAATTCCAAGGAAAGGTACTTTATTTTCTCTAGCCCATCTTATAGCTTCTATCTTACCCTCTACTCCTCTATCTCCAAATCCACCTGGAACTAAAACACCATTTACACCAGCTAAAACTTTGTCTACATCTTGAGTTTCTAATTCTTCTGAATTTATCCATTTAATTTTTACATTAGTGTTATTTGCTAGACCACCATGACTTAAAGCTTCAACTACTGATATGTACGCATCATGTAATTCAACATATTTACCAACTAAAGCTATTGTAACTTCATTTTCTAAGTTCTTAATTCTTTGAACCATGTCTATCCATTCACTATTGTCTATATCTTTACAGCCAAGGTGTAACTTTTCGCATACTAAATTATCTAATCCTTCAGCATGTAACATTAAAGGAACTTCATAAAGATGTTCAGCATCTAAATTTTGGATAACTGATCTTCCATCCATATTGCAGAATAAGCCTATCTTATTTTTAATATCTTCTGATAATTCTTTTTCTGATCTACATACTATTATGTCTGGTTGTATACCAATACTTCTTAACTCTTTAACTGAGTGTTGAGTTGGTTTAGTTTTAAGCTCTCCTGCTTTTCCAAGGTATGGAACTAATGTAACGTGTATAAAACAAACATTTTCAGGACCAACTTCACTTCTAACTTGTCTTATTGCTTCTAAGAATGGTTGTGATTCAATATCTCCAACTGTTCCACCAATTTCTGTTATAACAACATCAACATCTCTTTCTTTTGAAACTCTATAAACTTTTTCTTTTATAGCGTTAGTTATATGAGGTATTACTTGAACTGTTCCACCTAAGTATTCTCCTCTTCTTTCTTTTGATATAACTGACCAATATATTCTACCAGTAGTAACATTACTATTTTGAGTTAAGTTCTCATCAATAAATCTTTCATAATGTCCTAAATCTAAATCTGTTTCCGCTCCATCATCAGTTACAAATACTTCTCCATGTTGGTATGGACTCATTGTTCCTGGGTCTACATTTAGGTATGGGTCAAACTTTTGTATTGATACATTTACCCCTCTATTTTTTAATAATCTTCCAAGCGATGCTGCTGTAATTCCTTTTCCTAATGCTGAAACAACTCCACCTGTTACAAATACATACTTAGTTCTTTTGTTCATTTTAGTTCCTCCCTATGAGAAAATTTATTTTTTATTGACATATAGACTATTCAAAGTTATAATAGATATTACCCCATAAATTTCATTTATGGGGTATTCGTGCTAAAACAATTCTCTTTAAATAACATAGATAATATAGTACCACATTTATTTTTTAATATCTAGTCATTTTTTATTTATATTTTATTCATTTCTTATTTTTTTATAATTCTGCGTCTATTTTTTTCTCTATTTCAAAATATTTATCTCTAAATTTCTTATTTATCAATAATTTTTCTTCAGCTTTCTGGTAGTTATAATGTATGCTTTTTCGTGTTTTAACATTTAAAACTTCTTTTAATTCTTCTTCACTCCAACAATCATATTTTTTCAAAAATAAAATTAGTAAGTATTTCATATCTTTTTCCTTTAATATATCCAGTAATTCTTCTTTGGATATGTTATTAAAGGCACATATTTGTTTTATTATTCTAAAATACTTTTCCTCATTAATCATACACATTCCCTCCTTTTATTAAATTATTCCCACTTTTTATTTTTATAGACAAGATTTAATTTAAACAAATTTAATAAAAAATCACCCTACTAAATTAACGTAATCATAATCTAGTAAGGTGATTTTATTATGCTTTTATATCTAATTTTAATTGTGTTTTAAATGATGGTTGCCCCTCTACTTGCATTTCATACTTTATCTCAACATTCCCGCCATCTTCTGTCATATCTATTTTTAACTCTTTAGTATCAATTGTTAATTCTAACATTCCATAAGGTGTATTATATAAACAAACAGATGGTTTGCCTTTTTCAAAATGCATTTTTGTTGTTGTGCTTCCTTCTCTTTCAAGAATGATATATTCATCACCAATTCTAAGCTTTGTATCCGTTCCATTCATTCCAGATATCTCAGTCTCTTTATACATTGCAATTATTTCATCATTCTCATTCTTTAAGCTACCTGGAGTAACCACTTCTATAAGTTCTTCATTTTCCATAGTAGCATTACTAATTATCTTAATAATCGCTTTTTTTTCCAAAATGCTCTACCTCCTTATTTACCTTGTATTATGTACTTATTTATCTCATCTTCACTAGCTGGTTTAACTTTTAAAGTTCCTTCAAATTTACATCCAAATTTCCCATAAGCTATTTCTACCTCATCAAGATCTTTCCCCTTGCAATATCTACCTGCTATCTTAGCTGCTAATTCCTTATCTTTTTCATTATACTTTCCACTTATCACTATCATAGCACCATTATGGCTTGTTGGATATAATACTAAATCTTCTTTAGTTAAAACATTTTTTATTCTATCGCCTTCATCTTTAGTTCTAGTAGCTATTATTTTACAACCATTTTCACTAACAAAATGTCTTCCAAATCTTAATAATTCTATTTCTTTTGGAGATACATCACCATTTCTTTCAAGTGATTCTTTAAGCCTTAATGAATAATTAGGCTCTGTTAATCTACATCCGCCCGCAGGTGATGGATAATCTTTTATTCCCCACTTTTCTGCAAGTTCCATTTGTACTTTTCTACTTCTTCCTGATATATCAAGTAATTTTTCTCTATCTACTAACCCTGATTTTTCCATTTCAGTTTCATCTAAATTTTTTGCACATAAAGGTCTTAGTATAATATCTTTAAAACCTGATTCTTTTCTAACTTTATTTAAAGCTTGTCTATTTTGAGACATTGGTCTTTGATTTAAAACTTCACCTGTTATTATAAAATCTGCATTAAATTTTTTTATTAATTCTCCTGAATACCTCATCATCATAGCATGACAATCTATGCATGGATTCATATTTTTTCCCCATCCATTTTTAGGATCCTTAACCATTTCAAAATGTTCAACTGAAAAGTCAACAACCTCTAAAGGTATACCTATTTGTTCAGTCATTCTTTTAGCATTTTCTTCATCAAAAAAATATGATTTAAAGCATATTCCTATTACTTCTATTCCTTGATCCTTAATTAATTTTGCTGATAATATACTATCTAATCCACCTGATATCATAGCTAGTGCTCTAGTCATTAAAATTTCCTCCTAATAATTAGTTTATTTAAACTTTAACTATCCCAAATTCATAATTTGTTACAAATTATAGTTTATGATTCTTCATTAGTTTTATCAAGTTAATTTTTAAGGTAACTATTAAAATAATCCCTTTATAACTTCTACAATCTTAAATTTAACATTATACTCTTGTTTTTCATCTATCTTTGTGTCATCCTCTATTTTATTAACTTCTTCATCTATTTTATTATCCTTATCATTCTGTTTACTCTTTCCATTTTTACTATCATTTTTTTCTACAGGTTTATTTTTATTTTCAACAACTTTATTCATTTGTCTTTCTGTCTCATTATATGCGACCTCACCTTTAGTTACATCTACAAAGCATAATGGTGGAAACATAACACACCACCAGTTTTGTCCTGATGACTTTCCTATTAAGATTCTATAAGCTTCATATTCTCCTTGTGGTAATACTATATTTCCATATATCTTTTCCGGGAAATTCTCTCTTGAAAGTTCGCTTTTAACACTATAATTATATCCATTTTCTTTTATAACTTTTTTAGCTATATCAATAACCTTCTTATCATTTTCTTTAAGTATTTCTCTAGATTCCTCTATACTTGATGATTTATCTAGTAATGGTGTAAGAAACTTAATTACTTCATCTCTCACTTTAAGTTTTAGTTCCTGATCCTCATCAGTATCACTATTTGCAATTACGTGAAATCTAATTATTTCCTCTTGCACACTATCATAATCATAAGTGATTTCACTATCTACCTTTAAGTTGCCCACCTCACTGCTTGTACACCCTGAAAATAACATTGAAATTATAATTAATATAAATGCATAAAATACTTTTTTCATAATAAAAACCCCCTTACTAGTAATCATTATTACCAGTTAAAGGAGTTCTATACATATATATTTATTTTATATTGTTCTTGTTATACATACATCTTTATATTTCTTTTTCATTATATCATAACACTTTTGTGCTTTAACCATATCATCAAAAAATGCAAATACAGTTGGGCCACTCCCACTCATCATACTTCCAATAGATCCACATTCAATCATTGATTGTTTAATGGAAATTATCTCTTTATACTTTGCAAGAGTAACATTTTCAAGCAAATTCTTCATATTACTTGCTACATATTTCAAATTACCTTCTTCTATATTTTTAATAAGTCCTTCTACATTAGGATGGAATACAACTTTTGACAAATCAAACTCTTGATATACCACCTTTGTTGAAACACCAAAAGGAGGTTTTACTAAAACTAGTATTTTATCTTTGAATGATTTTAACTTAGTTATCTTCTCTCCTATCCCTTCACAAAGTGCCGTTCCTCCAATTATGCAGTAAGGAACATCTGCACCCAGTTTAACACCTAAATCCATCAATTCTTGATCACTAAGATTAGTCTTAAACATCTTATTCATGAGTTTTAATACAGCTGCACAATCTGTGCTTCCACCAGCTAACCCAGCAGATACTGGTATGTTTTTGTTGATTGTTATATTAACTCCTGATTTAATATTGAATTTATCCATAAATAGCTTTGCTGCCTTATAAGCTAAATTTCTTTCATCAGTTGGTACATATGGCTTATTACAATTTATCCTTATTCCTTTATCTATCTTTTCTATCAATATCTCATCGTATAAATCTATTGCTTGCATTATCATTCTTAATAAATGATATCCATCTTCTCTTTTTCCAATAACATCTAATGCTATATTAACCTTAGCATATGCCTTTGCTTTCATTACACATATCCCTTCCCTCCGTCAATGTTATCTCATATTTTATCATAGCTAATTCTCTCTGTCTATTTTTGTAATATAAAAAGATTAGACACATAATTTTTTAATAATTCAAATGGATTATAGAATAATTAAAAAATATTATGTGTCTAATCTTTAATTTAAATATTTATAAATTAACCAACTCTTCTTTTTCATTATCGTCTCTATAATTCTCAACAACCTTCATTAAAGGCTGTAATTCTTCAAAGAATGCTACTATAACATCTCCCTCTTCACTAATTCTTATAGCTTCTTTAAGAGCTTCTGGTTCTTCCAAAACAATTTTATACTTATTTTTATCAGATATTCCATTTTCTATCAAGCTAGCAATTTCTCCTGGCTTTCTTCCTCTCTTATCAATGTCTTCTTTTATTATAATAAAATCTAAATTTTTATCACTTATTTTCCCTATATCAATTGCCATTTCGTCATTTCTATCACCAGGAATACCTATAACTCCAATTAGTTTATTAAAATTCATAGATTTTAAAGATTCAAATATAGCCCTAAATCCATCTACGTTGTGACCATAGTCTAATATAATAGTTCTACCATTTAATTTATACATATTAAACCTACCAGCATTATGTTCATAATCTAATTTAAACTTATTAAACCCTCTAGCTATCATGCAGTAATCTATGCCAATTCCTACTAATGCCGCACATGCTGCTAGTGCATTTTCAATATTAAATATTAAACTGCCATTTAATGTTATTGGTATATCATCAACCTTTAGTACATTATATTTTTTATTATTATTAACTACACAAAGAATACCATCATCTATAAATACAGCCTTCTTTCCAGCAAGTATATTTTTTTGTATTAAGCTATTATTTTTATCTTTGGAAAAATATATTATCTCTCCTCTAGCTCTATCTATTAAATTTCTACTCCAATTATCATCTGCATTTATTACAGAGTATCCACTTGGCTTTACAGCTTCAGTTACTAATGATTTTATAAAACTTAAATCTTCCATTGTGTATATTTCATCAATTCCTAGATGGTCTTCAGTTATATTAGTTACTACTCCAACATCAGCTAAATCATAAGCTAATCCTTTCTTTATCATTCCACCTCTGGCTGTCTCAAGTACCGCAACATCCACATCTTTGTTTAATAGAATTGATTTTGCACTTTCATAACCTGTATCATCACCTATATCTATGCATTCATCTCCAATATAAATACCTTCTGTAGATGTCATGCCAACAATATTTCCCATAAGATTTAATACATAGGATATAAGTCTAGTTGTTGTAGTTTTTCCATTAGTTCCTGTAATAGCTACTACAGGAATATTTCTAGGTTTTCCATTATACAAATGATTTAGTATAGCCTTTCCTACATCCCTCGGTTCTCCACTTGATGGATAATGATGCATTCTTATTCCTGGTGCTGCATTCACTTCCATTACTACACCTTGCTCTTTTATAGGTTCTCCTATACTTAAAGCTGTTATATCAATTCCACAGATATCTAATCCAATAATCTTTGCTGCTTTTATACAATACCTCTTATTTTCTTCGCATATTTCATCAGTACAATCTATAGCCATTCCACCAGTAGAAAGATTTGCATTCCTTCTTAGGACTACTTCTTCACCTACCTTAGGAATACTACTTATTTTATATCCTGATTCTAAAAGAAGTTCCTTCATATCATCATCAATCTTAATCTTAGTTAAAGGTTTTTCATGATCGTCTCCCCTTAGAGGATCATTATTTAACTCTTCTATAAGTTCACTTATACTTCTCTTTCCATCACCTGAAACCTTTGGCGGAATTCTTAGTGAAGCTGCAACAACTTCGTTGTTTATTACGCATACTCTATAATCATTTCCGCTTACATATCTTTCTATTATTATATCTTTATATTCATTTGATAATTTGTTATAAACTTTTATAAGCTCTTTTTCATTTTTTATATTTAAGAATACGCCCTTACCTTGATTACCACATTGTGGTTTTAATACAACTGGATATCCAATACTTTCAGCTGCTTTTAATAAACCTATTACATTATATACTTTTTCTCCATCAGCAACTGGTATACTTTGACTCTTTAATAAGGTTTTTGTAAACATCTTATCACATGCTATATCCGCTCCAATACATGTAGTATTTGACCCTATAGTAGCTTCTATAATACGTCCTTGTTTTCCATATCCTATTTGATAATATCCTGAGTTGTCTATTTCAAAAACAGGTAACCCAACTCTCTCAGCAGCTACTTTTATAGCTTCCGTACTTGGGCCTACTGATTCCTTACTTAATATATCACTAACTAATTTTAATCTTTCTTCAAAATTTATACTTTTCTTTGTTATTAATGAATTTATTAAATCAACGGCTAATTTTCCTATTTCAACTGACGTATTTTCATACATAAATTCATAAATAATATAGTAATGGTCTCCTTCACATTCCCTAGCCTTACCATAGGAAACATCCATACCTAGCATATTTTGCATTCCAATTACTATGTGCTCACAAATATGTGATAGATATGTACCTTCATTTAATCTTATAACAAACCCACCCTCAGTATCTATACCGCATCTATGTTCCTTTAGAATAGGTAAGAGTCTTAAAAGTTCATCATTGAATCCCTCTATTTTATTACTTGGTGTCTCAGAATATCCTTCTAAATCAACATCCATTCTCATACACTTTCTATGCGAATAGATATTTCTTCCATTAAATATCCTTATCCCTTTTATCTTCATCTCTAAATACTTCCTCCTCAAAAGGTATCTTATTAATTAGATCAAATTTATTTCCTTCAATTAGTACATGTAACTTAACATTAAATATACTTAATGTTTTATCTCTAAATTGCTCTGACACATTTGTATGATTTATTCCAGTTCCATCAATTACGTATACTGCACCATTTCCAATAACCTTAAGTATTTTTCTCTCATCAATGATTATAGCTGTATCTTCGTCTATTCCTATTCCTAAATATTCTGGATTTTCAGCTATACCTGTTAATAATCTCCCTATTCTTCCTCTTTGAATAAAGTGCTGATCAATAACAACATTCTCAATAAATCCAAGTCCTGGACACATATTAATACTATGTTTTTTAGGTGACTCTTCATCATCTCCTTCTAAGATCATAGTTCCACTCATTACAGATGCTCCCGCTGATGTTCCTACTATTACTTTTCCACTATGCATCCCATTAATAAGAGCTTTGTTTAATGGAGTTCCTCCTATGAGGCTAGTTATTTTTAATTGATCTCCACCTGTAAAAAATATTAATTTAGAAGATTTTATAAGATCTATATTTTTTTCTAAATAAGCTTCTTCCCTATCTTCTATATTTAAAAACTCTATATTTTTCACTCCTATTTCTCTGAAGACCTTATCATATACATCCTCCATTTCTTCTTGAATTTCAGATGCTATTGTAGCGACTAATAATAAATCTCTATCTTTATTAATTAAATCGCATACTTCATTTAGGATTTTTTTTCTTCCTTCTTTATCTTCTGCTCCACCTATAACAACCAAATCATAGTTTAATTTAGATTTCATAATATTCACCTCAAATCATGCGTTTATTATTATTTCCTAAGGCCATATTATTTATTCAAGAATATTAAAACTCATATTTTAAACATTTAAACGAAAAAATAAGTCTTGCTAAACATTTAGCAAGACTTATTTTTTATACTAAGATACTATTCTTCCAGGTATTAATAATCTTTCTCCAGGTACTAAAATATCAGGATCTTCTAATTCATTCATTCTTATAATTTCATTCATTGTTGTACTATATTTCTTTGCAATCTTCCACAAAGTATCCCCTTTACCTACTACATATATTGTTACACTAGCTTTCTTTTCAACTTCTTCTCCTTCAGCCTCTAAGATATCTTTTACAAATTCTTTTTTAACTTCAAATAATATCTTAGCATTCATGATTAAAGTCGCCTTTATAGCTATAGTATTAGCCTCTATTGCTACATCCATATTTTCTATATTAGCTTTAACTAGTGCTTTCATCTTATCATTAGCGCCACTTGCTTCGATGCTCACATTAAATGGTATATCACCAGAAACCTTATCTAGATACTTATCTTCATCATTAGTTTTATATATAACATTAACATTTATATATCCGCCAACCATAATTTTATCATTAACAACAGATTTCTCAGTAATTATAGCATTACCTGAGAATGTTACTATTCTTTCAGGCATCATAGCGCCTTCATTCATGTAAAGATTATCTTTTACCATAGATTCAGCATTGTATACACCTTGAATCATTCCCATATCACATTGATCTTTGGAAATTTCAATTGGAAATTTTGGTGAATATGCATCTATTACTATATCAACATTTTTCTTTGAAAAGACTCTTACATTACATTTAAGTAAAACTTCCGTATTAAGAATTCTAGCTTCACCTAAATCATCTTCTTCAACAGTAATATCTTTATTTTTAATATCATAATCAGCTGTTACCATCATATCTGGAGTTACTCCTGCAACTTCGACCTCTTTTGATAAATAAATATTATCTTCTAAATAGAAGATATCCTTACTTTCATTGCTTAAATATAATATTACGAGTTTGCAATAACATCCACAATGTACTTTATCTTCTCCAATTTTTATTTCTTTCTTTTGAAGTTCAATTTTAGATTTTAATATCTTTGATATCTGTGGTTTATCCATGCTAACTCTAATAACTGATTTACCAGCTATATCTATATTTTCATTTGCATTTTTATTATTTATAACTTCATTTTTCTTAAGAATCTCTATGCCTTCTGTTCCCTCAACATCTTTTATAAGTTCTAATTCTTTTCCTTTATACATTTCCCAATTAAAATTAAGTACCCCATCAATAGCTACTTTTCTTTCATTGATTATCTTTGCTTCAATATGTTCTACTCTGCATTCAACTTCGCAGACTATTTTATGTTCAGCTTCTTCTAAGTCTAGGTTACTATTAAATTTTTGATAATAATTAACTGATGAAACTACTATATTTTCCTCTTTAGCTAAATACATTAAATTATATTCAACTTTTCCTTCTACAACGATCTTATCCCCCATTGTTTCTTTAGAAGTAATAGAAGGTTTTGCCTCTATCATTAGCACTTTTTCTACATCTGGATGAGTATCAGGTATAAGATATTCATCATTTAACATAGTTGTAGTATTGCTTTCTCTTAAAAGTTGTTCAAATTGGATATTTTCTTTTATAACATCTATCTTTGACATTTTTTAATCCCTCCCCATAAACTACCTACTACTATTTATATAAAAATATTCTAAATGTATGCCTAATGTGAAGGAAAAGCAAATTATTTTTTATAAGTTTTTTCATCATAATATCCATATTAAAGAAAAATTTTTTATAAAGTATATATTTTTTTTACTTATTTTAAAATTTATTTTATATTTTTGTTGACAAACAGACTTTTTTGTCGTAACATAGTAAATGGTTATTGACCATATAACCTCTCATAAATTCTCAATACCCTTTTATACCATAGTTGAAAGATGGAAACCCACCATCTTTCTTTTTTTATTTAAAATTATTTAAATAGAAAAAAACTTCGAAAATCGAAGTTTTATTTTCTATCCTGGAAAATGTAATTGTACTGTCTGAGTTAATACATCTGAATAACTATATGTCACGGTTCTTTGGGTGTCATTGTCTAATCTTATTACGAATATGCTAGGATAAGCACTTTCTAAAACTCCATCGTTAACCAGAATCTTTTTTCTTCCTCCGTTAGCTTTTAAAGTTACTTTTTCTCCAAGGTGCCCCTCAATATTCTTTTTAATTGAGGCAATTGTCTTAATAGTTTCCATAAAAACACCCTCTTTCTTATTTTTATTATACCATTTTTTTGAAGCTTAGTCAAGCAAAAACTTAATTTTAACACTTAACAATTATAATGTCAATATTTTTTTCATACTTTTTCTTACCTTTTTATTATTTGTAAATCTACTTACATTTATGCATAAAATCTAAAACTAATTTTTCATTAATAATAGATATAATATATAAACTTTAAGGGACTTAATTATAAATTATTCTAAATATTATATTTATAATCTTATCCCTCTATATTTAATTTTACTTATAGTACATATGGTGATTTCGGATACCCTTCTCTATACTTCCCTCTAGTTTGTAATCCACCTACACCCTTTATACCAGTAATTGTATTATCAATTACTTCTTTAATTGATGCAATTTCATTAATTCTAGTATATGCAATTTTCTCACATACAAATACAGGATCTAAACAATGAATAAGAACTCTACTTGGAGAAGATGCAAAATTTGCCCCTGCATCTAACATACTTTCATAACAACTTTGACATGCACCTGCAAAAATTATTAATTCATCATAGCTTGAGTTATAATCCCTAAGGGCCTTTACTGCATCTCTATAAAATAATGAATTTCTATAATTATTAAGATCCAAATAATCTCTAGTTCCTCTAAGAACACCATCATGACCTGTCAAAACTACTATATCCGGTTTAATTTCTTTTACTAGATCAACTATCTTTTTAGGTTGTTCTTCCTCCGGCAGTGCTACCCCCACTGCATCAAGTGAAAGTTGCTTATATACTTTAAGACAAGTATCCATATATTCTTTATCTCCATCGACGTGAAGTATTTTTCCTGGCCTTCCAAAAAACAATTCTTCCGTTTCTTCATTTTTAGAGACCTTACTTACTTTATTACTAGCTTTTGTTGCACCTTTTCTGTTATATATATCTCTAGTTGAAATAGCAGTTTTTATAGCTTTGTTAACTCTACTATTTAAAATTTTATCTTGCTCTCCTGAGTAATCTTCTGATACTTTCTCTAAATCGTCACTCTCAGCATCAGCTATAATTCTTATATTTAACCCCTTTAATATGAATGTAACCTTTCCGTCTACCTCCTTTATATCAATCACTTTAAAAGAAACATCCTTATCGTATGATTTTCTTACAACTATATCTCCTACAACCATAATTTCACCTAAAATATTATTACTCTATTTATTATATGTAAAAGATATGATTTATGATTTAATTAAAATAAAACTCCACCGAAATGGAGTTTTATTTTAGTCAATGTTATATTCTTCTTTAAATTTCTTTAAAAATTCTAGATAATTATCTCTTTCATCTATTATACCTTGAAGCTTCTTAGCAAAAGTATTTTGTCCCCAGTTAACTTCATTGTAATAATATCTGTTAGCTAATCTCCAATATCTTTGAGGGAATTGTAGATAAGCTAATAAAACTTTATACTCATCTTCTCTTATAGGAGATACACTATTATATGAGTCAATTATAGCTTTAGCATATTCAAAGTCCCATTCAACTCTTTTTAATACTTTAGTCATGAAGTTAGAAATATCAAAAGCTCTTATTTCTCTCTTACAATAATCAAAGTCTATAACATTAACATCATTATTATTATCAATTATAATATTATGATAAGTAAAATCATGATGACAGAAACTCTTATCATTTTCTGCAATTTCACAAAGGTCAAGATAATTTGATTGCTCTAGAGTGTTATAGGATTCTCTCCCCATTTCTTTGTAAAATTCCATTGATTTAATATATATTAAATCAAAATCACTCTTATTACTTTTCTTTCTAACCATATCTCTCATTTTATCTAATGATTTAACTCTCTTTTTCATAAGATTAAGCCATCTACCAAGATCACTCTTTAACTTTGAATTTTCAGGTGGATCATACCCTTTTGAAGCTTCATGCAACTTTGCTAAAGTTTCTGCTGCAAGTTTTACTTCAGAAATTTTATGAAAATCACATTCCCTTCCTTCTAGCCATATTGATAGAGTATATAAATCTTCATTTACTAATGCATATGGTTCACCCTCTATGTTTAAAAAATACTTGTCTACCTTATCAAATCCATTATTTATTAAATGTTCCTTAGCACCATATACAAATAATAGTTTTTGAGGTCCATAGTTTATTTTTTTTAAGCAACGTTCTCCCTTGTTAGTTTTTAAATAGTATACACCTTTATTTGCTTTTAAAGTTTCAATCTCAATATTAAATTGTCTTTCTATTTCAAACTCTCTCATCATTTTAATCACCCCCTTAATATTTATATGTCCTACCTATTTCTTTTATTAACATTTTTTACTATAAATAAATATAATAAGATTAAGAATACTTTGAAAGGATTAAATCATGAAAATTGGCATTGACGGCAGAGCCGCAAAATGGTATAGAGGAACAGGTATCGGCACGTATACGCACCAATTGATAAATAATTTAAATAATGTAGATTTCAATAATGATTATTTAATTTTTACACCAGATAATCCCAACCTAAGTAATTTAAATTCTAATTTTAAAATCGAAAAAATTGATACTGTAGTTAAGGAGCACTTTTGGGAAGAGGTAAGAGTTCCTAATATTTTATCTAGTAATAGCATGGAATTATATCATGTTCCTCAAAACGGTGTAGGACTTTCTGACAATATTAATTGCAAAAAAGCCATTACATTACATGATATAATCCCGCTTAGAATGCCAGAGACAGTTAGCGATCGTTATCTTAGAATATTTAATGATGATATGCCTAAAATTCTAGATAATTGTGATGGAATAATTACTGTTTCAGAATTTTCTAAACAAGATATATGCAAGGAATTTAATTATCCTAAGGAGAAAATATATGTAACTCACTTAGCTGCTGAAGAGATTTACAGACCTATGAGTAAGTGCCAATGCAAAAAAAATATTGAAAAAAAATATAGTATTGCATCAGATTTTATATTATATGTTGGAGGCTTTAGTCCAAGAAAAAATATACTTGGGCTAATTGAAGCATTTTCATTATTACCTCCTCCTTATAGAAAAAGTACAAAGCTAGTTATAACAGGTAAAAAAGGGTTTTCATATGATGTCTACCTAAATAGAGCTAGAGACTTGAATGTTGAAAATGATGTTATATTTACTGGATTTATCCCACTTGAAGACTTACCTTATTTCTATAATGCTTGTGAAATGCTTGTATATCCATCCTTTTATGAAGGATTTGGATTGCCACCTATAGAAGCTATGGCATGTGGTACTCCTGTAATAACATCTACAGAAACATCCCTTCCTGAAGTGTGTTATGATTCTGCATTACTTATAAACCCTCATAATCCTGATGATTTATGTTATGCAATGCAAAGAGTTCTAAGTGATAGCTTACTAGTCCTAGCTATGGTAAAAAAAGCACTAACAAGAAGCAGGTTATTTTCATGGGAAAATACAGCTCTAAATACTATTAAAGCTTATGAAAGCATTTTAAGTAGATAAATTAAAGAGTGAGTGATTAAAAATTTTAATCACTCACTCTTTAATTTATTTATAATATCTTATCTTCATAAAACTTCTTATAATCATCTAAAAATTTTATTCTAAATACATCATTCTCAAGTTTTGTCTTGAATCTATGAAGAAAAACCTCTTCTTCCCATTCTTTACTCTTATGATAATAGGATTTTATTATTGAATATATATCCCTTGGAAAACTCATCAAAATATATATAAGTTTATATTCCTCATCTTTTATTTTGAATATTTTATCATAGCTCTCGAGTGCAAGCTTTCCCTTATTTATATCAAAAACACTATTCTTAATCCATTTTAAAAGAAAGTCAGCTATATCTAAAGTTCTTAAATCTATTGTAGAATAATCAAAATCAATTATATTAATCTTATTTTCATTGATTATAAAGTTATGATTTGCAAGGTCATTATGACAAAGACATATTAACTCCTTATCCATTAATAAATCTCTATATTTACTAACCCAAATCATTTCATTTACCTTTGATATCTCTTCTATATATCTATCACAATTTTCTATAAAAAGCTTATCAAATTCATTTTTATAAGTATAACAACTTACCCAGTCCTTTATATTTATAAGATCTTCCTTTATTGATTTGTAGTACTCAACTAAATTGTTAGATTTTTTAATAGCTATTTCTTTAGGCTCTAGTACATCGCTAATCATCTGAGAAGCCTTATGCATTCTAGCTAATGCCTCACTGCACATTTCTACCTCTATGGGATTACTTATTGATGCCTCTCTTCCTTCTATTAAATCCATTACTATATAATTATCACCTTGCCAGCTTATATAATTATCATTTGCTTGTAACTTATTCATTTTCATAATGTATGGAAAATTCTTGTTTACATATTCAAGAGACTCTCCTATAAACTTTATTCTCTCTTCATTATAATCAACTTTCTTTAATATTTTCTTTCCTTCAGTTGTATTTAATATATATAACTTTCTTAGAGGAGTTATATCTAATATATCAAGTCCTAGCTTGTCAAAAAAGTTTTTACTTAAATCATATCTACATAAAAGCTTTTTATCTCCATATTTAACCTTCCTCATTACATACCTCCTTTAGAATTCTAATTCTCTCTCAGATATAAGTCTGAATTCATCTCTACTATGCTCATCCCACTCATATCTATTTTTATACCAATATTTAAGGCTCTCACATGGCATATCAACAATTAAATTTATATATTGAAGGCTACTTTTTTTAAGGTTTGACCTTCTTACATATTCTTTTGCATATTCTCTTAAAGCATCTTTATTACATTTCTTCTTATATTTAAATAAATAATTTATAAAGTCCTCCTCAACTATGTTAAAATTAATTTTTTTAATCTTACCAATCTCTACTTGATCTACAACTCTTAAATTACTCTCATCAACTCGTTCAATACATATTTCATCTTTATACATTCCTCTTCTATATATATCTATATAATCAATATCCTCTATTCTTTTAAGCTGTTTCTTTACTTTATCTAATACACATTTTTCATAATAATTTAGCTCATTAAATCCTATATCTAACTTTTTTGTCATCACAAAAATTCTATCAACTCTTCTACCTATTTCACTTAAAATACTGTTTTTTTCAACAGAATGGTATCCCATCAAAATTTTTTGAAGGTTAATTATTATATCTATATGATTTAAAATATCTATATCATTTTTCTTCTTTTTAAAATAATTTCCCATTATATAAACATCATTTTCCAATAAATAATTTTTAAGAGTTACCTCATTTATAGTAATCACCCCTTAGTTAAAGAAATTATTTAAAAACTCTTCTTTCTCTTCTCTATCATTCAAATATTTATTAAGTTTCTCTAAAAGAAACTCCTCTCCCCATGGTTGTTGCTCCCAATACATTTGTAACCCTCTTTGCCAGAAATCTTGTGGGAATAACATAAATGATTTCATTATTTTTTTTTCTTTATCAGAAATCTCAATATTTTTAGAGTATCCTTCAAGTATTATATTACCTTTATTTTTATCCCACCTATGATATTTCATAGCTCTCATAAATAATGAAGATAAATCATGAAGATGACTATCTAAGATACAATAATCAAAATCAATTATATTTATATCGTTATTTTTTCCTATCAATATATTATGATTCGCTAAATCATGGTGACAAAATTCTCTTTTCATTAAATGCTCTTCCATAACACAAGAATAATCACTTTTGATAAGTCCATTTATACTCCTATCGGCTCTTCTAATCTCTTCATCTAAATTTCCTAAAAACACCTCATCGAATTTATTTTTATGTGCCTTTTGAGATATTCTATGTGCAAAATCAAGAATTTCTTCTCGTCTTGTTTTAAACATATTTATCCATGATAACCAATATACTCTTGGCTTCATAAGAGGTGTTATAGTAAAATTTCTACTACAGATGTGAAGCTCTGATAATTTTTCAGAAACCTTTTTTAGTTCATCTATATCATCATAATTGCTTTCTCTTGAATCTACCCATTTAGTTAAGTAAGCATAATTTCCATTTGTAAGATCTACATACAAACTTCCTTTATTATTTTTTATTATATCTAATACATTTAAAAAACCATTATTTTTTAAATGTAACATAGAAGATAAAATAAAATAAAAATGAGGAAAATTATATTTTACAATCTTAAAACAATATTCCTCATTTCCATTTATCTTATAAGTATTTTTAATCTTTGTAGCAGATTTAACTTCTATATCGTACTCTTTTTCCACTATATTTTTAATAATCTTTTCATTCATATACTTCTCCCAAAACTTATTTGATTTATTATATGAATATCCTTAATTTAATGTGATTTCATTCACAAATTTTACTATCAATAATATTTTATAGTATATAGCTAAATTGAGGTGTTTTAATGAAGATTTGCATAGATTCTAGAAGTATAAACTTACATGCCGGAACTGGTATAGGAACATATACAAGAAACTTAATTTCAGAAATGATAAACATAGATAAGAATAACCAATTTACTCTTATATGGGCTGGAAAAGTAGATACTAGATTTACTCAAAAAAATACTGATCTTATTTACTGTTCTGGACGCCATGGTACTTTTTTTGAAAAAGAATATATTCCAAATTTAATTAAAAATAGAGAATTAAATTTATATCATATTCCTCAAAATGGCATGGGATTTCCTTTTAATTACGATATAAATACAGTTGTAACAATACATGATCTTATACCATATATAATGCCAGAAACTGTTGGTCCAGGATACTTAAAAAGATTTTTAAGAGATATTCCAAATATAATAGAAAATTCTAAAGGTATAATTACTGTCTCTGAATATTCTAAAAGAGATATTCTAAAATTTTTTAAAGGTTATCCAGAAGATAAAGTATTTGTGACACCTTTATCCACAAATTATGAATTTACTCCTATGAATAAAAATAAGTGTAGAGAAACTATACAAGGTAAATTTAATTTTAAAGATCCTTATATATTATATATAGGCGGATTTAGCTCAAGAAAAAATGTTCGTGGTCTAATAAGTGCATTTAGTAAAGTTAAAAACAGTCTTTCTAATAAATATAAGCTAGTTCTTGCAGGTTCTTTAAAAGATGACGGCCTTAATTTAAAAACTTATTCTGAAAGCTTAAATTTAGAAAATGATATTATATTTACTGGCTTTTTAGATGATAAAGATCTTCCTATTCTTTATAATGGTGCAGATCTTTTTGTATATCCATCTTATTATGAAGGATTTGGACTTCCACCACTTGAAGCTATGAGCTGTAAAACTCCTGTTATAACTTCTAATACTACATCAATTCCTGAAGTAACTAAAGATTCTGCACTACTAATTAATCCTACAATAGAAGATGAATTATCTAATGCTATATTTGATGTACTTGAAAAAGATTCCCTTAGAAATGACTTAATTGAAAAAGGATATAAAAGAAGCCTCCAATTCTCTTGGAGGCAAACTGCACAAAATACATTAAGCGTATATGAAACAATATTAGATTCTTTAATTAACTAGATTTCCTTCAATCTCTTTATAAAGATTATAATTATTTATTTTAGGAGCCTTCTTAGAGATATTACTCATAACAACAAGAGGGCTCTTCCCTTCAAAATTCTTAACATGCTCTTCTACTTTATTGCTTTTATATGCATATATATAGCTTGGAAACAAACTTCCATCAAGTGCATATTTTAATGCTATATTGGTATTATTACTTGCATACTCTAAAAAACTATTTATAAGTTTTTTATCTTCAGTACTATTAAGAACAACAAGATTTTCACCTTGTGCTACAAAAAATCTATTTGATCCAATGTTAGTAGCTGGTGGATTATTTGCTGTCCAAATTCCTTTTGTTTGTAACTTCTCAATAGATTTCATTCCATTTATAGAAGATACTTTAGCAAAATATTCTTCATCATTGTTTTCTGTAATAATATTTTTTTCATTAAAATATTTCAAATTTTTCTCTACATTTTTTATTATCCCATCTTTATTACTTTCATACTGCATATTCTGCATTATAAGTAATGTCTTTAAATCATTATAATCTTGCCCAACCCCATTTAAAGCTCTATACTTACCATTACTTTTTTTATAGATATCTTCTGAAACTTTAATTAAGTCATCCCATGTATTTATATCACTACTAGAATATCCGTACTCTTTTAATACATCTTCTCTTAAATATATAACTAATGGCCTACTTGTAAATGGAACAGCAATTAACTTTCCATCTATCATTACCTCTTGTAATCTACTACTTGAAAAGTTCATTTTATAAGTATTTATTAAATTACTCTGATCTTCTGGTTTAATTTTCTTTTCTTTCATTAAGCTAGTAAGCTCTTCACTATTAAATAATGCAATATTAGGTACATCTTTTTTATTTAAATTTACTATTTTATTAAAATACTCATTACTATTAATATTCTCAACTTTAATCGTTGCTCTCTTATTATTTTTCATATAATCCTTTGCCAGTTCGTCTAAGTAATCATACGTATGATTATTTGCCCAAATAGTAATTTCTCCTGTTATTTTATTATGCTTATCATCACTAAAATAATTTATTATTACAACAGATACAACTATAGTTATAATAAAAATTAATACTGTTCTTATTTTACCATTCATAAAATCAATCCTTCTAATTCTTAACTATACTCTCTTTTTTCTTTATATATAATATTGCAATGAAAACCGATAAAAATCCACAAAATAATTTGATGAATATATATATACCTATAATTTCAGTTGCTTCACTTGCAACAAATCCAAGTTGTCCTCCAAGCACATAGGCCCCACCAACTGAAAAAGCGCTACATAATATTTTCCCCTTATCATCAAGTTCTTCGAAGTTTACAAATACTATTATAGCTGAAGCTAAACTTCCTAAAAATGCAGCAATCGAATTTTTGTTAACTCCAAATTTTAATGCTAATCTATCTAAAGGATTTTCTAACAATCTCTTTAGTACTTCAAGCATAACATATGCACCGCCTAAAAATATAGCAATTTTACCTACTATATTCAAAGCTTCTTGTAATGGCATAAGATTTTTAAAAATCATTACGCCTGAAATAGATTGTATTCCTTGAAGTGATAATCCAATTATACTAAGCCACAATATCCCTTTTCCTAAAATATTAAATATAAAAATTATTTTATTTTCGCAATATAATATTCCTATGCTAAGGAGTATAGAAATTATAATTATAGGAATCAAATTTATAAGTATAATATTTATAGGTATCTTAAGTAACAATCCTCCAATAAATAAACCAAAAGGTAATGATATAATACCAAATAACATACCTATAAATAATTGCTGTCTATTTTCCTTTTTTATTATTCCAAGAGCTAAAGGAAGGGTGAAGCTTAAAGTACACCCTAGCATTGAAGCCATTAAAACTCCTGAAAAATATATCATTTCTTTACTAAGTGCAATATTTTCTGCTATATTAAAAGCTCCCATATCTATAGCAATAATATTTGATATAAATATAGATGGATCAATTCCAATTTTATCTGCAATTGGAACTAAAACTATATTTAATATTTCTGTTATTACCGGTGTTAAAGATATTATTCCAACCATTGCTATAGCAAGTGCTCCCATGCTTTTTATTCCATCAGCAAAATAACTTCCTAATTTAAGTTTATCTCCACAAACATAATCTACCGCTCCTATAAAAAAAAATATAGCAACAATATATAGTACAATATTCTCCATAACTTCTCACCTACATTTTATGCCTCTGCTACTAGATTTTTAATCCATTTTTTTGATGCCATTCTTTTAAAACATGCAATTGCTTTTGTAATTTCTTCAAAAGTACATAATGCATATACTAAATATACTGGTAATTTAAATACAAATGCTCCCATTAATGCAAAAGGAACTCCTATAAGCCACATTGTTGATGCTTCTATAATAAATGATGCTTTTACATCACCGCCACCCCTTAATACTCCAACAATTGCTATTATATTATAAACTCTTATTACCATTATTATTGATGTAACATAAATTATTGCCTTTGACCAAGTTTTAACCTGATCTGATACCTCATACACAGAGACTATAGTATTTGCAGATAATGAGAGTGCTATAGCTATAATTATACCGATTATACATCCTATAACTAGGAAATTCTTACTATATTCTGCTGCCTTTTCTTCATCACCTTTACCAACTTGTGCCCCAACCATTACAAGTGTTGCACTACCCATACCAAAAATTATTACCATGAATAAATTATTTATGGTAGTAGCAATTTGTACTGAGGCTATTGCCTGAGTTCCTATTCTCCCGTAAATTACATTATACATAACTGAACCAAGTCCCCAACAAGCTTCATTTAATAATACAGGCATTACTGTGATATATATCTTTTTCACAAATTCTATATTAAACGAGAATAATTCCTTTAAATTTCCCGCCAAAATACTTTTGCTAATATAAACATAAGCTACTATTATTAGAAACTCTATTATTCTAGCTATAAGTGTGGCGATAGCTGCTCCTCTTACTCCAAGTTCTGGCATGGCAAAGTTTCCAAATATAAGTCCATAATTCAATACTGTATTCGTAACTAATGCAATAGCACTTGCTATCATAGGTACTATTGATTTTTCTACACATCTTAACGAAATTCCATAATTAAATGTTATAGCAGTAAAAATATAGCTAAAAGATACTATTAATAAATATTGTGCTCCTAGCTCTATAACATACTTATCTTTATTAAATATACTAATTATTCCTTCTGGTGCTATTTGAGCTAGTATATTAAATATACTACCTATTACTATTGCAGCTATAATTCCTATTCCAATAAGTTTTTTAATGTTCTTTTCATCCCTTTTACCAAAATATTGAGATACAAAAATCCCTATTCCACTAAATAATCCCATCATTAGTATGTTTAATAAGAAAAAATATTGATTCGCAATTCCTACTGCTGCAATTTCACTTTCTCCAAGCTTTCCTATCATCATTGTATCTACTATATTTAATGATGACATTATAAAATTTTGTATAACTATAGGTAACGCTATAATAAGTGCTTTCTTATAAAAACTTTTATCCATGCTAAGTATTCTATTCATAATTGCCCCCTTAATGTATTTAACTTTTAGTATAGTATGCAACCCCAATGCTTCCTGGACCAACATGTAATCCAATTATTGGTCCTATAGAATCTAATATTATATTGCATTCTATTCCTTTTTGCTTTAGTCTATCTTCTAATTTTTTTTTAAGTTCTATTCCTTCATCCTCGCAATTTATATGATGTATCGCAATCTCCCCAAGTCCTTTTTTATCAATATCTTCTATAACTTTATTGATTATTACATTTATTGCCTTTCCTCTTGTTCTAACCTTATTAAAGATAGTAGTTTTTCCATCAGTTACTGTAAGAATAGGAACTATTTTCAATATACTTCCAACTAATGCAGCTGCACTCCCTATTCTTCCTCCTTTTTTAAGATATTTTAAAGTCTTTGGCATAAATAAGAACTTGCTTTTATTTATTACTTCTTCCGCCTTTGATACAACTCCCTTAATATCAGCTCCTTCTTTTGCTGCTTTTGCTGCAACTATTGCAGCATAGCCCATTTGCATACAGTTTGTCCTAGAGTCCAAAATTTCTATCTCTGCTTCTGGATACTCTTCTAAGATTATATTTTTAATCATATTTGCACTTTGGTAAGTTCCACTCATATCAGATGAGATTAATACGCAGACAACCTTATCTCCATTTTTAATAATATTTTCAAATTTTTCTTTAACTTCATTTATACTCGGTTGAGAAGATGTTGGTAAATCATCTAATTTCTCTAGCTCATCAAAAAATTCTTCATTAGTAAGGTCAATTTCTCTATAGCTTCTTCCCCCGAAGATAACATTTAGAGAAATAACTTCAATTTCCAATTCATTCCTAATATCTTCAGGAATATAACTAGTACTATCAGTTATTATTTTTACGCCCATTCTTACCTCCAAAATTTGAATAATCTAGAACAATTATATCATAACTTATTCATATTTTATTCCAATATCATTCACTTTCTATTCATTTATATATAATAATAAAATATATTAATACATAAAAAAAAGAACCCATATAAATAGGCTCTTTTTTTATAATAATTTACTTTATAGATTCACTCTTTTTATAACAAGTCTTTTTTATTTACCTTCAAAATATTCTTTAAATTGTGGCAAATAATCTTTGTGTGCTTCTAATAATTCATCTAGAAGAGTCTTAGCCATACTTTCTGAAGGTATTAATGGATTCATACAAAGTGCCATTAACGCCTTATGATAATCTCCTGTAACAGCTGCTTCTACAACTAGTCTTTCAAATGATTTAACTGTTTGAATTAATCCATTTACTGATACAGGAATTTCTCCCATAGCTAATGGCTTTGGACCATCTTTTGTAATCATACATGATATTTCTACAGCGGAATCATCATCTATTCCTTCAAGAGCTCCACCATTTCTAACATCAATTGGTTGAATATCTCCCTCATCATTATAAATTGAATAAATTAATCTACAAGCTGCATCTGAGTAGTAAGCTCCTCCTCTTTTTTCTAATTGAGGTGGTTTAATATCAAGATTTTCATCTTTATATAAATCAAATAAATCAGCTTCTAATCTCTTAACTACTTCTGCTCTTGTTTCTCCTTTTGAGAATTCTTTTAATTCATCTTCTAACATTTGTGCAGTTTGGAAATAGTATCTATGATATGGACAAGGCATCATTCCTAATGCTTTAATAAAGTCAGCATCCCATCCAAAATCTTTTACATTTTTAACTATTGATCCAAGTTTACCTTCAGCAATAGAATCTATAACTTTACTAGTTACATTTTCTCCATCAACATAAATGTTCTTTCCAAATACCATATGATTTAATCCAAAGAAGTCAAATCTTACTCTTGAATGGTCAACACCTAACATATCTGCTGCTGCCTTTTCCATTCCTATTGGAACATTACAAAGTCCTATGACTTTTTTATTTCTACCGTGTCTAAGTAATGCTTCTGTTACCATACCTGCTGGATTTGAGAAGTTTATAAGCCAAGCATTTGGGCAAAGTTCTGACATATCTTTATCTATATCTAAGATTACAGGTATTGTTCTTACTGCTTTAAACATACCCCCTGCACCATTTGTTTCCTGTCCTATAACGCCATGACTTAATGGAATTCTTTCATCCTTAATTCTTGCATCTAAAAGACCTACTCTAATTTGAGTTGTAACAAAATCAGCATCCTTTAAAGCTTCTCTTCTATCTAAAGTTAAATGAATTTCCATAGGAATTCCAGCTTTTTTAACCATTCTCTTAGCAAGGTTTCCTACTATCTCAAGCTTTTCTTTTCCTTCTTCTATATCTACAAGCCATAATTCCCTTACAGGTAGCTTATCATATCTCTTAATAAATCCTTCTACTAATTCTGGAGTATAACTTGACCCTCCACCAATAGTAACTATTTTTATTCCTTTTTTGTTCATTCTCTACACCTCTTTACTTAATAATCTGTAATTTTCTTTTGTAAGATTTTAATCTAAAAGGCTATGGTATTAATATCCCCATAGCCTAATGATATTTAAATTATTTTAATTTAAATGCGAATTTACTCCATGGTTCAATATAATCTAATAAGAATTGTTCATCTTCTACAACTCTTCCAACTACATTAGTTTTACCACTATTTTTCATTTCTTTTATTGCAACTTGAAGCTCTCCAGCATACCTTGTATAAAGATCTGATTCTATTAAGATATCACCCTTCTCCATATCTTTCGTATTAAATGGAGCAAAGCTTTCCCCTTTATATTTAACTCTTGATTGAGTTGATCTTATAACATAATCTGAAACATCCCCTCTGTTAAAGTGAAATTCTTCAAGAACTATCTTCTTTTGTAGTTCTGGTATACCTTCTTCTAATTCAACAGAAAGTTCTAACATTTCTTTATTAATTTCACTTAATGCTTTAAGCTCCTCTTCTGATGCAAAACAGTTAGCTATTATTACATCATCAATTAAACCTGTTGCAAATAAATGTTTAGCTTGTACATCTATAGGCATATCTCTATGCATTTCTAATGTACAAAGTCCTTCTGATACTGGCCATGGTCCAAACTCCGCCTTAGGGGAATTTACAAATGCGGCAGTCTTTATTCCAAGTTCTTTAAATTGCTTACTACATTTTATAAAATGATCGTATGAAAGTCCTGTATAGACATGAGGATAGAAATTATGACATCCATATAAATTATTTAAATTTGGTCTATATGAAACTATATTATCAACATACTTAGTCCCATTGCTCATATTAAGTTCTACCTTTAATCCATATTTATTAAAAGTCATTATAGCTTCTTCATTACCTGAGAATCCCATATCTAATCTTATTCCACTAAGTCCCATATCCTTAAATACTTTAAGATCCGTGATACTAGCTCCTAAATTATTAAATACCGTTGGATCTAAGTCGGCTATAACTTCCATGCTATGTTTATTTGCTACATTAAGCATAACTTTGAACTCTTCTACAATATCTTCTATTGATTTTCCTTCTGCTGATAAAAGGCATGTGAAAATTCTTTCAAATCCATACTTTGCGGCAAGTTCTATATATTCTAATATCTCATCAATTGGACGATGTCCTGGATATACTGAAATACCTAATCTCTTCATTAATATGTCCTCCAATACCTTCTAAATCTTTCTACCTTACACTGTTATTGTATATATAGTATGCGCCCTTTGCTGCTGATACATCTTCATCTACAAATTCAACAACATTTATATTCTTGTTTAAATATTCTTCAAATGCATCTCTCAATATTTTAGATTTTTTTATAGCACCTCCAACAAGGCCTATTTTACACTTATTAAAATCTAGACTCTTAAATACTCTTTCTGCATCCTTTGCAAGTGCAATCCCTTCAGTTTCTAATATGCTCCTAGCATATTCATCACCTTTTTCTGCATATTTAGATACTAATCCCGCAAATCCTGCTATCTCATCCTTTGTTGCTGAGTAGATAAATCCAATTACTTCATCAACTTCTTGAACATTAAGTTCATCAAGTATTGATTGTGAAAGTTCACTTCTTCCTAAACCAAAATCATATTCATAAATCATTCTTTTAAATGCTTCAATTGAAATCTTATATGCACTTCCTTCATCGCCTAATATATGGCCCCATCCACCACATCTAGCCTGCTTTGTGCTATTTATACCAAAGGCTGTAGAACCAGTACCTGCTATAACAAGTATTCCATCTTCACCCTTTAGTAACGCTTTTAAAGCTAAATCTCCATCATTCATAATAACTGAATCTAAATCAAACTTTGACTTAATCTCATTTTGTATCTTTTTAGCATTATCAGATACCTCTGAACCTGCAATACCAAGATATATACCCTCTAACCCATCTATACTTAACTTATCTAATATTTCGTTAACAGCGCTAGTTATATTATTTAAGGCTTCTTTCTCATCATTAAGCAAATTCCCAAAGCCAGTTAAGCTTTTAGCTAAAACTTCTCCATCTAAGCTATAAGCTACAGCTTCAGTTTTAGTACCTCCGCCATCAACACCAATTATATATTTCATAATTTTTAATCTCCTTAACATATAATTAATGAACTCTAATGCTTACCATTAGAGTTCATATTTAAAATGCTATAGATTATAGTCTTGCATGTATGTCAATTATTTGACTTGCTAAATCTTTTAATGTCATAGTTGTCATTAAATGATCTTGAGCATGAATTAATAATAATGAAAATTCTGCTTTTTGACCTCCAGCTTCACCTTGTATTAAGCTAGTTTGTGAATGATGAGCAAGTCCTAACTCTTCATTTGATTTCTCAATTAATCCTCTAGCACCTTCAATATCTCCACTTTTTGCAAGTTCCATAGCTTCCATTGCATAGCTTCTAGCTTCTCCACTATGCATTATTAAGTTTAAAATTATTTCTTCCATGTGTCCCTAACTCCCCTTCATATTGCCAAAATTTTGACACAGTTACGATCTACTGAATCTTATTTTTCATCGATTAATTTTAATGCATGTGCTAAAACTTTTGCGCCATTCATTGTTCCATAATCTACTGTATTTATTACATCAACAGGAATTCCCATTGGTTCATATTTTGATTTCATTTTATTTAATAAGAATCTAACTTGCGGTCCTAATAATAATACTTCCATTTCATCTTCGTGATTCTTAACGTCTGCTTCTGAATAAGCGTTTATTAAACATTCAATCCCTTGTTCCTTTGCAGCTGCTTGCATCTTTGTTACTAATAAACTTGTTGACATCCCTGCTGAACAACATAATAATATTTTTTTCATAATAAATTCCTCCTTAAGATTTAAACTTTATATTTTTTATATTATATTTTATTATTTTACTTTTTCGTTTTGTGTTCCTTTACACTATTTATATATAGCAAATTGCATGCCAAAATATTCTCGAAAAAAATTTTTTTATTTTTTTGTAACTATGGCTTATTTACTAACTTTCATCTTAATAAAAAAGTTTGTAGTGTGCAATTTAAATTACACACTACAAACTTTACACTTTACACACTTTTTACACTCTACACAGAGACTATATTTTCTAAAAACATTCTAACTATAAATGCTAGATCGTCTTCACTTATCTTTATATTATAATTAACTTCAAGCTTTCTAAGATTTTGTCTTATAAGTATAAATTCTCTATTATGTTTATTTCTAAAATCATTTAAATTATCAAATTTCTTTCTCTTTCCACTCTCAATTATTTTTTCAATTAAGAAACATATATGAATTACCATACCAACAGCTACTTCATGTGATATTTTAATATTTAGATTCTCTTGTACTTCTTGAATAGCTTCTCTTACTATTTTAACAAGATATTCTCCATCTACTTCTTCTAATTGAGCATCTATTGAATTCGCTATCTTCTGAAAGTCTTCTTCTTGGCTTATAAAATTCTCTAGTACTGATAATCCATCTCCTGCTAGAATATCTGGCGCTGATATAAATGGTATTCCCTCTACATTTAAATTAACAGTACCAACTATTGCTAAAATATTGCTATATTTCTTTAAATTATCCACATTTTTAATAAAGTCATCTCTATCTAATATGTTTAGTGGTTTAACTTTTACATTTGGATTATTGATTCCACTAACTATTAATTGCCTTAATTTTTCAGCCGATCCTTCTCCAGTAAAACATGTTGTAACTATTACTTTCTCTTTCTCAATCTTTGTATTTTTTTCTCGTTTTAATCCAAATCTACTGATTTCTAAACAAGCTTTGCATATCTCATCTATTTTTCTTCCATTTAGAGCTTTTCGTCCAGCTTCAATAACTGCAAGTGTACTTATCATATCTATTGTTTTTACATCTATGTTAGTCTCATCCTTAATCATCTCACCAAAATTAGTTAAAGAGCCCATATCAACTAATAAAATGACACCTTTTCCTTCATCTATTTCTTTTACCTTTTCTTTTGCTAGCTCATACATCTTTTCAGCCTTCATACTTAATGGCATATCAAGTGCATTTACATGAATCTCTCCAATTAATTTATTTGCAACCTCAACCATACTAGATGCAGTTGAATGTCCATGCATTATTACAATTACTCCAACCTTACCTTCTTTTTTCTCATCAAACTCATAAGGCTTTGCTGCTAAGAACATTGTAAGATATCCTATCTCATCAAGTGGTACTTGTATATTAAATTTATCATCAATCTTTTTAGCAGCTTCCATTGCAACCATGAATTCATTAGAGTATTGAGACCTAACAAAATTTAATTTAGGATGATATATCTTATTTCCTTGCTTTATTCTCTCTAAACTTCCTTGAAGATGTAATGCTAATCCAAAATACACTTTTTCATCGTAATGAGTATTTAACTTCTCTGAAGCCATATTTAATATTTCTTCTACCATATTAGCAATATCTTCGCTAACGATCTTGGTTATCTCTTCTTTTCTTACCTCTTCTGGAAGATCCCTTATATATTTTTCAAAATAGCTTTCTATATCTATATTTATTATTTGATTTATTTCTTCTTCTTCCATACCTTTTTTCTTCAGGTAATCTAATTTGTTTTCTATAATATCGTAAAAATAATCGCCTTTAATATTTTCTTCTTCTTCATCCATAAGATTTATTATATTATCATCATTATATGAAAATCTTAAAACGTCTGAAGCGCCTCCTAATAGCTCATCAATTTCTTTTCTACGATCTTGAAGATTCATAAGCCCCCTATTTACTCTTGGATGTAAATCTCCTTGCTCAACTATTATAAAATCTTTATTATTTGCTTTATAATTTAAAAAAGCCTTTGCACATGCAAGTTGTATATCACTCTTTAATTGCCCTATATTGTTTGGACAATCATATAATAAAAATGAAATAAGGGCATTTTTATTAAAATATATACTATCGCCTAATCTATGTGATTCTGCTTTTATGAATTGCTCTAGTAAATGATATCTTTCACCCGCACTTCGCTCCTTAAGAGATGGAAGTGTTATTGACATTGGAATTCTTCTAGTAAATGTCTTTAAAAGATAAGACTTTGGATCCTCTGTTGTTGCTGCAATAATTTGAGCATCTGAATATATTGGATTATCAGTATCACCAAGCGGTCTAAAATACCCTTTATCTATATATGTAAATAACATTTCTTGTCCTTGAGGAGATAATCTATGAATTTCATCTAGAAATATTATTCCTCCATTTGCCTTTTTAAGCAATCCCTCTTTATCTTTATCAGCACCTGTATACGCTCCTTTTTTCACCCCAAAAATTTGAGCAATTACAAGCTGAGGATTATCTGCATAATCTGCACAATTAAACCTTATAAATGGTGCATCTTTATCTAGCAAATTATCTTCCTTTGCAAACTGATACATAAGTTCTGCAAACATCGATTTACCTACACCTGTTTCTCCAAGAATTAAAGTATGTAATCCTCTAGGTGGATACATCATTGCAGCCTTTGCCTGCTGAATAGGTACTTGTAGGCTTTGATTTGCACCAACCATCATATCTAAACTATTATCACCTGAATTTACTTTTAAAGGTTTTCTCTCTTGAACAGTTTCCTTTTCTTTTATTGTGTTAATTGATGCATATCTTACTGGTCTTCCTTCTTCTTTAGTTACTTTTCCATCAGAATACAATTTATTTAAATATCTTGATACATTTGCCCTATTTGAATTTATGTATTCACTTAGTTCTTGTGCCGTTACACCTCTATTTTCTTGTGCTTGAAGGTCTAATAATGATTGATAGACCTCATTAATCTTACTCATAAAATCCTCCCTTTCTCAAAACTATAATCAATTATACTATATAGGTAAACCTTTTTGTACACACAAAAAAATAATACACACTAATTTATATTTTTCTTAAAATTAGCGTGTATTCATTCATATTTTCTATTGAGCTTCTAATGTTATATCAACTGTTTTTGCTTTTCCGTCTCTTATAATCTTAGCATTTACCTTATCTCCAGCCTTCTTAGTGTTTTTAATAGCATTTAACTCTTCAAGAGTTTTTACTTTTTTTCCACCAAACTCTGTGATAACATCACCTTGTTTAATTCCTGCTTTTTCTGCTGGTGAAAATGGAGTTACTTCAACTACATATATTCCTTCTGGAATATCATATTGTTTTGATAAGTTCTTATCTACTTCTCTAACCTTAACTCCTAAAGTTAATATAGGCTTTGATAAAACATCTAGTTTTGATTTAACTTCATTTATTGGAATTGCAAATCCTATTCCTTCAGCTCCTCCAGCTAATTTTAAAGTGTTTATTCCCACTACTTGACCTTCTGAATTAACTAAAGGTCCTCCACTATTACCTGGATTTATAGCTGTGTCTGTTTGAATTAAATTAACTTGTTTACCAGTTTCAGTATTTACTGTTCTTCCAACTGCACTTACAACACCTTTTGTAACTGTTTGAGCAAAGTCTTTTGATAAAGGAGTTCCTATTGCTATAACTTCTTCACCTGGTTTAAGCTTAGATGAATCTCCAAGTTCTGCAACTGCTGGAACTTTAAATTTACCTTGCATCTTAATCATTGCAATATCCTGTGTTTCATCATAATTAACTACCTTTGCCTTAACCTCTTCACCAGTACTTAAAGTTACTGTAACTTCTTGCGCTCCTTTAACAACATGGTAGTTAGTTAATATATCTCCATCTTCATTTATTATGAATCCTGATCCTATCCCCTCAACCTCTTGTGGTATAATTCCATTTTGCATTAAGCCTTTAGTTGAAACTATTACTACCGCTGGAGCTACTTTATTAAATGCTTGTTGGGTTGTCATAGCTGATGAATCCTTAAAATCTGGTGCGTTTCCCTCTTTACTTTGAGTAGTTACCTTATTATCGTTCTTCATTAAGAAATATGTTACTCCACTACCACAAATTCCAGCAAGTAATGCTACAACGACAATGATTGCGCCAACTACAAAGGTTCTAGAACCTCTCCTTTTCTTCTTAGGTTCTGGACTTTCATTTACATAATTATAATTTCTATTATTATAATTATTGTTCATATCGTCATTAACACTTCTATTAGTGTTATCATCAATTCCGTCATTTAAATCTTTATTTAAGTTGTCATCATTATTCATTAAGTACCTCCTAATTTATCTTAAATTCTTCTTAATCTAAGTATAAAAAATTTTTGTGTCAACTATATGGCATAAAAAAAAATTTTTGATTAATAAGCCCAATTTTTTCAAAAAAATACTGAATAGGACTTCTCCTATTCAGTATTAGTATAACCATACGGTCTTATATTTAGCCTTTATATTAATCGTTATTTTGTGAATTCTTTTTTTCAATTCTTCTAGCTGACTCAACAACTTTTTTAATTGCATTCTCCACATTCTTTGAATCCATCATTGAATAAACTAATCCATCATAAGAGCTCTTATATTGGAATGTTAAGTCTGGACTTCCAAGTCTTTTAAGCGGATTATCCTCTTCATTGCTTAGTATATAATATGGTATATTCTTAAACATTCCATCTTTCTGACTATCACTTGCTCTATCATATATATTTTTTGTTTCATTATAAACAGCATCTCTATAACCATTTTGATTTTTTTTATAAGAAAATTCTTCTCCAGCAAAACCAGTAAGGTTATTTTCAAAATCTTTATTCTCATTAGCTAGTCCAAGTTTGTCCAATAGTAGTGTTAAAGAAAAATTCGATCCTACATCTTCTATCTTCTTTCTAACTAAATTAAGTGTATCTTTAATACCATTTTTCTGTTCTTTAATTTGATTTTCATCATATGGATTTATTAACACTACTCCTTTTATACTATCAGGATACATGCTTGCAAAGTTTGTCATAACTAAACTTCCATATCCCTCACCAACTAGTATATACGGCCCACCTGCTGCTGCTTTTCTTAATAATATCTTTAAGTCTTCTGCTTGCTCTTTAGGAGTAATCCTACTTCCTGAGTCATTAAATCCATATCCTCGTCTATTATATACAAATGTTTTGACACCAAGTTGTTTTTCAACTTCATCTGCTACAGTCTTCCACTCATAGGCATTTGCTCCTGTGGAACCATCAAAAATTATTGTAAAATCTCCACTGCCTGAAACATTATACTCCATTTTCTTATCATTGACTCTAGTATATTTCATTCTAGCTCCAAACTTTTCGCCTATATAAAAGCCATATCCCCATTGGATTACAAGTCCACTAACTATTACAATTAAAGCTATTATAATTATTCTTTTAAACAATGTCATTTTCGAAATTTTTTCCTTCATATCAACTGTATGTAGGCTATTAGAATTAGGTAATAACTTCATATCTATCCCCCTATTTATACTACAGTTTTAAATTAGGTTTAGCATTCAAATCTAACGTTGATTCTTCACCTTTTATAAATCTAAAATATGCAGCACTTCCTATCATAGCTGCATTATCAGTACATAAAATTGGCTCTGGGAATAATACCTTAATTCCTTTTTCATTTCCTTCTGAAATTAGTGCCTCTCTTAATGCTGAATTTGATGCAACTCCACCTGCTATTGCAATTTTATCTAGATTCTTTTTGTCACATGTTGCAAAAACATTATCTTTTAAAACTCCCACTACAGCATTTTGGAATGATGCTGCAACATCAGCTCTATTTATTTCTGTATTTTGCATTTTAGCTTTATTTAAATAGTTAAGAACTGCTGATTTTAGTCCGCTAAATGAGAAATCTAGTGTATCATCATGGAACTTAGCTCTTGGAAATGCTATAGCATCTTTATTTCCTTCTTTAGCTAACTTATCTATTTTAGGCCCTCCTGGATATCCAAGACCTAATGCTCTTGCAACTTTATCATATGCTTCTCCAGCTGCATCATCTCTAGTTTCTCCTATTACTTCATACTTTCCATAATCTTTTACGTAAACAATAAATGTGTGTCCACCTGATACTACAAGTGAAACAAAAGGTGGTTTTAAATCTTCATGTTGTATGTAATTTGCTGATATATGTCCTTCTATATGATTAACTCCAATTAATGGTTTCTTAGTTGCCATAGCTAAACCTTTAGCATATTGCAATCCTACAAGTAATGCCCCTACAAGACCTGGTCCATAAGTAACACCTATTGCATCTATATCATCTAGAGTTACGTTAGCTTCCTTTAAAGCTTCTTGTACAACACCATTAACAACTTCAGTATGCATTCTTGATGCCACTTCTGGTACAACACCACCAAATTTTTTATGTGTATCTATTTGTGAAGCTATTACATTAGATAAAACTTTTCTACCATCTACAACAACAGCAGCTGATGTTTCATCACAGCTTGATTCAATTGCTAAAATTATTTTTCTATCCATTTTAATTCCCTCTTCTTTATATAATCGCATAAATTTACTATTTGTAATTATACTTCATTACCAATTTATTATCAATGAAACACGTACTTGTTAAGTATTTTTTAATAATGTATATTTAAATTATATATTTTAAATCATATATTATCATTAACTTTATGTTTCAAAATTTGGAAAATTAATGTCTAAAAGGAGTTATTTTATGTCACAGTATGCAAAAGTCGTTGTTAAAGGATCTCCTATAACAAAATCAAACTTTAAACTTCATAATAAAGATGGAAGAGCTATTCTTCCTTATAATACAGGTAAATATCATGATAGATATGCTCTTTATGAGCAGGAGATAGCATATGTTGCAAGAGTTCAAAATCCAAGTACTGTATTCACTGAAAGCTTAATTGCTATACTTAAAGTTTATTATAAAAGTGAAAAACGTCATCCAGATACAATAAATATTTCAAAAAGTATTTTTGATGGAATAGAAAAGAGTGGTCTTATTATAAATGATGCTCAAATAGTAAAAATAATAGTTGAAGAATATTATGACAAGGAAGATCCTCGTTTTGAACTTGAATTGTTTCCTCTTAGTCAATTTGAGCTTTCATTTTCAATAAAAGAGAGAGATGAAAAATTAGAAGAAAGAAATTATAGCCCTATAAAGAAATCTTCTATCTCAAAAGAATTAAGTCATAAAGAAATAAAACCTAAAGAAGTCAAAAAAGATGTGTCAGTATATGTATGCGAAATATGTAATAAAAAGATTTCTCCTAAAGACTCAATTAAAGCTAATAAAGGAAAAACCTTAATATGTAAGAAATGCTTTAATAAATTATTTTAGATTAAGAGGTGTTTTTATGAATTCTAATAATGTAGATATTATTCTATTTGGAGATAGTCTTACCTTTGGTTTTGGGGTTTCTAAAAAAGACTCTTGGGTTTATAAGCTTCAGCAAAGGTTTAATAACCTTACTATATTAAATAAAGGAGTGAATGGAGATACAACTTCATCAATGCTCACTCGATTTTACAGAGATGTAACTAGTAAATCTCCTAAAAAAATATTTATAATGGGTGGTACTAATGATTTATTAAGTGGAAGAAATGTAGATTATATTATTGGCAATTTAGAACTTATGATAAAAGATAGTCTTGATATTAACGCTTCAGTTATAGTTGGTATTCCCCCTATTATTATTGAAGATTTAGCAGAAGACTTATTTATGCCTTCAAATTACTATACTCATTGCAGTAATTCACTACCAATACTTCGAGCAGAAATTATTAAGCTACAAAAAAAATATCCCTTCAAATATGCTGATTTTTATACTTTAACTAAAACCTACATAAATGAAAAGATATTTTTAGATGGTATTCATTTAAATTCATTAGGAAATGAATTCTTATTCAGATATTTTATGGATATAATTTGATGCTACTAATCCAGCATCATATCCATTTATATCTTCCATCTCTATGCATTCTTTTCCATATATAATATTTCCGCAAGCAAATATACCAGGCTCCGAAGTTTCATAATTATCTACAACAGGAGTATTTGTATCCTCATTAATCTTAATATTAAGTTCCTTAACCATCCCAAGTTCTGGATAATACCCAACTGATAAAAACAATGAATCACATGTAATTTCTTTAATCTCTTCTGTTTTTTTATCAAGTAACTTAACTTTATTAATTCTTTTATTTCCATCAATATCTAAAAGCTTTATATTTTCTAAAATATTTATATCAAAGCCTTCAAGTATATCTTTATTCTTATCTGTAAGCTTAAATCCACTTTCTTCATTTATTATAAGAGCTGCAACTTTTCCGCCTTCAATTTCTAATCTTCTAGCAAGAATTAATGCCCATTTATTATTTGCAATTATTACTGGATTCTTTCCAGGTAGTACACCTTCTAAATTTATAAATCTATGGGCATTTCCTATTGTAAATATTCCTGTAAACTTATTTGTAGGAGTTAATACGTTACCTGTATATCTTTCTCTACATCCTGTTGCTAAAATAATAGCTTTAGCTTTTACATCCCGCACTCCATCTTTTTCATTAACATAAGTTACTACCTTCCCATTTGATACATTTAAAACACTCGTTTTTTTCTTTTTATCGAACTCATATTTATTAAGCTTAAGCCTAATAAATTCTATAAATTCTGGCCCTGTAACTTCATCCTCTATATATGATTTACCAAAGCCATTATGAATACATTGATTTAGTATGCCTCCGAATTCATCTTCTCTTTCTATTAAAAGTATATTTTTTATTCCATTTTGCAGAGCAGCAAGAGTTGCTGTCATTCCTGATATTCCTCCACCTATAACTACTAAATCATATTTTTTCATGGCTTTTACACTTCCTTTATTATATCTATCTTAGGAACTCTAACCTTTAATGCATTTGGAATAACTTCAAAGGTCAAGTCTTTTGAAAATAAAATTTCTCCATCTAGATTTACGATGGTTTCATCCTTTGCTATAACTTGAATTTTATTACACTTTATATATTTTATCTCCTCTACATGGCTTGTATCTTTCCCTAATACTACCATTGGTAAAAATCTTATAAGTCTATGTACCTTCGGTTTTTTTATAGCATATATATCGAGTAGTCCATCATCTAGTTTCGCCTTTGGTGCAATTTTTATACCACCACCATAACATTTGCCATTTGCAACTGCTATTAAATACATATTTCCTTTTGTTTCTGCCCCATTTATTTTAAAGGTTAATTCCATAGGTTTAAATGTAAAAAGAGTTTTCATTACCGCTATTGCATATGCCATTGGTCCACTTATAAATTTATATTTTTTATAGTGTCTTGCGTTATTAACTACACTTGCGTCAAATCCTATAGATGATATATTAAGATAATACTGATCATTTAGCTTTGCAACATCTATAGTCCTTTCTTCTCCATGTATTAAGTCTTCTAATAAATTATCAGACTTTATATCTCCATACAAAGTTCTAGCAAAATCATTTCCTGACCCAGCTGGTATTACAGCAAGTGAACTATCTGAATTAATAATTCCATTTAAAACTTCATTTAAAGTCCCATCTCCACCTATTGAATATACTATGCATTTTTCTTTTGATGTTATCTTTTTAACTACTTCTATAGCATGTCCACTTTCTTTAGTAACTATAATTTCATAAGGGTAATTTATCTTTTTAAAAATATTATGTATCTTTCTCTCAAAGTCTAATCCCTTTCCTTTTCCTGCTACGGGATTAATAATAAAAATATGTTTCATAACCTCTCCAATTTATATAATTAATATTTTAAATTATATCACATAGAAAGTTTACAATTCTATATTATTATTTACAATATATTTTTCAATATACAAGGAGCAATATCTTAGCCTAATCCGTCCTGATATCACTTATTGCATATTGTAAATTACATATATAATATTCTTATTTTATATTTTAATTACTCTCTTGCTATTCATTATTTCAACAATTGCATACATATTGGATATTTCTCCTGTTAATAACTTATCCTTTAGACCATAAAAATCCAAGCATGTACCACAACTTATAATCTTAGTTCCCTTATCTTCTAGCTCTTTTATACTGTCAAGCACTTCACTTCCTTCAGTTACAAGTTTTACACCACTGTTTAAAAATACTATCTCTTCTGGTATTTCCATCGCTTCACTTAGAGCATATATATAGCTTTTCATTAAAACTTTTCCAAGTTCCTCAGATCCTTCTCCCATTTTATCAGTTGTTATTATTATTGAGAATGTATCTTTTCCTTTGCAGCTGTTATTATTCTCTGATTCCTTTATAATAGTAAGCTTAAATAATCCCTCTTCTTCAAAACTATTAACTGTAAATCCTGAATTTTCTGCAAATCTTGTAATATTAGTATTTGCAATCTCATTATCCACTATAATTACAGCCTTCCCACCTTCTATACTATCAAAATACTTTTTAGTCTCTATTACTGGTTTTGGACATGTAAGTCCAATACAATCAATAATCTTCATAAAAACACCTTTCCTTTCATTTGTTACTAATACTATTATATCATTATTTTACACTCTTCTCTTCTCCCTTTATTGATTAAATATAGTCCATATACTATAATTTAAATTGATTATACTTTAAGGGGTGACCATATGGAGAAGTTTTTTAGAGTCTCTAAGATTAAGTTTAATAAAGATACACTTTTTAGACTTATATTATTTTTAATACCTTTATTCGGAATTGTTTTTAAAGGTATCCTTCTACAATGTTTTATTGCTAGTAAGGATCCTCATAACTTAAATATTGCGGGAGGATTTAATAATGCTAGATATTTTTTAGATTATTATTATGCTTTTGCATTAGTTTTTTTAAGCTTTGCTTTGCTATTTAAAGGTAAAGGTAGAGTTATATATTTATTCATAATTGATGCAATATTAACAGCACTAATTTTAACTGATATTACATATTTCAGAGGATTCTTAACAGTTCCATCATTACTTATATTTACTCAGACTGCTAACTTAGACAATATGTCTGGAAGTATCCTTTCAATGTTTAGCCCATATGATTTCTTATTTGTAATAGATTTCATAATAATGGGAGTCTATGTATACTTTACTAGAAAATCTTATGTGAGAGTGCAAAAAAGAGCTATTAAATCATTTTTATGTACATTAATACTTCCTATAGTATTTATTGCTTATGTACCTTTTATAATTTATACTTTTGGTAGTGAATATGTTGAAAATGCATATATTTTTGAAAATTATGATCCAACCAATACTGTTCAATACTTTTCACCTATTGGATATCACATAATTGATGCTATAAATGTATATAAAGATTCAAAACCTTATAAAATTACTGAAAAAGATAAGGAACAAATTAATGATTACTATAAATTCAAAAATGAAAATTTACCAAACAACGAATACTACGGAATGTATAAAGGCAAAAACCTTATAGTAATACAAGTAGAATCTTTAGAAAGCTTTATCTTAGGACAAGAGATAAATGGTAAGAAAGTTACTCCTGTATTAGATAGTTTAATTAATAAGGGCGCTTACTTCCCAAATATTTATGAACAAGTTAATGAGGGTACAAGCTCTGATTCTGATTTAATGATTAATACTTCAATGCTACCACTTAGAAGAGGATCAACATTCTTTAGATATCCAACTAGAGCTTATAATTCTCTTCCATTAATACTTGAGCATAACGGTTATGATACAGAAGCTATCCATCCTGATAAAGGCTCTTTCTGGAATTACAGAAGTGGATTAACTGGAATAGGATTTAATAAGTTTACTGATTCTCACTCATTTAACCAGGATGAAATAATTGGAATGGGTATAAGTGATAGAAGCTACTTCAAACAAGTTGTTCCTATGCTTGAAAAATTAAAACAACCATTTTACGCATTTACTGTAACTCTTACAAGTCATGGTCCATTTGATCTTCCAGAAAATCTTACTAAGTTTAATTTAGATCTTGAGCTTGGCGAACTTGGCGGATATATAGAAAGTATTCATTATACAGATACTCAAATAGGATACTTCTTAGATCTTCTTAATAAAGCTGGACTACTTGATAATACAGTTATTGCAATAGAAGGAGATCACACTGGTGTTCATAAGTATTATCAATATAGAATTGATAATATAGACAAGTATTATAAAGATAAATTTGCTAACTTAAGTAATAAGAAAGATTGGTATTCAAACCATGGACAGCCAACTGTTCCACTTATAATTTACAATAAGAGCAAACCACTTGGAAAAACATTTGATACTATAGGTGGTCAAATTGATATAATGCCAACTCTACTATATGGACTTGGTATACCATCAAAGGAATACCAAGATACTGCCCTTGGAAGAAATCTATTTAACACAAATAGAAACTATGCAGTACTTACAAATGGAAAACTCGTTGGCGATTTAGGTAATCTTTCAGATAAAGATAAAAGTCTTATAGAAGGATCTCTTGATATGTCTGATAAGATGATACGTTCAGATTATTTTAATATGAATAAAAATTAAAATGAAAAAGAGCAAGAATTTTTATTTCTTGCTCTTTTTCATTTTGTTATATACTATAAATACAACTATAGTAATTACTATTATCATAATTGTAACTATAGAATATTTTTTTAGTATACTTCCAATTAAAGATTTATTATTACCTATATAGTATCCAAGAGCTAATAAAAATATATTTACTATAGTAATTCCTATTGCCGAAAGTATTGTAAATATATATTTATTTAATTTCTCTACTCCAGCTAATAGTGATATGTATGTACGTAGAAAAGGTACTATTCTGGCTATTATAATTGCAAATCCTCTATATTTACGCAATATCTTGCCAATCTTATCTACTCCTTTTTTGCTATTTGGGATTTTATTCTCTATCTTTGCTAAGGCATCATTTCCACCATAATATCCGATTATATAATTAACTATTGATACTAATATTTCAGTTAATATTGTACATAGTAATGCTAAGAAAAAATTAAAATTCCCATTTGAAATACCAAGTCCTATAAATGGTAAGACTACTTCACTAGGAAATGGAATCATACATAAAAGGCAAATTCCTAAATATCCAAATGTTTGTGTTAATTGAGTTGCTATATTTATAACATTCATTCTACACCCTCCATTATTTAGAATTGTATCACCTAATTATTAGAAATTTATTAATACAAGCTAAATAATGTGAGAATGTGAAAAAATTTAACTATTTTTTCTTTTTCTCTTTCTATATATAAATATAACTATCCCAACTATTACTATTAGTATACATATAGTTGAGTATTTTCTAAATATACTTCCTATAAGTTCCGTATTGTTACCTATATAGAATCCTATAAGTAATAATACAAAGTTCCAAATTCCTATTCCTATTGCTGAAAATACAATAAATATAGGTTTATTAAGGCGCTCTGCCCCTGCAAGCAATGATACATATGTCCTAGTAAAAGGCACTACTCTTGTAAAAAATACTGCAGATTTTCCATAATTAGAAAATAAATTTTCTATCATCTCTATTCCTTTTCTACTACTTGGTATTTTTCTTTTAAGCCACCTTATTACAATTTCTCCACCAAAATATCCTACTGCATAACTTATTAACGCTCCCACAATAGCTGCACATATTGTGCATATTAATACTAATATAAAACTATATCTTCCATTTGCAATGCTAAGTCCAACAGCAGGCAATACAATTTCACTTGGCAATGGTATACATGCATATTCAAGCATTGTAGCTATAAATATCCCTAAATATCCAAAATTTTCTGTGATGTGTGTTGCAATAGCGATTACATGATTCATAAAATCCATATAAAATCCTATCTCCTTATATTTAATTCTGTTTTGTATTATAGCACCTAGATATTATAAATTTATTAATAATTAAAAAAATTAAGAGAATGGTAAAATTTATTACCATTCTCCTACTTTAAGTTATAATTCTTATTCTCCTGCTATTGATAATTCTTTAATTAACACAGATGGAGAACCAAAGCTACTCATTGGGAATTTTATATCTGAACAAACTTCCTCAATATCCTTTAAAAGTTTAAAGAAGTTTCCTGAAACAGTTATCTGTTCTATAGGGAATGTTTGCTTTCCTTCCTCTATCATAAATCCTTTAGCTGCTAATGAGAATTCTCCTGTTATTGAATTAGCTCCTGCATGAAGTCCTGAAAACTCACTAATTACAACTCCATTCTTAACCTCAGCTAAAAGCTCTTTAAAATCTTTTTCTCCATTTTCTAAATAGAAGTTTGTAGGTCCTACACTTACTGGTGCTGCATATGAACTCTTAAATCCATTTCCTGTTGATTTAATACCTGCTTTATTGGCTGTCTTTAGATTATGCAGTAATGTTGTAAGCTTTCCTTCTTCAATAATTGATTTCTTAAATGTTGCGACTCCTTCATCATCAAATCCAACAGATGCTAATCCATCTTCCATTAAAGGATTATCCACTAATGTAATTTTATCAGAAGCTATCATTTCTCCCTCTTTATCTTTTAATAAAGATATTCCCTTTTGTGCTGAATCTGCATCAAATACTGACCAAAATGCTTGAAGTAATGATACCATAGCTTCATTCTTAATTACAGTCTTATACTTATTTGATTTTATTGATTTAGCTCCTACCTTCTCCATAGCTTCATCAACGCCTTGTTTTGCTATCTTCTTTGGATTTATCTCTTCTATTGATTTAGCCGTATCGTATCCAAATCCATCATACTTTCTATTATCTATCTCCATAACTGGTGCTACGTAAGCTGTTAAAAGGTTTGATTTATCAGTAAGTTCTAATCCCTTTGAATTCATAAGACCATATTTTACATTTACATAACTTATTCCGCATCCTATGAAGTTAACTACTTTATCTGAACAATTCTTACATTCCTTCTCCATATCTATTGCTAAATCTATAAGTTTTTTAGCATCAATATTTTCTAACTCTTTATAGTAGCTGTTAACTTCACTATATTTTTTATCACCTTTATATATAAATTGCATATCATCATTTTCTATTGATAATGCAGATGCTTTTGCATTTGCTACAAGCATTTTTATTGCATCCTCATCTATAATTTCAGTATAAGAATAACCCATCTTTTCATCTACCTTTGCTCTAAAAGATATTCCAAAAGATTTATTTAAATTATACTTTTCAACCTCTTCTTTATATATACTTATACTTAAACTTTCCTTATTTGAAAAATATATTTCAAATTCTGTAAGCCCTTCATTTCTTGCTTCTTCAAAAAGCTTTTCCTTAAAATCTTTAAATTCCATCTCTAAAAACACCTCCTATCTTCCACCTACAGTTATTTCTTTTAATCTAATCATTGGCTGACCTACATTAACTGCTATACTACCTGATGATGAACCACACATTCCTTGTGCCTGTTCAATGTTAGTTCCAACCATATCTATATTCATTAATACTTCGCTACCTTTTCCTATAAGACTAGCACCTCTTACAGGCTCAGTAATAACTCCATTCTTTACAAGGTATCCTTCTGCTACTGAGAAGTTAAATTCTCCTGTTACAGGATTTACTGACCCTCCTCCAAGCTTTCTTGCATATAATCCATCATTAATTGATTTTATTATATCTTCTGGTTTGTCTTCACCTGCAGCTATATAAGTATTTGTCATTCTTGAAGTTGGTGCATATTTATAATTTTGTCTTCTTGCACTACCAGTTGGCTTCATTCCCATTCTTCTACCATTTAACTTATCTATCATGTATCCTTTTAATATACCATTTTCTATTAACACATTTCTTTGAGATTCCATTCCCTCATCATCTATATTTATTGAACCCCATGCATTTTTTATAGTTCCATCATCTATTGCTGTAACTTTTGAAGATGCTATTTGCTCTCCCATCTTTCCTGCAAATTCTGAATTTCCTTTTGCAACTGAAGTAGCCTCTAGTGAATGTCCACATGCTTCATGGAAAAGCACCCCTCCAAACCCATTATCAATTGCAACTGCCATTTTTCCAGCTGGACATTCTTTTGCATGAAGCATTGTGACTGCACTTCTTGCTGCTTCTTCTCCATGCCATACTGGATTTATCTCATTGAACATCTCAAATCCCATTGAACGTCCCGGTCCTTCGAATCCTGTTTGATTCTCTCCATTTTTTGATGCTACTGCGCTTATTCCAAGTCTTGTTCTAACTCTCCTATCTTCAACGCAAAGTCCATCTGTATTAGCTATTAATACTCTTTGATCCTTATCTGAATAACTAACACTAACTTTTGTAATATCTGTGCTATATTCCTTTGCACTATTATATGCCATCTTCATTACTCCAATTTTTTTTGCATACATTATATCACCTGGATAATACTTTATTATATGTTTATTAGGTACTATTATGGAGTCATTCACAAATATCTCTTTCTCATCTTTTAAATCTCCAAGTGCCACAGCAGCCTTATAAGCTGTATCTAGAAGGCTACTTAATGTATTATCATTAGTATATGCATAAACGCTTTTAAGCCCCTTAAATATTCTTATACCTACACCATAGCTTCTTCCACCTATAGCACTCTCTACTTTATTATCTAAAATCCCTAAGGAATTATTTATTGTATCTTCTTCATAAATTTCTGCAAAATCTCCTCCTGTAATCATACATTTAGATAAGACTTTACCTATAACCTCTTTTGATAACATAATATCCCTCCTTATTTTTTTTCTTTCTGGAATTCTTTAAATGAATTCGCCCAATAATCTACATAATCACTTGCACACCATTCTGCCATTATAACCTGATCACCTTTATTAAGATCATACCTTTCTGCTGGCTCTTGTGATAGTTTATTATCTTTCATTTCATAAACTAATAACTCACCATCTATTATTATAACAGCTATATTCCCATCTGGAGATATATATGCATCTTTCATAAATGGAACTTCATTCTTTAGAACTCTCCACGGAACTACTAAAGAATCATATTTAAGCAAATTCTCATTTGGTTTTATTGATAATCTATAATCATGAGATTCACCATTACCACTTAGTGGTGATATTTTTCCTTCTAGTACCCACTTACCGTTCTCTCTCTTCATAGTGAAATTACTATAATCAATATATTTTTTAGATAATTCTTTTTCCTTTTCAGTAAGCCCTGCATATGCATTTTCATAATCCTTTTTATATCTAGCATTTATATCTTTTGAATATATATCTTGTATAACAAAGCCCTTTTCAACAGATAAGTTATCTACTGGCAATACCTCATATTGAGGAAATTTATTCTGAAAATCATTTCCCTCATATACTTCAGTTGATATATAATTATTACTTATAAAATTAATACTTCTATATATATCTTTATCACTTTTTATTACTACCGGATTCTCTTTATTTTTTCTATCGATAGTATTTGCTACAAAATACTCTTGATGTTTATTATTTTTATCCAATGTCTTTTTATCAAGTGTCCATATTCCTGTCATTCTAGGAAATATTATTCCATTAGCCTTTTCTATAGGCTGAACTTTATTATCCTTATAACTTATCCATAATGTTTTATAAGTTTCATCAGTATATGTTCCATCTTCTTTTAATCTTCTTGGTTCTTTAATCCCTAAGTATAATCCAACATCTTGTTTACTCTTATCTGCAGCTTCATTTTGATTCAATAATTTTTCATTTGAATTTATAAATGTATCTTTAGTGACATCCCCGACTTTTTTAACTGTTAAAAATACGCCTTGATAATATATATAACTTTTATTATCTTTTATATGGAAAAAATCAAAAATAATATTATTTTTACTATTTGCCGTTATTAAATCGACATCTTCATTTTTTATTCCTAAATCCTTAATTGTAAAATCTGCCTCATAAGAAATATAATAATCACTTTTAACGACCCTTAATTTATAATCAACATTGTTATATACTTTATTATCAATATTTATGTTTCTAGTTCCAATGTCAATAATTTGATTTTTTAAATCTCCAATCTTACTACTATCATATATATTTTTATCTAAAACCATATAATCCACAACTTGCCATTCCCCTTTTATTGACAATTCATTGTTTCTAGGTGATTTAATTTCAACCATTTGATTAGCATTAATACTCCCGCAGCCACTCAAAGAAAACAAGGTAATTATCATAATTATAGATAATATTATCTTATTCTTCATTTTTAAATTTCAGCTCCTTCAAATTTAGGGATAATTATTTCAATTTCTGTACCAATATTTATCTCACTTCTTACTATTAAAGATCCACCATGCAATTTAATTATCTCATCTGCTATTGAAAGACCAATACCAGCGTTAGAATTTGCATTACTGCCTTTATAGAATTTTTCTTTTACTCTCTCAAGTTCATCCGCTGCTATTCCACATCCATCATCTTTAACCTTAATTATTAAATTACTTTCTAAATCTATAAATTCTACTTTAACCCTACCTTGCTCTTGAGTAAATTTAAATGCATTATCTATTATATTTATAAGCACTTGCTTCATTCTATTTGGATCTATATTTATCTCCATATCTTCGGCATTATTATAAACATAGAAATTTATATTCTCTCTCTCTGCCCTTGGTGTCATGTATAATTGTATATAATTTGCAAAATCTTTTATAGCTATAGGCTGTTTATTAAGACTAATTTTATTATTTATAAGCCTTGAGAAATCAAGTAGCTCCTCAACCATTGCTGATAATCTATCTGTTTCCTTTTCAAGTATATCAAATCCAAGGCTTAATGTTTCTCTATCTGTATTATCATTATTAAGTGTTATTACCCAACCCTTAATTGCAGTTAAAGGCGTTCTTAATTCATGTGATATTGATGATATAAAATCATTCTTCATCTGGTCTTTTTCTGTAAGTTCTTCAGCCATAAAATCTAAAGTATCTGCAAGTTGCCCTATTTCATCTTTTGATACAAAATTACTTCTTTGATTTAAATCTCCACTCGCCATCTTCTGAGCTGTATCTTTAAGCTTCAATATAGGATCAACTATATTTTTTGCCATAATAAAACTAAGAACTACTCCTATAATTAAAACTAAAACAGATATAATTATGAAAAAGCTTACTATTGAAGCTATAGAGTCATCTATATCTTTTAATGACGTAACGAACCTCATCACACCTATTATTTTGCCATTTACTTCTAAAGGTTTAGTTACAGCCATTACTTTATATTTTGTATAACTTACATATCCAATCCATCTACTACTTTCTCCTTTTAATGCTCTCTTAACTTCATTATTACCTTCTAGCGACTTATCATTAACTCCTATAGAGTCCATTAGAAGTTTTCCATTTTCATCAAACATCTGAACTTGTGCTGTTGTTTGATTCCAAAAGGAATCAACATTGTCATATATATTCCACACTAATGATGACGTTGAATAATATCTATCATAAAAGTTACTTGCTACATCAATTTGGTTTGTAAGCATATTTTCGGCATTATCATAATAATACTGCCTAACAAAAACTATTAGCAATATATCTAATATCATTATTGTTGAAAGAATTACTACTATAAAATTTCTTATAATTCTACTCTTTATACTTTTCATATATTACCCTTTCCATCTGTATCCTATGCCCCATACAGTTTCTATAAACTTTGGATTTGAAGCATCTTCCTCTATCTTTGCTCTTAATCTTCTTATGTTTACGTCTATTATCTTAGGATCTCCAAAATAATTATATCCCCATACACTATTTAAAAGCTCATCCCTTGAAAATGCTTTGTTCGGATTTTCAATAAATGTTTTCATAATCAAATACTCTTTAGGAGTTAACTCTATTTCCTCTCCATCTTTAGTTATCTTTTGTGAATAAAGATTTATTATAAATGGTCCATTAATTATCTCATTTGATTTTACATCTGCAGTCTTTTCTAACCTTCTTAATATAGCCTTAATTCTAAGTACTACTTCTAATGGATTAAATGGCTTAACTATATAATCATCAGCACCATATTCTAGTCCCATTACCTTATCCATATCTTGCCCTTTCGCCGTAAGCATTATTATCCCCATATCAGGGTATTCACTTCTTAATCTATTACAAACTTGGAAACCATCTATTCCAGGTAACATAACATCTAATATAGCAACATCTGGCTTTTCAGCAATAGCTTTTTTGATACCATCTTCTCCATTACTTGCTTCTATTATTTCAAAGTCATTTCTTGCTAGATTTATTTTTAAAAATCCTCGTATACTAATTTCATCTTCTACTAATAATATTTTAGCCACTTTCTACCACCTCTTTTATTAATTTCAAAAAAGAAGCTTAACATTATCAAGCTTCTTTTAATACTATTATAATCTATATTTACGTTTCTTAATATTAATAAATATTATTTCATTGTTCTAAATTCATATCCTTTACTTTTAAAGTACTCAATTATTTCTGGTAAAGCTTTAACTGTATTCTCTTTTCCATAAGTGTCATGCATTAAAAATACAACACTATCAGCATTTGAACCTAAAGCTTCTACACTCTTTTTAGTATTTTGAACTAATTGTTCTGGAGTATTTTTTCCACCATTTTCAGCATCTCCATTTAATGCATTCCAATCAACTATATTTACTCCATTCTTATCTAAAACTGGCTTAGCTTGTTCTCTTCCATTCCATGACCAATAACCACCTGGGAACCTAACTACTCTAGTTGAAAAGTCTTTTCCTAGTACACCTTGTAATAATTTATTTGTTTTATTATATTCTCCCATGAATCTATCTGAATTTATAACTCTATTCGGATATAAATAACTATAATCATGACTATAACTATGATTTGCAATTGCATGTCCATCTGAAGCTATTCTTTTTAAAATGTCATTTGTTACTTCTGGCTTAGCTTCAATACTCTTACCCATTACAAAAAATGTTCCTTTAATATTATATTTATCTAATATATTTAAAACTTCAGGTGTATTAGTACTTGAAGGACCATCATCAAATGTTAAATAAGCAACTTTTTTTCCATCATCTCTTACAGGATAATGTAATTGTCCCTTAAGAAGTCCAGAAGTACGTTTTGCAACAACAATTGCATCATCTGCATTAGGGTCTTCTTCCAATGTCAAATATCCTGAATTATCCAAATTATTTTTTTTAGTTTCCTCAGTACCTTCTGAAGATTTACCTTTATCATCTTTGCTTTCTTTATTATCAATTTCTTTTCCATCTGCTAAAGCTTGTTCACTTTTACCATTTGATGAAAAAGCTGAATAAATTCCAATACCTCCAACAGTTAATACTAATGCTAGTCCCAATAATAACATACTTTGTTTTTTTCTTTTTTTCATTTTAATAATCCTCTTCTTCTCAATAATCCTATTCTTCTTCATTCTTTCTAAATTATGTTTATTATATGTACTCTGTCTCCTCACAGATAGCCCCCCTTATGATCTATACTTTAATTATAATACTTATATAAAAATTTGCTATTACAAAAACATTAATATCTATTACAAATTTGTAATACATTAGAAGTTTTATTTACTCTTTATAATACAAAATTATTGAATTACGATTACATATAAAGACAATAATTTTTATTTTTAGGCAAAAAAAAATAAGCTATCATTAGCTTATAATAAAAATGGCTCCGCGAAGAGGACTCGAACCTCCAACCTGTCGGTTAACAGCCGAATGCTCCACCATTGAGCTATCGCGGAATATTTTATTCAGATTTTTATTCTCTGAAAATTGCACATGAATTTTTGTTGATCGTTTTTTATTGGTCAAGCCCTCGACCTATTAGTATCAGTCAGCTGAACATGTTGCCATGCTTACACCTCTGACCTATCAACCTTGTGTTCTTCAAGGGGTCTTACTAGCTTATGCTATGGGAAATCTAATCTTGAGGTGGGCTTCACGCTTAGATGCTTTCAGCGTTTATCCCTTCCCGACTTAGCTACCCAGCTATGCTCTTGGCAGAACAACTGGTACACC
>NZ_JAFBDA010000012.1 GCF_016907995.1 Clostridium sardiniense | reverse complement strand
TTTGTACCTTTAAAAAATCTCTTATAACAAATAAAGCTGCTCCTATTATATAAATTAAAACTAGAATACTATTTCTAACAGATACTGAAGTATTACTTTTTTCAAATACTTCTTCTATAAAAGCTACTGCTAAAAAAATTAATAAACATACACTTATATTAACCATTATTTTTAATATTGATTTCATTTAAACATCCTCTACTCTTGATTTCAACCTGTCATTATTTCATTATATAAATATTCAAACTTCTGTTATTTTATAATATTAATTTACTATAAAATATATTTTTTATTATTTTTACTTTTTAGCTGTTATTTATAGATTATTATATTTTTAATACTATAAAATATTATGAAAAATAGTAACACTTACTCTACTTTCTGTATATTATGTATTGTAACTAAAATATATAGGAGTTGATTCTATGAGATCACATTGTGATGATGATATGCAAAGACACGTTCATGAATTTTTAGGAAGTGTACGATTAGCTGAATTAGGTACAGATGATGTTCATAACCATCGTTTTGCTGGTGTTACTGGAGAGGCTATACCAAGAGGAAATAGTCATATTCATAAAATATGTACAAGAACTGATTTCTTTGATCATTTCCATTTTATAGAGGTTCGTACTGGCCCTGCAATTCCTGTTGGAGAAGGTAGACATGTACACTTTGTATTTGCCACTACAGAAGAGGAAGATGGCCATGTTCATGAATTTATTGTTGCAACTTTAATAGATGCACCTATTTTTGTTTAAGATTAACTTTCTAATATAAAATATAAAAGAGTAGCATATATGCTACTCTTTGTTTTACTTAACTTCCTTAAAGTTTTATGATTCATTAAGAGATTTATACTTAATATCTTATAATAAATAACTCTATTCCTATTATAGCCTTCTTTAATCCTATAAAATATTATGAAAAATAGTAACACTTATTCTACTTCCCGTATATTATGTATTATAACTAAAATATATAGGAGTTGATTTTATGAGATCACATTGTGATGATGATAGTCAAAGACACGTTCATGAATTTTTAGGAAGTGTAAGATTAGCTGAATTAGGATCAGATGATGTTCATAATCATCGCTTTGCTGGAGTAAGTGGACAAGCTATAAGAAAGGGAGACAGTCATGTCCATAAAATATGTACAAGAACTGACTTCTTCGACCATTTTCATTTTATAGAAGTTTGTACTGGTCCTGCAATTCCTGTTGGAGACGGCAGACATGTTCATTTTGTATATGGCGTTACAAGCTGTAATGATGGACATAGACATGAATTTATTTTTGCAACTTTAATAGAAGCACCTATTTTCGTTGAATGTTAACTTTTTTATATAAAAGGGCAGTGCAATATACTGCTCTTTATTTTGCTTTTAATTCCTAAGCTTCTAAATACTTTCATGCATTTTAATTGTTTTTTATTAACTTTAAATTTAAAATATTACTATAAAGTATTAAGGAGAGGCGTTTTATGAAAAAAATTTTAGTTACAGGAAGTAATGGCTTTTTATCTTCTAGATTTATAGAGACTTATAAAGATAAATATGAAGTAATAAAAGGATCTCATAATTTTTTAGATATTACAGATGAAAATAAAGTATTTAATTTCTTTAAAAATAATAAAATTGATATAGTCTTTCATTCTGCTGCTATTTCTGATACCGCTATTTGTGAAAAGGATCCTAGTCTTTGTGAAAAAGTAAATTTTAGAGGTACAGTTAATATAGCTAAAGGATGTAGCTTAAATAATTCTACTCTTGTATTTGCAAGTAGTGACCAAATTTATAATGGTAATTTAGAAAAAGGACCTTATACTGAAGAAACTATTCCCTATCCAAATAATGTTTATGGTGTATCTAAACTTAAAGCTGAAAAATCAATAAAAGAAATCTTAGATTCTCACTATAATCTAAGATTAACTTGGCTATTCTCATTACCTGAGAAAAATAAAAAGACTAATAAAAATATTCTATATAATATTTTAAATAGCATCATTAAAAATGATCCTATAGCCTTTTCTCCAAATGAATTTCGTGGGATAAGCTATGCTTATGATGTTATAGAAAATTTTGAAAAATTACTTGAATCACCTTATGGAGATTACAATTTTGGAAGTGAAAATAATCTTTCAACATATGATGTAGCTCTTAAAGTTTTAGAATTTCTCAATATTAAACATAGAGAAGGCTCACTCCTTATTAAAGACTCTGAACGATTTAAAGATGAAGACAGAGACCTTAGAATATCAAATGAGAAATTAAGAAATAATTCTATCTATTTTTCATCTACTGAAGAATCCATATATAAATGCTTAAAGGATTTTAACATAATATAAAAGAAAAACTCTAGAGTACTATAACTTTAGAGTTTTTCTTTTATATTTTATATATATTAATTTTGAAACTAATGCAATTCCTATAGTAAATACTATACATGCTATTCCACAAATCATAAAAAATTCTTCTGGTAATGCCGTAATTATAGGATCAGTTCTTTCATCGAATATCCAATAATCATTATTAAAGAATATTTCATGAAACTTATTAAATACATAATTAAAATTAAGATAAAATCCTACTAAAAGTGATACAAATATTATTATTGTAGTATTGAATAAATAGTTAAGACTTCTCATTGGAAAACTAAAAACATTTATCCTATTCATTGTATAAAGTATTATAGCTATAATACAAAATATAAAAAATAAAATTTCTATTACAAAAAATATGTTTTTAACTTCAAAAAAATGATATGATCCTTGTTCACTCATAGGAAAATTCTCAAACTTAAGACTATTATTAAAAGGATTCCTTAAGTAATTAATAACCCTTGTATAATCCTCCATAAGTGCATTTGCTGAAACTCCAGTACTCTCTTCTAATTTAAAAGCTGATATACATATTCTATATATTATAGTTGCATTTAATACAAATAATACACTTGTCACTAATGCAAATAAAAACATATATAAAGAAAATACTATTTCCTTTACTTTTCTCTTCATAAACCCCTCCAATTATATAGTAAATTAATCTCTATTCATTAGTTATAATAAATTAGTTATATTCATCAATAAGAGGTGTCTTAAAACTTTCTATTCCCTCTTCTATTATTTCATCATATAATTTCTTTTTATGGCTTGGATATTTATAAGAAAATATATTTGTTGACCTTTTCCCAACTACTACCTTCTTATAATATATACTTCCATCCTCTTCCCATGATATAACATACCAATTATCACCCATACTCTTATATTTTATATCATTTATTAAACTAACTTCTTCATCATAAGTTTCATTTAAGCTTTTATTTTCAATATTATTATATCCAAACACTATTAACTCTTCTGTACCATCCTTATTTTTAAAAAGTACTCCTTCATTATTGGTAGATGGTTTATCCTCTACTAGAAAGCTCGGATAATTTATAGAAAATCCATATCTTTCATTTTTATAAGTTTTATACTTTATAACACCATCATCATTAGCATATGATATATAATAATATCCTCCAAAAACTGTCAGTAATAATATTATTATAACAAATTTTTTTATTCTTTTCATAATAATTCCTTCCACTAACTATAGATATATATAATATAGTATGCTTTATTTTTATATAATATAGTATCCTTTATTAAGTAAAGCTAAAAAATCCCCTTTGAGTTTTATTCAAAGGGGATTTTTAAAGAAGTGTTATTTGTAAATGTATTTAAATAAACTTATAACCTTAATTTTGTGATGCCCAATCTGCTGGATATGTTACATACATAAATCTCGCAAATTCTGGAACTGAGAATTGTATTTTTGAGCCCTTAGGTATAAGAATTATTTCTCCTGCATCTGCTGATATTTTTCTACCATCAATTATTACATCTAAATGACCTTCAATAACATAATCTATTTCATCATAATTTAAAGTCCAATCAAAAGTTGTAGCTTTCATTTCCATCATTCCACAACCTAATCTTTCACTTTCTTTAAGGTTGAATACATCTTTAGTATAAACTACATCATTTGGGTTTCCTGTATCTAATCTATTTGATTCATCAACTTTAACAGTTTGAAGCTTTACTGAAGTTATTCCACTTATATCTTTATGTCTTTCAAAATCTACTGAATCATTTGATCCATTAATTTTTTCTTCTATTATTTGTCTTACTAATTTCTCTAATAATGATTTGTCTAAATTATTCATATCCATATTACTTCTTCTCCTTACCCTATTTAGTAACTTCTTCTTTTGATAATACTTTATTTGCTATAAACATAGCTAATATAACAGCTGTTACTCCTCCAACTAACTTTCCAACTATCATTGGGAAAATCATATCTTGATTGAATCCTGCTGTAAATCCTAAATGATCTCCAAATACAAATGCTGCTGAAACTGCAAATGCAACATTTATAATCTTACCTCTATTATCCATGTCCTTCATCATTCCAAACATAGGAATACTGTTAGCTAAACTTGCAACCATTCCTGCTGCTGCAATTTCATTCATTCCAAGCACTTTTCCAAGTGCCATTAAAGGTTTCTTAAATACTTTTGTTATTACATATACTAGCGGGAATGCCCCTGCAAGTACTATTGCAATATCTCCAACTATTTCAATTCCTTCACTAATTGGATTCATTCCTGGAATAATTACTATTCCTGTTAATGCCTCTATAATAGCCGCAGCTAAACCTAAAGTTATAACAACTACAACCCCTTTACCAAAGTAAGTAAATCCTTTTATCATAGCTTTTTCAAATTTCATAAGTCCTAGAGCAATTATTGCTGCAAAAATTATTATTGGAACTAAGTTTTTAAGAACCATCATTGCTGGGAAGCCTGCAACTAATCCTCCAACAAAAGCTCCAACTGGTATAGTTATAACACCAGCTAATATTCCTGTAGCTAAATATTTTTGATCTCTCTTTTCAATAATTCCAAGTGCTACTGGTATAGTAAACACTATAGTAGGTCCCATCATTGCTCCTACTATTAATCCTCCAAATAAACCTGCTTCTGGGTTAGTTGCAAGTTCCATAGCAAGAGGAGCTCCACCCATATCGTTTGCAAGTATTGATCCCGCAAACATAGCAGGGTCTGCACCTAATGCATTAAAAATTGGTACAACTACTGGTCTTAATACATTTGCAAGTACAGGTGCTAAACAAATAACTCCAACCATTGCAACTGCAAGTGAACCCATAGCCATTATTCCTTCTTCAAATTGTTCACCTAACCCAAATTTATTTCCTAAACATTTATCTATAGCTCCTAAAGCCATAAAGAATACCATTATGTAAATGATAATTTCATTAATACTCATTTTGCTTTCCCCCTCAAATTATATTATGTGTCTAATAAACTCCACTTCTGGAGATGGAATAATTGAAGTTGCTACTATATCTTTAGACTCTACTTCCTCAATAGCTGTATTAATAGAATGCTCTACGCTACTTAACGTACCCGATAATATATAAACTAATTTTCCACCAATTGCAAATGCCAATTGAAGCTTAACTAAATTAACATCTCCAGATTTTAAAGCTTTATCTAATGCCTCTAATCCAGCACAAACTTTGTTTGTTTCCATAATTCCAACGGCTAAGCCTTCAATATCTTTTGATTTATATCTATTTTTTAGACCATTTACTATATCATCATGAACTCTATTTAAAATAAAAGAATCAACTATATACTTTTTATCAAAATTCAACCCATAATTAACGGACTCATGAACCTCAGAAGCATCTCCGCTTATCATTATAATAAACTTCCCAGGACATATACTTTTTGCGTAAATCACATCTACATTTGCCCTCTTAACCATCTCATTAGCAATTTCTATCCCTTTGCTTATGCTTCTAAATTCAATTGACCCTATACTCTTATTCATCGTCTATATCAAGGGAATCTATTATGCCAACAATCGTCGCATCAATTGGTACATCCTTTGAACCAACTGCTTGTCTTGCTGCACCACCTTTAGTTATTAAAACTAAATCTCCATTCCCAGCTCCTACGCTATCACAAGCTACATATAACCCATTTTTCACAGTATCTTTAGATTCTAAAATTTTTACAACTAGAAACCTTTGACCACTAAGTTTTTCATCTTTTCTTGTAGCCCATAAATTTCCTACAACTCTTCCTATCTCCATAGTAGTACCTCTCTTAAATTCTTTCTACTTTTAAATGATGTATCCTTATATAATCAGATGCTAGAGGAGTTATCATTGTCTTTTTATCAACAATAATTTTCTTTGCTCCATTTATATGAGGCTTTTTTAAATCTCCTTCAGAAATAAGTTTCTTATTTCTAAGTTCTATAACTTTCTCCTCAATCTCTACATTTGATATTTCTCTCTCTTTAGTAACTTTACTATTTCTATCTAGCAGTAAAGTATCTATATCCTTTATAACATGTACACCATAACTTACCAATTCTCTTTCAAATAAAACAAATTTCTTATATAATTCTTCTGGTGCAGTATCCTTGTATCTTCTGTATTCTATACCATTTTCCATTACGTATACTTCTTTTCCAAGCATAATGGCTTTTAAGATAAATTTCTCTTCACTTGATATACTTGAACCTTGTGCTAAATTTGATAATCCTCTAAGACATAATGATGAAATTATAACTACATCATACTCTCTTATGCCCTCTTCATATGATATTATTTCATACTTAGAGCTTAACTTTGAATAATTATCTAAATTATCATCCCATAGCACAATAGCTTTTTTCTTATCTATAATCTTATCATTAATAGTTGAATTAGCTTTTTCGTTTAATTTTTTGTATACTTCTTCAACTATTGAATTAATTAAATCATCATAATTCATATATTGTCCCTCCTTTATGAGGTGTCTATTTTATTATTCTTGCAAATGTTCCTGTTTTAAATCCACATGCATTTGCTTCATCATAATCAATATGCATAAAAGTATTATAATTTTCACTTACTCTAATAACTACATCATCAAATATTAATGGTCTTTCTCCAAAAACCTTAACTTTAACTAAATCGTTATCTTTAACTTCAAATTTTTTAGCATCTTCATTTGACACATGTATATGTCTCTTTGCTGCTATTAATCCTCTATCTAAATTAACTGATCCTCTCTCACTTTCAATCGTAATACCTGGAGTATCTAAAAGCTCTCCACTGATTTTAATTGGTGGTTTAACTCCTAATGATAATGCATCTGTAAGAGAAACTTCAACCTGTGATTCTGGTCTTGTAGGTCCAAGTACAACAACATTTTTAAGGCTTCCCTTAGGACCCTTAATTGTAACTCTCTCTTTACATGCAAATTGTCCTGGCTGAGATAAATCTTTTATCTTAGTAAGCTTATAATTAGCTCCAAATAATTTTTCTACATCTTTTTCAGTTAAATGAACATGTCTTCCTGAAGCTTCTACTTCTATAAATGCTTCATCTTTAACTCTCTTAACAACTTCATCTATAATGCTATTTAATAGATCTTTCATTTTTTCCTCCTGGTTACTTGTACTTATTTGTTCTAACTTTAAAGATCATAATCCAGAATGCTGATGACAATCTATTTAATCCTCTTATTATATCTTCTCTAGTAACACTGCCATATTCACCTTTAAACGCTTCAAATGCAGCAAGTTCCACTTCTCTAGTTAAGGCTCTTAAACTGTTTATTGAAACAACTACTTCACCCATTCTATAATCTGGAAATTCATGCCCAATACCAAAGTATTTTTTAGGATTATGTGATTGAGCTCTTAATTCCTCTTCTTTAAGACCTAGAAGTGTAAAATCATTAAGATCCTCATCTAAAACCTCTGCTCTTATCATATTTCTTACAAAAATCAACATCTCTTGAAGTTCATCTACAAGCTTTGGTATACCATTTTTTTGACATAAAATTTGACTCTCTAAAATTTTTGACTCTAGTGTATCCATCCTGCCTCTAAAAACTATTCTTTTATGGTCCTTAAATACTAGAAGGTTTCCCTTTAAATGTGTCATATGCTCAGGTTTATAATCAAGTTTTGTTCCAAACACTGTAACATACTTATATTTTTTTTCTTTAGGCTCTTCTGATTTTATTTCTTTAAATTCAACTCTTTTTTGCTCTCTATATTTAGATGAATTATTATTTTCTTCTTCATCCTTGTATTTTAAAACTATATTTTTTTCAGCTAAATAAGATTTTGCAGAAGGTGTTATTATCTGTCCTTTTTCTATGACAAATTCCTTAACCTCATTTAAATCTGCTCTTTTTAATCTGTTTCTGATTTCACTTTCCGTTAATACTGCCATATTACTAACATCTCCTATCAAAAATCTATAAAATATGCTACCTTAATTTCAGGTAGCACATCTTATAAAGATTTATTTAAACTATTCAGTAACCTTTGGTAATATAGCGTCAACCTCAAAGTGTGGTCTTGGGATTACGTGAACTGATACTAATTCTCCAACTCTTTCAGCAGCAGCTGCTCCTGCATCTGTTGCAGCTTTAACTGCTCCAACATCTCCTCTTACCATTACAGTAACTAATCCGCCACCTACTTGTTCTTTTCCTACTAATTGTACGTTTGCTGCTTTAACCATTGCGTCAGCTGCTTCAATTGCTCCTACTAATCCTTTAGTTTCTATCATTCCTAATGCGTTTGCGTTTGCCATAATAAATTCCTCCTAAATTTTCATATACTTATATTTTTTATTCTTTATTTATAAATTTTTATTGTAAGCTATTTTTGTTTTGGTAATTTAATTTAATTCTTTAAGTATTCTTTTAACTAATAAGTTTATTAATTCTTCTTTGTCATCTAAGCTAATGTTCTCAGTATTCTTTGGTGCATTTCCTCTTAAGTCATCTAACTCTAAAGTTCCTACTGCAACTCTCTTTATGTTTAGAAGATCAAGTGGTCCTATATTATTTGAAGTTGAACTTCCTCCAATTGCACCACAACCTAATGTTAATGCAGGTATTAGTCCAGTGCTTGCACCAATTCCTCCAAGAGTACTTGGTGTATTTAAAACCATTCTTGATACTGGCATTTTAAGAGCAAATCTCTTAACTAATTCATCATTATTAGCATGCATACTAAATGTATGTCCAGCACCTTCATTTAATAAAATTTCTCTACATATGTTGATAGCTTCTTCTAGGTTGTCCATAACATAGAATGCAAGTATTGGTGTAAGCTTTTCTCTTGAAAAAGGAACATCGTGTCCAACTCTATTTTCTCTAACTACTAAAACTCTCGTTCCACTTGGAACTCCTTCAAGATTTGCTAAAGCACAAATTGCTTCAACGCTCTTACCTACAATTTGAGGATTCATAGTTCCATTTGCTCTCATTATAAACTTTGAAAGTTTTTTGCTTTCTAACTCACTTAATATATGAGCTCCTTGAGAAGTTAGTTCTCTTACAACTTCAGCTTCCATTGCTTTTTCAATTACTATTGATTGTTCTGAAGCACATATTGTTCCATTATCAAAAGTCTTTGAGTCAATTATTCTTTTAATTGCAAGTCTTATATCAGCACTCTTATCTATAAATGATGGGCCATTTCCTGGTCCTACTCCAATAGCTGGAGTTCCTGATGAGTATGCAGCTTTTACCATTGCTTCTCCACCAGTTGCAAGAATTAATGCTGTATCTTTGTGTTTCATTAATTGATCTGTAGCTTGCATTGTTAAAATTGTCATACATCCAATTGCACCTTTAGGACATCCTGCTTTAATTGCAGCTTCTGTTATAACTCTAACAGTTTCAAAGATTGCATTTTTTGCATTTGGGTGTGGTGAAAATACAATTGAGTTTCCAGCTTTAAGTGCTATCATAGCTTTATAAATTACTGTTGATGTTGGGTTTGTTGAAGGAATAAGTCCTGCAACAACTCCTACTGGAACACCAATTTCCATAACTTTCTTTTCTTTATCCTCATTGATTATTCCAACTGTCTTTGTATCTTTAAGTGATTCATATACCATCTTTGATGCAAAAACATTCTTTATAACTTTATCTTCCCATTTTCCAAAGCCTGTTTCTTCATTTGCCATTTTAGCTAGCTTTTCTGCATTTTCATATCCTGCGTCTGCAATAGCTTTAACAATTCTGTCTATTTCTTCTTGGCTCATATTACTTAGTTTCTCTTGAGCTTCTTTGGCATCCTTAATTAAAGTTCTAACTTCTTGCAGGGATAATAAATCTTTATCTAAAAGTTCCATTAATTACGCCCCTCTTCTTTGCTTAGTTTTAATAGTAACTCTATTAATTCTTCTTTTTTAAGATATTTTATTTTACTTGAAGTCTTTGCTGGTTTTAAAGTTAAGGCTAATCTTCTAAGTTCTTTAACAGTCATTTTTAATAACTCTTCTCTGTTAAACTTATTTTCTGTGTTAGCTTCTTCTTTTTTTATAGAACTAACTACTAAATCTTCTTTGCCTTCCTTTTCATCTATAACTTCTAAGTTTTTTATTTCATCTATTTCTTGGACTTTTTCAATCTCTATATCTAAGTTTTCAACTTGTATTTCTTCAATTTTTAAATTTTCTTTAATATTCTCAATCTTTATATCTGATCCTACAATTAAAGTTTCAACCTCTAATCCTTGAGTCTCTACATTGTCTACACCGTTAGATTCTTTTTTATTAATATCTAATTGATCCTTAAAAATCCTATTATTAGTATTTATTTCTTCTACTATGCTAAATACATCTTCATGAAGTCTTGAGATTACATGTGCACTTCTTAAGTTTCCACTATGTTCAATCATTGACTTACTTGATTCTACAGCAGCAGTTACAGCACTTACATCTCCTATAATCTTAACTGTTACTATTCCACCTGTAACTTTTTCAATGCCGAGTATATTGACACTTGCAGACTTTACAGCTTCATCAGCTGCAACAATAGCTTGAGTTAATCCTATCACTTCTATAAGGCCTAATGCTTTATTCATAATTTTTGCCTACTAAAATCCTAATGGATTCTCTGAAACACTTCTTACAGCTTCTGCAAATGCATCACAAGCTGCTTTACAAGCTGATTGTGATCCTGTAAGTAATGCTCCTCCAAAGTTTGTTTCTGTTGGCGGTTCAAAGAATTCACATAACTCAACATCTGCTGCCTTAAGTGCTGCATCTAATGCATACATTGCTTCAAGAGGTGGAGCAACTAGATAAGCTAATGCTTCTCCTTCTCTTATGTTTGCAACCTTTGAAAGGTATGAACCGGTTCTAGATACACAGTGCGCATAGTACACTATTGAATCATCATTATTTGCACTTATAAAGCTTGGTCCAAATTCTATAAAATCAATAATTGAGTTAAGTCCACTTCTTACTTCTGCTGGACTTGGCCCTGCAATTATACCAATTACTTCACCTGCAAGTTTAGTTGAAGCATTTCCTGCTCCTGCATACATTGACTTTGCATATACAACATCAACTTCAGCAGCTTTAGTAGCTTCATCTAAAGCAGTGTATGTAACATCATCACAATCTGAAGTTATTAATCCAAGACTTTTATGATGTGACTCTAAATTAAGCTTTTTAGCCATTTCTGGACTAACATTTGATATTATTTTCGTACTTAATACATTTACTTTTATTGCATCATTCTTCAAAACTTTTTCCTCCTAAATATCTATTTAAGGTCAATTCCTGAAGCTTTCTTCTCTAGCATAGTTTTAATTAATTCTGCTATATGAGCTCCTGCCTCAACTGCTGTTGTTCCACCTTCGTGAATATTTGATATGACAGTTCTCTTTGCTTCTGGCATACCTATAGTTGGCTTATATGCTATATATGCTGACATTGATTTTGCAGTTACAAGTCCTGGTCTTTCACCTACTAATAAACAAACAACATCTGCTCCAGTAGCTTCTCCAACTTGATCCATAGCTCCTACTCTACAATGCTTAACAAATACTATTTCCTTTGCTGGTTCAATTCCATACATCTTAAGCCCTTGTTTTATTGAAGGAATAATATCTTCTATATTTGCTTCTATAGCTGCTGAACTTAGTCCATCACCTACCATTATTACAACCTTTTGGTTAGTTCCAACCTTCTCTTTAACTAACTTTAAAGTTTCTTCTGAGAACTTTCTTCCAAGGTCAGGTCTAGTTAAATAAGTATCTTTATCTTCACATAAAGTCTCAATTGAAAGCATATTATTCTTTTTTACAAAATCTTCTGCTACATATGAGAATACTGAGTCTTGTGCTGCTGCATGGTCAGCTCTAACTCTTAAAGCAGTTATAGTTTTGTATCTACATCCAACTCTTCCTGTTCCAAGTCTAGCTGGTGTTCTAGCTTTCATATCTAAATAAGCATCTCTATCCTTTGGGTTATTAACTAGTAGCTGTTTCTTTAAATCTATTTCAGTAATGTCATCAAGGCATCCTTCTGTATTTATAACCGTCTTAGAAACTTTATTTATAGCTTCATTTATTATGTCAGTATTACCACTTCCAACCATCTGGCTTACTAATTGCTCAACCATTAATTTTAATTCTTTTTCATTCATGGTGTTCTGATCCTCCTATCCTAATAAAACTGATGCATCTCCAGCTTTATCTGTTAATTTACCATCTTTAATAAAGCCCATATTTTGCATCCATTCATCGAATTCTTTTATTGCTGTTAATCCAAACATTTCTCTAAGTGCTGCTGTTTCATGATATCCTGTTGTTTGGTAATTAAGCATTACATCATCACCATGAGGAATTCCCATGAAGTAAGTACATCCAGCTGCTGTAAGTAATACCGCTAAATTTTCTATATCATTTTGATCAGCTTTCATATGATTTGTATAACAAGCATCACATCCCATTGGTAATCCTGAAAGTTTACCCATGAAGTGATCTTCAAGGCCTGCTCTTATTACTTGCTTACCATCATAAAGATATTCAGGTCCTATAAATCCAACAACTGTATTAACTAAGAATGGCTCAAATTTCTTAGCAAATCCATAACATCTAGCTTCCATTGTAACTTGATCTATTCCATGGTGAGCTTCTGATGAAAGTTCTGATCCTTGTCCTGTTTCAAAGTACATTACATTTGGTCCTGAAGCTGTACCTTGTTTTAATGCTAATTCTCTAGCTTCTTCTATAGTAGCTGCATTAAACCCAAATGCCTCATTTCCCTTTTCTGAACCTGCTATTGATTGGAATATAAGGTCAGTTGGTGCTCCTTGTCTTATTGCTTCCATTTGCGTAGTTACGTGAGCAAGTACGCAGTTTTGAGTTGGAATATTAAATTTCTCCTTTATTTCTTGGAATCTATTTAATACTTTAACAACACTTTCAACAGAATCATCAACTGGATTTAATCCTAAAACTGCATCTCCAATACCATAAGTTAATCCTTCTAATAAAGATGCAAGTATTCCATCTGGATCATCTGTTGGATGATTTGGTTGAAGTCTTGCAGATAATGTTCCCTTTTTACCTATTGTTGTATTACAGTGTGCTGTAACTTCAATCTTTTTAGCACCACAAACTAAATCCATATTTGACATAAGCTTAGTTACAGCTGCTACCATCTCTGAAGTTAATCCTCTTGAGATTCTTCTTATATCTAGAGAAGTAGTTTTATCATCTAAAATCCATTCTCTTAAATCTGAAACTGTCCATGACTTTATTTCTTCGTAAATTTTTTCATTTACTCCATCTTGGATTATTCTTGTAACCTCATCTATTTCATAAGGTACTGCTGGATTATTTCTTAAATCTTCTAAAGTTATACTAGCTAAAACAACCTTAGCTGCAACTCTTTCTTCTGATGATTCAGCTGATAAACCAGCTAATTTATCACCAGATTTTTCTTCATTAGCCTTTGCCATTACATCGTATAAGTTCTTAAACTCATAAGTACGTCCAAATAATTTAGTTTTTAAAATCATCTGTTGTTCTCCTCTCATCCTAATTGAAAACCAAAGTTTTTATAACTACTGGTAATACTTTACCCTCAGCTATTGGCCCTCCAATATCTATATAGTCTCCATTGTCAACTTTAATGCTATCAATGCAGATTACATCCTTTTTAAAATTTAATAATGAATAAATAGTTTGTCCAAGTACCTTTGCCATGTCATTTTCAACAACAATTACAAGTGGTAACTCTCTCTCTACTAATTCTTCCATACCTTCTATAAGTCCATTTGCATATTCTAAAACTTCCTTAAAAGAAGGACTCTTTTTTCCATCTACAGCTATTGCAACTCTTTGAATATCATTCTCTAATTTAAACCAGTTAAGTTTTTCCCTTATTGCTTTCTTTATGGAATATTGTCCATTTTCTTCATCTTCCTTTGAAAGCTTTAATATAGGTAAATTCTTTATTGGAAAATTATCTTCAGTAAAAGTAATAGTACTTCCACTTATTTCTGTTGTATGAGATCCTGCACCAACAACTGTAGCTCTTATTGTTTCTATAGCTTTTATTACTTTTAAGCTATTACATAATCTTGAAGTTTTAATTGCCTCTCCAAGTATTATTCCAATATCGCCAAATTTAAAATAGTCATCAATCTCTGACTCGTTATATATATAATCTGCAACTCCTCCTGAGAATGATATACATTCTATTTTTTCATTTAGAGCAATTGATTTATTTGTAACTATAAAGTCAAACAAATCTTCTTTTTCTCTAAGCCCTACACTCTCTTCTAAAAGTCTAACCATTATATCTACTACAGGCTTAATATTTTCTACTGTCCCTTTTGTCCCAATCTTTAACCCTAGGTTATTATCTTTAATAATCTTTTCTATTTTAGGTGAAATATAAGTTATCTCTTTAGTTACTTTGTCTAATTTTATAAGCCTTCCACCAATATCTAAGCATCCTGTTTCTTTAACTTCTCCTCTTGTAAATAGTGCAAGGTTGCTTGTTCCGCCACCAATATCAATATTTACGACTGAAGTTGAATGTTCTTTTGAATATATATGAGCTCCTGCACCTTTTCCTGCAATTATACTTTCAAGATCTGGCCCTGCTGTTGCAACAACAAAATCACCAGCAAATCCACTTAATGTATGTAATACATCATTTGCATTTTCTTTTCTTGCTGTTTCTCCTGTTATTATTACTGCACCAGTTTGTATATCTTCTTTATTTACGCAAGCTTTTTTATATTCTTTCTCTACTATTTCTCTTATCTTTTCTCCATTGATTTCGTTATTAGATACTAGTGGAGTAAAATAAACTTCACTTCTGTATATAACTTCTTTATCAACTATTGAAATTCTTGGAACTGAAAAACTTGATGCTGTGTTTTCAACTATTAGTTTTGAAAATATAAGTTGAGTTGTACTCGTTCCTATATCTATTCCAACACTTAACATTTCCTCTCTCATATAATCACCTCCTATTTTTATGGAACTAAAAAGGCTTAAAGTTACAGTGAATAAATTGGAATATTTATAATTCCTATTTAATCTACCTATAACCTTAAGCCTCTTTGCTCAATTAAAACTACGTCTTTGTAATTCATAGTTATTACTTATATTTAATTGTTTAAAAATTTTATTATTGTTTTTGTACCATCATGTCCAGAGTATAATTCTATATGTCCTCCTAATACCTCTGTGATATAACTATTTATTATACCCATTCCAAGGCCTCCTAAGTTAACAGTATTTAAATCAAATCCTACTCCGTCATCTAAGATAGTTATTGTAATATTGTTATCTTCTTTATCTAGAATTATTTTAATATTTCCAGTATCTTTACCTTTAAATGCATGCTTATATGCATTTTGTATTATTTCATTTATGGCAAGTAATAGCGCCGTTGCCTTCTCTCCATAAATTTCAAAATCCTGTCCATATATTGAAATTTTAATTCTACTATCATATTCTATTGAATTTATATTATCTATAATTGAATTTATAGACTCTTTAATACTTACTTTATTATTTTTGCATCTTGATAATAAATCATGAGTTGTAGCAATTGTTAATATTCTACCTATGCTCTCATCTAGTGTTTCTTTTGATTCATCATAAATGCAATCTCTACTTTGTCTTCTAAGTAAAGCCACTGTTGTTTGAAGATTGTTTTTTATTCTATGATGAGCTTCTCTAACTTCAACTTCTTTAAGTTCCATTTCTTTTTCTTTTCTTTTTATATATGTAATATCTTTTATTACACTAAGAACTTGAAATTCTCCCTCATTATTTATAAATGTTCTTGTTATTTTAAAGTAATAATCAGCAAACTTAATTTCTTCTATCACTTTATTTTCTTCTTTAAGCTCTTTAATTAACTCATTATATTTAATTTTAGTCAATGATAAATTATCATAACTCATATTTTTTATATCTTGAAGATATCCTAATTTTTTATATATGTCACTAGCATTTTTATTGCTAATTATTAATTTGCCTGTATTATCAAATATTAAAACAGCATCATCTAAGCTATCTGTTATAATATCATTATTCTTCATTAAATCAACAAGTTCTTCATTTGAGTTCTTTATCCTAAACTCTTCTTTTACCTCTTCACTTATATCTTTTTCTGCAATTATTACACCTATAACTTTATTATCATTTACAATAGGCTGTATCTTTTGCTTTACAATTTTATTTTCTTGAGTTACTGCTGTTATATCTTTGCAAGGAACTCCAGTTTCTAAAGTTTTTAATACACCGGGTTCATTTTCTCTTAATGCTTCTTCACCCGTCATATCCTCTAAATACATGGATTTTACAGTACTTGGTTTTGCATGAAATACTACAATTGCTTTATTTTTATCCATCGATAAAACATCTATAAACACATCTCCATCATAAAAGTCTGCCATAACACCTATTGTTTTGGACACTTCTATAATTTTTTCTATATCATTTTGTTTTAGATATGTGTTTTTTATACATAAGCCATAAATTGTATCTCTAATCTTCATAGCCTAATATTATTACCTTAGCAATCTCTGCCATCGTAGTTCTTTTATCCATGCAAAGTTTTCTAATTCTTCTATAAGCCTCGTCTTCTGATATATTAAATTCCTTTATTAATATACCTTTTGCTCTTTCAATTATTTTTCTTTCATTTAATTTATTACTTACATTATCTAAATCTTTTTTTAACTTTTCAAACTCTGAAACTTTAGATAAACACATTTCAATATTTCTTATAAAAGATTTCTCTTCTATAGGTTTAACTAAATACCCAAATGCTCCTACACTTTTAGCTTTTTCTAAATACTCATCACCTTCATGGGCAGTTAATAGTATTACTCCTCCAGCTAAATTATCCTTAGTAATTATTTTACTTGTTCTTATTCCATCTAAATTTGGCATATCTATATCCATTATTACTAGATTTGGCTTGTACTTTTTACAAACTTCTATTGCATTAAATCCATCATTTGCTTCACCTACTACATTGTAGCCTTTAGCTTCTAGGATGCTTCTTATATCCATCCTTGTAATAGGCTCATCGTCGACTATTACTATGTTTTTTTCCATTTAACCATTCACCTCAAATTAAAACGCTTTTAAATAATTACTTAATTCTTCTACTCCTACATCATCTAAAGTATCAACTTTAAAAATCCTTGAAACTCCAGCTTGCTTTATCCTATCTTCTGCAATCTCTATTCTATTTTTAGAAACTTTATTTATCTTAGTTATAATTCCTATAACATCTTTGCAAAACATACTTGCAAAACCAGGAGCAAAATACCCTTCGTCTTCTGTAGAATCATATACAAGTGCTATAATATCAGCATCTGCTGCTGTTACTATTAGTGCACTATATAAATTTCTATTTTCTAAATATTCCCCTGGAGTATCAATTGAATTATCATATATTTCTACTGATTGAGTCTTTTTATATTTAATTTCTAATTCATTTAATTTTTGACAAAGAGTAGTCTTTCCACTTCCTGTTTTTCCTATAAATATAACTCTACTCATATCTTAAGTCCTCGTTATTACAGTTGATGTAAATTGTAGTAAGTTTCCTAAAACATCTAAAACTTCACTTAACGCAGATTCAACTGAACTTACATCTCCAGTAAAAACTACTGATCCACTGAATCTATCAATAAATCCTAGTGTTACTCCTGAAGCTTTAGTTGCAACATCTGCTGCTATTATTGATGCTTCACTTGGTGTTATTGTTAAAATACCAATTGCATCTTTATTATCTAAGACTAATCCAAGCTTCTTAAAAATATCATCTGTTGGATTTGCTATTATATGAGCAAGAGTAACTTGCTTACCAGGAACATATTCCTGTACAACTCTTTGCTTTTCTTCATTCCCCATACTTATACCACCTTTTATCTTAGAAATTTAAATATATTTGAATAAATTTAAATTTCTATAAAACCTTTTCATCCATTGTTCAAAAAAAGCTCCTTAAAGATAAATCCTTCATTGGATAGAGTATCTTTTAAGAAGCCCCGTTGCTTTCAGTTTAAACATCACACCTTTGTGATAATTAAATTATATTGCTTAAGTAAATAGTTGTCAATATTTTTTTATATTATTTAATTTTTTGCAAAATGTCTATTATTTCTATGTCGTTTGGTGTTCTTGGATTAGTAATTGTACAAGCATCTTTAATTGCAATTTTTGCTATTTCATTTTTCACTTTTAGAACTTCATCACTCTTAATTCCGCATTCTGAAAGGGTTGTTGGCATATTCATATTTTTTTGCATTTTCTTTATCTCATTTACTAAACTCTTAACATTTCCTCTTATATTAGAATTTGATAATCCTACAATTTTTGCTAAATTTGAATACTTATTTGCAGTAATAGAATAATTTGTAGAAGTATATCCTGAAATATTAGCATTATATTCAATTACATGAGGTAATAAAATTGCATTTGTTCTTCCATGCGGAATATGGAATTTACCTCCAAGAACATGTGCTATACTATGATTTATTCCTAAAGATGCTGCGTTAAAAGCAAGTCCTGCAAGACATGATGCATTATGCATTTTTTCTCTAGCCTCTATATCATTTCCATTTTTATATGCTCTAATTAAATATTTAAATACTAAACTTACAGCCTTCTCTGCAAGTGCATCTGAAAAATCTGTTGCATTTTTTGATACATATGCTTCAATTGCATGAGTTAAAACATCCATTCCAGTATCTGCCGTTATAAAATCTGGAGCACTTTTAACTAGTTCTGGATCTAATATTGCTGAATTAGGTAATAGTTCATCTGAAACTAATGGGTATTTTATTCCCTTCTCCTTATCTGTTATAACAGCAAAAGATGTAACCTCTGAACCAGTACCACTAGTTGTCGGTATTGCAATAAACTCTATTTCTTTAATATTTACTATCTTTTTTGAAAAATCCATAATAGCCTTTGCCGCATCAATTGCAGAACCTCCACCTAAAGCTACAATAGTATCTGGGTTAAACTTTCCTATCTTTTCTATACCACTTACAACGAGCTCTATTGGGGGATCTGGTACTATATCACTAAATATTTCATACTCTCTTCCTATTAAATTATCAGTAATTTTATTAATTGTTCCAGACTTAACCATGAATGGATCTGTTACTACAAACACTTTCTTACCTTTTATATTTTGTAGATACTCTAAAGATCCCTCACCAAAATATATATTTGTTTTAATCCCAAAGTTTTTCATTTTACATCCTCCTATACTTTTCCATATAAAAAAACAAGGAGCTCCATAGATATCTATGGAGCTCCTTTGCTCTCTTATACACTTCATTGTGTATATAAAAAATATACTCTGTTGTGTAATCATTGTCAATCTATATGTTTACTTTTTATATTGTATTTATAGTAGATATTTTTTACTTACACAATTTCCAAGTAGTGACACTTATAATTTCTGTCACATAACTATATGACAGAAAATGAATGTTTATGGATATTTTATGACAGATAAAATACAAGAATAAAATTATCATTATTTTAATAAATCAATTATTTTCTTAACAAAAACTTATGTAAATACTTGTTACATTGAAATATTTTATGTAAATGATATATGTAAACATGCACATTTGAAATTTTCTCAATTTCATTTATTAAAACTTTTGTGATATTCTTTATTTCGTGCTTGAGTGATTTTGAGCACTATATATTTTTTAATACGGAGGTTAAGTGATGAAAAAGCTTGATTGTAAACAATTAATTAAGAAACTAGTATTTTTCTTTCTTGGTGTATGGATAATTCAAATAGGTGTAGCAATATTTATAGGAACTAATATAGGTTCTGACCCATTTACAGTATTTACTCAGGGATTGGCTAAGGTTGTAGGTATAACCCCTGGAATAGGTAATATGATTATTACATTTACTTTCTTAGTTATAATATTAATTTTTGCAAGACACTACATAAATATAGGTACGGTTCTTGCTATGATATCTGCTGGTCCATTTATTGATCTAATGATTAGAGTTTTTAGAGACATGCACTTTGAAGACCTAAATATCGTATTTAAAATGATATTACTAGTTCTTAGCTGCGTAATAATCGCTATAGGTTTTTCATTACTTAAAGCTACTGAGCTTGGAGTTGCTCCAAATGATGTAATACCATTTTTATTATCAGATAAATCAAAACTTCAATATCGTGTAGTTCGTATAGCTATGGATATAACATTCTTTGTTGTTGGATATTTACTAGGAGGAGTAATTGGTATAGGTACCGTAATCGCAGCATTACTTCAAGGGCCTTTAATACAATTCTTTATGCCTAGATTAGAAAAATTTGTACATAGAGTTATATATACTGACGATCAATTAGAAGCTATGGCTAATGAAATAGCAGAATAATTTAAGATAAGCTAAAGGGTGCTAATAAGCACCCTTTTTTATTTACCTAATTTTATCTAACAGCAAATTCTTTTTCTTCATCTATTTCCTTACCGCTATTTTTTGCTTTTACTATAATTTTTCTTATCATATCAAACGGAATAATAGTTACCGCTATACCAACTACTAATAACCATCCCTTTAGGCTTATTGGAGTACATTTAAAGAAATCTCCCCCAACATATGTTAATCCAATTTGGACTAACACTATTATTCCCATAACCTTTAAGAAACCTTTATTTTCATTAATATTTTCTAATATATTAACGCCTTCATTTCTAACATTAAATCCATTTGCTACAGCCATAAATACAAACATTGAGAAGAATCCTGTCATAAGCTCTGCTTCACTTCCAAAATAGCTTAAGAAGAATGGTGTTTTTAAGAATATAAAGCTAATTAAAGTAATCCAGAATCCTGCAAATAAAACTTGAGTCATCATCTTTTTAGAGACAATACTTTGACTTCTTGATTTTGGTTTCTCCTCCATATACTCTCTAAGAGGTGGCTCTGCACCTAATGCTAGTGCTCCAAGTCCATCCATCACAAGGTTTATCCATAAGATATGAGTAATGCCCAAAGGTTGTTCTATTCCTAAAAATGGTGCAATGGCACAAACAGCTACAGCTGCTACGTTTATAGTTAATTGGAATTTTATAAACTTCAATATATTATTATATATAGTTCTACCATATAGTATCGCATTTTCTATCGATTTAAAATTATCATCTAGTATAACTATATCGCCGACTTCCTTTGCTACATCTGTACCAGATCCCATAGCAAATCCAACATCCGCCCTCTTAAGCGCTGGAGCATCATTTACTCCATCACCTGTCATTCCACAAACTAAATCTAATTCTTGTGCCAATTTTACCATTCTTGATTTATCTGTTGGCAATGCTCTTGAAATAACCTTCAAACGTGGAAGTATTTCTTTAACTTCTTCATCTGTCATACTATTTAGTTCATCTGATGTTAAAGCTATATCATTACTACTATTTATTAAACCACTATCTTTAGCTATAGCTACAGCAGTCTCTTTTCTGTCTCCAGTAATCATAACTACTTGTATACCTGCGTTTTGAACTTCTTTTATAGCTATCTTTGCTTCTGGTCTTACATCATCTCTTATTCCTACAAATCCTACAATCACCAAATCGTTTGGAAGTTCATCAGACACTAATTCACTGTCGCTGCATGCAAAGGCAAGTACTCTCATTGCCTTTTCTGCTAATTGATCTATCTTTTTCTCTATCTTATCTCTACTTAGTTCTTGTATTTCTCCATTTTTGTCAACATATCTATTAGCATTAGCCAATAATTTCTCTGGTGCTCCTTTATATACAGTTGTATGTTTTAATTGAGCTGCTGAATATTTATTTTTTGAATTAAATTGTTGAGTTCCTTCTACTGCTATATTAGAATACTTATCCATTTCTTCTTTTGTTAAGAAGTTTAATAAGGCTTTATCTGTTGCATTACCACCAATAACTTGATTATCCGCATCAAACATTGCTGTAGTATTCTTACCTATACATAGAGAAACTAGTTCTTTAATTGTTTTACTTTTGTTATAACTATTCTCTAAGTTACCATCAAAAAATTCTACAACTTCAAGCTTTCCTTTTGTTATTGTACCTGTCTTATCACTAAATAATATATTTAGTGATCCTGCGGTTTCAATTCCAACTGGTTTTCTAACTAATACATTTCTTTGAAGCATTTTTGCAGTATTTCTCATAAGAACTATAGCAATCATAAGAGGTAACCCCTCTGGAACTGCCATTACTATTATTACAACAGCAAGCATTATAGTTTCAAGAAAATCTTTAAGTACAAATGCAAATCCAGTATCTAAATATGCATTAATACCTCCACTTATAAGTACCTTATGAAATATTAATGCTAAAGCAATAACAACAGCTCCAATATATCCAAATTTAGATATTTTATCAGCCAAATCTGTTAATTTAACCTTTAATGGACTCTCTACATCCTCTTCAGCCATATCTTCAGCCATTGATCCCATAACAGTACTCATTCCAACCTTTTTAACTTCCATTACTCCATAACCGTTAAATACAACAGCACCTCTAAATAAAGATGATTTATCTACAAAAATATCTCCTGTAACTGCAACCTCTCCATCATATATATAATCTTTAGATACAGCAATCTTTTCACACTCTTCAGCCTCTCCATTTAAAGCTGAATTATCAATTCTTAAATCACCGCTTATTAAAATACCATCAGCTGGTATTTTATCACCAAACTCAAGAATTACTAAATCAGAAACTACCACATCATCAACTGGTATTTCTATAGCCTTACCGTCTCTATAGACTTTACAGATGTCTTTTTCAGCACTACTTTTAAGTTTCCTATACTCATTATCAGATGCCATTTCTGTTTTAGCTGATATAAATGTTACTAAAAATACAGATATAACAATACCAACAAGCTCTCCCCATTCTGCATATCCCATAAAAGCCATCACTGCAAGTATTGCTGCAATTGCTAGTAACAATTTAATCATGGGATCTCCAAAGGCCTCTTTGAATTTATGAAAAAACGTCTCAGGTTCAGCTTCTACTATTATATTGCGACCATATTTATCCCTGCTTTTTTCTACCTCTTTTTTATTTAACCCACTATACAATTCTCTATACTCCTATCTTTTAATATTATATAAAATACTATGTCAATCTTTTCAGATTAACATAGTATTTCAACCCAAACCCATGTAATTATTATAATGTTATTGATATAATGCTAAAACTCCATTCAAGTCTGCTATTTTACCTTCTCCTATAGCTTTAAATTGCCATTCTCCAGCATCCCTATGAAGTTCTGCAAATATTATTGAAGTTGCTGTAGATCCATTTTCTTTTAAATTAAATCTACAGATTTCTCTCTCCCCATTATTCACATCCAATAGTCTAACATATGAATTATTAATCATTCCAAATGTTTGTCTTTTTTCTCTAGCCTTATCTATAGTAACTACAAATACAATTTTTTGTATTTCTGGACTTACGGCGCCTAAATCAATAGAGATTCTTTCATCATCTCCATCTCCAGCTCCAGTTCTATTATCTCCTCCTAATTGAATTCCTTGTCCTACTTTATTGTTGAAGAATATCACATTAGACACAGTATTAAACTTATTATTAGCATCAAGCATAAATGCAGCTATATCTAAATCAAAATCTGTTCCTCCACTTGCTATGTCCCATCCTGCTCCAAGTATTACTTTTTCAAGACCTGGATTTCTTTTTGTTAAATCTAAAACTGTATTCTTCTCTAAATTTAAAATATTTGCGGCTTGATTATTACTATTATTTAAAGGTGAATTACCACCTAAGTTACCTAAATTTATTCCCATCTATTTCACTCCTTAATAAATTATCTATATTCTCTTTCTAAATCTTCTATTGTTATTTGTAATAGGTTTCCTAATGCTTTAAAGTTCCAATCTGATCCGTCTCTATATAACTCTGCAAATAATATTCCTGTATTATCTCCACCGTTTTCCATTAGGTTAAATCTACAAATTTCTTTTTCTCTATTATCTGCATCTAGTAATCTAACATATGAATTTTGTACCATTCCAAAATTTTGTCTTCTTCTTTTTGCACCATATATAACTACTGAAAAAATAACCTTTGTACACTCTTGTGGAAGATTTGATAATGTAACTATTATTCTCTCATCATCACCATCACCTTCTCCAGTTAAGTTATCTCCTGTTAAATATATCCCTTGTGATTTCTTTGACCCAAAATATACTAATCCTTTTTTCTTGATTAGCTTACCATTTTCATCTAATAGTAGAGCTACTAAATCTAAATCGATATCTGCTCCTCTTCTACTAACGTCCCAGCCGGCACCAACTATCACATTATTAAGAGATGGATTTCTTTTTGTTAAATCAAGAATATCATTTTTTTGAAGATTTAATATACCTTGTCCCATATTTTGAGTATTCGTATTTTCGATAGACTTATTTTCTAATTCATTTAATTTTTTCTTAAAAAGTCCAAACATATCTCACATTCTCCAATCTTATATTACATATATAAATTTAATATACCATTTAAGTCTGCTATTTTACCTTCTCCTATAGCCTTAAAATTCCATTCTCCATTATTTCTATAAAGTTCTGCAAATATTACTGAAGTTGCAGTTGAACTATTTTCTTTTAGATTAAATCTACAGATTTCTCTTTCACCATTTTTTGCATCTAATAATCTTACAAAAGAATTCTCAACCATTCCAAAAGTTTGTCTCTTGCTCATAGCTTCAAATATACTTACTACGAAAACTATTTTTTGAACTGCTGGACTTATTTGTGATAAATCAATCTGAATTCTTTCATCATCCCCATCTCCAGCTCCTGTCCTATTATCTCCTTCTAAAAGGATACCTTGTCCTTGCATGTTATTAAAGAAAATAACATTTTGTTGTACATCAGTTACTTTTCCATTTGCGTTTAATAAAAATGCTGATATATCCAAATCAAAACTATTACCCGTTTCTGCTACATCCCATCCAGCACCTAGTATTACTTGCTCAAGTCCTGGTTCTTTTTTAGTTAAATTTAAAACGTCATTTTTCTTTAAATTTAATGCTCCTACTGAATTTTGATTATTTGTCATTCCTGGATTAAAATTTCCACCTAAGTTTATAGCCATAATATCCCTCCCAAATTAGATATATAATATAAAATTTATTATTAACTACTAGTTTTATCATACATAATAACTATATTTAATAACTAATTTCATTTTAACATATAGTATCTCCATGTCAATATATTGCAATTTATAACATTTTTTATATATTAATAAATAAATATACATTATTGTAATAATTATTCGGAAATTAAACTAGTAAGGTTAAAAATATATAGTGATTCTATCTACTTATAAAACAAATCCTATATCTTAAATTATAAGATATAGGATTTGTTTTGTTTTCTTACTGTTTTTAATCTGTTGATAATTTTGGGTTTTTAAGGACTTATTCATAAAGTATTTATAACTTTTTCTATTTTAAGAACTCCTCCAAAATAAATTTTTATTCTCTATTTTCTATTATCTTAGCTACCAATTTGCACAAATCAGCTTAAACTTTTTCAGCTGTTTATACAACTCTTTCGTGTGAATGTTTTGTATTCCTGTCGCCATGTTTGTAGTGCATACTATTCTAAGTACATCTATCCCTAAATAATTAGTTGATGTTAGTTGGAAAATGCACCAATATTTTTTTGAAGTTATAAAGCATACTATATTAATAAACCTTGCAGCAGACTTATATAAGTAAATCAATTTAAAATATAATATCCATAATTATAGATACAAAAAAAGAGTAAGGTATATCTTATATAACTTACTCTTAAAGCTTATATATATTCTATAATTTAGATTCCTTTTATATAAATTATAGTTTTATAGTCTTTTTCATATCTTGCTTAATACTTTCAAGTTTTACAACATTTTGACCTCTTTGTTGCTTATTTGCTTCTTGAATCGCTCTTGTTTCTTCAATACCTTTCATAATAGTATTATAAGATTTTTCAAGAGTTTCTATACTAATTGAGCTTGTAGATGCCATTCTTGCAATATTAGCTGATTGAGTAGCTGTGTTTGCAGCATTTCTTTGTATAAGCTCGTTTGTTTTATCATCTAATTGTTTAATTGACTTAGCTTGTATTTCTTGTCTTTTTAATATTATAGCTTGAGCTAAACATTGCTTAAATATAGGTAATGTTATGATAAATGATGAATTTATTTTTCTCATTAAGTTAAAGTTTGACATTTGAATATTTTGAATCATAGGTACAGCCTGTATTGCAACATTTTCAGCTATTCTTAAATCATAAACACGTTGATCTAACATCTCCTTTGCTGTCTCAAGCTTTTGTACCATCATTTGTTTTTCTTCTTGATTTATTTGATTATTATATTCATATTGATTTATATATAAATTAATTTCTTCTATTGCCATTTCACCAGCAACTATATACTTTTCTAGTAATTGATAAAACTCTATGTTTCCATCATATAATCTTTTAAGCTTATTATTAGACTCTCTTATTTCAGATTCATATCTCTTTAATAACACATATACTTTTTCAACTTCTAATCCCATAGTATCATATTTTTGGAAAAGTTTAGCCACACTTGTTTGAGCTGCTTTAAATATCTTTCCAATAAAAGATGGTTCCTTTATATCTTCAAGCTCTTTAACATCAAACTTGTCCATTATCTTTGTTAAATGAACTAACATTTCACTAACTTCTTCTGATTTAACTTCTTTCATAGAACTTAAAAGCTCATCTGAAATTTTTGATATGTTTGAACTAGCTTGTTGACCAAATTGAATTATTGAATTAGGATTAGCTATTTCAACTTCACTTGTCAAAGCTTGGACTTCTGGTAATTGTCTTAATCTATTTTTATATGCTTCTGCATTTTCCATAATATTAGCTTCTTGAGTTGTTTGTTGCTGGCCATATCCGTTCATCATACCTTGATTACCCATCATATTTTGGTTGCCCATCATATTTTGGTTACCCATCATGTTTTGATTATTCATCATATTTTGATTACCCATCATATTTTGATTATTCATCATATTTTGGTTATTCATCATGTTTTGATTGTCCATCATATTTTGGTTATTCATCATATTTTGGTTATTCATCATATTTTGGTTATTCATCATATCTTGGTTATTCATCATATCTTCATTGCCCATCATATTCATATCATTATTATTCATACTTCTCAATTCTCCTTAAATATTTATTTAAACAATCTAGAAAAAATACTGTTATTTGCAGGTTCAAGCTTTTTGTATTTTGATTTGTAATTCATTTCTTCTAATCTAATTATATTTACTCTATCTTTCCTTATAATTTTACATATATTATATAATCCTGATGGATTGAAGATAATTATATCAACTCCTATAATATGTAAATATGCAAGTAATCTTGTCATATCATCATTAATTTCATCTTCTCCATTTAAGTATATAACTATCTTTGGAATATTTGATGTAAAATCAAAGTTATCAATTAATCTAACAATATTTTTATTTAAAGAAATTACTAAAACCAGTAATTTCAAAATTGTATTTTTATCTAGTGGTTCTACAAACAATGTTTTATCTAATATTACCTCATTAAATTTATTTAAAAGTAAATCCTGAACTTCTATACTATATTTAGAAAATTTATATATTGGAAGTTTCTTTATCTCTTCAATATCAAATGTTCCATCACTTAATTGACAGAACATTAGTTGAAACATATCATCTGTAACTTCAACATCTTCTGATATATCGCCATTATTAAAAAATAAGGTATTTGTAGAATCTGTACAGTGCTTTACTAATTTATAATATTTATCTTTATCTAAATATTCTCCATCAAACTTTTGAAAAAAGCATGGAACTTTAACTGTTTCAGTTGATGTCTTAAATCCTTCTCTTAATTTTGCTGGTTCATTCCAATATATAAATACATCTTCATCTATTCCATTTAACAATACACTCTTTGTATATTTCCCTCTAAATTGCCAAGGGACATACATTCCTGTATTAGTAAATAATTCTTCTCTTACATCTCTTTGAAGCTTTTTAGTTAAAGTCTCATTATTTTCTATTACTCTTCCCATTGAAGTTCTTTCACTAAAGCTTCTAACATCTAGTATGTTCATTTTCTTAATTTCAGTGCTAAGCTTATCTGTATCGATTCCTTCAAAATACTCTTCTTTTAATGGATTAATATAGATTACATCAAAATTCATTAAATATAAAATCATTAAAAAATATACTTCATGTCTCTCTATATTCCCATAAAAAATACACTTTGGATTTATATCATCATTAAAATTAATTTCTCTTAAATATGAATATGCCCAAACAATCAACTTTGTAATGAAATTATTTCTTACATTATCACTAAAGAAATTTTCATTTCTAATTGAAAGTGGAATAACATAATCCATGGCTCTTAAAAATATATTATTAACCTGACTATCATTAAATATAATAATATCCTCATTGACCATGTTGTATATATTCATGGATGATAATTCATTATATATATACTCAATAAGCTCCATCTCTCCATTTAAAGGAATTCCATTATCAAAAATTAATTTTCTGTCAGAAATTTCTTCACACTTCACTTCAATAGTTTTTAACAAATTATCATAGTTCTCAATATCCTCTACCCCTATAAATCTATAAAAATATGGTATGAATTCACCATTATTTTTTCTATCATATTTGCTTCTAAACATAGAGTGAATTATAGTCTGTAAATTTATAGTCATTAAGATCACTCCTCCCATGCACAATTATATTTTATAACAATATATCCAATAATATCAATATTTTATTCCTTAATTTACATATATCTTTCTAGTATATCTAGAATGTCTTCTGTAGAATATATACCATCTTTCTCTGTAATTATGGCATCATCATGTTTAAATATACTATGCTTTGGAAGAATACATCTGCCTCTTCTTGTGAATTCAATATCAACCTCACTATCTCCAGCTGTAAATACATTATTTATATCAAACTTTTCTATAACATAATCAACAGCATGTATCTTATCTATTTTCTCATGTATTATAAAGATCTTAACTCCTATTTGCATCACTTTATAAGGTGATTTAAAGTATTTAATCAAAATACTTGCACCTTCTTTGGCATCAATAACAGTTTCGCATTTTACCGTAATATAAAAATCTTCTATATTTCTAATTTCTATATTTTTTATGTTTAAACTTTTAATAAGTTCTATACTGTCTTCTATCTCTTCTTTTTTAACTAAACTTTTCATTTTTAAATCCCACTCATAATCTAGTACTCCATTCCTATATATCTGTGCTCCATTTGTACATATAATAAGTTTAGGATTATATTCTTTTATAAAATTGATTCTTAAGGTCTGATCTATATTTCTCATAGTGCAAGGTATAAATTCAATAATATTTTCTTTTAGCATATTTTGAAGTTTATTGTAACTTTTTTCTGTCATATAGGTTATTTCTCTATCCCCTATATGTTCAACACATTTAAAGCCTTTATTCTTTGAATGTATTATAGTTCTATCTAAGTCTGTTATAAAATTTATTTTCCCCATATCTTTGCATTCCCCTTTTAATTTATTATTTTATAATAGCAATACATTCATAATGGGTTTTATCATATTTCAAAACTTTAACATCCTTTTCTTTTGAAAGCTGAATTATATGCTTTACATCTTTCTCTTCTATGTCCTTTATTAATATACACCTAACCTGTCTTCTTAAAAGAGCTCTAGATGCTTCTCCGATACTAAGCTTTATCTTATTTATATCAGCTACATCAAACTCTTCTCTTATATCTTGTACAATTTTTTCTGCTGTTTTCTCTCTTTTATATTTCTCTATATCATAATTCTCTACTTTAAAGCATTCTTCAATTTTCTTTATAAATTCATTTGAAAAATCATATTCTTCTAAATAATCCAAGTATTTAGCTCCATGAAAATCATCTTCATTAATATATTTATCATTATGAATAGTTCTGCTTATAAGTCCACTCACAGTAGAATTTAGACAACAATTTGGAATTGCTATATCTTCCCTAGTTCCACATACTGTACATAACATAGCAGGATCAGCTATAGCAGCTAGTCCACTTGAAACATTTTCTCCAAACTCTCTATTAAATAACTCTATTGATTTATCTAACTCCTTAGTTATTGATCCCTTTCCAGTCCATCCATCAACAAATTGTATTAATCCACCTTTATGCTTTTTTAATATAAATTTCAAAGCATTAAAATCTATTCCCTTACCTCTAATTATAGATATACTATAGTGCGGTATATCTATATTGTATTTAAATTTAATGTACTTTTTAATAAGTATTCCAAAAGGTGTTCCTGCTCTTGCAAGAGATACTATTACTAACTTCTCTCCCTTTTCTTTAAATATAGTATCTGAAATTATTTCTACATATTTTGCTATTTCTTCTTTTTTATCCTCTAAAAGACTTAAAAATATTTCTGTCATTTCTTTGCTTGGTATACTTTCCTTCGAAATAAATTCTGAATAATTTATTCCACTATTTATAAGTTTCTCCTTCTCTTCAACTGTAATCTCATTTATCTCTTTAGATAAATCTTTTAAAAGAAATACTACATCTTCCTTATAGCTACTCTTAACTAATTTCATAGCTGCCTCCCAATCTATATTTTATATATAAGTATATTTGATGTTAATTTCATATTTAAATCATTTTCTGTAATAAGAATAACCTTATCATATCTCTTTTCAATGTCTTCTTTATTGTACATATAATACTTAATACCAGAATCATAAAATACATGTGCAGTCTTTATTGGGTATTCATCTATATTCTCACAAAATATAGGACTTCTTGTAGTAGATTTAAAATAAGTATCATTTTTTAAATATGATGCAATCTTACTAGGTATATAAATATTTTCTCCATGTCCTAGAATTAATATTTTATCACTATCTTCTATATCATCTTCAATCATCTTGGCTATGCTTTCACATTTTTTATCTAAAAGCATAATATCTTTCTGATTTACTCCAAACCTTCCACTATCTTTATAGTAATCCACATTTTCATCTTCACTTTCAATCTGAATTCTATCCAATATATTAAGGTTATTTACTGACGTTTTTTCCTCTATTTCATTATCTATGTAATTATAAAATACACTATTGTCATTTATACTTATATTTCCACTTATAAGCGATAACACTTCTATATCTATTCCTTTTTCAAGAGCTAAAGAATCCATTAATTCTTTATTTAATGAATTTCTCCAATCTAATATACTAATTATTGTATATTTCTTTATTGAAGTTACATTAGATAATTCTCTTATAATATTAATCATTGATTTCCCAGTTGTTATCTCGTCATCCACTAATATCATTCTATCTTTATTAATTATATCTTCTTTTAATATTGGAAAACACTTATGCATAGTTGCATGAGAATGCTCTTCTTCAAAATTAACAAGAGACTTAATTCCTGTTATATTCTCTCTAGTTGTTGTTAAATAATAAGAATCTTCTATTGATGAAGCAACTGCCATACCAAGGCCTGTTGCAGTTTCTGCAAATCCTAGTACACAGACTTTCTCACCTCTAGTATTAAAAGTGAATTTATCAATGACCTCTTTAATATGCTCATCAATATAATTAGTAGATTTTATATATGCTAATATATCTTTTAAATCTTCTAATTCTTCACTAGATGGCTTGTACGTAAGAGAAGCAAGAAGAATTCCTATTGCCTTGCATACGTCTGCTTTTACTTCAATATGTTTTCCAAGTACCTTGCTAATAAACAGAAAATTTCTAAGCTTATTATTTATTCTTTTACCCATAACTATTAGATCATCTAAATTAATGTCATAAACATTTTTATCTATATTTATATCTATACTCATAATACTCCTATACCATCTCTTTCTTTAATAAATCATAATTACATATACCTTCATTTAATACTCCAAAAGCTTCTGACCTAAGAATTACTTTTCTTGCCCAATTTAAATGAGGTAAAACTTCATTCATTTTATTATCATTTTCCCCTTTAAAAACTCCACCCACATTGGAATTTTCTATTATGTTTGTTGCATCAATATATTCTTCATAAGTTACAACATACATTGAGTTTACATATTTCACTTGTGCTGGATGTATAACTGTTTTCCCTAAAAATCCATTTACTTTATCAAGCTCAATTTCTTTTAGTAAACCTTGTACCTCTTTTGAATTTATGTCTTTTGAAAAATACTCAAATACCGGAGCTGAAATAATATAATTATCAGTATTTCTTGTAAAAAAGTTTAAAACATCAGTTAAACAATCAGAAACTACCATTAAATCATATATCGATGTACTTACAGTTCTTCTTAAAGAAAATTTAGAAGAAAAATCTGTTCCTCCAACTCTTATATTTAATATTAAATTCTTATATGGCTCCAATAATGACTTAATTTTATCTAATTCTAAATACCTAAATTCCTTATATATAACCTTTTCATCTTCAATTATAGGCATTCCATATAATACTGTTTCATATTTATCATTTAATTTTTTTAAATGGCAAAGATATTCCTCTCCATTGTTTGAGTTAAACTTTGGAAATATAAATCCTGCCAAAATATTAGTATGATCTTTTGTTAGGCTACTTGAAAATTTCTTGAATTGATCTATACCTCTTACTCTTAAAAATATTAAAGGTAACTCTTCATCATTTAAATCTCCTTCTTTCAAAAGCTTGCATATATCACCGAATAACTTTAATACATTCTCTTCTGCAAAATTAACTTCACTTTCCTTAGTTGCATCCTCAAAACAAAGAGTTATACATCCTATATTTTTAAATTCTTTATTCTTTATTTTTTTCAAAATATTTTTTGTAGCGCTCATATACATATTCGCCCCTAAACAATACTTTAAAACTTCTTTATCTATATATTTATTAAAATTTCCTGGTTCTTTGTAGAATATGCCCTTTAAAACCTCATTAAAATACTTCACTTAATCCAGCCTTCTTTCATATAAATGATAAAATACAAAGTCGATCTATAGAATAAATTATATAGACCGACTCTCTTTATTTACATATACTTCTTAATTTAATGTCCCTTTACTCATCTCTGTCTAGTATAGATTTTATCTTTTCATTTTTTTCATCATATGATATTATTTTGATTTCATATTGTTTCTCTATATTTTTTATTTCATCAAAATATATAACTTTATTTTCATGAACTTTCAATTTTTTAAAGTATTCATCTTTATTTATTATATCCATAGCAAGAGCTTTATCTAATTTTTCCTTCTCGCTCTCAAACTGTTCTTTTACTTTTTTCTTTTCTTGAAGGATTAGTTTATCATTTAATTCTTTTGATGCTTCTACTACTTTAGCCTTAAGCTCTTCTCTTTTAGCTATTTTTGAATCCAAAGTATTTAAAACGTCGTCAACATTAAATGTCCCAATTTCATTATTTAAATTTTTATGTTCTACAAATCTTTCCCCAATCTCTGCATAAACTGATTTTATCTCTAGATTTAAACACTTTATTTCTTTTTCCATAATGTTTATCTTATCTTGCTCTCTAGTAGTAACTGCAATAGTATTAGCTAAGTCTGATACATTTTTCCCTATAGATTCAGTCATATTTTTAATATTTTTAAATAACATCTCTCATACCTCCAATTATATAAAGTCTAAATACCCACTTTATTTAGTATCAATTTTACCATAATATATACACTAAGTATATATTATCCTTTTATGATTATTATTAACTTAAATAAGTAAAACAAAAAAAGTGAGATTATAATATTCAAAAATTTATCATAATCTCACTTTTTAACTTTATTTCCTATTTATTATGTAATATTAAATTAACGTAACTATAATACCTTGAATTAAGCCTATAATTCCCCCTAAGAAAAAACCTAATATTTCTATATGCTTTAACTCTTTTTTAGCAACACTTATTATAATTCTTTCAAGTTCTAAAAGATCTGATTCATTTACCTTCTCTTCTACTATTTTTTCTATGTCTATTCTTTCCTTAACCTTTAGAAGCATCTTTTCTTCTAATTCTTCTAAAGCACCATCTACTTCTTCATTTATAATTTTATCTATTGGACCTTGTACCATCATTCTAAAAGGCGCAGGTATAAAATCCATTTTTTCATTTACTAAATTTCTTATTTTATCTTTTATATAGTTATTTAAGTCTTCTTTATCATTCTCATTTATAGATGAATTAATTATATCATCTACTGATAATAATTCCTTTGAAACAACTTCTCCAATATTCTTTGCTATTTCTTTTTTTCTTTTTGGTATAAGTCCTATTATTTCTATATTTAGTATTGGTATTTTTATTGGATTTATTGGTCTAAACATTAGCTTTATAGCTAAAACATTTGTAATCCATCCTATAATTCCACCAACTAAAGCTAGTACAATTATTAAAACTACTGTATTCATTTGTAATTCCTCCTAATAAAATTTCACATTATATAGATTACAATAATCTTAAAAATTAGTCTACTAACAATTTAATTAATATAAATATTTAAAAAATTATAAAACTCTATCACTTTTTCATCAATATTAAATTTAAATCATATATTTAATTAACTTTTTACTATATTTGTCTTTAAATGAAATATTTTAATTATTTATGTTATAATATAGCTATGTCATATCGAAGGAGGCGTATGTAAATGGTGGAATTTAGCGTTCAAGTGCTATAGCAGTTCACTAAACAGTTTACTAAATATCGATATAAATATTAAAACTCTTAAGCTGCTTATACCTTGATAAAATCACTTATTATTTATAAAAGAAAAGAGGAATTTATTATGAATGAAAAAGCATTTAAGATAAGTAAAAGAACGTCAAATGAAAAAACAAACAAATTAAGAAGAGATGGATATGTACCATGTATTGTTTATGGAGAATCTTTAACTGAGACTATTCCAGTAAAAATTCCATTCACTACTCTTTTAAGATTGTTCAAAGAAAATACTAGAGGATCAATTATTCCTTTAGATATTGATGGAGAAATTAAAAATTGTGTAGTAAAAGACATACAAAAAAATAATCTTGGAGAAGTTATTCATGTTGACTTCCAGTCTGTAGAACATAATGAAATTGTTAAAATGAAAATTCCAGTTAATTTCTTAGGTGAGGAAAGTCTAGAAAGTAAAAATTTAATATTTGAAATATGTACTCCAGACTTAGAATTCCATGGAAATGTAGAAAAAATACCAGAGCTAATTGAATATAATATTTCTGGTTTAAATTTTGAAGATAAAGTATTTGCTAAAGATATTTGTATCCCATCAGGTGTAGAATTAGTAACTGATCCAGATACAATTTTAGCTGTTGTAAATGCTTAATATATTGAAGGAGCATGTACATAGGGTATAATTCGCCTTATGTACATGCTCCTTATTTTATCTTTTTAAGTCTAATTATTATATATTATTAATAAATTTTCTACATCAACTTTATTTTTCTCTACTTTATTCATAATTTCAAATCTACTTAAAATCTACTTAATATCTTTTCATTTTTTATTTTATTAAAAAATTCATGAAACTCTTCATTTCCTCTATTTATTATTAATAAATTCTTTCTACATCTTGTAATTGCAGTATATATAAGTTCTGTATTTTTATCCTCTCTATCTATTATAAGAACTAGATTATCTATTTCCCAGCCCTTAAAACTTTCAGTCGTACACATTTTAATTCCTTCCCCTTGTGTAAAGAAATTAAATCGTCTACTCTCTCTTAAAAGTTCTAGTTTTTCCTTACTATTTCTAAGAGATGAAACATAAATAAACTCTTCTTTAGTTTCAAACATTCTCTCTACCTTTATGAAATATTTTTTTCTTGCATAATACTCCATTTCTCTAAGTTCATCTATAGAGCCTCCAATAATACAGGTATCATTATAATGTATTTTCTTGCTATCAAAAAATTTCTTACTAATATCAAATACATCTAAATAATCTAATTTAATATTATACATATATCTTACTTCATCTTCATTTATTGCAAGTCCTATTTGTTCCTCAATCTCAATATTATCTAATTCATATTTATTTAAAAAGAATTCTTTTTGAAACTCCCTAAGTAAATTTGCTATATTAGTTGATACCCTATATGATTTTGTAAGTTCATTCCATCTTCCCTTTATATTTGTTATAACTCTTTTTTTATCATCTAAAGCTCTATTATATATATTCTGTTTTTCATCTCCAAATATCAAATATTCTCCATCTTCTTTTAAAAATACATCTTTTAATAAGTCTAGCCACTCCCTTTTAAAGTCTTGAACTCCATCTATAAATATTGCATCATACTTATCTTCCTTTGATATAACTTCTTTAAATAATCTATAAGTCTCATCATTTATAATATTTTCTAAATTTCTCTTTATTTCTATTCCACATTCATAAGCTTTTTGTTTAATAAACATATTAAAGTGTACTATATCAAAAACATTCCAGTAAAAATTTTCTCTTACTTCTCCAATTTTATCTTTAATATAATTTCTTAATGTCATATTATAACTTAATATAAGTATTCTACATTTTCCTTTTTTTCTTATTACTGCTCCAACTGCCCTATTTGCAAGTAATACTGTTTTTCCACTACCAGCTATACCTTTTATTTTTATATTTGCTCCTTTTTTGCTTCTCATTAAATTTCTTTTCTTTTTTTCTAATATGCTAAATTTACCCTCTTCTCCTCCATGATACTTAACTCTAAATCTATCAAAACACTGTTCATATAACTTATCATCAAATAATTTATTTTCTATAAGACTACTTTTTATATCCTCTACAATGTTAGAGTCTACTCCCCATATCTTAATAGACCTCATCTCTTTTGTATTATTGCTAAATTTAAGTTTTATTTCTTCTTCTGTTGAGTTGTGAAAGTACACAGCCGTTTTTACCAAATTACTATAATTAGCATCAAGTAAGGATTTTTTAGTTAGTTCTTCTATATGATAGTTATACAAATTTTCCTTGTAGCCCATAACCTTTTCAAAAGGTGTTATAAGAGGAATCTCACTTTTATCTTTTGATATTATAACTCCATATGCTCCTGCATACCCACCATTTACATATACATATTCATCAAGATTGAATTCTTTAACTTCTATTATAATAATTCCTGATCCTTTTTTTAATATAACAACTGATGGTCTATCTCCATTTATATTAGGTTTAAAAAATATATAAAAACTTTCATCTAAATTATCTCTTAAATATTCTGCTAAGCTCATTTCTCCATCCTTAGGAATTAATGCAATTTCATCTATATTTTTTTGATATAAAATTGACATATAAATTTTCCCCCATACCATATCTTACAAATAATTATATTATTATATAACTTCTACTCTTTAATCCAATTTCCTTCTTTATTTAGAAAATTTTGTAAGTAGTTATATAAAAAACACCTTAAGAAGAAGTATTCAAAAGAACTCTTCTTCTTAAGGCAATATATATCCTATGATAATCGATCTAAATCAGCTTCATTTTCTTTTATTATTTCTATAAAAACTTTTGCTATTTCTGGATCGAATTGAATTCCACTAAATGCTGTTATCTCTTCAATTCCTTGCAAATAAGTTTTTCTCTTATTATAAGGTCTATTAGAAGTCATAGCATCAAAACAGTCTACCACAGTTAATATTCTTGCAAGATAAGGTATTTCTTCCCCTTTCAAACCACAAGGATATCCTGTTCCATTATATTTTTCATGATGATGAAGAATAATTGGAGCAACATTTCTAAGAGACTTAACTGGCTTTATTATTTCAACCCCACTTTGTGGATGCTCTTTCAACATACTCCACTCTTCATTTGTTAGTGTCATTTTTTTTATTAAAATATCTTTTGAAATATTTATTTTACCTATATCATGCATGTAAGCTCCATATACTAATGTTCTCATATCCTCTTCATTAAGACCAAGCCTTTCCCCAAGAAGCCTACTATAAAATACTACTCTTTCTGAATGGCCATAAGTATATCTATCTTTAGCATTAATTACACTTATTAATGCCTTTATTGATGTAACTAATTCTCCTTCACTCTCATCTATATCATCTTTTAATTCATCTAAGACTGAAGTATAACTTTCAACTCTATTTTTATTAAAGAATTTTGCTCTATATAAGGCATCATCTGCACTTTTTACTAATTCCACATCACTCTTTACTTTATCTGGGAAAACTGAAATACCTATTGATACAGTTAAATTTCCATTAGGCTGATTTTCTTGACCCTCAAAATATGTGCTCTCTATCTTGCTACGTATATGCTCTGCTATATCTGTAGCTTTATTTTCATCTGTGTTAGGCAAAATTATGGAAAATTCTTCTCCACCATATCTAGCAACAATATCACTCTCTCTTGTTGCCTCCTTTAGCATATGTCCAATTTTCCTAAGCACCTTATCTCCTTCTTGGTGACCATATAAATCATTATATTGTTTAAAATAATCTATATCTATAAATATCATAGAAACTTTACTATTTTCATTTTTTGCTTTATCTATTTCGTTGGTTAAAGTTTCATGAAAATATCTATGATTGTAAACTCCAGTTAAACCATCCTCATTAGCTAAACTTTTAAGATTGTCAATGTGTTCTCTCTCTATTTTAACGTAAAATCCAAGTGGCCATGCTGTTAACATAAATATAGCTGATAATACTAAATCATTCTCAAAATATATATTTACACTGCTTCTAGGCATACATAATAAATCCATAACTAATATAATAATTGATGAAATTATTGAAACTAAAATTCCTTCTTTCATTCCTGATTGAATAGTAGTTGTTGTTATTATAAATAAAAATAGAATTTTATATTCACTGGTATTTGCACCAGAAATTACTATTGCCAAAGTAAATATTAAAATAAATATAGTAGTTTCAATATTTTGAATTAATCTAGGTGTATTACTACTTATTTTATTTGATGTAGAAAATGACCATAATATATATATAAATAGTAGTAAAAATATTATAAACCCAAATCCTAATATGCTATATTCTATAAAAACAATATTAATTTTACTATTCTCTTTAAAGAAGCATTGAAGTAAAATCATTCCTGTAAATAATAAGGATGCTAGTTTAACTATTGCTACTATATCATTTATTTGTTTGTATTTATTGCTTTCTATATCACTCATCTTTATTTATCCTCATATTTAAAAAGATCGGAATTTCCGATCTTTTTATCTTATTCTTCTCTTAAACTCTTTGGCTCTTCTGGTTGATAGAAATTCCAGAAACATGCTGATGTAGCTAAAGCTCCAGCAAATACAGTTGCTATTGTAGCAATTCCCATTAATAATTTACTATTAAATTTTTTCATTATTATACCCTCCTAGTTATAAGCATATTTATTTTATTAAAAATAAAATCTAATTTACCTAGTACTATATGTCCTAATTTAGTTAGAGAAAACACCTGCCATATTATACCTGAATAAATACACATACAATATAAAAGTAATTTTCTTGATTCTGAATTCTTATATAAAAATAATAAACAGATAACTAACATTAGATATATAGTTAAGATTATTATAGATTTTCTTTTTAATTTTTGTCTTCTTTCTAATTTCTTTATAGGTTTATTGGGACTATCTACAGGAGCTAATTTATATATTAAATAATATGAAATACAAAAAACTATCCCCCCAAATATTACTACTCCTTTAAATCCAATCAAAATCTTCGATATCATTAAAGGTATAATAATACATATTAATGTTCCAATAACAGTACATGTATTTGCTGTGCTAGCATGTACCCCTCCTGAATACTTTCTTAAAATGCTTATAGCAAAAGACATTATAAGAGCTTCAAGTAATATATTAAATACTGCTCCAAAAATTATTACTAAAAGTATAGATATTCCAATTTGAAGCATACCAAAGATTCCATAAGCAATTACTGCTCTTTTGTCTTCATCACCATTTACTTCTTTTACTAATTTATCTGCTAGTTTGTTTGATATGCTTTCTATACTAAACACTTTTAAACCCTTTTCTATTAATCTTAATAAATTTATATACTAATAATATTATTGTAAATATCATTAATGATGGGATTCCATATACTGTTTTCAAAACAGGATCAGTAAATATCCTCTCCATATCACTTCCATGTGTTATTTGAATCAATCCCATATTTATTCCTTCACAAACAAACATTAAAATTGCTGTAAGTATACCTGATCTTATTGCATCTATAGGAGTTACTTTAATTATTACGGTTGCAATAATTACAAGTACAATTATATTAAGTATCGTATGTATTCCATAGCTAATAGGTAACATTCTTACTAGAAATGTAGCTATAGCCAAACTCAAGCTAGAAATTATAAATTTTTCACTTTCAATTTTAGTATTAGAAAATACATATACTGAAAAAATAAATAGTATTCCTTCTGGAATACCTCTAACTACAAATTCCAAGAAAGATAAATGTAATGTCATTATTTTACCTCCAAAGCTGTCTTATAAATCAAAGATTTATTTATACTTTTTACAACATTAAATATTATTATAAAAACATAGAATCTTATAAATATATCACCAATACTTAAAATGCTATATCCTAAATCAAATATATCGGTTAAAAATTTCAAATTAGTATCTGCGTTGCCTAATACATGTATACCATTAACTTTAGCAAAAGAGTCAGGTTTTACATAACCTGTTATATACGACAAATTTGGAAATACTGGCATCATCCCTCCATTTGTTCTTATAGCTATATCATTTAATAATCCACCAATCATAACAAATACAGATCCTATTATGGCACTTATATACTGACTATATTTTAAAACCATAGGTAGATATGAACATATATATAATATTTTTAATATTTCTCCATATTTTATGAATGTATAATTTCCCATGAATAAGTTTACTTGCATAATAATATTTATGATTTCTATAAAAATCACAGGATAGACTGTCCAGCTTTTAAATAAGGGCTTTATCTTATATCCTTTTATTTTGCAAACTATTAAAGCAATTAATATAGTCTCTAGCATTTAAAATCCTCTCTTTTGTCTATAGTTTATAATTTATCTCTACTTTAATCTTCTTTTTTTATTATACTATAAATTTCTATTTTTTTCTATATTTTTGTCTTTTTAGTTATTATTTTTATTAAATGCAATTATCTAATACTCTACTTTAAAAAACATATAAAAAAACTTAATATATTTAAATAAATTAATACTTTCTATATATAATTTGTAATGGTTTTAATACTTTATTAATAATTATTATACATAAAAAAACACCAGACTTTTTAATCTGATGTTTTTATACAACTATCTCTTTTTATAAGTTTAACTGGTAATACAATTTTTTTACTCATCTCTCTATTATCTTTTATTCTTTCAATTAATGTATTAACTGCAGTTTCTCCCATAAAATCAGTATAAACTTTAATAGTTGTAAGAGCTGGTGTTAAAAATTTTGCAGTTACAATATCATCAAATCCAATTATACTTATGTCCTTTGGTATACTATATCCAGCTTCCATTATAGCTTTATAAGCTCCTATTGCCATTGGATCACTAGCTATAAATACTGCTGTAGGTATGTCTTTATTAGATAACATACCTTTCATTAATTCATAGCCATCCTCTAAAGTAAAATTACCCTTATATACCCATTCATCTCTATAGTTATTTATATTTTCCATAAACTCTCTATAAGTCTTTTCTCTATAATTTATAAGTTCTACTCCATTGATATCATTATGTGGAACTACCTTAGCACCTATATATCCAATGTTTCTGTGCCCTAATTCATATAAATATTTCATGGCACTATTAACACCATGCTTAAAATCAACTACTATAGAATCAAATTCCCATTCATCTGGAGATGAATCAACAAATATTATATTTTTTGTTATTGCCTTTAATATCTTTATCTCTTCTTCTTTAAAAATTCCAACAGCTATTATTCCATCTAATTCTTCTTCATTATTAATACTATTATCTAAAATTTTATTTATATAAAGAGATTTAAAATCTATATTTTCTTCATTGCACTTTTTTTCTATAGCCATTCTTATAGATAAGAAGTATGGATCATTTAGCTCTTTGAGTTCTACAAAGCTACTTATAACTCCTATCTTATATGACTTTTCTTTTTGCTTTCTTTGCCTTATGGTAACATAATTCATCTCTTCAGCAATTTTTAGCACCCTTTTTCTTGTCTCTTCTGATACATTAAGTGTTTTATCTAAATTCAATATTCTAGATATTGTTGAGATTGATACTCCCGCTTCTTTTGCTATATCTTTAATTGTAGCCAAATTTTAGTCACCCCTTTTCTTAAAAAATATTATATAATAAATCCTTTTCACTATCAAAGGAAAAGGGTAATATTAAAAATATTACCCTATTTTTCAATCTGCTTTACATTAATTTATTTCTGTTTTTAATACATCAATATATCTTTCCATTGCAGCTTTTCCATTATCATCCCACTTGAAGACTCCACAATGTTCTAACACTTTAGTAAATACTTCAGATACCTCATTATTTACTATCTCCTGCACATTCTCTTCATTAATTAAAGAATATTTTTTCTTTATATCATAAAACCAATCTAAATGGCTTTTCATCATTTCCATATTTGTTACTTTTTCATCATCCCTTAAAAGATTTTCTTTAATAGCTTCAAGTTCATCCTTTAATCTAGCTGGAAGAACGGCAAGTCCAAGTACTTCTATAAGTCCTATATTTTCTTTCTTTATATGATGAAGTTCTTCATGAGGATGGAATATACCATCAGGATGTTCTTCTGTAGTTCTATTATTTCTAAGAACAAGATCCAAAACATATTTTCCATCTTCAAATCTTCCAATTGGAGTAATTGTGTTGTGTGGAGTTTTATCACTATAAGCTAATACACCTACACTTTCATCACTGTACTCTCTCCAATGTTTTAAAATTTTATCTGCAAGAATACTTAAATCCTTTCTATCATCACCCTTTAATCTTAAAGCTGTTAAAGGCCACTTAATTATTGATAGATCTATATTTTCATAAGAGTTTATTTTAAACTTATATACATCTTCTGCCTTATTCATAGCAAATGTATAATTTCCACCTTGATAATGATCATGAGTAAGTATTGATCCACCAACTATAGGTAAATCTGCATTTGATCCAACAAAATAATGGGGAAATTTTTCTACAAACTCAAGTATTCTATCAAAAGTATTCTTGTTTATAACCATAGGCACATGCTCTCCTGAGAAAACAATACAATGCTCATTATAATATGCATATGGTGAATATTGAAGATACCAATCCTCTGAAGAAAGCTTCATTGGAATAACTCTAAGATTTTGTCTTGCAGGATGATTAACTCTTCCACTATACCCCTCATTCTCCTTGCAAAGCAGACATTTTGGATAATTTGATGATGGTAAATTTTTTGCTGCTGCTATTGCTTTTGGATCCTTTTCAGGTTTTGAAAGATTAATCGTTATATCTAAATCTCCATAGTCAGTATTTGATTTCCAGACTATATTTTGAGCTATTCTATCTGTTCTTATATAATCACAAGCTTTACTTATATTATGAAAATATTCTGTAGCAAGCTTTGGATTTTCATTATACTTACCATTAAATTCTCTAATAACTTCTGATGGTCTTGGCATTAATATACCCATTATCTTTGTATCAAATAAATCCCTATATATTGGAGTATTTGATTCTAAAATTCCATTTTCATAAGCATAATCTAATAGATTATTTAAAATAGATGTAGGCGTGTTTAAATTTTCATCTTCTATATTAACATATTCAAGCTCATCTAAATTAAATAAATCAATAAGTGAATTTCTTATAAATATCTTATCTTCATCTTCTATCAAATTATTTTTAATTCCATATTGAACTAATCTTTCAATATTTCTATAGATACTCATAATATCCTCCTACACTTCTCTAGTTCCGCTTCCTATATTTGCAATATAAAAATCAGCATTATAACCTATCTTTTCTTTATATCCTTCACCTACTTTTTTTATGAAGTCTTCCGCACAGTTTCTCTTTACTAAAGATACTGTACATCCTCCAAATCCTGCTCCAGTCATTCTTGATCCAAGAGTTCCTTCTTGTTCCCATGCAAGCTCTACTAATGTATCTAATTCAATACCTGTAACTTCATAATCATCTCTTAAAGAAATATGTGATGCATTCATAAGCTCACCAAATGTATTTAAATCATTCTTTTCTAGAGCTTCCTTCGCTTTAAGTGTTCTTATATTTTCATAAACAGCATGTTTTGCTCTTTTTCTTCTTATATCATCTTTTATTAATTCTTTATTTTCTTCAAACTCTTCTATACTAACCTCACCTAATGCATTAATATCTAATTTTGTTTTAAGTTCTTCTAATGCACTCTCACACTCACTTCTTCTTTCATTATATTTAGAATCAGCAAGTCCTCTTCTTTTATTTGTATTTGCTATTATTAAGACTTCATCCTTTAAATCAATTTTTGAATAATTATATTTTAATGTATTACAATCAAGTAATATGGCACTATCATCTTTACCCATACCTATAGCAAACTGATCCATAATCCCACAGTTAACACCTATAAATTTATTTTCAGCTTCTTGTGAATATTTAACTAAATCCACTCTATCTATATTAAGATCAAAAAGCTTGTCTAACATAACTGCTATAAGAAGTTCTAAAGATGCTGATGATGATAGTCCTGCACCATTTGGAATATTTCCATCTATAACAATATCAAATCCTTTATCTATTTTATGACCTTTTTTATTTAAGACATCTATAACTCCCTTTGGATAATTTGCCCAATCATGATCTTTTTCATATTTTATTCCTTCTAAATCAAATTCTATAATTCCTAAATCTTTAAAATTATTTGAAAACATTCTTATTTTTTTATCTTCTCTTAAAGAAATAGCTCCGTATGTACCAAAGCTAAGGGCACATGGGAATACATTCCCGCCATTATAATCAGTATGCTCCCCAATTAAATTAACTCTTCCTGGTGAAAAAAATGCTCTTACACCTTCCTTGTCTCCAAAAATATTATAAAATGTATTCAAAATTTCTTTTTTCATAATTCAACCCACCCTTTAAAAATTTTTACTTTATATTTATATAATATCACCATCAGAAAACATTTTCAATAAAATTTTACTTATTTTTTACTAATAATTTTATTTATTTTTACTAATATTTTTACTTATTACTTTTTAGTATTTTAACTATTTAAAATCATTTTTTAGATTTTAAAATATATTAATATAAGACTGCATACATAATATTAAGCTTATAAAAAAGGAGAGTTTTTATGAATTCTATAGAAAATAAATTTAATTCATTGAAAGAACTTATTGGCAATACTCCTCTTATAGAAATTTTATTTACTTATAAGGGTAAAGAGATGAAAATCTACACTAAACTGGAGTACTATAATTACAGTGGAAGCGTTAAAGATAGAATGGCTCTTTATATCCTTGGAAAAGCTTATAAAGAAAATAAACTTAAAGCATATGACAGAATAGTTGAAGCAACAAGCGGAAATACTGGGATTTCCTTTGCATCAATAGGTAGTCTTTTAAATCATCCTGTTACTATTTTTATGCCTGAATGGATGAGTGTTGAAAGACAAAACTTAATAAAAAATTTTGGTGCAGATATAAAGTTAGTTTCAAAACAAGAAGGTGGTTTCTTACGCTGCATAGAACTTGCTAAAAGATTTGCTCTTACTAATAATAATGTTTTCTTACCATCTCAATTTGATAATAACGACAACATAATGGCTCATTATTTAACTACTGCACCTGAAATTTATAAGTCATTATCATCACATAATTTAACACCTAGTGCATTTGTTGCGGGAGTAGGTACAGGTGGAACTGTTATGGGAATAGCAAAGTATCTTAAGAGTAAAGATTCAAGAATAAAGGTTCATCCTCTTGAACCAGCAAATTCTCCTACCCTTTCATATGGATATACTGGTTCGTCACATAGGATACAAGGTATATCTGACGAATTCGTTCCTAAAATAGTAAAATTGTATGAATTAGATAGTATAGTTGACGTGTGGGATGGAGATGCAATTATAATGGCTCAGAAACTTTCAAAAGAACTTGGTCTCGGAGTTGGCATATCATCTGGAGCAAACTTTATTGGAGCATTAAAGCTATTATTAGAGAAAAATAATAATTCTGTAGTTGTCACTGTATTCCCTGATGATAATAAAAAATATTTATCTACTGATCTTATGAAAAATGAAATATCTTATACTGAATTCTTATCTAAAGATGTGGACTTATTATCTATTAGAACATTATAATATATAAATTTTTACTATTTTAACCTTAGGATATTTTATTTATAAAATAATAAAACTTAAATAATAAAAGGAAGGAGTTAATATCTGAACTCCTTCCTTTTATTATTTTCATACTATTTTAAGGTTAATTTCCCTTTTATAATTTCTTTATAATTACATATCTTTCTTGTAAAAGTTTTAAATATAGAAAAGAATGAAAATATAATTTTTAATAAGTATCAATATCTATCTTATATAAACTATAATATTGTTAACTTTTTTACATAATAAGATTAAATCCATTTTACAATTGTGACTATTTTATTACTAATATATCAATTAAGTCAATTTTAGATATAATGTATTGATTATTTGCTTGTAAATGTCTACAATTTTTTTAAGGTTAATTTTTATTTATATCTATTATTTAACCTAAGTAACAAATTACATAAAGTAACATTCAAAATTTAAGTATTACTTGTAAATTGTTATTAATATTCATACAAAAGGAAGCGATATTTATGTCAGTATGTCAAAATTTAGAACCCAAAAAAGTATTTGGATTTTTTGAAGAATTAACTAAAATTCCACATTGCTCATATCACGAAAAACAAATAAGTGATTATCTTGTAAACTTCGCTAAAAAACGTAACTTAGAAGTTATTCAAGATAAAGCTTTAAATGTAATTATTAGAAAACCTGGTACAAAAGGATACGAAAATAAAACTCCAGTCATAATTCAAGGTCATATGGATATGGTTTGTGAAAAAACTGAAGATAGCAAACATGATTTTTCAAAAGATCCTTTAGAATTAAGAGTCGTTGGAGATAACTTATATGCAACTAACACTACTTTAGGCGCTGATGATGGTATAGCTGTTGCTTATGCTCTTGCTATATTAGATTCAGATGATATTCCACATCCCCCACTAGAAGTTGTAGTTACAACTGCTGAAGAAGTAGGTATGGATGGTGCAATGGCTTTAGATACTAGCCTTTTAAAAGGTAAAATAATGCTTAATGTAGATTCAGAAGAAGAAGGAGTGCTATTAACTGGATGTGCTGGTGGTATAAATACTAGAACAATCTTTTCAAATGATTTAATATCTAAATCCGGAAAGTGTATTCAATTATCAGTAACAGGTTTACTTGGTGGACACTCAGGAATAGAAATAGTAAAACAAAGAGCTAATGCTAATAAATTAATGGGTAGATTACTATTTGAACTAAAAACTTCTATTGAATTTAATATAGTAAAAATTAATGGTGGTACAAAACATAATGCAATTCCTCGTGAATGTATCGCTTCTATAACATTAAAAAATGATTCTGATATTTCAAAAGTTAATACCATTGTAAAGAAAATGGAAGAAGATTTTAAATCTGAATATAGAGTTACAGACCCAGGTTTAACACTTAAAGTATCAGACTGTTGCTGCACAGATGATGATAAAGAATTTACTTCTAAGAGAACTTCTGAAGTTATAGACTTTTTAGTTGCTTCTCCAAATGGAGTACAAAACATGAGTGAAGATATTAAAGGCTTAGTTCAAACTAGCCTAAATATAGCCGTTATAGATACAACTAAAGACGGAATAGAAATCACAATTTCTATAAGAAGTTCTATGAAAAGCTTAAAATATGAAGTATTTAACACATTATCAGTTATATCTAAAATGCTAAATGCAAAACTTGAAAAGCTTACTGAATACCCTGAATGGGAATATGATCCTAATTCAAAAGTAAGAGAACTTTGTCTAAATGTATATAAAGATTTATTCAATAAAGATGCTGAGGTTTCAGCTATTCATGCCGGTCTTGAATGTGGTCTATTTAAAGAAACTATGAAAGATACTGATATGATAAGCTTTGGCCCAAGTATTTACGATGCTCATACTACAAATGAGCATTTATGCATATCATCAGCTGAAAGAATGTATAAATTACTTTTAGAAGTTTTAAAAGAAATTAACTAGATAAATATTATATAGAAGTCACTACACTATTTTAGTAGTGACTTCTGTAAACTTAAATACTTAAGGAGTGATCGTAATGGCTCAAGAAAAAAAGAAATTATCATCTACAGCCTACGGAGGTTGCACTGGAGACGAATATATACCATTTGTTCCAACCTCTGATGTTATGCCTGAAACCACAGGCTACTCAATCATAGTTGGTATAATCATTGCCTGTGTATTTGCTGCTGCAAATGCTTATTTAGGATTAAAAGTTGGTATGACTATAGCCTCTGCTATACCAGGTGCCATACTCGCAGTTGGTATTTTAAAAGGATCCTTTAAGAGAAATAGTATATTAGAAGCTAACCTTGCTTGTTCATTATCTGGTATGGGTGAAGCTGCTGCTGGATGTTCAGTATTCGTACTACCAGCACTTATTTTAGCTGGATTTAATATAAGCCTTTTAACTATAATCTTAATCATAGTTGTTGGTGCATCAATGGGGGTTTTCTTTATTACTCCCCTTAGAAGATATTTAATAGTTGAAGAACACGGTACTTTAATTTATCCAGAAGGTATGGCTGCCTCAGAAGTTTTAGTTACTGCTAGTCAAGGTGGTACTTCATTTAAAACAGTTTTAACTGGTATTGGTTTAGGTGGTTTATATAACTTACTATCTGATGGATTTAAATTATGGGGAAGTCAAACAACTTATATCTTTAAAGGATACCAAGGAACAATGATAGGACTTGATACCTTAGCTCCAGTTCTTGGTGTAGGTTTTATAGTCGGAGTCAGAGTTGGTCTTTTAATGTTTGGTGGATCATTAGTTGCATGGTTTGCACTTATTCCCTTAATAAAATTCTTTGGTTCTGGACTAACTAATGCAATTTTCCCATCAACAAAAGTAATTTCACAAATGTCTTCTATGGAAATATGGTCTAACTATATTAAATATATAGGTGCTGGTGCAGTTGCAATGGGCGGATTTATATCTCTTGCAAAATCAATGCCTACAATAATAAATAGCTTTAAGCAAGCTATATCTGGTCTTATACATGAGGAAAAGCATGCTGATAATACTAAAAAGAGAACTGATATAGAAACTCCTATAGTATGGCTTATTGGTGCTGCTCTAGTAGGATTTTTTGCTACATGGCTTCTACCAATGATAAAGGGCGGAATAGTTGGTGGTATTTTAGCAGTATTATTTGCTTTCTTCTTTTCTGTTGTATCAGCTAGAATGGTTGGTATAATTGGTGAATCTAATAATCCAGTTTCAGGTATGGCTATTGCTTCATTATTATTTATAGCTATTATCTTTAGATTAACTGGTTTATCTGGCTCTGTTGGTATTGAAAAATCATTACTTGTTACTTCAATAGTTGCAGCTGCCGTAGGTGTTGCAGGTGCTGCATCACAAGGTTTAAAAACAACATTTATAATAGGTGGTACCCCAAGAGATAATCACATCTGGATGTGGGTTGCCGTTTTATTTTCAGCTGTTATAGTTGCTGTTGTTATATTCATGCTAAACAAAGCTTATGGATTAGGTTCAGCAAGCGTTCCAGCACCTCAAGCTACTCTTATGAAGATGTTAGCCGATGGTATTATAACAGGACAAATACCTTGGACATTAGTATTTATAGGTGCATTTATATCAATATTCTGCGAAATGGTTGGAATTTCAATTCTACCTGTTGCACTTGGTGTATATCTTCCTATAACTTTAAACGCAACAGTACTATTTGGTGGCGTAATAAGAGTTTTAGTTGAAAAAAGATTCAAGAAACCTGAAGATAAAGATGCACAAGGTGAAGCAGTTGAAAAAGGTGTTCTTACAGCTTCAGGGCTTGTTGCAGGTGGTGCGATTATGGGTATTATAGTTGCAATATTTACAACTGTTGGAGTTGATATTGGATTTGGTGCAAATATTATACCAGCTGTTACTCAAAGTAACTGGCTACCACTTATAATGTTTTTAATTCTATCATGCTGGTTCTACACTTCATCAGTTAAAGGTGGAAAAGAATTTAAAATAAAACAACAAAAAGGAAATAAATAGTATGGCTAGTTCTTTAAATAGTAATAAAAGAAAATCAAAAACTGAAAAAAAAGCTAATTATAACTTTTTACTTTATGTACCTGAGATTAAACATGATAATTGGAAGCTTGTAGATAACAAAGTAGTAATTTATTTTTCTGTTAAAGATCCTGTAAAAAGATTTGTAGGATGGCTTTACAAAACATCACCTACTTGTGATATAACATTTGACGACTTATGTTCAAAAGCTTGGCTTCTTATCGATGGTAAAAGATGTATATATGATATAGCTAAAATAATGGCTACCGAATGTAACGAAAGTTTAGATGGTTCGATTCATAGAATTGTACCATATATGCATCATATCGCAAAAAAAGGTTGGGTATCATTTAAAGAAGTAAAAAAAGTAAGCTAAAAAATAGAGTATGGGTAAAACCCATACTCTATTTTATCTATCACTTTATTTTTAATATAGTTACTTATTTATATTTATTACTTCTTTTATCTTCCAACCGGTTAGCTTACCTTCTCTAGTAACTATAAACTTTTTGTTATATGTTCCAGTCTTCTCTTTATATGTTTTGCTATTTGCTTTAACTTCTACATCATATTTTACATTAAATATTAAAATATTGTCTCTACTTATATCACTATCTGTTAGTCCAACATTTTTTAAATAGTTATCATATTCCTTATTGTCCTTCACTCTTTTTAAATCTTTTAGCTCTATCTTTTTTATGCTATCTATATAGCTAAAATCTATTTTATCTCCATTTACATAGCATTTTGCTAAATCTTCTTTGTTATGTGAATTCTCATATCTAAATGAATCCTCTATAACTATCTCTGGTCTATTAATCCCAATGTAAAAAGATATAAATACAAGTATTACCCCAACTACAGCAAAAATCAATTTCTTCATATAGTTTAATCCCTTCCTTTTTCTTTTAAATTTCTTTACATCTAATAACAATACTATAAATTATTATAATTAATCCCATATCAAAACATATTATCACATCATATACATAATAAGTAAAGAAAATAATACAAATTTATATTAAATTTTATTATTATTATTTTCCTTTTAATTCATATACTAAACACTTTGAAATGATTTCACTACACTTTTATTTATCTCTATTGTAAGTTCCTTTATTTCATTTATATAAGCCTTTTCTGGTAAAGCTGTATTTTCATAAGCATATTTAAAATCTTTCTCTAATTTATCTACCATTAGAAATATTTCATCATATGAGTATACCCCATTTCTTATGTCTAATAATAAATTTCTATCCTTTTCTCTATATGTGTTTATTCCCTTACCTTCTAATATTTCTTTACCCATAAGTAATAATCTAACTAGATGCATTGAATGTTTATTAAGATGAAGTGTATCTTTTTTAGAATTTCTTTTATTTAATTTATCATAATCCTTAACTACCATATTCATCTCAGATAACATTCCTTTGATATCTCTTAATGGAAATCCTTTGATATTTATATCTATAAGTATCTCTTTTTCATTATTATACTTACTATTATCTATATAAAGATTTAAATTGTCTTCACTTAAATCTCTATACCTATCTTCAAATGTACTCATCTGTTTCTTTATACTTCCTAATATGTGTCTTTCTTTTTCTTCCTTTGGATACTCATCTCTAGCTAATGCATTTTGAAGTCTTCTAAGCTGCTGTATTGCATATCCTCCAAAGGAAGCATAAGCTTTTTGCGATAAAAATAATTCTCTATTATCCCTTATTAATTTTCCTTCTTTACTTTGTATAAATAGATGTTCATCTTTAGTTCCAAGCATTTCTATAACATTTGGATTTACATTTACTAAAAGATTTATTATTTGCTTTAATGGATAAATTACTAAATCTAACTCCTTATCTTCATAAGGTCTATCTATACAATTCATAGTTAATATCTCTTCATATGTGTTTAAACATATACCTCTTACATCAAAATCACTTTCATGCTCTTTAGTGTGTATATCTGTGCCATAAGCATAACTCCCCCCAGTAGTTAAAAGTATTATATTATCTCCTAATTCCTTTTTATTTCTTAAAATATCATATTCTTTTGAATTAATCTTATCTTTCATATCTTTTATATTCATAAGCCTATATCTCCATTTATTTTCTTTAATTATATAAAATATAATATTATAATGTAAACATTTAAGTTTACTATTAGTAGTTTACCAAATTATTGATGTATAATTATTTTGGAAGGTGGTTTTTATGAATAAAATTAAAAAGTGGAAAATGCAATGTGATGCTAAAGAGATTGTAAAAATATTAAATGATTATAATTATAATGCTATTTACTTAGAATCAAGTGACTTAGTAAAAGAAAAGGTGCTAGAGTTAATTCCTAAAGGCTCATCAATAGCTTTGGGTGGATCAGTTACTCTAGATGAACTAGATATTATTCCTGAATTTAGAACTTCAGATTATAAACTTTTTGACCGTTATATAGATGCTCCATTTAGTGAAATTGTTGAAATTATGAGAGAATCAATGACAGCAGACTATTTAGTTACTAGTACCAATGCTATAACTAGAAATGGTGAGCTTGTAAATACAGATTCAGGTGGAAATAGAGCTGCGGGTATTTTATTTGGACCTAAAAATGTAATTATAGTTGCTGGTGTTAATAAGGTAGTTGATGATTTAAATTCTGCCTTTAAAAGGATTAATGAAGTTGCGATAATGAATGCTAAACGTATTAATCATAAATGTCCTTGTACGGAAGATGGAAAGTGCCATGATTGCTCCGTAAGAGGTAGAATATGCAATTTCACTTCTATAGTTCATAATGGTATGAAGTTTAAAGGAAGAATAACTATTATAATCGTTCCAGAAGAATTAGGTTTTTAAATTATAATTAGTAAATCGGTTAACAAGAATTGCATAATTATTTTTAAAATTAAAGGTGTAACTTTTAGAGCTACACCTTTAATAAAATTTAATTTTCTATATATTTTTTAAATACATCACTAAAATCTTTTACAACATAAGTATTTCTAGAGCCAGTCATCCAGTTGTAAGCAAACTCTGTTATCGCCTTCATTTCTGCATTAACATCAATTCCTTCTTTTCTAGTATTAGTTAAGACCCTCTCTGCCATTTCTAAACTCTTATATGATATATCTAATCCAATTGTATTTTCATGAGTTAATTCTTGAATTTTAATTAAAGCTTTATAAAGATCCTTTAATTGTTCTAGTTGTTTCTTATCTACATCAATTGAAAAGAATTTATCTCCAATACTAAACTTTATCTCTACATCTAAGTCTACAGTTCCTGCTGTTTCTAAACTTACATTGTCTATTTTATATTTATAATAATCATATCTATATAAATTTCTCTTTTTACTAATTGCATTTTGTCCATCAACATGAATAAGTGCTTTATTTGTAAAACAATATTCATCTGATTTTGATTTTATTAGAAAAAATATCTTTTCTCCATCTTCATTAAAAGTATAATCATCTGAATCAACCTTATGATAATCACTTGGTGATATTATCTTTCCTATATCTGATAATCCTAATGCATCTGATGCTATTTTAGTAAACATAAATCCACTTCCTTTTAATTTCATTAATAATTTTAATACTATATATTCTTTTCTATAATGTCAATTAATATATTCCCCTAATACTAAAAAGTATTTTTATACTTAAATTATATATTATATCTCCAAAATACTTTTTAGTATATTTTGATCCATTTTAAATCTATCATATCCTTTAATTTTTTCTTCAAGAAAATAATTTAACTCATCTAGAGTATATTTTTCTTTACTATTTTTTATATTTATAACTTCTTTTACAAAGGCTTTAAATGACTTTAATGATTTTGCTAATATCTTCTCTTCTTCTTCATCATATAATTGGATTACTGGATACCCTTCTTTATTGGTATCAATAAAGAAAACATCTCCTAATAAATCATTATACCCTATTATTCTCCAGCCATCTTTCCAAACATCAATTTCCTCTTCAGCATCCATTTGCGCATCTTCTAGATCTTCCAACTCATATAGAACAAAAGTTAATTTATACTGTAATGGCTGAAATATTTCGTAAATTTCCTCTATTTCTTTATCAAAATCCATATAAATCCTCCTTTTATTAAAGCTTTTCTGTTATACCTATATAATTCATATATGGTTTTAATTGTAAATGATTTTGACCAGAATATCTAGCTTTAAAATATTAAATTTAAATTCCTATAAAAAAGGATTTTTAATGGAATATTCCTTAAAAATCCTTTCTTGTTATTACTTATTTATCTTTCTTTTTCTATCATAAAAGAATAGTACAAATCCTACTCCTATTAGTATTACAGCAACTGCAATCATACCAGTATTATTAAATCCTGTAGATGGTATATTACCTGCATTTCCTGATCCATTATTTATTCCAGGAGTTGTTGGATTATTTGGTTTATTTGGCTTATTTGGTATGCTTGGTTTATTAATCTTAACAAGTTTATCTATAGCCTTATTTAGTTCATCTATTACTTTATCAACTTCTTTTTGTGTTGCTTCATTATTTGTCATTACAAGTCTAGCTGACTCTAAAGCTTTTAGTAATTTATCAAAACTTTCTTCTGTATAATCATCTTTATTAAGCTTTAATGCTTCTTTTAATAATTCTTGTAACTTTTCTTTATCTACCTCATTAGGATTTCCTGGTTTTTCAAGTTGTTCCATTGCTTTTTCTAAAGCTTTTATAGCATTTTCTATCTCTTTATCTGTTGCTTTTTCATTATCCATAACTGATTTTGCTGATTCTAAAGCTTTTAAAACTTTATCGAAGCTATTTTGAGTATAGTCTTCTTCCTTTAATGCTGATGCTTTATCTATAGCCTCTTTTAATTTATCTTTATTTGGTTTCTCTGGTTTTTCTGGTTCGCTAGAATCTTTTTTAACAGTAACTGTACACTCTGCTGTAAATCCTCCATCTACTGATGTAACTAATATCTTAGTTGTTCCAGAGTCAATAGCTGTAATAACACCATCTTTTACAGATGCTACCTTTTCATCAAGACTACTCCAAATAATATTTTTATTAGTTGCATTTTCTGGAGTTATATTAGCTTTAATAGTTTCAGTGCTTCCCTTTTTTAATTCTACTGAAGTTTTATCTAACTTAATTCCTGTTACAGGTATTACTGGAGGTTCTTCAGCTTTTACTGTAATTTCAGTTGTAGCCTCTTTATTTCCTTCAAGAGAAGTAGCTGTTATTGTGGCTTTTCCAGCATTAACTCCTTCTATCATAGTTTTTATTCCATCATCTGTTTTTATCTTATTTATTTTGACTATTGCTTCATTACTACTCTTAAGAGATACATATTGATTTGTAGCTTCTTTTGGTAATACATAAGCTCCAAATTCTAATATTTCTCCAATTTTTATTTCTGATGGGTTTTCTTTATTAAACTGGACTGATTCAACCTCTAAAGTTCCATCATTCTTTCTTTCAACATCTACTTCTGCTATAGACGCCCATTTATTATATCCTTCTAGAACTCTTATTTCTATTTTATCTGCTAATACTTCTTTTCCTCTTAATTCAAATATATTTGTTGATCTATCTTTTATATTTTCTGCTCCACCTGCTCCAATTAAAGCTTCTTCTTCTCCATTTATTGCATAAACTTCATACTTTTTAATTACACCATTGTCTCCTGTCTTTCTTGGTGTTATACCTAATTTTGAAATATGAGTTTTCTTATTAAACTCAATTGTCAATACTTGTTCTTCTACTGGTGGTACTGGATCAAACCATGGTGTATGCCACATCGTATCTATATTACCATCAATAGCCTTAGCTGCTGTATCACCGCCGCCAGTTTCTTCTGACGTTGCTGTAGCTTTCATTTCATTTTTTGCTACATTTTCATATACTGGTTTAAGTTCTGGAATCTCATCTTCAGGATTTAATACTTCTCCAATTGAATCTTTGCTCGTATAATCTGTTCCAACTACTCTTGAATCATTTACCTTAAGATCAAATTCAGTATCTACCTTAGCCTTTATTTTAAATGTTCCAAGTGTTCCATCATTATTAATAGGTGGTATATTTCCTCTATTAGAAAGCGTTGTAACTAACATAGTGCCCTTATCATCTGTTTTAAGTGATGATACATTATCCATATTTTTAGTTAAACCTGATTTTACAAATACAACATCCTTACCACAGCTTCCTGTACAGTTAACTAATTCATATTTATCACTATTTAACTTAATAAAACTATCAAATGCATAAACATCCTTTAAGTTTGTACCAACTAATTTAACTTCAATTTCTTCTCCCTTCTTTAGAGATTTTTTCTCTGGAAGAAGATTTATTTTTCCTGAAACCTCATTACCTGATGGCACAAGAGTTGATCCGACCTTACTTGCTACGAATGCATAATCATAAGCATCTATATATCCATTGAAGTTTAAATCTGCTTTTTCAGCATAATTCCAATCATTATCTCCAATTTTAACGCCCATATAGTTGTCTATAAATACTAAATCTCCATTATCAACCCTATTATCTCCAGTATAATCACCAACTGGTGTCTTACTAGTTCCTTCAACCTTATATGGTCTAAATTCATGAGCTGCTGCAAAGTTTCCATTACCAGCTAAAGCATCAATTTTTAGATATCTAGCTTTTATAGGTTCTTCAAATTTTATTACTTTAGTGGCTCCATCATCCTTCCAAACTCCATCAGTATATAAAGGCATATAGTTTACACCATCTAAACTCATTGAAAGATTATATTTAGTAATATTCCCATTTGAACCCTTAGGTCTTGAAACATATTCAAATTTTTCTAATTCATAAATATTGCTCATATCTATAACAAACTCAGCTGGTATTCCATCTTCACCCCATTTAGTATGCCATAGAGTACCTATATCTCCATCAACAGCTTTATCAGCAGTTTCTCCTGGTTGTTCACTTGAGGCTGTTGCTTTCATTTCTTCTGCTGGAACAACATTTTTTAATAAATCTTCTATTGTTGAAACCTTTAAAGGATTACTCCACTCTGAAGCACCTTTGGAATTAACTGCTCTAACTTTAAATTCATAATCTGTTAATTCCTTTAATCCATCATGAGTATATGGAGATTTTACATTTGTATAAAGAATATTATTTATCATTAAATCATATGAAGTAGAATCTTCTACTTCATCCCATCCAACTACTATTTCTTTATCGATTACTTTAGTAGCTTTTAATGATGTAGGTACCACAGGAACTTTATCATGTTCTATATTACCTTTTGGCGCATCATTATTAAATTTATCAACTTTAACCTTTATCATATTTCTAATTGAAGTAGCCTCAGTTTTTACAAATAATATTGGTGCTGCTTTAGCTTTGTCTGGTCCCACTGTTATATTTTCATTAAAGTATGCAACATTTCCATTTGAGTTATCATATTCTTCTCTGCTATTAACTATAGTAACTGTCTTTTCTTCTCCTCCGATAGTTAATTTAATATTTTCTGGTTTAACTCTTGTATGAATTGAGAATTCATTCTTTCTTGTTTCTTGAATTCCTGAATAATTTCCTTTTGTAGGATTAACTATAAATTCAGCTTTTCCATCTCCATTCTTAGGTGCATTTGACTCTATTAAAGTCTTCGCATAAGCACCTTCTCTATGATCTCTTGACTCACCATCATCTTCATATAATTCAAATGAAGTTTTTCCTGATGGATAAATATCAAAAGTAATTGGATGATCTTTATCTGCTACAACTTCACTTGCATAATTTGATTCTGGATACATAGGTATTATAGCTCCATTTTTAACAAATAGAGGTAACTTCCAAAGTGGTGCATCAAAATTATTTATAACTTGTCCACCATTGTATTGTTCTCCAGTAAAATAATCTATCCATACTTGATTTTCATCTGGAAGATATATTTCATTCCAAACTTCTGTATCCTCATAAACTGGAGCAACTAGAAGATTCTTTCCAAGCATATATTGGTATTGAGTTTCTGTTCCAAAAGTATATGGATCTTCTGGATACTCCCAAACCATACCTCTCATAATAGGCGCACCTGTTTTATAACTTTCATTAGCATAAGTGTACATATAAGGAAGCATTCGTGATTTTAACTTTAAATAATCTCTATTTATACTTGTATACGGTTCTCCTTGTATCCAAGGTTGCTTATCATTTGCAGCCCAACCTGACATATTTAAAGTAGTTGGAGTAAATGCCTTCCATTGAAGATCTCTAGTATAAGTTTTAGCAGATCCTCCAAATATACCATCAATATCAGATCCTATATATGGCATACCTGACATTCCACCACCAATATAAGTTGGTATATGCATTCTAATATATTCCCAATCTCCACTTTGATCTCCTGACCAAACTGCAGCATTTTTTTGAGTTCCTGCCCATCCACAAATACTTACAACATATGATCTAGCATCTGAATTATTTTCTATTCCTTTATTTGTTGATTCAACGGCATCAAAGGCAAATTCATATCCAGGCCCTACCCATGCTACATCTGTTTTTATTGCCCTTACTCCATATTCTTTAACCTCTGTTGCAAGTTTATCTAAAGCGTTCTCTGTCCAAAGACCAGTCTTAAATCCTGATTTAGCTGCCTCATCTACAAACCCTTTAAGATCAGTATATCCACATCCATATCCGTCATTTGGAAGAATAACACCTCTTGGCATATCATTATCTACATATCCCTTTACAACTTCTAATCCATCCATTGTATCTTTATAACAGTCTGCATCAATTCCATAGAAACTATAATTTGGCATAAGTTGTGGTCTACCTGTTAATTCAGTATATCCATTCATAACTTCATCAAAAGATCCACCAGCAAAGTAAAATGCATCAAATCTATTTTCATCATGAGTCATTGTTGCAGTTTTCTTAAAATCATATTGTCCTGGTTTAAATGTATTTCTAAATACACCATAACCGTTACTACTCATATAGAATGGTACTGGATTTGATACTGAACCATCATTCCAATGAGATATTTTTAATTTTACATCTATTTTCTTATTCTTATGTGAGAAGTATCCATTTTGAACTCCTCCACCATAAAATTGTTCTGTATCAGCTGTTTTTAATGTTTGAATAGTTTTCCTGCCATTATACTTTAACGGTGCTTCTTCCTCCCATATAACTGATTTATTATCAGATTTATATAATGCTAATCTCATGGGAGATTTATATACTCTAAGAACAACTTTTTCTGTAGTTATTTTATAATAATCTCCAACATCCTCTTTATTAACATTTACATTACCATGTTCTTTTATAAATTCTTCTTCTGTTTTATCTATTATCTTTCCTCTTGTAGGATCATCAAAGTCTTTATCTGGATCCATCCATAATCTAAATAAGTCGTTTTTATAAAAAGTTATCTTAACCTCTTCATTTTCAAGCTTTATTGTAACTTCATTATCATCTTTAGTAACCTCCTTGACATCCCCTAATGTCTTGTAATCATCTTCTGCTGCTTTTGCTACTTTAATATTTAAATTAGCAATAGTCATAAAAGTAAAAATAACTAACATAAGTAGCGAGACTTTCCGACTTTTCTTTTTTAAGCTTTTCATACTACTCCCCCCTCTATTTTTGATACTTACTTAGAATATGTCTTAGTAATTTTAAAAATAGCTATACATAAATTAATTTATTTAATACTAAGCAGTATCTAATCCTGTACTCATATAATAGATATTTGTTATATATTCCAATACATTATATGTAAGTATTTTTTAATCATGTTTAAAATATTTTCTAATACTAATAATATTTTTCAAATAAAAAAGGTGATGAAAAATCATCACCTTTTCTTTATTTACTAAATAATCGTCTCCAAGTATTCTTTCCAACTATTCCATCTATAGATAATTTCTTATCTTTTTGAAAGCTTTTTATAGCGCTTTCTGTACTATCACCAAACACTCCATCTACACCAAACTTCCCAATTGAATATCCATTAGCTACTAATCTTCTTTGTACTATTTTTGTAATATTACCTCTTGCTCCTTTTGATAAATTGATACTCGCATTAAGGGTCTTATCACCAAAATATCCATCTACTTTTAAATTTGCTCCAACTTGTTTATTGAGTTCTTTTTGCAAATCACTAACTATACTTCCACTTATACTAACTTCCCAAAGTTCCTTTTTAGCATTACTTGATGAATTTGAAGAATTAGAATTATTGTTTGATCTATTTATAAATATATCATCAGTAAACTCATTTGCATCACAATTACCACTAACTCCACGAATTTTAGCTTTATCAGTATATTGGAATCCTACCCAATCAGACCATATCCCGTTATCACCTGGAGTATTAACATCATAATGCGCTATCCATAGTGGATATTTTTTAAGCCTATTATCTAATTTACTTTTTGCAAAATATGTGTAAGTATATATAATACACTCATATCCGCTTAAAGATTTAAATTCGTTTAAAAATTCAATACATCTATCTGTTACACCTTTTGCATTTCTTCCTTGATTCTCTTTTTCTATATCAAGAACTGGAATTACATCAAATTTCTTATCTTTTATGACGTTCCAAAAATCCTTTGCCTGATCTTTTGGATTAGTTGTATCACTCATGAAATGATAAAAACCTATCTTAAGCCCCTGATTTTTTGCACCTTTATAGTGTTCATCAAGTCTTTTATCTACAAAGTTAATTCCTTCTGTAGCCTTTATTATAACTACTTCTATTCCGTCACTTTTTACTTTAGAAAAACTTACATTTGCTTGCCAATTGCTAATATCTATTCCTCTTATATTATTTGTATTTTTACTCTTCATAAAATCACCTCTTATAAATTATTAATATATGACCAAAGCCTTAAATGCCACCTTAATCAAACTATTATATAATCTATATATGCAAATCTAGTAAAATCCTATATATTAAATTTAAAATTAATAAAATAAGCTTAGGTGAATTTACCTAAGCTTATTTTTAATATATATATAATTATTTTAATTCTGGCCAGTACTCTTTATTTACTTCAATTAAATCATCCAATATATCTCTTGCAACTTTTGCACTTGGTACAGTTTTTGATAAAGTTATTGCTTGCCATAACTTTTGATATGATTTTTCTATCCATGCTTCTACAACAAGTTTTTCAACAGATACTTGCTGTTCCATTAACCCTTTTTGGAATTGTGGAATAGTCCCTATTCTAACTGGTTCCGGTCCATTATTTCCAACTAAGCATGGAATCTCAACCATTCCTGTCTTATCAAAGTTTTCTATTGCTCCATTATTCTCTACTATTAAAAGCATTCTTTCTTGAGTGTTATATGATATAGCTCTTGCTAAATCAACTATATATGAAGCATGTTCATCTATGTGTAATTCACATCCTTCTGTTGAACCTCTTTCAACAACTTTTCTACATTCTCCAAAGACAAACTTTTCTCTTCCATCCATAACTTCATTTGCTCTTGTATATTCTTTATCTGAATGCTCAACCACATAATCTGGGAATAAATAATATTTAAGATATGTGTTTGGAAGATAATCTTTATCAAGTTCTAATATATCTTTAGCCTTTCTAAATGTATCATTCCAACTCTCATCAGTATGCTGATGTTCATCAACATTAACTTCATATCCATGTTTTAATACATGTTCTCTAATTATTGGCATTAAATCATTTCCTTCTTTATCAGTAATGCTTGACCACCATCCAAAATGATTTAATCCAAAATATTTAACTATCATATCTTTTCTTGATTTAAGTCCTGCAATTTCAGCCATATGTCCTTCTATTCCAATTGGCATATCACATATATTTAAAATTTTAGAATTTGGTTTTAATCTACGAGTTGCTTCAGCTACAATTGCCGCTGGATTTGAGTAATTAAGCATCCATGCATTAGGTGAGTATCTCTCCATGTATTCTAGAATCTCTAATATTCCACCTATTGATCTCATACCATAAGAAATCCCTCCTGGTCCACATGTTTCTTGACCTACAACTCCATGCTTTAAAGGAATTTTTTCATCTAATTCTCTCATTTTATATTTTCCAACTCTTATGTGAGCCATTACAAAATCTACATCAGTGAAGGCTTCTTCTGGATCAGTACTTGCTAAAAATTCTATATCACTTGCTTTTTCTCTCAAGATTATTTCACAGGCTTTAGCAATTGTATCTTGTCTTTCTTCATCATTATCATAAAATTTAATTTTTCTTATTGGGAATTTGTCCAAATTATCTAATAACATTAACACTATGCCTGGTGTAAAAGTGCTTCCCCCACCTGCAATAACTACTGAAAATTTCTTCATAAAAATTCCTCCCTTTTTTAACCCATTTATTTTAATATTGTTTATGTCTTTATACTATCAGAGCGAATTCCCATAAACAATGGATTTTAGCCACTTAGGGAGTAGTCTCAGTTCTTGTTAATTAGTATCATTTACTGTGAATTTTCACTATCTTTAATTTAATATTTACAAAACAAAAAGTTAGACTACTTAATAAGTAACCTAACTTTAAATATATTAACTATTTTAATTTTACTGTTATGAATAAGCACATTAGGCATATAAGAAAAATAGTACTAGAGCTTGCAATCCTTGAAATAGCATACCTATAATTAATTATTCTAACAATATGTTTTTTACTTATACTATTCCATTTAAAATTTCTATACAAAGTTATACTTAATAGTATAACTACAACTATATTAAATACAAATACTTGTGCTATTGTAAGAATTAATAAATTAATTTTTATAATCTCTTTATCTTTTCCTTCATCTATATCTTTTAATATTACTTTGCATAAATACCCACAAAAAGGATTTATCATTGCGATTATAAATGCAATATTTAGCAGCGGATCTTCAGAAATTGCTCCTACTAAATCTCCACCTATCATTGTTGTACTCATATATAAATATATTAAAAACAATATAGGAAAGACTATAAATAGTACCATTGCTAATTTTAAGCTTCCATATTTTTTTGAATTATCAGTTATAGACTTACTATCTATAATTCCAGTGTATTCTCTCATATTTATCCTCCAAACTACTTATTCATTTAGTATTCCAAATTAAAATAAATTTATTTATGTTAATCTAATAATGCTTCGAATTTTTCTCTAACTGTTGGCACAGACAATCCAACTATAACTTGCACTGCCTTTCCATTAATAACCAGACCATGTGCTCCTACACTTTTAAATACGCTTGCATCTTCTATTATTGTTTCATCTTTAACTGATATTCTAAGTCTTGTAGCACAATTAGTCACATCAATAATATTATCTTTTCCTCCTAATGCTTCTAGAAATTTTTCTGCTTTACTTACATTTATATCTATTCCCTTTTCCTTTAATTCTTCATTTCCTGCTCCCTTTTTATTTTTATAATCTGCTTTACTATAAAGCTTTGTATCTTCAGTTTCTTCTTCCCTTCCTGGAGTAGTAAAGTTAAACTTTAATATTAAATATCTAAATACAATAAAATAAATTACTGAGAAAATAAGACCAACTATTATTTGAGTAATATAAGTATCTGAATGATATTTATATAAAGGTATCCAATTAAGTGCCGCCCAATCAATAAGTCCACCACCAAAGTTTCCTACAACCCCTAGCGCAAATGATACTGCTGATAAAGTTGCCGCAAGTAGCGAATGTACTAAAAATAAAACTGGTGCTATAAATAAAAATGTAAATTCTAAAGGTTCAGTTATTCCTGCGACAACTGCCGTTAATGTAGCTGGTATTAAAAGTCCTAATACAATTTTTTTCTTATTTGGTTTAGCTGTAACATATAATGCTCCTGCTATACCAATTGAACCAAATACTTTAGATAATCCATGTAGCGCAAATCCACCTGCTGGAAACATTTCCTTTAGACTTTGGGCTGATGTTGCAAATTCATTTAAATGAGTTGCCCAATAAACATTTATTCCTCCTTCTACAACAGCTGCATCAAAAATAAAAGGTGAATAGATAAAATGATGTAATCCTGTTGGTAGTAAAATTCTCTCAAGGAATGTATATACCCATACTCCTATAACTCCAGATGATGTCAAGAATCCTTGAAGCTCTCCTATCATTCCTTGTACCTTTGGCCAAATAAATGCCATGATTAATGCAACTGGGATAATTACAAAGAATGATATCATAACAACAAAAGAAGACCCTTTAAAAGTTCCTAAAAATTCTGGAAGATCTGTATCAAAATATTTATCATGTAAATATACAACTATTCCAGATATTAATATTGCACCTATCATACCAGTATCTAATGTTTTTATTCCAGCAATAAGCGTTAGCCCACTACCTCCACCAACTTCTGCTGCAAAGTTAACTCCAAAATTTTCTCCCCAAAGTGATAAAAAAGCACCTAAAAAATAATTAAATGTCAGATATACTACAAGAGATTCCATACATGCACGAGCTTGTTGTTTCTTTGCAAGACCTATAGGAAGTCCAATTGCAAATAGAAGTGGCAATTGTCTAAATACAGTCCAAGCACCCTCCTCAATAATAATCCAGCCCTTATACCATAGCCCGTTAGGGTCTGCCAAGGAACCTATTATTTCAGCATTTTTAAATAATATTGATAATCCTACCATAATACCAGCAAAAGCAAATAACAATACTGGCGTAAACATAGCTCCCCCAAAACGTTGTATTTTTTGCATCATAACTTTTATTCTCTCCCATCTATAAAACTCTTTATTAACATGAGAGGTACCTCATATTCAAGATATTACCAATTAAATTAAACGTTATCAAGACTTTTGGAGCATATAGGTACCCATTCTCACATATTGTGATTTCTCTCTTTATTAGTGATTTTTCACACAATTTAAATTTTAACTACTTTAATAACTTTAAATTCAAGGCAATACTAATAAATTTCATGTATTACTTAATTATTCTCTTCAAAAAAATAAAAGTAAGCTTTTAATTGCTTACTTTTATTTGCTGTTATTTTTAGTTGTTAATTAAAACATCTTCCTTACGTTTACTCTTATACACACTATATTTTACAAATAATATCTCTACTAATATGAAAAAGGCTGTTGTTGCTTCGTATTCCCTTTCGGTTCCAATATTAAGCATAGATGTTGTTATGTATATATTTTCTTTGCTTAATCTTGCTAATTCATTATTTTTAAGCTTTGTTATTGATATTATTGGTACATTTCTTAAGTTTAAGCCCTTTGCAAAATTTATTATATGATCTGATTCTCCAGTTAAAGAAATCAATATTATAAGATCATCTGAAGAGATAGTTCTTAATAGCATTTCCGTCTCATCTCCACCATCTACAATATAAAAACATTCTTGACCTGATAAAAATATTCTCTTTATTTCCTGTGCTACTGATGTTTGAACAGCTCCTGTCCCATATACAAACACCCTTTTTGCTTCATAAATCATTCTGCATATTTTAGTAAAATCTTTCTGTCTCATATCTTCAATAGATCTATTAAAGTCATTACAAATCCTATTTATTATATCTTCTTCAATATAATTATTTTCATCAAGTTCCCATCTTAAATATGTTTTAAGCTCACTATATCCCTTTAGTGATAGCTTTTGTGCAAATCTTAATATTGTTGTTCTTGAAACATTACACTTTGCTGCTAATTCATCAATTGTTAAATTAGTACATTCTTTTTTATTATTAAATATATACTTCCATATGTGCATATCATTATGATTTAATTTATCATAATGCTTATTTATAAGTTCCTCAAGCCTCATACTCAATCCTCCCATACCTAATACAATTATATCAAATCTATAACTGCTTCACTAAAATATATCTTCTCATACCACCATATTTAAGCTTTTCTTTCTGTACTTCATATCCTAATAATAAAAAATTCTTTAGACTAAAATGATTGTTTGGTGATACTGTTGCACACATAATAGATGTTTTATTTAATTTCCCTATCTCTTCTAATATCTTGCAAAGTTTTTCTTGAAGTCTATTTCCCCTATATTCCTCACTTACTATTATTGATTCAATTTGTCCTATAGTTAAAAGCTTCTCTCCTTTAATATCTATATCATGTCCATAATTATTTTTATCATATTTAAAATTCCCATAAACTCCAAGAGCTATTAATTCTTCATTCTTTGTTAGACATCCAATAACCTTTCCTTTTCCATTAATTATTTCTCTAAATTCATTTTCTGAAGTTAGGGCATACAATTCTTTATTATCAATATTATCAATGATATTATTTTGAAGTGTCATAATTTTATGAATATAAGTCTCATCTAATTCTTTAATTTCTGCTATTATATTTAATCCATCTTTTCTTTTTAAATTTATAAGTGTTTTCATCATTCACTCCCTTACTTTCTAATTCTATTTATAATTAAATATATTCATTTTACCATTTATCTATATATTTTACTATTTATTCAATTAATTTTCTTGTTTTATATAATATCTTATCTAAAAAATGCTTTAATTTAAAAAGCTGATTTTGTAAAATACAAAATCAGCTTTCAAAATAACTATAATTTTATTTTTATAATTTAGTAAATCTATTTTCTTCTTTTAATTTCATGTAATAATTTGCTTCTGTTATACCTTGATATGGAGCTACCCATAAAGCACCTATTCCGCATGTTATTAATGAAACTATCCACCATCCAATAAAGCTTAATTCTAGTACAAAGTAATCCCATTTATAACCTTTCATTAATCTAGCACTTTCCTCTAAGCATTGAGTTATAGATTTTTCATTATCTTCACTTAAGATATAATATACTTGTGAGAACATAAGAGATAGTATAATTCCTGGTACTATTAATAATATTAAACCTATAGCAACAGCTATTCCCATAAGTAAATATAATCCTAAAGTTTTTAGATAAATATTAAAATTTGAGAATAAATCTCCAAGGCTTGCATTTTCATGTCTAACTAAATTTAATGAAAATTTACTAATACCAACTGAAACCAGTCCTCCAAGTAATAAAGCTATTATATTTATAGAAATAGATAAACCATAATAAGTTGATAAAGAAGAATCTATAAATGGTAGTCTATCAATTGTCTTTTCAAATCCTGATGAACTTATTATTATTCCATAAATTAAAAATGTTAATACTGCAATTCCCCAATTTCCCCTTAATTGTTCCTTTGCCATAGTTTTAATTTCACTTCTACTAATCATTATTATCTCCTCCGTTTATTTTTATATATTATATGCTTATATTATATACTATATTTTTCCTACATAAAAGGTATTATATAACTCTTTTTATATTATTAATAATTATTTAATATTTTTTTTTATACTCTTTATTTTTATTAATAGTCATACTTACATATTATTTTATAAATTATATTTTTATACTACGAAAATAAGCCTAAAGGATTTATCTCCTTTAGGCTTATCAGTATTAAATACTTATATATTTAATATTTATATCATTCAACTTGTTTTGATGTTCCACTTTCTAATATTGAAACTATTGAGAATAATGTAAAGCATACAGCTCCAAGTCCTACCATAACACGCGCTGGAACAAAGTATGCAGCATTAAATTGTGCAGCTTCTAATAAAAATGCTGCTAAAAATAAGCAAATAAGTGCTGTTATTACTGGTATTAATGGTATTCTATTACCTAATGCACAAGATTGGCGCCATACAGCGGCAAGTAATATTACCTTACTTGAAATACTATAGCATACAAATCCAAGTCCAATCATTACATAGCCTGGAGCAATCCAAGCTGGGCTCTTACATACTATAAGTATTATAATACCCCATACTAAATCTATTGTACCCATTAAAATTACGAATTTACTCCATTTCCATCTTTCTTTATTAGAGAATACATTTTGTATTTGTCTAACAATAGTTACTACTAATGCAATTAAACTTGCACATATTAGTGATATTCCTATTACTACATGAGCTGCTACAAAATGTGGTGTTATTTCTTCACTAAATATTAAATATACTCCTCTTGCAAGTCCAACTATTGTACAAATTATAGGAACAGCTATTAATGCTTTAGCCTGACCACTTGTGAATCCACCTTTTGGTTTTTCTCCTGGTTTTAAAGCATCTTCATTTTTAGTTATCATAGAAAATTTAGTCGAAGATGTTGCAACTGTTGCTACACAACAGGTTATTAATCCTACAGCAAATATTATATTTCCTGATACAAAATAAGCTGCATTATCTCCTGCTGTTCTCCAAAAATAAATACCTGCAATAACTGTAAAAATTCCACTTGCATAACCTATTATAGGTAATATCCATTTATAAAAGTTATTATATTTATTTATTATTTGTCTTATGATTGTCGCAGCAGTTGTAAATAATGCAATACATATTGCTGTTAAAAATATAAGAACATGTCCTGCAACAATAAATCCTGTTCCCGTTGCTTGTTTTAATGCATTAACATAAAAACCATATCCTAAACATACAGCACCCATTAATAGTGGTATTGCACGAAACAATATGCTAATGTAAATATTCATAATTATCCCTCCAATTTTTATAAATTCAGTGGATAAATAAAAGTTAAAATATTATTTTATCAAATATTTATTTTAATTTTTATTTATTCATTGTATTAATTTTATAATATTTACACTTATCTCTAAGTACTTCTTAATTTTAATGCTACTTATAATTCAAGTCAAAGAACGAAACATGAATGTTTTTAAATAATTACTAATCGAATTTGGAGAAGTTGTAAACTTACCTATAAAAACTACTATTTTTTCATTTTTACCTTTTTATTACAATAGGTTTTTATTTTATTTTTACATTTTTATAGTAAAAAAGATATTTACTGAACTTTTTTTAATAAACTTGTTGTTTTATTCGTGTTTTTCCAGTATAATAACTTTCGTATTACGAATATTATATGTAAAATCATATTTATAATTCGTAATTGTACATATTAAATCTTATTTAGGGGGACAAAATTTTGAAATTACAAAAGAGATTATTAATATTAATATCTATGATATTAATAACATCAACTACTTTCCTTGGCTGTAGCAATTCATCAAAATCTGCTACTAACACAAAGGAAACTATAGGTATTATAGGAGCTATGAATGAGGAACTTGAAGTTCTTTTAAAAGATATGAAGGATACTAAAGAAGTTAAGAAAAATGACTTAACATTTTATGAAGGAAACTTATGGGGAAAGCCTGTAGTTGCTGTAGTATCAGGTGTCGGTAAAGTTAATGCTGCATCATGTGCACAAATATTAGTAAGTGAATTTAAAGTTAATTCATTAATAAATATTGGTGTAGCTGGTGGAGTATCCAAAGATATATATCCAGGGGATATCGTTATAGGAGATACTTATGTTCAACATGATGTGGATACATCAGTATTTGGTGATAAGGTTGGACAAATTCCTAGAATGGATGTTTATGATTTTAAAGCTGATGAAAGATTATTAAATTTAGCTATCGAAGCTACAAAAGATCATAAAGATATTAAATCTCATGTAGGAAGAATAGTATCAGGAGATCAATTTATTGCAAGTCATGATAAGGTAGCTGAGATTGAAAAGAATTTTAATGCTTCTGCTGTAGAAATGGAAAGCGCAGCTATTGCTCAAGTTGCATATCTTAATAATGTTCCATTTGTAATCATCCGTTCAATTTCAGATAATGCAAATAACGGTGCAACAATGGATTATAAAGAGTTCATTCCAATTGGAGTTAAAAATTCAACAGCTATATTAAAATCTATGTTTGAAAAAATGTAAAATTAATAACTACACCATAACATAATGAGGATATATAAGTTTAATACTAAACTTATATATCCTCTTTTTAATATCATTTATATCCTAATATATTATAAATAAAAGCCGATTAAACCGGCTTTTATTTTAATTAATTTAATTTAACTATTACTTGTCCACTTGAAAGTAATGAACTATCAAATTGCAATTCTAATCCTTTTTCTCCTTTTGGCGCTTCAACAATATATTCACCAGTTATTTTTCTTCCTGGAGCTACTTTACCATCTAATTGACCTTTTTGATTTTCAGTAATTGCCTGATTACATGATCTTCCATCTTTATCAACCACTTTAAACATCATGACAGATGAAACTGCTTGTTCTTCTTTTGAAGTATTTTCAACAGTTACATCAACTTTTACAAATTCATTTCCTTTTTGTGGTTTAACGAATTCACTTCCGTTACTTGTAGTTATTTTATTAACCTTTATTTTAAAATCCTTTGTTTGTATAGTGTCTCCAACTTTAAAAGTTTGTGTTTCATTAGACTTCTCTTTCTTTGAGTTATCTGATGAATTGCTAGCTGTATTTGATGAACCATCAACTTTAGTTGGTTTGTTTGAACCAGCTTGTACTGCCCCTATTATAATTATTACTACTATTAGCCAGAACCACCATCTTTTAAATATTGACTTCTTCTCTTTTGACATTATTATTCCTCCTTAGTGTAAATACAAGAATATCTTACCATAGTAAATAATTACATTTGTTAACAACTTATATACATTTTGTATAGATTTATTTAATTTTATTAATTATTTTATAAAAACCTTACAATAACACTCTTCTAAAAAAAATTATGGCAATATCAATTGTATTACCATAAAATATTAATTATTTAATTCTTATTTTCTTTCTGCAATTAATTTTAATAATACTTATAAGTTTTCTTCTATAGATTTATTTTTATAAAACTTCTTGCTTTAATTCTATCTTCGAATTTTAATAATGAATATTTAAATACCTTATTTGCTAGAATTATATAATTATTCTATTTATCTCTTCCATAATCAATATAGATTTAATATATATTAAAATAAATATATAAACTATTTTACTTTATACAAAAATTTAAATCTAGTTTATATTAAATTCTATCATTACCTTAAATAAGTCTCCATCTAAACTTATATTAAAAGTTCCACCTTGAAGTTCAACAAAGCTTTTTGCTATTGCAAGTCCAAGACCAGAGCCTTCCGTATTACGGGACTTATCGCCTCTAACGAACCTCTCTACTATTTCCGCTTCTCTAAAATCTAGTTCATTCTCTGATATATTTCTTAAGGTTATTTGAACTTTATCTTCCCTTTTTATAACATCAATATATGCTCTTGAATTTTTCATAGAATACTTAGTTATATTCAGTATAAGATTTTCAAAAACTCTAAAAGTTCTTTGACTATCTAAAGGTAAGATTATCTTTTCTTCTTGATGATTAAACTTAAACTTTACAGTTGATTCTTTTATTTTATCATTAAGTTCTATCATAGTTTGCTTTATTAAAGATATTATATCAACGTCTATTATATTTAAATTTATATTTCCACTAGATGCTTTGCTCATCTCAAATAGATCTTCAATTAAAACTTTAAGCCTTTGAGATTTTTTATCTAATGTTTCTATATATTGTTTTTTCTTATTCTCATCTTCTTCACTTTTTAATAAATCTACATAAGATATTATTGATGTTAATGGAGTCTTTAGATCGTGGGATACATTAGATATAAGTTCAGTTTTCATATTCTGACTTTTAACTTCTTCATCTACAGCTTTCTTAAATCCACCTTGTATCTTTTGAAGTTCATCTTTTAATTCATTAAACATACCCAAGTCTTCATCAACCTTAAAGTCTAAATTTCCGTTTGACATCTCATGTGTTTGTTTAAGTAATCTTTTATAATTTGAAGATATCTTCTTTTCAGATCTTTTAAGTATTATAAACATTATTACTAAGTAAATTGAAAATATTGATAATACTATTAAATATCCTCCGCCTCCAAAGGTATATGCACATATTACAACTATATAGAAAATCATACATATAATAATAAAATTAATCACTATTATTACAAATATTTTTTTATTGTTCTTCTCTCTTAAATCTATATTTCTAACATATTTAAATAGTTTACCTAATCCTTTATTAATTTTACTAAAGAATTTAACTAATAATATATTTTGTTTAAAATATCTTTTTACTCCTTCTTTAAATATATATTTAATATATATTACTTCATAGAATATATAAGTAAAGCATATAAACCAATAGAATATATTTGCAATATACACAAAAACATTTTTAGTTTCATTAGATACTGAAAGATGTGAAGAAAAAACAAATGTATCTTCTATAGTTTTAAGCATAATGGAACTTGGTGCTTGTATTATTAAAAACAATATAAATGCAGTAAGTAATATATTTATTTCAAACGGTAGCTTTTTAAATATCTTAAACCCAATAATTTTCTTTAATACTTTATATGGAATAAATATTGCAAGTAATATAATTATACCTAATGGTACATTTATATATATAAATGATTCAGAGTTTATTGCTTCTTCTATAGCAGTATTCGTATAATAAGCATAAGCACCTGTAGGAACTGCAAAAGCTAATGTAGCATCTTTTATAGGATTTAAGTAATTACTTGGGACTCTACTCTTTTCTGTTGCTAATTTAATATTTCTTTTAAAATTCTCCTCAGTATCTCCCCATATATCTGTTATTGTTAAATTGCCATTCTTATCAAAATCCATAATTACATAAAAATCAAAATTACTCTTTCCAAACCTTCTATCTTCATTAAAATATAATAAATCTGATATTGCAACATTTCCAGTACTAATAATAAAATCATTTTCTTTATTTTTTGTATAAGTTGCTAGCATATCGTCATGCAAATATCTCTCCCATTCTGGAAATAGACTATTATTAAATTCCTCTATAAAGTTTTCATAGTACTTATATTTATCTTTAACTAAAACATCATATTTAACTTCTTCTACTTTATCTGTATTTTCATCTACTTTATTTCCTAATATCCAAAAATAACTAGAATACATTGATCCATATATCTTTTCATAAAATTTTTCATTTCTATTGAAGTTATCAAAATTAGATCTATATTCTTCATTTATTTTAGGATACATCATGCATAATCCTATAGAAATTATCATTATAAGGCTTAAAATTATTGCACTTATCTTCTTTTTATCATTAAACTTTTCTAACTTATTATTAAATTTTTTCAAATTTATAGCCAACTCCCCATACCACCTTTAAATATTTTGGATTCTTAGGATCTATCTCTATCTTCTCCCTTATATTTCTTATATGAACCATAACTGTATCAGTACTTACAGCTTGTTCATTCCAAACCCTTTCATATATCTCCTCTGAAGAGAATACCCTTCCTGCGCTCTTCATAAGTAAATGTAATATTTTAAATTCTATTGGTGTTGTCTTTATTAAATCCCCATCTAAAGTAAGTTCTTTGCTATCTATATCAAGCTCCAATCCACCAATAATAATCTTATTTTCCTTTTCTTTTGTCTCTTCAACAACATTTAAATACTTTGCATATCTTCTAAGCTGTGAATTAACTCTAGCTAAAAGTTCTAAAGAATTAAAAGGTTTTGATACATAATCATCAGCTCCTATATTAAGTCCAAGTATCTTATCCATTTCTTCTGATTTTGCAGATAACATTATAACTGGAAAGTCATACTTTTCTCTAAGCTTCATAGTAAGTGCTATCCCATCCATAACTGGCATCATTATATCTACTATCGCTAAATGAATATTTTCTTTTTTAATTACTTTTAAACCTTCAGCTCCATTGTATCCCTTAAAAACTTTATATCCTTGATTAACTAGATATATTTCTATAGCATCAGCTATTTCCCTTTCATCCTCAACTACTAAAACATTATATGCTTTCATCTCTAAATACCCCTTTTCCTATTTTCATCCCTTTACGTCCCCATTATATAACATATTAGTAAATAAGTATTTATATTTTTAGTATATATTGTTATATTTTATATATTATTGTATTTCACTCCTTCCAATTAATATATTTATATTTTAAGGTATAATTTTAAAGATATTTTTCTAATAAATCTAAAGACTTTCTAAAGACTTTTTAAATAATAAAAAAAGAGATAAGACTAAATACAAAATGTATTATTTCTTATCTCTTTTAAAATATAATATTTAAAGATTATCTGATATTTAAAGTAACTTTTAAATATTCATCTTCTTCAAATTCTCTTTTAAATCCTTCATTTTCAAAAATCTTTATTGATATTTCATTGTCAGTACTAATAAATGCACTTACCTTTTTGATATCATCTCTATTTTCTTTAATGAAATTTACTATGTAGTGTATTAAAGCTTTTCCGTACCCCCTTCCTCTTTCATCTCTATCAACACTATAACTAATTATAGCTTCATAGTTATCTTCTGATACTTCAAAGGATACTTGACCTAGTGGAACTAAATCTTCTTCTATAACAAATAAATTATCTAATTTACTATCAAACCATGAATTAAATTCTTCTAAATCCATTTCCTTTTTATAACGTGAAAACTTTATTACATCTTCATCATTAATCCATTTAAATAATATATCAAAATCTTCTAGATGTCCTCTTCTTATCATTTTAAAACTCCCATTTCTAATTTATATTTTCTATATATAAGTATACACAATAATTATCATAAAAAAAATATATTTAACCTATTTAGCTATAGTCAGTATAATTTAATTAGGGAGGCATCTATTATGATAAATATTGATAGTTTTATTAGAACCACTATAAATACATTAAAGAAAATCAATGTGAATGATTCAATAGATATTAGACCTTTTAAGAAAGATAGAAAAATATTAATTATAAAAAATGAACATTCCTTTGATGTAATAGAAGATGGTTTTTTTCAATGTGAGTATAGAGATTTAAAACTTGATAAACTAAAGAAACTCTTAAAAACTCTAAAGAAACGTGAATTTCCAAGGAGCAGTAAATTATGGTTTAATATTATATCCTCTCATTAAGGAGATGAATAAATGAAGGAAAATATAATTATTGAAGATAATAATATCTTAAAGAAATTCTTCAAAGCAAACAAAAAATATGAAGAATTAATTATAAATAATATACTTTTTAGACTTCCAGATATAATAAAAAGTAGTCCTTACAAGATTAAAGCAGTTCAAAACTACATATATAATGGTAAAACTATCTATGAATATAAAATTCCACTAGATAATGCTATTAACTGTAGAGTTGCTTACACAAATTATAATAACAAAATTAAAGTATTTTTTATATCAAATACTATTATTAAACGTGAATTTGTAAAACTATTATCTAATATGGCTGGTGTTTCAAAATCTTAATTTAATAAAAGAACATAGCATATAAATGCTATGTTCTTTTTGGATTTTAATCTTTTGCTAATATAATTACTACAACTTCTATAATAACTATATTACTATAATAGTTTCTAAAAATATTATAGCTTTATATTATCAATTTTCTAAGTTATACTACCTTTAGCTTAATAATATATATTTATTTAATATCTATAGATAAATTAGTATTTATATTAGTAGATAAATTTGTTACTTTTCCAGTAGTAGTTACTATGTCTAAACCATCTTGAGATTTAATCACTATATCTTTACTTCCAGTTGATATGTCTGAAGGTATTACTCCAGTATATACTACTGACTTACCATTTTTATATTCTTTCATATTTAATTGTACTTCTCTATCTCCAATTAATATTTTTATATCTCTATTTCCAAATAAACTTATTGTTTGATTAAAGTTAACCATTATATTAATTTCTTCGCCAGGTAAATAACTTAAATCATTATCTAAAGTTTCTGTACTTACTATTTCAGCCGCCTTAGCACTCTCTATTAGATCTGTCTTTATATAATCTAAACTCATCTTTCTATATGACATTTCAGCACTACCTGTTCCTTCATATAATAATCCAACATCCCCATTTTGAAGTTCTGTTAAACATGAATATGCAAAATGTCCTGAAATAATACTTTGATTATATTTCCAATCAAATTCATATTTTTTCTCACCATTTTCATAGGTTCCAATTTCATTAATTACACCTATTCTGACTGTTCCATTCCTTCTATTAGGATAAGCTTCATCTGGATTTGCAAAAATAACAGCAGGTTTCCCATCAACTGTTTTGCTATAGTTTATTACGCTTAATTGACAATATGGTTCTCTTAAATTTCTATCCTCAGTAACATCTTCATGCCAAGTTTCACCACCATCAAAACTTGTTGCAATTCTAACATACTCTCCTGTATTTCTCATAAATAATTTTAATTGACCATCTGGCATTTCAACCACTTGACACTCTGTTAATTCATTTCCTGATCTTATAGTATCAGAATTCGCTGACTGATCACTTCTTGAATCATTTGGAGACTCTCCAATATCCCATGTATTACCATTATCATCACTATATATCACAGCACTTGATTGGAATCCATTTGGATTAGTATAGTATACAGGGAATACTATTCTTCCTTTCTTCTCTCCACTTTTTATTTGAATTCCTCTTCCTGGTCCAGTACCTAGGAATTTCATCCAATCTTTTTTAACTTGTCCTGATATAAGTTCTGGCTCACTCCAAGTCTTACCATCATCAGTGCTCTCAACTAATGCAAGATATGCTGTACCATAAGCTTTTAATTTAGCTGTTGGAAGGAAGGTATTTCCTATAGCCTCAGCTTTTCCATCTTCATATAAATAATTATTTGCATCTACTCTATAAGCAGTTTCTATACCATTTGAATCAAATACTCTTCCGCCTGGTTTTATATAATATTTATTGCCTTGACCAGCTTGTCCTTTTGTACCCGCTCCATCAAATAAAAGCATACAATTTTCTCCTTGGAATTCTTCAAAACCAGTTCCTTGTCTTGATGCTCCAAATCCATATCCTTCTGGAAACGCTGTTATAAATAAAAATATTTTGCCATCATCTGTTTGAAGTAATGAGGAGTCTATTACTGATGCATTGCCTGGATAGTCTATTATTTTTTGCCCATCTATCCATGTATTTCCTCCATCTTCACTTCTCTTAATTGCAGCATCTATATTATTAGGTGAATCACCACCATGGTTTATTCTAGCATCTATTCCAGCAATCATCGTTCCTTTGTTAGTCGTAATTAAAGATGGAATTCTAAATGCTTTTGACCCTAAATCATTCGGTTTAAATACATCAACTGGATCACTTATATAAGCACCTTCTGGTAAAGGTAACTTATCCATTTTCGTCTCCTCAGTCTTTTTTACTAAATAATCATCAGCTAATGCTACATCATATATATCTATAAAATCTATATCTCCAGTAAAGTTATATTCATTTCCATTTAATCTATCTGTCTTTCCTACATCAATACTATTTATTTCTTCAATATCAAATATAAATTTAAAATCTTCCCTTTTATCAAACTTAACTTTTTTTCCATTTAGATAAAGTGAATATCCTGCCCCTTCTTCTGCTTTAAATGCTACAGTATTTATTCCTTTATTTAGACTTACATCAATATTACCTTTAATATTGAATGAATTTGTGCCTTCATTTCTTATTTCATACCCTATGCCTCCATTTTGTACATATAAATGAAAGTGACTATTATTTTTTTTATTATTACTAGCACTGAAAATTGTCTGTATTCCATCTCCCTTTACATCAAACTTTGTAATTATTGTCCCTTGTTTTAGAGAATTTATTTTATTTAAATCAGAATTAGCGTTTCCATTAGCCCCATTTTCTATCCTTAAATTATTGTATTCCGATACCTTTTTAGCCATTCCAGTAGTCTCATATACATTAACCTCAGCAAGGCTTGCAAATCCTCCAACACCTTCAATTACTTTTATTGTTATATTATCTGTCTCTATTGGATTTTCAAATCTAATTACATTAGTTAAAATATCTGTTCTTAATGTTCCACTATGAATAACTTCATTCTTTGAAATTATTTCATACCTTTTTATTTTTCCATTATCCTCTGAAAGTCTAGAGTCTAATTTTATTGATGATACTACTCTCTCTTTCCCTAAATCTAATGTAATACTTTGAGGTAATTCATCACTTCCATCCCATTTTGTATGCCACATAGTTTCCAAATTTCCATCTATAGCATTTATAGCAGGATCGATACTCTGCTCTGATGTGGCTGTAGCTTTTATCTCACTTTGGTCTATTACACTTTCAATAACGGGTTTCTTTTGAGCATTATTTGAACTCGCCTTAGCCAAAATAACTTGAATCCCACTATTGCTTAATATTATTGTAGTAAGTATTAAGGCTACTATTTTTTTTCTATTCATAAGACCTCCTCATAAATTAAAATTTTATATAAAAGGACATAGCTTAATTAAACTATGTCCTCTTAATACCTAGTTATATTTTATTTTTTCTTTCTTAAGAACGTAACTCCAAGTGCTGATGCTATTATTCCAAAAATACTCATAGCTCCTGTATTCATACCTGTATCTGGTATATTACCTGAACCATTACCTGATATTCCTGGTGTTGTTGGATTACTTGGTTTTCCTGGCTTATTGCTATTCCCCCCATTTCCTGGCTTATTAGGTTTTCCTGGTTCTTCTGGTTTTGTATTATCAACTTTTAAATTGCTTTGTGCATCATTTAAAGTTTTAAGTGCAGCATCTATCTCCTCTTGAGTAGCTTTTTCATTCTTTAGAACTTTCTTAGCATTATTTAATGCATCTTTAAATACCTTAAAGCTCTCTTTAGTATAATCTTTTTCATTTAACTTTTCTGCAGCCTTTATTGCACTTTCTAAAGCTGTTCTATCTACTCCATCCACGTCTGGAGTTTCTTCTTTGTCTACTAATTTACTTATTGCATCTTCTATAGCTTTAGCTGCATTATCTACTTCTTCTTGAGTTGCATCTTCTTTATTAGCTATAATTTTAGCTGCATCTAGTGCATCCTTTAAGGCTTTATAACTTTCAGCTGTATAATCATCTTTATTTAGTCCTTCTGCTTTAGCTATAGCCTCATTTAATTGATCTTTATTAACTTCTGGCTTTTCAGCCTCTCCTTCTCCAACTGTAATATTAACTTTATTAGATGTAACAGTTTTCCCATCTAATGTAACCTTAACCTCAACAGTTGCGTTACCTTCCTTTAATCCCTTCATTTTTCCATCTTCAATTGAAAGTACACTATTATCTGAAATAATATATTCAACCTTAACACCATCTTTAGATAAATCAACGCTACTTCCATTACTCATAAGTGCATTAACATTAAAGTCAACTGCTAAATCAACAGGAATTTGATTTACGCTAGTGTTTAAGTTAACATGTTCAAGCTTAGCATTTGCATCCTCCTTAACTTCCTTAACGTATATATTATCTAATATAAGCTCCTCATATCCTTCACCTTTATCAATTGAAATATAGTAGTCATCCCTATCTCCTGTAGTAAATGTCTTCTTAATTTCCTTAGCATTAGTATACTTTCCAGCTTCAACACCTGTTGCTTCAAGCGGAATGTTAACTAAGCTATCTCCACCAGATTTTGATTTTATATTTACTGAGTATCCTGGTGCTGCATTTTCAAGTGAATATAAGAATCCTAATTCATAAGTTTTATTTGGCTCTATCTTAAATGTTGATGAGTCAGTAACAAGCATTTGTCCTTTCTCTTCTGATTGTTGATTACTCTTTAATGAGAATCTTCCATCAAGAACCCAAGTCATTTTTTGTCTTCCATATAAATCTTTTTCTGCTAAGTGAGATCTATTAGAATGTTCTCTACCTGGTGCTAAGAAGAATGGAGTTATACCTTCATCTACATTTTCGAAATCTTCATAGAATACATAACCATCTTTATTTGTATGCCCTGGATGATCCCATATTCTAAAGTCATCTAATATAACTTCTCCTGATCCCTCTTTTGCATCTAGATAAATTTCAGCTCCGGTAGCTCCATCAGGTACAGTAAATTCAACCTCCATTCTTTGGAATGTATCATCAATCCACTTAACCCCTTCACCTTGTCTCTTTAATCCACTCTTATTAATTACATTAGTTACGTTAACGTCACCAGAATTAACTCCTAATGTAACTTCTCTATTTCCATCATTTTTAACCCATGCAGAAATAGAATACGTTTTTCCTGGCTCTAGCCCTTCAATATTTTGAGATACCTTTCCATCCTTATCAACGATAGAAACAACATCATTACCCTTTCTTGTTTCACGTGTTTCATTTACAAATTTGATATGATCTGCGTTGCCACTCTTTGATTCTTTTTTCCAATTGCTCCATGTTTGTGAATCAAATCCCGGATCTTTTATTTGAGCACCTTCACCCCATGAATCAATTCTTTCCTCTTTAACCTCACCTTTAGTTACAATATATGGTGTATCTTTTTTAACATCTAAGCTTACTTTTCCATTTACAACATTAACTGTTTTAACCTTTGTTCTTCCTAAGTCAGTTAATTCATATAATTCAACTGTTCCAAGATTAGACCAGTTTTCTGGAAGTTGCCATTCTGATGTTGTTCCAAGTGGATTCCAGTGATATATCTTTTCATCTTCTTCAACTGGATTCCATGGTAAGAATAATTTAGTTTTACCTATTCCAGTATTTCCTATTGAATTTTCTGGAGTTGTTGCAACTAATCTATCATTCTTATAGTAATTTATATTAGCTCCTTCTCTAACAGCTCTCAATCCTTCATTAAATTTAACTTCGTCTTTTGACATAGACATTATTTCAAAATGTTGCATATACTTAGTTGGTAATACTTGATTATAGAATACTTCTGTACCGTACTCACCTTCAATTGTATGCTTAGTTCCCCATCCTCCTGATAGAAGATGCTTATTACCTTTTAATAATGGATCTGATAAGAATCCATCTTTAGTATCATTTTTTATAAATCTTAGGATTTGACTTGTACCACCTTCATTAGGATAAGCTGGGTCTGCTCCCCAATGAGTCCATGTTACATGTTCTTCAAGTGGACTATGGAATTCTGTTGCAACTTGATAATCTAAGCTGTTTAATTTTTCTCCAAGTTGATGTGCATTCCATCCATTACCTGTATAAACATCAACGTATACCCATCCTAATCCTGGAGCATCTTCTTTAAGCATATCTAATCTTCTGAAAAGTTCACCATTTACAACATCTGCTCTTTGGTCAACATAATATGCTTGATCTAACCAATTCCATCCTGCAGCATTTTCATTTACACTACCATTTTGAGGATACTGGAAAGCATCTTTTTGATATTCAGTAGCGTTTACGTGAACACCAATTTTTGCGTTATATTTCTTTCCTTCATTTATTAAAGTGTTAAAGTCATCAACTCCACCTTGTCTCATTCCTATATGTCCACCGTAATCTGGAATCGAATCATCATGACCTTCTGCTTGATATCCCTTATGGAGAACCATTTGCCCAAATCCATCAGTATAATTAGATATCTTCTTAATAGTATCTAATGATCTTAAGAATGGATTTTGAGTATATGCAATATTAAATGCTACATATGAAAGATTATTCTTAATATCTTCTCCACCCATTGGAACCTTCATATTTCTTCTATACTCTATTGCAGCATCTTGCCAGGTTACTTTTTTATCGTCATTATTGTCCTTTGTTACTATAACTTCTGACCATAGTTTATCTTCATGATTAAATAATTCAGTTTCTGAATCTAGAACTTCCCTATAAGTCCAAGTTCCTGTTCCCATTCCTGTACTCTTATAACCATTTCTATTTTCAGTTGTAAGAGTTATTCTATTTGAATATTCTATTACATTGTTATCCATAGTTATAGCAAAATTATCATCGTTTATAAATGCATAAGTTTTGCCTTTAACTGATGGGTCCATCTCTTCTACAGTTTTTATTTCATCCTTAATATCATGCCAAGCTCCTGAAGATAAAGTTGCAGCTATTGCTCCACCTTCATTACTCTTAACAGTTGCAAAGCTATGATTTGGGAAGTTCACTTTTTGAACTTTAAAGTTTCCACCTTCTTTTATATCTGTTATTTCCATTCTAAGCTTATTTCCATCTACAGACATTTTAATTGTCAATGTAACATCTACTTCTTTTATTTTCATAGTATATGTTGCTACATTGTCTTTTACTGTACACTTAACCTCTGGTGTATATTTAGTGTTGTTAAGCTCAACTTTATTATATCTCTCCTCTTGTCCTAATAACGTTGATTGATCATCTTTCCACTCATATCCTATTACTCTTGGGAAAGTATTATCTAAATTTACCTTCATTTTATCTGATTCAATACTCTTAACTTCAACTTCTGGTAAATCCCCTTCACTCTCTTGAACTATCTCTTCAACTTTAACATTATCTAAAGTAACATTTTTATTTCCAAACCATCCTGATAAACCTATTTTACCAGCTCTTTGTGGAAGACTGCCTGATGTTGTATTTCCTAAAAGAACATCATCTATCCATAATGACACATTATTATCTTCAACCTTAAGCTTCATTCTATACTTTTTATTTGCCTCAAGCTTAAGTGACCCTGGGAATGATCCATAGCTTTCTTTTCCACCATTCATAGCTTTCCAAACCCATGATCCAGCATCATAACAAACTGCACCCCAGTTATCTTTATCATTAACTCTAAATGCAAGTCCAATTCTTCCTGAATCACTATCTACTGTAAAATCTGTTTCATAAGTAAAATTCTTAACATTTGGTGAAGCCATATCAGCTGATACTGCTACACCATTCATAGGAACTTTTACAGCTCCATTTTCAACAGAAGCTTTTCCACTTCCTTTTAATATTTGCCAATCTCCACTTGTTGCTTCTGTTTCAAAATCTGTACTATAAGCATGCTTTTCCCTAACTGTAATATTAGCTTTTGCTTTTGGTGAATTTTCTGCTGCTCCCTTTATTTTTCCTTCTACTACAAATTCACCAACTTGTGCATATTTTGAAGCATCAACATAATCCCATATTACAACCTCTTTACCAGTTGATCCATCTCCATAAGTTACATCAACTTTATATGGTAGTTCTGGCTTTACTTTTACTAAAGTATCTATATTTAACTCTTTAACCTCTGTAATATCATCCTTTTGAGCCTCATCTAATGAATTAATTTTTAAATAATCAACCTTTATATTCTTTTGATCAAACCATGTTCTAAATCCAAATTGACCTGGATCAGTTGGGAAGTTTTGTAATGATACATTTTCAGCAAATATTTTTTCTCCATTTACAACTAAAGTTACATGATTTCTTTTAACTGTAACCTTCATTGTAGTCCAGTCACCTGCTTTAAGTTCTGGTCCTTTTATATCATCCTTCCACGCCTTTGGCGTTTCAATGAGCCACTTTCCTGGAGATTCATTACCTCCATTATATCCGATAAAGCCATAATTATCTGCTGAATTTCCTCTAAATACAAGTCCAAATCTACCTGGTTTATCATTTTCATTATCAGGATTTAATTGGAATCTAACCTCTGCTTCAAAATCTGTAAGACTTGGACTTTGTTCTTCTACAAATACAAGATTATTTCCATTTGTCCTCTTAATTTCTAAAGCTCCCTTAACTCCATTTTCTTCATCAGCAAAATCAAAATTTTCTTTAATTTCGCCTTCACCTACCAGCCTTTTCCATGAATTACTGTCATGGTTACTATACTCTTGATCATATTCAAGTTTTTCTGAAGCTTCCTTATTGCCCTTATCCTCAGCTTTATTAACTTCAACAACGTTTACATTTTTATTCCCGTCTGCCAATGCAGATATAGGAATCTGTCCCATTATAACAGCTCCAGCAATGATAAGCGCAATATTTTTGTTCATTGTTGCCCTTTTTTTCATTAAATTTCCCCCTCATAGATTGTTTATTATTAATATAAATTAGTTAACAATAAAAATTTAAGTCCCCATCTTAATAATTATGAACATAACTAAGCTGCACTAAATAAACCATATATATCATGTTGTCGAATTTTCAACTAAACTATAATTATTATTTAATTTATTTCTAAGTATCATCGAAGATTATTGTAATTGTTTTCCATTTTCTTGTCAATCATTATAATATAGCCATCTTCAATGTAGTTTTTATTCATTTTTATACTTAGATTACCCAAAATTATTGCACAAAATATTTTATATAATTTCTTATTTATAAATATTAAAATACTAAATATACTTTTCAAAGTATTGATACTTCATATCATTTCTATGATTAGCTTAATTTCATAATAAAAAACTCTTATTTAATATTTTTACTTTATCTTTATATATTTCCTAGGTAATTTAATGAATTTCATTTAATTACACCTATTTCTTATATTTTATTATGTAAAAAAAATACATAAAGAGCACAAAATTATACATTAGATTTTTCTAATTATTATTATCTTTTTTAATAAAAAAATAAAAAACCATAGATAAAAATCTATGATTTTTTAATATTCTATAATTCTATATGTATTATATATAAAACTATTATCTATTTATAAAGTTTTTAACATTTTCTACAACCTTTTTAGCTTCTTCTAACAATTCTTCCATTGAAGCATGAATGTAAATTCCATTTCCGCAAGCAAATACTCCATTTTTTGAAGTCATATATTGCTCATTAACTGCCGCCCCTGATGTTGATGAATTTAATTCTATTCCACTTCTCATTGCTACAACTCCATCTGATACCATCGGTCTTGCTATTATTAAAGTATCACATTTTAAAAGAAGCTCTTCACCATTTTTAGTTATTCTAATCATCTCAACTCTATCGTTACCAATAATATCTTCTAATTGATATCCTAAATAAAGATTCTTTGTAAGCCCAAGAACTTCATCACTTACTTTATCACAAACTGCACCTTTTACATTTATATTTTTTTCCTTTAATTTCTTATAAATTTTCTTTATATTGTCTACTCCATATAAGACTACATCTTTACCTGGTATAACTCCATCTATTCCTAGAATTTTTTCTGCCATACCAACTGTCATTATTCCAGAACATCTATCTCCAGTAACTTTCATATTATCTCTACTTTGTTCTTTTCCACCATTAGCTAATATTATAGCTTTTCCTTTTATCTTTTCTATCCCACGTTCTTTGCTTGTACATACTATTTCTCTATCATAATCAATTTTTAAAACCATTGTATTTAAGTATGTATCTATTTTAAATCCATTAAATTCGTTTAACTTCTTTTCTCTGTAGTCTCTACCTGTAAAATAACTTCTTTCACTTAAGTTATAATCTCCTCCAATTAAAGCACCACCTAATACGTCATCCTTCTCTATAAGTAATACCTTGTCTATACCTGCAGCTTTAGCAAATATTGCACAATTAAGTCCTGATGCTCCTCCACCTATTATGATTAAATCATAAACTTTCATATTATTTTACGCCTCCTTGTAGCCTATCATATTTGAACCTTTTTTATTTTTCATAACTTCACTTATGTCTATATTCAGTTCCCTTGCTATTATCTTTGATATAGGAATTAAGCATCCAACACCTTGACAGCCACCCATTGTTGCTCTTGTTCTTCTCTTAACCGCATCAACACTTCTAGCTCCAAGTGGTCTATTTATTGCATCTATTATTTCTCCTTCTGTTATAAGCTCACACTTACATACTATTTTTCCATAATTACAATCCCTTTTTATTAATTCATTTTTTTCTGTAATTCCTAATTTATCAAACTTAATTATTCCTTTTCTTGTACTTATAAAATTATCTTTTGGAATTAAGTTAAAGCTATCTTTAATTAGATTCTTAACATACACTCCAATTGCAGGAGCTGCTGTAAGTCCTGGTGAATCTATTCCTATTACATTTATAAAGTTTTTAGCACACTTAACTTCTTCTATTATAAAATCACTTTTAAGACATGGTCTTACCCCAACAAATGTTGTTATGATTCTATTTAAAGGTAATTGTGATACAGATCTTTTAGCTTTGTCAATTACTTCACCTAACCCTTCTTTAGTTGTCTTAATATCTCTTTTAGCTCCTTTATGTGCATTGGGCCCAATCATTAAATTACCATCTATAGTCGGTGTAACTAAAACGCCTTTACTTATCTTATCGGGTACTTGGAATAATGTTTTCTTAACTAATCTACCAGCAATTTTATCAAATAAAATATACTCTCCCTTTACTCCCTTTATTTTATATTGATGATCATTTATCATATTATTTACTATGTCACCATTAAGACCTGCTGCGTTGATAACGCACTTACTTTCTAAATATTCTCCATTACTTAATGTAATCTTATATCCATCACATATTTTTTCTATATTAATAACCTCAGAATTAAATTTAAATTCAACACCATTAACATTTGCATTTTCAGCTAATGCTATAACCATTTCATAAGGGCTAACAATTCCAGAAGTTTTTGCATATAATGCTCCTAAAATTTTTTCAGAAACATTATTTTCTAAACTTAAAACTTCTTCTCTTCTTAAAATTTCTAATCCTTTAACGCCAAGCATTTCACCATTAAACTTAAGCTCTTTAAGCTTAGCCATGTCCTCCTCTGAAAATGCTAATATTAATGCTCCATTCCTTTTAAAAGGAAAATCTAGATCTTTCGATAACTCATCAAACATTTCATTTCCTAAAACATTTAATTTGCCCTTTAGTGTTCCTAAAGTTTCATTATATCCAGCATGTACAATACCACTATTAGCTTTTGATACACCACTTGCAACATCATCATACTTTTCAATTAAAACCGTATTTAATTTATACTTTGATAGTTCTCTAGCAATTGAAGTACCAATAACTCCGCCTCCAATAATAATTATATCTTTCATATTACATCCTCCTAGTCCTACAATACAAATTTCTCTATAGCTTTAGCGACTCCATCATTTATATTTGTATCTGTAATATAGTCTGCAGAAACTTTAACTTTTTCTATAGCATTTCCCATAGCTACTCCAATACCAGCATACTCTATCATTGATAAGTCATTTTCACTGTCTCCAATACACATAACTTCTTCTCTACTTATATTAAAGTATTCTGCTAATTTTTTTACTGCATCTCCCTTTGTACTTCCTTTTTCCATAATTTCAAAATTATCATCCCAAGATGCTACAATTTCCATATTACTATTTAAAGATTCAAGTTCTTTTCTAGCTTTAAGTAATTTATCTTTATGATTTTTTTCTACACAAACTCCTTTTAGGATTTGCCCATCATATTCTCTTAGAGCAATATCAATCTCATTGAATGTTTCTATTCTTATTTTCTCATCATCGGATAATTTTTTATTTAGAACATTATATACGTGATTTTCTGGAAGTTCTTCATCAGATACAACTCCAAAATTAGTTGTTAGGTAAGCCATTAGACCATATTTATTAGTCACATTATAAAATTTATTTAACTCTTCTATATTTAATGGATTATTGTAAATTACTTCTCCATTACTTCCACCAATAAAAGCCCCATTTGATGATATTATAGGTGTATTTAAACCTATTTCTTTTGAATACATTTTTGCACAATCATATACTCTTCCAGTAGTTATTGCCACATGTACGCCCCTTTTTATTGCTTCCTTTATAGCTTTCTTATTATTATTTGACACTGTTTGTTGATCTTTTAATAAAGTTCCATCCATATCAATACAAATTAGTTTTATACTCATAATAATTCCTTCTCTCATATGTGTTAATCTTAATTATAGATTACACTTAAAGAATTAATAAGTTAAATACTATTTTTCTATGATAATAATAAGCATTTAGCTATATATATATTAATACAATATATCACACCAACTATATTATATATACTACACAAAAAAAGCCACTGGTTTTAGTGACTTTTCAAAAAATGTTAATATAAAACACTTCTTATTAATATTTAGTAAGTGCTTCCATATAACTTAGTTCTATCCATTACTTTCATTAGATCTATTTCATATATTTTTTATTTAATTTCTCATTTTATAAAAAGGCTCTACACTTTAATGTAGAGCCTTTCTTTAATAATTATAAAGATTTTTCTATTTCATCTATCATTGCCTCTGTAGACATTAATCCACTACCACCTAAGTACCAAACTTGAGTATTTAAGTAAATTATTTTGCCATCTTTATAAGCCTTAGTGTTCTTTGTTAAATCATTTACTATAACATCCTTAGCAGGCTTTTGATTTCCACCAGCAACTATACCTTTATCAATAACAAATAAGTATTCTGGGTTCTTTGAAACTAAATACTCATATGAAATATTTTGACCATGATTTGATACTTCTATTTTATCATCAGCAGGAGTAAATCCAAAGTTATCATATATTATTCCAAATCTTGATCCTTTACCAAATACACTTATATTTCCTTCATTAACCATTGTTATTAAAGCAGTTTTATTATCAGCTTTTACCTTTTTACCTATTTGTTCCATTCTTTTATTTAAAGAATCCATCTTTTCTTTCATTTGGTCTTCAACACCATATATAGTACCTATAGCTTTTACATTTCTATCTACTGATCCAAAGTGATCACTACCTTCTGTACCAAGCATAATAGTTGGTGCAATTTTATTTAATTCATCATAGAATTTTTCTTGTCTGCCTTCAATAATAATTAAATCTGGTTTTAATTCATTTATCTTTTCCATATCAAACTCTTTTAAAGTTCCAAGATCAGTATATTTATCATCTTTATACTTACTTAAGTAACTTGTTAAACCTGACTTTGGTAATCCCACAGGTTCCTTACCTATTGAAGTCATGATATCTAATGAACCATAATCCAAAACAACAACTTTTTCAGGGTTTTTAGGAACTTGTGTTTCACCTTTCCTATGGCTTACTGTAACCATTTCTTTCTTTCCTTCAGCATTTGCTTCATTTGATTTAAGTTTTGAAAAACCAAAGGCTCCTCCTAAAACTACAATTATTAATCCAACTATTATTCCTATTTTTTTATTCATTATTATTCCTCCATCCTAAAAATATACACATATTCTTTGATTATTTATTTCTGTTACATTAAAGTCCATATCATAAATTTTGCATAACTCACACTGCTTAATTACATCTTCGGATTTACTATTCTTAGCTAGCTTTCCATCTTTAAGTGCCACTATATTATCTGAGTAGCATGATGCAAAATTAATATCATGTAAAACAATAACTATTGTCTTTCCTAAATCATTTACCATTTTTCTAAGTAACTTCATCATTTCAACAGAATGTTTCATGTCTAGATTATTTAAGGGTTCATCAAGAAGTATATAATCAGTATTCTGAGCTATAATCATTGCGATATATGCTCTTTGTCTTTGACCTCCACTTAATTCATCTAAATATTTATCTGAAATATCAGTAAGTTTCATATATTCAATGGCATCATCAACTAACTTTTCATCTTCTTTTTTAAGCTTTCCTTCACAATAAGGAAATCTCCCAAAAGAAACAAGTTCCTTTATAGTTAATCTGATGTTTATATTATTGCTTTGTCTTAATATAGATATCTTTTTTGAAAGTTCTTTAGAGTCCCACTCTCTAATTTCCTTTCCTTCTATAAAAACCTCTCCTTCATCCATGTCCATAAGTCTAGATATCATTGATAAAACAGTACTTTTACCTGCTCCATTGGGTCCTATAAATGATGTTATTTTTCCTTTTTCTATGTTAAATGAAACGTCATCACAAACTCTTTTATCTCCGTAAACTTTAACTAAATTCTTTATTTCTATCATACCCTGCTCTCCTTTAATAAAAGATATATAAAGTAAATTCCACCGATGAAATTAATAATAATTCCTATTGTAGTATTAAAAGTAAATACTCTTTCTACTAAGAATTGTCCACTTACTAGTGCTACAATACTTATTAAAATGCTTCCAATTAATAAAAGGCTATGCCTAAATGTATTAAACATTTGATAAGTTAAATTTACAACTAATATACCAAGGAATGTTATTGGTCCAACTAATGCTGTAGATAATGCAACTAATGCTGTTACTATTATTAATATCTTTTTAGTTAACTTATCATAGTCAATACCTAAGTTTATGGCTTGATCTCTTCCAAGTGACATAACATCTAATTTTTTTATCTCATCATAAAGAAATGCAAATATTATAAGTATTATCACAACCGCCATAAATAATATCTTTGTATTAATTGAACTAAATGATGCAAATAATCTACTTTGAAGTGCCTCATATTCATTAGGGTCTATAAGTACTTGCATAAAGGTTGACATGCTTCTAAATAATCCTCCAAGGACAGTTCCTACCAATAAAAGAATCATTATATTTTGTTTTCCCTTTTTAAATAACAAGTTAAAAAGTACAAATGAAAATCCAACCATTAGTACACCTGAAACTAAAAAGTTCAATGTATTATTTGTCATCATTATAGAGCTTGATCCAAAAATGAAGACAGCTATAGTTTGTACAAGTCCATACAGTGCATCTAGACCTATAATACTTGGTGTTATTATTCTATTATTTGTGATTGTTTGAAAAAGTATTGAAGAAACCGCTATTGATCCACCTGCCACTATAATTCCTATAACCTTAGGTATTCTTTTGCTCAAATTATAATCAAAATTTTGTCCATTTAGTCCCCAAAATAGATAAAGTGCTACAAAGACTATTGATGCTAAAGCTAATATTATTAATTTTTTCTTATTACTTTTCATCATTTATTCCTCCTAAGTATTAAGTAAAGGAATATCACTCCACCAATTACTCCAACTGTAAGATCAATTGGAACTTCATAAGGAAATATTACTATTCTGCTAATTACATCACAGGCTAATACGAATATTGATCCAAGGGCTGCAACTATAGGCATATTTTTAGCTAAGTTATCACCTTGTACTAATGAAACAATATTAGGTACTATAAGTCCTACAAAAGGAATACTTCCTACTGTAATAACTACTAAAGCAGATATTAACGCTACTATAGCTAATCCAATATTAGTTACCTTTTTGTAATTCAGGCCAAGATTTGTAGACATTTCTTCTCCCATACCTACTAATGTAAATTTATGTACATATGTAAAAGCTAGTATAACCATAGGTATACTTAAAAATAATATTTCATAATTTCCTTTTATAATACTTGAGAAATTTCCTTGTAAGAATGAACCCATATTTTGAACTAAATTAAACTTGAATGCAAAGAAATCAGTTATAGATCCTATAACATTACCAACCATTATTCCTACTAGTGGAATAAAGATAGTATTTTTAACCTTAACTTTTTTTAATATAGTCATAAATATGAATGTTCCAAATAAAGAAAAGATAAATGCTAATAGCATCTTTTGCATCATACTTGCTGATTGGAATACTATTATTGAAAATAATACTCCAAGTTTTGCTGAATCTATAGTAGCTGCTGTTGTTGGTGAGACAAATTTATTATTACTTATTTGTTGCATTATCACCCCACAAATGCTCATGCCACATCCAGCTACTAAAATACTAATAAGTCTAGGTACTCTGCTTATTAGTAGAATATTTAATTCCTCTTTTCCCATACTAAATATATTTATATCGGCTACTCCAATAAATAATGAAACTAGCGACAGTATAAATATACCTATAATTAAATATACTTTTTTCATAAAATCACCTTTCTTATCGCAAATGATAATCCTTATCACTCAACATCTATATAATATAATAGGAACATTTTTCTGTCAACAATTTGTTTATCTTTTATTAAAAAATAATTAATATTATATATAATTTATATATTTTTACTAAATATAAAAGCTAAGATATTATAAATATCCTAGCTTTTAGTTAGATAATATTATTTACTTTTCACCTTAAATCTATCTTTGTTTGAAACTATTTTTATATTTAATGCTGTAAGGAGTTTCTCTAAACTTTTAACTTGATTTATATACTTTAAGTTATTTCTATTTACAAGTAACTCAGTCATTTTTAATATGTCTCTTTTTTCTTCTAAGTCTAATTTCCTTCTCTCTTTTAATATGCATCTATTGATATAAGTAAGTGTAGTCCAAATCTGTTCATCTGTAATCTTGTTTATGTTCATCAATACCCATGTAAAATCTTTACGTCTATTATTTACAGGATATGCTTCCTTGAAAAAAGTTATAAAATGGTTAGTTTCTTTTGGATCCTTATTAATAACATACTTTCCAAGTTCACTCTTTAGCTTATTTTTTAAAAACATAATTGTATTAGGCTTAACTATGCTTCCCATCTCTTCTATACTCTTATAAATAATATTATATGCTTCTTGACGCTTTTCATCAGATATGTTTTCATTTTTAAGTTCTTTTGACTTTTCAATACACTCTAATATGTTTTTCTTACAGTTTAATTCCTTATTATATATACTTTTTAATATCTCTATTCCATCTAAACTTTCAAAATCTACACCATCTTTAATTTCAATTATATTTTCATTAGTATCTATACTCATAATTTACCTACCTTATTTTATTTTCTATATTATACACTATTTCTTATCTTATTAATTCTATTTTTAAAATTTGATAACATTATGTTAACTGTTTGCGATTTATAATCTTAAGTTATATAATTTTTATATAACATTTAATAATTTTTTATTTTATAAGGAGGATTTATGCCTAGTTTGATATTAGAGGGGGGAACATTTAGACCAATCTTTAGTGCTGGAATAATGGATGCCCTTTTAGACAATAATATTATCTTTCCATATTGTATTGGAGTTTCTGCTGGAATAACCAATGGATTTTCATATTTTTCTAATCAAAAAGGAAGAAACCTTGAAATAATGGAGCATCATAGAAACGATAAAAGATATATAAGTTTTAGGAACTTTTTAAAATGTAAAAGTCTATTTGGATTAGATTTTGTATTTGATGAAATACCAAATAAACTATATCCCTACGATACAGAAGCTCTTACAAATTATAATGGTAAAATTCTAGTTGGTGTAACCAATGCTGAAAGTGGTAAAACCGAATATTTAGACGGAAAAAAAATAGATAGTAAAAATACAATGCTTAGAGCCACTTGTGCTATTCCACTTTTCTTCCCTGCTATAAAAATAAATAATAATTCTTATTATGATGGTGGTCTTTGTGATCCAATTCCAGTAAAAAAAGCTATTGAAGATGGAAATGATAAACATCTAATTATACTAACAAGACCTAAAAGTTACAGAAAAAAACTTGGTCGTGGAAATAAATTAGCTGCAAAATTAGTTGGAAGAAAGTACTCTAATCTAAAGAATGCTTTTCTTACACGTCATGAAATGTATAATGAAACAGTTAGATTCTGTGAAGAACTAGAAAGACAAGGTAAAGCAATAATATTAAGACCTACTGAAGAACAAGCTATAGATAGTTTTGAAAAAGACGTTAAAATTTTAAAGGAAGCTTACACAAATGGTTATAACATGGCTACTGAGAGATTAGATGATATAAAGAACTTATTTGGTTAATACTTTACATAGTTATAAAATAAGAGTGAATTATACTCTACTCCCTCTTATTTTATAATTATTTGTAAAAGAATCATCATGTATATTAGATAATTCTTTAATCATAATGGTTTTATAAATATTTCTCACACATTGCTAATAAATAATAAAAAATCATTTAATAAAAATTAAGGACAGATAAATATAATAATCTGTCCTTAACTTTATTTTTTAATTGTTTCATTTTCTAATAACTCAATATATTCACCATATCCTTCGGCTTCCATATCTTCTTTTCTTATAAATTTTAATGACCCTGAATTTATACAATATCTTAATCCACCTAGCTCTTTAGGTCCATCACAAAAGACATGTCCTAAATGAGAATCAGAATTTTTACTTCTAACCTCTATTCTCTCCATATTAAAACTAATATCTCTTTTTTCTTTTATTACATCTTTAGTAATCGGCTTAGAAAAAGCTGGCCACCCGCATCCTGAATCAAATTTATCTGTAGATAAAAATAATGGTTCACCACTTGTTATATCTACATATATTCCTTCTCTAAAATTATCCCAATAATCATTCCCAAATGGTGGCTCTGTAGCATCTTCTTGAGTTATTTTATATTGCAAATCTGATAGTTCTCTTTTTAATTGTTCTTCACTTAGTTTTTCATACTTACTCATTCTTTTACCTCTTATATTATTAATATACTTAATTATAGTCTATGACCTTATTTTAACCTATATTTATATAGTTATAACTTTATTTAATGTATTTTTTATTTCTTAATTATAAATTTTAAGAGAATTAATTTATGTATTATTATTAAAATAAAAAAAATTAAGGTATATATTAAATATCTTAATACATACCTCAAATATCTGTCTAATACTAATATATATATATATCTGAAAATTCTACTTTCATTCTATCAAGTTGAACATAATCTACATTACTGCCCATTCTAGTCATTGCACACTCACTTACTCCATGCATATTATCTTCTATATCAGGTATACTCACTACTACTTCTGTACCAACTCCTAATATACTATGGATTTGTATATCCCCTCCATGCATTTTTGCTAAAGATTTTGCAATATAAAGCCCAATGCCACAACCTTCACTTATTTTTGTCATTCTATTATTTATCATTTTAAATCTATCAAAAATAACTTCTAAATTATCTTTTGATATTCCTACTCCATTATCTTTTATTCTAATCTCTAACATATTGTTATTGCAACATAAATAAACTTCTATTTTTCCTTTAGAAGAACTAAATTTTATAGCATTAGATAAAATATTTAAAATTATTCTCTCCATATGTTCTTTATCAAAAAATGCTAACTTTTCTTCAATTTCTGTATCAAAAATAATTTCTATGGACTTTGTAAATCCAAAATCATTAGCTCTTTCACATATGCTTTCAACAAAACCAACTATATCTGTCATAATAGGATTATATCTAAAGAATCCTTCTTCTATTTTTATGCTGTCTATTAAATTATTTATAAGTTTTATCATTCTAAAAGTATTTTTATTACAAGCATTAACATATTGTATATAATCTCTCTTATCTTCAATATTTGAGTTTTTTATCTTTAAATCTAAAAGTTGTAAAGAAGTAAATATTAAATTTATAGGAGTTTTAAATTCATGGGATATATTTGCAAAAAACTCTTCTCTTAACTTATCCAACTCACTTTGCTCTTCTTTTTTATTAGTAATATCATTTATAACAATAATTCGTCTTAAAGTATTATTGCATTCATCCTTTAACGGATGACTTCTAAACCAAGCCCATCTAACTTCATTGTCATTTCTAATTATTCTTGCAACTTCATCGAAGGGCTCATCGTAATTTATATTATTAAATAAATGCTTATCCTCAGGATGTATATTATTAGGTGCAACTAAAAATTCATCTGAATTATATAATTCATTACAGCTTACACCATAAAGCTTCTCAAAGGCATCATTAACAAATATAGTTTTATTTTTATCTTTAATAATAACAACATCATCAAGATGATTAAGAATACTAAATAGTATTCTTTCATTAGTTATCAATGTATCTTCAACAGCTTTTTTATATGATATATCTCTTGTGGCTCCTATGACACCTGAAATTTGATTGTTTTTATCAAAATATGGAACTTTAATAGTTTCTTCAATATACCTAGTTCCATCTGTTAACTCTATTTCGTCTATATATACTTTTCTTGCTTTAGACTCAATAACTTCATTATCCGTGTGTCTAAACCAACTTGCTTTTTCTTTATCATAAAGCTCTAAATCTGATTTTCCTATTATATCCACCTTGTTTTTTCCAATATACTCAGAAAATTTTTTATTACAATTTGTATATCTTCCATGGATATCTTTGCAGAATATAAAATCTGGCATAGAATCAATAAATAAATCTAAAAGTTTTTTTTGCTCCTTCAATTCTTCTTCTAACCTTTTATTTTCTTTTATATACTCTTCTTTGCACCATAAAATTATATGATCATCATTGATTTTTTTAACATCCATACCGTCTGTTTTAAACTCTTCATATATCATTACTATACTGATTATATCATTCCAAAAATCTTTGTTATATAATATCAGATTACTTCCCTCTTCTTCTAGTAGTTCATTGAAACTTTTATTTATTATATATTTAGCATCATAGTTCGTCTCCTCTACTAAAACATTAAACCCTTTATTATCCTTATTATTTAAAACTTTACAGTAAAAATATTTCATTGATACTGTATCTAGTATTTCCCTCCACTTATTCCCCATAAGATTCTCCTTTTTATACGATTCTTCCCCACGCTTTTAAGTATATATTTTACATATTATACTTAAATTATATTATCTGTTTTAATTTAATACAACACTTTACTACTTTTTTGTATTATGCTATATATTTTTTATAAAATTATTTAATTTTATTATTTGTTTTTATAAATATATTTCAAAACTTATAAATATATTATTAAAGCACTTCTAAAATATATTTATTATAAATTTTAGAGGTACTGAAAACTTTATTATTTATTGTATCTTTTTGTATATTATATATCAAAATATTAACATTAAAAACATATTTTTCATTTTCTTAAATATTTTTAAGATTATTATCTATTAATGTGTAAAATTTATAAAATTAGCAAATACTATTTAGGAAATTCAACTTAAGGAGAGATTTTTATGGCTAGTACAACAGGTATTGTGAAATGGTTCAATCAAGAAAAAGGATATGGATTTATTTCATGTGATGATGGTAATGATGTTTTTATTCATTATTCAAATGTTAAAGAAGAGGGCAATAATAAAGACCTTCATGAAGGAGAGAGCGTCTCATTTGATATAACAGAAGGACAGAAAGGTCCTATGGCTATAAACGTTCAAAAAATATAAAAATAAAAGACACTACCTAATTTATGGTAGTGTCCCATAGTCAAGGTATCCGAACCTACAGATTCTTCATTGACTACACTATTATTTTAACCTTAAGTATGTCTATTATACATTTAAATTTTTATATTAGTGGTTAATATTGGTATCTATATATTTTCTTGTAATTTTCCCAAAATCACCACTTTTATTTATCATTCTTACATTATAATTGTTATAATCATCTTCAACTAATTCAACTATAATTAAATTTAAATTTTCCTCTTTAATATATAAAACTATTCCATAAGAACATTCTATAGAAAACTCCATTTCACCTGTTTTAATAAGCTTTTCTTCACATTTATAATCATGAAAATTTTCACATGATTCTTCATAACATTCACCTGGTGCTATTCTATATTGAATTCCATCAATAAATCTAAAATATGTAACATTTTCATCACATACTCCTCCCACCATTAAAAATAGTCCATACTCTTCTTTTTTTAAAAGCTCTATTAAATCACTTTCATCTAATTCTTTTTTTATTTTATTATCTATTTTAAAATCATTTAAGTTTACTATGTCAATTAAGTCTATTAATTTTTCATCTTTAAGTGATTTATATATAAATTTAAGATCTGCTTCATATCTTTTTAAAAATTTTTCTATATTTATGTCTGATAATTTCAAAATAATTTTATTCATATTTTACTCCTTTAATTAGTTTTAATTTATATATTAATTTAAAAACTTTGTTAGTATATCATAGTTTAATAATAAAATCTATAATATAGATATAAGTATATATTTTAATTCTATACACTTTCCTTTATCATAAATTTATTTATTAATATATTTTCCCGAAAATTTTTAAACTATTGTTAATTTGGTAATAATCATAATGTTATGTTTATTTACATTTAGAGATTTATAATCTTTAAGATTGGAGGAATATGAAAAGATTTAGTTTATTTATAATTTCGTTAATCACTGTATTTTCATTTTCATGTATATTCTTTTATACTTACTTTAAAGAAAGTCCAGAGGAGGCTAATACAACAATGAATAAAATAGATGCTATAAAAGATAAAATAAACACTATGTCATTAGATGAAAAAATAGGTCAGCTAATAATTGGTGGTTTTAATGGATATACAGTTGATTCAAATACTGAAAAATTAATAAAAGAAAATCACTTAGGCGGATTTATATTATTCCAAAGAAATGTAGAAAATCCTAATCAACTACTTGAGCTTACAAATACTTTAAAATTACTTAATAAGGATAATATTGCACCACTTTTTATATCAACAGATGAAGAGGGTGGTAATGTTACTAGAATGCCTAATGAAATAAAAAAGCTTCCGTCTAATTCTTATATAGGTAAAATTAATAATGAAGATTTTAGCTATAATATAGGAAAAACTTTAGGAAAAGAGCTTAATGCATTTGGAATAAATATGGATTATGCACCTGTACTTGATATTAATAGTAATCCTAATAATCCTGTAATTGGCATAAGATCTTTTGGTGACAATAAAGATATAGTTACAAGACTTGGTACTCAAACAATGGAAGGAATTAAATCTCAAAATGTTATCCCAGTAGTTAAACATTTCCCAGGACATGGAGATACTTCTGTAGATTCACATATAGGACTTCCAGTAGTAAATTACGATTTAAAAAGACTCAATGATTTTGAACTTATTCCTTTTAAAGCTGCCATTGACAAGGGTGCTGATGCTGTTATGATTGCTCATATATTATTACCTAAATTAGATCCAAAATATCCTGCAACTCTTTCTTATAATATAATTACTGACCTTCTTAGAAAAGATATAGTATTTAATGGAGTAGTCATAACCGATGACATGACTATGGGTGCTATTATGGAAAATTATAATATAGGCGATGCTAGCGTTAAAGCAATTAATGCTGGTGCAGATATAGTATTAGTCTGTCATAAATATGAAAATATCCAAACAGTAATTAACTCTATAAAGAAGGCTGTCTCAGATAAAGTTATTACAGAAGATAGAATTGATGAAAGTGTATATAGAGTCCTTTCATTAAAAGAAAAATATAAACTAACAGATAATAAAATCAATTCTGTTGATGTTAATGAGATTAATAAATCAATTACTGATGTATTAAATAAGAAATATTAGCTTAATACTATTTAGTAAATCATATTAAAGTATCCTACTAATATATAGTAAATCATCTATCTAATAAAAAGAATATGCTTCAAAACTAAATAAAGGAACTGACTATTTTTAGACAGTTCCTTTATTCATATTATAATTCTTTTTCTGTTGGTATAGAATCAATAGCTCCATAATTAGTGCAAGTTATAGCTCCAACTTTATTTCCATAGAATATTATTTCTTTCCATTCATCAAAATTTATTTCTTTTTTGTATTCTATTTCAGATAACTTCTTAAGAACTCCACCAACAAAAGCATCTCCAGCACCTGTAGAGTCTACTTGTTTTATATTAATTGATGGAATTACTTCCATATTAACTCCATCACTTATAAGAGTTCCTTCTCCACCTAAAGTTACAGCAACAACTTTAGCTCCAAAATCGTGTAACTTCTTAACACCTTCTCTTAAATCTTCTTCAGTAGTTATTAATTTAATTTCTTCATCGCTAACTTTTATAAAATCTGATTGTTTTATAAACTTTTTGCAATCTTTAATAAATTCATCTAATTTGTCATTAGTAATTAGCATATCTCTGTAGTTTGGATCAAATGAAATAAATATATTATTTTCTTTTGCGTAATCTAATAATTTAAAGTAAGTATTTTTTAGTTCACCGTCTAAAAATCCTGTTGCTGATCCAAAATGTATAATATCACTATTATTGATTTTTTCTAAATCTATATTGTCAAATGAATATTGTCCATCACTACCTCTATGAAACTCAAAATCTCTTTCTCCATTCTCATCAATAGCAACAAAGGCTAAAGTAGTGTATCCATCCATTTTCGTCATTTCTGTATTTATATTTATTGACTTTAACATATCTACTAAGAATCTTCCAAATGAATCATTCCCAACTTGTCCTAAAAAGTAAGCTTCTCCACCAAGTTTACAAACTGCTGCTGAGACATTTGCTGGTGCGCCACCTGCTTTTTTTTCAAAATTCACTCCACTTTTTAATCCTGTTCCAATATCTTTACCAATAAAGTCAATTAATAATTCTCCTATACAAAATACTTTATCCACAGTACTCCACCTCTCCCATCTTCCAAATATTCATTGAGTTGATATTAAGTTTACCATCATTTGATTTTACAGATATACCACAACTTAAATCTTTAGGATATAATCTAATGGATGCTACTTCCATTCCATCTTGTAGATATATTTCTACTGCTGATTCATCAACAAACATATCTATTTTTAAATTATTTTTTCCTTCTAATTTAAATTTGCGAGAACTCTTATCTCCAAATAACATGTTGCTTCTATCTATAATACATATCTCTTCATTAAAATTATATTTAAAAACTGCATACTCTTCATCTGATTCCATAAATCTAATCTCTATATCTGAAGCTATATTTTTATCTACATCTAACTTTAATTCATAACTATTAGATAGTAAATCATTATATTCTATATAATCAGTTTGTATATCAGATAAATTAAATACATTTTCTTCTCTTAAATTCTTAATCTCTTCAATTGGATTTTGATAAATTCTATTATCTTTTAAAGATAATTCTCTTGGCATAGTTAATGAATATATCCATCCACACTCCTTACTTGGGTGTACATTTTCAGTTTCAGGTAATCCCATCCATCCTATTAGAATAGTTCTTCCCATATTATCTTTAAAAACCTGCGGTGCATAGAAATCAAAGCCCATGTCTAATTCTTTAAACTCTCCATGTTTAAATTCTAAACTTTCATAATCTAATTTTCCAATCATATATCCTGATTGATATATATTTTGATATTTAAATTCTTCAGCTTTAAGACCTTGTGGAGATACTACAAATATGTCCTTCCCATCTACTTCAAATAAAGATGGACATTCCCACATATAGCCGAAATTATCATAATTAGTTTTAATTTCACCTTCAAGTTTCCATGTATCAAAATCCTCTGAGCTATAAAGTAATACTCTGCCTTTTAATTCTTTATTTTGTATTCCAAATATACTATAATACTTACCATTCTTCTCCCATACATATGGATCTCTAAAATGTGCCGTATATCCTTTTGGAATTTCTTTTATTATAGGACCAAGCTTTTCTATCTTCCCGCCTTTTGATAAGACCGCTCTACACTGATATGATTCTCTATTGTTATTTTCATCTTTAACATTTCCTGTATATAAAAGTTCTAAGTTTCCATCTCTTACAATGGCACTACCTGAATAACATCCATCCTTGTCATACCAATCAGTAGGTGATATAGCTACTTTAGGGATACTAAACTTTTTAAAATCTTTTGTAGTTACATACCCCCAGTGCTTATATTTATGCTCGCATCCATATGGGTTCCATTGAAAAAATATATAATATTCCTCATTGTAATAGCTTAATCCATTTGGATCATTAATAAGTCCAAATGGTGCCTCAAAGTGAAAATTATTTCTCCATTTATTCTTTTGTTCTTTATAATACTCTATACAATCCTTATTTATCTCACTACTGCTCCTAAATTTCACTATAATTTCACCCTCCAAAAATGTGATTGGTGAAATTACATATATCAAAATAAAATTTTATCCATCTAATCTATTCTCTTTACACTTTCTCTTACTATAAGTTCTAAAGGAACATCATCTATTTCATCTAATTTTTCTTCATCTATTAGATTTAAAATTCTATCTGCTGTCTTTTCACCAAACAGTTTATAATCAATTTTTACTGTAGTAAGTGAAGGATAAGTTATTGCACCAACATCATAGCCTCCAAATCCTGCGATTGATATATCTTTAGGTATTTTTATACCTCGCTCTAAAAGGAATCTCATAAGACCTAATGCTATATTATCAGTTGCACAGACGACTGCCGTTGGATTATATTCTAAAACCTTCTCTCCTGATTCATATGCTTTATTAAATGAGAAGTCTGTTTCAACAAAGTTTAGTTTATACTCTTCTCCTTCAAATCCTTCATAAAATCCTTTCTTTCTTAAAATCCCAACAGACTTATCCTTTTCACTTACTCCTAAAAACACAATATTTCTGTGTCCTTGCTTTTTTATATATTCTCCAAGTAATCTTCCTATTTTCTCATCGTCTAAAGTTATATAGTTTAAGTATTCAGATCTTTGGCCTGAAAACATAACAGGTATAGGTAGTTGATTTGCTATTTTTACATGTTCTTTTGCTATCTCAAAAGACATTATTATAATCCCATCCACCCCTTGCTGATATAACTTCTTTATATGACTTAATTCTTTTTCTCTATTTAATTCACTAGTTAAAATAATTCCTTGATACCCATGTTCCTCTAGCTTTTTATTTATTCCATTTAATGTTTTTCCTGCTGTAAATGAATCTATTCTAGGAATTATTATTCCTATTAATTTACTCTTTTTGGCTTTCAATCTCTTTGCAAAGAAATTTGTTTCAAAGCCTGTTTTTTCAATTGCCTCTTTTATTTTATTAACATTTTCACCACTTACATAGCCTCCATTTAAATATCTTGATACAGTACTTTTTGATACTCCCACCATGTTAGCGATATCTTGTATTGTTACTTTCATTTTCTCCTCCTAAATAAAGGTATATTTTCCATGCTATTAGCTTTAATAATTATACCATTATTTAAGATTTTAAATACACTACTCTTGAGGCTTAAAGAAAATATATGTTAATAAAAACGCTACAACTATTCCAATTCCATTTGCTATTAAATATCCAATTAAATTTGTATTTACATATAAAAGAGTTCCAGGTAATGCTGTTATTCCCATTCCCGTTCCTGCTAAATGTATTATTGAAGCGAACATCCCTGATGCTGCTCCACCTATACATGCAAATATAAATGGTTTTATGAATCTTAAATTAACACCAAATATTGCAGCTTCAGTAATTCCTAAAAATGCTGGAATTGCTGATGAAATATATAGTGAACGTTTCTTTTTATCTCTTGTCTTAAGTCCAACTGCAAGTGCCGCTGCCCCTTGTGCTACTATCGCCCCAGTTATTACAGCATTAAATGGATTTAATCCTGTACCTGATATAAGTTCAACTTCTAATGCATTAAATATATGATGAACTCCTGATACTACTATAACTTGATGTACTCCACCAATTATTGCCCCACCAATACCAAGTGGTAAACCTAAGAACATCTTAAATAAATCTAAAATGTATACTTCACTTGTGTGCATTATAGGTCCAACTATTAATAATCCAAGTAACATTGAAACTAATAAAGTTAAAAATGGTGTTACAATTAAATCTAATACATCTGGCATAAACTTTCTAATTGTTTTCTCAAGCTTTGCAGCTATTATTCCTAGTACTAATGCCGGAAGAACTGATCCTTGATATCCAACTATTGGAATACTAAGTCCTAATAATGATATATATATAGGATCCGCTCCACCTGCTACTTGCCAAGCATTTGGGAGCTGTGGTGCTACAAGCATAAGTCCAAGTACTATACCAACTACAGGTGTACCTCCAAACTTTTTCATTGTTGACCATGCAACTAATGCTGGTAAGAATATAAATGCTGTATCAGTTAAAACTTCTGTAAGTGTATTAAATGTAGGATTTAATTCTACTCCTAAATTTACTAATAAGCCTCTAAGTCCCATGAATAATCCAGTTGCTACAAGAACCGGTATTATAGGTACAAAAATATCACCTAAAGTACGAGATATTTTTTGTGGTAATGTCATATTACTATATGCATCTTCTTTAACATTTCCAGTATCAATACCTTCTCCTGACATTGCTGCATATACTTTATTTACAAAGCCTGTCCCTAAAATTATTTGATATTGTGCTGCTGCAAAAAATTGTCCCTTTACTCCATCAATATTTTCAATTGCTTTCTCATCAATTAAGCTTTTATCTTTTAATATAAGACGTAATCTTGTAGCACAGTGTTCCATAGATTTAATATTATCTTTTCCACCAATGTATTTTAAAATTTCCCTTGCAACTACTTGCTCTTTGCTCATTTTCAATACCTCCTAATCAAAATCTCTTTTTGATATTTTTATGGTACCAGTTCCATATATATTCTGTCAATTATAAAAAATATCATTATATCATAATTTTATATATAATTTTATAAAATTAATCATATATAACACATTTATTAAAATTATATCTAATATAGTTAAACTTATTTTATTATTTATATATTTTTATAAAACCTTTACATAAATCTTATGGTATTAGTTTCATATGTATTTTCGCTAATAAAAAAGATGTACTTTTAAATAAGTACATCTTTTTTTGTAAGTTATTATTTTTTAGGTTAATATTTTAAATCGTCTAATCCATTCTTTCTTTTGCCTTATTAACAACCTTTGCTAAAGGAAGAGCTATTACTATCCCGAGAACTACTTGTGCTGCATCTCCTGGAATATGCATAGTTGCATATATAATGCTTCCTACAAATCCATTTGAAGCTCCCATTATAAGTCCTCCCATTATTGCATTACATATAAAATATCCTATAATATCTACTAATCCCGCAACTATAAAAGCAACTAAGTAAGTATTAAAGTTTTTCTTCTTAGCTCTCTCTATTAATATAGCTACTGTTAATACCATAAGACCCTTTATTATAAATGTAAACGGAGCCCATATAATATATCCACCTAATATATCAACTAAAGCCATACCAATAGCTCCAGCTGCTGTTCCATATTTTTTACCTAAAAGAACTGCTGATAATAGAACCATACAATCTCCAGGTTGCATAAATCCATTTAAAGTAGGTATTCTTATAATACTTCCAGAAATAAAAACAAGCGCTATCATAAGCCCTGTTAATACAAGCATCTTTATTCTAGAATCTTCACCACTATGTACATTTTGCATATACCTCTATCTCCTTATATTAATATAGATAAATGATATATCTAACATATGAATTCACTACTAAATAATTTATAAACTTCTATTAACACTTACTAGAGTATTTCTTTAAACCTTATAACTTAATAAATATTTTAAATAGTTTTATGCTTTTTATTCTTATTAGTATTAAGTTATAAATAAAATTTATTATTTATTAAAAATATCTCAAAATAAAAAGGATAGTTTTTTACACCTATCCTCAATAATTACAATAGCTTTTCTAATATTATCATATCTCTACACTGTATATTATTTTCATATATCTCTTCTTTATAATTCTCTATAAAAAAGTTCTTTCTTATATCGGTTATTATAAAGCCCATATTTTTATATAATTTTATTTGGTTTATGGATGAATTACCAGTACCTATTAATATTCTAATTCCACCTAGTCTCTTTATATACTCTTCTGCTTTTATAATTAATCTTTTGGCAAAGCCTCTTCTTCTATAATCCTCATCTACAGCTAAATTCATTATCTCATATACACTATTCTCTTTTTCTAAGAATGCTATAACTCCTACTATGTAATTCTCTATTTTAGCTACTATTACTTTTGATTTGTTTATATACTTATTTATTGCATCAATTGATGGGTCTGCAACTAATAATAAATCAACTGGTACTTCTTCAACTTTAGCATGTTCTATTTTTATATTTAACTTATCACTACACATATAACTTATCACCTTAAACATTTCTTTACTATGAGATTTTATATTTATTTATTTATTTATTATTATGAAATTTAACCTTTATTATGGAACCTAACCATATCTATGACTACTACAAAACCTATTAATATTTCATTTATACTTTCATCATTTATCTCTAAAATGTATCTATCTCTTCCAAAAGTTAATTCCTTATAAAACTTCCCAATCGGAATTCCATTTCTTATAATATCATAACTTCTCCCTAAAATTCCCAAGCCTTTTAATTCTATGTCTCCAATCTTTCCTGAAGCTCTATATTCAGGAATCATCAATTCTTTTTCAAGAACTCCTATACTATTACCTACTCCATTATATAGTTCATATTTGTGAGCACCAATTCTAATTTTTTGCTCTAAATATACATACTTCACATCCTTATTAGGCGAATATACAGATATATTTTTTCCTATATCAAATTTATCCGCTTCAACTAAATAGACCTCATTATCATGCTCATCATAAACATCAAATTTTGCTCCCATAGCAAATAATCTCTCTTTTATATAAAATCTTCTCATACTCCACTCCCTTTATATTAAAAAATATCAACTCTTATAACTATAAAAATATTAAGTAATTTATAAACTATACTACTTTTTATACTATATATATCTCTAATATATTTCAATTATTAATAACTTGATCTATAAATGTATCAACATTATCCTTTGTTACTATTTCATGAGAATCTCTAATATACTTTCTATTTAGAATCATTTTATCTTCTTCTGTTCCGTCAGATGTAGCTAACATATATGAAATATCAAAAATTTTTTCTGCTTGCGAATTAGCATCACTTAATACAGTACCAGTTAAATAACCCTCTTTAATACACTGCATAGCTGCTTCTATTCCATCTACACCAACCACTATAGGCATATTGCTAGTTAAATTTAAATCTTTAAAGGCATCTATTGCACCTAAAGCCATCTCATCATTATTGCTAAATATAACCTCAATTTTACCTGCATACTTTTTTATCCAACTTTCTGTTTTCTCCTTGGCTTTTATTCTGTTCCAATCAGCTATATAGCTTTCAAGTTTCTCAACCTTAATATCACCTTCTGAAAACCTCTTTATACAATACTCAGTTCTTATTAATGCATCTTGATGATATTCCTCACCTTCTAACATTAAATACTGTATTTTTCCATCATTATTTTTATCTACACTTTTCTTATTTTTATTATATTTTTCTAATACAATATCAGCTTGCATTATTCCTGATTGTTCAGCTTGTGTTCCTATATAATATACCTTATCCCACATATTCATATCTTCCTCTACAGGTTCACGATTAAAAAATACTACTGGAATATCTGAATTTTTGGCTCTGTTAATAATAGATGCAGCTGACCTTCTATCAACAAGATTGATACACATTACATCATAATTTTGATTTATAAATTTATCTACTTGTTCATTTTGATTGTATTGATCACATTTTGCATCCTCTACAGTTAATGTAAATTTATACTCGCCTTCTGCCCCCTTCTCCTTTACTAGTTCTTCTAAATTATCTACTATACTAGAAATAAAAATATCTGATCCTTCATACACGCTAACCCCAATTTTTATTTCTTTTATCTCTTCATTTGTAGTTTTTTCCTTGCATCCAATAAATGTATTAGAGCTAACTAATAACACTATGGTTGATAAAGTTTTTAACCAAGATTTCATGGTTCCACTCTCCAAACTACCTTTATTATTTAACAAAAGGAAAAAGCAACTTCTCATTTCTCTCTGAATACATATTTCTCTTGTTTACAATAGAAAAATCTATATCTTTCTCTTCTACCTTATTATTTTTCAATTTATTTACGGCCATTTCCACACTTAAATACCCTAAATTAAATTCATTTTTTACTGCAACTGCATCTATTATATTTTCTTCTACATATGATAGTATTTTATTAGTTAATCCCACTCCATAAACCTCAAAATCACTATTTTCCCTTTTATTTTCCATATATGAATCTTTTTTTATCTTTGCTATAACCTCAAGTATTTCTGAATCAAAACTCACAATTACATCTACTCTATTCTCTTCTATATATTTTAATATTTCACTATACTGCTTATTCTCATCTTCACTTATTTTTACATACTTATATTTATTCCTTGTGTTATTTACTTCTTCAATAAATCCTTTATTTATTTCTTCTAAAGTCTTAAATTCTTCTTCATTTCCTAATATGACAAAATTCTCACTTGTATTTCCTCTTTGAATTATCTCTTCTGCCAAACTTTTACCTATATCGTAATCATTGCATGATATATATGATAACTTCTTTTTTAAATCAATTTTGAAATCCATTAATATAACAGGTCCACTATAATTATGCTTATTTATTACTTCCGAAATTTTCTCATAATCTACAGGCGATATGATTATGGCATCTATATCATCATTTATACACTTTTCTAGTAATTTATTTTGCTCCTCTATTTTGTTTTCTTTTGTAATTCTATAAATCTCTACTTCTACATTCATATCCTTTGATGCCTGATTAATCCCTTCACTTATAAATGTTAAATTATCATTTTTGCTTATATATGCCATCCTATAAATTGGATTTTTATCATCTTCTGTATTTAAATATTTAAAAACTATTATAATAAAAAAAATAATTAATATAAAAAAGATTAAAAATAATATATTCCTTCTCTTTAATTTCATTTATTTTTATCCTCCATATTATAATAGTCACCATATTCTAAAGCCTTTATATGAACTCTAATAGTCGTTCCTTCATCAGGTTCACTATATATCTTCAATCCATACTCCTCTCCAAAATATAATTTAATCCTTTCATTAACATTTCTAAGTCCTACCCCTGAACCATTTCCTTTTATTTTTTTATTTTCCTTTAATAAAGACTCTACTACATCTTCAGTCATTCCCAGTCCATTATCTATAACATCAATATACACATCTTCATTTATACTATATGCTTTTATAAATATCTCTCCATCTCCATCCATATAATCCATTCCGTGATATATCGCATTCTCAACTAATGGTTGTATTATAAGTTTTATACAAGATAAATTTAAAATTGAATCTTCAGCCTCTATCCTATAGCTAAACTTATTTTTGTAACGTATATTTTGTATTGTTAAATAATTTCTCACATGTTCTAGTTCATCTTTTAGCGTTATAACATTTTTTCCTTTACTTAGACTTATTCTAAAAAACCTTGCTAGGGCAGTAACCATAGTTATTGCGCCATCATACTTTTCACTTTCTATCATCCATATAATAGAATCTAATGTATTATATAAGAAATGTGGATTTATTTGAGCCTGTAGTGCATCTAACTCACTTTTTCTTTTTGATTCCTGTTCTATTACTATATTTTTCATTAATGCATCAACTTGTGACACCATAGAATTTATTGCTTCTCCTAGATGTCTAACTTCATATGTTCCTTCAGTTGAAAAATCAATATTTAAAGCGCCTTCCTCAAAATCCTTAACTTTATTTTCTAAATTCTTAATTGGATTTGCAATTTTTGATGATACTAATATATTAATTATAGTTAAGATTAATATTCCAAAAAATATGCTGAATATAATAAATATTCTCATATGGCTATAGTTTGCTGTTATATCTGACATAGGAGTTACAGCTACTATCTTCCAGCCAGTATATCCAACACTCTTAACCGTTACTAACCTTTTTTCTCTGTCAAAAACTTCCGTGAAAGTTCCATCTTCATATTCTGCTGCCATTTTATTATTTTCTTTTATTAAATCTGAATATATTAGTTGTTGCCTTGGATGGTATATAATTTCTCCCTTTCCATCAGTTAAATACATATATCCTGATTTACTAATATCTATATTTTTAAAAATTTGTTCTATACCACTAAAATTCATATCAACTAGAAGTACTCCTTGACTTATTTCTCCATTAGAAGTAAGTTCAACCGCTCTACTTGAAGATACTACCCATCTATATTTATAACTTGGATCTTCGAATAAATTCTGTACGTGTGGCGTAGAAAAATGTAGATTTCCCTTTTTACTTATAGCACTAGAAAACCACTCACTATCCCTTGGGTCTACTGAAGATTTTAATTCCTTCATTGGGTAGCCAGCTATTACCTCCCCATACTCTGAAAATAATGTTATACTAACTAAAAAATCTTTATTTGTATCATAGATAAGTTCCATATCTCTACTTATATTATCAGAAGATAAATTAGATTTTTTTATAATATTGTAATAGACTCCATCTGATATTCTCATAATATTCCTTAAGTAACTATCCAGGTTTAAATTTACTTGATTTACTATAGATTTATTATTTTTTGATATAATACTTTCATTTATATTTACAAATTTAATATATAATACTTGTCCAAGCGCAATCATTCCAGCAACTGCAATTATAGTAAATGAAATAGATATTATATACTTTATACTTTTATTTTTATAGAAATTGTTTAACTTTAAACTATTTAATCTCATATAGTTTACCTGCTTAACTATTCCTATATTTTGATGGAGATACTCCAAATTTTTTCTTAAATACGTAACTAAAATAATTTGCCTCTAGATATCCAACTTTTTCAGCTATAACATATGATTTATAGTCTGTTGTATTTAACAAATTCACTGCAACCTCTAACCTCACAGTTGTTAAATAATTTATAAAACTAGTTCCAGTTTCTTTTTTAAATATTGTAGAAAAATAAGTTGGACTAACATGTAGATTTTTGCAAACCTTTTCTACAGACATATCACTATCACTATAATTTCTATCAATATATCTTTTCGCTTTATCTACAAGCAATTTTGATGAGTCTAACCTCTCTCTTTTTATTAGATAATTTATTTTTATAGACCTTTCTACAAACCATTCCTCTATATCATCTATTGAATCAAAGTTATCTAAATGACTATAACAATTAAAATTTTCTCCAAAAACTTCATCTACACTTAAATTATAAGCCTGTGTCACCTTTAATAACGATGTCGTAATTTGTATTAAATAAATTTTATATTGATTAAATGGTAATAAAGATTTCTTTACTCTTATAAATAGTCTATGTACGGTTTCCCTTATTTCTTTAGCTCCTTTTATTTTAATGGAATTAAGTAGCTCTCTCTCATCATTCTCATCAAATTGTAATTGAACTGAATTATCTGGCTCCACATCATCTATATATATGGCTTTCCCTCTTCCTAGTACAATTCTATAATGAAGAGCATTCCTTGCCATCTTATAAGAGAATCTCATTTCAGAATAATCACTAGTTACTTGTCCAACTCCAGCTGAAACTCTTTTTCCAATTATACGCTCTGATGTTTTGCATACTTCATTTAATCCCTTTATAAATTTTAATATCTCTTCCTCACTCTTTAAATTTCCTATTACGACTATAGTTCCTGAGTATATAAAACTTATACAGTTACAGTAATCTATAATTACTTCATCTAATATTTGTTTTATTGATATATTTATTAATTCTTCTTTTAATTCTTCTTCATCTATTTTTTCTTTTATGCTATCAGTATTTATTACTCCTACAGAAACAAAAGGAAAACTAAACTCTATTCCAAGTTCCTTAGCTTCCTTTTTTAATGATTCACTTCTTATTCTTCCTTCTATTGTTCCTACTAAAAATTTCTCCTTTAAAATAGGTAAACTTTCTTTATAATACTCATAAAGTTTCTCTACATTCTTTTTTTCATCATACTCTTTATCTATTTTATCTTTTAATGATTTTAACACTTCAATTAGCTCATTAGAGTTTATTGGCTTCAAAACATAATCTACTACATTTATTTTTATGGCTTTATGCGCATATTCTAATTCATCTGATCCTGAAAAAATTATAATTTTTGTAGATGGAAGAATATCTTTTATTTTTTCTCCTAATTCTAATCCATCCATAAACGGCATTTTTATATCTGTCATAATTATATCTGGCTGTAATCTCTCTGTTTTCTCTAATGCATCTTTGCCATTTTCAGCATCACCTACAACTATAAAACCATACTTTTCCCAATCTATTTTTCTTATAATCCCTTGACGAATCTCTTCTTCATCATCGACTATTAAAACCTTATATAAATCCATACCCTTTTCTCCCATTATTTATACCCTTTTCATTTTAATGTAATTTATACCTTATAATAGATTATCTCATCATATTATTTGTTATTCAACATTTTATTCTTATTTTGTAATAAAAATTAATATTAATTATGTATTTTCTAAAAATGTATAGTAATTTAAAATAATTTACTATAATTATTTTAAATTTAAAAATTAAAAAGGATTGATAGAATAAAACTTAAGTTTTTTCCATCAATCCTATTAAGATCTATTAATTTTTTTATTTAATAACAACTCCTAAAGTTATAGCTAATCCTAACATAACTAATAATACGGTAATAAATCTATCCATATTTTTCAATGATACATCTATCTTTCCATATAAGCTATCTCTAATATTTCTTTTAGGTTCATTATTTTGTTTTTCTAAAATCTCTTGTTCTATATTATTGTTCTCCATAATATCTCTCCTATTACTTTTTAGCAAGATATTTTCTTACATCAAGTGAAACTGCTACTATTATAATTAAACCTCTTATTATAAATTGCCAGTAAGCATTTACTCCTATGAAGTTTAATCCATAGTTTATAACTTGAAGAAGTACTGTACCTATTAATACTCCAGGTATTGTACCAACCCCACCAGTAAATGATACTCCTCCAACTACGCAGGCTGATATAGCATCCAATTCATAGTTAAACCCTGTACTAGTAGTTGTAGAACCAGCCCTTGCAGCTTCTAAGAATCCTGCAATACCATATAATATACCTGATATTATAAATATAATCATAATATTCTTAGCTAAATTTACGCCAGATACTGCTGCAGCTTCTGGATTTCCACCTATGGCAAACATATTTTTTCCAAGTTTTGTTTTATTCCAAATAAACCACATAATTAATGCAATAATTACTAAGTAAAAAATTAAATATGGAATTTCTATTGGTCCTAACTTTAAATTTCCTGTTACTAAATTCGTATATCTTTGGTCTAAGTTAGCGACTGGTTGCGCTCCTAGTGGTGGTCTATCAATATAAAGACATGATGCACCATATGCAATAAGTTGCGTTCCTAAAGTAATTATAAATGCATGTACCTTTAATTTTGCAACACCAAATCCATTAACAGCTCCAAACATACCTCCAATTATCATGGCTACAATTAATGGCACAACTACTGGTAATTGTGGAAGGTCTGGATACATTCTTGATACATATGTTGTAGATTGTAATAATGATGCTGAAACTATTGCTGTAAATCCTAATATACGACCTGCTGAAAGGTCCGTTCCTTGCAATACTATAAGTCCAGCAACCCCTAGTGCTAGAATACCACGCGTTGAAGCTTGACTTAAAATATTAGTTAAGTTTTTAAATGAAAGGAATGATGGTTCTTTTATTACAAAGAAAACTATCATCATTGCTAGCACTATGTATAGCGCATAGTTTACCATAAACTTACTTACTTGTTCTTTATTCATTTTTACCTTTTCCATACTATCCCCCTAAGTTTTAAATATATTTAGCAGCTAATTCCATAATTTTTTCTTGATTAAGCTTATTTGTATCTTCTATTCCTGCTAATCTACCATTTGACATTACAAGAATTCTGTCACAGATTCCAAGAAGCTCTGGCATTTCAGAAGAAACAACAATAATCCCCTTCTCCTTATTAGCTAAATCTATTATTAATTGATATATCTCATATTTTGCACCAACATCAATTCCTCTTGTAGGCTCATCTAAAAGTAATACCTCTGGGTTTGTTAATAACCATCTACCTATTATTACTTTTTGCTGATTACCTCCTGACAAATTCTTAATTTGTGTCTTTTGACTAGGTGTCTTAACTTTCATACTGTCAATAACCCACTTAGTATCTTCTGCCATTTTTTTATTATCTAATACTCCACCCTTACTATAATTATCTATATTAGCAATCATGGTATTAAATTTTATATCAAGGCCTCCAAAAATCCCTGTTGCTCTACGTTCCTCTGTTAGTAATGCAAAACCATTTTTTATAGCGGTTCTTGAATTTTTATTATTTACACTTTTTCCGTGTAATTTTATTTCGCCTTCGCTATGTGATTCAATTCCAAAGATAGTTTCAAGTAACTCTGTTCTCTTAGACCCAACCAGTCCTGCAACTCCAAGAATTTCTCCTTTTCTTAACTCAAAAGAAACATCTTTTACTGATTGATCACTTGATCCTGTAAGATTTTTAACTTCTAATATCATCTCACCAGGCTTATTTATTTTTGGCGGAAAACGATTTGTTAAATCACGTCCAACCATAAGTTTTATTATCTTATCTGTAGTTAAACCTTTTGAAGGTATTGTATCAATCCATTTTCCATCACGCATAATGGTTACATCATCAGATATTTGAAGTATTTCTTCCATCTTATGTGATATATAAATTATTCCGCATCCTTTATCTCTTAATTTATTAATTATTTTAAATAGATGATTAACTTCCTCTTGAGTTAAAGATGATGTAGGCTCATCAAGAACTAATATTTTTGCATTGTAAGATACAGCCTTTGCAATTTCAACCATCTGCCTTTGTGAAACAGATAGTTTTGCCATCTTAACTTTTGGATTTACATCTATATCTAATTCATCGAAGATTTTTTTAGTCTCCTCGAACATTGTTTTCTGACTTATAATTCCTTTATTACTTGGGTATCTTCCAAGCCAAATATTATCCATAACATCTCTTTGTAATACTTGATTTAATTCTTGGTGTACCATTGATACCCCATTCTCCATAGCTTGCTTAGGATTAGAAAATTTACATTTTTGTCCTTCGATTAAGATTTCTCCTTCATCTTCTATATAAACTCCGAATAGACATTTCATTAAAGTTGATTTACCAGCTCCATTCTCACCCATTAAAGCATGTACAGTTCCAGGACGAACTTTAAGCTGCACACCATCTAGTGCTTTTACCCCAGGGAAGCTTTTACATATGTTACTCATCTCTAATACATATTTTAATTTTTCCATAATCTTCGCTCTCACCACTTTTCTGCTTATTTTAAGTTGCACTATATTACATACATAATATAGTGCAACTTTTATTTAAAATTATTTAATTTATTTAGTATATTCTTTGTATGGTATACGAACTGAAACTCCTGTATCATCAAATTTATAATCAGTTCCCTCTATAGCACTCTTACCTTCTGCTAAATTCATACCACATTTATAAAGAGCCGTTGCCATTGCTTCTGCATCTTGAAGTACAGAACCTGTCATGAATCCTTTAGATATAAGGTCTTGTGCTGCTGCTGTAGCATCAACACCAACTACTGGTATAGTCTTTTTAGCATCACCATTGTTATATCCTTTAGCTTGTAATGCTGCTATAGCACCTTGAGCCATACCATCATTATTTGCAATTACAACTTCAATCTCATCATTATATCTTGAAAGCCAAGCTTCAGTAGCATTTTGAGCTGGTGCTTGTTCCCAGTTACATACTTGGTTTGCTAATTCCTTTGTCTTTATACCAGCTTCTTCAATTGTTGAAACTGAGAATTTAGTTCTTGCAACAGCTTCTGGATTATCTGGTTCTCCTTTAAGCATTACATATTGCATTACTCCATCACCATTTTTATCTAAATCCTTATTTGCTTTCCATTGATCTGCAAGTATTTTTCCTTGTAATACTCCAGCCTCTTTAGCATTTGTTCCTACAAATATAGACTTATCAAATGATTTTATAGCATCTGTTGTAGCTGGTTCTCTATTAAATAAAACTACTGGAACATCTGCAGCTTTTATTTTATCTACAACAGTTTGAGCAGCTCCTGTATCAACTAAATTTACCATTAAAAGATCATTATCTTTTTGTAACAATGTATCAATACTATCATTTTGTGTAGCTTGATCACCTTTTCCATCATAGAAAGTAAATTCAACTTTACCTTCGTTATCCTTTTGAATCTTTTCTAAGTTCTGACGAACAGTTGAAATATAAGTATCATCAAATTTGTATAAGCATACCCCTACTTTTACCGCTTTTCCTGAGTCTGCTCCCCCCTCTTTTTTATCGTCACTGCCACTACAACCTGCAAGTGCTCCTCCAAGCATCATAGTTGCCATAGCTATGGCAAGTACTTTTTTTAATTTTATCATTTTAACCCCTCCATACATATTTTGATTTTGTTTACGTTTTCATTATAGATAAATTTACCATCTTATTCCATACAAATTTCTTAACATTTCTATCGAATTTCTATGATATTTTATATAAATTATTATTTAAAAATATAAAAAGACATCACCTTTCTAGGTAATGTCTTTTCTGGTCTTATAAATTATTTTAGGTAAGCTTCTAAAACTTTTCTAACTCTTGGAGTAACTGCATGAGATCCTCCTTGATCCTTTACATCCTCAAGAATCATTGATATTGCAATCTTTGAATTCTTTGTATCAACTGCTACAAACCATCCATTTTCTTTGCCCTTTGTATCATTTTGTTTTTCTTTTATTTCTGCTGTTCCAGTTTTACCTGCAATACTTATTCCAGGTATCTTTGCATCTGTTGCAGTTCCTCCAGCATCATTAATTGGAGCTTCAAAAGCTTTTATTATGTCTGGCATATATTTTGAATCTATAGCACCTTTCTTCCAAACCTTTGCATCTCCATTTATACTTGTAACTAATCTTGGTTGCATTATATCTCCGTTATTTCCAATAGCACTATATGCTAACGCCATATTTAATGGTGTAACCATTACTTGACCTTGTCCATAACCACTGTCCGCTAAAGCTATATCATCTTTAATCTTTCCATCATTTGATATTTGAGAATCTGCCATTGGGTATCCAAATTCCATTTTTTCTCCTATACCAAACTTCTTAGCACCTTCTATAAATTTATCTGCTCCAATATCTAATGCAGCTTGCGCAAAATAAATATTATCTGAATACTTAACAGCATCAACTAAATTAACAGGCTTTCCTGGATCATCTACCCTTGTTACTTTATAATCTCCCCATGAGCTATCTTTTTGCCAAGTAGTTCCTTTGATATCCTTTGCTTGATCTGGCTTAATTACTCCATCCTCTAAGCCAGTAGTTGCTGTTATTAGCTTAAATGTTGAACCTGGTGAGTATGCTTTATTGAATCTATTTTCTTGTACTGCATACTTTGTATCTTCAAGTTCTTTCTTTTGAGTCTTTGTCATATATGTTGTATACATATTTGAATCATATGAAGGTGCACTAACCATAGCAAGTACTTCTCCTGTTTTTGGATTCACCGCTGTTGATGCTCCCTTTTCTCCATTCATTTCATCATATACCTTACTTTGAAGTTTTGAATCTATAGAAAGTTTTATATCTTTTCCATTTTCAGCATCTTTCTTTGCTACTGATATTTTTTCATTTCCTCTTTCTATATATATTTCTCCACCATTTTTCTTTCTTAATGTATCTTCATACACTTGTTCTAATCCACTTTTACCAATTATACTACTTGAAGTATAACCCTTATCCTTCATTTTCTCTAATTCTTCTGCTGTTATTGGTCCTATATATCCTACAAGTCTACCAAAGGCTTCTCCACCATTGTATATTCTAGAAGTTGTATTTTGAATCATTATACCTTCTGTATCACGATTTTCTAACTTTTTAACTCTATCGTCTGTTGGAAGTATCTTTACGATTTCAACAAAGTTTCCTGGGTTCTTATTAGCCTCAAGCTTTTTCTTTATAGTATCTTCACTTATATCAAGAACTTTTGCCATTTCACTTATTTTTTTATCCTGATTTTCTTTAACAAATACCGCTGGATGTATACCTACCACATCAACTTTTCCATCTTCTGCTAAGGCTTTTCCATCTCTATCTAATATCTTACCTCTAGCGGCAGCAAAAGTTTCAACTTTTACTTTATCACCTTCAACCATTTGAGGTAATATTAAATTATCATTCCATTTAATTTTATAGTCTTTATCATCTTTTGCTACTATTGCTTTAAAATCCTTTAATTCTACTTTTCCAGCTACAGTGTCCATAGTTAATGTAAATGGTATAGATACTCCACCATCAACCTTTTCTGCTTCACCTGGTTCAATTGCCATGTTGCTAGCCCCCATAGCCCCGTATATATTACTGAACCTGTTAACAAATTCTTCCTCTGTAATCTTACTTTTAGACTCTGTAGTAAGCATTTCGTACATTCCTTTATAATCTTTTTCTATCCATTTTTGTTTATATGTATTAAATGCATCTTTCTCTTTATCAGTTCCGCAACTAACCATAAACATAGATAGTCCTAGTAGCATAATTAATGCTAAGATTATCTTTTTAGAAATCTTCATTATTTATCCCTCCATTTTCCATAATCATCTGAATTATACCATATTAATTTTAAACCCCTCAAGTTTTTAAATCCATATCATGAAAATTTTTACATAATATCTTTTTAAATAAACCTTTTTCGACATAAAAAATACCATATAATAAGCTAATATATGGTATACTTCTCTAATTATTATATTTTTGTAAATAAATTCGCTAAAACTTAACTTTTAATTTCTCTCTTTAATCTTTCTATTTCATCATTCTTATCTTTAATTAAATTCTTATATTCCTTTTCCTTAACATCCCATTCTTTACTAAGCGTATTTATTAATGATGCCATCTCATCAGCACTCCCTACAATTCTATTGAATAAAAGTAAATTTGACTTTAGTATTTCTGGAATTTCATTATGAGAATATCTAAGTCTATGGTCAATTTCTCCATATCCCTCTTCAAAAATTGTTCTAACTTGTATCTCTGCAATTACTTTTTGACTTGTAGGATAAAATTCTACTAAGTAATGTACTGACCTATAACCTGATTGTCTAGATCTAACTTCTATATTTAAATCGTCAAATATTTTTGTATTGTCTCCATCTCTAACATTTGCTGTTATCTCTATTACCTTCCAAGTTTTAATAATAAAATCATGAATTGACTCCCATTGATCTTTAAAAATATGTATAACTCTTATTCCTATTAAATCATTTATTTCATTTTTATAATTATCCGCTGTAAACTTAAAATCGTTTCCGTATTTTTCTTTTCTATCAGCAGCTTTTCTTATTACTTTTTCTATCAATCTATCAGGTACCTTAACTCTTGACTTAACAGAATGTACGTTATCATTTGAACGTAGTATATTGGCTATAAAATTTGCTTGATTTTCATAAGAATCTTTATATTTTATATAATCATTATATATCTCTTCTAAATCTTTAACTTTAATATTATTATCATTAATAACCTCTGTACAATATGGATATTTCATTAAAAATTCTTCAATATTAAACTTACTCTTCATCTTAATGCTCCTATTAAACCAAAGTTTTTTATTTTATTATAACACTAAACTTATTAAAATCTTCATACTCAAATCATATAAATACCAATTTCTAAATTTTTTATTGATACAAATATACTTTATTTAAATTCTTTCTCTTAATTATCTATTTATAATAATAATTTAAAATTAATAGCAATATTTTATATATAAGATTAATTATTTAAGAGGTTTAATAAAATGAGTTTATTATTTCTTTTTTTATTATATCCCCGTGGTTATAATGATATAAATTCATTTAAATTTAGTCGTATTTGATTTGTTT
>NZ_JAFBDA010000011.1 GCF_016907995.1 Clostridium sardiniense | reverse complement strand
CTACAAAGTTTTTAAATTTATTTCTTTTGTAGTATTATCAGTAGAGATAATACTATTATTTAGAATAGTATTTATTGATTCATTTTTAATAAAAGCTAATTTAAAATCTTCTAAATTCATATATTTTGATCTATTAATCGTTGAATATATATACTTCCCTGATTTTACATATTTATTATCAAACTTCTCACTCTCAAATTTTCCTATGCTATCAATTTTATTATTTACAATATTATAAACATCATAAATTTCTTCAGACTTATTACTCTTACAAAGAAGTATATTATCTTTATATAAAAATAAATTGTCATATCCAGTAGCTATTATTTTTTCTTCGTCTTTATATATATCATAATAAGCATTTAGTATTTCTTTATCTTTAACTACATTATAAACTACTTTATTTTCATAGAAATCTAAATTACTAATTATTCTATTATCTAAATTTTTGCTCTTAATTAAAGTTCCATCATTTAAGTCATATACCTTGAGAAATTTTTTTATTCCATCAGATTCTATTAATGCAATATTGTCTTGATAGATCTGTATTAGACTATCACTAACAAACTTTGAGTTGTTACATGGAATTATAATTTCCTTCTTAGTTATAAGATTTATACACTTTAAATGATTTTCTTCTGTATTATTGCTAATAATCCATCCATTCTCATCAAATTCATTTAATAGCGGAATTACATTCTCATACAATTTATTTATTTTACTCCCGTCTTTATCTACACTATATATATTGTTATTCTCATTATTATACATATAAGTATTTCTATCCTTATCTACAAATAAGACATTATAATTATTTTTCTCATTTTTTACAATAGCATATTGCTCCTTATTTAATAGTTCTTTGTTACCTTCTTGATCTTTATATAAAATTATAACTATTAATAACCCTATAATAATACTAAAAACTACTATAATCTTTTTTATATTTTTCACCTAGTATCCGCCTCCAAAATTAACATATATATGCTAATTCTGTTCATCTTCTACAAATATATACAATAAAAATTTAAGTTTAATAAATAAGACACTTTTTAATATTAAAAAGTGTCTTATTGTAATTTATATTTTTAATCTTGAAATAAATTTCCTAGACCACCTAATACGCTTCCCTGTCCAACATCTTTTCCGCCAAGTTCTGGTGCTGCTGCAAAGACTTTAGAGGCTAATCTACTAAATGGTAAACTTTGTATCCATACTTCTCCAGGACCAGTTAACGTAGCAAAAAATAATCCTTCTCCACCAAATAAACTGCTTTTTATTCCACCAACAAACTCTATATCATAATCTATAGTTTTAGTTAGAGCCACCAAACATCCTGTATCAACTTTTAATTTTTGACCTTGTAATAATCTTTTTCTAATTATAGTTCCACCTGCATGTATAAAAGCTAACCCATCGCCTTCTAATTTTTGCATTATAAATCCTTCTCCACCGAAGAAACCAACTCCAAGTTTTTTTCTAAAATCTATACCAATTGAAACTCCTTTTGCAGCACATAAAAATGCATCCTTTTGACAAATTACTTTGCCATCATAATCTGATAAGTTAATAGGTATGATTTTGCCTGGATAAGGTGATGCAAAGGATACTTTTTCCTTCATTAATCCCCTATTTGTGAATAATGTCATAAATAGACTTTCTCCTGTTACAACTCTTTTTGCAGCACCACCTAATTTACCAAATAAGCCATTACTTTGCTGCTTACTTCCATCTCCAAAAATAGTATCCATAGATATAGAGTTATCCATCATCATCATAGCACCAGCCTCTGCAACCACTGACTCTTGTGGATCTAACTCTATTTCTACAAATTGCATATCATCTCCATAAATATTAAAATCAATTTCATGAGAAATCATAAATACACCTCTTTTCCTTTTAATATAATATTATATTAGTTACATATAAATTTCTATATAAAAGTCTTAAGAAAATATTTTAATATATATTACTATAATGTTAGTCAGTTAAAGTCAGACTAATACATGGTAAGACTAAGTTAATTGTATAATATTAATTAATTTAGAATTCTTACTAATAAATTTTACTATCGGATATCCAACAATAGTCACTGAAATAAATTCTCCAATCATAAATCCAAATAAATATATCCAAAATGGTAATCCAATTAGTAAATGTAGTGCACCTACTACCGGAATACAAAAAATTGTTGGCCAAAGAGTTGCAATAAATAAGTTCTTAGTTTTACTAATAGCATATACAGAAAAAAATGTTCCAAGGGTACCCACTATTATATCTGCCATTCCTAATGGACTTAACATATTAGCAAATAAACATCCTATTGTTAAACTTACTATATATCTATTATCATAAAAAGCTAGCAGTACTAATATCTCAGATATTCTAACTTGTATTGGTCCATAACTTATTGGGGCTATTGCAACAGTTAAAACTACATAAATTGCAGCAACTACTGATATTTTAACAAAAATATTTAGTGAATTATTTTTGATCATCTATTTCACTCCCAACTCCAAGATCTGTATTATTTATCAGTACTTCTATATTTTTATTTTTTTCTAAATAACTATACTCTTTAATAAACCATTCAACTAGCTTATCATCTCTTTTTACTTGAGTCGTATTCTCTACATAAACATTTATACATCCATATTTAAAATGGTTTTCTAATATACTTATATCATTTTTTATCATTTCCTTAGTTTGTCCTTTTATTCCAACAAGCAAGCATATTGAATCAAAATACTTATTTACCTCTTCATATGATTTAAATCCAGCACCTTTATTTAATATTTTCATTCTAAAATCGTTATCAAATGACTCTATACCACATCTAAATATTATTGGAATATTAAAATAATTTCTGATTTCATCTAATCTATCTTTATATAACCAATGACATTCTACAAATAATTTTTTAATATTCTTTTCAATTATAATATTTTTTATATCTTTTAAAGTCTCCTTTGGAAGCTCAAAAATGCTTCCTGAATTTATTACATCTAGTACTTCTAATTCACCTGTTATATTACTTAATACAACTTTATTAAATTTTATGATATCATTTTCACAATTAGAGTTATCCTCAATGTAATCACAAAAACTACATCTTCCCCATTTGCAAGGGAACCCCTTAAGCATTACCATTTCTCTAGGATTTTTTCCTAATACTTTGCTATATCTTTGCATTTCCATTTATATTTCTCCTTTTTCAGGGCATAGAAACTAATAAAAAATAAAAAAGGACGACACAAAGCCATCCTCTAAATACTTATTTATTAGAAAATGCCTTAGTTTTGTTTAATGACAGGCGGCTTACGAACTGTCAATTAAATTTTACAATTAAACATTATATACTTCATTAATAAATTAATCAAGTTTAAAGGCATAGAAGAGATAATTATCAATAATTAAAATTATAGAGTATATAATTTTTATAGTTTATATCATATTTTTAATAACAAATATAAAATACTATATATAATATGAGATATATCTATTATTAAAAATATAAATATGGCTCCTATTATAATAATATTGCTTATTTTTAATTGTTTATATGTAGCTTTCATCATCCTCTTAATTAAATAATAAATTAGTATTCCAACTAAGCAGGTCTTAACTAATATACTTAAAGTTATACTGTCAGATATAAAAACCATAATTTTATTTATCTCTTTAAATAACCTAGTCCTTAGTAATATTAAAGTAAAGCTTATATCTATTATATTCAACATATAAAGAACCTTTAGCTTTGATTTTATACTTGAATATGAATTATTTATCATATATTTAATCATATCTTTCATCTCCATGAAATACTATTTATATCGTTGAAATACAATACTTTTTCTTATTAAAATCATTACTTAGTATTTCACTCCATAATTAATAATATTTATAATAGTTACTATATTTATAAATTTAATAATAATTTTACCAGTTATTAATTTAAAATCAATCTGTTGCTTTTAATTTTTATAGAAGTTATAATTAAATAATATTTTTAACGGAAGGGAGATGTATTTTTGGATATAACAGTTATCTTTGATAATATACTTCATTGGGTATCTACAAGTGGAGTAAAACTTGTCTTTGGTTTAATTGGACTTTGGATAGGTTGGAAAGCTGTGAATAAAGGGCTTAAAACTTTAAATACATTACTAAAGAAACAAAATATCGATTTAACTTTAGTTTCTTTTTTCCATGCTTTTGCTGATATTGCACTTAAAGTTTTATTAGTAATTGTATTTATGGGATTTGTAGGAATACCAACTGCTGGATTTGCAGCATTATTAGCTTCTGCTGGTTTAGCAGTGGGACTAGCTCTTCAAGGAAGTCTTTCAAATTTTGCTGGAGGTGTAATAATACTATTATTAAGACCTGTACAAGTTGGAAATTATATAGAAACTTCATCATATCAAGGAACAGTAGAAAAAATCGGTATATTCTATTCCCACTTAGTTACTGCAGATAATAGGGAAATACTAATACCAAATGGTGCTCTTGCAAATGGGAGCTTAATAAATTATTCTTCTAAACCATTACGAAGGGTAGATTTAACTTTTAGTGTTGGATATAATGATGACATATTAAAAGTAAAGACTATTTTAAATAAAATAATCGACAACAATCCATTAATTTTAAAAGATCCAGCACCATTTGTAGCAGTTAGTGAACATGCCGCTAGTTCAATTAATTTTATTGTACGAGCTTGGTGTGATACTGAAAATTATTGGATAATTTACTTTGATCTGTTAGAAACAGTAAAAATAGAATTTGATAATAATAACATATCAATTCCTTATCCTCAAATGGATTTACATATGCAAAAATCAGAATAAAGAAGACACATCAATATTGATGTGTCTTTTTTATTCAATTGTTAATTTTGTTATTATAGATTCGTAGTTTGGATATTTTGATATTAATTCTTCTCTTTTAAATAATTCAAAGTCTTTAAACTCAAAACCTGGCGATACCATACATCCAACTAAAGAAAATCCATCATTATTCATTGCTGACCCGAATATATATCCTTTTGGTACTAATACTTGTGGTGTTTCACCTTCTGATATATTTAATCCTAGTTGCTTTTCAATAAATTCACCTTCTGGTGATATCATATATATTGTAAGTGCCTCTCCAGCATGAAAATACCACATTTCATCTGATTTTAATCTATGGAAATTAGATACTTCTCCTGTATGCAACAGGAAATATATACTAGTCCATAGCTTTCTTTCACCATCTCCGTTGTCTAAAATATCTTTTGATATAAAAGATCCCTTATAATATCCTCCTTCAGGATGCTTTTCCATATGTAATTTTTCTATAAAATAATTTGAATCCATTTGTATACTCCTTTTCATTTGTATTTATTATATATTTTTTTATTTTTTAGATATATATTTATTTCCATCTATATAAAATCTCCATAGAAAATGTTTTGCTTCTTCAGCATAATCTATTCCTATACGTTTAGTAGAAACTATATTAAACCCCTCATCATTTCCTTCACTCAAATATAATACACCTTTTTTATAAAGCTCGCATCCATTTAAGTCTCTATCAATCTCCAAGGCCTTACACAATTTTCCTGGCCCATTAGTAAGTGAAATCTTTTTTAAATTACTTAGATCACCATAACTTTGATTAAATCTTTTATTTGAAATATACTCAAATTCATTAAGCGGTTCTACAGCTCTTATTAATACAGCTTCCGCCTCTTCTTCCATTCCTGTAACTACATTGAGACAATTATACATTCCATATATAAGATATACATATGCTACTCCACCTTCTCTATAAAGAATTTCTGTTCTATTAGTTCTCTTTCCATTGTATGCATGACATGCTTTATCGCAATTTCCTATATATGCTTCTGTCTCTACAATTTTGCTTTTTATTACTTTACCATCAATTTCTCTAATTAATACCTTACCTAATAGACCTTTAGCTAATGTTATAGCATCAGATTTAAAATATGATTTATCTAAAGTCATTATATCATCTCCTTTCTTTATAATATTATTATATAAACAATACTTTATTTTATAATTTATTTCAATGTATATAAAAATTTCTAATATACATTGTCTCATGAAAAAAGACTTATAGTTAAATATCTAACTATAAGTCTTTTTTATTATTTACTTAAATATTCTTTCATACACTTAATTATATTAAGTTGTATTTCTAAACTTCTTATTGCATTACCTTCAATATTTAAAGCATGATTTGCTCCATCAATACTTATTAATTTTGTGCCATTAACCTCTTCAAGAATTTCTAAATTTTCTTTTGATAACAGTGGATCACTACTGCCTGTAATTACTAATGAATTTTCTTCTATTTCCATTTGTACTGTTTTATTTATAGGGCTTAAATAAATATTCGTTACATTATATCCCTTAACATTTTTATTTAAAACATTCTGTACGCAAGTTCCAATACTCTTCCCTATAAAAACAATGTTCTTGTATTTATTGGCTAAAGTACTCTTAAGCAATTTAAAGGATTCTTCTGCAATAATATTAAATTCTTCATCTGGATGAAACTCCCTTCTACCTATTTGGAATCCATATTCTATTTTTAATACATCGAATCCTAATTCTAATGATAATTGTGATGAATATTCTAAAGTAACTCTATCTAAAGTATAGCCTATACCTGGTAATATCACCGCTAAAGTATCGCTTCCTTTTCCTATAACTAAAGGTTTTAGATTCATTCCCCAATATGATTTTACTATATCGTTCATATTATCAACCTCTTTCTTTATTATTTATAACCTGACTAAAGTATATCACAAATAAATTTATATATTTAAAGTAGCAAAATTAGTTAAAACTATCTTTTAAAAATTCATTATTTATTAATTTAAGTTTTATACGCCAAAAGTCAAAGAATGTCAGTCTATTTGTGTGAGATATAAATAATTAATATTTCAATTACAAAATATTATTAAGAAACACAATATAAAAAATATACATTAAAATTTATATCTCTTTATATATCATTTTTTAGATTATCTAAATCTTCTTTAACTTCACTTGATTTTTTTAGACATTTTAATAATAATGTATTTTCATAATTATTTTTATGATTTAAGTTATTTACATTAACGCAAGATATATCTCTTAATATTGTTTTTTTAGGAGAGTTAATTTTCATATTTTCTAATATATGATCAATATTATTTAGACATTCATAAATATACCTTTTATCAAGTTCTGAATTCTTCTCATTACATAATATAATACAACAATGAGTTAATAATGTTGTAAGTTGATTATTTCTAGCTAGTAAATTTTTAAAATTAACATTATCCACCTTTGAATAATGCATTTGTAATTTTCCACTTATTAGATATGAAGAATAAATAATATCTCTGATTTCACACTTATTAAAGCTTGAATCTAATATGCTTCTGATTTTATCTACTATTACTTCATCCAATTCTACTAACTTATCAATCATAGTTATAAGTTCAATATGATTTTTAGTAGGAAATATAAAATTATTCGCAAATAAAACACTTAATGCTGATATACAAGTATATATTAATCTTAAAATTATTGCCTCATCATCTCCCATATGTATAGTAGTCATTGCAAGAGCATAACAAGTTATATATATTGTCATAGTTCCATAATCACTAAATGCATACATGAAAAATGTGCATATTATAAGTATTATTACATGTGAAATATTACTCTTAAAAATAGAGAAAAGCATAAATGATATTATTAATCCAATTATAGTTCCTCTAAATCTTAATTTAACCCTTGTTTTACTATCCTCATAAAAAGGTAAAGTTAATAAGAATATTGTCATAGGAATCCAATATCCTTTTGGAATATTGAATAATCTAATACCTGTAAAAGATACGGATAGCAATATTGAAATTCTTATTGCAAATCTAATTTTAAATCCATTTAATGAGAGTGTATACTTACTATATTTCTGAAAATATTCTTTAGAATCTTTAAAGTTTAAATATTTTTTTAGATTAAACTTATTAGGTTTCATAGTTCCTTTTATAGCAGACATAAAGTAATTTAAAACATATACAATATAAAAATTAGTATTCTCATCTTTAAAAGAATTCTTTGAAATAAACTCAGCTATATTATTTATATATTTATTCCTATTAAAAGTATTATAGAGTAAAAATAATTCTCTAAGATTTTTTAAATATTTTTCATTAAAATTCACTGAAGTTTTATTTGATTCAATTTCATCAATTATATTATTCATGTGCTGAAAAACAATAACAAATGGATAGTATCTTTTCTTCCCACTTGAATAAACAAATCTATTTAATTCTTTGCATATCTCAAATAAATCAAACCTTTTATTTTCTAATTCTTCTTCATTTCCATCTAATATCGCCTTTAATTGAAAACTAATATTATTAATTCCACCTTCAATTAAAGTAGATATTTTAGAACAAACCCCTTTAGGTGAAAATATTATTAAAGCTATAAAAACAACTATATATGATATTAATATTGCTACTAATCTCTTTGGTATTTCTTCAATACTTGTTGGGAAAAGTTGTAGAAAAACAAATGCCATTAAATATGGGAAATAGCTACTTGGATTATATTCATCTGTTAAAAAATAAGCCAATATCCCAACACCTAACAAATTGATTATGAATGTGCTATATAAACCTTCACTTGCTATTGATGATAGAATTCCAATAATTAAATGAATAAATAATGGTTTTATAATATTCTTTTCAATAGTTAAGTAATTTCTCATCCTTATAAAGGTTAATGTCATATAAGGTGCAATTATTATATTGTTTGATCCAAAAAACAATATATTTATAAATAATATAATAGTGGATACCAGTGCAGGAGGTACGGCTACTTTTAGTGTATTTTTAATTTTCTCTATACTTATTTTTTTCTCTGTATTCATTTTCTATGTTCCTCTTTTAACAAAATAATAAATTTATATTTATTATACTTAAATTTTATATACACTCTATTAATAAATAGTAATCAAATTGTTAGATTAATAATAAATAACTAATCTAAACTGTATTTTGATACATATAATTGAATTTAGTTCTTTATTTACCATTCCCTTTGTACTATAATAATTATTATACTAATTATCTTTATAGATTTTATAGTATTAGTAAATAATAATAAGCAATAATCGAAGGGAGGAAATTGCTTTAAGTCTACTTAAAGCAATGACAATTATGAGTAAAGTACATATCGATTGGGGAAACTTAGGATTTGATTACATGAAAACTGATTTCCGTTATATATCAGTTTGGGAAAATGGAAAATGGGATAATGGTAAATTAGTTGAAGATAATACACTTATTATCGAAGAAGGTGCACCTGCATTACATTATGGACAACAATGCTTTGAAGGCTTAAAAGCATATAGAACAAAATCAGGTGAAATTCAATTATTCAGACCTAATAAAAATGCTAAAAGAATGAATGATAGTTGTGATAGACTTCTTATGCCTGAGATACCAGAAGAGAAATTTATTGATGCATGTATTCAAGTTATTAAAGCTAATGAAGATTATGTTCCACCATATGGAACTGGTGCTACTTTATATTTAAGACCATTTATGATTGGTGTTGGAGATAATATTGGACTTAAACCTGCTAATAAGTTTATCTTCTCTGTATTCTGTATACCAGTAGGCCCATACTTTAAAGGTGGTATGAAACCTGTTAATTTCATGGTATCTGATTATGATAGAGCTGCTCCTAATGGAACTGGTGCTCAAAAAGTCGGTGGTAATTATGCAGGAAGTCTTTTAGCTCAAAAGAAAGCTAAGAAGTTAGGATTTGCTGATGCAATATTCTTAGATCCTGCAACTCATACAAAAATTGAAGAGGTTGGTTCTGCAAACTTCTTTGGTATTACTAAAGATAATAAATTTATAACACCTCTTTCACCATCAATATTACCAAGCGTAACAAAATACTCACTTCTTGAAATAGCTAGAGATTATTTTGATATGGATGTTATAGAAGGAGATGTATTTGTAGATAATTTAGATGTGTTTTCAGAGGCAGGTGCATGCGGAACAGCAGCTGTAATAACTCCTATAGGTGGAATATTCTATAACGATAATCTTCATGTATTCTACAGTGAAACTGAAGTAGGACCTGTTACTCAAAAATTATATGATACTCTTGTAGGTATTCAATTTGGTGATATAGAACCAAAACATGATGATTGGATAATTAAAATTAAATAGATAATAAAATTTTATATATTGAATATAAAAAAAAGGTAGCAGATTTATCTAGCTACCTTTTTATTTTACTATACAAAGTTTTTCTATATCTTTAAAATACATACTTTAAGCACGTAAAAATTTCACGTTTATAATCACAATATCTTCCTTCAAATCCTTTTTCTTTAGCTAACCCAATGAATTCTTCACTTTGTCCTTGTTTTATAATTTCACTAACAGGTTTTTGGTCTAAAAATTATTATGTTTTAAATATTTTTTGTAAGTTTTTATATTATATTATTTTTTATCATTTACGAGTATCTTGTTTAAGTGTATATTTATCATAATATTTACTTAAGTACTATTTCCTCTTATATTCATTTAAATAATAACTAGACAATATTTATGTACATTTTTTTAATAATATAGTGATAAATATTTTGTTCATTTTCTATTAAAAAAATTAATTTATAATATTGAAGTATTAATTTTTTGGAGGAAACTTTATGAACAACAAATCAATTAACAAAACTAAATGGCTAGCCCTTGGGGTTCTTGTTACTCAGCCCTTTATGGCTTGTTTAGATAGTAGTATTGTAAATGTGGCACTTCCAACTATAAGTCAAAATTTAAATGTTCAAATGTCTGGCGCTGAATGGATAGTTAGCGCTTATTTAATAGTAATATCTGCTGCTATATTAATATTTGGCCGTCTTGGAGATATAAAAAGTAAAAGTCTTATATTTAATAGAGGAATTTTGGGCTTTGTACTTGGATCTTTGCTATGCGCACTATCTCCTAATATTGTTTTATTAGTTTTAGCAAGAGTAGTTCAAGCAATTGGTGCTGCAATGATTATGTCTACTAATCAAGGAATTATAACAGATATATTTCCACCAAGTGAAAGAGGAAAAGCTCTTGGTATATCAGGATCTTTTGTTGCATTAGGTTCACTTTTAGGTCCTGCACTAGGAGGATTTATTGTTACTTATCTAAGCTGGCATTTTATTTTCTTAATTAATATACCAATAGGGTTAGTAGCTTATTTCTTTGCAAGAAAATATCTACCTAAAGAAAATAAATCAAGCGGAGAAGGATTTGATTGTAAAGGAGCTTTATTATTCTCATCATCAACACTGTTTATCTTCACTTGTATTATGCTTGGACAGCATTTAGGTTATACTAGTATATATATATTAGGCGGATTTATTGTTGGAATTATATTATTCATTTTCTTCTTATTAGTTGAAAAAAAGGCAAAATCACCAATGCTATATTTAGCATTATTTAAAAAAAGAACATTTTCTTTAAATCTATTTTGTGCTTTTGTATCATTTGTAGCTATCAATACAATTAATATAATACAACCCTTTTATCTTAATGATGTGTTAGGATATACGGCTGAAGAAATTTCATTTGTAATGTTATTTTATCCATTAATTTTATTTGTAGTTGCACCTTTAAGCGGAAGTCTATCAGATAAAATTGGTAGTAAAAAATTAACACTTGCTGGATTATTTATTACTACTTTAAGTATGTATTTACTTTCAACTGCTGGAGAACATACTTCTAAGCTATCTCTAATATCTATGCTTGTATTATTAGGATTTGGTAATGGTCTATTCCAATCTCCAAATACAAATTTAATTATGTCATCAGTTCCAAAAGAAAAGCTTGGTATAGCTGGTGGTACTAATGCCTTAATTAGAAATTTAGGGTTGGCTTTTGGAGTTTCTGCTTCAACATCATACTTATATTTTAAAATGAGTGAAGCTGCAGGTTTTAAAGTTCTTGGATCAATACCAGGAAGACCTGAAATTTTTGTTTATGGAATGAAAGAAGTTTATATTATTGTAGCTATAATATGTTTTATATCATTCATTTTATCATTAATCGATTATTTTACATCAAAAGATTATAAGTAAATTAAACCCTAAGCGAAAATTTCTCTTAGGGTTTAATTATGTATATATAGCCTATAATAATTATAAAAAGATGATAGAATTTATTATTATTGCACTACTTTTTAATTATACATATTACTATTTTGCTTTTATAAACTCTATCATCATTTCCCTCTTTTTATTAAAGTTGGCTTTTGTTTTTTGAGGATATATTTTCTTTTGTTTATCACACTCTTAACTGTTATCTGCTTTATAGTACATAATATGTATTTTGTATTGATTAGTTACAATTAATTATATATTTATTAACTTTGATATGTGTTTTTTGTATTTTATTTTTTATCATTTACGAGTATTTTATTTAAGATATGAATATATAGAACATTCTAATTTTTTGAAACAAAAACAAGCAATACATTATTTTGTATTGCTTGTTTCTATATACTTATCCATAAAGATAAATGATGTTGTAATATATAATATTAATAAACTTATTCCTTTAATTAATATCTTAATATTATCTTCTCCAAATAAATATCCACTAAATATTTTTTCTACAATTATACATACACCTATTAAAAGTATTGAAATTATGGACAATATAATTTTCGTAGATTTATTATTTAAAACTTTATTTAAAGTTAATTTCTTATATAAATTGCTATGTCTCCATAATAAATCAAAGACATAAAAACAAACTGCTATTGCTAGAACATTTAGTATATGATTCATATTATTACTCTAAGGGTCTCTCCTCAGATTCCTCCTCTTTAGTTTCAAATAAATTAAGAATTTTTTCTGTATCTATATTATCTTCTAGTATTTTGCATAATTTATCATATTGCTTTAGTTTATATTTCTTATAATTTTCTTTTTCTTCTTTACTGTTTTCAATAACAACATTATACTTTTCTTTTAGATGATTTATAAGCTTCTTCCTAAATTCTTCTATCTCAAATATACCATGCACATAGGTGCCAAAAACATCTCCTCTTTCGTTGCAAAGACCTGTTATGTTATTATTCTTATCTATTATAAGGACCTCTCCATCTTTATCTAATATCTCAGTGTATCCATTTTGTATTTCATACCCATATACTCTTATATTAGAAAGATCCTTTAATTCATTTTCCATAGAGCATGTAATTCCTTTAGAAATAACTGTCCTTCTTTCAAAAGATATTTTAGTATCTAATGGTAACATTTCGAATCCAGTTATACATTTTCTACTATTATTTGAATCTAAATTATTTATTATATTTCTACCAAGCATTTGGAAACCAGCACAAATTCCCATAACTGTAGCTCCCTCTTTATATAGCTCTATAATTTTATCATATAACCCATTTGATTTGATTTCATTTAAATCATACATTATACTCTTGCTGCCTGGTAAAATTATCAAATTAGCCCCTTCTAATTCCTTCGGTGTTTTTACGTATCTTATATTAACATTTTTCTCAAGCTCTAATGGATAAAAATCTGTAAGATTAGATATATGTGATAATTTTATTATTCCTATATTAAGACCACTTCTTTTATTATTTCTAAGCCTTTTAGTTATAATTATCTCATCTTCTATGTTCAATTCTTCATAAGGTATTACACCTAATACTGGAACTTTTAATTTCTCTTCTAATTCTTTGATTCCATTTTCTAATTCATCTTTATTACCTTTGAACTTATTTATTATAATCCCTTTTACTAATTTCCTATCTTCCTCATTAAGTAGCATAATAGTTCCATAAATTGAAGAAAATACACCACCCTCTTCGCTATTTCCAACTAGTATAACATCTGAATTTGTAAGTTTTGCAGTATAAAAATTAGCTAAATCTTCATTTTTACATCCTAATTCTATACAACTTCCTTCTCCCTCTACAATTATATTACTATGTTTCTCAACCAATTTTTCAAAGTCTTCTTTTATAAACTCCTTTAAATCTTTACTTAATTCTTCATAAGAACAATTATCTTTGTGACAATAGGATTTACCATTAACTATTATTTTTGTTTTTTTATTAGCAATATCTTTAATTAAGATAGGATTCATTGTATATTCTGGTTTTATTTCGCAAGCTTCTGCTTGTACTATTTGAGCACGTCCAATTTCTTCCCCATTTCCTATTGAATTTGTTTTAGAAGTAACATTAAGTGCTTTAAATGGTGCTACATCATACCCTCTCTTCTTTAAAAACCTGCATAGTGCTGTTGCAATAGTACTTTTACCAACTGAGGATGCAGTACCTAAAATCATTACATTTTTTTTCATAACCTGTCACCTCATAAACATTATTTCTCAATTACTATATGATTATAATTATTAATCTTAAGTTTTTCACCTAATTTAAACTTTATATCTTTTTCAAATATAGGCCCACCACAAACAAAAGTATGATATTCTCCATTTTCTCCACATGGATCTGCCCCTGTTTCTTTTATATCTGATACAACTTCTTTTGTTAAAACTTTACCCAGATATGTATCATTTAATTGAGTATCATTACAACACTTAATTATACCTTTAAATCCAGCTTCTATAAATTCATGTGTTAATTCTTCTCTATCTTCTTGCCATAAAGGAAACTCTGCATCTATTGAAACATTATTACATCTATCTGTACACCAGCCTCTATGGGCTTCTATATCTATATCTCCAAATGCGCACATTTCTGCTCCAAGCTCTTTTCCTTTTTTTAGAGCTTCTTCAAAGTAATCCTCATACTGCTCTCCTGAGCATACTACTTTTATTAAAGGAATATCTAATGAGCTTGAAACTTCATCTAATATTGATTCTGGTATTCTATGAAACCATGACTCATTCTCATCTTTATTTACTGTTACTATCAATCCAACAGGTTTTAAACCCCTTTTTATTAATCTATATAGTGCCAAAGTACTATCTTTACCACAGCTATATGATAAAATAAATTTTTTCATTATAAACTTCTCCTTAACTCCATTTTTTCAATACCCTAATCATAAACTCTCTTATATTTATTCCATATATATCTTCTACTTCTTTTGATTTTAATATTTCTTCACTGCTACCTATATTTACTATCTCCCCATTATTTATAAGTGCTACTCTATCTGCATATATTTGAACAAGGTTAAGATCATGTAATACTCCTATAACAGTTCTCTCTCCTTTTCTACACCATTTCTTTAAGTTCTCTAGAAGTTCTATTTGATGCTTAAAATCTAAATGATTAGTAGGTTCGTCTAATAATATAACTTTAGGATTTTGAACTATTGCTCTAGCTAAAAATACTCTTTGAAGTTGTCCTCCCGAAAGTTCGCTTATATATTTATTTTCTATATCTTTAAGAGACAAATCCTCAATTATACTATCAATAATAATTTTATCATCTTTTCCTAAAGTAGTAAAAGCCCCTTTTATATGAGCATATCTTCCTAAGGAAATAGTTTCATATACTGTATATGAAAAATATACTTCTGTTATCTGAGACATTAGTGCTATTTCTTTAGCTAATTCTTTTCTCTTTATACTCTTTATTTCTTTATCTAAAATTTTAATACTTCCTGTATAATCATTTATATTAGCTATTGCTTTTAAAAGCGTACTTTTTCCACAACCATTAGGTCCTATTATACAAAATAATTCATTCTTATTAACTTCCAAATTAGCATTTTTAATAATATCTATTTTATCATATCCAGTATATACATTATCTAGTTTTATCATTCTTTCACCTACTTCTTTTTAAAGTATATATAAGCAAAGAAAGGTGCTCCTATCAATGCAGTTATTGCACCTACTGGAAGTTCTGATGGTGAAATTATTGTTCTAGATATTAAATCTGTAATAACCATTAGAATCCCACCAAACACAAAAGACATTGGTATTACTAAACTATGTTTAGCTCCAAATATTTTTCTTACTACATGTGGTGCTATTAAATCTACAAAACCTATTATTCCGCTTAAAGCTACAGCACTACCTGTTAATATAGCTGTAAATAAGAAAAGTCTTGTTTTAACTTTATTTGTGTCTACTCCAACTGTTTTAGCACTATCTTCTCCAAATGTAAGTATATCCATTTCTCTTGTATATAAGATGATTCCTACAATTCCTATAAGTAAAAATGGTATAAATACTTTAACGTAGCTCCATCCCTTCATAGAGAAAGATCCCATCTGCCAAAGTGAAATAGCTTTTAAACTATCTCCATGCATTGATCCTATAGTTGTAAGTATTGCATTTAAAAATAATGAAAATACCATTCCAGCAAGTATTATAGTGTTATTAGATAAAAGTTTATCTACTCTCTTTGCAAAAGCTATTACTATTATAACTGTAAACAAACCAAATATAAAGCCAACTATTGGTAAAGAAAATTCTTGAATTAACGGTATATTTACTCCAAAAATCATTACAAGTGCTGCACCAAGACCAGCCCCTGATGAAATTCCTAATGTATAGGGTGATGCCAGCGGATTCTTAAGCACTGACTGAACAACCGCTCCACTCACAGCTAATGCGCCACCAACTAAAAATGCCAATAAAACTCTTGGAAATCTAAGTTCCCATATAATAGCTATCTCTTGCCCTGTTACATTTTCTTTTAACGGAATATTAACTAATTTATTACCTATTATTGAAAAAATATCAAATAAGTTAATATTGGAACTTCCAATGGAAGTTCCAATACATATAACTAAAAAAACTATAGGTATAGTTAAAAAAGCTAAATTCCTTTTTCTATTGATCTTTATATTCATTTGGATATATATCCTTTGCCATTTGTTTTAAAGCTTTTATAATGTATTGTGATGGTCTTGATGATGAATTTGTATCTATTTGGTACACATCTCCATTTTTAACAGCATTAATAGTGTCCCATCCTTTTCTATCTTCAATTTTTTTAACAGGGTCTTTTATATAATTTACATTTGTTAAGATAACATCAGGATTTTTTTCAATAACTGATTCAGCACTTGGTGATATCCATCCATTTTCATTACTAAATATATTCTTTGCTCCAATTATATCTATCATTTCATTTAAAAATGTTCCTTTACCAAAACTATATAATGATGGCTCTGGTCCTATTTCAAAATAAACTGACTTCTTATCTTTTATTGTATCTCCAATTTTCCTTATCTTCTCTACTTCATTTTTCATATCAGAAACTATTTCGTTTCCTTTATTTTCCGTACCAGTTAATTTAGCTAAAAAATCTATATCATCATATATACCTTGAATACTATTACTACTTGGAATGTATACAACTGGTATTCCAGCTGCTTTAATTGCTTCAAATGGATCTTTACCATCTACTTTATTCTGTCCTGATGCTATGATAATATCTGGTTTAAGTGATATTATTGTCTCTGCATCTGGATTCATAAAATCTATTCTAGTAATATCTTTATTAGTTCCAGAAACATCTTTTGAATATGTATCTGTAGCAATTATTTTATCACCAAGACCTAAAGATACTAGAACTTCTGTATTTGATGGAGCTGTGGAAATTATTCTATCCATCTTCTTTGGTACATTAAATTGATTTCCCTCTCTATCTTTCATTGTTTTTTCAGTTCCTGTGCAACCTACAAATATAGCTGCAAATAAAAATATTGAAGCTATAATAGTAAGTAACTTTATTCCTTTAAACTTTTTCATATGTCCTCCTGTTTTTCTCCTTAGATTTTCTTATTTATAATATTATATCATGTATAACACCTTATTTATATTTTTTCCATATTAACTATTTTAATATTATTATTTTCTAATATTATTTCTAATAGATAACCTTTTCCGCAACTTGGTTGCCAATCAAATAAATTTTTCTCACTACTATAAAATTGTTCTAGAATTGTTCCAATAGTTCCTCCATGACAGATTAATGCAACCTTTTTTTGATTCTTACTAAATAATTCATTTATAAATTTATAAAATGTATCTTTTATTCTTTCTCTGTAGGAATTTTTGCATTCTCCATTAGGAATAACATATTTCCCACTGGTATCTTCTATCCAATCTATGTATTCTTTTTTATTTTTTAATTCTTCATATCCTTTCATCTCAAAATCACCAAAATTATACTCTTTAAAGCCCTCTTCAATTGAATAACTATCACAATTAAATAATATATTTAATGTCTCAGTTGTTCTCTTAAGTCCTGTTGTATAATAATTATCACAAGCTGTATATATTCCTTTTAAAAATTCTAATTCAGCCTTTCCCTTATCTGAAAGTGGCAAATCAGTATATCCGCAATATAAACGTTTCTCATTACCTTCTGTTTTTCCATGTCTTATTAAATATAAATTTACTTTATTCATCTTTTAAAACCTTCTCTATACCTAAAAAAATTCTTATAACCTTTTTACTCCTAGAAGATATATATTGAATTGATTTTCCATGCTCATCTCTCCAAACTCTATCTACTTTTTCAATTGGTACTATTCCTAGTCCAATATCATCAGTTATAATTATTTTATCTTTTAATTTATCCATATTATTTTTTATGTATTCTAAAGGACTCTTGTTTTCTATAATCATATTCCTAACAAATATATGAAAACCACATATAACTTTTTTTTCTAAGTTTATATTGCCTGAATTACAATAAAATATATCTTTATCACATAAATTATATTTTTCTTTTACATAGGCTAATTTGCCGTTATAAGCACCACCAAAAACTAATATCATATCTTTTCTCCTTAAAATACTGCTAACATTAAAATTCCAACACACTCTCCAACTATAAGTCCATAGCCTGCTACATCTCCATTTATTCCTCCAAGCTCTTTTATATTAACATCTGTTTTATAAAGCATAATCAAGCACATTATAAGCATAATACCATTGTATATCACTCCTAATGTAAGATATATAACTATAAAAGTTATAATCAATATAATTATTTGCAATACCCTATCCCATGTATTAGTACTATCTTTAAATATCTTTACTAAAGTACTTTCTTTTATTTCTGTTTTTGTTAATATCATAAGCGCCATAAAACTTCTACTTATTATAGGTATAAATAAAAGAAATAGTATATTTTTATTATCTTCTATTATTGAATAAATAGATGCAAATTGAATTATCATTAAGATTACAAGACAAATTACTGAAAATGCCCCAGTACATGAATCTTTAAGAATTTTTAATTTTGTCTCCCTATCTCTTCTTGAAAGTATTGCATCACATATATCCATGAATCCATCCAAATGTAGCATTCCTGTAATCATTATGGGATAAATTAAGAGTACTGCACTAATTAATATATCATTTATATTAAACCAATTTAGTATACTATAAAGTAATACCCATAAAGCTCCTATTATAGCTCCAACAAAAGGATAAAATTTTAAAATATTTTTTGTATTTTCTTTCTCCCATTTATATCTAGGTGCTGGTATTACTGAAAACATTGATAATGCCATAAAAAAGCTTCTAATATATCTCATTTATTAATTTTCTCCCCTCAAGATTTCCTTTATGAATTTCAAAATTATTATAATTACATTCAATCACTATATCGAAATCCTCAACTATTAGTCTATTTAAATATGCTAATTCTTTTCTATATTCATTAGTAAAATCATCATACAATATAGAGTCACTAAAAATATAATCAGTTACAATTACTATATTTTTGCATTCATTGCTTAGATCAATAATATTTTTAGCTATTTTTTTATATGTATATTTTTTAACTCCATCCTTAGTAAACATTTCATTATTAAGTAAAGTAGTAACACTATCTAAAAGAATAGTATCTAATTTATTTATTTTATTAATTATTTTATCTAAATCTCTAAACGCCTCTAATGTTATGAAGGTATTGTCTTTTCTTCTTTCCAGATGCCCTTCTATTCTTTTTAAATCTTCATCACAATGAGGTTCCATAGTAGCTATATATTTTATGTTATTTGAAGTATTTATCCTTTTACAAATCTCTTCTCCAAGAAAAGATTTGCCACTTCTTGTTCCTCCTATTACTGCTATTTTCATATATTTTCTCCTCTTTATTTTTTATGTTATAATGCATAATATACTTTAAGAATTTAGGTGATTATTTGTTAAAAAACGTTTTTTTATGTATCTCTAAAAAGTTTAATACTAGCATACACAATGTAAAATTAATTAATAAACTTCAAAGTCTTTCTAATGATGCTTATAACATCTCTATAAATAATAGATTATATCTAATGAAGATTTCTTTAGATGAAAAAAGTCTATTAAAAGAGAATAGCATATTAAAAATTATCAATCGAAAGTCATATATTTTAAGATGTGAAAACTTATCTATTTTATTATGTAATTGGATTGATGGGGATACCCCTTGTGAATACCTTTGTAACTCTAATGAATTTATATATAAATTATCTATTAAGCTAAAGGAATTTCATTCACTCACCCCTTCAAAAGAATTAAATTGTATATCTCCATTTTCCTATATTAATAATAAGTTATCATATTGCAAAGACAAGAATATACAGCTTCCTAAAACTTATGATTATTACTTAGAATTACTGAATTACATAAAAAATAAATTTCCAATTAAAAATTTCTCTCTATGCCATAATGATTTAAATCCATCTAATATTATAGTTTCAAATAATAATCCTCTATTAATAGATTTTGAATTTTCAGCCTTAAATGATATATTCTTTGATTTGGCTACATATTCACTATTTATAGATGATTCTAAGAAATTATATTTCTTAAAATCATATTTAGGAAATATAACAGATTATGATATAGAAAAACTTAAACATTATATTAAGCTTGTGAAATTATATAATGGTTTATGGAGCATAACAAAATCACCCTCCACTAATAAAAATTATGATTATAAAAAAGGTGGTTTTCTTATGTTAAGTTCTATATAAGTTACCTCTATACTTTATAACATTCTTCGTCGCGTATTTCATCTAAATATTCACAATTTATTCCTGACTCTTCGAAAGTTGACATATCTCTTAATATAGCATTTGCTGTATCTATTATAGTAAATGCTATAGGACAACCGCTACCTTCTCCAAGCCTCATATCTAAATTAACCATAGGTTGAAGCTCTAATTCTTCAATAGCTAGGCTATATCCAATTTCTTGAGATAAATGAGATGAAAATAAATAATCTCTTACATTATTATTCAACCTTGATGCTACAAGTGCTGCCACAGCTGATATAAATCCATCTATAACTATTGGAACCTTATAATATGCTGCTCCTAAAAATGCACCTGTCATAGCCGCAATATCAAACCCTCCAACCTTAGTAAGCACATCTATAGGATCATTTTTATCTGGATTATTTATCTCTAACGCTTGTTTTATTATAGCTTTCTTTTTATCGAATGAGCTATTAGTTAATCCTGAACCTCTTCCAACTGCTTTCTCTATACTACATTCCTGTAAAGATATTAAAATTGCACTACTAGTACTTGTATTTGCTATTCCCATCTCCCCTACTCCTAGAATTTCATACCCTTCATCTATAGCTTTCTTAACAGACTCTACTCCTGTTAATATAGCAGTTATACATTCTTCTTCACTCATAGCTGGTCCTTTTGCAATATTATAAGTTCCTCTTCTTATTTTTTTATGTATTACTCCTGGAACCTTTAAATTACTATTTATTCCTATATCTACTACCATTAAGTCGCTTCCATTTTGCTTTGCAATTACTCCAACACCTGATAATCCTTTTGTAAAATTAATAGTTTGTGCAAGCGTAACATATTGAGGAGTACTTGCTATACCTTCTTCAAATACCCCATTATCTGAGCAGAAAATGATTACACATTTCTTTTCAAAAGTATTCTTCATTTTATTAGTTATTCCTGTTACTTTAACGGCAATTTCTTCAAGTTTACCAAGGCTACCAAGTGGTTTTGCTAAAGAATCAACCCTGTCTCTTGCTTTCCTTTGAATTTCTTTATCTGTAGAATTTATTTTATCTATTATCTTATATATTTCATATCTTCTATCCTTCATATCACTAATACTCCTTAAATAAAATCATATAATTTAATACACCTAATTTTTTAGTATACTTTATTGAAAATTAGCTGAATACACTATTATGTGCATTCAGCTAAAATAAATTATCTTGATTTAGCAGTTCTGCTTGCTAAGCATAAAAATACAAATGTAATTAATATAGCTATTGGCATTATAAACATAGCATACTTTATTCCTATACTATCTGATACAACTCCTACCAATAAATTCATAACAGTATTTACAATACTTGCAAGTGCTATTATAATTCCTGTAGTATATGCAGTACTTTTTTTAAATGTATTACTTATAATAACAACCACAGTTGGAAACATTATTGAGAAAAAGAATCCTGCAATTGATACTATATATAATCCCATTTCTCCACCTATAAGTCCAATTATAAATAAGCATCCACCAATTAACGAAAATATTTTTACAGATCTCATAGTTCCAATTTTTTCAACTATAAATCCACCGACTAATCTACCAATGGTTAATAATAAGAAAAATATTGATACATAAGATGCTATTTTTGATTCTGTAACATTTGCATAATTAGACTTTATGTATGTTGGTAACCATCTTCCGGTTCCTTGTTCAGCTATTATATAAAAACCTAAACCAATAAAGAAAAACCAAACTAATTTATCTTGTAAAATTACAAATAAAGATATTTTATCCTCTTTTTTATCCATTTTTACTGATGGAAGCTTTATAAATAAAAAGGCTATTAATACTATAAATGTAATTATCGCTGAACCTATATAAATCTTTCTCCACCCAAATCCATCTGTCATTAATACACCTGAAAGTTTTTGTGATGCAGAAAGACCTACTCCATAAGCAAAGTGAGTTAAATTCATGGCAATTGCTTGTCCCGTAATCCATATTACTGGTATTATAGTATTTGCCGCAATAGACATTAAACCTAGGAAAGCTTGAATTGCTGCAAATGCAATTATAAATATTGTAAAATTAGGTGACCACGCTTGTATTAAATTAGTTAGAGCAGCTCCTAATAATCCTATTAAAAATAATTTTTTCTGACCTATCTTTTCACATAAAGCTCCACCAACATAATTACATATTAAATATGCTATTGTACCAAACATAAACATTAATGATAATTTTGTATCAGTTATTGCAAAATCTCTTTTAATAGGTACTGTAAAGATATTTATAAGACCTTCTGTTATTGCTGCAACCACCATTACAAAATATATTAAAGTAGTTGATATTATTTTATTTTTATCGCTCATTTTTTTCTCCCTTCGTCTCTTGTAAAACAAAGTTATTATAGCATACTTCTTTTAATTTTATAAAGTAAAAAACTAGAAGTTACATATGGATAACTTCTAGTTTGATAATTTAGACGTTAATTTCACTCTTAACTTCTATTGCTTCCTTATTGTTCTCTATAATCGGATTTACATACTCATCAATAAATTCTACAACTTGACTTGGAGCTCTACCAACAAATTTATTAGGATCAATAATCCCCCTAATCTCTTCTTCTGAAAGATTAAAAGTACCATCATTAATTATTCTATTTATTAAATCATTATCAAGGCCTTCACCCTTAACTCTTTGAGCTGCTGCCATTGAGTGAGTTCTTATTTTTTCATGTAATTCTTGTCTGTCTCCGCCTCTTTTTACTGATTCCATCATAATATTTTCAGTTGCCATAAATGGTAATTCATTATTTACATGAGCAGCTATTACCTTATCATATACAACCATATTTTCAGCTATATTAATATATAAATTTAGTACTCCATCTAAAGCTAGGAATCCTTCTGCAATTGAAAGTCTTTTATTAGCAGAATCATCTAGTGTTCTTTCAAACCATTGTGTAGAAGCTGTTATAGCAGGATTTAATGCATCTACAATAACATATCTTGCTAGAGCACCCATTCTCTCACTTCTCATAGGATTTCTCTTATATGCCATTGCTGATGATCCTATTTGATTTTTTTCAAAAGGTTCTTCTACTTCCTTCATACTTTGAAGTAATCTTAAATCATTACTAAATTTATAACAACTTTGTGCTACTTCTGATAATGTATTTAAAACTATTGAATCTAACTTTCTTGGGTAAGTTTGACCTGTAACTCCATAACTTTTTTCAAATCCCATTTTTTCTGCAACCTTTTTATCTAATATCTTTACCTTTTCTTCATCATCTTCAAAAAGAGTCATAAAGCTCGCTTGTGTTCCAGTTGTTCCTTTAACACCTCTTAATTTTAAAGTACTTAAAAGGAAATCAATGTTCTCTATGTCCATTACTAAATCTTGCATCCATAGAGTAGCTCTCTTACCTACTGTTGTAAGCTGTGCTGGTTGGAAATGTGTAAATCCTAGTGTTGGCATATCCTTATATTCTAAAGCAAACTTACTTAATCTATGTAACACAGTAACTATCTTTTTCTTTACTAATAATAATGCATCTCTCATTATTATTACATCTGTATTATCTCCCACATAACAACTAGTTGCTCCAAGATGTATTATTCCTTTAGCATTTGGGCATTGTAATCCATATGCATATACATGACTCATAACATCATGTCTTACTTCTTTTTCTCTTTTTATTGCATCTTCATAGTTTATATCATTTACATGTTCTTTTAATTCTTCTATTTGTTCTTCAGTTATATTTAATCCTAACTCTCTTTCACTTTCTGCAAGTGCTAGCCATAATTTTCTCCAAGTTGTAAATTTCATTTCATCAGAAAAAATAAAACTCATTTCTTTTGATGCATATCTTGAATTTAACGGTGTACTATATAAATTTCTCATCCTAAACCTCCATACGAATATATTTAAAATATTACATAATATAGTTCGTATTATAACATAACTATTTATTATTTTCATCTTTTTGTAAAAAAAAACTTCCATTAAAGTCATTATTAATATTATATATTCATATATATATTTTAGATAGTAATGAAAGGAGATTTTATTATGTGTAAAATAAACATATTAGACAAACTATCTTTTTTACTAGTTATAATAGGTGCACTTAATTGGGGTTTAATTGGTTTATTAAATTTTAATTTAGTTACCTTATTAAGCTTTGGAATAGCAATGGTATCTAGAATTATATATATACTAATAGCTATATCTGGAATTAACTTAATAACATTATTATTTAGATGTAAACTTATATCATTAAAATAAGAATCATATGTAAGTGATTTTATATACATAAATTCTTATTAAAAAGAAAAAGGTTCCTAAAATATTAGGAACCTTTAATCTTTAATTAATCTTCTAAGTTTTCGATTAATTTTGAAATTTCTTCTACAGCTAAAGCTTCATCATCTCCTGAAGCAATAACGTTTACCACTGAGTTAGCAGTAACAGCTAATGAAAGAACTCCAATTAAGCTCTTAACGTTTGCTTTCTTACCGTTAAACTCTAAGCTCACATCTGATTTGAATGAAGAAGCTTTTTTAACTAGTAAAGTTGCTGGTCTAGCATGTAAACCAGTAGCATTCTTAACTAAAACCTCTTTAGATACCATGTAAATACACCTCTTTACTTAATTTAATAGGTTAATATTTTATTAACCATTTTATTATAAATGGTTTTCGTGAAAATTTCAACTATTGAATAATCTAATTTACAAATAAATTACCTATACTTCCAATTTAGTTATGTATTTTTAAAAATAATACATATTATTATCTTGGCTGTACTATAAGCTTAATAGCTGTTCTTTCTTCTCCATCAATAATTATATCTGTAAATGCTGGTACACAAATTATATCTTTTCCACTTGGAGCTACGAATCCTCTTGCTATAGCAATAGCTTTAATAGCTTGATTTATAGCGCCAGCTCCTACCGCTTGAATTTCTACTATATTCTTTTCTTTTATTATTGCAGCTAATGCTCCTGCTACTGAATTTGGGTTTGATTTTGTTGAAACTTTTAATACTTCCACTTTTATTTCTCCTCCTACATTTTATTACTAATCGTTTACATCAATAAAAATACTCTACCATCTTATGGCATAATATATATATTCTACTCTTATTTATAAATCCCTTTATTTTTTTGAAATTTTATAAAAAAATACATTTTGACAAAGCAAAATGTATTTTAATATTGACGATTTATTTAGCAAAATCAATTGCTCTAGTTTCTCTAATAACATTGATTTTTATTTGACCTGGATATTCTAATTGTTCTTCTATGCTCTTTGCAAGATTTCTAGCAAGTTCAACTGATCCAGCATCATCAATTTGATCTGGTTTAACCATAATTCTAATCTCTCTACCAGCTTGAATGGCATATGACTTTTCTACACCTTCATATGAGTTAGAAATTTCTTCTAACTTCTCTAATCTCTTTATATATGCCTCCAATGTTTCTCTTCTTGCTCCTGGTCTTGCTGCTGATATTGCATCTGCTGCCTGAACCAATATTGCTTCTAAAGATTGCATTTCAACATCCCCATGATGGGCTCCTATAGCATTTACTACTAATTTAGATTCACCATATTTCTTAGCAAGATCAGCCCCAATAATTGCATGTGGCCCTTCTTGTTCTTGATCTACAGCTTTCCCTATATCATGTAATAAACCAGCTCTTCTAGCTAGAGTAACATCTAAACCTAATTCTGAAGCCATCAAACCAGCTAAATATGAAACTTCTATGGAATGTTTTAATACATTTTGGCCATAACTAGTTCTATACTTTAATCTACCAAGTAATCTTGTAAGCTCTGGGTGAAGACCATGAACAGCTGTTTCTAATGTTGCTTGTTCTCCTTCTTCTTTAATGTCGTTTTCAACATCTTTTTGAGCTCTTTCAACCATCTCTTCGATTCTTGCTGGATGTATTCTGCCATCTACTATTAACTTTTCTAGTGCCATTCTAGCAACTTCTCTCCTAATTGGATCAAAACTTGATAAAATTACTGCCTCTGGAGTGTCATCTATAATTAAATCTACTCCTGTTAATGTTTCTAGGGTTCTAATGTTTCTTCCTTCTCTACCTATTATTCTACCCTTCATCTCATCATTAGGTAACGCAACAACATGAACAGTTGTTTCTGAAACATGATCAGCAGCACATCTTTGTATTGCTGTAGTAACGATTTCTCTCGCCTTCTTATCCGCTTCTTCCTTAGCCTTGCTCTCAATTTCTTTAATCATTATAGCAGACTCGTGTGAAACTTCTTTTCTAACTTCATCTAAAATTAATTGACGAGCTTCTTCACTAGATAAGTTTGCAACTCTTTCAAGTTCCTCTCTTCTCTTTTCATGAAGATCGTTAGCTTCTTTTTCTAACTGTTTAATGTCATTCATTCTACCATTAATGGTTTCTTCCTTCTTTTCAAGAAAATCGCTCTTTTTATCAAGAGATTCTTCTCTTTGTAAAACTCTTCTTTCAAGCCTTTGGATCTCATTTCTTCTCTCACGAGAATCTTTTTCTAAATCATTTCTTAATCTATGAACCTCTTCTTTTGCTTCAAGTATAGCTTCTTTCTTCATAGCTTCCGCATCTTTTTTTGCATCTTCTACAAGTTTTTCTGCTTCTCTTTCAAGAGATTCTATTTTGTTTTTTGATGTACTTTGTATTGTTTTGTAAAGTACTATTCCTAATATTAACAGCACAATTATATCAATTATAATCATTGTTACAATTTGTGGCATATTAACACCCCCTCGCTTATTTTTAAGTGAAAGCGTAGTGGTGTCATACTGTTTCTCACTGTTATCCTTGGAATATGATAAACCAGTATTTGTTATTATTGTATAGTAAAAATAAAATTATGTCAAGTTGACTAATATAAAGTATTAATCAAATCATTTTCTTTATTATACTCATTTTTTCTCTTTTTTACGCCTAATTTCTTATTAACACTTCATCTTTAAGTAAACCTTTAACTATTATTTTTTTATGTTGTTTAATAAAAAATGGTAAGACACCTATTCTTTAGGTTGCCTTACCATAAAAACTCAATTTTACTTTAAATTAATATTGTTACTATTTACTTTCTTTATCCGTAGCAGTTTCTTGCGCCATTGATTTATTAAGGGGAAGATTATGCTTTGATCTAATTTGATTTTCTATATCTAAGGCTACTTCTGGATTTTCTTTTAAGTATGCTTTTGCATTTTCTCTACCTTGACCTAATCTTACATCTCCGTATGAGAACCATGCTCCACTCTTTTGAACTATTTCTTCCTTAACACCAACATCAATTATATTTCCTTCTCTTGAAATACCTTCGTTATACATTATATCGAATTCTGCTTGCCTAAATGGTGGTGCAACCTTATTCTTTATTATCTTAACTCTTGTTCTGTTACCTACTATACTTTCACCTTGCTTAATTGAATCTATTCTTCTAACATCCATTCTAACTGATGCATAGAATTTTAATGCTCTTCCTCCAGGAGTTGTTTCAGGATTACCAAACATTATACCAACTTTTTCTCTAAGTTGATTTATAAATATAGCAACACAATTTGTTTTGCTTATTGTTCCTGCAAGCTTTCTTAGTGCTTGAGACATTAATCTAGCTTGAAGACCAACGTGTGCATCTCCCATTTCCCCCTCAATTTCAGCTCTTGGAACAAGTGCTGCAACTGAGTCAACAACTATAACATCAATAGCACCTGAACGAACTAAAGCTTCTGCTATTTCAAGTCCTTGCTCTCCAGTATCTGGTTGAGAAACTATTAAATTTTCTGTATCTACTCCAATTTTTCTAGCATATGAAGGGTCTAATGCATGTTCTGCATCTATAAATCCAACTGCCCCACCTAATTTTTGTGCCTCTGCAACAATATGAAGTGCAACTGTAGTTTTACCTGAACTTTCTGGTCCATATATTTCTACAATTCTTCCCTTTGGTACTCCACCAATTCCAAGCCCTATATCTAAATCTAAGCAGCCTGTTGGAATTGAATCAACATTAAGAACTGATTCTTCTCCTAATTTCATAACTGAACCCTTACCAAATTGTTTTTCTATTTGGCCCATGGCTGCCTCAATTGCTTTTAATTTATTTGAATCTATATTATTCATTAATACACCATCCTCTCACCGAACTTATGTTCTATACCTATAATTATATAGAACTACTTATATATAGTCAACTATAAATACAGATAAAAGCCCCAACTTTTAGTAGGAACTTTTATTATAATTGACATATTTATTATTTTCTAATCATTTTACTTATTCATTGTTATTACATTTTTATTTTTTCTAAAGTAATCATATCCTGATATTATAGTTATAACAACTGCTATATTTAATGCTAAACTTGGAATATACTTAAAGAAATTAGTTAAAAAATCACTATTTATAACAGCATTATTTAAACTTATACTTTGTGTTATATTTATTTCTATTAAAAGTATTATTATAGCTACTATTTGTATAACAGTTTTAATTTTCCCCCACCAGCTTGCTGCAATAACCTTACCTTCTGCTGCCGCTAGAGTTCTAAGTCCTGAAACTGCAAATTCTCTTGCAATAATTATTATAGCTGCCCAACTTGGAACAACTCCATATTCTACAAGTGAAACTAATGCAGCTGTAACTAATAATTTATCTGCTAAAGGATCCATAAATTTACCAAAATTAGTTATTTGATTTCTACTTCTTGCAATATACCCATCAAGTTTATCTGTTATTGAAGCAATAACAAATATAAATGTTGCTACAAAAGTACCATATGGTATTCCTTTAATTGCAATAAATATCAAAAAAATTGGTACTAAGATCATTCTTAGTAATGTTAATTTATTTGCAAGATTCACACATACCAACTCCTATTAAATCATACTCTGTATTCTTTTCTATTTTAACTTCAACAATATCTCCTTTATCTACAGGACAATGCTTTGTAAAGAATACATTTCCATCTATCTCAGGTGCCATTTCATAATTTCTTCCATAGTAATATTCACCATTATATCCTTCAACAAGAATATCATATATATTACCTATTTTCAAACTATTTATTTCTTTTGAAATTTCACTTTGAATTAACATAAGTTCTTTTTCTCTTATTTCTTTTATTTCTTCATCTATTTGCATATCCATAATAGCAGCTGGTGTTCCTTCTTCTCTTGAATATTTAAATACTCCAACCTTTTCAAGCTTATGTTCTTTTAAGAATTCTTTAAGCTCATTAAAGTCATCCTCTGTTTCATTTGGAAATCCTACTATAAGAGAAGTTCTAAGTGCTATTTGTGGTATCTCTCTTCTTAATTTATCAATTTTATTTATTATATCTTCTTTTGTTGTTTTTCTTCCCATAAGTTTTAATATGTTATTACTTATGTGTTGTATTGGTAAATCTAAGTATTTTAACACTTTATCATTTGTAGCCATTTCTGTTATAAGATCATCATATATCTCTTCTGGATAACAATATAATACTCTAATCCATTTTATGCCCTCAATTTTTGACAACTTATTTAAAAGTATATGAAGACTTTTCTTCCCATATAAATCACTTCCATAAAGAGTGGTATCTTGAGCTATTAATATTAGTTCTTTAACACCTTTTTTAGCTAATCCTTCCGCCTCTTTCAATATACTTTCCATTTCTCTACTTCTAAATTTACCTCTTATCTTAGGTATTATACAATAAGTACAGAAATTATTACAACCTTCAGCAATTCTTAAATATGCAGTGCTTTTATCTGTTGTGAGCACTCTTTCACCTTCATTTATATTATCATCTGAATAGTTTACTTCTGTAAATTTATCTTCCATATTTTCTTTTGTTATAAATTCTCTAATTAACTTATCTATTTTATTATAGTCATTCACTCCAAGCATTATGTCTATTTCAGGCATTAACTCTTGTAGCTCTTTTCCATATCTTTGAGTTAAACAACCAGTTGCAATTAATAATTTGCAATTGTGCTTAGTTTTATAATTTGCCATCTCTAAGATAGTATCAATTGATTCTTGTTTTGCCTTTTCAATAAAACCACAGGTATTAACTATAATTATATCTGCCTCTTTTGGATTATTTGTTATTTCATATTCTTTATTCATAACTCCAAGCATAATTTCAGAGTCTACTCTATTTTTATCGCAACCTAAGCTAACCATTCCTACTTTATATTTTGCCAAAACTTTTTTCCTCCTATGTTTTAAAAAAATACTTTTATACCTAACTATTTTATAACTGTTTTTACGCTATTACAAGATAAAATTTCCTTGTCCTCATTAAATGTTATTATCACTGCAATCTACTGCTGTTAAATCATCCTTAGATATTAATACTTGCCTTGGTCTACTGCCATCTTTAGGAGATATTACCCCCCTAGCTTCTAGATCATCCATTATTCTTGATGCTCTATTAAAACCAATTCTAAGTCTTCTTTGTAAAAATGATGTAGACGCTTGCCCATAATCAATAACTATATTTATAGCTTCTTCTAAAAGGTCATCTACATCATCTCCTTGCATATTAGAATTTGATGCTTCTGCTTCATTATTTATATGTTCTATAATTTCTTCTTTATATATAGCCTCATTTTCTCCATCTTTTATAAATTCAACTACTTTTTCAACTTCTTCTTCTGATATAAAGCATCCTTGAACTCTAAGTGGTTTACTTTCTCCAACAGGATAATAAAGCATATCCCCTCTTCCTAAAAGTTTTTCTGCTCCACCACTATCTAATATTGTCCTTGAATCTATTTGAGATGAAACAGCAAAAGATATTCTAGATGGTATATTCGCTTTAATTACTCCAGTTATTACGTCTACTGAAGGTCTTTGAGTTGCAATTACTAGATGCATACCTGCTGCTCTTGCCATCTGTGCTAATCTCCCTATATAATCTTCAACATCATTTGGACATACCATCATAAGATCAGCAAGCTCATCTACTATGATAACTATATAAGGAAGTTTCTCTTCAATTGTTCCTTTAGAGTAAAGGGAATTGTAGGAATCAATATTTCTTGCTCCTGAATCTGCAAATAATTTATATCTTCTTGTCATTTCATTTACAGCCCAGTTTAATGCTCCAGCTGCCTTCTTTGGATCTGTAACAACTGGTATCAATAGATGCGGTATTCCATTGTATACACTCAATTCAACAACCTTTGGATCAACCATTAGAAGTTTAACTTCATCTGGAGAGTATTTATAAAGCAAACTTATTATTAATGTATTTATACATACACTCTTTCCTGATCCTGTGGCACCTGCAATTAATGTATGTGGCATTTTACTTAAATCACCTACAACACATTGACCTCCTATATCTTTCCCTAGTGAAAATGCTAACTTCTTATTAGTATTTAAAAATTCATCTGATTCTAATACTTCCCTTAAAAATACTGGAGTCTGTTCTCTATTTGGAACTTCTATTCCAACAGCCGCCTTACCTGGTATAGGCGCCTCTATTCTAACTCCAGAGGCTGCAAGACCTAAAGCTATATCATCAGATAAATTTACAATTTTACTTACCTTTACGCCTGGACTTGGTTGAAGTTCAAATCTAGTAACTGAAGGTCCTTTTGTTACTTGAGTGACTTTAGCATCAACCCCAAAGCTTCCTAATGTCTCTGATAATTTATTTGCACTTTCAATAAGTTCTTGTTTATCATTACTATTTAATTTAGTTCCACTATTTATATTAAGTAAAGATGTATCCGGATGCACATATTCGGACTTCATTCCTTCTTCTTTTCCTTCTTGTATACTAGTTTCGATTTCATCATGTACTACAGCTTTCACCGAATTATCTAACTTTTCTTTTTTATAAGTATTATCTATCTTATTTGAATCTTTTAAGAAAGTATCAATTTTTTCTTGATGCTCCTTAGGCTCTATTTTCTCAACTACTTCTTCATTATTTTTATATGCCTCATCTTCATATATAGCGTCTTCATCATCAAGAGAGGAATTCTTCATAAAATCTAAAATTTTAATCTTGTTATTTACGCCATTTAAAAATTCTTTTTTATCTACATTCTTACCTTCATCTTTTTTAACCACTTTAATAAATGTATCATCTATATCATTGTTTCTGTCTTTGACTTGCGGTTCTCTTCTCTTTCTAGATTTTTTTATTTCACTGCTCTTATTCTTCACAGTTATACCAACATCATATAATGTAATATCAAATGTAAGTATAGTTGCTATTATAATAAGTGCTATATAAATGATATAAGAACCTACTGTTCCTACAAATTTAAATAACGGATATGATATTAGATATCCTAAAACTCCTCCATTTAATATTGATTTCATACTTAAAATACCCTCTATACCTTGTCCAAAAGAAGTAGCACTATCCATACTTTGAAGATATATTGTTGAAAATATTAATATTAATATAGCAGCGTATATAGTTACTCCATAGAAATTTTTATTAAGCTTAATACTACCTTTAGACTTTATATATTCATATCCCAAATATAATAAATAAATAGGGATTATATATGCTCCAATACCTACTAGAAAATGAGATAACTTTTGAGATATTGCTGATAATATTCCTACAAAATCTGTATATATTGCAACTGATAAAAGTATTCCTACTGAAATATATACTATTCCAAGTATATCTGTATTTTTATTATTATTTTTCTTATTCTTACTTGATTTTTTAGTTCTGCTCAAAAATAATCACCCCACTTTATTACTTTCTACATATATAATAAAATTCCTTTTATAAACATAATAAAATCAGCTATAAAATATTTACAGCTGATCCTAATAACTTACTCATTTTTATCTATAAATGTATTTAACTTTGAAATAGCTTCTTTTAGTCCACCAACTTCATTTATTAATCCACACTCAACTGCTTGATTGCCAATTAAAATAGTTCCTACATCATTTAATAAATCGCCCTGCTGTCTTAAAAGTTTTTCTAGTTCTTCCTTCTTTATATCAGAAGTTCTAACTATAAATTCATTGATTCTCTCTTGCATCTTTTTTAGATACTCAAAAGTTTGAGAGACTCCGATTATAAATCCATTCATTCTAATAGGATGAACTATCATTGTTGCAGATGGAGTTATAAACGAATATTTTGCTGATGTTGCAAGTGGCACTCCAATAGAGTGGCCTCCTCCTATAACTATAGAAACAGTTGGCTTTGATAAAGAATTTATCATTTCTGCAATTCCAAGTCCTGCTTCAACATCTCCTCCAACAGTATTCAATACAATTAGTACACCCTTAACATTTTCATTTTGCTCCATTTCAATAAGCTGTGGTATTACGTGTTCATACTTAGTTGCTTTAGTTTGAGCTGGAGAAACTACGTGTCCTTCTACCTGTCCGATAATTGGTAACACTCTAATTCTTTCATTTGGATTTACTACACCCATATTTCCAAATTCTTTGATTGATTCACTATTTTTATCTAATTTTTCATTATTATCATTATCATTTTCACTTTTTAAAAAATTTGTATTCATAAACATTCCTCCTATACACTTTTATTTTGTACAAGAGGATTTTTTTTATACTTTATGCTTATATAAATATTAAATTTTGTTATTATGATAGTTCAAATGATTTATGTAGCGCATTTATAGCTTCAGCCACATTATCTGAATGTATTAAACACCATATAGTCATATGAGAATCTGCTGTTTGTAAAACTTCAATATTATTTTCATTTAATGATCTAACTATTTTAGCAATGACCCCTGGTATACCAGCCATTCGTGATCCTATCACTGCTAATTGACTACAGTTCTCTGTTAATGAATATTTTATGTTTATAGCCTCTAATATCTTTTCAAGCTCTTTCTTCTTATTTTCTCCAATTGTGAAAATTTGCTGTTCTGGGAATATATTTATTAAATCCAAACTTATTTTATTAGCTGCAAGTAAGCTTAATAAATCCTTGTATTTTGGATTATTTAAATTTTCTTTTGCTTTAATTTTCACTTGTATTCTATCATTTTGATGAGTAATACCAGTAATTATCTTACCATTATTAAGATCTCCATTATTATTAATTAATGTTCCCTTAGCATCGCTCATTGTATTTTTAATAAATAATGGTACGTTACTCTTCATAGCTATGTCAACAGCTCTTGGATGAATAACTTTTGCACCTTGCTCTGCTAATTGGAATACTTCATTATAACTTATTACATTTATTAATGATGCATCTTTTACTATTCTTGGATCAGCTGTCATTATACCATCTACATCGGTATAAATTTCTATTTGTTCAGCTTCTAATGCAACTCCTAATATAGCCGCACTAGTATCGCTACCGCCTCTTCCAAGAGTTGTGAAAAATCCATCTTCACTCATTCCTTGGAATCCAGTAACAACTGGCACTCTTCCTTTTGATACAAAGTCTAGTATTTGCTTTGGATCAACATCTAAATGTTTTGCATTTGTAAATACATTATCAGTTTTAATACCAGCCTGTCCTCCAGTTAATGGAATTGCATCAATTCCAGCATCAAATAATTCATTACTCATAACTACTGAGCTTATAAGTTCACCACAACACATTAAAAGGTCTGATGCTAGTTTATTTGTGTTTTTAAACTTATCTCCAACTAATGATAAAAGTGTATCTGTTGCATAGGGATCTCCACTTCTGCCCATAGCTGAAACTACTACTACAGGAGAGTATCCTTCATCAATGGCACTTTTAACTTTTTCAACTACCTTTTGTCTTCTCTCTTTTGTAGATACAGATGTGCCACCAAACTTTTGTACTACAATTTTCATAATTTTTCCCCCTTAGATTCATACCTTTGCCCTCTTTATGCTGTTTTCATCGGCATCTAGTATTATTGTTTTAGCCCCAACTTTCTGTACTGCACTCCAGTCAATTTCTAATATCTCTCTAGCCCCGCCAAAAATACTAAATTTAGAAGAAGATGCATCTATAAGAAGATACTTTATATTTCCTTCATCATCAATTACTAAGTCATTGTTTTGAAGATAATCATACTTTTCTCCATCATTAATATTTATAAGCTCATATCTTTCAAGTTCACTAAGATATTTTATATTTTTATCGCCTTGCACATACATACAATAATCCCTCCCTAACATTCATAAATAAATATATGAGTTAGGGAAGAGATATATTACTTCTAATATTATAACTTACTTTTAGTTGATTTTCTAGAATTATCATAGGCTTCTTTTGATTTATAAATAAAGGAATCTAAATAATCCTTATCAATTTCACTTCCAACATAAGAAGTATTCATAATACCTTTTCCGAAACAATTTTTAAGAACATAATCTATGTCTGCTTTACTTATATTATCTATTTTCTCAATAACTTCTTCTTCTGTTCTAATCTCATTTCTAAACAATAAAGATTTTGAATTAGCAAACATTTTTGAGCTGGTACTTTCTAACCCTAATATATAATTTGCTTTTATTTTTTCTTTATTTATTCTAAGTTGTTCTTCAGTTATCCCATCTTCTACAAATTTCTCAAGTTCTCTTTTTATAACCTCTAGAGCTTTATCTGCATATTCTTTACTTAATCCAACATATATGTTTATTAAGCCTGCATTTTGAAATGGCTGTATGTAAGAGTAAATTACATAACAAAGACCTAACTCTTCACGAACCTTTTGAAATAAAATAGATGAAGCTCCTCCACCTAAAATATTATTAAGAAGAACTAGTGCATATCCTCTATCATCACCAAATGGTAATCCTTGAAGTCCTAAATCAATATGTAATTGTTCAATCTCTTTTTTAAGAAAAATTGAATTTTTCTTAATATCAGTTCCTTCATAAATAGGTGTATATTTTTCTTTACTCTTCCACTTTCCGAAGAATTCCCCTACCAAATTAATAATCTCTTCTTCATCAAACTTACCACAGATAGATATAACTGAATTGTAAGGAGTATATTTCTCATTTATAAAATTAATTATATCTTCTCTTTTTAAACTTTTAATTTTATCGATAGTTCCTAGTATTGGATATGAAAGAGAATTTCCTTCAAATGAAGCTTTTGAATGAATATTATCTAAAACATCTTCTGGATTATCTTCACTCATATTTATTTCTTCAATTACTACTCCCTTTTCCTTTTCAATATCATTCTCATCAAATTTTGAATTTAAAAGCATATCTGATAGTACATCTAATGAAATATCCAAATGTGTACTAAGGGTTTTTATATAATAACAAGTAGCCTCTTTGCTAGTAAATGCATTTATTTGGCCACCAACATTTTCAATTTCTTCTGCTATTTCTTTTGCTGTTCTTTTATAGGTACCTTTAAAAAACATATGCTCAATAAAATGAGAGATACCATTTAGCTTCTCACTCTCATTTCTTGATCCATTTTGAATCATTACTCCTACACTAACCGAATTAACCCCATCTAGTTTTTCTGTTACAATTCTAAGCCCATTTTCTAGTGTAAAAATCTTATGCATAAAAGCCTCCTCTTAGTAAAAAAAAGGCAATAACATTGCCCTTTTAGTATTACTTATCTTCTTTTTCTTCTTCATTATCTTGTAATGCATCTTTTCTTGAAAGATTTATTCTGCCTTGATTATCAATTTCTGTTACTTTAACGAGAATTTCATCTCCAACTGAAACTATATCTTCAACTTTATTTACTCTATTCTTATCAAGTTTTGAAATATGAACTAAGCCTTCTTTATTAGGAAGAATTTCTACGAAGGCTCCAAATGTCGCTATTTTAGTTACCTTTCCTAAATAAACCTCTCCAGCTTTAACTTCCTTTGTTAATCCTTCGATTATCTTTAAAGCTTCATTTACACCTTCATGATCTACAGAAGATACAAATACAGTTCCATCCTCTTTTATGTCTATCTTAACTCCAGTATCTTCGATTATTTTATTAATAACCTTTCCGCCGGCTCCTATAACATCTCTTATCTTTTCTGGATCAATTTTAATTATTGATGTCTTTGGTGCATACTTTGAAACATCTTTTCTTGGTTCTGCTATACACTCATTTATCTTATCTAAAATAACCATTCTAGCTTTTCTTGCATTTTTTATTGCAGTATTCACAACATTAAAACTTAATCCTTTAAGCTTTGTATCAACTTGTATTGAAGTAATACCTTTTTCAGTTCCCGCAACCTTAAAGTCCATATCTCCAAAGAAATCTTCTATTCCTTGAATATCTGTTAATACTTCTTCTTCAGTTAAATCCTCTGATGTTATAAGTCCCATTGCAATACCTGCAGCTGGTCTCTTTATTGGAACTCCAGCATCTAATAATGCTAATGTTGATCCACAAACTGAAGCTTGTGATGTTGATCCATTTGAACTTAATACTTCTGATACTAATCTAATAGTATATGGAAATTCTTCTTCTGAAGGTATTAATGGTTCAAGTGCTCTTTCTGCAAGTGCTCCGTGACCAATTTCTCTTCTTCCTGGTCCCCTAAGTGGTCTAACTTCACCAACGCTATATGCTGGGAAATTATAATGATGCATATATCTCTTTGATTCTGCTTCATCTATCCCATCTAAAATTTGAATATCTCCAACTGAACCTAAAGTAGCAACTGTCATTACTTGAGTTAATCCTCTTGTAAATAATCCTGTACCATGAGTTCTTGGTAATATTCCAACTTCACATCCAAGTTGTCTTATTTGATCGAAAGCTCTTCCATCTGGTCTTCTCTTATCTTTTAAAAGCATTTGTCTTACAACTGCTTTTTGCATTGTATAAAGAATTTCTTTTATATCTCCTTCTTTACCTTCATGCTTTTCTTCGAATTCAGCAAATACTTTTTTATTTACTTCATCCATAGCAATATTTCTTTCATCTTTATCCATGATATACATTGCTTCTTTTACCATATCGCTAGCAAAAGCTTTTACATCTTTTTCTACTTCTTCATCTACTTTAAATAAAATTGCATCTTCTTTAGCCTTACCAAATTTAGCCATAGCTTCTTCTTGGAATGCTATTATTTGCTTACATGAATTAAATCCAAATTCAATAGCTGCTATCATAGTATCTTCTGGTATTTCATTACCACCAGCTTCAATCATCATAACCTTTTCTTTTGTAGAACAAACCGTAAGGTCAAGTATACTCTCTTCTCTTTGTTCTGAAGTTGGATTTAAAATAAATTCATCACCTATTAATCCTACTTGAACTCCTGCAACCGGAATATTATATGGTATACTTGATAAACATAATCCCATTGATGCTGCATTAATTGCTAATATTTCAGGTATATTGTCCTTTTCAACTGAAACAACTGTACAAACAACTTGAACATCATTTCTATATCCTTTAGGAAATAACGGTCTTATTGTTCTGTCAACTGCTCTTCCATGAAGAATTGCTTTTTCTGATGGTCTTCCTTCTCTTTTTATAAACCCTCCAGGTATCTTACCAACAGCGTATAATCTCTCTTCATACTCAACGCTTAAAGGGAAGAAATCAATTCCATCTCTTGGTTCTTCTGATTTATTTACATTAGTTAATATTACAGTATCACCGTAGCTCATTAATATAGCTGCATTTGATAACATACCAAAATCGCCAAATTCGACTTTCATCTCTCTTCCAGCTACTACTGTACTAAGTGTGTTCCTCATAAAGGGACCTCCTTTCGTTTCCATTTACAAATTTTTCTAACGACTTTAAAATAATAGAGCGGTTTTAACCGCTCTAAGCTATCTTCTTAAACCTAATTTTTTAATTATAGCTCTGTATCTTTCGATATCTTGCTTTGCTAAGTAATTTAAAAGACCTCTTCTTTGTCCAACCATCATTAATAGTCCTCTTCTTGAGTGGTGGTCTTTCTTGTGAACTTTTAAATGTCCAGTTAACTCATTAATTCTTTCGCTTAATAATGCGATTTGAACTTCTGCTGATCCTGTATCGTGTTCACTTCTTCCAAATTCTTTAATTATTTCTTGCTTTCTTGCCTTTTCCATAATTACACCTCCGTAAAATATCCCCTTAGTTCCATGTAATAAGATGGCACCTTAGAACATAGGACTAGGTTTCCGCTATTATTATAACAAAACAATGTAATGTTGTAAATAATATTTATATAATAACAGCTAATTCTTTTGATTTCGCATATTCTTCATCCTTTTTTAATTGCTCTTTTAAACAATCAATAGAATCAAATCTTTTTTCATTCCTAATTTTTTCTATAAAGTATACTACTATTTCATCATCATAAATATCCTGATGAAAATCTAATATAAATGTTTCAACTGTTAACCTCTTACCATTTACGGTTGGATTACTTCCAACAGAAGTTATTCCTTTATAAATATTATTTTCCCATCTAACATTTGTATAGTATACACCAGTATTTGGAATGATTTTTTCTTCTCCAAATTTTAGATTTGCAGTTGGGAATCCAATAGTCCTTCCAATCTGTCTGCCATATTCAACTATTCCACTTAAACTATAAGCTCTAGTTAACATTTTATTAGCCTCACTAATTTCTCCATCTTTCAAAGCATTTCTAATTCTAGTACTACTTACAACATCTTCATTATGTAATAAAGGTGCTATTACTTCTAGTTTATAGTTATACTTTATTGATAGTTCTCTTAAAAGATTGGTATCTCCTAAATTTTTATATCCAAATCTATAGTTAAATCCAACAACTATACCTTTAATATTGTAATCATTGCAAAGTCTTTTTATAAAACCTTCTGGTGATAGTTCCATAAATTCTTTATTAAATTTTCTAAGAACAACTTTATCTATCCCCTCTTTTTTTAAAATATCTACTTTTTCTATATTATCCATCAGATACTTCATTTTTATACTTGGATTTATAACTGTTCTTGGATGATTACTAAATGTAAATACCATACTTTTAGAATTAGTTTCTTTTGCAAGTTCTATACACTTATGAATTAATGATAAATGTCCTTTATGTAAACCATCAAAACTTCCAAGTGCAACATAGTACTCATCATTTTTGTTAGTTATTTTTCCATCCACTACCTTCATATCGTTTTAGTCTTCTCCTAAGCTACATTAATAACTTTTCTAACTTAAACCCATCTTTATCTTTAATGCCAAGACCAATGAAAATATTGTCTTCATCATAAACCCTATACAATATATTATTTTCAATATTATCCTTTAGTAATCTCCTATCATAAACTCTTGCACCATTTATAAGAAGATTTCTAAATTTATTATTTATTATTGTTTTAGGATACGCCTCTAAAGCATCCTCAATAGGTATTAAATATTCTTCAATATTATCTTCTGTCAACAAATCTATATTTACACTATCTTCTTCTTTAAAAATCGAAGTAGCTGTTCTTCTTAAATTAACCATAGTTCCGTATACATTAAGCTTTTCTCCGATATCATAACACAAACTTCTTATATACGTTCCCTTTGAGCAAGTTACTGTCATTGTAATTTCCGGAAGATTCATACTAACATCTTTTATATCAAAAATTGTTATATTTCTACCTTCTCTCTCAATTTCAATGCCTTTTCTTGCTAGTTCATAGAGTCTAACTCCATCTTTTTTGAGTGCTGAATACATCGGTGGAATCTGACTATATGTACCTTTGAAAGAGTTAATAACTTCTAAAATTTCATTTTCATTAAGATGAGAAATATCCTTTCTGTCAAGAACCTCCCCCTCTAGATCATATGTTGTTGTCTTAAAACCTAAAGAAAATATTACCTTATATGTTTTAGGCGCTGTCATAATATAATCTATTATTTTAGTAGCTTTACCTAGACATACCGGAAGCACTCCAAATGCTTCCGGATCTAATGTCCCAGTATGACCAACTTTTCTTTCACGAGCAATTTTTTTAATTTTTCTAACCACATCAAAAGATGTCATTCCAGAATTTTTAAAAACATTTATTACTCCTTGCATAGGTCTATCTCTCTTTCAATAGCTTTTAAAATATTATCTTTTGCAATTTGAAGCATAACTCCTCTTTGCATAAGTCCTGAAGCTTTTGGGTGTCCACCACCACCAAATGTCTCAGCAATCTTTCTAACATCAAAATCATATTTTGATCTAAGACTTGCTTTAATACCTTCTTCAACTTCCTTTAATAGAACTGCAACTTCAACTGTTTTAATACTTAAAAGATTTCCAATTATATCAGATGTATCTTCTTTTTCAGCATCAAATTTTTTAAGAGAGTCATTATCTAAAACTGTAACTACAACTTTACCATCAAAATAAAGTTTAGCATTTTGGAAGGCATATCCCATAAGATTTAATTTATTTATATTTCTATTATCAAATAAACTATTGTATATCTTAGAATTGTCAACTCCAACTCCAATTAGCATACCTGCAATCTCATGTGTTCTTTTCGTAACGTTAGAATGCCTAAATGATCCTGTGTCTGTAACTAATGAAGTGTAAAGACATCTTCCTATTCTCTCTAATATTTCTTCCTTAACAGAGAATTCATATCCCATTTCTTTTAATAATAAGAATACTATTTCAGCCGTAGCTGCCGCTGTAGTATCAATATAATTTATAAACCCATATCTATCATTAGATACATGGTGGTCTATATTAATTACCATTCCAGAAAATCCTGAAAGATTTGCTGAAATTCTTTCAACATTACCACAATCTAGTACTATAACTAAATCAGTACCTTCTTTAGGATCTATTGTTTCTCCAGTTACTTCTTCTGAATATGGAAGAAATGCAAGATTTTCAGAAATTTTATCTTTTGAAATTATATATACATCTTTTCCAAGTTCTCTTAATCCATTAAGAAGTCCTAATGCACTTCCAATTGCATCTCCATCTGGTGAAGTATGAAAAGTAATTCCAATTTTATTAGCCTCAATGATAATTTTTTTTATATCTTTAAGTGCCATTTTATTGCTCCTTAGATTTTCTTATTAGTCCATCAATTTTCATTCCATAATCAATTGATTCATCTAATTCAAAAATTATTTGAGGAGTAACTCTTAATTTCACCTTACGCCCAACTTCTCTTCTAATAAAGCTACTTGCACCCTTTAATGCCTTTAAGTTATTTTCTTTTTCTTCTTCACTATTTGCAAATATACTTACAAATACTTTAGCATAACCTAGATCCCTAGTAACTTCAACTGCTGTTACAGAAATCATAGCAGTTAATCTTGGATCTTTTATTTCATTTTGAATTAAGGTACTTACTACTTTTTTAACTTCTTCGTTTATTCTTCCACCTCTATAATTAGCCATCTATATCACCTCTTAAAAATTAAAGTTCTTTTCTTACAATGGCTTCCATAGTGTATGCTTCTATGATATCTCCTTCTTTAAGGTCGTTAAATTTCTCAACGCTTAAACCACATTCATATCCGCTTCTAACTTCCTTAGCATCATCTTTAAATCTCTTTAATGAAGCTAAAGTTGATTCAAACACTACAATACCATCTCTAATTACTCTTATGTCTGAATTTCTCGTAATTTTTCCATCTAATACATAGCATCCAGCTATTGTTCCTACACTTGATATTTTGTAAGTTTCTCTAACTTCTGCTTTACCTAAAATAACTTCTTTGTATTCAGGTTCAAGCATTCCTATCATAGCTGATTTAACATCTTCTATTGCATCATAGATTATTCTGTAAGTCTTAACATCTACGCCGTCTCTTTCAGCTGCTGCGACTGAATTTGAATCAGGTCTTACGTTAAATCCTATTACTATAGCATTTGATGCAGTTGCTAATGATATATCTGTTTCTGTTATTGCTCCAACACCACCGTGTATTACTCTTACCTTAACATCATCTGTTGATAATTTTTCAAGTGATTGTCTTATAGCTTCAACTGACCCCTGAACGTCTGCTTTTACAACTATATCAAGTTCTTTTACAGTACCTTCTTTTATTTGGCTGTATAGATCTTCAAGTGAAACTCTATGTCTAGCATTTAGGCTATCAGTTTTATCTTTTTCTTTTCTGATTTCAGCCATATTTCTTGCAGTTTTTTCATCTTTAACTTGATTAAATCTATCTCCTGCAGCTGGTACTTCTGAAAGTCCTAATATTTCAACTGGTATTGATGGGCCTGCTGATTTTATCTTTTTACCTGTATCATCAAACATAGCTCTTATTCTTCCGTAAGTTGCTCCAACTAATATTGAATCTCCAACATGTAGTGTACCATTTTGAACAAGTAAACTTGCAACTGCACCTCTGCCTTTATCAAGTTTAGCTTCTATTACAGTACCTTTTGCTTTTCTATCTGGATTAGCTTTTAATTCTAACATTTCTGAAGTTAAAAGTACCATTTCAAGTAAAGTATCTATTCCTTCACCTTGCTTTGCTGAAACTGGAACACAAACTGTATCTCCACCCCAGTCTTCTGCTACTAAACCATGTTCTGTTAATTCTTGTTTAACTCTATCAATGTTTGCATTTGGTCTGTCAATTTTGTTTATTGCAACAACCATAGGCACTCCAGCAGCTTTACAGTGATTTATAGCTTCTTTTGTTTGTGGCATTATACCATCATCTGCAGCAACAACTAAAATAACTACATCAGTTATTTGTGCTCCTCTTGCTCTCATCGCTGTGAAAGCTTCATGTCCTGGAGTATCTAAGAAAGTAATTTCCTCTCCATTTACATTAACAGTATAAGCACCTATATGTTGAGTTATTCCTCCTGCTTCAGTCGCAGTAACCTTAGCTTTTCTTATAGCATCTAATAAAGATGTCTTACCGTGGTCAACGTGACCCATTACTGTTATAATTGGTGGTCTCTTTTGAAGATTCTCTTCACTATCTTCTTCAACTTCAACTACATCAAGTTCAGCTGACTCTTCTTTCTTTTCTATTAAAACTTCATATTTTTCACAAACTTTTTCAGCAGTCTCAAAGTCTATTTCTTGGTTTATGCCTGCCATAACCCCTGTAAATATAAGTGTCTTAATAACATCTGCTGTTGGTTTGTTTAACTTTTCTGCCAATTCCTTAACTGTTATAGTTTCACCAACTTCAATTGTTGTTGCTTCAGTTTCTTCTGAATCATCTTCAGCGTCATCACCTTTTTTAAACTTCTTTCTTTTCTTAGGTCCTTTATTAACTTCCTCATCTGCGATTTTTTCGTAGACTTCTACTACATTATCTCCAGGTGTTATGTTACCTAAAAGTTCCTTTATAAGTTCTGCATCCTCGTCTTCTATTACGCTCATATGATTTTTGACTTCTATGTTGAACTCATCCATTAATAAATCAATTAGTTCCTTTGAACTTATACCTAATTCTTTTGCTAATTCATGTACTCTAATTTTTGACATACAGTCACCCCCGATTAATTTCTACATATATTTTCCTCCTCGTAAAGAGCTATTAACTTTTTAGCCATATTCTTATCTTGCACAGCCAGAATCTTTATTTCATCTTTTCCTATGCCAATGCCTAAATCCTCTTTAGAGAAATCTTCAATACATGGTATTTGCTTTTCATTACAATGTTTTTTAAATTTATTTTTTGTTGATTCTGATGCATCTTTTGAAATAACAAATAGATACATTCTCTTTTTATTTCTTAATTCATTACATTTGCTATAACCCTCAACTAGGTTACCTGATCTTTTAGCTAAGCCTAGAAAATTGAAAAATTTACTCATCATCCATCTCTTCCCTTAGTCTGTCATATATTTCTTCGCTTATTTGCACATCAAGATTTCTGCTTAGTCTTCTCGTCTTAAAAGACTTTGCTAAGCAATCTTTTGATTTGCAGACATATGCACCTCTTCCTGACTTCTTTCCTGTTAAATCAACTGAGACATCGCCCTCTTTTGATTTAACTACTCTAATAAGTTCATTCTTAGGCTTCATCTCCATACATCCAGTACACATTCTTAAAGGTATCTTTTTAGTTTTCATGAAAAACACCTCTCTTATTCTGATATTTCTTCTGAATCTATGTTTTCTATTACTTCTTCAGCTACAACTTCTTCCTCTTCTTGTAATGCTTGTGATTTGCTTTTAATATCTATCTTCCAATTAGTAAGTTTTGCTGCTAATCTAACATTTTGACCTTCCTTACCAATTGCAAGTGAAAGTTGGCCATCATCAACAACAACTTTAGCTGACTTTTCTTCTTCATTAACTGTAACACTTAAAACTTTTGCAGGACTTAAAGAATTTGCTATAAATTCTGCTGAATCCTTACTCCACTTTATTATGTCTATCTTTTCATTTTTAAGTTCATTTACTATACTTTGAACTCTTACACCCTTAGGTCCTACACAAGCACCCATAGCATCTACAGATTCATCATTTGAGTAAACTGCTATTTTACTTCTTGAACCAGCTTCTCTTGAGATACTCTTTATTTCAACTATTCCTTCATATATTTCTGGAACTTCAAGTTCAAATAATCTCTTAACTAATCCTGGATGTGTTCTTGAAACATGAATTTGTGCTCCCTTTGAAGCATTTTTAACTTCAACTATATATAATTTTAATTTTTCATTGAAATTATATTCTTCACCCTTCATTTGTTCATTAGGTCCTATAACACCTTCAAGTTTTCCAAGGTTAACAAAAACTAAGCCTTTATCTTTTCTAAGAATTGTACCAGTTATTATATCAAATTCTTTTTCCTTGTATTCATTATACACTATATTTCTTTCAGCTTCTTTAATTCTTTGTGTAACTACTTGTTTTGCAAGTTGTGCTGCTACTCTTCCAAAGTTTCTAGGTGTAACTTCCATATCAACAACATCATCTACTTCATACTTAGGATTTATTTCCTTAGCCTCTTCTAAGCTTATTTCTGTTACTTCATCATATACTTCGTCTACAACAACTTTTTGAGCATATACTCCAATTTCTCCACTCTCTCTGTTAATTGTAACTTTAACATTTTGAGCTGAAGTGTATTGGTTTGCATAATTCTTTTTATAAGCTGCAACCATTGCATCTTCAATTGTTGTAAATATTAAATCTTCACTTATTCCTTTTTCTTTAACTATCTCTTTAAGAGCACCTATAAACTCTTCGTTCATGTCCTTATCCTCCTTTTATAATTCCCCTTCTAAGTTAGCTTTTTTTATTTTATCCATTGGTACTTTAACTAATTCTTCACCTTGGACTTCTATAAAGTCACCTTCATAAGATTTTAATATACCTTTTATGTTCTTACGTCCATTTAATGAACCAGTAAATCTTATAAAAACTTCGCTTCCTACAGCCTTCTTAAAATGTTCTTCTTTAAATAAACCTCTGTTTATACCTGGTGAAGAAAGTTCTAGGAAGTATGATGTAGAAATTGGATCTTCTTCATCTAGCATTTCACTAACTCTTCTTGAAACCTTTTCGCAATCAGTAAGTGTAATGCCTTCTTTATTGTCTATATATATTCTTAAATAATTTTCTCCATCTTCTTTTACAAACTCTACATGATATAATTCATAACCTAATTCATCAGTTATTGGCATAACTAACTCTTCTAATTTTTCTATTAAGGCATCTTTTTTCATATGTTACCCTCCTTTTCAATATTCAATTTTCATAAATTTATTATTCCCAAATAACTTAAAATCTATTTTAAGTAAAAACGCAACTAAGAAGTTGCGCTTTAAACAGAAAGAGCGGGTAAATAATTTCCCCACTCCTTTAATCTAGCTATTAGTAATAATCATCAATTTAAATTCTAACATACAACCTGTTTTTTTTCAAGTATATTTGAATAAATTACATATATATCTATTATATTTAGAACAATGATAACTGATTTGTTTCAGACATCCCCTCTAAACATCCATGATTATTCAATGTTTCAACTGCTGTTTTTGTAATTTTAGATCTAAGTCTTAAATCTTCCTTTGATATAAACTCTCCATCTTTTCTAGCTTCAACAATTGCTTTAGCTGCATTATCTCCAACTCCTTGAAGCGCATTTATCGGAGGTCTTAATCCTTCTTCTTCAATAATAAACTTAGTAGCTTCTGACTTATAAAGGTCTACCTTTAAGAATTTAAAGCCTCTCTTATACATTTCAAATGCCATTTCAAGGGAAGTTATAGTTCCTTTTTCCTTTGTACTTACTGCATTACCAAGATCATAAAGTTCATGAAGTTTCTCATGAATTGCACCTTCACCTTTACATATAAGATCAGCATCAAAATCATCTGCTCTTACTGTAAAATATGTAGCATAATAAGCTTCTGGATAATATACCTTATAGTATGCAATTCTTACTGCCATCATTACATATGCAACAGCATGACCTTTAGGGAACATGTATTTTATTCTCTTACAAGATTCAATGTACCAATCAGGAACTTTATTTTCTCTCATTAATTTTTCATCATCTTCTGTAAGTCCCTTTCCTTTTCTTACTTTTTCCATTATAGTAAAGGAACTCTTTGGTGGTACACCTTGATACATTAAATAAACCATAATATCATCTCTCGTTGCTATACAATCTTTTAATGTTGTGTATCCTTCTTTTATGAAATATTGAGCATTATTAAGCCATACATCAGTACCATGTGATAACCCTGATATTCTTACTAAATCAGCAAAACTCTTAGGTTGTGTGTCAACTAGCATCTGACGAACGAACTTAGTACCAAACTCAGGTAATCCATAACTTCCAACTTCACACTCTAACTCCTCTTTTGTAACACCAAGAGCATCAGGTTTTACAAATAGACTAAGTACTTTCTCATCATTAAGAGGTATTGTTTTTGGATCAAGACCTGTTAAGTCTTGAAGCATTCTAAGAACAGTAGGATCATCATGACCCAGTATATCAAGTTTTAAAAGTCTACCGCTTATTGAATGGTAATCAAAGTGAGTAGTAATTATATCAGTATCATTATCGTCAGCTGGATGCTGTATTGGTGTAAAGTTATAAATCTCATTATCACTTGGAACAACCATTATACCACCTGGATGTTGTCCTGATGTTCTTTTTATTCCTGTACATCCAATTGTTAATCTTTCAATTTCTGCACTAGAAACTCTTATATCTCTTTCATCTAAATATTTTCTAACATATCCATATGCAGTCTTTTCTGCAACTGTACCTATTGTACCAGCCTTGAATACATATCCTTTACCGAAAAGTACTTCACAATACTTATGGACAACACCTTGATATTCACCTGAGAAATTAAGGTCAATATCTGGTTCTTTATCACCTTCAAACCCTAAGAAAGTTTCAAATGGAATATCATGGCCATCTCTTATATAATGAGCACCACATTCCGGACAGTCTTTTGGTGGTAAATCTGCACCTGAACTTATAGATCCATCTAAAAAGAATTCTGATTTTTTACAATTTGGACATACATAGTGAGGTGGAAGTCCATTAACCTCTGTTATATCTGACATTGTAGCTACAAAAGAAGATCCAACTGATCCTCTTGAACCAACAAGATATCCATCTTCAAGAGATTTCGCAACAAGCTTTTGTGCAATAAGGTAAAGAACTGCATATCCATTATTTATGATAGAGTTTAACTCTTTATCTAATCTCTTTTGAATAACTTCTGGCAAGGTTTCTCCATAAATTGAATGAACTTTTGTCATAACCATATTTCTGATTTCTTCTTCTGCACCTTCAATCTTAGGTGGAAATGTCTCGTCAGGAATAGGTTTTATAGATTCAATTTCATTTGCTATATTATTAGGATTTACTATAACAACTTCTTTTGCTTCATTTTCACCTAAATATGAAAATTCTTTTAGCATTTCATCTGTAGTTTTTAAATATAATGGTGGTTGATTATCGGCATCTTTAAACCCCTTACCAGCCATTATTATTCTTCTAAAGGATTCATCTTCAGGTTCTAAGAAATGTACATCTCCAGTTGCAACCACAGGCTTATTAAGTTTTTTACCTATATTATATATTTTTCTATTTATTTCTCTTAATTCATCTTCATCTTTAACATTTCCCTTTTCTATTAAGAAATTATTATTAGCTATAGGTTGAATCTCTAAATAATCATAAAATTCACAAACCTTCATAACTTCTTCATCGCTTCTACCATCTAATATAGCTCTATATACTTCACCTGCTTCACAAGCAGAGCCTATTATAAGTCCATCTCTCATTTCCTGAAGTCTACTTTTTTTAGTTCTTGCACTTTTAAAGAAATTCTCAAGATGAGCTTCTGATACTAACTTATATAAATTTTTAAGCCCTTCCTGAGTTTTAGCTAAAATTATTATATGATAAGCTGGTTGTCTTTTTATATCTATATTTGATAAAAACCCTTCATTTAACTTACTTAAGGTATATATTTCTTTTTCTTCTCTTAATTTTTTAAAACAAACTAGCAAAATATCTGCTGTTGCCTTTGCATCATCTACAGCTCTGTGATGATTTTCAAGGGATATCCCTAAATGTTTTGCAACTATATTTAGTTTTACTTTTTTAAGTTCTGGGTATAAAAATCTTGCTAAAGGAACAGTATCAACAATTGTAAAATCAAAGCCTAATCCCATTCTTCTACAATTATTTTTAATAAATCCTGTGTCAAAGCCTGCATTATGTGCAACTAATACGCTTCCACTGCAAAATTCTAAAAATCTAGGAAGTATATTTTCTATAGTTTCACTATTTGTTACCATATCATCTGATATTCCAGTAAGCTCTGTAATCTTATATGGTATATTTCTCTCCGGATTTACAAACTCACTAAATCTATCCACTATTTTCTCATTTTGTATTTTAACTGCACCAATTTCTATTATCTTATCATTCTTAGCTGAAAATCCTGTTGTCTCTAAATCAAAAACAACATATGAATCATCTAAAGATTCTCCTCTTTCATGAAGCGCTACTGGTATACCATCATCAACTAAATATCCCTCAACTCCATAAAGAATTTTTATACCAAATTTCTTTGAAGCACTTTGTGCATCTGGAAAGGATTGAACTACACCATGGTCTGTTATAGCAATGGCTTTATGTCCCCATTTTGCTGCTCTTTCTATTAACTTGCTTGCAGATACCATTCCATCCATAGTACTCATATTAGTATGTAAATGAAGTTCAACTCTCTTATCTTCCGCTCCATCCATTCTTTCTATTTTTTTCATTTTTACTATATCTCTACCCATTATTACTACTTCTCTGGCATAGGTATCGTATATAGCCTCTCCCCTTACCTTGCAATATAAGCCCTTCTTGACATTTTCTAAAACTTCTTCTTTATCTTTTTCTTTCAAGAAACATTTAACTGTAATTGAACTTGTATAATCAGTTATAAAGAATGTAAGAATACTTTTACCAGTTCTAGTTTCAATTATCTCAGTTTTAAATACTTCTCCAATTATAGCAACATATCCTGACGTCTCATCAATATCACATATATTCATAGCTTCTTGACTTATATTTCTACCTAAAATAGTATTTTCACCTTTAGGTTCTCTTTTATATTTTTGATATCCTTCATTTTGTTGTTTCTTTGGTGCTTCTTTTCTTTCTTTCTTCTCTTTCTTATCAGAACTATCCCCTGATGGATTACCTTGAACTATTCTACCTTGAAGTACATCATCAACTATCTTTTTATTTTCTTTTGCTTTATTCTCTTCATAATTTGTATCTTCTAAAGAATTATCATATTTTAATTCAATCCTTATTCTTCTTCCAAATATATCATGTATTTGAGCAGCTACTTTTCTCTCTATATCCTTCTTTTTTAGATGGTTTACAATAGCTTCACTTCCATATCTAATTATTATGTTATCTTCTTTGATATCTTTATGTTTAGAATATAAAACATTTTTTGATAGTGGATTTTTTCTAACTATATCTAGAACAACATCAGACCAATATTTTGTTAATATATCATCTATACTTGCATCTTCTACATCCTTATAAACTAATAGTTCTACTTTTATATTTAGTCCTAAATTTGTAGATATTAATTTCTTTATCCAATCCTCTTCACTTTGAATTAAATTATCTTTACACTTTATTACTACTTTTAATACATTGCTTTTTCTATAAAATTGAAATCTATTTAACTTTATTTCCTTATCTTCTAAATCTTCATTTTTATTTATTTCTTTATTAATTTTTTTAATGAACTCTTCGCTCAAAGGATTACCTCCATTTTAAAAATATTAGCCCCCAAAATAAATTAAATTTTTTGGGGGCAAATTACATATAAATCTTATAAAGATTCTATTTCCTTTATAAGTTCATCAACTAATTCTTCTTCTTTTACCTTCTTTATTATTTGGCCTTTCTTAAATATTATGCCAACACCTTTTCCTCCAGCAATACCAATATCAGCTTCTCTTGCTTCTCCAGGACCATTAACCACACATCCCATTACAGCAACTTTAATATTTTTATTAGTATCTTTAAGTCTTTCTTCTACTTCTTCTGCTATTTTTATTAAATTTATTTCTGTTCTTCCACAAGTAGGACATGATACAAACTCTATCCCTTCCTTTGTGTAGTCTAATGCTTTAAGTATTTCTTTAGCAACTTTTATTTCTTCAATTGGATCTGAAGTTAATGATACTCTAATAGTATTTCCAATCCCCTCTGCTAAAAGAGTTCCAATTCCTATACTTGATTTTATTGTCCCTTTAAATACTGTACCTGATTCTGTTACTCCTAAATGTAGTGGATAATTACATTTTTCACTCATTAATCTATAACTTTCTATCATCATAGGTACATTAGAAGATTTTATTGAAATAACTATATCATAGAAATTTAAATCTTCTAATATTTTAACATGTCTTAATGCACTTTCAACTAGTCCTTTAGCGGTTGGTTTTCCATCTCTTTCTAAAATATCTTTCTCTAAAGATCCTGAATTCACTCCAATTCTTATAGGAATATTTTTTTCTTTTGCTTTTTCAACTACAGCTTTTACCCTTTCATAGTTTCCTATATTCCCAGGGTTTATTCTAAGTTTAGCTACTCCATTATCAATAGCTTTAAGGGCTAATCTATAATCAAAATGAATGTCTGCAACTATTGGAACTGGTGATTTTTCTGTAATTTCCTTCAGTGCATCACAAGCTTCCATATCCGGAACAGCACATCTTATAATCTGGCATCCTGCCTTTACTAATTTATCTATTTGTTCTAAAGTTTTATTTACATCTCTTGTATCTGTATTGGTCATTGATTGGATAATAACAGGTGCTTCACCACCAATTTCTATCCCTCCAACTTTAACAATTCTTGTGATTTTTCTCTCCATCATTTTACTCTCCTAAAAATTTATTGGGAACAATATATCCTTAACTGTAACTAAAAGCATAAGTCCCATAAGTAGTGCAAAACCTGCGAAATTTAAAGCACCTACTATCTTATCTGGAACCTTTCTTTTTGTAATAAGCTCAATTAAAAGTAATACTGTCCACCCTCCATCTAATGCAGGGAATGGTAATAAATTAAATACAGCAAGGTTTACACTTATAAACGCTGTAAAATATAAAAGATTCCATATACCAGCTTTTGCAGCTGCGCCTGATAATTTTATTATAGTTACAGGACCACCTACATCTGTCTTTAAGTCTGCTTTTCCAGTAAATATCATTTTAAGTCCTTTAAATGTTTGATTTACTAGTGATGCTGTTTGATTGAAACTTTCTTTAAAACTATCTAATATTGATGGATTTTTAACTGTTTCAAAAGCAAATCCTATCATATTCCTTTTTTCTTTTTCATTATATTCAGGCTTAACAGTAAAATTAAGCATTTCTCCATTTCTATCAACTTCTAAATTAACCGGATTACCCTTTGCAAGATTTATACCAATTGAAATATCATCTGGCGCAAATATTCTTTGACCATCAATTTTTTTAAATTCATCTCCTGGTTTTATTCCCGCTTCATAAGCTGGACTGTTATCAATTACTGAATTAACCTTTGGTAATGTATATCCAAAGTGATGTAAAAACGCAGTAAATATTACTATTGCAAGAATTAAATTCATTATAGCACCTGCTAAAATAATTGTAATCCTTCTAAAAGGAGATTTAGATGAAAAACTTCTTTCATCTTGAACATCTTCCTCTTCTCCAAGCATTTTTACATACCCACCTATAGGCAATATACCTAATGAATATTTAGTTTCTTTACCATCAATAGAAAATATCTTAGGACCCATACCTATCGAAAACTCTTCTACCTTTACCCCATTTATCTTTGCAAGTATAAAATGACCAAATTCATGAACTATTATAAGTAGTCCAAATGCTATTACAGCATATACAATGTACATTAAGTTTCCTCCTAGCTATAATTTTCTCTCACATATTCCTTAACTTTTTTGTCTAGTGAAATTACATTTTCTAAAGTTACTTCTTTTTTCCCTTCCTCTTTAAAATGTTCCATACAATGTTCAATTATATCTCCAATTTGAAGATATGAAATCTTGTTATCTAAAAATAATTGGACAACTTCCTCATTTGCACCGTTTAAAATAGTTGGCATAAGTTTCCCTTGCTTTCCTGCCTCAAAAGCAAGTTTTAAACACTTAAATGTATCCATATCAGGCTTTTCAAATGTAAGCTTTGATATTTCATAAAAGTCTATTCCATTTGCAATAGCTTCTTTTCTATCTGGATAATTAAGAGCATATTGAATAGGAAGTCTCATATCGGCTGATCCAAGTTGCGCTATTATACTGTTATCTGAATATTCAACCATTGAGTGTACTATACTTTGAGGATGAACTAATACTTGTATATCATCATAATCACAATCAAATAACCAGTGTGCTTCAATAACTTCAAGTCCCTTATTCATTAAAGTCGATGAATCTATAGTTATTTTTCTTCCCATACTCCAATTTGGATGATTTAAAGCTTCTTCTAATGATGTATTAACCAAATCTTCTTTTTTCTTTCCTCTAAAAGGACCACCTGAAGCAGTTAAAATTATCTTTTTTAATGTGCTTAAATCATTACCCCTTAAACTTTGGAATATTGCACTATGTTCTGAGTCTACTGGAAGTATTTTAACTCCATACTTTTTAGCCTCATTCATTACAAGCTCTCCAGCAACAACTAATGTTTCTTTATTTGCAAGAGCAATATCTTTTTTCTTCTTTATGGCTTCAATTGTAGGCTCAAGACCAATCATACCAACAACTGATGTCACTACTGTGTCAATTTCATCAAGTGAAGCTATTTTCTTAAGGCCCTCTATACCAAATAATACTTTTATGTTTAATCCCTTTTCTTCTACATATCTATCTATTTCTTCTTTTGATTTTTCATCCATCATTCCTACATATTTAGGATAAAATTCATCTATTATATCTTTAACATTCTCTACAGAAGTGTTAGCAGTTACCCCTATCAAGTTTATCTCTTTAGATTTTCTAATCACATCTAAAGTTTGAGTACCTATAGAGCCTGTGGCACCTAGTATTGAAATATTTTTCATTTTCTCTTCCTCCGTATCTATCTAGTCCTCGCAAAAAATATCTCTAACCATCATACTATATAAAGGTCCTATAAAAATTCCAATCATACCAAAAACCTTTATACCAATATATATAGAAAGAAATATTATTAAAGGATGCACATTAAATTTATTGCTTAACAATTTTGCTTCTAATATTTCTCTTACAATTTGGACTAATAGATAAAGACATATTAATCCAAAAGCTATAAGATAATCTTTTACTATAATATTGTATATTATAATTGGTATAAATACAATTATTGTTCCTACATATGGAAGTAAATCTAAAATACCACAAATCACTCCTAAAATAAAGGAATTTTTTATTCCAAGTATCATAAATCCTATAATTATTATAAGTGTGGATATTAAGATAAGTATTGCTTGTATTGATATAATACTTTTTATGTTCTTTCCACCATTATTAATTCTCCTAAGAGCATTTTGTGGAACAAGTCTATTCATATAATATATAATTTTCTCCTTGTCTACTAGTATAAAAAATGAACATACATTACCTATAAAATAACTTATTATCCCTTCACCTGTAGTTAACGCTCCCTCCGTTAAAACTCTAGGATGAAATAAATTCATAGCCTCACTACTTATATCTACGTTTCCAAGTATACTCTCTAGTATTGTATTAAATTCATTTAAAAGTTCATTAATCATGTTTATATTGCTGTTATATATATTATTTACTAAATCGAATATATTCCTTCCTAAATAGTAAATTATTAATATTACAGAGATATTTAAAACAAGCAAACTTAATGTCGCTGATATCTTTTTACCTATCTTAAGCTTAGTAAAAATATTATATAAAGGACTACTTAATATAAATATTATTACAATCCAAAGAAAGGGCTTAAAATAACTTCTAATTAAAACTACAAATACAAATATAATTAATAATAATACAAGTGCTTCTATAAGTTTTTTATGATCTTCCTTCAACTTCACTTCTTCCCCCCCCTTTATTCTATATTTATATGCAATAAAAAAAACCTTAGAATTTTTCTAAGGCTCATAACTAAATTAAATATTACATTAAGAAATAGAATAAAAGTCATAAAGTAATCTTGAATTATAAAATAAAAGAGTCCTAAAAGTTTTTCTTTTAGAACTCTTTCACTATATACATACTATAAAAGTTAAATAATAAAACACTACAAGACCTGAGAAAAGTATACTATCAAATCTATCTAATATTCCACCATGTCCTGGTATTAAATTACTATAATCTTTTATTCCAACATATCTCTTTACAGAAGAAGCTACCAAATCTCCCAATTGACTAAATACTCCACATAATGCCCCTATTATAAAGTAGTGATATAAAGGCATTATATATACATACTTAGATACTACTATTCCAAATATTCCGCAAAATATAGTAGCTCCAAGCATACCACCAATTGAACCCTCAATAGTTTTCTTAGGACTAACTTTAGGACATAATTTATGTTTTCCAAAGAATCTTCCAGCATAATAAGCTGAAGTATCTGTCATCCAGGATCCTATAAATATAAGCCAAACTAAATACTGTCCACCAAATTTAATATTTACTAAATGTAAAAAACTAAATAATACTCCTACATACAAAAATCCAAGTAATGTTATAGCAACATCTATAAATGTATATTTTAGGTTTATAACTGGAATTATTAAAAGTATAAATGTTGCAAATACAACTAAGTATGTTAGTAATCCTAAATCATTATTTAAAATATAATACCCAATTAAAAGTAAGTATCCTACAATAGAGATAGGATTAAATTCTTTTTGCTTTAATGCATTATAAAATTCATGTAATCCTAAGGCTGATAACACAATTGTAAGACCTTCTAACCATGCACCACCTAAAAATACAAATATAATAAAAGGAGCAATAATTAAAGCACCGAGATATCTATTATTTGATTTCACTTAAAAACCACCTTATTTCTTTTTATTTTACGCCGCCAAACCTTCTATCTCTTTTTTGAAAATCATAAATTGCTCTATGAAGATCTGATTCCTTAAAATCTGGCCAACAAATATCCGAATACCAAAATTCAGAATAAGCACATTGCCAAAGTAGAAAATTACTTAATCTTTGTTCTCCGGAAGGTCTAATGATTATATCTGGATCTGGCACACCTTTTGTATATAAATAACTTTCAAAAATAGTATCATCAATTTCAGAAGATTTTATTATTCCCTTTGATACATCTTCTGAAATTGATTTTACAGCTCTTAATATTTCATCTCTTCCACCATAATTTAAAGCTATATTCATTGTTATACCTGTATTATTTTCTGTCTTAAGAACAGATTTCTCTATCTCTTCTTGACACTCTTTAGGCAATTTAGACATATCGCCTAATACATTTATTTTAACGCCATTTTTATGTAGCTCATTAATTTCTTGTCTTAGGTATTGTATTAATAACTTCATTAAAGAATTAACTTCATCTTTCGGTCTTTTCCAATTTTCCGTTGAAAAAGCATAAAGTGTCATATATTTAACGCCAAGCTTATCTGCTTCTTTTAATACTCTACGAATTGTTTCAACTCCAGCTTTATGCCCCATAGTTCTTGGGAGCTTTCTTTTCTTAGCCCATCTTCCATTTCCATCCATTATTATTGCAATATGTCTCGGAATATTATCCATATCAAGGCTTATTTCTTCATTTTCTGTAATCTGTTCCCCTTTAAAAAACTTAAGCATGAGTTCTCCTCCCCACTTTTTTCTTTATATAAAAAACCTGCTAAAGAGCAGGTTTTTTGTTTAACTAGATTGACATTATCTCTTTTTCTTTTGCTTCTATTAATTTATCTACTTCTTTGACAAATTTATCTGTAACCTTTTGAATATTATCTTCAGCTTTTTTAACTTCGTCTTCGCTAAGCTCTCCATCCTTCTTTAAGGCTTTTATCTTATCATTAGAATCTCTTCTAATTGATCTTAAAGCAACTTTTGAGTCCTCTCCAGCCTTTTTAACATTTTTAACTAAATTTTTTCTAGTTTCCTCTGTTAACTCTGGTATTACTAATCTGATAACTGATCCATCATTTGAAGGATTTAATCCTAAATCTGAAGTAAGTATAGCTTTTTCTATATCTTTTAACAATGTTTGTTCCCAAGGAGTTATTTGAAGAACTCTTGGTTCTGGAGCTGATACATTGGCTACTTGTGTTATTGGACACATGCTTCCATAATATTCAACTTGAACTCTATCAAGCATTGTAGGATTAGCTCTACCAGCTTTCATAGTTGATAAATCAACTTCTAAAACACTTATTGTTTTTGTCATTTTTTCTTCAGCATTTTTAAGAATGTTTTTACTCATAAATATCCTCCTTTTATTTTGAAACTAATGTACCTATTTCTTGACCTGAAATAGCTTTTTGAATATTACCTGGTTCGTCTAAACCAAATACTAATATAGGAATATTATTATCCATACATAAAGAAGTTGCAGTAGAATCCATTACTTGTAATCCTTGTTCTAAAACTTCTATATATGATAGTTTATCATATTTTGTTGCATCTGAATACTTATGAGGGTCCTTATCATAAACACCATCAACTTTTTTAGCTAAAAGAATTACATCAGCTTCTATTTCTGCCGCTCTAAGTGCTGCTGTTGTATCAGTTGAGAAGTATGGATTACCAGTTCCAGCTGCAAAAATAACAACTCTTCCCTTTTCTAAATGTCTCATAGCTCTTCTTCTTATAAATGGTTCTGCAACTTCCTTCATTTCAATAGCAGTTAAAACTCTAGTATCTACGCCTACTTGTTCTAGTGAATCTTGAAGCGCTAATGCATTAATACATGTAGCCATCATACCCATATAATCTGCAGTAGTTCTATCCATTCCTTCTCCGCTTCTACCTCTCCAGATGTTTCCGCCGCCTACTACGCATCCAACTTCAACACCTGAATCTACTAATTGCTTTATTTCTAAAGCTATTCTTGTTGCAACAGTAAAATCTATTCCAAATCCATTAGTTCCAGCAAGAGCTTCACCAGATAATTTTAGTATTACTCTATTATATTTACAATCTGCCATTATAATCCCTCCAAAATATTCATATTAATTTTTAAAAAAAGAGAACACAAGGTGTTCTCTTTTGTAGGTTACTATTTACCCATTTGTCTTGCAACTTCTTCAGCAAAGTTTTCTTCTTTCTTTTCGATACCTTCGCCTCTTTCAAATCTAACAAACTTTGTTATAGTCATTGGAGCACCTGCTTCTTTTGACTTTTCTTCTAATAACTTAGTTATTGTCTTGTCTCCGTCTTTAACCCATACTTGGTCAACTAAACAAACTTCTTTGAAGTACTTTTGGATTCTTCCCATAACCATTTTTTCAACGATTTTTTCTGGTTTTCCTTCGTTTAAAGCTTGAACTCTGTAGATTTCTTTTTCTTTTTCTAAAGCTTCTTGATCTACTGAATTTCTATTTAAGAATAATGGATTTGCAGCAGCAACTTGCATACAAACTTCTTTAGCTACTTCTTTAGCTACGTTAGCATCACCTTCAGTTGAAACTTCAACTAAAACTCCGATTCTTCCGCCACCGTGGATATAGCTTTCGATAGCACCATTATCTAATGATAATCTTTCAAATCTTCTAACTGTCATGTTTTCTCCAAGCTTAGCAACTAAAGCTGTAAGAGTTTCTTGTACAGTAGCATCTCCTAATTTTTCATTTAATAATTCTTCTACAGTTTCAACTGAAGTGTTAGCAACTAATTCTGCTACATTTTCAGCAAAACCTACGAATTCTTCATTAGCAGCAACGAAATCTGTTTCACAGTTTACTTCTACTATTGAAGCTTTCTTGTTATCTTCTGATACGAAAGTCTTAACTATTCCTTCAGCAGCAACTCTTCCAGCTTTCTTAGCAGCAGCAGCTAATCCTTTTTCTCTTAATACTTCAACAGCCTTTTCTACGTCTCCGTTAGTTTCTGTTAAAGCCTTTTTGCAGTCCATCATACCTGCGCCAGTCTTATCTCTTAATTCTTTAACTGATTTTGCAGTAATCATATTCAATTCCTCCTTATTTTAAAAAAAGTAACCCTTACCATTTAGGGTAAAAGGTAAATGAAGAATCTCTCCACCTACCTTTTATACTTCTGATATTATTCAGCTATTTGTTCACCTTGTCTTCCTTCGATAATAGCATCAGCCATCTTAGCAGCTATTAATTTAACCGCTCTTATAGCATCATCATTACCTGGGATTACGTAGTCAACTTCTTCTGGATCACAGTTAGTATCTACGATAGCTACTACTGGAATTCCTAATATCTTAGCTTCTGAAATAGCGTTCTTTTCTTTTCTTGGATCAACTACGAACATAGCTCCAATATTTCTTGAATCTAAGTTCTTGATTCCGCCAAGATTCTTTTCAAGCTTTTCCATTTCGCCTTTTAATTTGATAACTTCTTTCTTAGGAAGAACGTCGAATGTTCCATCTTCTTGCATTCTTTCTAAATCTTCTAATCTCTTAATTCTTGTTCTGATAGTTTTGAAGTTTGTTAACATTCCACCTAACCATCTATTGTTAACGAAGTGCATGTTTGATCTTATTGCTTCTTCTTTGATAGCTTCTTGAGCTTGCTTCTTAGTTCCAACGAAAAGTATTTCTTTTCCTTCTTCTGAAACTTCTCTTAAGAAGTTGTAAGCTTCTTCAGCCTTCTTAACTGTTTTTTGTAAATCTATTATATAGATTCCGTTTCTTTCTGTGAAGATATAAGGAGCCATCTTAGGGTTCCATCTTCTAGTTTGGTGTCCGAAATGTACACCAGCTTCTAATAATTGTTTCATTGATATAACTGACATTTTGTTACCTCCTGGTTTTTTCCTCCACTATCGTTGTAATTACAAGAAACCTTATAATCAAAGGCACCTATCTTGCAAACCCGATAATGTGCGTATTTTGTTACCTATGATAGTATAACATAAGCTTTTTTTTCTATCAACATAAATTTATTTTTTTTATATTTTTCACTAAAAATATACGAGTGATTGAAATTTATCAATCACTCGTTACTATTGCTTATTTTATCTTTTTTAATTCATCTAATAATTTATCGTTTAGTATTCTAATATGAGTTCCCTTCATCCCTAATGATCTTGATTCAATTACTCCAGCACTTTCAAATTTTCTTAACGCATTTACAATTACGCTTCTTGTTATTCCAACTTTATCTGCAATCTTTGATGCTACAAGTAAACCTTCAGTACCTCCAAGTTCATTAAAAATATGTTCTACAGCTTCTAACTCTGAATATGAAAGAGTTCCTATAGCTAATTGAACAACTGCTTTCTTTCTTGTCTCTTCAGCTAATTCTTCTTGTTTAGCTCTTAACATTTCCATTCCAACAATTGTTGCACTATATTCACAAAGAACTAAATCATCATCTGTAAATGATTCTCCAAATCTAGCTAAAAGAAGTGTACCAAGTCTTTCTCTATTTCCTATTATAGGAACAATTGTTGAAAGCTTGTCTGACATATCACACTTTCCAATTCCATCAAATACACATTCACCTTTATTAGGTAAGTTTGATAGTGTTTCTGTTACCCTTAATAACTTTTCATTGTATTCGTTTGGAAATCTTTTTTCATAGACTACTTTTTCTTTCATTATTGCACATTCAAAATTTTCTGAAAAACTATGTCCTATAACCTTACCTCTTTTACTAACAATGTAAACGTTGCAGGCTAATACATCGCTTAAAAGTTCACAGATATCCTCAAATGCTACTGCTTCAGTGCCCGATTTCTGTAATATTTTGTTTAATTTTCTCGCTTTATTAAGTAATGATGACATTAAAAATCCTCCTTGATATCTAACGAATTTCAGATTTATATTGCCATTTGTTAGACTATTCAAAATCCTTTTAATTTTTTAACAAATTCGTAATACTAGTTCAGTTTATCATACTAGGTACTCTATTTCAACAATATTATTATTTTTTTCGACAAAAGGATTCTTTAATGCATCATTATATCATAATTACCTACTTTATTCTTTATCTTCTTGCTTCTCACTCTTTATTTCTTCTTTATACTTACATTCGCTATTTGAACATTGAATATAATCTCCAGATTTTTTCGAATATTTCTTAACCATATATGAATTACATTCTGGACATTTCTTTTCAACAGGTTCATTCCAACTTACAAAATCACATTCTGGATAACCTGAACATCCATAGAATCTCTTACCTTTTTTACTTCTCTTTGCTAATACTTTTCTCCCACACTTTGGACAAGGTGCTTTTATTTCTTCAACTATAGGCTTAGCATTTTTACATTCAGGGTAACCAGGACATGCTAAGAACTTTCCATATCGTCCTTTTTTTATGACCATCATTCTACCACATTTATCACAAGGAACATCACTTACTTCATCTTCTATTACAACTTTAGCCATTTCCTTTTCTGCTTTTTCTAGTGAATGTTTTAGTGGATCGAAGAATTCACCTACAACAGACTTCCATTGTATTTCACCTTCTTCAATATGGTCTAAGTTCCTTTCCATACTAGCTGTAAAATCTACATCTGCTATTTGTTTAAAGTATTCACAAATTATATTATTTACTATAAATCCAAGTTCTGTTGGTATTAGATTTTTCTTTTCTCTATTTACATAATCTCTACTTAATAATGTAGAAATTGTAGGAACATAAGTACTTGGTCTTCCTATACCTTTTTCTTCTAAAAGTTTAACAAATGATGCTTCTGTATACCTTGCAGGAGGTTGAGTAAAATGTTGCTTTCCTTCAAGGGAAGCTGAATTTAATACTTCTCCTTCTTCAAGCTCTGGTAATGAATTATCGTCCTCATCACTAATTGCATATTCATATATCTTCATGAATCCATCAAATTGAATTGTAGATCCACTAGCCTTAAATTTATAATCTCCATTTAATATATCAATTGAATTAGTATTTAAAATGCATGATGCCATTTGAGAAGATACAAATCTCTTCCATATAAGTGTATAAAGCTTATACTGTTCATTTGTTAAGTTCGCTTTTGCAACTTCTGGTGTTATTTCTATATTCGTTGGTCTTATAGCTTCATGGGCATCTTGAATATTTTTCTTTCCTTTATATATTCTAGTTTCTTTTGGTAGATAACTTTCTCCATAGTTGTTTAATATAAAGTTTTTTGCACTTTCTTGCGCTTCTTGTGATATTCTCATAGAATCCGTTCTCATGTAAGTGATAAGACCTACAGTTCCATGTCCTTTAACTTCCACACCTTCATATAGCCCTTGAGCTACTGACATTGTTTTCTTTGTCATAAAGTTAAGTTTCTTACTTGCCTCTTGTTGAAGTGTACTAGTTGTAAAAGGAGCCATAGGATTTTTTAGTTTACTTCCTTTTTTTATTGACTTAATAACGAAATTATCTTTGTCTATTGAATTTATAACCTTATTTGTTTCATCTTCTGTTTTTAATTCTATCTTTTTATTTTTATATGTTGATAGCTTTATAGGAAATTTTTTTCTTCCTTTTTTTAATTCACAGTCAACCGTCCAATATTCTTCTGGAATGAATTTTTTTATTTCTTCTTCTCTTTCACATATAAGTTTAAGCGCTGCTGATTGTACTCTACCTGCACTTAAGCCCCATTTTACATTTTTCCAAAGAATTGGACTTATTTCATAACCAACTAATCTATCTAAAATTCTTCTAGCCTGCTGTGCATCAACTAAATTTTGATTTATCTGTCTAGCATTTTTTATAGAATTTTTAACGGCAGTTTTCGTTATTTCATTAAATACAATCCTACATTCTTCTCCTTCTTCTATATTTAGAAGATTTGCTAAATGCCATGATATTGCTTCTCCTTCACGATCGGGGTCAGTTGCAAGATAAACTTTATCCGCCTTCTTTGCAGCTTTTCTTAATGTCTTAAGAAGATCTCCCTTACCTCTTATTGTTATATACTTTGGTTCAAAATCATTATCTATATCAACACCTAATTTACTTTTAGGTAAATCTCTTATATGCCCCATTGACGCTTCAACAATATAATTCTTTCCTAAATATTTTCCTATTGTTTTTGCCTTTGCTGGTGATTCTACTATTACTAATTTTTGGCCCATAACTAACTCCACTAATACTACTGGAGTTATTCACCCCCTTAAACTTATGTTACTCTGACATAATAATTGCCAGGTAGACTTAATATTTCATTTTTAATTTGCAGTTCAAATAATAAACCATATAAAGTATTTCTGTCAACCTGTGACTTTGTAAATATATCATCAATATGCATTGGTTCACTCTCTATAATTTTCAAAATATTACTATGAACCATATCATTATTCTCTTCTTTTACCTTACTCTTATCTATATGTAAAAGCAAATAAATATCTTCAATTGATGTATAAATATACGCACCATCTCTTATTAAAAGGTTTGCACCGTATCCACCACTTGAAAAAATTGATTGTGGTACAACTAAAACATCTTTACCTTGCTCTAATGCGCATGTAACAGTTATTAATGACCCACTCTTCTTCGTTGCTTCTGTAACTACTATAGCTTCTGATAATCCACTAATTATTCTGTTCCTTCTTGGAAAATTATATGCATAAGGCTTAGTGCCTGGTAAAAACTCTGAAATAATGAGACCTTTTTCTCTAATTTTATTAAATAGAGCTTTATTCTTATATGGATAATAAATGTCTAGCCCAGATCCTAATATTGCAATTGTATCACCTTGATTTTTTAGACATTCATCATGTGCTATAGCATCAATCCCTAATGCACCACCACTTACGATACATATGTCATTCTTAACTAGTTCTTTAGTTATAACTCTAGTAGATCTTTCTCCATAAACGCTATTCTTTCTAGATCCTACAATCCCAACCTTTCTCTTACTTAATAAATCTATATTTCCTATATAAAATAATACATAAGGCGGTTCTTGGATGTTTTTTAAATTTTCTGGATACTTATTACTTTTTATAGTTATAAAACTTATGTTTTCACTTCTTAACCTTTTCTCGATAAGAGTAACTTTTTCTAATTCTTTTTCTTTATCATAATTTACAAAATTTTTATAACTTTTTAAATATGTTTTTATTATTTCATCAAAATTATCAAATATATTCTTCTCATTAGAGAAAATACTGATTAATTTTATTTTTTGCATGTTTGTACATTCTAACATCATTAACCATAATATATATTTTTCCATTTGTCCACCTCTTATTATATAATTTCTCCATTTACATCTTTTCTATAATTAATTGCTTCTATAATATGTTCTCTTTTTATTACTTCCTGAAGCTCCAAATCTGCTATAGTTTGAGCCACCTTTATAACTTTCCCATATCCTCTTAAAGAAGGATTGTTAATTTTAAAATAATTTTCTAAAATTTCTTTTCCTTCTCTAGATATCTTGCATAAATTAAATATATCTTTCCCTCTTATATCTGAATTAAACTTATAAGAAGTATCCTTTAATCTCTCTTTCTGTATTTCTCTAGCCTTCAAAACTCTTTCCTTAATATTTTTAGTTTCATCCTCTAATTTTTTCTTTTTTAACTCCTCAAATTTCAATGAAGGAACATAATTAAATATATCAATTCTATCTTTTAACGGCTTTGATAATCTCTTTTGATATCTTCGTATTTCATTTTCACTACATTCGCATTTATCATATTCTCCAGGAATTATAGATTTTTTACCACATGGACATGGATTAAAAGAAGCTATAAGCTGAAATTTACTTGGCATTTCAACTCTTTCATTTATTCTATCCACTCTAATTACTCCTTCTTCCAAAGGAATCCTTAGCACCTCTAGCACTTCCTTCTTGAATTCTAAAATTTCATCCAAATAAAGAACTCCATTATGAGCTAAAGTAATTTCTCCTGGTTTAATATCTCGCCCTCCACCAACTAATGCAACTTTTGAAATTGTATGATGTGGCTCTCTAAATGGTATTCTTATATTTTTATATGTGTCAATCATCCCACATATTGAATATATCTTTGCAATTTCAATTTTTTCTTCTTCAGTAAGGGGCGGAAGTATTGAATTAAATGCTTTTGCAAGCATAGTCTTACCTGAACCTGGATTTCCATATAATAAAATGTTATGTCTACCAGCAGCTGCAATTTCCATCGCTCTCTTTGATGAATATTGTCCAATTATAGAATTAAAATTATTTTCCCATTCGACATTTTTTTCTTCTTTATACTCACCAAAATCTAACGGCAACATATCCTCACAATTTACATAATCTACAGATTCCTTTAAAGAAGTCATCGCATATACATTTCCTTTTGATACCTCAATAGCTTCATCTATATTTTCTCTTGGTATAATAAAGTTTTCGATATCTTCTTCAATTCCTTTAATTATAATCGGTGTTATTCCTCTAGTTCTTTTAAGTTCTCCATTTAATGATAGTTCACCTATAATTAAATATTTATCTAAATCCTTTTTCTGAATTTGATTTGATTCTATAAGTATCCCTATTGCAATAGGTAAATCTAGTAACGTTCCTATTTTCTTAATATCTGCCGGTGCTAAATTTATCACTATTCTCCCTAAAGGAAATTCAAATCCTGAATTAACAATAGCAGTTCTAACCCTCTCTTTTGCCTCTCTAACTGATGTATCTGCGAGCCCAACTATATTAAACGCTGGAAGTCCCTTTGATATATCAACTTCAACATTTATTATAAAGCTATTTATTCCAATATTAGTTGCACTTTTTATATTTATTGCCATCTACCTCACCTCATAAAGGAGTATTAACACTAAAAAATATTTTTAATCAAATATTCTTATAGCGATAAGAATCCTTTTAATTGTCAATAATCATAATTAGAGAGGTGTTTTAAATGAAAAAATATAATAAATATATTGGTTATTATGGAGAAGACCTTGCTTCAAATTATTTATGTAGTAAAGATTATATAATCCTAGATAGAAATTATTCTAATAGATTTGGTGAGATAGATATAATTTGTTTAAAAAATGATATCTTATGCTTTGTAGAAGTAAAAAGTAGATATGATATTAAGTTTGGGAGAGGGATTGAAGCAATCAGCCAAAGTAAAATCCAAAATATAAAAAAATTAACAAAATATTTTCTACTTAATAATAAATTTAATGATTATTTTGTAAGATTTGATATTATAGAAGTGTATTTAAATCATAAAGATAGTACTAATAATATAATTCATACTAAAGACGCCTTTAGATAAAATAAAAAAAAGTAGTAATAGCCTTTTTAGCTATTACTACTTTTTATAATATGTTTCTTAAAAAACTCATTCTATGAATAGGCGTCGCACCATATTCTTTTATTGCTTCAACATGTTTTGAAGCTCCATACCCTACATTATGTTCAAAGTCGTATTCTGGATAAACTTTTCCAAGTTCCTTCATCAAATTATCTCTATATACTTTAGCTATAATTGAAGCTGCAGCAATTGATGCACTTTTTGTATCACCTTTTATGACTGACTTATTTTCTCTGTCTATACCTTTAACAGTATAACCATCAGATAAAACAATATCCGCTCTCTTATCTAAGCCATGTATTGCTTTAAGGAAAACTTCATTATTGCATACTCCTACGCCTTTTTCATCTATTTCATCATTAGAGCATTCACTAATACAGTAAGCTATCGCTTTTTCTTTTATTATTAAAGAAAGTTCTTCTCTCTTTTTCTCTGATAATTTTTTTGAATCATTTAAATAAAAAATCATCTCATCATCAATTAAATCTAAATCGAGTATTACTGCTGCTGACACTATAGGTCCTGCAAGAGGTCCTCTTCCAACTTCGTCAACTCCAGCTAGAAGCCTTCCTTTAGCAAATCCTCTATCAAAGTCATACATCTTCTTTACTCTAATTTCTTCATCTTTAAGCTTCTGCTTCTCTTTTAATATCTTGCTTCCAAGACTATTAACATTCTTTCTTTTATCATTTAAAAGTATTTCACTTAAAGCTACAGCATAATCACTCTTAAAATCAAGATTAAGACTATCAAACTCTTCTTTTATACTTTTATAACTCATAGTGCTCAAGTCACTATCTAGAAGTTTCATAAAACCCCTCCAATTTGATAAATTAAGGTCTTTCTAATGAAATATTACCTATTTTCCCGCCTCTAAATTCATCTAATATAATAACAGATATTCTATTATAATCTATTTCTCTACCTTTCATTATAGCTCCTCTTTTTATAGCTATAGCATCCATAGTTTCAAGTGGATTATCATATACAGTATCTATCTTATATCTTTCTATTAAGTTGTCAGGATAGAACTCTTGAAGCCTTTCAATTAATCTATAGGCTAAATCTTCTATATCCATTATTTCATCTCTTATCGCCCCTGTAAATGCAAGATTTAATGCTGTTTCATCATCTTTAAACTTAGGCCATAAAACTCCTGGGGTATCAAGCATTTCTATATCCATCGCTGTTTTTATCCATCTCTTACTCTTAGTTACTCCTGGTCTATCCCCTGTTTGCGCTATATTATTTTTAGCCATCTTATTTATAAATGTAGACTTTCCTACATTAGGTATTCCTACAACCATAACTCTTGTCATGATCACCTTTAATCCCTTACCTTTAAGTCTTTCATGCTTTTCTTTTAATAGCTCATTAAGTGCAGGCTTTATTTTTTGAAGTCCACTTCCTTTTAAACAGTTTACTTCCATAGCCATAACATTATCTTTAGTTAGATGTTTTATCCATTCCTTAGTAACTTTAGCTTCTGTTAAATCACTTTTATTTAAAAGTATTAATCTTGGCTTATCTCCTACTAATTTATCTATATCTGGATTTGCAGAACTTGCTGGAATTCTAGCATCTCTAATTTCTATAACAGCATCTACAAGTTTTAAATTCTCTTTAATTTCCCTTTGAGTCTTCTTCATATGCCCCGGAAACCAGTTAATTGCCATAAAAATTCCTCCTTACATATTTAATTGTTTTTATCTATAGAAAAAAAGAGACTTAATTCTAAGCCTCTTCTTTATGGTTAACTATCTTAATAATTCTTTAACCTTAGCAGCCTTACCTACTCTGTCTCTTAAGTAGAATAACTTAGCTCTTCTTACTTTACCTCTTCTTGTAACTTCGATCTTTTGGATCATTGGAGCATTCATTGGGAAAGTCTTTTCAACACCTGTTCCATAAGCTAATCTTCTTACAGTGAAAGTTTCTCTTAAACCACCATTTTGTTTCTTGATAACAGTTCCTTCAAATACTTGAACTCTTTCTCTGTTACCTTCTTTGATTAATTGGTGAACTTTTATGTTGTCCCCAACGTTGAAGCTTGGTAAATCGTTTCTGATTTGTTCTTGTTCTATTGCTCTTAAAATTTCGTTCATTGTGCATTCCCTCCTAATAAGTAAATTGTGACGTTCTTTCCGGAGCTATAATCCAAAAGAGGAACGCCCGTACTAGCACAAAGCATATTCTAGCATAAAATATCATTTATTGCAACATTTTATTTATTATGCTCTTTTAATATCTTTTTGTCTTCTTTTGTAAGTTCTATTTTATCAAATAAATCTTTTCTTCTTTCTCTTGTTGCTATTAATGACTCTTTTCTTCTCCATTTTCTTATATTCTCGTGATGCCCTGAAAGTAATACTTCCGGAACCTTAACTCCTTCAAATTCCTCAGGTCTTGTATATTGGGGATATTCTAAAAGTCCATTAGAGAATGATTCATCCATAAAACTTTCTTCTTTTCCAAGTACTCCTGGTTTTAATCTAAGAATAGAATCAATTACAGGAATAGCAGCCATTTCACCACCTGTTAATATAAAATCTCCAAGTGATATTTCCATATCTATATGCTGATATACTCTTTCATCAATACCCTCATAATGTCCACATATGAATATTAAGTTATCTTCTTTTGCAAGCTCTTTTGAAAGTTCATGATTAAACTGTTTTCCTCTTGGCCCTAAAAAGATAACTTTTCCTGAATTATTTTTTTTACATTCCCTTATAGCATCTACAATAGGTTGTGGTGCCATAACCATACCAGCACCACCACCATAAGGATAATCATCAACCTTTTTATTTTTATGCTTTGTATAATCTCTTATATTAAGACACTCTATATTAACTAATCCTTTTTCTTGTGCTTTACCTATAATGCTATGATTAAATATAGAAAACATATCTGGGAAAAGCGTTAAAACACTAATCTTCATCTTGCCATTCTCCTACTGGTCTTATAACAATCTTCTCATTATCTAAATCTATATCTAAAACAATTGTCTTAAGTACAGGGATTAGTAATTCTTTAGGTTCTCTAATCCAATATACATCATTATTTTTCGTTTCTATAACATCATATATAGCTCCAAGATCCTTACCTTCAGTATCAAATACATGTATACCTATAAGATCTGTAACATAAAAAGTATCCTCTGGAAGCTCTGGTTCTCTTTCTCTAGGAACTTCTATTATTTTAGTTTTATATGTTTCAGCTTCATCAATTGAATTTATTCCTTCTATCTTTAAGATTACTCTATCTTTTTGGAATTTAACACCTTCAATAGTTCTTTCAACTCCGTTTATAAAAACAGTTCCATATCTTTTAAAGTTATTAACATCAGAAGTTGTTGCCATAACTTTAACTTCACCTTTTAATCCATGGGTATTTACTATTTTACCTACTCTAAAAAATTCTCCCATTAGCTTTCACCTCTTTTTTATAATTATCAAAGAATTAAATATTTATCCTTATATTATATAAAAAGAGTTAGGACAGGCCTAACTCTTTAGATAATTTCAACTACTACTCTTTTTTCTTCTTTTATTGCTGCAGCCTTTACTACGGTTCTAATAGCTTTTGCTATTCTTCCCTGTTTTCCAATAACTTTGCCCATATCTTCTGGCGCAACCCTAAGTTCTAGTATAATTGATTGCTCACCTGCAATTTCATTTACTTTAACTTCATCGGGCTTATCCACAAGAGACTTAGCTATTATTTCAACTAATTCTTTCATAAGTGTCCTGCATATAGTGTATGTACTAGGTGCAGTATTCACCTCCTAAAATTACTTGTTTAGGCCTGCCTTTACGAAAAGCTTTTTAACTACTTCTGTTGGTTGTGCACCATTTTGTAGCCATTTGTTAGCTTTTTCTTCGTTGATTTTTATTTCAGCTGGTTCTGAAACTGGATTGTAGAATCCGATTTCTTCGATGAATCTACCATCTCTTGGGCTTCTTGAATCAGCAACAACTACTCTGTAGAAAGGTGCTTTCTTAGCTCCCATTCTTCTTAATCTAATCTTTACTGCCATGTTAATTTCACCTCCTTTAAAGTATAATTATATATTAACTCATAAAAGGCAATTTACCTAGAAGACCTTTTTTGCCTCCCTTTTGAAGTGATTTCATTTGCTTCATTTGCTTTTTCATCATTTCAAATCCTTTAATAAGTTTATTAACTTCTTGTATTGTTGAACCTGATCCCTTTGCAATTCTTTTTTTTCTTGAAGAATTACTAATTACAAGTGATGGATTTCTTCTTTCTTTTAAAGTCATTGAAAGAATTATGGCTCTAACCTTTTCCATCTGTTTTTGACCTTGATCAAAATCAACGCCTTGTAATTCTTTTGCATTAACTCCTGGAATCATCTCCATTAACTTGTTCAATGGTCCAAGTTTTTTCATTTGTTCCATTGCTGTTAAATAATCTTCAAAATTAAGACCTTGGCTCATCATCTTCTTTGTAAAATCTGCTGCTTCATCTTCGTCTATTGCAGACTGAGCTTTCTCAATTAGAGATAATACATCTCCCATTCCAAGTATTCTTGAGGCCATTCTATCTGGATGGAACACTTCAAAATCATTCATCTTTTCACCTATACCAACAAACTTTATTGGCTTTTCAGTAATTGATCTGATTGAAAGTGCAGCACCACCTCTAGTATCACCATCAAGCTTAGTTAAGATAACCCCTGATACATCAAGCTCATTATTAAAACTTTCTGCAACATTTACTGCATCTTGACCTGTCATTGAATCTACTACAAGTAAAATCTCTGAAGGATTTACAACTTCCTTTACATCTTTTAATTCTTGCATTAAACCTTCATCGATATGTAATCTTCCGGCTGTATCTATAATAACTACGTTATTTCCATTGTCTTTTGCATATTTTATACCTGCTTTAGCAATATTAACTGCTTTTTCTTTATCTCCCATAGAGAATACAGGTATGTCTATTTGCTTTCCTACAACTTCTAATTGTTTTATAGCCGCAGGTCTGTAAATATCACATGCTACAAGAAGCGGTTTTTTATTATTCTGTCTAAGGTTTAATGCTAGCTTACCACACATTGTAGTTTTACCAGCTCCTTGAAGTCCTACAAGCATTATTACTGTAGTACCACTACTTGAATAATTTATTTTACTTTCGCTTCCTCCCATAAGTTCAGTAAGTTCATCGTTAACTATTTTAATAACTTGTTGCCCTGGTGTCAAGCTTTCTAATACATTACTACCAACGCATTTTTCACTAACACTCTTAACAAACTTTTTTACTACTTTATAGTTAACATCTGCTTCTAGTAAAGCAAGTTTTACTTCCCTCATAGCTTCTTTAATATCTTTTTCATTAAGCTTTCCTTTTCCCTTTAATTTTTTAAAGGTATTTTGAAGCTTTTCTGATAATCCCTCAAAAGCCATATTAAACCTCCTAATGTTATAAATCTTCTAGTTCTTTCTTTAGCATATCATATTCTTTATTATAAATAGAATACTTTTCTTTAAAGTTTTTTAGAAGTTTTATAATTTTTTCTTCTCGATTTATACTCTTTTGAAGTAAGCCTAACTTTTCTTCATAGGTTAAAAGTTGCTTATAACATCTTTTAAGCAAATCATGGATTGCTTGACGACTTGTGTTGTTTAATTCAGCAATTTCAGCTAAGGATAAGTCATCCTCAAAATATAATTCCATAATATTTTTTTGCTTTTCAGTTAGTAATGGTTTGTAAAAATCCATCAATAATGAAATCTCAACCCTATCTTCCATCATATAATCACCTTACCCACAAAAGAGATAATAACAGATATATTTTAAGGTGTCAAGTATTTTTACTTAACACCTTAATTTTTTTTAAAATAATGCTTCAGCAAAACTTTCTGCATCAAATTTTTGAAGATCATCAATACCTTCTCCAACACCAATATACTTAACTGGTATGTTAAGAGATTGCTTTATAGATATAACAACTCCACCTTTTGCAGTACCATCTAATTTTGTTAATATTATTCCATCTATAGGACACGCCTCCATAAACTGTTTAGCTTGAATTACCGCATTTTGTCCTGTTGTGCCATCTAAAACAAGAAGTGTTTGCTTCTTAGCTTCCCCATATTCTCTATCTATGATTCTATTTATCTTTGAAAGTTCATTCATTAAATTTTTCTTGTTATGAAGTCTTCCAGCTGTATCACAAATTAAAAGATCTACATTTCTAGCTTTAGCTGCTTGAACTGCATCAAAAACAACTGCAGCTGGATCTGATCCTTCACTTTGCTTTACTATATCAACCTCTGCTCTATCGCTCCATACTTCAAGCTGATCAATTGCAGCTGCTCTAAATGTATCTGCCGCTGCAAGTAATACTTTTTTACCTTCTTGCTTATTTTTGGCTGCAAGCTTTCCAATTGATGTAGTTTTACCAACTCCATTTACTCCAATTACAAGTAAAACTTCTTTTTCTGATCCATTTGATTCCTCTTCATTATCTCCTTCAAGAAGCATTTCAGTTATAACTTCTTTAAGGGCTGGTTTTACCATTTGAGGATCGTTTATTTTTTCTTTTCTAATTTTAACCTTTAACCTATCTATAATTTCAACAGTTGTATCCATACCTATATCTGAAATTATTAATATTTCCTCTAATTCCTCATATAAATCATCATCAATAGTTACAGCTAAATTCAATGCCTCATTAATTTTATCTTGTAACCCATCCCTAGTCTTCGTTAAACCTGTTTTTAACTTATCAAATAATTTTCCAAACATTTTAAGTCCTCCACTTCTACACCTATTTAGTTAAATCAACTGATACAACTTTAGAAACTCCCTTTTCTTCCATTGTAACACCATACATAACATCACTTACTTCCATAGTTCCTTTTCTATGGGTAATTACTATAAATTGAATATTTTTTTCTGAAAATTTTCTTAAAAATTCTGCATATCTATATACATTTGCATCATCAAGTGCAGCTTCAATTTCATCTAATATACAGAAAGGAGTTGGTTTCATTTTAAGTATACCAAAAAGTAAAGCTATTGCAGATAATACTTTTTCTCCACCAGACATTAAATTAATGTTTTGAAGCTTCTTTCCTGGCGGCATTACATTTATCTCTATATTAGCTGTAAGTTCATCACCTTCCCCCAATATAAGCTCTGCAGTTCCACCTTTAAATAATTCTTTAAATGTTTCATCAAAGTTTTTATTTAAAATTTTAAAATTATCTTTGAATATTACTTTCATCTTTAAAGTCATTTCTTCTATAACTGAAATAAGCTCTTCTTTAGCCTTCTCTAAATCTTGCTCTTGCGTAGACATAAACTCATACTTTTCACTAACTTCTTCATATTCTGAAATAGCTGCAAGATTTACAGTTCCTAAAGCTGATATCCTTCTTTTAATTGAATTTATATTGTCCTTAAAGGCCATTATATTTTCAATAGGCTTTGCAATTTCAAGAGCCTCTGCATAAGTTAAATCCATCTCTTCATTAAGCTTTTTAAAGTGATTTTCTATTTCCATTTCACTTTTAGCTTTAAGAATCTCTCTTCTATTAAATTCGCCTTCTTCTTTATTTATTATCTCTCTCATTTCAGTAATTAAACTATCAATCTTTTTAAAATCTTCTTTAAGAGACCCCTTTTTAATTTCATCTTCTTTAAATATATCTTCTAATTCTTCTAATCTCTTAGTATTCTCTTTTATTACATTTAAACTAGATTCAATATCTTCTTTAGATTTTTCTATACCCTTTAAAGAATCTTCATTTTCCTTTTGAATTTCTATAAGTTTTAAATTACTTTCTTTTAATTCAATATCTTTTCTTGAGATATCATTAATCTTACCTTGAAGTGCTTCATTTATAGAAGCTCTATTTATTCTAGCCTCTGTTAATTCATTATTGCATTTTTCAATGTGCGCTTTTTCTCTATTTAAAATATCTTCAAGTTCGATTTCTCTTTCTTTATTTAAAGAATTTTCACTTGCTAATTCTTTAAGGTTTCTCTCATGTTCATTTAAACGCTCTTTTAAAGAAGATATATCTGACTCAATCTTAGATTCTTCATTTTGTGCTGATACTAATGTATCTTTTAATTTATTAATTTGATTTTCTAAGTTTGATAGCTCAGTTTTATTTGTGGCTATCTCTATTTTTATTCCATGTATTTTATCTGTATTATTTAAGATTGACTCATCTATAATTTTTCTTTCACTATTTATTTTTTCTATTTCTTTTGATATCTCTTTTAATTTTTCTTTTCCTAAAGTAATTCTATTTTCAATTTCTTCAATTTCTCTTTTTCTACTTAATATATTTGAGGTTTTACCCTTTATACTACCTCCAGTTAATGCCCCTCCTGCATTTAAGACTTCACCTTCTAAAGTTACAATTTTATGCTTGTACCCTATCATCTTTGCAATTTTAAAAGCACTATCCATATTAGAACAGATTAAAGTTCTTCCAAGAGCATAATCAATAACCTTAGTGTACTTATTATCAAATTCAATTATTTCTGATGCTATACCTAAATATCCATCTATATCTTTCACTCTATTATCAACACTAATTCTCTTTCCATTTATTATGTTAAGAGGTAGGAAGGTAATTCTTCCGAGTTTATTGTCTTTTAAATATCCAATTAAATCTTTAGCAACATTTTCTGTCTCCGTTATAACATTTGAAATTGAGCCACCAAGAGCTGTTTCTATAGCCTGTTCATATCCCTTAGGAACATCAAAAACTTCCCCTAAAACATTTATATTTTCAGTATGAGGAGTAAGCTTTTTATATACCCTGTCCATTAAATTTTTAAGAGATCTATTATATCCTTCATATTGATTTTCCAGATCCTCAAGCATAGATTTATTAGCCTCAAGCTTACTTATAGCTATATTAGCTCCTTTAGATTCATTTTCTTTTTTAACTAAATTATTATTAAGTCTTGATAATATTTGTTTACTTGAAGAAATCTTTTCTCTTAATATTTCAAATTCTTTTTCTTCTGATTCTATTTTTAAAGTTAATCCATTTATGCTAGCTTTATTAAGATTTATGTTGCTATTAATACTTTCAAGAGAACTCTTTATTCTATTTTTTCGTTCTTCTTTATTTTTTATTTCACTACTTATTTCTGTTATCTTATTTTTTATAGAAGAATTTCCTCTAAGTAATTCTAACTCGCTATTTTTTAATTTCTTGAGTTCTAACTCAAATTCCTTTATCTTTAAACTAAGATTTTTATTTTTTTCTTCAAGCTTAGTAATCTCTATTTCCCTAGCTTCTTGTTCCTCTTTTTTTAAATACAACTCTTTTTCTAAGATTTCTTTTTCTTTATGTATATCTTTAACTTTATTATTAAGTCCATACTCTTCAAATTTATTTTTTTCAATACTTTTATTTAAATTATTTATTCTTTCATTAAATAATTCAATATCGCTATTAGCTTTTGTTATACCTTCTTTTTTAGTAAAGTACTCAAGTTTCTTATCAGTAGTCTTGCTTTCAAGTTCTTCAAGCTTTTCTTCTATACTTTTTAATGTTTCCCTTTTATTCTTTAATTCATCTCTTTTAACATTTAAATCTTTTTCTCTATTTTCTAGTTCTTCATTAAAAGCCTTTAGTTCATTTTCAACAAATTTTATATTACTTACAATTAAAGAAACTTCTTTTTCTTTAAGCTCTTCAGATAAATCATTAAATTTTAAAGCTTTTTCTCTTTCTACTCTTAAAGGTTCTAATCTTTCTTCATAAGTAGATATGATATCTCTTATTCTAACCAAATTTTCGTCAGTATTAGACAGCTTCTTCTCAGCCTCATTTTTTCTCCACTTATATTTAACAATTCCAGCGGCCTCTTCAAGAAGTGCTCTTCTATCCTCCGGCCTTCCACTTAAGATTGCTTCAATTTTACCTTGTCCAATAAGTGAATAGCCTTCTTTACCAATCCCTGTATCCATAAAAAGACTTGTTATATCCTTAAGTCTACATTTGTTATTATTTATAAGATATTCAGTTTCGCCTGATCTAAATATCCTTCTAGTTACAGTTACTTCATTATAATCAGTTGAAAGGACTTCATCCGAATTATCTAAAGTAAGAGAAACCTGTGCAAGTCCAACTGGTTTTCTGTACTGAGTTCCAGCAAAGATTACATCTTCCATCTTGCCACCTCTAAGTGTCTTGACACTTTGTTCTCCAAGAACCCATCTTACTGCATCTGAAATATTACTTTTCCCACTGCCATTAGGTCCTACAACTGCTGTAACCCCTTTCCTAAATTTAAGCTCTGTTTTATCAGCGAAGGATTTAAACCCTCTTACTTCTAAAGATTTTAAAAACAACCATTCCACTCCCTACACTATATAAATATCGGTACTAAGGATATTAAAAATACTAAAACTAAAAATACTGCAAGTGCAATTTGCATCTTCTCTCTTGTTTTTTTTCTCATATAAATCACCTCTGACTTTAGTATATATTGAACTCTTTAAATTATTTAACAAAACGAGAGTTTCCTCTCGCTTTATTAAATACTTATTTGCTTTTCTGTATCATCTTTAAGTATTATTATACCTCGTGTAACTTCATCAGTTATTTTTACAGTTACATTATATCCATCTTCTTTTAACTTATTAAAATAAGATTTCTTATTGGCATAAAGTTTACTTACATCCTTATTATTTATTAAGATTTCAAAAGACTTACTACTTACTTTATCTTTAATCTTATCCAAAATCAAGCTACTTTCAACAAGTTCTCTAAAGGCAGGATGGAATGGTCCATCTATTATATCTCCACCTTCATTTATTGTTTCTGTAGGCTGAAGCCCTATCCTAATAACATTTATACCTTTTTCATTAAACATACTGTATATCTTCTTACTAACTTCAACTGCCATATCTAATGTATATGGAGAGTATTCTCCTCTTTTATACATAACTTCCATAGGCGTATCTTTAATAACAAGTGAAGGGTATATTCTTACTATATCTGGCTCCATTTTTATTGAGTCAATAGCACTCTTTATATCTTTTTCTGGATTTGACTTAGGAAGACCAGGCATTAATTGATGCCCTAATGTTATTCCATATTTCTTAATAAGCTTAGATGCATTAATTACATCTAATACGCTATGTCCTCTTCCAGATGCTATTAATACTTCTTCATCTAATGACTGAATTCCAAGTTCAATTATATCAACATTATAATCTTTTAAATAGCTTAATATATAGTCATTTATATAATCAGGTCTTGTAGACATTCTAATTTTGCTTACTATTCCAAGTTCCTTATACCTTTTAGCAACTTCAAGTAACTCTCTTTGTTTTTCTTCTCTTATTGCTGTAAATGTACCTCCAAAGAAAGAAACTTCTATAGTTGCTTCCTTATTTTGTATAGTTTCATAATATTCTTCAATAATATTTTTAACCTTTTCTCCATCTACTCTATCCTTTACCCCTGTTATTCTGTCTTGATTACAGAATACACAGTTATGAGGACACCCTTCGTGTGGTACAAATATTGGTATAATATAGTGGTTTTTACTCATTTATTACCCCCATCTTCTCTAATGCTTGTTTTGCTGAAGCCTGTTCTGCTTCTTTTTTAGAGAATCCTTCACCTTCTCCCATACACTCATTATTTATAAGTACTTTAGTGAAGAATTTTCTTCTGTGAGGTGGTCCCTCGAACTTTACTAGATCATATACTATGTTTACTTCACCATTCTTTTGAAGATGTTCTTGAAGCTTAGTTTTAAAATCTAATATAATTTTATTTTCTATTGCCTTATCTATTATATCTTTAAATTGATTTAATATAAATTCTCTAGTAAATTCTAGTCCTTTATCTAAATATATAGCAGCTAGAACCGCCTCCACAGCATCTGCTTGTATTGATGTTCTATTTCTTCCTCCAGTAAGTTCTTCACCCTTACTCATTCTAATATAACTACCTAGATCAAGCTTCTTAGCTATTTCAAATAAGGAATTCTCACATACTATAAGACTTCTAATCTTTGTAAGTTCTCCTTCAGCCTTATCTAAATAATTTTTAAATAAGTACTCTGTTATACATAATTGTAATACAGAATCTCCTAAAAATTCTAATCTTTCATTATATTCTGTGTCTTTATATTGATTTGCAAAGGAACTATGTGTAAGTGCCTTCTTTAAATAACTTAGATTAGTGAACTTAACACCAAGTGCACTTTGAAACTCTTTCAATTTTAATTTATTCATTTTTCTACACTCCTCTAAGTTTATTCTTCAGTTTGCTCCAGTTAAACAAATTCAAGAATAAACTATTTCTTTTAAAATATACTTTTAAAATATAAAAATCCCGCATTTTAGGCGGGATTTATTTATTCTTCAACATGGTTTTTTACGTATTCTACAACATCTCCAACTGTTTTGAATCCCTCAACGTCTTCATCTGGAATTTCCATATCTAATTCATCTTCTAGTGCCATTATTAATTCTACAATGTCTAGTGAATCTGCATTAAGGTCATCAACGAATGATGAATCTAATGTAATTTCATCAGCATCTACGCTTAATTTCTCTGCTATAATTTCTTGAATCTTTTCAAACATATTATCACCTCCTGAAATCCTTCCCTTAGATAATATTATATATTAAATATACAGTCAATATTCTACCAAAATAAATTTTAATTATTTTGTCCTAATTCTGCTTTTATTTTATCTATTACTTTTCCTTCATGGAATATTTTTGTTTGTCTTATAGCATTTTTAAAAGCCTTCCCATCTGAGCTTCCATGCGCTTTAATACATATTCCATCTACTCCTAAAAATGGTGCTCCACCAACTTCTTTATAGTCAAACTTAACCATAAGCTTTTTAAAGACAGGTTTAAGTAAAGCTGCACCTAATTTTGATAATGCTGAAGCTTCCATAATATGATCTTTAATAATTCCAAGTAAATTCATAGCAGCACCTTCATAAAGTTTAAGTGCAGTATTACCTACAAACCCATCACATACTAATACATCTACATCTCCTCTAGGTATATCTCTAGGTTCAACGTTTCCAACAAAATTCATATGTTCTTCTTTAAGAAGTTTATATGTGGCTTTTGTAAGTTCATTTCCCTTTTCTTCCTCAGCTCCAATATTTATTAATCCAACTGATGGATTATTTTTCTTAAAGACACTTTCATAATATATCTTTCCCATTTTAGCAAATTGAACAAGATAACCTGGTTTACAATCAACATTAGCTCCAGCATCTATTATCATAAAGCTTCCTCTTCTACCTGGCATAATAGGTGCAAGAGATGGTCGCTCTACTCCTTTTATTCTTCCAACAATAAGAGTACAACCAGCTAAAAATGCTCCGGTACTTCCTGCTGATATAATACCTTCACATTCTCCAGATTTAACTAAATTTAAAGCCTTTACTATACTTGAATCCTTTTTTCTTCTAAGTGCCATAACTGGATGTTCATTAGTGCTTATAACTTCACTAGCATCTACTATAGTTACCTTATCCTTTGGATAAGTATGCTTATTAAATTCTGCTTCTATTTTATCTTTTGGTCCTGTTATATAGATTTCCATGTCATTATGCTCTTTTAAAGCCTCTACAACGCCTTCTACAACAGCCATAGGTGCATTATCTCCACCCATTCCATCTATTGCTATCTTCATCTAATTTCACCCCTTTTTTCTTTGTATATAAAGAAAAGAAAGTCATAAGACTTTCTTTTATTCTGCTGAAGATATTACTTCTTTACTCTTATAATATCCACAGTTCTTGCATACTCTATGAGCAAGCTTCATTTCGTGGCATTGTGGACATTCAACTATTCCTGGTAAGCTCGCTTTAAAAGTTTGAGCTCTTCTTGAATCTCTCTTTGCTCTATAAGTTTTTCTTGCTGGATTTCCCATGCTTACACCTCCTTATTATCAAGCAGTGCCTTAAGACCTGCTAATCTTACATCAATATCATCACTATTACAAGTGCAACTTTCGATGTTAAGATTTTTACCACAGTTGTGGCAAAGGCCTTTGCATTTTTCACTACAAAGTCTTTTAATCGGTAAGGTTGAAATTATTTCTCTTTCAATAAAATCTGTGAGATCTAATTCATCACTCTTTACAAATGTTACATCATCACTAGCTGATTCGTCAACATTTGTAAACCTTTCTTCTATTTCAAAATCTATTGGATAGATAAAGGTATCTAAACATCTTGAACAAGCAATCTTAAGCTTTGTTCTAACATGTAGGCTAACTACAAGCTCTCTTTCTTTTGAAGATACTACTCCTTCAACAGAAACATTTAATACTGGTTCAATTAATTCACCTTCAAAGTGAAAATTGTCCATCTTAAATTCGTAGTTAATACTTTTTTCTCTTTCTCTTTTTGAGTAAAGGCTAGAAAATTGTAATTTCATAATCTTCATGCTCTGGAAAAATTCCTCGTACCATAAGGTACATTATGTCAATTTATATCAACATAGCTCGAGCGAAAGCGCTTTTTTCACCCCTTAGCTTAAAATATTTACTGAACAAACACAATTTATTATATAAAGGGGTGAATGAAAAGTCAAGAAAATTTATTAATATTTACTATTTTATTAGGTCTAAAGTCTCTTTTGCTATCATTAATTCTTCATTTGTTGCAATAACATAAGCCTTAACTTTAGAATCATCTTTTGATATTTCATTTATATCTGCTCTAATAGCATTCTTTTCTTTATCTATTTCAACTCCAAGGAATTCTAAACCTTCTAAAACGCCTTCTCTAGTTTCCTTAGAATTTTCTCCTATACCTGCTGTAAATACTATAACATCAACTCCACCCATAGCAGCAGCATATGCTCCTATTTGTTTCTTTATACTATAGAAGAATACATCTTTAGTAAGTATTGCTCTCTCTTCTTTTCTATCAAAAGCAGCATCACGAATATCTCTAAAATCTGAGCTTAATTCTGATATTCCAAGTAATCCTGATTTTTTATTAAGCATCGTATTAACTTCATCAGCAGTGTAATTTAATTCACTCATTAAGTATGTTAAGATTGCAGGGTCTATATTTCCTGATCTTGTACCCATAACTATTCCTTCAAGTGGTGTGAATCCCATTGAAGTATCTATTGATTTACCGCCATCTACAGCTGTTAATGAACCACCATTACCTAAATGACAAGTTATTATCTTTAAGTCCTCTATGTTCTTATTCATAACTTCTGCAACTTTTCTTGAAACATACTTATGAGAAGTTCCGTGGAACCCGTATCTTCTTATTCCATGTTTTTCGTATAATTCATATGGAATAGCATAAGTAAATGCTTTAGCTGGCATTGTTTGATGGAAAGCTGTATCAAATACAACTGACATTGGTGTATTTGGCATTAACGCTTTACAAGCTTCAATACCTATTATATTTGGTGGATTATGAAGTGGTGCAAGTTTCACACACTCTTCTAAATATTTCATTACTTCATCATCAACTAATACTGATTTTGAGTATTTTTCTCCACCATGAACAACTCTATGTCCCACAGCTGAGATTTCATCCATTGACTTAATAACGCCATTTTTTTCATCAACTAATGCACCTAAAACTAATTTTATAGCATCTTTATGATCTTGCATTGGTTGCTCTATTATATATTTATCTCTTCCCTCAACTTTTTGAGTAAGAATTGATCCGTCTATTCCTATTCTTTCTACTAAACCTTGCGCTAAAACTCCTTCGTTAGCCATGTTTATTAATTGGTATTTCAATGAAGAACTTCCACAATTTATTACTAAAATTTTCATCTTGAAAACTCCCTTCTAAACTCACTGTAAACTTTTTGTTAATATTAATTTAATATTATTTTGAAGCTTGCGCTTGAACTGCTGTTAAAGCAACAACATTAACTATATCTTCTGAACTACAACCTCTTGATAAGTCGTTTATTGGTTTTGCAAATCCTTGACATACTGGTCCTATAGCTTCTGCATTTGCAAATCTTTGAACTAATTTATATCCTATATTACCAGCTTGTAAATCTGGGAATATTAATACATTAGCATTACCTGCAACATTACTGTTTGGAGCCTTTTGGTCAGCTACTTTTTGTACTATAGCAGCATCTAATTGCATTTCTCCATCTATTTGTAAATCAGGTCTTAATTCTTTTGCTCTTTCAGTTGCAATTCTAACTTTATCGACAACTTCATGATCTGCACTTCCCATTGTTGAGAATGAAAGCATTGCTACTTTTGGATCCATTTTGCAAAGGTTCTTTGCAGTTTCAGCTGTAGCTATTGCAATTGCAGCTAATTGTTCTGAGTTTGGATTCGGGTTAACTGCGCAGTCTGAGAATAAAAGCATACCTTCTTCTCCATATTTTGATCCAGGTACAAGCATTATAAAGAAACTTGATACTACTGAAACTCCTGGTGCAGTTTTTATTATTTGAAGACCTGGTCTTAAAAGATCTCCTGTAGTATGAACAGCTCCTGAAACCATTCCATCAGCATCATCTAATTTTACCATCATTGTAGCAAAATAAAGAGGATCTCTAACTATTCTTTCAGCCTTTTCCATTGTCATACCTTTATTTTTTCTTAATTCGTAAAAAGCTTCTATGTATTCGTTAAGCTTAGGTGAAACTTCTGGATCTATTATCTCTACTCCTTTAAGTTCAACACCTTGCTCCTTACCAGCCTTTAATATTTCTTCTTTATTACCAACTAGCATTGGTGTAGCTATTCCTTCTTCAGCTATTTTTTGAGCAGCAACTACTGTTCTAGCCTCATTTCCTTCAGGAAGAACTATCTTCTTTTTGTCAGCTTTAGCAGCCTCCCATATCTTGTTCATAAGTTCCATGTTCATTTCTCCTTTCAAAGATCCGTGTATATCTCCATATACTACTATACTCCTAAATGATGGCTATTTTCAACCTCTAAGCTCTATTTTTTTTCCTAATGCTTGAATTCAATAGATTTGAAATACTGCAAATTTTCTGAATAATAACCTCTCCACCTTTAAACGTGCCATTTCACTTTTTTTATGCTATACTTATGAATATTCTTTATTTTTAGGAGGATTATTCATATGAATTTAACAGGAATTATCACAGAGTATAATCCATTCCATTTAGGTCATAAATATCACTTAGAGAAAGCAATTGAGGATACAAATGCCGATGGAATAGTTTCTGTAATGAGTGGAAATTTCATGCAAAGAGGTAACCCTGCAATTATAGATAAATATAATAGAGCAAAAATGGCTGTTTTAAACGGTGTTGATCTTGTACTAGAACTTCCATTAGTATATTCATTATCTTCAGCTGAAAATTTTGCTTACGGAGGTGTTAAGCTATTAAATTCTCTAAATTGCATTGATAATATATATTTTGGAAGTGAAAGTGGCGAAATAGAAGATTTAATTAGTATTGCACAAATATTAAAAGATGAGCCAAAAAATTATAAAGACAGACTAAAGATCGAATTAGATAAAGGATTGCCCTTCCATACAGCTAGACTTAATGCTTTAAATTCTTTATTATTGTCTTCAAATATTAGCGAAATATTATCAAGTTCTAACAATATTCTAGCTATCGAGTATATAAAAGCATTACTTAAATTAGATAGTGATATTAAGCCTTTTACATTAAAAAGAGAAGGTAGTAATTATAATGATATTTCCCTAAGTAAGACATTTTCTTCTGCAACTTCAATTAGAGAGACTTTAAAAGATAATTTTGATGTAAATATTATTAAAAACTCTATTCCAACCGAAAGCTTAAAAGTAATAACTGAACTTAATGAAAAAAATTATAATTTTGTTTTTGAAGAATCTTTATTTCCATTTTTAAAATATAAACTTTTAACAAATGCAGAAAGTATTAAATCTATATCCGACGTATCTGAAGGCCTTGATAATAAAATTTTAAAAGAAATAATCAATTGCAATTCATTAAAAGAACTTATATTAAAATCAAAAAGTAAAAGATATACTTATACTAGAATATCTAGAATACTTTCTAAAGTTTTTATAGGCTTTGAAAACTTCCCTATAGAAGCAATTCAAACTTCCGATATAACGTATATAAGACCTTTAGCTTTTAATAAAAAGGGAGCAAAAATACTAAAATCAATTAAAGAAAATAGTGAAATAAATATACTAACCAAAATTCCTAGACATATTTCTAATAATATGCTTCAACTGGACCTTCAAGGTACAAAAGCATACTCATTATTAAATAACTCAATTTCACCTATGGAGGATTATTTTAAAACTCCTTATATTTATAGAAGAATTTAACTTAATTTTGTGCATATAAATACTATTGATGGGAGTGATTTCATGAATAGTATTTTTATTTTATGGATATTTATATTTATTTTTACATTTATACTTCTTAAGCTAACTAATATTAAAAAAAATTATATCTTTTGTTTTGTTATTACCGTATTAATTGTTCTGTTTGTAGTTAATATCGAAGCTTCTATCCAAGCTGCTATAGATGGTTGTAAGCTTTCTTTTAAAGCTATTGTTCCCACTGTATTTTCTTTTTCGCTAATTTGTAATTTACTTATTTCCTATGATGGAATATCACTATACTCTAATATACTAGGTCCCCTTATGTGTAGACCTCTTAAACTTTCTCCTAGCTGTTCTTTTCCTATAGTAGCAAGTATGTTATGTGGATACCCATTAGGTGCAAAATATAGCTCAGATATTTACGAATTAGGATATATAGAAAAAAAAGAATATTTTAGATTAGTTAATATAGCTTCAAATACAGGACCAATATTTCTTCTAGGTTCTGTTGGTGCAACTTTACTGGGTAATCCTAAATATGGTTACTTCCTTCTTATAAGCAATTACTTATCACTTTTCTTTATTGCACTTTTAACAATAAAAAAATCTTCCTCTAATAATAATTATAAGAAGAAGATTTCAAAAAGTTCTAATGTAAATTTTGGACTTGCAATTGATGAGGCAATTAAAAACGCAATTAATACCACATTAGCAGTCTCTGGCTATGTGGTAGCATTCTCTGTAATTATATCTATACTTAAAAATAATTCATTAATAAGTAGTACATTCTATAATATAGAAACTTTTTTAAACATACCAAAAAACGCCTTATACGGAACATTTTTAGGAAGCATTGAAATGACAAATGGTTGTAATATAATAGCTTCAAGTAACCTTTCAATACACCTTAAATTATCCATAATAAGCTTTTTTGCATCATTTTCCGGTTTATCCGCTATTGCACAAACATCATCATTTATGAGTAAAAATAATGTTTCTATGATTAAATATATGTTTTTAAAGCTTGTACAAGGTTTATTTAGCTTTACAGTAAGTTTTTGCTTATCAAATATTATTTTTAAAACTACAGAAACCTCATCACTTATAACATCAACTAATTCATATAAAAATTTATTTATGTATGCAGTACCAATACTAATATTTTTATCAATTCCTTTAATTTTAAAGTCTTTAAGAAAAATATTAGTTCATATCTCTTAATTCTTTAATATTTTCTTTTACAATGGAGCATGCTTCTGTAAGGTTTTGATCAATTTCTTTTGCTGTATCTTCAAAACTTATTTGAAGTGACTTAATAAGCTCCATCTTCTTTTTTTCCATTTCTTTATCAAGCTCTGATAATATTTCATCAGCATAATCTCTAGCTCCAACTCTTATCTTTTTAGCATCTCTTTTTGCTGATGCTAAAATTTCTTGACCTCTGATTTTCGCTTCTTTGACTATATCATGATTCTCAACATTTTGTCTCATAAGATGCATTGTTTCTTCTTTTACTGAATCATATTCTCTTTTAGCTTCTGTAAGTATTCTATCTCTTTCATTCATTACCCATTGAGCTTTTTTAAATTGATCTGGCAGATAATTTATTATTTGGTCTATAACGTTTATAAATTCTTTTTTATCTACCATAGCTTTTCCACTCATAGGTACCTTTGGTGAATTATCTACAAGGTCTTGTAGATATTCTAAAAGCTCAACAATATTAATTTCTTGTTTGTCCATTTACAACACCTCTATCATCCCTGTTAATCTTTCTTTCAATATCATCAATAATATTACTTGGAACTAAGCCCTCAATACTTCCGCCAAATTTAGCTACTTGCTTAACTGCTGATGAACTTACAAATGAAGTTTCAGTAGCAGTTGCCATGAATAAAGTTTCTACTTCTTTATCTAATTTGTTATTCATTAAAGCCATTTGCAATTCATATTCAAAGTCCATTACTGTTCTAAGCCCTTTTAATATTATATTAGTTTCTTTTTGCTTAAGTAAATCTATAAGTAATCCTTCAAAACTTATAATTTCAACATTTCCAATTCCTTGAGTAGCCTTTTTTATAAGTTCAACACGTTCTTCTATATCAAACAATCCTTTTTTCTCAACATTTATAAGAACGGCAACTATAATCTTATCAAATATTCTTGCCCCTCTTTCTATAACATCTAAATGTCCATTAGTTATTGGATCAAAGCTTCCAGGATATATTGCAGACTTCATTATTCTTCTCCTTGGATTTTATAGAAGCAAACTGTTGTATTTCCATATTTCTTACTTCTTGTAAGTTTAATATCCTCATATCCTTCATATATTTCTTCTATAGAATCTATTTTGGTAACTATTATTCCATCTTCATTTAACATATCATTTTCTTTAATTGTTTTTATTGCCTCTGGAATCATTTCTTTGCAGTAAGGTGGATCTATGAAAACTAAATCAAATCTTTTCCCCTTCTTTGCAAGCATCTTAAGACCTGCATACGCATCTATCTTTAATGGATGACAAAAATCTGTAAACTTAAGATTTTCAACATTTTCTTTTAATAGTGGGAAGGTTACTTCACTCTTATCAAATAAGTAGCACTCCTTAGCACCTCTGCTTGCCGCTTCCAGTCCTAAGCTTCCTGTTCCTGCAAAAACATCCACAACTATTGCTTCTGGTATGTATCCTTGAATCATACTAAACATAGCTTCCTTTACTCTGTCTAAAGTTGGTCTTGTCTCGTATGTTGCTGGTGATAATATTTTACGTCCTCTTGCTTTTCCTGCTATTATTCTCACTATTTATATCCTCCTTAGTGCCATATATCTTTTATTCTATCATAATCAACTTTTTTATACAATTTATAATTAGTTAAAACATATATATTTACTACTTTTTTCTAAATTGCTCTTTATTTCCCTTATTAATATTTTATTTTTTTCTGTCTCATTTAATAAAATATTATTAGCTTCTTCTCTAGCTTTTATTAATATTTTCATATCATTATATAAATCTGCAAGTAAAAGCCCTTCATCACCACTTTGTCTCATTCCAAACATTTCACCTGAGCCTCTAAGTTTTAAATCTTGCTCCGATATATAAAAGCCATCTGTTGATTCTGTAAGTATTTCCATTCTTCTTTTTGTGGTTTCACTTTTTGCCTTTGCAATTAATATACAATATGATTCATATTCTCCTCTACCAACTCTACCTCTCAATTGATGAAGTTGTGCCAATCCAAACCTTTCAGCATTTTCAACAATCATAACCGATGCATTTGGAACATTTACTCCTACTTCTATAACAGTAGTTGATATTAAAACTTTAGTGTCTCCACTTTTAAATCTATTTATAATCTCATCTTTTTCTACACCTTTCATCTTTCCATGAAGATACTCAACCTTAATATCTTTAAAGATTCCATAATTTAATTTTTCATATACACTTTCAACTGAATTTAGTTGTTCTTTTTCATCTTCTTCAATAAGTGGGCATACAATATATACCTGTCTTCCTTTATTGATTTCACTAAGTGCTAATTTATAAGCACTATCTCTTTCATCATCTTTAAAAAATCTTGTATCTATCTTCTTTCTACCAGGTGGTAATTCATCTATAGCTGATACATCTAAATCCGAGTAAACATAAAGTGCTAAAGTTCTAGGAATTGGAGTTGCTGTCATAACTAACACATCAGCCCTCTTACCTTTATTAATAAGTCTACTTCTTTGTTCTACCCCAAATCTATGCTGTTCATCAGTTACCGCAAGACCTAAATTATTAAATTCAACATCCTCTTGGATAAGTGCATGAGTTCCTATTACAAGTAAAGGTCCCTCTTCTTTTATTCTTTCCTTTATTCTTTTTTTCTCTTTCATAGATGTGCTTCCAGTTAAAAGTTCAATTTCTATATTGAACCCTTCAAAAATATTCTTAGCTTCTTTATAATGTTGATTTGCAAGAATTTCAGTCGGTGCCATAAATGCAGATTTATAACCATTTTTATAAGCATTAAAAATAGCAATTAAAGCAACTATAGTTTTACCAGAACCTACATCTCCCTGAACCAACCTATTCATTGGATACAAGGACTTTTGATCTTTTAATATAGATCTTACAACTTTAGCTTGAGCATTTGTCAAACTATATGGAAGAGATTCTCTTAAATCGTTAAGTTCATCAGTCCAATTATATCCTATACCATTTTTTATTCTAATCTTTTGTTTAAGCATAAGTAATTTCATCGAATATGTGAATAACTCCTGAAACTTTAATCTTTCAATAGCTCTCTCTAATTTATCTTTTCCTTTTGGAAAGTGAATTTCTCTAATAGATTCATCTAAAGAAATTAAATTATATTTTTTTAATATATCCAAAGGCAAATTTTCAGTTACAGTTATAGTATCTAAAACTTGCCCAACTACCTTTGCTAGAAAATTATTCGTAAGCTCACCTTTCAATGAGTATTTAGGTATTATCTCACTTTTTAACGACTCATTTGAACCAATTTGAGGATTTGTAATCTCAAGTGTGTGTCCTACCTTTTTGTATTTGCCTAATAGATTATAAGTTTCACCTTTTCTAAATTTAGTTTTTATATAAGGTTGATTAAACCACTTTCCTATAATACTTATACCATTATAGTTAAATTCTATATTAGTTATTATTTTACCAGTCTTTGTCCTAAAGTCCCCCTTTGCTCTTACCATAGTACAGCTTAATATCTGTTTTTCATTTTCATCTATCTCTTTTATACTACTGTTACCATTTATAAACTCATAATCTCTTGGAAAATATAAAAGAAGATCAAGGACACTAAATATACCTGCTTTATTAAGTCTCTCAGTAGCCTTAGGTCCTACCCCCTTTATATTGCTAACTTCAGTGTAAATATTCATCCCTTTCCTCACCTCGTCCAATATAAATATAAAAAGCACCTTACGGTGCTTTTTATTTTGTGTAATTTAATATATATTATTCAACTGACATTAAGAAGTAGTATAAAGGTTGGTCACCTTTATATAATTGTATATCACAATCTTCATACTTTTCTTCTAACTTAGATACAAATTCATTTGCTTCATTGTCCGTAACATCTTCACCATAGAATATAGTTATAAGTTCACTATCATCATCGACCATATTTTCAAGTACTTTTTCAGCAACTTCAAATTTGTCTTCCCCAACTTCTTTAATCTTGCCTTCTACTAAGCCAAGCATATTTCCTTCTTTAATGTTTATTCCATCCATTTCTGTATCTCTAACAGCATATGTTACTGAACCAGTTTTAACAGCTTCCATTAATTCTTTCAGCTCTTCTTCATTTTCCTTTGGTTCAGCATCTCTATTGAACATTGATACACAAGTTATTCCTTGTGGAATAGTTGTTGTTGGTATTACAATTACGTTTTTATCTGATATTTCCTGTGCTTGTGATGCAGCCATTATTATATTTTTATTATTTGGTAATATGAATATATTTTCTGCATTAATTTTATCTATACAATCTAATATATCTTGTGTTGAAGGGTTCATAGTTTGACCACCTTCAATTACATAATCAACACCTAAGTCTTTAAATATGCTTGTAATTCCATCGCCCATAGCAACTGTAACAAAACCATACTTCTTAATTTCTTCTTGTTCTGCTGCTTCTTCTGCTTGCTTTGCTTGTTCTTCTCTCATTTCTCCAGCTAAAAGTTCTCTATGTTCTTCCCTCATATTATCAATCTTGATCTTTGAAAGTTCACCAATCTTTACAGCTTTTGATAAGACAAGTCCTGGATCATTTGTATGAATATGAACTTTTATTACATCATCATATCCAACAACTATCATTGAATCCCCAAAAGGTTCAATTTCATTTTGTAATTCTGTTGCATGTGTCGCATCGCCTAATATTATAAACTCAGTGCAATATCCAAATTTAATATCTGCATCTCCAGTTGTCTTAGCTCCAGTAACTTCTCCGCCACCTTCACCAATTTTAATATCTTTAACTTCTGCAACTATTCCATCTTTTAATGCTTCAAGCATACCTTGAAGTATTATATAAAGTCCCATACCACCTGAATCTACAACTTTCGCCTTTTTAAGTGCTGGTAATAATTCTGGTGTTTTATCAAGCATCACCTTTGCAGCAACTGTAACTTCTTCTAAAAGTTCTTTTACGTTGTGTTTTTTTGAATGCATACCTGCTTCAGCTGCAGCTCTTATAACTGAAAGTATAGTTCCTTCAGTTGGTCTCATAACTGCCTTATATGCAGAATTTGATCCTTCTTGTAATGCGTTTGCAAACTCGCTAGCTGAAACTTCCTCAAGATTAGTTAATCCCTTTGAAATTCCTCTTAAAATTTGAGAAAGAATAACCCCTGAGTTACCTCTTGCACCCATTAATGCACCTTTCGCAAGCTTTTTAGAAACTTCTCCTATAGAATCTGAATCTATATTTTCTATTTCCTTAACAGCAGCTTTAAAAGTCATTGACATGTTAGTTCCTGTATCTCCGTCTGGTACTGGGAATACATTTAATGCATTAACATAATCACTCTTTTCCGCTAGCCTATTGCTTGCGTTTACTACCATGTTATAAAAATCACGGCCGTTTATCTTATTAAATTCCATTAGTCGTTTACCTCCTAGACTCTTACCGCTTGAACATTTACTGAAATTGATGCTACCTTTAGTCCAGTAAAGTTTTCTACATTATAACGTACTTTTTGAATTATATTGTTTGCTATAACAGATATTTTTGTTCCATACTCTACCATAACAAATAATTCAATATCTAATTTATCATCATCGTTAATAGCTATCTTAACTCCCTTGTTAAAATGTTCTATTCTAATTAACTCCCAAAGACCTTCTGTAGCATTCTTTGAAACCATACCTACTACACCATAGCATTCCATTGTTGATAATCCAACAATCTTAGCTAAGACTTCTTCTGAGTAATGAACTTTTCCATTTTCTTTTGAAAATCCTACCATTACTATTCCTCCTCATACATATCATATCTATATTTTATATTAGAAAACTCTATTATTCAAGATTTATATGAGAATATAGAAAAATAATCTATATTTTTTTAAAATAAGCACTTGCAAAATCATATAATATTATGTTACAATGAATTCTGTCCTATTGAAGAGAAATATATCTTCACTTAACAAGGAGGTGTTTTCAAATGGCAAGAAGATGCGAAATTTGTAACAAAGGTGTTGTTGCAGGTGTTCAATACAGCCATTCACATCGTCAATCAAAGAGAACTTGGGCTCCTAACATAAAGAAAGTAAAAGCTTTAGTTAATGGAACTCCAAAGAAAGTTCACGTTTGTACAAGATGTCTTAGATCTGGTAAGGTTGAAAGAGCAATATAGTTCAAATAAAAAAAATGCATTGCATACGCACTGCATTTTTTTTATATTTTAAATTCTTATGTATTTTATTTTTTTCTTCTAAAAAATTTTATTATACTTGATATACATTTAGGTAATTTTATAGCTACTATTTTCATTTCTTCCTCCCATAAATACAAATTAATAAAAAAGAACCAATATCCCCTTTTTACATTGTATGCAAAAAAGAAATATTAGTTCCTATTTTTACTATAAACTATTTTTAGTCTCTAGTATACATAACTAAAATTATACCTGAATCAAAAGTGATATTAATATCACTCGCTAAAAATTCATTACAAATAGCTCTTGGCTCTAGAAGTGTCATATCATAGCTTGTCAAATCATACTTACCACCTCTTATAGTAAAATTCTTTACAACTTCACTTAAAGCATGAAATGATATAACCATACCTTCTTCTTTTTTTATAATCGAACTTTTATCTACTATATACATTCTATTGTGCTCATCTATAATTTCCATTTTAATTTTATCTTTAAGAGCTCTAAATAGTATTCCTATATTACCTAAAGTATGATCAAGCCTTGAGCCTGTAGCTCCAAACATAAGAATATCATTAACATTAAATACCTCTTTAGCTTTTCTATAACCTAAATCAGTATCTGTATAATCTTTTTCCGAGTTATACTTTTCAATATTTACTCCGTTTTCTAAGAAATATTCTAAGACCTCTTTTCTAATTGAATCAAAATCTCCTAATATTAAATTTGGAATTATATTTAGCTTATATAAAATATTACATCCACTATCTACTCCGATTATAATATCATTTTCTTTTATATATGATTTTAATAGTTTTTCTGAAGGTGGATTACCACCAGTTACTATTATTGCTCTCATTTTATGAATTCCTTTTAAGATTCTCTATATTTTTAATAACTTCACCATTCTTGTATACAGAAGAACCTGCAACAGCAACATCTACTCCAGCCTCTCTAACTGTCTTAATGTTATCTATACCAATCCCACCATCTATCTCTATTATTAAATCTTTATTATATTTTTTTCTCATTTCATCTACTTCTTTAATCTTTTCTATGGAATAGTCAATGAAGCTTTGTCCTCCAAAACCCGGATTAACACTCATTATTAAAACCATATCTAATTTAGAAATTAAATCTTTAATAAGTATAGTTGGAGTTCCTGGATTTAATACAACTCCAGCTTTTACACCTTTTGATTTTATATATTGAATTGCTCTATCTATATGTTTTTCAGCTTCATAATGTATAGTTATGATATCTGCTCCTGCATCTACAAAATCATCTATGTATCTTGATGGTGATTCAACCATTAGGTGAACATCAAATATTTTATCTGTTCTGTTTCTAATAGCCTTAACTATTGGTGCTCCAAGAGTTATATTGGGTACAAAGGCTCCATCCATAACATCTATATGTATGTAATCTGCTCCACTTTTATCTAAAAGTTCTATTTCCTCCCCTAATCTTGAAAAATCTGCTGATAAAATTGACGGTGCTATTTTTATCATTAATACTTCCTCCCTTTTAATATTTCTTCTAATGTTCTTATATAAAATTCATATCTATATTTATTAATTTTTCCCTCTTCTACAGCTTCTTTAACTGCACATCCTGGTTCTTTATGATGCAGACATCCTCTATATTTACATTCATTATTATATTCCTCAAAATCTGGGAAACAATATCTTAAATCATCTTTATCAATAAATGTTACATCTAAAGTTGAAAATCCTGGTGTATCAACAATATATCCATTAGATACATCTATAAGCTCACTATGTCTTGTAGTATGCTTTCCTCTACCAATTTTTTCACTAACTTCTCCTGTTTCCATATGCAATCTATCTGTAAGTGTATTTATAAGAGTTGATTTTCCTGCTCCTGATGGGCCACATAAAACGGTTACGTTACCCTCTAATCTTTCTTTTAAATTATCTATGCCTATTCCCTTTTTCGCATTTATAAATAACACTTCATATCCTATAGCATTAATCTTTTCTTTTAATTCTTTTCTTTCTTCTTCATTTACTAAATCGATTTTATTTAAAGCTACTATTGCCTTTATATTATTACTTTCACAAAGCACTAAAAATCTATTTAATAAATCAAAGTTTAAATCAGGATTTTTTATAGCAAAGACTACAAATGCTTGTGTTACGTTTGCAACTGTTGGTCTTATAAGCTCTGAAGTTCTATCATCTATCTTTTCAATAGTTCCTTTTCCATTTTCTATTAAAATCTCTACATTATCTCCAACCATAGGTTTAAGTGATTTATGTCTAAACTTCCCTCTAGCCTTACATTCTATTATTCCTTCGTCAGTTTTTATATAATAGAACCCACCTATTCCTTTAATTATTTTTCCCTTCATAGTTCCTCCAAAAATTTCTTTCTTACTTATTAATATAAACACTTTTCATTATTTTTTGCAACCTTTTTAAATTATGCTTTAAGAATTTATATAAATTTTAATATATAAAAAAGAGGCATTATTGCCCCTTTTTTTATTTATTAAATTAAATATTATTAATTTTTTTTATTTTTGTTCTCTTTATGACCCGCTTCTGTACCAGTTTCTGTACTATCATCTTTTTTTATAGTAAGAGCAACACTTTTTCCATTTACATCCATACCAGTTACTATGTCATTAGGACCTGCATTACCAGGATTTGAATGTACTTTATATCCTAATCCTTCTAAATATGATGATGCATCACTAAAAGATTTTCCGATTACTCTACTACTATCAATTTGTTGTGTTTTTTCTTTATCAGTTGTTAGCGTTACTGAACCTCCTGGTTTTACAGAAGATGGAGAAGAACTCACAATATTCCCATCTTTATCATATCCATCTTGAATAGTTGCTGTAATATTATATTTAGCTAACTCCTTAACAGCATTTTTAAAGCTCATTCCACTAATTTTACTCATTATATCTATATTTTCTTCTGTGTAAGTTCCAATAGTTAATGTAACATCTGAACCTTTTTCTACAGTAGCACCTGATTTTGGTGATGAATCTATTACTTTATCCTTTAATGATGGATCTGTTGTTTTGCTTGTTTGAACATTTACGTTTAATCCAAGAGAAGATAATTTCTCTCTAGCTTCTCTTTCAGTTAATCCCTTCAATGAAGGTATAGTAACATTTGTTGTCTTTTTACCTTTACTTACAACTAAATTAACAGTAGTATCTTTAGTGACTTCACTATCTTTTGATGGATCTTGTGAAATTACTTTTCCATCAGATATACTATCGCTATATTCTTCCGTAACATTTATATTAGTTATTCCAATACTATTTAGCTTAGCTTTAGCATCATTTAAAGTATCTTCAACTATATTTGGCATATATGTTTTTTCTTCACCACTAACTGTAAGGTTTATGGTTGTTCCTTCATTAACTGATTCTCCAGCCTTAGGGTCAGTTTCTAATACTGTTCCAGCTTTTTTGTCACTTTTAACTTCTTTAATTTTAACAACTCTAAGTCCAAGACCACTTGCTTCTTTCTGAGCATCTTCAAAAGTCATACCAACAAGATTTGGAACATTTACTTTCTTAGGAGAACCTCCTCCACCAAGCATAAAGTATCCCCCAACACCTAAAAGTGCAATAATAACTACAGCTGCTATACCAATTATAATTCCTTTACTGCTTTTTTTATGTTGATCTTTCTTTTTAGGTTTCTTTTCTTCATCATAATTATCATCTTCTGATTCATCATAATAGCCATCATCTTCATCATAATATTCATCATCTTCATCATCATAATATTCGTCTTCTAAGTCATTATGATCATCTTTTGTTATTATTGGCTCTTTTATAGCATCCATTACAATAGTATGCTGAGTAGTTGCTTGAGTATCATTTCCAATTTTACTAGCAGCTCCAATTTCAGCATCTGGATTTTCTTTTATTTTTTCAAGATCAGATATTAGCTCTTTAACATCTTGATATCTTTTATTTGCATCCTTTTCCATACACTTTAATACAACTTTATTTAAGCTTTCAGGAATTTTACTATTTAACTCCTTTGGTGGAACTACTTGTTCCTGAAGATGCTTTAAAGCTATTGTAACAGGAGAATCTGCTTCAAATGGCACCTTTCCTGTTAACATTTCATACATTACAACACCTAATGAATAAATGTCTGTTCTATCGTCAATAAAACTTCCTTTTGCTTGCTCTGGTGAGAAGTAATGTGCTGAACCTAAAATAGTACTTGTATTTGTTAAGGTTGCAGAATCTGAAGACTTAGCAATACCAAAATCAGTTACTTTAACTAATCCATCTTCAGTAACCAATATGTTTTGAGGTTTTATATCTCTATGAATTATATTATTCTTATGCGCACAATCTAAAGCCTTTGCAACTTGAATTGCAATAGTTATAGCAGTCTCATAACTTACTTTACCAAACTGTTCTATAACTTCTTTAAGTGTTTTACCATTCACTAGTTCCATTACAATATAATTAGTATCTCCTTGAGTACCTACATCTAGAACATTCACTATATTGTTGTCAGATAGCTTCGCTATGGCAGTTGCTTCTTTTTTAAACTTACTAACTATTTCTTCATTATCTGAGTACTCAGCTTTTAGAATTTTAACCGCTACATATCTATTTAGCTTATTACATCTAGCCTTATAAACAATAGCCATGCCACCTTCGCCAACTTGCTCAAGCAGTTCATATCTATCGCCTAATATTTCCCCATTCATATTATCTCTCCTCCAAACAACATCACTGTAATATTATCTCTGCCTCCATTTTTATTAGCTTCATCTACTAAGTATTCACAGGCAAGTTTATTGTTTTTTTCTCTTTTTAATATATTGTTCATTTCATCAATTGTGACTTCATTAGTTAATCCATCTGAACATATTAGATATTTATCATATTCATCTAGCTCAAATTTAAATATATCTACTTCAACATTTTCACTAGTTCCAACAGCTCTTGTAATAATGTTTTTATTTGGGTGATTCATTGCCTCAGTTTCTGATATACTTCCAGCATCTAAAAGTTGCTGAACTAAAGAGTGATCCTTTGTAAGCTTATATACAATATCATCCTTAACTCCAAAGCAAGAACTATCACCTACATTTGCAACAATTACTTTATTATTATAACACAAACATGCTGTTATTGTAGTTCCCATTCCCTTTAACTTTTTATCACTTGCTGAATAATTATATATATTAGAGTTTACTTTTTTTATTGCTTCTTCAAGAACATTATCACAAAATTCATTAATATTATCATTTACAAATTTTACAACTTCACTAACTGCCATTTCACTAGCTACTTCCCCTGCATTATGGCCACCCATTCCATCTGCAACTACATAAATACTATAAGAATCATCTTCAAAGTAACCAAAACTATCTTCATTAAATTTTCGTTTTATTCCAACATCACTTTTATATCCTACCATATACTCTCCCCCTAACTTTGGGACTTAATGTAACTTCTTCTCAATTGCCCGCATGCTGCATTAATATCTCCGCCCATTTCTCTTCTAACTGTAGCTTCAATTCCTCTATCTTTAAGAATTTCTGCAAAAGTTTCTACAGTTTTATTAGAAGATCTTTTAAATGAATTTTCTTTTACTTCATTTACAGGTATTAAATTGACATGACAAAGCATTCCTTTTAATAATTGCCCTAAAGATTTAGCATCTTCTTTACTATCATTAACATCTTTTACTAGTGCATATTCAAATGTTACTCTTCTATTAGTTTTATCAATATAGTAATGGCATGCATCTAAAATTTCTTTTATTGAATATTTGTTAGCAATTGGCATTATCTCTCTTCTCTTTTCATCACTAAATGCATGTAATGAAATCGCAAGTGTTATTGTCATACCTTCATCTGCTAATTCATAAATTTTAGGTACTAATCCACATGTTGATAGTGTAATATGCCTTTGACCTATGTTAAATCCATATTCAGAAGTCACTTCTTTTAGGAATTTTAAAACATTGTCATAATTATCAAGTGGTTCCCCACTTCCCATTAAAACAATATTTGATATTCTTTCTCCTAATACCTTTTGAGCTATCATTATTTGTGAAAGAATTTCACCAGAAGTCAAGTTTCTCACTCTACCATCTATTGTTGATGCACAGAATTTACATCCCATTCTACATCCAACTTGAGTAGAAATACATATTGTATTTCCATGTTTGTATTGCATGATTACACATTCTATTAAATTTCCATCATTAAGCGCTAAAAGTAATTTCCTCGTATTATCATCTGATGACTGAAAACATTCAACAACCTCAGGAATTAAAATTTCAAAGTTTTCATTTAACTTTTCTTTTAATGACTTTGGTATATTTTTCATATCATCAAAATTCCATATATCTTTATACATCCATGAAAATACTTGTTTTGATCTAAAAGCACTTTCACCATTTTCTTTTAACCATGATGCAAATTCATCTAAAGTATAATCTAATAAATTTTTCATAAAATTTCTCCTACTAAATTTTCTTAAGTTTAGCCATAAAGAAACCATCCATATACTCATTTGGAAAAACTGTTAACATATCATTTTGATATTTTAAGTTATCTCCCTTGCCTATGAATACTTTCTCTAACTTACAGTCTTTATGTTTATTTAAGAACCATTCAATGTTTTGCTCGTTTTCTTCTTTATTTAAAGTACAAGTTGAGTAAACCATAGCTCCACCAATTTTTAAATATTGCCATGAATTTTCCATAATATCTCTTTGTACTTTAACTATTTCTTTAAGTTCTTCACGATTTTTATTCCATTTAATTTCTGGTTTTCTCTTTATTATTCCTAGACCTGAACATGGAACATCTAAAAGTATTTTATCAGCAAGACCTACAAGCTCTACGTCTATCTTTGTAGCATCCATTTCTTTTAATTCTACATTATCTATTCCTAGTCTATCACAATTTTCTTTAATTAAGCCTAATTTATTTTCATGTAAATCAAAAGCTAAAACTTTTCCTGTATTCTCAAGAAGCTCTGATATATGAGTTGTCTTACCTCCAGGTGCACTACATAAATCTAATACAATTTCACCATGCTTTACATCTAAAAGTGGTGCAACTAACATAGCACTTTCATCTTGAACAGTTATCTTACCTTCATTAAACAATTTATTATTTTCTACGCTTTTTCCACCTTTAATTGAAATAGCCTCAGGACATATATATCCTTCTTCTACATTATAACCATTTTCTTCTAACTCTTCAAACACTTCATCAAAGTTAGATTTTAATGAATTTACTCTAACTGTTACCTTTGGAGTAAAGTTTAATCCATTTAGAATTTTTATAGTATCTTCCTCTCCATATTGTTTTATAAATAATCTTATAAGCCATGGTTCAAAAGAATATGTATAGGCTAGTTCATATATTTTATTTTTAAAGTTTAACCCTGACTCACCTTTTTTACCATAAGTTCTTAAAATACCATTAACTAATTTGCTTGATCCTAAAGATATTTTTTTAGCTTGTTCTACAGCTTCATTGCACGCAGCATAACTTGGAACCTTATCTAAAAATTTCAATTGATACATTGCCATTCTTAGGATATTTAATACTCTTTTATCCATTATCTTTATATCTTTAACAAATGAAGCTATAAGAGTATCTAAACTACTTTTTCTTCTTATAGTTCCATAAACTATTTCTGTTACTAATGCTTTATCTTTATCATTAAGGTCTGAATTGTTTAATTCATTTGATAATGCTAAGTTTGAATAAGCCCCTTCATTAAATACTCTATTTAGTACTTTTAAAGCTATGCTTCTACTATTCATAAAATACCTCTTCTTTCAGTTTTTCTTAATCTATTAATCTATAATACTTTTTAATTATCTCTTTTACTAATTGCAATTAATCTTAATAACTGTGCAATTGCCATTAATGCAGATGCAATATATGTCATAGCAGCTGCTCCTAATACTTTTTTAGCACCACTCACTTCATCACCATATAATATACCTCTTTTATCTAGTATATTAATAGCTCTGCTTGATGCATTAAACTCAACTGGAAGTGTTACTAATTGAAATACTACTACTCCTGAAAATAATACAATTCCTAAATTAACAAGCAAACTATTTCCCATAAACAGCCCAATAACAAATAAAATCCATGAAATACTCGAACCAAAATTTACAACTGGAACAATTGAATTTCTAATTATAAGTGGCTTATAAGCTTCTTTATGTTGAATTGCATGGCCAACCTCATGAGCTGCAATTCCAGCAGCTGCAATTGAGATTCCACTATACACCTCTGGAGATAATCTAAGCACTTTATTCCCTGGATCATAATGATCTCCAAGCCTTGTATTTACCATTTCAATATTTACAAAAGAAAGTCCTGCTTCATTTAGCATCATTCTTGCAACTTGTTCACCTGTGTAACCATTCATAGTTCTTATAGTTTTATACTTATTATAAGTTGAGCTAATTTTCGCTTGAGCCCAAAAGCTAACTAAAAGAGCAGGTATTAATATAAGCATTGTTCTGTCAAAATAAAATGGATAATACATAACTATCTCTCCTATCTACCTAATATAAATTCTTTATTAACCTCATGACCATTTATATATTGCTCTACCATTAAAGGCTTTGAATTTGGAAATTGCATTTTTTTAATTAAAAGAATCCCTTCTCCTGTAGAGACTTCTATTCCTTTTTTTGAAACATCTATTATTTTTCCACACTCTGCTTTGCTTTCTTTATTTAAGGCTTCACTTTCAAATATTTTCATAGTGCTTCCATCATATAAAGTATGTGCAACAGGCCAAGGATTTAATCCTCTAATCATATTATGAATTTCTCTAGCACTCTTTTTCCAATCAATTTCAGCCATCTTTTTATTTAACATTTTAGCATAAAAAGTTTCATCACTTTGTTTTTCTGGAGTTATAGTTCCATTAACTACACCTTCTATTGTATCAACTAAAAGCTTTCCGCCTCTTTCTTTAAGGATATCATAAAGTTCTCCCGCATTCATATTTTCAGTTATTTCAACTTCATCCTTTAAAAGCATATCTCCAGTATCAAGTCCAACATCCATAAGCATAGTAGTGTTTCCTGATACCTTTTCTCCATTTATAATTGCCCAATTTATAGGTGCTGCACCTCTATACATAGGAAGTATTGATCCATGTAAATTTATGCAACCATACTTTGGTATATCAAGAACTTCTTTAGTAAGTATTTGACCAAATGCTACAACTATAATAAAATCTGGCTTCATTTCTTTTAGCATTTCAATCATTTCTTTTTCATCTTTTAATTTTTCTGGTTGATATACCTTAATATCATGTTTTAAGGCTTCTTCTTTAACTGGTGAAAAAGCTAATTTCTTACCTCTACCTTTTGGTCTATCTGGTTGAGTAAATACTGCCTCAACTCCATATTTATCTATTAATTCTTTTAAAGATGGAACTGCAAAATCTGGTGTTCCCATAAATACTATCTTCAAAAGTATCCCTCCTTTTTTGGTTAGTAAAATTTATTTTACTTTATCTATAAATAAAATACCATTTAAATGATCATTTTCGTGTAGAATTGCTCTTGCAAGTAACTCTTCTCCCTCTAAAATAAATTCTTCCCCTTTTTCATTTAAAGCTTTTACCTTTACATAGTTCGCTCTTTCTACATCTTCAAATTCACCTGGTACACTAAGACATCCTTCTTCTCCATATTGACTTCCTGAAGTTTCAAGAATTTCAGGATTTATAAATACTCTAGCACCTTCTCCATCATAAACATCTATAACAAATATCCTTTTAAGTATTCCAACTTGTGGTGCTGCAAGACCAACTCCATCCTCTTCATACATAGTATCTATCATATCTCCTATTAATGTTAAAGTTCTATTATCTATTTTATCAACAACCTTACTATTCTTTCTTAATACTTCATCACCTTTAAGTCTTATCTTTCTAATTGCCATTAAAAATTCCTCCTATAATAAATTATTTGGGTTTATATCAATATTTACTCTTATTTCATTATATACACTCTTATTCATTTCATAAAGTCTATCTTTTATTTTTTTAGCTAGTTCATCTATAATTTTGCCCTTAATTAAGATTTGCCATCTATGCTTATCCTTAATCTTTCCAACTATACATTGAGTTGGCCCTAGCAGTGTTATTTCATCATCTAGTAATTTATCAACTTCCTTAGCTATAGATTTCATAATTTTTTTTAATTTTTCTTCATTTTTTGAAATTCCTCTTATAAGCAATATTTTCCCAAAAGGTGGATATCCCATTCCTTTTCTTATAGCAATTTCTTCTTTAAACATGCCTACATAGTCATTATCTATAGCATACTTTAAACTTGGATGATTTGGAGTATAAGATTGTATTATAACTTTCCCTTCTTTATCTCCTCTGCCTGCTCTTCCTGCAACCTGAGTTATTACCTGAAACGTCCTCTCACTAGATCTATAATCAGGTATATTAAGTGACATATCAGCAGCCAATACTCCAACTAAGGTAACTCCTTTAAAATCTAAGCCTTTTGTTATCATTTGTGTTCCAATTAATATATCAGCTTCTCCTCTTTTAAAAGAATTGTATATTTTTTCATGAGAATCTTTATTTCTTGTTGTGTCAGCATCCATCCTAAGAATTCTAGCATCTTTAAAATATTTTCTAACTTCATTCTCTACTTTTTCAGTACCAGCTCCAAAAAACTTAACATATTTACTCTTACATTTTGGACAGATTTTAACTTGCTTTTCTGTTCTGCCACAATAATGGCAAACTAAGTATCCATTTTTATGATAAGTCATAGATATGTCACATTTGTGACATTTAAATACATATCCACAGCTTCTACAAGAAATAAATGTAGAAAAGCCTCTTCTATTTAAGAATAATATAATTTGCTCTTTTCTCTCTAAAGCTTCTTTCATTTCTTTATAAAGTTTTCTTGAAAACATTGAAAGATTCTTAACTTTAAGCTCTTCCCTCATATCTACTATTTGCATAGTAGGAAGAGGTTTATTATCAACTCTATTATTAAGTTCAATTAATTCTACTTTTGAGACCATAGCATCTGCAAAACTTTCAACAGATGGCGTTGCAGATCCTAAAATATATTTACATCCCTTTATAACACTTAAAAATTCTGCTACTTCTTTAGTATTATACTTAGGGTTATGTTCAGATTTATAAGTTCCTTCATGTTCTTCATCGATAATTATTAATCCTAATTTATCTACCGGAAGGAATATTGCACTTCTAGCTCCAACTACAAGTCTACACCTTCCTGATTTTACTCTATACCATTCATCGAATCTTTCACCATCTGAAAGCCTACTATGAAATAGTGCAACATCTTCTCCAAATCTCCCTTTAAATCTTTCAATCATCTGTGGAGTTAATGCTATTTCTGGAACTAAAACAATAGCTCCCTCTCCTCTATTTAGTACCTTTTCTACTAAATTCATATAAATTTCAGTTTTCCCCGAACCTGTTACACCCTTTAAAAGCACTCCATTTTTATCTGTGTTTTCAATCCTTAATATTGCTTGTTTTTGTTCTTCTGTTAAATCTTTAGAATTATCTTCTTTATAAATCCTACGATTAAATCTCTCTATTACTGTCTCTTCAACAGATAAATAGCCTTTTTCTATTGATTTATTTATTACATATGTAGAAAAGTTATATTCTTTAGATAATTCTGATTTAGAAAATAAACAATCATTATCTTTTATAAATCTAATAAGATTTTTATATTTTTCTTTGTTTTTTATATCTTCATAAAAATCATTAACAAACTTAATAACTTTTTTCTTTTTGCTTTTTAGTCCTTTAATAAGTCCAGTTGGTATTAAAACTCTTATTGCATCTATATGTTTGCAAAGAGTTTTCCGTATTAAAAATTCTATCATAAGCAAATCTTCTTTTGTAAGAATAGGTTCTTCATCACATAATTTAATTATTTCTTTAACCTTATATGTATCATTAAACTCAGTTGAAAGAGCCATAACAAACCCTTCTGTAGGTTTATTTCTCACTCCAAATGGAATCTTAACTCTGTGACCTACACTAATTAAAGGAACTAGATCATCTTTAACTTTATAAGTGAATGTTCTATCTATCTCTACAGCATCACTATTTACAATTACTTCAGCATATAGTTCCATTTTATAAGTTCACCCTTTCAAAATTCTTCTTAATAAGAGAAGAAAGCGCATACTTAGCGCTTTCTTTCAATAACATCAAACAAATTACTAGCTACTTCTCTTTTACTCATTATATCAAGTTCTTTTATAGAACCATCTTTTGAAATTACAAAAACCTTATTTTGATCACTACCAAAACCAGTTTCTTTTGATGTAATATCATTTGCTATAATATAATCAAGATTTTTTCTCTTTAATTTGCCTTTTGCGTTTTCTATCAAATTACTACTTTCAGCAGCAAACCCAATTAATACTTGGTTCTTTTTCTTTTGTCCAAGTTCCATTAAAATATCATTATCTCTAGTAAATTCTATATTTAAATTCCCATCACCTTTTTTTATTTTCTCATCGCTATATTCCTTAGGCTTATAATCAGCAACAGCTGCTGACTTTATAACAATGTCAGATGAATTATAATGATCAAGGACAGCCTTTCTCATTTCAGAATTTGTATCTACTTCAATAATCTCTATTCCCTGTGGTTTCTTTATATTTTTAGCTCCAGTTACAAGTACAACTCTAGCTCCTCTATCTCTTGCTTCTTCTGCAATAGCATATCCCATTTTCCCAGTTGAATTATTTGTTATAAATCTAACTGGATCTATATTTGCTCTAGTAGGCCCTGCTGTTACAAGAACTTTCTTGCCTTCTAAATCTTTAGTTGGATGAAGTGCTGTTAAAACATGTTCAAATATAACTTCTGGCTTTGGAAGTTTTCCTTTGCCAATATCTCCACATGCAAGTCTTCCTGAGTCTGGTTCTATAAACTCATATCCATATTCTTTAAGCTTTTTAATGTTAGCTTGAACAATTGGATTTTCATACATATTTGTATTCATTGCTGGTGCAAATATAACCTTAGCTTTAGTAGCCATTATAGTAGTTGATAACATATCATCTGCTATACCATTTGCAACCTTACCTATTATATTTGCTGTAGCTGGTGCAACAAGCATTATATCTGCTTTTTGAGCAAGACTAATGTGTTGAATCTCCCATGCCTTTGGCTCTGAAAACATATCAGTTATAACCATATTTTGACTAATTGACTGAAAAGTTAACGGTGTAACAAATTGAGTAGCTGATTCAGTCATTATGACCCTAACCTCTACTCCTTTTTTACGAAGAGCACTTACAACATCTAATGCTTTATAAACTGCAATTCCTCCACAAACTCCTAATACAACGCATTTATCCTTATACATAATATACTAGTTTTCCTCTACTACTTCTATAGTTTCGTATCCTACTTTACTTTCATTTACTTCATTTATTGCGATTGTTAAAGGTTTTTGTGAATTTATGTTTACTAATGGTTCACTACCTGCAATTATTTGTCTAGCTCTCTTTGAAGTCACTATAACTAGTGAATATCTGTCTTCTACCTTTTTTAATAAATCTACTATTGATGGATTAATCATAGAGTTGTTCATGTATAAAGCCCTCCTTAGAATCTAATATCTTATTTTTCATTCTATCTACTCTACATCTTTCTGCTGTAATTATAGATTCAAGCTTTGCTACAGCTGTATCTACTTCATCATTTACAACAGCGTAATTATATTTTGATATATAATTTATTTCTTTATATGCTGATTTAAATCTTGTCATTAATGATTCAGGTGTTTCACTTCCTCTTTTAATGATCCTTTGTTTTAATTCTTCCATTGATGGAGGAAGTATAAATATAAATATTCCCTCTTCACAATTTTCTTTAACTTTTAAAGCTCCTTGTATATCTATTTCTAATATTACATCTCTGCCTTCGTCTAACATCTTTTGTACACTAGACTTTGGTGTTCCATAGTAATTGCCATACACTTCTGCATGTTCTAAGAAGTCTCCTTCTTCAACCTTTTGTAAAAATTCTTCTTTAGTTTTGAAGAAATAATTTACTCCATGCACTTCGCCAACTCTTGGCTCTCTAGTTGTGGCTGAAACTGATAAATAAATATCCTTATGCTTATCTAATAATGCCTTACAAATTGTTCCTTTACCAGCTCCTGATGGACCTGATATTACTAATAAAACGCCTTTTTTACTCATTATTCATCTACCTCATCTTCATGATCATCTTTATTTGATAATCTATGAGCTACTGTTTCTGGTTGAACTGCTGATAAAATTACATGGTCACTATCAGTTATAATAACTGCTCTTGTTCTTCTTCCATAAGTTGCATCGATAAGCATTCCTCTATCTCTAGCTTCCTGGATTATTCTCTTAATTGGTGCAGACTCAGGACTTACAATAGCAACTAGTCTATTAGCTGACACAATATTTCCAAAGCCAATATTGATTAATTTAATACCCATGTGTATCCTCCTTATTATTCTATGTTTTGAACTTGTTCTCTAATCTTTTCAATTAGATTTTTTATGTCAATGACTATATTTGTCATTTTCATGTCATTTGATTTAGAAGCTATAGTGTTTGCTTCTCTATTCATTTCTTGAACAATAAAATCAAGCTTTCTACCTATCGGCTCACATATATCAAGAGTACTTCTCATTTGAGATATATGACTTCTAAGTCTTATAATTTCTTCATCTACAGTAGCCTTATCTGCGAAAATAGCAATTTCAACTGCAACTCTATTTTCATCTATTTCAATCCCTGTAGTTAGATCTTTTATTCTATCTTCTAACTTTGCTTTATACTGCATTGGAATTAAATCTGCAATTTTCTCTATATCAAGTACAAGGTTCTCTATTACATTAAGCTTTTCTAATATATCTTCTTTAAGTTTTTCTCCTTCTCTCTCCCTCATTTCAACCATATTTTCAAGAGAAGCTTCCATTAAAACTTTTATTTCTTCAAATATTTCTTCAATATTTTCTTCTTTTTCTGTAACTGAAATTACATCTGGAAATCTTGCTATCTTAGTTGCTGTTGCATCATTTGGAATATTTAATTCTTCTGAAATTCTAGCTAAGCATTCAAAATAACTTCTAGCTAACGTTTCATTAACTTCTGCAATACTTTCGCCTTTAGAAAAGTTCTTGAGATTTATATAAACATCAACTTTTCCTCTATTTAATTTTGAGCTTATTAATTTACGAAGTCTTTCTTCTAAAGGAAAAATTGACTTTGGCATTCTTATATTCATATCTAAATATCTATGATTTACACTTTTCATTTCAATAGAAAAAAGTCTTTCTTTACCTTCTTCACTACTAGCTCTTCCAAAGCTAGTCATACTTTTTACCATTATTTCCCCTCCTCTACATAAAACTTAAATTCATAAATACATATTATTTTAGTACAACATTAAAGTCAATAGTTTGTTAACAAAATGTTTACATTTAAGTTTTATTTATCTTTCCCATAAAAAAAGACTAGCTCAAAAAGCTAGTCCTTCATTTATTTTATAATAAAAATAATTTAAATAAGAATACTATTGCAAGTACAATCATAACTATAGATATTTTTTTCTTTTCTTCTCTCTTCTTTATAAAGAATGTATTATATAAAACATTAATGAAAACATAAGCTAGAACTCCTAGCGTTAGTCCATCTCCTATACTATAAGTAAGTGGCATAGCTGCAATTGTTATAAATGCAGGGAATCCTTCTGTTATTTCATTAAAATCAATATTTTTAACAGCTCCAAGCATTAAATAACCAACATATATTAAAGCTGGTGCTGTTGCACATGCAGGGATTGCTACAAAAATTGGTGAGAAAAACATCGCAACTAAGAATAATAACCCAGTTGTTACTGATGTCCACCCTGTTCTTCCTCCTGCTGCTACTCCTGTTGAACTCTCTACAAAAGTTGTTACTGTAGAAACACCAAGACACGCTCCTGCTGTTGTTCCTATCGCATCCACCATTAAAGCTTTACCTACATTTGGAATATTACCATCTTTATCAAGCATTCCAGCCCTTGATGTAACTCCAACTAATGTTCCAATAGTATCAAAGAAATCAACAAATAAGAATGTACAAACTACTGTTATAAAAGTCCATATAGTATTTGGATTTAACATATAACCAAAATCAAGTTTTCCTGCTATAGGAACTATACTTTCAAATTTAATAATTCCATTAGGTAAATATATACCAAGACTTGCTGCATATTCTGGATTAAACATTGCATATCCCCATGCAAGTAATGTTGATACTAATATTCCAAAAAGTATAGATGCTTTAACTCCTTTTTTATCTAATACAGCAATAACCACTACTCCAATCAATGCTATTATAACTGTTGGTGTAGTAAAATGTCCTAGTGCTAAAAATGTATCTGGATTATCAACAACTATCTTACTTCCAGTAAGACCTATAAAAGCAATAAACAATCCAATCCCAGCTGTAACTGCATATTTCATATTCATAGGTATTGCTTTTACAACTGCTTGACGAACTTTAAATAGTGACATAAGAATAAATATGATACCTTCAACAAAAACTGCCGTAAGTGCTATCTCCCATGATATACCTTTTCCAATTACAACGGAAAAAGCAAAATAAGCATTAAGTCCCATACCTGATGCTAATGCAAATGGTAGATTTGCAAATACTCCCATAAGTATTGTTGCTATAGCTGCTGCTAGACAAGTTGCAGTAACTAATGCACCTTGATCCATTCCTGTTGCACTTAGTATGCTTGGATTAACAGCTATTATGTACGCCATTGTTAAGAATGTTGTTATCCCAGCTACAATCTCTTTCTTAAAATCAACATTCTTGTTTTCTAATATTTCGAAAACCCTTTTTTCTTTATTCATTTTTTCCCCCCACAAAACCAAGAAGGTCATTATGACCTATTTTCTATAAAATAACTCATAATGACCTTCTTTAATTTTTTCTTAAGAATAGTCTTCCCATAGTAAGATATTACGGTATCTCGTAGAAACTAGCGGCCCATATTCCACTATTATATGAGTTTTTTTACAATACTATTCTATTAATTATTACGAATATTGTCAATACATTTCATTAAAATATATTGTTATATGCGAATATTTTTAAATTTATGAATAAAATTCATTCATTTATCTAATTATGTTCATACAATCCTTCTTCAAATAATTTTTTAATTTCATCTAATTTCTTACCTGAATTTATAGCTGCCAAAAGCTGTATTCTCGCTTTTTGACCTGGCATTGTATCACCAAATATAACTCCAAGGTCCATTAAATGTTTTCCGCCTCCTTCATATCCATAGCTTTCAAAGACTCTTCCTTCAAAGCATCTAGATACAAGAATTACTGGAATATTCATTGATATTGCTTTTTTTATTCCATCAACCATTGTTGGAGGAACATTTCCTCTTCCCATTCCTTCAATTACAATACCCTTAAATCCTTTTTCTAAAGCAAATTCTATGTAAGATGAGTCCATTCCAGCAACACACTTTATAAGTGCAACATCTTTGTCCATATTATTTGGTGATAACTTTTCTCCTTTTTTACCTTTTCTATAGAATATAACTTTATTATTGTCAACTATTCCAACAGGTCCAAAGTTTGGAGTTCTAAAAGCATTTAATGCCATTGAATTTGCTTTAGTAACTTCTCTTGCATCATTCAATTCTCCATTAAAACAAACTATCACACCTCTCCCTCTTGACTCTTCAGCTATAGCTGTACAAATTGATGCAGCTAAATTAAAAGGCCCATCATATCCAAGTTCTGAAGAACTTCTCATAGCACCAGTTACAACTATTGGTTTTTTAGTCTTAACTGTTAAATCTAAAAAGTATGCTGTCTCTTCTAAAGTATCTGTACCATGTGTTATAACAATTCCTGCAATATCCTCTCTATCTGCTAGCTCTTGAACAAATTTTGATAATTTAAGCATAAGTTCAGGTGTAACGTGTGGTGATGGAAGAGATGAGAAATTATAATTTACAACTTCAGCATAATCTTCTATCCCTGTCACCATTGCCATTATCTCTTCTCCACTTAAGCTTGGCACAGCAGCCTTTATTCTATCATCAACTTTCATTGATATTGTTCCACCATTAAAAACAACCGCAATTTTTTTCATAGTCATCCTCCTGTTTTCCTTTGTAATAAAAAGAACTCTTGGTGTTTACCAAAAGTCTCTAAGTCTTTAAATAATTTTTGGTAGGGCGGCGTATCCTACATCTCTGTTTACTAAATTATATTAGCGCGTGAGGAGCCTTTTCTCACCTCAAAAACTTTTATATATTTTTATTATACATACTTAATGAAACATTTTTCAAGCAAATAATACTTTTTTATTATACAGCCTCTTTCAAAGTGCCACTATATATCTTATTTCTCATCTTACTTTTTGTTACTGGATACATACTTGAAACATAAATATATTTTTCTTTTAAATCAACTTCAAGTACTAGCATTATATATGCATCAACTTTTTTTACTAATTCTAATGCACCTAATTCTGCATTCCTTTTATTCATTCCTACAAAATCTGGATTCTCAATAATTCTTTCAATAATTATTGTTAAATTATCTTTTATATTTCTAGTAAGCTGCTTGCTGTGCTTTTTTCTTATATGCTTTAATACCCCTGGTGAAGCATAGACATTTCCATAAAAATCAAACCCTACTTTCTCTGCGATTGCCTTATCTATTGCCCCAACTTTTTTATAAGCCTTGTATTTATTAATCATAATACCTCACCATGCCTTTTCGCGTAATACTTTAAAAATATATATTTTATATTATCTATTATATATTATTCACAATTTGATGGATATGATAACATAATCTTAAAAAGGCTAGTATAATGTTAAACAAGATACTAACCTTTTTTATTTCTATAGGATTATACAGATTAATCCTCCATTACCTTCATTTATTATTTTTTGTAATGTTTTTTGAATTTTTATCTGAACATCTTCTGGCATTTTATATAATTTATTTTGAAGACCTTCCTTAACAAGAACTTCAAGTGATTTACCTAACATATTACTTTGCCATAAAGTTGCTGGGTCATTTTCAAATTGTTCAAGTAATGACTTAACTAACTCCTCTGATTCTTTTTCAGACCCCATGATAGGGCTTATTTCAGTTTGTATATTAGCTTTTATAAAATGAAGTGATGGTGCACTTGCCTTTAGCTTAACTCCATATTGAGATCCATGTTTAACAATTTCAGGTTCTTCAAATTTCATTTCTTTAAGCTGTGGTGCCACTAGCCCATACCCTGTTTCATTTACATCATTTAAAGCATCTTTAACTTTATCATATTCTTTTTTCGCAAAATTTAATTCCTTTATTATTGACATAAGATCATTTTCTGAAGTAACATCTAATTCACAAATTTCACTTAAAACTTTATAGAATATTCCATCTTTAGGTTTCATTATAACCCTAGCTGTCCCTATCCCAAGATCTATTTCTTTTATAAAAGCCTCTCCTAAAAACTCCTCTCCATCTAATTTATCTAGAGAAATTTTTATATCTCTTATTTTTGATATGTTTTTGCTCATCCCTCTTATTATGTTAAAGAAATCCTTTTTAAGCCAATGCTCTGCTTCTAGTCTCTCAAGCCACTCTGGCATATCAATGTTAACTTCTTTTACTGGGAATTCTTTAAGTACATGCTTAAATAAATTTTCAATGTCTTCTTCTCTCATATTTGCTATGTCCATAGGTTGAACTTCAACGTTATATTTTTCTTCCATTTCCTTTTTAATTTCTTTTGTTTCCTTAGAGTTTACTCTTGAGCTATTAAGTACTACTACAAATGGCTTATTTATTGATTGCAGTTCAGATATTACTCTTTCTTCTGCTTCAACATAATCTTGTCTTTCAAGTCCAGTTATGCTTCCATCTGTAGTTATAACTAAACCAATTGTTGAATGGTCTGTTATAACCTTTCTAGTTCCTATTTCAGCTGCATCTTCAAATGGAATTTCATAATCATACCACGGAGTATTTACCATTTTAGGTGTATCACCCTCTATATATCCTAATGCTTCTTTTACTATATAACCTACACAATCAACCATTCTAACTTTAAATTTTATTTCATCTTCAATGTTTATTTCAATTGCTTCATTTGGAACAAATTTTGGTTCTGTTGTGTGTATCATTTTTCCTGATCCACTTTGTGGTAATTCATCCTTTGCCCTTTCTTTCTTAAATTCATTATCTATCTTTGGTATTACCATAAGATCCATAAATTTCTTTATAAAAGTTGACTTACCAGTTCTTACAGGACCAACAACTCCTACATATATGTCTCCTTGGGTTCTTTCTGATATATCTTTATAGATTTTAAAGTTGTCCAAGAAAATACCTCCTAACTATTTATAACAATATATATATATTCTAAATATTGAAATTATATACTAATTTATAATTGAATTTTTAAATATATTTCCAGCTTCCAAAGTAATATAGTAAAACATTTATATAAATTAAAATAAGTAAACAGAAAGACTATAATAAGATTAAAAATTTTTCGTAAGGACTGCTATTTCATTTATGAATAATAATCCTGCATATTTCTTATTGCCCTAAAATACAAAATCAATATAATAAAGTTCCTTATAAAACCTTTTACGCAATGTACATTAATCTAATATAATATAGAACTTAAATCTATATTTCTAAACTAAAAACCTCCTCATTTACCTCTATATTATAGTTATATGACATTAAGGTTAGAAGATATGAAATAAATATAAAAAAAAGCAACCAAATTTGGTTGCTTTTTTAATGTGTTTCATTTTTCTTTTCTCTAAGCATTAGTTCTTGAACAGCTTCTCTCGGGTCTTTACCTTCAAAAAGTATACTATATAGTGCATCGGTAATTGGCATGCTAACACCAATTTCTCTATTTAGTTCATGGAAAGCCCTGCAAGCTTTAACACCTTCAACTATCATTCCAACTTCATCTAAAGCTTCATCCAAAGAAGCACCTTTTCCTATAAGAATACCAGCTCTTCTATTTCTTGAATGCATTGATGTACAAGTAACGATTAAATCTCCCATTCCTGTAAGTCCAAAGAATGTTTCAGCTTTTCCACCTAAGGCCATCCCTACTCTTGAAATTTCTTTCATTCCTCTTGTCATTAATGCTGCCTTTGAATTGTCACCATATCCAACACCATCACCAATACCTGCCGCTAGTGCAATAATATTTTTAACAGCTCCACCTATCTCTACCCCAACTATATCCTCGTTAGTGTATATTCTAAGTGTTGGTGTCATAAATAATTCTTGAACTTGTTCTGCATACTTCATTTCGTTTGATGTTGCAACTAAAGTAGTCGGAATCTCTATTGCCACCTCTTCAGCATGACTTGGTCCTGATAATATAACCACAGGATTAGGAAGTTCTTCTTCTATAACCTCTGATAGTCTTTTGTTGCTTGTAGGTTCAATACCTTTTGCTATAGATATTATAACTACATCTTTTGTAATTTTCCCTTTTAAAGATCTAGTAACATCTCTTATTACATGAGAAGGAATAGCTAAAACTAAATAGTCAACTCCTTCTATTGCCTCATCTAAATTATTATAGGCTGTAATATTTTCTGGAATGATTAGGTCTTTAATATATTTATCATTTCTTCTGTTATTATTAATGTCATTACATACATTAATATCTCTGTCAAATATACTTATTTCGTTTCCTTTTTGACCAAGCTGAACAGCTAATGCTGTACCAAAGCTTCCTCCTCCAATAAATGCTACCTTACTCATAATTACATTTTCCTTTCTCTATACTCTATTTGTATACCTGTTCCTTCAAAATCAAAACTTTGTCTTAATTGGTTCTCTAGGTATCTTTGATATGAGAAATGTGTTGCATTTGAGTCATTAACAAAGAAAATAAATTTAGGTGGTCTTGCTGCAACTTGTGTTGCATAATAAATTTTCATTCTCTTTAATCCAACAATTGGTGGTTCTTTCATAAGAACTGCTCTATTTATTACATCATTTAAAACACCTGTTGAAATTCTCTTTGAGTAGTTATCGTAGCACATTCTTGCAGTACTAAGAATTCTATGTGTTCTTTGTCCTGTAAGTGCTGATATAAATACATATGGAGCATAACTTAAGAATTTAAGTTTTCCTTGAAGTTCCTTTTTATATTTATCAAGTGTTTTATCATCTTTTTCTATAAGATCCCACTTATTAACTACTACCATAATAGCTTTTCTCATTTCGTGAGCATAGCCTATTATCTTTTCATCTTGTTCTGTTATACCTTCTTGTGCATCTACCATTAATATGCAAACATCTGCTCTTTCAATAGCTGTATAAGTTCTTATAACACTGTATCTTTCTATTTCTTCTTTTACTTTACTTTTTCTTCTAATTCCAGCAGTATCTATAAGTATAAACTTACCTTCATCAGTTTCTAAGTATGAATCAATTGCATCTCTTGTTGTTCCTGGAACATTTGAAACTATAACTCTATCTTCCCCTAAAAGTTTGTTAATAAGTGATGATTTACCTACATTAGGCTTACCAATCATAGCTATTCTTATAAACTCATCTTCTTCTTCATCTAAATATGAAGTATCAAAATGTTCAACTACCCTATCTAGCATATCTCCAAGACCTAAGCCTTGAGCTCCTGATATTGTTATAGGATCTCCTATACCTAAATTATAGAACTCCCATGCATTATCTTCTTCTTTTAGTGTGTCTACCTTATTAACTACTAAAACAACCGGTTTTTTGCTCTTTCTAAGCATTGACGCAACTTCTTGGTCAGCTGGTGTTAATCCTTCTTTACCATCAACAATAAAGATTATTACATCTGCTGTTTCTATTGCTATATTCGCTTGTCTTCTCATTTGTTTTACTATAATATCGTCTCTTTCAGGTTCTATACCTCCTGTATCTATCATAGTAAAATTATGATTAAGCCATTCAGCTTCAGCATACACTCTGTCCCTTGTAACCCCCGGTGTATCTTCAACTATAGAAATTCTCTTTCCCGCTAATCTATTAAATAATGTAGATTTACCAACGTTTGGTCTTCCTACCATTGCAACAATCGGTTTTCCCATTACTATTCCTCCTCATTGTAATTATTTATTATATCTATAAACCCATCTCCTGAGTAATCACACACGATAACCTTGACACCTAGTGCATCCTCTAACATATCAATTGTTACGTCATCTAGCATAACAAGTTCCTCTGGAGCTAATTCATATCCTCTTCTGAACATATTATCTGGCATTATAAGATATGGTGTATCTATACTATCTTTTATTTGCTCTATAATATCTGTTCCTGTTAAAAGTCCTGCTACTGTAATAGTTTCTCCAAAATAATTGTTTACAATCTTTTTTACATCTATTTTAACTTTTGGATTTTTTGAAACTATACTATCCATAGCATCTTTTATTTCATTATAAGCTAATGTACCAGTTACTACAGTATAACTTCCTTTTTTATTTAGATTTAAAAATTCTAAATCTCTCTTTATAGCTTCTCTATAATAACGAATAGTTCCTACACCATCCTCTAATTGTTCAAAGCCATTATAGAAGTCTTCACCTGGAACATCTTCTTCTGCTACAACATAAAATTCATCTGACAATCTTACAAATGGTTCATTAACTTCTTTCATAAATTTATTTTGCAGTTTCCCTACCATTTCTATTGCTTCTTTTGAACTTTCCTTTGTAAATGTATTTACATGTGTTAATCCTTTTCTAAACTTAGTGATACCAATTGGTACTACAGCTACATTATTAACCTCTGGATAAAGAGTGTATAAATCATTTATTGTTCTCTTAAGCTCTTCCCCATCATTAATTCCAGGTACACAGACTATTTGAGCATGCATTTGAATTCCTGCATCTTTAAGTCTTTTCATTCTTTTATAGATTTCACCTGCAAATCTATTATTAAGCATCCTAACCCTAAGTTCTGGATTTGTGGTATGTACTGATATATTAATAGGACTTATTTTGTAATTTATTATTCTATCTATATCTTTTTCTTTCATATTTGTTAATGTAACAAAATTACCTTGTAAAAATGATAGTCTTGAATCATCATCTTTAAAATAAAGAGTATCTCTCATCCCCTTTGGTAACTGATCTATAAAACAAAATACGCATTTGTTACTACAGCTCTTTGCTTTATCCATTATTCCACCTTCGAAATCTAGTCCAAGCTCTTCACCGTAATCTTTTTCTATTTCAATATCCCATATCTCACCACTAGCTTTTTCTACCTGAATTGTTATCTCTTCATCTACAGCTAAAAATCTATAATCAATAATATCTTCTATTTCCTTATCATTAATTGTAAGAAGAAAATCTCCAGGCTCTATACCTACTTCTTCTGCAATACTATCTGGAAGCACACTTTTTATTAAGTTCTTCATATTTCCACTCCCTTTTTATAAACTAGTGTATCTTTTGTTATATTACATTAATATATGTAGTTAGTCAATAAAAGTCATGAAAAACACTACATTTACATACATAATTTAAATTATATAAAATAAATACATAATAAAAACCACACTAAAGTTATTAGCGTGGTTTTAAACTATTCATTTAAATCAACATATTCACCTTTTTTGCTAAATATGATCCATTCGCAAATATTAGTTACATGGTCTCCAATTCTCTCTAAATACTTACTTACAAACAATAAATTAGTCCCAACTTCAACTTGGCTCTCATCATCTTTTATATAAACTAATGTCTCTTTAAAGACCTCTTTATACAAATCATCTATCTCGTCATCTAATTTACATATATCATAAGCTTTATCAGCATCTCTATCTAGATAAGCCTTTAATGCTAGATTAATCATACTTTGAATTTTCTCTTCCATAACCCATAGTTTTTTTGCTTCACTTATATAAGTTTTAGAATCTGCTTTTCTTGCAATTTTACATATATCAACTGCATGGTCTGCCATTCTTTCTAAGTCAGTTACTATTTTTGACGCTGTAAATACTCTTCTTAAATCTTTTGCTAAAGGTTGCTCTGTTGCTATGAACTTAATACATTCTTCTTCAATTATTCTTTGGAGATTATCTACTTTATCATCATCTTTTATTATTTCATCTGCTAATTTGCTATCTCTTTCTTTTAACGCCAACATACTTTGATTTAATTGATCTTTTACTAAATCAGTCATTTTGCTTAAGTTGTTGTTTATAGTATTTATTCTTAATTTTTGTGACTCCCTTATCATATAACCACCTCTTAATTATTATTAACCAAATCTTCCTGTAATATAATCCTCTGTTCTCTTATCCTCTGGTCTATAGAATATATCTTCTGTTTTACCATACTCTATAACCTCACCATTTAAGAAGAATGCTGTTTTATCTGCTATTCTTCCAGCTTGTTGCATATTATGAGTAACTATAATAACAGTATATTCTTTTTTAAGTTCTTCAATTAAGTCCTCTACTTTATTAGTAGAAATAGGATCAAGTGCTGATGTTGGTTCATCCATAAGAATTATTTCAGGTGATATAGCAAGAGTTCTAGCTATACATAGTCTTTGTTGTTGACCTCCTGACAGTCCCATAGCACTCTTTTTAAGCCTGTCTTTTGTTTCTTCCCATAGTGCTGCACCTTTTAAGCTTTTTTCTACTATCTCATCTAATACCTTCTTATCTTTAATCCCATGTATTCTTGGTCCATAAGCTACATTATCATATATAGACATTGGAAAAGGATTTGGTTTTTGGAATACCATACCAATCCTTTTTCTTAATGCAATCTCATCATAATCATCAAATATATTGTTTCCTTCAAATAGAACTTCTCCTTCTATTTTTACTGAATCTATAAGATCATTCATTCTATTTATTGTTCTTAAGAAGGTTGACTTACCACAACCTGATGGTCCTATAAGAGCTGTAACCTCATTTTTTTCAAATTTCATATTTATATCTTTAAGAGCTCTATTTGTTCCATAATAAAGATTTAAATTTTTAGTTTCTATTATACTCATACGTTCCTCCTACTTGCCACTATATGCCTTTAACATTCTATTTCCAATAACCTTTGCTAATAAATTAAATAGTAAAACCATTATTATAAGCACTGCTGCTGTTCCATTTGCTATTGCTGAAGCATCTGGTACTACACCTTCTGAATTTAATTTCCATATATGAACTGCTAAAGTTTCTGCTGGTCTAAAAAGTGAAAATGCAGATGTGTTTCCAGTAAGACTAATTTGATTAAAGTTGAGCATTCCTGAACTTAGTCCTGCTGTATATAAGAATGCTGCTGCTTCTCCAAAAATTCTTCCTGAAGCTAATATTATTCCTGTTAGAATATCTTTCATTGCTATTGGAAGTGTTAATTTTCTTATAGTTTGCCATTTACTAGCTCCAAGACCTAATGAAGCTTCTTTAACTTTCTTAGATGCATGTCTTATAGCATTTTCTGATATTCTTGTCATTGATGGAATATTTAATATACTAACTGATAATGCACCTGCTATTATTGAATATCCCCATCCTGCTAAATTTACAAATACTAAAAGACCAAACATACCTATTACTATTGAAGGTAATGATGACATAGTTTCAAGTGATAATCTTATAATATTTAAAACTAGACCTTCTTTAGCATACTCTGCTAAATATATCCCTGCTCCTATTCCTATAGGTACTGTTATTATTAATGAAATAACTAACATGTAAAGTGAATTAAATATTTGTGGTCCAATTCCACCACCTGCACTTGTCATACTAGGTTTTCCAAATATAAATGAAGGAGTTATCATGCCAATACCTTTATATAAAATATACGCAATGAATGCCCCAAGTATAGCTACTACCATAAATGCTACTAAGTAGAATACTCCCGTTGCAAGTTTATCTATTTTTTTTGCGTCCATTCTTATCTCACTCCTCTTTTTTCTATATTTCTAACTATTAGTATGAATATAAATGATATTATTAGTAGTATTAGTGCAAGCGTCCATAAAGCATCATTCCATGCTGATCCACTTACTGTGTTTGCCATATCCATTGTTAATATACTTGTTAATGTTGCTGCTGATGATGTTAAACTATCTGGTATTTTAACCGCATTTCCAATTACCATTTGTACTGCAAGGGCTTCTCCAAAAGCTCTCGCTATTCCAAGTACAACGCCTGTAAGTATTCCAGATTTTGAACCAGGTACTATTACATTTTTAATTGTTTGCCATCTTGTTGCTCCAAGTCCATATGATGCTTCAATATGTTCCCTTGGGATTCCTTTAATCGCATCTATTGAAAGTGTTGCTATAGTTGGAAGAATCATAAGTGATAATACTAGTACTCCAGCTAGAAGTGAGAATCCCATACCTCCAAAGTTATCCTTTATAATAGGTACTAGTACAGATACACCAACCCACCCATATACTACTGATGGTATACCAACTAAAATTTCAAGTGCTGGTTTAATTACTTTTTCTCCAAATCCTTTGGAAATTACATTAACAAATATCCCTAATGCAATAGCAATAGGGGCACTTAAAATTACTGCCCCTAATGATACTAATGTTGATCCTAATATGAAGGCAAAAGCTCCAAAGGTTTTAGGGCTACCTGTTGGGTTCCAGTTATTTGTGAATAAAAACTCTAATACGCTATATTCACCTTTAGTGAAAGTTTGTATTCCTTTTGATCCTATAAATATAATTATTGATATTGTTATTAAAATTATTAAAATCCCACAAAAACTTGAAAATCCTTTTCCTAAATATTCATTTAATAACCTTTCTTTAAAACTTCTTTTCTTCATATTTCTCATTCCTATCTATTGCTTTTTATATCTATTCTTTAATTTCATTACCAGGAATTAATCCAAGATTATTTATGCTTTCTGAATTTTCTTTGCTACCCACAAAATCAATAAATTCTTTTGAAAGTCCATTAGCCTCTCCTTTAGTGTACATATGTCCCCATGACCAGAATTTATAATTTCCTGATTTTATGTTATCAACTGTAGGTTCTGCACCATCTATTTTGACTAAATCTAATGATTTTTTAGCCTCTTCATTATTCATATATGAAAGAGCTACATAGCTTATTGCACCATCATTTTGTTTCATAGCATTTAATACAGCTCCATTACTATCTTGAACTGCTCCGATTGAATCATTTTCTAATTCCTTTTTGCCGTCTAAAACCTTCTCTGTAAATGTTGCTCTTGTTCCTGAAGATGCTGGTCTATGAATTACTAATATCTCCATATCCTTTCCACCAACCTCTTTCCAATTTTTAACCTTACCTGAGAATATATCTTGTATTTGCTTCTTTGTTAAATTAGTAATTCCAGTAGCTTTATTGACTACTACACCAAATCCTTGAGCTACTACTTTATGATCTACTAATTCACTTGCTTGTTCTTTTGTTAATTTACTTTCTGCAAGTACATCTGAATTACCTATATTTACTGATCCTTCTAAAACTTGAGTAAGTCCCGTTCCAGATCCTCCTGCTTGTGCATTTATTGTATTCCCTGGTTTAATTTCATTGAATTTTTCTATTGACTGTTCCATAAGTGGAAGAAGTGCTGATGATCCACTTATTGTTATTGTTTGCCCATCATTTACTGCATTATTTGTACCTGAACCACATCCTACAAATATTCCTCCTACCATAGTTATCGCTAATGCTGTTACTACCATTTTCAAATTTTTCTTTCTCATATCTATAACCTCCACAAAATATTTGATAATTCCTTTTCTGACTTATTATGCTTAATTACTATGTCTTTATAATATCTTTTGAAAGTTAAGCTGTTATTATACAAAAGTTAAACTACATTAGAATTTTGTTAAATGAATTTAACAAATGTATTAATAACGAGAAAAAAGGTAAAAATCTATAATTATAGATTTTACCTTTTTAACTAAATATGTTTTATTTTAAATATAAATTCTGTACCTTCATTAAGCACTGATTTAACTTCTATGGTACCTCCAAAACTTTTGACTATATGTTTTACTATCGCAAGTCCAAGCCCTGTTCCACCACTTTTTCTTGCCTTATCTACTCTATAAAACCTTTCAAATATCCTTGGAAGATCATCTTCTGGTATACCAATCCCTGTATCTCTTACAATAAAGTTATAGTATCCATTTCTAGAGAAACTCTTTATATCAACTTTCGCTCCTTCTTCTGAATACTTTATTGCATTTTCAATAATATTAAGGGCCATTTGTAAAAATTTATCTCTCTGTCCTAAAATATAATTTATATTATCTCTATAAAATGTTACTTTAATATCTTTTCTACTTGCTTGCTCACTTAAAATATTAATAACATCATCAATAATATCATCTGGTAAGAATTCTTCCATCTCTTCTATTGTATTACTTTCTAAATTTGAAAGTACCAGAATATCATTAATAAGCCTTGTAAGCCTTACAGCTTCCTTATCTATTATATCTAAAAATTTATTCTTTGTTTCCTCATCATCTACATATCTTAACGTCTCTGCAAAACCTTTAATAGATGTAAGAGGTGTTTTAAGTTCATGAGATACATTTGCAACAAATTGCGTTCTTATATTTTCAAGTCTCTTCATTTCTGTTATATCTTGTATTGCAATAACTCTGCCAATTCTCTTATATCCATTAATAACAGTTGCTGTCTTTATTTTTAAGAATCTTCTAGCTGGTTTTTTTATTTTAACTTGAACTTCAGTGCCATCTTCACCTTTTAATATATCTTCAATTCTCTTATCTTCTATACAATCATTTAAAGATTTTCCTGTGGCATTTATATTTATACCAAATATTCTTTGTGCATAAGGATTAATTGTAATTATATCATTATTATTATCTACAGCTATAACCCCACTTTGCATACAATTTAAAATAGACTCTAATCTATTTTGTTTATCTACTATTTCATTCATTTTACTTTGGAGTTGATCTGCCATATTATTAAATGTTTTCCCTAAATGCCCTAGTTCATCATTTGAACCCATATTAACTCTAGTTTGAAGATTTCCATTTGCAATTTTTGAAGTAACACTTTCTAGATGTTTAACAGGATCAACAATTATTCTTACAAGCTTAAGTGCTAATGCAACTGAAAGAATTAGCACTATAAATACTACTATAATATAATATTTCATATTTTCTGCGTAAAATATTTTCACTGTAGATTCAGGTACACTACTTCTTATTATAGTTCCATCACTAAGTTTTGTCGCACAATATATCATGTTTAATCCTAATGTTTCACTATACCTCTCTGAATACCCTACTCCACTTGAGCTCATTTTTGCTTTTTCTATTTCTTCTCTACCTAAATAATTATTACTAATATCGCTTATTGAGTCAAATGTTACTTTTCCATCTTTATTTATTATAGTAAATCTTATATCGGTTCCATTTATTTTAAAATTATTTAATTCAGCCTTCTCTAATCTTCCATTATCTATCCATTTAGCAGCAATATTGTTGTAATTTTTAAGTATATCTCTAGTATTTTGAATTTCTTGTATACTAGATAATGCCATAAAAGATGATGTTAATATTACTAAAGCGAATATAACCGTTATTATTACTGATGTTACTATTTTTTTCTTCATAACCCTTGACCGTTAAACCTATATCCTACCCCTCTTATTGTTTCAATAAGTTTAGGATTTTTATCATCTTCTTCTACTTTCTTTCTCAAATATCGTATATGAACATCAACAGTTCTTGTTTCTCCAATATATTCATATCCCCATATCTTATCTAAAAGTACCTCTCTTTTTAAAATTTTCCCTCTATTTTTGATAAGTATTTCAAGAAGTTCAAATTCCTTAAGAGTCATGTCTATTCTTTCTTTATTTATTAATACTTCATGTCTTTCAAAATCAATTTTAAGTCTTCCATTTTCATAATAATCTTCTTCTTGATTTGAATTAGTATGTATACTCCTTCTTAAAACTGCTTTGACTCTTGCAAGCAATTCTCTTATAGAAAACGGCTTTGTCATATAATCATCTGCTCCAAGTTCAAGCCCTAATATCTTATCTAACTCCTCACCTTTTGCAGTTAGCATTATTATAGCTGTATTATTTGTTTCTTTATTTTTCTTTATTTCTTTACATACATCATAACCATCCATCCCTGGTAACATAAGATCTAATAATACTAAATCTGGCTTTTCCTCTTTTGCAAGTTTAACTCCGTCTAATCCATTGTTTGCAGTAATAACTTCATATCCAGCATTTTTAATATTAAACTTTAATAATTCTAATATGTGTTCTTCATCATCAACTATTAATATTTTTTCTTGTGCCAAAACATTAATCCCCCTCTATTTCAATAGAACAAATGAAAATAATCTTCCATATGATCCATTTGATTTTCTATATGAATGTAATTTTACTTTATCTTCACAATAAGTGCATGCATCAAAGTCATATATATTTTCTTCTAATATACCACTATCTATTAAATCTTTTATAATACACTCTTTTAAACTTAAATTTCTACCATCAAATAAAATATCTTCTTTGATATTTTTTTCTTTTATAAATTTTTCTTTAAGCTCTTCTGATACTTCATAACAACATTTTCTTATATGAGCCCCTATGTAAATTTTTGTATTTTTGTGATTAACAGAATATAGATCAACCATTCTTTGTAGAGCTTTTTTTGTAATTGAATTAAAAGTTCCTTTCCAACCACTATGAACAGCGCCTATTACTCCATCTACTTCATTTACAATAATTACTGGTACGCAGTCAGCAGTAAAGACTCCAATTGCAATATTTCTCTTATTTGTTATTATTCCGTCCCCTTCATTCTCGATAAAATCTATTTCATCGTTATAGTTTAATACTATGTCTGAATGTATTTGATTTAGATAAATCACCTTATCTACATTAAAATCTTCTTTTATACTATTTATTGCATCTATTCCCTCATCTGTATTTCTATTAAAACTTCTCTCATCTTCAGCTGTTGAAAATATAACACTTGATTTATTATTTTCTAATAATAAAAAATCTTTTTTTATTCTAAAATTCTCTTTATGCATTCTATTCATAATAGTACCTCCATATCTTTTAATATTATTTTAACATTTACTACATCTATT
>NZ_JAFBDA010000010.1 GCF_016907995.1 Clostridium sardiniense | reverse complement strand
TATTTAAATAAAAAAATAATATTTCATAAAGTTTTTAAACATTTTTCATTTATAGCTTTATGAATTGATGATTATTTGTTAAAATATATCTTGATTTATAAAAATAATAATATTAATATAATAATACTATTTTATAAATTTATTAATTCCAAGAGGTGGTTTAATGGCTATAAACGCACATTTACAATTAGATGAATTAGATCTTCAAATATTAGATTTATTAATAAAGGACTGTAGAACGCCATATTTAGAAATAGCTAGAATATGCCATGTAAGTGGTGGTACTATTCACGTTAGAATGAAAAAGATGGAGGATATGGGCATAATAAAAGGAACACGTATTATACTTAACCTTCCAAAGCTTGGTTATGATGTATGTTGCTTTGTTGGTATATATGTTGATAAAACTTCATCATTTGATTATGTTATTGATGAAATGCAAAAAATTACAGAAGTTGTTGAGTTACACTTAACTACTGGAAACTATTCAGTATTTGCAAAAGTAATATGCAAAAATATCGCTGATTTACAGGAAATATTAATGAATAAAATAAACACTATATCAGGTATTCAGAGAACTGATACATTTATATCTCTATCTCAACCAATAGATAGAAATATTACTTTATAAGCTTTGATGCATAATGCTTTCTTAAAATGTTAATACTATATTATGAAAAAATATTTTAAGGAAGTGTTTTTTTTATGAAATTTTTAGATACTATAGCATTATTATTAGTAATAATAGGAGCTATTAACTGGGGATTAATTGGATTTTTCCATTTTGATCTAGTTGCAACCCTATTTGGTGATATGTCTACTGTAAGTAGAATTGTTTATTCACTTGTAGGTATTGCTGGACTTTATGCAATTTCATTTTTTGCTAAAAGCAGATATGTAAATGATTAATTAATTCTCAAATTAAATAAGGAAGGTATATACCTTCCTTATTTAGTTTAAAAAATAAATTTGGAGGGATATATGAATATTAATAATATTTTTATAGTTTTTACTGCATACTCTTTTATAGGTTGGTGTGCTGAGGTTGCGTACCAGTATTGGACTCAGAAAAAATTTATTAATAGAGGTTTTCTTCATGGACCTTTCTGCCCTATTTATGGAGCATGTATTTTATTAGTTATGTACTTATTTGTATACTTATTAGACAAAGTTCATGTTAATCTATTTACTCTATTTATTATTTCAACAATCCTAATTTCTTTTATTGAATATATTACAAGCTATATATTAGAAAAATTATTTCATTTAAAATGGTGGGATTATACTGAAGATCCTCTAAATCTAAATGGAAGAATATGCTTACATTTTTCATTAGGTTGGGGCCTTGCTGCTATGATAGTATTTAAAATTATTCACCCTATAATAATGGATGTAATAAATTTAATACCATTAGAAACTAGTAGAGTTATCACAATATTTATTATCTCATATTTTGTTATTGATGGAGTAATTACACTAAAGAAATTAATTATTACTGATAGTAACAATCCATTTACTAAATATTTTAAAAAGATATAAGTAAAGGTTGAACTTTTTAAAGCTCAACCTTTTTATTTTATAATTTTTTTATTTCTTCAAATAGTTCTAATGCCGCTTCTCTCGGTCCATTCTTTTCATGCCCTTTAACCCCAAGACATGTTCTTAATTGTCCAACCTTAACATTTCCATTAAACATTGCAGCAAAATATTTATTTAATAATTTATCAGTCTCTTCTTGCTTTTGTGCTGGCCCAAATGGATTAGCAAAATATGATTCAACTAAACCTGTTTCTGATGTAGTTCCTTTTGCCATTCTAGCACCTGATCTAAATACTTTAATTGCATCTTTTGCATTATCAAAGTAGCTTAATGACTTACCGCCTTCTTCAACCTTATCATAATTATTAGCATAGTAGAATAAATCTACTTTATATCCTTTAATAATTGAATTATAAGGAGCAACTGGCATAACAAGTCTTGCATTTATCTTATCTGGATTCATAAATATACTTCTATCCATTTCTTTAAATGCATAACCTTGATCTAAATCATCTAATCTTACAAAGGCACCTATTTCCGTTCCATATCCATAGATCTCTCCATCTTTTAATTTGAATGTACCCATATCATCAAATATTATTGTCATATCTGATATATAATCTTCACTTAATGTTCTAAATGCTTCTAAACTTTCTGATTTACCTGCACCACTATCACCCATTATAGCTACATTTGCAGTCTTTCCGTCCTTCAATACTATATTAACCATCGCACCATGTATTGGAAGATTTCCTCTTTTTATCATAATTAGATTATGAAGTGTTAATGTCATCTTCTTCATATATCCAAAGTAATCTATTTCTTCTGAATGATTTACATATCCAAGCATTATATCATTCTTTTCATCATTATAGAAAACAGTCTTTAATTCATGATCACTGTCTTCATCTTTTGCCCCAAAGACATATATCATATCTGGTTTTCTTCCTCTGCACTCTTCCTTTCTAGCCATTTCAAAAAGGTTACATAAAGTTATTCCATGCTCCATAAAATCTCTATGGAAGTAAATGTACGCTAGAAGTTCCCCAACTTTAGCAGGATAACAGAACCAATGATCTTCATTTAACTTTGCATAATTTAATGGATTTTCATATGTTTCACTAAACATTCCTGTTCTTGTATTTCTCTTTGGATATGTTATAAATGGCGTTTCTAAAAGAATGCTGTCTATAAATGGTATATCTTCTAACATTTCATAACCCTTTGGCATTGGCCATAGTATCTTACTTATCATAATACAGGAATTACCACCAGCAGGTATCTGTCTAAATACCTTTGGCTGAACACCTAGTATATTCTTTTCAATTTTTCTGTAAAGACGTAATATAAGTTTTGATAATCCATCATTTGCTTCTGTAAAGCTTATTTGAGCTAATCCATTGTCAACTTTTCCACCATGAATTAAAGTATATCTTTCAAGTCTTCTCCAGAATAGATATAGTTCTTCAATTAATCTTATGAAATCTTCTTTATTCTCTAATAACTCTCTATATTTTTCATTAAATTCAACTATCTCTTCTACATTCATAACTGTTAAGAATTTAAATATTTTTGATAACTCACCTCTTAATAATATAACATCATTTATTTTTAGTGATTTTTCTAAATATCTAAAGCTTAATGAATTTTTACTTTTTGCAGTTCTTAAAAAAGAATCTAAAATTCTTCTAAAAGCTTCGCTTTCTAATAAAGATTCAAAAGTTGCACAATACTTAGCAGTGAAATTAATTATAACTTTATCATTACTCATTGAAAATTCTTTTTGCATAATCTTGCCCCCTCATGCAATTTTTACACTTGAAAAATTGCATTTTTTCTCTAATTCCATTAATTTATACACATTATATCACATCTTATGAAATTTTGGTAATAATTTTTTTTCATTTTTTCTTCAAATCTGCAAAAACACATATTATTTATAAGTTTTTAGATAGATTTTTCGTCTTTCCAAATTTTATATTTTCTCCGTACATAACAGTAAAAATCACTACCTAATATTCACGTATATATAATATGACTAAATATAAATCTAAGTGCTTATAAATTTATATTTAAACAAAAAAGAACTACTTAAAGTAGCTCTTTTTATTTTACCCAAATCATATTTTTTAAAACTTCATCATGAACTTTTTCAGTTAAACTTTTCTCATCTTCTTTAGATAAATCTTTAGTATATATAGGTTTACCAAATACTATAGTAACCTTTCCCTTAGTAAATTTTCTGTTATCTTCAAAGCATTTTGAAGTACCATCTATAGATACTGGAACTATTGGCGCTTGTGCCTTTACAGCAAGCTTCATACTTCCTTTTTTAAATTCATGAACTTTTCCATCTTTAGCTCTAGTTCCCTCTGGGAAAATTGCCATATTATAACCACTTTTTAAGTATTCAGCTCCTTTAACAATAACCTTTATAGCTGATCTTGGATTTTCTCTATCTAAAGCCACACAGTTCATATTTTTAACCCAAAAACCTAATATCGGTACCTTTAGCACTTCTTTTTTAGCTATAAAACCTATATCTCTTTTTGCTGATTCTCTAAGTACTGGTATATCTAATATACTCATGTGATTACCTATAAAAGCACAAGCCTCATCTGGTATATTTTCATAACCTTTAACTTCAATATCCATTCCAACCATATTTATTGTGAAATCACTCCACTTACCAAATACATCTTGTCCATATGCAAAAGCTGCTTTTTCCCCTTTAGTCTTATATATATATTTAAATTTAATTCCTTTTAATCTTACATAAATCATATATATACCATATTGAATCATCTTAAATATTTGCATCTTCTCACCTCTTGATAATATTCATTTGTATTATATTACTTTCTTAACTTCTCTTTATTATTATACAATATGATGATAAACTAATACAGTATATATTATCTAAGGAGGTTTTCTCGTGAAGAAAAATTTAAAATCTTTGCTTTGTATACTATTACTATTATTATCAACCTTTTTAATTGGATGTAATAGTGCTTCAAATACTAACAGCAAAAATAGCTCTAATGTATCTAATTCTGATATACTTGTTCATTATATAAATGTAGGACAAGGTGATTCAGAATTAATACAAGTAAACGGTAAAAACATGTTAATTGATGCTGGTCCACGAGCTAATGAAAAAGATATAATTTCATATTTAGATAAACTAAAAATCAAGAAATTAGATTATGTTATAGCAACTCATCCTCATGAAGACCATATAGGTAATATGGATGATATAATAAATAAATATGAAATAGGTAAGTTCTATGCCCCTAAGGTTGAAAATACCACTAAAACTTTTGAAAATATGGTTAAAGCTCTTAAAAAGAAAAACTTAAAGATTAATGTTATCAAAGAGGGTACTGATACAATTGATTTAGGAAAAAATACTAAAGTTTCAGTATATTCACCTAAAGCTGATGGATATGGTAAAAATACTAGTTTAAATGACTACTCACCTATTATAAAAGTTGAGTATGGTAATAATTCATTCCTATTTACAGGTGATGCTGAAAAGACTGAGGAAAATTACGTTCTAGAAAAAGGCTATAATCTTAAAGCTGATGTATTGAAGCTAGGTCATCATGGCTCATCAACTTCAACAACTGAACAATTTTTAAAGGCTGTCAATCCATCAATTGGTATTATATCTTGTGGTGTTGATAATACATATGGACATCCTCACAAAGAAACTTTAAAAAAGCTTAACAAATATAAAGTTAAAATTTATAGAACTGATAAAGATGGAGATATCGTTTTAGAAAGTAATGGTACAACTATATCTAAGAAATAAAAAAAGCACCTAAAAGTTAGCTATACTTTTAGGTGCTTTTTTTATCTCTAGATTTACTTTTTAAATTCTTATATTCTAAATTCACTTTATTATTTTTAATATTTGATTCTTTATTCTCTTCTATGGCTTCTATATTATCAACTTCATCTTCTAATATATCTACCTCTATTTTTTGATCTTCTTTTTCTACTTTATCTTCTTCATTTAATTTAGTTAAATTAATATATTTCTTCCAATTAGTATATATATAATATAAATTAACAACATCCTGCTCATTATAAAGTAATATCTTCTCTATCTTTTCTTTAGGCATTCTCTTTATATAATCGTTATCTTTCATTACCTTATGAAAAGTTTTAGCTAAATTAGAACCACTTATAACTTCTCCTTGTCTATCAATATCAAAAATCTTTTCTAGCTTTTTAAGACCTATAGATGTCTTCATATCCTTTTCATAAGCTTTTTGAATATCTATTGATATGAATTCTGTCTCAAAGTTATAAGATATATTATATTTATTGAATAAGTAATTTATTACTGTAAAGTCATTATTACCTGAAAATGTTGATATGGCCTTTTTACCATTTTCCTTCATGTCCTTAAAATATCTTAAAGCTAAATTTAAAATATCCTTACTCTCTCTTTTGTTTTCAATCATATATTGAGTTACATGAAGTATATTCTTTTCCTTATTATATATACACGCTCCAAAAACTCCTATACATTTTGGCTTCTTATATACATAATGCTCTAAATCAAAAAATATTATATCTTCTGGTAAAATTTTATGATCATTTTCTAAAAAATGATCTTCTTCTAAATTGCCTACAGGTATAATGTTCTCTTTTATAATCACAGTATCACTCTTTCTTATTCAAATTGGATATCCCCTACATTAAGATTATACGTTACATCTTTTCTTTCTACAATAATATTTATTCTTTCTGATAATTCTTTATCAGATATAATTTTTCTTAAAAGTTCTTTTGTAGGATTCATAGCATATGGATTACCAACTTTACCGAACATAGTATAGTCTCCCGCAGTATCTCCATAAGCATAACTATTTTCTAAATCTATATTATACTTTTCTTGTAATTCTTTTATAGCCTTCTCTTTACTTTCACTATCCCACATAGGAATTACATCTCCTGTATACTGCCCTTTTTCATCTGAAATATACTCTGCTCCTTTAAAATCATTAAAACCATGTTTAAGTGACATTTCCTTAACTAATTCTAAAGGTGAACCAGATACTGTAATTAAAATATGTCCTTGTTCCTTATGCCATTTTATTCTATCTCTTGTAAAAGTATATACTCTGTCACCTTTTTGTTCTATAACTCTCTTAGCTATAAATTCTATTTGATGCTTATCTAGGCCTTTAATTGCTTCCATATATATATCTATCATTTTTAATAGATATATATCATAGTCACCTTCTCTTTTATCCCACTTTTCAAAGTCTTTCCTTACATCATTGTACCATTTTTCTGGTTCAATTATTTCATATTTAATCATTTTTTTAAAAACTTCTGTAATTAAGCCCTCTCTATATAAAGTTCCGTCTATATCAAAAAAAGCCGCTATATTTTTTTCCATATTAATCCTCCTTTTTCTTTAGTAAATAACTATTCATTATATTATACCTATAAAATATTTTTTTGCAATATAATATAATATTATAACTGTAATATAATGTTACATTACAATTGTAGATAATTTTCCATTATTTTTTAAGTATATTATTTTTATATTAAACATTGACTTCTAAATTCATATAGTGATATTATAAATATATGATAATGATTTTCATTGCGAGGTGTTAAATAAATGGAACTAATAAAATTAAAACCCGGAGAACACGGAATTATAAGTAATATAGGTGGAGACAGCAAACTAGCTAAGAGATTATTAGCATTAGGTTGTATAGAAGGAACTGATGTAAGCTTAAAGGCAATTGCTCCTTTAGGAGATCCATTAATAATTAATTTTAGAGGCTTTGACTTAGCTATAAGAAAAAAAGATGCAAAAAATATTATTTTACTAACTTAGGAGGAATATATAATGACAACAATTGCACTACTCGGTAATCCAAATGTTGGTAAAACAACTCTATTCAACTCACTTACTGGTTCAAAACAATATGTTGGAAACTGGCCTGGTGTTACAGTTGAAAAAAAAGAAGGTTACTATAAAGATGTAAAAATAGTAGATTTACCAGGAATCTATGCAATGGATACTTTCTCACATGAGGAAAAGGTTGCTAAACACTTTTTAGAAGATGGCGATGTAGATATTATTCTTAATATTGTTGATGGTTCGAATTTAGATAGAAATCTATATTTAACAACACAACTTAAACAATTTAATAAGCCAATAATACTTGCAGTTAATATGATTGATGTTGTTCAAAGCAAAGGCTTTGAAATTGATTATAAAAAACTATCTGAAGAATTAGGCGTTACAGTTATTCCAATAATAGCTGCTAAAGGACAAGGTATAGATTTATTAAAGGAAACAATAGAGAAACAGAACTTTACACACATAAAAGATGTAAATAAATTTGATTTTAAAGATGAGAAATCAGCTTATAAATATATAGAAAAAGTTATACATAACTGTTTAAATAAGAAAGATACTAATAAAAAGGATTTAACGGAAAGATTAGATAAAATATTCTTAAATCCATTTTTAGCTTATCCATTGTTTATTTTAATAATGGTATTTATGTTCCAATTTACTTTTTCATGGGTTGGACAACCTATATCAGACTTTTTAGATGGAGTATTAAATGATTCATTTATACCTTGGATGCATACATTACTTGAAAGCACTTCTCCTTGGTTCCAATCACTATTAGTTGATGGTATCATCGGTGGTGTTGGTGGTATTTTAGTACTTTTACCTGTAATTCTTGCACTATTTGTTTGTATAGCATTCTTAGAAGATAGCGGATATATGGCAAGAATAGCATTTTTAATGGATAAATTCATGAGAAAAATGGGGCTTTCAGGAAAAGCATTTTTACCTATGGTTGTTGGATTTGGATGTTCAGTTCCTGCAATCATGTCTGCTAGAACCCTTGAAAGTGAAAAAGATAGAAAGCTTACAGCTCTTCTTGTTCCATTGATGTCATGTAATGCAAGACTTCCTGTATATGCATTATTTGCTTCAGTATTCTTTACTGAACATAGAGGCTTAGTTGTTGCATCATTATATTTATTAGGTATAATTATAGCATTCTTAATTGGTATCTTATTTAAAAATACTTTATTTAAAAAGGATGAGGAACCTTTTATAATAGAACTTCCTAATTATAAAATCCCTCAATTAAGTTCAATAGTAAAACAAACTTATGATAAAGCTAAAGGCTTCATTAAAAAAGCTGGTACTATAATATTTGCAATGACTGTAGTAATATGGTTCTTATCAAACTTTAATTTACACGGAGTAGTTGAAAGTGTTGATGAAAGTATTTTAGCTTCTATTGGATCATTTATAGCTCCAATATTTGCACCACTTGGATTTGGTAACTGGCAATCTTCAGTATCATTACTTAGTGGATTACTTGCAAAAGAAAGTGTAGTTTCTTCAATGGAAGTTATTTTCAATGGAGATTTAAAGGTTATTTTACCTCAGTTCTTTACAGCAATTTCAGCATACTCATTCTTAATCTTTACTTTACTTTATGTGCCTTGTGTATCTGCAGTAGGTACTATGAAAAAAGAGTATGGAACAAAGCTTACAATATTCTCAGTTTGTTATCAACTTGTACTTGCATGGGTTGTTGCATTTATATTCTATAATGTAGCTTCAATATTTATTTAAAAACGAAGGTGATATAAATGGAAATAGCAATAGCAATAGGAATTGCAGCTGTAGCTGTATATATAATATATAAAAATGTTAAGAAATCCTCTAAAGGACAATGTAATTGTGGTTCATGCAGCAAAAGCTGTCCTTCTAGAAAAAATTAAAATAATAGTAAATAAAAAAATCAGTAGCTTAAAGCTACTGATTTTTTTATTTATTATAATGAATCTACCAATTCTTTATGTTCATCTTTATACTTATTTACTACTTTATCATAATATATCTTTATTGTAGCCATTGTTGGTGATGCTAAAAGCATTCCTAAAGGTCCAAAGAAACCTCCACCAAGTGTTACTCCAAATATAACCCAAAATGGTCCAATTCCAACTTTCCCACTTACTAGCTTAGGTTCTAAATACCAAGCATCAAATTGTTGAAGTGCAAGTAAGAATATAAATACAGCTAATGCCCTCCAAGGAGATACAAATACAGCTACTATAGAACAAACTACCATCCCTACAAAAGGTCCAAAGTATGGAATCATGTTAGTAAATCCGACTACAACTGCTAATAATATGGCATAAGGCACTTTTAATACCATTAACCCAACAAGAGACATAAGACCTATTATCAATGAATCTAGAGCTTTTATACCTATATATGTACCAATCATATAATTATATACTCTAGTTAAATTAAGTATTTTATTTCCCCACTTCTCACCTATAAGCATCATAAGTAATAACTTTGTTTGTTTTATAAATTTCTCTTTATCAAGTAATATATAAATTGATATTAAGAATCCAAAGCCAAACATTATTATATCTGTAGTTATAGATACAAGTGATCCAGCTGTGCTTTCTAATATTGAAACTAAAATAGTTCCTGCCTTAGTTGACAATGATGTTAAAGTCTGTAGTATGCCAGCATCTTTCATTAATTCATAGAATTTATCATTTTCAAGTGCTGAATTAACCCAACCTTGCACTGTGCTTACATAGTCTGGTATATCTTTGGTAATAGAAACTATGCTATCTATAATACTAGGTATGCCATATAATCCTATAAGAACTATTATTCCTAGTACAATAAAATATGTTAATCCTACCGCTGGTCCCCTCTTTAACTTCAATCTTTTCTCAAATAATTTCATAATTGGATTTAATACATATGCAAAAATTAATGCAAACATAAATGGCTTAAGTACTACTAAAAACTGTTTAAATACAGCTATATAAACTGCATAGTTATCAACAATTTTATAACCTATAAAGGCTACTAAAGCGAATATTAAAACATCTTTATACTTTATATTTTTATTAAAACTCACTCCATCCCATCACCTTTCTTCTAGTATTTTGCGTCTATCTTGAATTATATCACATATGATATTTCTGTATACAAGTAAGTAATAAAGTTTAACATATTATTAGAAAATGTTAAAAAAGTGCTAGAGAATATAAACTCTCTAACACTTTTAAAATATTACATCTTTTCTACAACTTCTATTCCTATTAATCCTAAACCATTCTTGATTACTTGTAAACTTGCCTTTACTAATGCAAGTCTTGCTTTTTTAAGTTCTTCATCTTCTAAATTTAATACTGAATGAGCATTATAGAATTTATTGAATGATTTTGCTACATCAACTACATATCTAGTTACAACTGATGGCTCAAGCTTTTCAATTGCTAAATGTATATTTTTCTTAAAGCTTTCTAAAGCTTTTATTAATTCGAACTCTTCTTTTGAATCTAACTTGCTGTAATCTACATTTGTTAAATCAACTTCTCCAGCTCTTTCTAATATGCTGTTACCTCTTGCATATGAGTATTGAACATATGGACCTGTTTCTCCTTCAAATGAAAGTATTTCTTTCCAATCAAAGATTATATCTTTTTCTCTTGAATTCTTAAGATAAGTAAATACAACTGCACCTATACCTATCTTTTTAGCAACTTCTTCTTTATTTTCAAGTTCTGGATTTTTTTCATTTATGATTTCTAAAGTTTTAGCTATAGCTTCATTTAATAAATCATCTAAAAGTATTACTTTACCTTTTCTTGTTGACATTCCTCCATCTGGGAACTTAACTAATCCAAATCCTACATGAACACAATCTTTAGCCCAATCTTTTCCTGCAAGTTCTAATGTCTTAAATACTTGCTTGAAATGTAATGCTTGAGGTGTTCCTACAACATAGATACACTTATCAAAATCATAAGTATTCTTTCTGTAATTTGCAGCAGCTAAATCTCTTGTTGCGTATATAGTTGCTCCATCACCTTTAAGAACTATACAAGGAGGCATGTTGTATTCATCAAGCATAACAACTTGTGCTCCATTACTTTCTGTAAGTAAGTTCTTTTCTTTTAATTCATCAATTACAACTTGCATCTTATCATTATAGAATGCTTCTCCTGCTAATGAATCAAATTTAATTCCTAATAGATCATATACTCTGTTAAATTCTTTTAAGCTAAGCTCTCTAAATCTCTTCCATAGAGCTGTTTCTTCCGGCTCTCCATCTTCTAGTCTCTTAAAGTGTAATCTTCCTTCGTCAACTAATGATGGATCCTTTTCTGCCTCATCATGAAACTTAACATATATTCTTAAAAGTTCTGCTATTGGATCTTTTTCTAAAGCTTCTTCATCAACCCATCTTTTATAAGCTGAGATAAGTTTACCAAATTGAGTACCCCAGTCTCCTAAGTGATTTATTCCAACTACATTATATCCTTCTTCTTTGAATAATTTATAAAGTGAATTCCCTATGGCTGTTGTACAAAGATGACCAACATGGAAAGGCTTAGCTATATTCGGTGATGAATATTCAACACATACTGTCTTTCCTTCACCAATATTTGATGAACCATATTTATCTCCTTCTTTAATAACTTCTTCTATAGTTGATTTTGAAAACGCTGCCTTATCAACAAAAAAGTTTACATACGGTCCTAAGTTTGTTATTTTTTCAAATCCTTCTTTGCTTATCTTTGAAGCTAATTCTTCAGCTATCATATTTGGAGCTTTTCTCATAACTTTTGCTAATTGGAAGCAAGGAAAAGCATAATCCCCCATCTCTGATTTTGGCGGTATTTCTATAAGTTTTTTAATATCTTCTACATCTAAATCAACATATTGTTTTATTAATTCTGCAATAATTTGTTTATAATCCATTTTCTATTCCTCCTCGTATTCTTTCCGTAAAATATAAAAAACCGCCTCTTATTTATAAAATAAGAGACGGAATAATATCATTTTTCCGCGGTACCACTCTACTTGCATAAAGAAATGCCCCTCTTTTTTGATAACGCAAATGATTAAAATTTGCGGCGATCCCTACTCATTTCAGGTGCTTCTCCAAGGTTCTCTTCAAATAATCTATCTGTAAGGCTTCCACCAAAACTCCTTACTCGCTAAAAAGAATCGATTACTCTACTCTCCTCTTCATTGAATTTATATTTTACTTTCTTTCATATATTATACATAGAGCACTAACATAATGTCAACAAATAGTTAAATATTCTTATTTTTAACACAACAGTTTAAAATGTTGTATAATAGTAATACATATTTAAAATTAACTATTGTTTAAGGAGTTTGTTATGAAAAGAATTGGTGTTATTGAAATAGGTGCTAACTCAGTTACGCTGACTTTAAATGAAGTAGAAGAAGATGGTTATTTTAGGCAAATTGATGAATTAACTACATCTATAAGACTTTGTCAAGATTTAATAGATGGTACTGAATTATCAAGTGAAAAACTTAATATTACCCTATCAAATTTAAGAGCATTTAAATCAATGTGTCAGGTATCAGGAGCTAAAAAAATTATTGCAATCGCTACAGAAACATTTAGAAGTGCATCAAATAGCGATGAATTATTAAATCTAATAAAAAATGAACTTGATATTGATATTACTATCTTAGATGTAGATAAAGAAATATATTATAATTTTCTAGGAGTAGTAAATACTATATATTTTAAAAATTCTCTAATAGTTGATATAGAGGGTACCGCTACCCATTTAGCTTGGGTTAAAGATGGAGAAATAGAAGAACATTATTCAATCCCAGCAGGTACATTAAATCTTACTTCTGAATATAATCTTAAAGATAGAATATTAAGAGAAGACCTAGAAGCTGCTAAAAGTACAATTACTGATTTAATTCATGAATGTACATGGCTTAAAGATGCTAGTTTTGATTCAATCATAGCCGTTGGTGGTACTATTAAAGCTCTTGGAAGGATGGATAGAATCAGAAAGCGCTATCCTTTTGATATTGAGCATAACTATACCCTAACAGATATTGATGTTCATGAAATATATAATTTATTAAAGTGTAAGAGTCTTAAGCAACGTAAACAAGTTCCTGGTCTACCTTTTGAGCGTGCAGATATAATTGTTGCTGGACTTTGTATATTCCATAATATACTTTCATATACATCAACAAGTAATGTAATAACCTCAGCTAGAGGACTAAGAGAGGGTATTATCTATGAGTACCTTCAAGATAATTATGATTATGAAAAAAATATGCTAGTATTTAGTATTAAGGGGATCATGAATAAACTTAATATTAATAAAAATCATGCAAAACATGTTTATGAAATATCACAAAATATTTTTGAAGATTTAAAGCCAATACATAGATTAGATGATTCTTATAGAAGAATACTTATAACCTCTGCATTATTGCATGATTGTGGTATAAGCATTGACTATTATAATCATCATAAACACAGTTTTTATGTAATATTAAACTCATCTATAAATGGCTTATCACAAAAAGAATTATTAATGAGCGCTGCCGTTGCTGCTTGTCATAGAAACAATCAATATCATATTCCATTCCCTCAATATACTTCTATAATTAATAGAATAGATATTAAGGCTATAGAGTATATTGGTTCTATACTTAAAATAGCTGAAGGACTTGATAGAAGTTTAGAGGGTGCCGTTTCTGATATACATGCAACCATTGATAATGAAACAGTTAAATTGGAAGTTGAATCTCAATTAGATTTAGAACTTGAAATTCGTCAAGCTATGAGAAGTGCTCGCTCATTTAAAGAAATATACAATAGAGATCTAGTAATAGAAAAAGTAAATTAAAAAATTAATATATAATAATTAATAATTAAAGCAGTTAGCCTTTTAAGACTAACTGCTTATTTATCATTAGAATATTATACCAAATATTGAACCTACTATATTTGATAATAATCTTAATATTAACTCTGACGGTATTCTAATTATCGGACCTCCAATAAAAATTATAGCTATAAATATTAAAAATTGATATCTATAAAGACTATCTGATATTTTATAAAAATGTTTTGGACTTAAGTCTCTAAGAATGCTGAATCCATCAAGTCCTGGTAGTGGCAATAAATTAAATACAAATAAAGTTATATTAATTTGTATTATATATTTTGTTATTATTATAAGTACTGAAAGTAACGATCCACCTAAAATAAACTCTCTATTAACAAGAATTAAAATAAAGTACAATACAGTACCAAAGAATGCAACAATTAAATTAGCAATTGGTCCTGCAATACTTACCTTTAGGTCATCTTTATAATAATTTTTAAAAGCTGATGGATTAACTTGTACTGGTTTTGCCCATCCTATACCGCAAAATAAGATTAATATCGTTCCTAATGGATCTAAATGATTAATGGGATTTAAATTTAATCTCCCTTGAAACCTTGGTGTTTTATCACCTAATCTGTCTGCCATTTTAGCATGAGCATATTCATGGAATGTAAATCCAATTAATATAGCAGGTATCATAAATATAATATTTTGCAAAAAGCTCATCTATAAATTCTCCTTCTCTCATTTTAAAGTATTATAACATAAAACACAGCTTTTAAAAAATGAGCTGTGTTTTATTATTTAAATTATTTATTTTTATTTATTATTTTGTACCGGATCTGTTGTATTGCCATCACCTGGTTTCGGATTCTCTGGCTTTGGAGTCTCTGGCTTTGGAGTCTCTGGTTTTGGAGTCTCTGGTTTTGGAGTCTCCGGCTTTGGAGTCTCCGGCTTTGGAGTCTCTGGCTTTGGAGTCGCTGGTTTTGGAGTTTCCGGCTTTGGAGTCTCTGACTTAGCCGGTTTTGAACTATTATTATTATTGTTTGTACTAGTTGAAGGCTTCTTAATAGGTGCTACATAACCTTCATTTTCTTTATCTTCTGGTAATGGGCCATTATCTTTAATATGTTGTTCATTTTCACCCATATACTCAGCAAGTTTATCTTTCCATGCTGCAACACTATAGCTCTTGTCTGTTGGTTTTACATCATTAAATATAAAGTCATGCATCATCTTTGCATTTTGTTCTTTATCTACAATAAGAACCCAACCTTTATCTTTGTAAAGTCCACCCCATGAAATATCTTCACTTACTGGAATTCTTAATTGTTCAAATTGTAAGCTTGGGAACTTCGAAACAGTATAAGCATAGTTAAGAATCATAACTGGCTCTATATTTGTCTTAACATATGGTAATAATTCTGCCATTACAGAAGGATATTTAAGTACACTTAAATCTTTAAACTTTTGTGTAACTAAATCAATAACTCTTCTTTGTCTCTCAGTTCTTTCATAGTCTCCATCTCCAACTTTTCTAATTCTTGCATAAGCTAAAGCTTGTTGACCATCTAAATGTTGCATTCCAGTTTTTTCTATTTTCGGTGATTTAACCTCTTCATACTCTCCAATAAACTTATTAAGTTCTGGTATCTCGTAATCTTTTATATCAACATCAATACCACCAACTTGATCTACAATTGATTGGAATCCACTAAAGTTAACCATTACATATTTATTTAATGATAAATCAAAGTTATCCTTTATAGTTTGCATTAATAACTCTGGTCCTCCATATGCTAAGGCTGCATTTATTTTCTGTTCTCCATGACCTGGTATTTTAACTAATGTATCTCTCATGATTGAAGTTAGTTTAAGTTTTTTATGGTTATTATCTATTGTAGCGATAATTATAGAATCAGCTCTTGCAGCCTCATCTACTTTACGCGCATCTGTTCCTATTAGTAATATATTTGTAATTCCTGGTTGTTCTTTATAATCTACAGTTTCTGCTTGAGGACTTCCTTGATATATTTGTCCTCTAATATACATGTAAGCTCCTCCAGCTCCTAATATAATAAGAAGGAATAATATCCCTATTGAAATCAAAATCTTTTTCTTTTTAGACATCTTTTTCTTTATGATTTTTGTATTCTTCTTCTTATCTCCCTTATCTTGCATGTCTTCCCTCCCTAATGAATCAAGATCTTAAATCTTAATTACAATTTTCAAAATAACTTAATCTGTGATTTTTCAGTCTAACAATACTATTATAATCGACTTTTTATCTTAAAACCAGTACTTTTATACGTATTTTCCTTACAATTAGACTAAAATTTATTAATATTATTCAAATTTTGTATTTATTTATTATATTTTTTAAATTTTTAGGCTATGATATAATAATAAAAAAGATTCAGAGTACCTTTGGAGGAAAAATATGAAAAATAAAGTTCTAAATCTACTTAGAAATAATAATGGATATATTTCTGGAGAGTATATTAGCGAAGTACTAGGAGTATCTAGAAACTCTGTTTGGAAACATATTAATAGCCTAAAAAAAGATGGTTATGTTATTGATGCAATTCGAAATAAAGGATATAAAATTATTAAAACTCCTGATAATATAGATTTCAATTCAGTAAGTGAATTCTTAAAAACTAAAATTTTAGGAAGAAATTACTTTTATTATAAAGAAATTGACTCTACAAATATAAAAGCTAAAGAGATTGCTCAAAATAATAATAGTGATTATTCTGTTATAACATCTGAAATTCAAACTAAAGGTACAGGTAGATTTAATCGTGTTTGGCAATCACCTAAGGGAGGTATATGGACCTCTCTAATATTAAAACCTAATATAAGTCCAAATCAAGCAAACAAAATAACACTAATCGCAGCAGCTTCAGTATTTAAAGTTTTACATGAACTTGATATACCTTGCAAAATTAAATGGCCAAACGACATATATATTAATAATAAAAAATTCTGTGGAATACTTACTCTTATGAATTGTGATATGGATACAATAAACCATATTATAGTAGGAGTTGGTATGAATATAAACATTACTAAAGAGGAGTTTACTTCTGATCTAAATACTGCAACTTCTCTATTAATAGAAAAAAATATTGAATTTAATCGTTCAAAAATACTTGCAAATTTTTTAAATAATTTTGAAGTTTTTTATGATGATTTTGTAGATAAGAATGATTTATCAGAGGTTATACATATTTGTAGAAACAATTCACTTCTTATTGATATGACTGCTAGACTAGTTACTCCAAGGAGTGAGGAGTTGGTAACTTGTCTTGGAATAGATGATGATGGAGAACTTATAATTAAGGATGAACTTGGAAATATAAGAAAAGTAATCAGTGGAGAAATAACATTTAAAGATGAAAATACTCAATAGCTAAGTTTAGCCGTTGAGTATTTTTTTATATCAAGTATTTTTTATAATAATTCTATTCCATTTTCTTTACATATTCTATTATTTTTTTCATCCCAAACAGATGCTTGAACTTCTCCAACATGTGCTTTTCTTAAGAAATACATACATATTCTTGATTGTCCAATTCCTCCTCCAATAGTATAAGGAAGCTTTCCTTCTAATAATGCTTTATGAAATTCTAAGTTCTTTCTTTCTAAGCAGTCAGCTTTCTCTAGCTGACTTTCTAAAGATTTTTCATCTACTCTTATACCCATTGATGATAATTCCATAGCATCGTCTAAAACTGAGTTCCAGAATAAAATATCTCCATTTAAGTTCCAGTCATCATAATCTGGTGCTCTACCATCATGCTTTTCACCTGAAGCTAATTCATGTCCTATCTGCATTATAAAGACTGCCCCTTTATCTTTACATATTGCAGCTTCTCTTTCCTTAGATGTTAAATCTTTATACATGTCCTCAAGTTCTTGAGATGTAATAAAGAATATTTCCTCTGGAAGTTCTTCTTTTATATCTATAAGGTTATCTTTTACAAACTTTTCTGTATCCTTAAATACACTATATATTCTTCTTACAGTATCTTTTAAAGTTTCTAAATTTCTATCCTCTTTATTTATGATACGCTCCCAATCCCATTGATCAACATATATAGAATGTAGATTATCAAGATCCTCATCTCTTCTTATAGCATTCATATCAGCATACAGACCTTTACCAACTGGGAAATTGTATCTATGTAAACTCATTCTCTTCCACTTTGCAAGGGAATGTACAATTTCTACATCTTCCTTTGATGCCAAAACATCAAATTTTACTGGTCTTTCAACTCCATTTAGATTATCATTTAATCCTGATTTAGAATCAACAAAAAGAGGAGCTGATACTCTGATTAAGTCTAATCTCTCTGCTAAATTCTTTTCAAAATAATCCTTTATAGATTTAATATGAACTTCTGTTTCAATTAGTGTTGCTTTACTTTTATATCCTTCTGGTATAATAATACCTTCTTGTTTCATAAATAGCCCTCCTTTAATTTTAAATATTATTATATACAAAAAAATAAAAAAAATAAAGTATTCTTTAAATATAAAGAATACTTTTTGTTAATTTCTAAATATGACACTGGTCTAAATGTGATTTTAATATTTTTGCTGACTCTTTAAGTCTACTTTCTTCACTATTTGATAATGGTATCTCTATTATCTCTTTAGCTCCTTCTCTATTAACTATAGTTGGAATTGCTAAATACATATCTTTAATTCCATATTGCCCTTCAAATAAAGAATCAATAGTTAATATACTATTTTCATCTCTAAATATAGCCTCAACAATTCTATTGACAGCAAGTGCTACTGCAAAATATGTTGCTTTTTTTCTGTTTATTATTTCATAAGCAGCATTTTTAACATCTTCTTCTATTACTTTTTTAATTTCTTCATCCCAGTTAAGTGATTTTTGTTTTGCATATATATCAAAATCTTCTCCACCTATTCTACCATTGCTCCAAGTAACTAATTCACTGTCACCATGCTCACCAATAACATATGAATGTATATTATTATTATTTACACTAAAGTATTTACCAAGTACATACTTTAGTCTAGAAGTATCTAGCACAGTACCTGATCCTATAACTCTTTCTTTTGGGAATCCTGATAACTTATAAGTTATATAAGTTAATACATCTACTGGATTAGATACAACTAATAAAATTGATTCTGGACTTAATCTTGCGATTTCAGGAACAAATCCTTTGAAAACTTCAAAGTTCTTTCCAATCATATCTAATCTAGTTTCTCCTTCTTTTTGTCCAATACCTGCTGTTATTATTACTATATCAGAATCTGCAGTCTCCTCTAGTGATCCTGCATATATATTGACTGGCTTTACAAAAGATGTTCCATGAACTAAATCCATTACCTCTCCCATTGCTTTATCCATATTTATATCATATATGCAAATTTCTGTTGCTATTCCACTATTCATTAATGCATAAGCTGTAGTTGCTCCTACAAAACCTGCTCCAATTATTGATACTTTTCTTTTTCTTTCAACTAACATAACTTTCCCTCCGGTTTCCATGATTCCATTAGTTTAACCAATTTGCTATTTTTTATTATAATTTAATTATACTATCAGCGATAATTAATTTCAATTAATTCTTACTGTTTTCATCTGATTTTTTGTTATTTTATTATGAACAGATATGGTATATAATTATAATTATATTTGTACACTAGGAGGATATTCAATGAAATTACTTTTTTTCGATACAGAAACAACAAGCATACGCCCTGGACACATATGTCAACTAAGCTACATAGTAGTGGATACATCAACAAAGCCTCAAACTACTACAGGTAAAAACTTCTTTTTTGCAGTTGATGAGATGGATCCAAATGCTGAAGCAGTACATGGTTTTTCTCTTGAAAAATTATACGAGCTTTCAGAAGGAATGTATTTTGAAGATTCCGTTGGTGAATTTATAGATGATTTTATGGAAGCAGACTTTGTAATAGGTCATAATGTAAATTTTGATGTTAAATTTATGCATAGTGAATTATTATTCCTTGGAGCAAATTATGAACCAAAGAGAACATTCTGTACTATGTCATACTATAAGGATATATGTAAAATGCTAAAACCTAATGGCACTTTTAAAAATCCAAAACTTGAAGAGGTTATATCATATCTAAATATTACAAAAGAACAAATTGAAAGTAAGGCAAAAGAGTTATTTGGCGGAAGTGGAAACTATCATGATGCTAGATTTGATACAGCTGCCACTTATTTAACAGTAATAGAAGGTCTAAAAAGAAAGATAATACCTCATGGATACTTCTCAAATATATCTAAAAATTAATCTACATTAGGTTAGAAGGGTTACAATATGAAAATATTGTAACTCTTTTTATCATACTGTATAATTTTTAATATATCATAATGGTGGGGAGGAGATTTTATTATGAGTTCTCAATCAAAAACTTTTTTAAAATTCGTTGCTTCTATAATTTTAATAGCATTCATATTAGATATAATGTTACATAATGTAATTTTATCTTCAGGTGTTGCATTTTTAATATCTGTTACTTTCTTTTATTCACCTGATAGGCTTATTGCTAAAAAAGAAAAAGAAGAAGAAGGTAAAAATAAGGATGTCGCTACTAGATCAACTAGTGTAAATTCAAAGAAAAAGAAGAAGAAAACTAAATAGACTTAAATAAAAAAGAGTTAGTTTAAAATCTAACTCTTTACTCTTCATTTAATATTTTTTGGTACTGTTTAATTTTCTCTTTATCCATAGCTTCAACACCTTCTAATGGATAATTAAGTCCCATATTTTCGTATTTATTTACTCCAAGTAAATGGTATGGAAGAAGCTCTACTTTCTCTACATTATCTAAAGTTTTTATAAATTCCTTTAACTTTCTTATATGTTCTTCCCCATCAGTTAATCCAGGCACAACAACATGTCTTATCCACATTTTTGTTCCAGCATTTTGCACCGCGCCAAGAAACTTTAGAGACTCATCAATATTCATTAAAGTTACATTTTTATATCCTTCTCTTGTTAGATCTTTTATATCAAAAAGAACTAAATCTGTATATTTTAATATTTCATCATACATTCCAACTCCAAATCCTGAAGTATCTATACATGTATGTATACCTTCTTTTTTACATAGCTTCAATGCTTCAATTAAAAACTCTGGTTGTCTTAAAGGTTCGCCACCTGAAAATGTAACGCCACCATTTGAAGTATTAAAATACGCCTTATATCTTTTTATCTTATTTACCAATTCAGATGGAGTATATTCTTCACCACAGCCATATTCCCATGTATCAGGGTTATGACAATACTTACATCTTAAAGAACACCCTTGCAAAAACACAACAACTCTTATACCAGGCCCATCTACAAGCCCCATAGTTTCTATTGAATGAATTTTTCCTACAGTCATAGTCATTAACTTCCTCCTTGAACAATTGATGATTTAAAGTTTATAAATATAACTTCTATTTATAAATTTTAAATCATCAATTACTTATTTAAAATTATAATACATATCCCCTGCTAAGTATAACCCTAGCAGAGGATAATTTAATTGATACTACATTTTAATAGTATAAATATTACATTCTTGAGTGGAATGTTCTGTTTATAACATCAAGTTGTTGCTCTCTAGTTAACTTGATGAAGTTTACAGCATATCCTGAAACTCTGATAGTTAATTGTGGATATTCTTCTGGTCTTTCCATTGCATCTAATAATGTCTCTCTGTTAAATACATTAACATTTAAGTGATGTGCTTTTTGACCAAAGTATCCATCTAACATATTGCTTAAATTAGATATTCTATCTTCCTTTGACTTTCCTAAAGCATCTGGAACTATTGAGAAAGTATTTGATATACCATCTTGTGAATGCTCATATGGAAGCTTAGCAACTGAATTTAATGATGCAAGTGATCCACTTGAATCTCTACCATGCATTGGATTAGCTCCTGGTGCAAATGGTTCTCCAGCTTTTCTTCCACAAGGAGTTGTTCCTGTCTTCTTACCGTATACTACGTTTGAAGTTATAGTTAATACAGATTGAGTATGGTATGAATTTCTGTAAGTCTTATTCTTTCTGATCTTTTCCATCATATTCTTAACTAAGAATACAGCTATTTCATCAACTCTATCATCATCATTTCCGTATTTAGGGAAATCTCCTTCAACTTCGAAATCAATAGCAATTCCTTCTTCGTTTCTTATTGGCTTAACCTTAGCATACTTAATAGCTGATAAAGAGTCAGCACAAACTGATAAACCAGCTATACCGCAAGCCATTGTTCTAAATACATCTCTATCATGTAATGCCATTTGAAGTGATTCATATGAATACTTGTCATGCATGTAGTGGATACAGTTTAAAGTATTAACATAAAGGTTTGCTAACCAGTCTGTCATTACATCAAATTTTTCCATAACTTCATTGTAATCTAAATAATCACTTGTTATAGGTGCCATCTTAGGTGCTACTTGTACTCCTGACTTTTCATCTATACCACCATTTATAGTGTAAAGTAAAGTCTTAGCTAAGTTAACTCTTGCACCGAAGAATTGCATTTGCTTACCTATTCTCATTGCAGATACACAACAAGCAATAGCGTAGTCATCTCCCCAGTATTCTGTCATTAAATCATCATTTTCATATTGAACTGAACTTGTATCAATAGATACCTTTGAACAGAAATCTTTGAAGTTTTGAGGTAATCTAGTTGACCATAGTACTGTTAAGTTTGGTTCAGGTGATGGTCCTAATGTATAAAGTGTATTAAGAACTCTAAATGAATTCTTAGTAACTAAACTCTTTCCATTTAATCCCATACCACCAATTGATTCAGTTACCCAAGTTGGATCTCCTGAGAATAAATCATTGTATTCTGGTGTTCTTAAGAACTTAACTAATCTAAGTTTCATTACGAAATGGTCCATTATTTCTTGAGCTTCTTCTTCAGTGATTACTCCTGCATCTAAATCTCTTTGAATATATATGTCTAAGAAAGTAGAAGTTCTACCTAATGACATAGCAGCACCATTTTGTTGCTTAATTGCAGCTAAGTATGCAAAGTAAACCCATTGAACAGCTTCTTTAGCATTCATTGCAGGCTTTGATAAATCAAATCCATAGCTTGATCCCATTGCTTTAAGTTCTTTTAAAGCTACTATTTGATCGCTAATTTCTTCTCTTAATTGAATTACATCTGCATCAATAGTATTAACTTCTAAGCTCTTCTTTTGAGCCATCTTGTCTTCTATTAATCTATCTACACCATATAAAGCAACTCTTCTATAGTCACCTATAATTCTTCCTCTACCATAAGCATCTGGAAGTCCTGTTACTATACCATATTTTCTAGCTAACTTCATTTCATCAGTATATGCATCAAATACACCTTGGTTATGAGTCTTTCTGTGCTTAGTGAATATTTCTGATATTCTACCATCAACCTCATATCCATAAGCTTTAGCTGCATTTTCTGCCATTCTTATACCACCTTGTGGCATAACAGCTCTCTTAAGTGGAGCGTCAGTTTGTACACCCACTATCTTTTCTATTGCTTGGTCTATATAGCCAGGCGCATATTCATTTATTCCTGATACTGTTTTAGTATCAACATCTAAAACTCCACCATTTTCTCTTTCCTTCTTAAATAGCTCACTTACTTCATCCCATAACTTAGTTGTATTTTCAGTTGCTCCCTTTAAGAAAGAATCATCTCCCTCATATGGAGTATAATTATTTTGAATAAAGTTTCTGACATCAATTTCTTTTTGCCAATTTCCTTCTTTAAAGCCTTCCCATTCCCTAAACATTAATGCGTCGCCTCTCTTTCATATTAATTTATGATTAAATTATAAATGATAAATTTTTCACAGTCAATAATTATTTTCATTTGAAACTTGCTATCATTAATCTAACCTTCTTTCACTTTATATTTTAAACGAAAAAGGACTAAATGTAAAAGTTTTTTTAACAATTAGTCCTTTTTTTATATTTTTTTAACAATATTTTTCATTTTTATGAGCTTGTTTTTACTTTGCACCATATTGCTTATAATAATTATTTATTCTTTCCATAATTTCATCATCTATTATTACTTTATCATTTATTTTTCTGTTATAAAGATACTCTATTACTTCTTCCATAGTTACTATAGCACATGTCTTAAATCCAAACTTTTCTTTTATTTCATTTAAGGCAGATTTTTCTCCTTTTCCTCGTTCCATCCTATCTACAGATATTATAAGTCCAGTAACATCAATCTCCCCTTGTCCCTTTAAAATAGGCATTGTTTCGTATATTGACGTACCTGCTGTTGTTACATCTTCAACTATTAAAACTTTATCTCCATCTTTTAAATTAGCACCAAGAAGTATTCCCTTATCTCCATGATCTTTAACTTCTTTTCTATTAGAACAGTAATCTACATCTATATTATACATGTCTGATAATGCAATTGAAGTTGTAACTGTTAATGGAATTCCTTTATATGCAGGTCCAAATAAAACATTAAATTCTTCTCCAAAATTCTCCTTTATAGCTTCTGCATAAAACTCTCCAAGTCTCTTTAGTTGACTTCCTTTTTTGTAATTTCCTGTATTTACAAAAAATGGTGTTTTTCTTCCGCTCTTTGTTACAAAATCTCCAAATGTAAGAACTCCACACTCTACCATAAACTCTATAAACTCTTTTTTATACGCTTTCATACTAAAAAACCTCCAAATTTTCGTTAAATTTTAAACAATCCCTATTATCTCGTTAATATCTTTTATTCCTTCTTTTATTAAGAAATTTTCCATTCCTTCTATTATTTCTTTTCCTGCCATTGGATTTGTAAAATTAACAGTTCCAATCTGTATAGCTGATGCTCCCGCCATCATAAACTCAATTGCATCTTTCCAATTAGAAATTCCACCTAGTCCTACCACCGGTATATCAACCGCCTTTGATACTTCGTGTACCATTCTAAGTGCTATTGGTTTTATAGCTGGTCCTGATAACCCTGCATATGTATTATTAAATACTGGTTTTCTTTTATTTATATCAATAGCAAATCCTTTTAATGTATTTATTAAAGATAATGAATCAGCCCCAGCTTCTCTACATTTTACAGCCATTTCCACTATATTTTCTGCATTTGGTGATAATTTCACCATAAGAGGTTTATTAGCGATACTCTTTATTTTGCTGACAACATCATATGCAACTTCTGATCTTATTCCAAAAGCCATACCACCTGATTTTACATTTGGACATGATATATTAAGTTCTATCATATCAATATCTGTATTATTAAGCTTAATTATGGCCTCTTCATAATCTTCCATACAACCACCACCAACATTTGCAATTACATTAGTATTAAGCTTTTTCATTTTCTTCAATTCATGTTCTATAAAGTGATCTATTCCTGGATTTTGAAGTCCAACTGAATTCATCATACCACTTGGAGTTTCATATACTCTTATTCCTTCATTTCCATCCTTTGGATTTATAGTTAATCCCTTTGATGATATTCCACCTAGTATACCAACATCATAGAAATCTTTATATTCTTCTCCAAATCCAAATGTACCTGAAGCTGCTATAACAGGATTCTTAAATTCTACTCCATTTATATTAACCTTTAGCATATAACTCCTCCTCTACAGTTCTACATAGTTTCCATCAAATACTGGTCCATCTTTACAAGTTCTCTTATGCCCATCCTTTGTCTTACATGTGCAAACTAAGCATGCTCCGACTCCACAAGCCATATGTTTTTCCATTGATACAAATATCTTTGTACCACATTCTTTGCACATTTCTACTACCTTTTTCATCATAACTTCCGGTCCACAACATAAAACTACATCATAATCTCTTGGATTTAAGACTTCTGTTACAAAACCTTTCTTTCCGTGCTTTCCTGTATTAGTTGTTATATTTATATTGTCTACATACTTTTCAAAGTCATTTATTAAATATACATCATCTCTAAATCCTGCATATAGATCTATATTAGATGCATTATTTTTTTCTCTAAGTTCTTTAGCTACTTGAAGCATAGGTGCAGTTCCTATCCCTCCAGATACTAAAGCAACTCTACCTAACTTTTCATTTACATTAAATCCATTTCCTAAAGGTCCTGTAATTTTTATTTCATCTAATTCCTTAATCTTGCTTATTTCTTCTGTTCCAGTACCAACTACTGCATAAAGAAATGTAAGCTTATCATCTTCTTTTTCACAAATACTTATAGGCCTTGGAAGAAGTGCATTTTTGACTTTAAGCATATAAAATTGACCACACTTTATCTCATTCTCATCTTTTACTACTAATTTAAATATCCCTTTTGCTATCTCATCATTACTAAGTACAGTAACATCTTTATAGACAATACCCATAGTCAAAATCCTCCCTATCTATTACACGCTGATCTTATTTCGTCTCTCATTCTAATTACTTCTTCTCTAGCACCTTTTGCAAAGTCTTTCTCAGAAGCTTTATTATTTTTATAAGCTAGAAGTATTCCTCTTGAAGAGTTTACTACTCCTCCGTTTCCATTATTAAGATACATTGCAACATCTTCAGCCTTTCCACCTTGCGCTCCATATCCTGGTATTAAGAAAAACATTTCCTTTAAAGTTTCTCTAATCTTTGCACCTTCTTCTATATGTGTACATCCAATTACTCCACCCATTGGAGTATATCCACATTCACCCATATATTCTCTTCCCATGTTTAATACCTTTTCGCCAACTATATCATAAACATTTCTTCCAGCTGGAGTTTTGATATACTCTATATCTTTTGCTCCTTTATTTGAAGTTCTAACTAAGCTAAATATTCCTTTATCTCCACCTTCTATATAAGGTATATATGGCTCTATGCTATCCATCCCCATATATGGACTTAATGTTATAAAGTCTGCTTCAAAGTCGCCTTCAAAATGAGCTTTAGCGTACATTGTTGCTGTAGCTGCAATATCCCCTCTTTTTATATCAGCTATAATTATTTCACCCTTTTCTCTAAGGTATGCTAATGTATCTCTGTAAGCTTCTAGTCCTTCAATGCCTAATGCCTCATAATAAGCTATTTGCACTTTAAAGCATGCAGCTACATCAAATGTTGCATCAATTATTGCCTTATTAAACTCAACAATAGCATCTTTATTTGACTTTCCCTCTTTTATAAAACTTGGTATGTAGTCAAGTGATGTGTCAAGACCAACACACACCACTCCTCTTTCATTAACTCTATTATATAATTTATCTATTATTCTACTCTTCATCTTTTAATCCCCCACTATTTTTTATATAAAACTCTTCCACCTTTTATTGTCATAACTACTTCACCATAGAACTCCATACCTTCAAATGGTGTATTTTTCCCTTTTGAGTGGAACTCCTCTGAATTTATAACTATCTTTTTATTTGGATCTATTAAAACTACATCTCCATCTAATCCAATACTAATATTACCCTTATTCATCTTTAATATATTAGCTGGATTTCTTGACATCATCTCTGATAGCTTATTTATTGATATAACTCCATCTTTTACAAGTTTTGTATAACATATTGGAAAAGCTGTTTCTAGTCCTACCATCCCTGGTGAACCTTTCTTTTTATCTTCATAAGTATGCGGTGCATGATCTGTTCCTATACAATCTACATCCCCATGACTTATTGCTTTAATTAAAAAGTCAACATCTTCTCTTTCCCTTATTGGAGGATTAACTCTATAATTACTAACATCATTAGTTAGTGCAATATGATGTGGGGTAACTTCACAAGTTACTTGTACCCCTTTGCATTTTCCATCTATTATATATTGCATAGCTTCTTTAGTACTTACATGAGCCATATGAAGCTTAGCTTCTGTAACCTTTGCAAGTGTTATATCTCTCCAAGTCATCATATTTTCTGCAAGTCGCATATCTATATCTGAAAATTCACCTGACTCTGCATGAGACATAACTATCCAGTCATTTTCTTTTGCTATCTTCATAGCTTCCATCATAACTCTTGAATCTGATACTCCAACTCCATCATCTGATATTGCTCTCACTCTAGAATCATTTTTAAATTCTTCTAAGTGTGATATTGTTTTCCCATCAAAATTCTTTGTTATTGTTACACATTGGTGTATATCTATAAGGTTTAACTTCTCTTCCTTTTCTTTGACATAATTTAAAACTTCCTTAGTTGAACATATAGGACTAGTGTTTCCCATTAAACATACTCCTGTATATCCACCTCTAAGTGCAGATCTAGATCCAGTCTCTAGATCTTCTTTATAAGTAAGTCCAGGATCTCTAAAGTGGGCATGAGTATCAACAAATGATGGCATTAAAGTTAATCCATTTGCATCTATAGTTTCTACTCCACTTTTACTTATATCTATACCTACTTCTTTTATTTTTCCATTTTCTATATAAACATCACCAAAAAAGTTTTGGCATGAATCAATTACATTTGCATTCTTTATTAATATATTCAAATCAAGCACCTCTTTAAGCTCTTATACTAGTTTCATTATGTGATCACAATACTCACATTTATAAGTTGCTTTATCTCTATCTACTAAGTTAAATATTTGAGGAACATAATTTTCATCAGTTGTTATACATCTTACATTATCACAAGTAATTATATTTTCAACTTTCTCTGGAAGTTCTGGTATTAGCTTGTTAACTATTTTTTCATCTCTAACTTCATTTATTGTTATATTAGGTGAAAGCATTGCTAATACTCTATAATCTATTTCTTGTATTCCTTCAATTTTTATAATATCTTTTTTACCTAAAGTATTACTTTTAACATTCATTATTAATGCTACGCTTAAATCTGATTCTTCTAAATTTAGGTGGTTAAATATTTTAATTCCAATTCCAGCTTGTATATGGTCTATAACTAATCCATTTTTTATACTTGTAATTTCTAACATATTAACATACCCCCAAAAGTTTACATATTAACGCCATTCTTGCATACATTCCATATTCAGCTTGCTTAAAGTAAGCAGCTCTCTTATCTGAATCAACTTCTACAGCAATTTCATTTACTCTTGGTAGTGGATGCATAACTATCATATCTTCCTTAGCTAAATTCATCTTGTCCATATCTAATATATAACTATCTTTAAGTCTTAAGTATTCTTTCTCATTAAAGAATCTTTCTTTTTGAATTCTTGTCATGTAAAGTATATCTACTTCTTCTATTACATCTTCTAATCTTTCAACTTCTTTAAATTCTATATTATTCTTTTTTAAGATTTCATCTCTTATATAATCTGGTATTTGAAGTTCCTTTGGTGATATTAATACAAATTTATTACCTTCATACCTAGACATTGCCTTTATTAATGAATGCACTGTTCGTCCATATTTTAAATCTCCACATAAACCAATTGTTTGATTTGAAAGACTTCCTTTTAAAGTTTCTATTGTTAATAAATCTGTTAATGTTTGAGTTGGATGTTGATGTCCACCATCTCCTGCATTTATAACTGGTACCTCTGAGTACATACTTGCAACTCTTGCAGAGCCTTCTCTTGGATGTCTCATTGTTATAATATCTGAATAGATTGATACCATTTTTATAGTATCTGCAAGGGTTTCTCCCTTAGATGCTGAACTTGAATTTGGTTCTGAAAAACCTAAGATATTTCCACCTAGTCTCATCATAGCTGCTTCAAAGCTAAATCTTGTTCTTGTACTAGGTTCATAAAATAGAGTCGCTAGGATTTTCCCATCACATATATGAGAATATTCCTTTGGATTTTCAATAATTTGATGTGCTAATTTGAAAATTTCTTCTAGTTGTCCTATAGTAAAATCCATAGGATCGATTAAATGTTTATCTTTTAACATAATTTCACTCCTTCTTAACCTCTCTGTGTTAAATTAAAAGGGAAATATTTTCTTACAATTGTATAAGTATATAAAAAAAGTCTTCCTCACAAGACATAAGGAAGACGCAGTTATTCTACGATACAATTGCATTACTATTACTTCCTTACTGATCTCTCTGGATCAAATTAAAGGTTATCTTTTCTGTAGAATACCATGTTAAACATTAACTGTCAATATTTTTAATTTATTTTTATAAAATCATTTAGAAATTTATTTAATACTACCCATCTTATAAAGTCCTTAGTATCAAGTTTATGTAACTTTGCAAGTTTTTCTATTATTTCTTTTTCCTCTTTAGATACAGGAATCTCTATCTTATCTATATTTCTCTTATTTATAATTGCAGAATTTATCTTCTCTTTTATTCCATACAATATAGTAGTCACCACCTCTCAAATACTTATTTATAATATATTCATTATGTAAACTCTTTAGAATTATTTTTAAATAAAAAAGAAAACCCCTAGAATTTAAACTCTAGGAGTTTTCTTTAAATTATTATTTTGTTTAAGTTAATGTTTGTTTAAATTGATGTTTTTTAAGTTAATGTTTTGTTTTGATACTGTTAATTATAAATTTATCTTAATCTTTATTTTATTAAAGATTAGTTAGCTGATATTATTTTAATAATTCTTCTACTGTATTATCTGGTAAAGTTTCTTCTTTAGTAGTTTTTCCAAGTAAAGATTCTTCTAATTCTAAAGTTTCTTCTGCTCTTGGACTTATAGCTTTTACAAATAACAATAAGAAGTTAAATACTACATAGAAGATTACTCCTGTTCCTATAAATATTTCAATATCTCCTAATACTTTAAAAACTCCGGCTCCTACTCCTCCTACCTTCATTAAATATTCACTTACTTTATAAGCAGCCATAATACTAATTGCAAGCGGGAATGTAAGTGATGCATATATTGGTGCAAAGCCTTTTTTTATAAAACCTACTATATATGTATAAACTAATAATAAATTTATTATTGAAATAACTATTAATACTCCTAGAATTATAGGGTTTAAAGTTTTAAAGGCAGTAATATATCCAACTAAACAAAGGCTAGCTGGAGCTGCCATTATTCCTATTGTAGGTAGATGATGCTCTTCTATAGCTTTATGATTAAATACTCTATATAGCATTATTGGCCAAGTTATTATATATATAATAAATCCAAAATAAAATAACCATTGTGCTAATTTATCATATCCCATTCCTGTACTTGTAACGCAAGCAACAACTACTCCAACCCAAACTACGAACCAACTTGGAACCATATGTTCAAGCTTAAAACCTTTTATTCTAAATGCAAAGAAAACTATGAATAATATAAAATGTACAATTATACATGCAAGCCATAACCCTTTTGCAAATCTTGGTGCAACATTTAAGAAGTATGCTGCTATTAACATTAATCCCATATCTATTGTTGGATAAAAGCTTCCTAACACTGGATGTTTTATCTCTTGTATAATTTTTTTAGGAAATACTACTATTCTTATAAACATTAATGATAATGCTAAAATTGTAAATATTATTGCTAATGGCTTTAAAAAATTTATTCCATTTATTTGCCATGCTGTACTTACTGTTATTAAACCAAGAGAAGTTCCACATATACCTATTGGATAATTCTCTAATTTACTTATTAAACTCTTCTTTTGATTCATATTGATTCCTCCGTATATTATTTACATGATTAATTATATATAATAAAAATAGATAAGTGAAAGAGTATTTTTATATATATATTATATGCATTTAGTTATATATAACTTTTTCTATATTCTCATAATATACCCGCAAAATTTAAATTCATTACTCTTATCAATTTATTAATACTAATTTTATATAGCTAAAAAAAGCTTAACAACATATTAAAATATGTTGTTAAGCTTTTTTTAAATTTACTATTAATGTAAACTCTTATATATGACGAAATTAAGCTGTGTAACTTTCATATATTTCTTGCCATACTATTAAATTTTTATATTAATTCATTATATTATCTATTCTTATATAATTAAAGAATAAAAATCTTATTGAGTAATATACTAAAGGTATTGATTTACTTATATAAGTAAGGAGGACTTAATATGAATTCAGATAATAGGAAACCGAAATTCACCAAACCGAAAAAAATAATCCTAATTCCTTTTATAATTATATTAATAATATGGATCTCATTATTTACAATAATAAAACATAATTCTAATAACACAGAAGTTGTGGCATCTGAAAATGAATTGGGTACTTCTTATTACTTACAATTAAAGGATGATCCTAATGCAGATGATGCATTAATCGTATCTAAATTTATGAATGATTTATATAAAGGTTACAAACAATATCCCGTTAGGAATGATAGAAAAAAAGTGGTTTATTTAACCTTTGATGACGGTCCATCAACAACAAATACTCCAGCTTTACTTAAAGTTCTAGATAAACACAAGATTAAAGCAACATTTTTTGTAACTGGAGTATCATTAAATGCTAATGATGAAGCTAAAGAATTATTAAAAGAAATTGCTACCAACGGACATGCCATAGGAAATCATACATATAGTCATAACTACCATTACCTTTATCCAAGTAGGACCATAAATGTAGATCATGTTATTGATGATTTACATAAAAATGAAAAGTTAATGCAAAGTATTTTGGGCAAGGATTTCTTTACTAGAATTATTAGATTACCAGGTGGATATCGTACATGGAATGGCAAGGAAGCATTAAAAAATAAGCTGAATGAACTTGAAATTCAAAATATTGATTGGAATGCTTTAAATGGTGATGCAGAAGGAAAAAAGAAAAATGCACAAGAATTAGTTATGTATCTAAAAAAGACCGTTAAGAAGCTCGGTGAAGATGCAGACAATATCGTGGTTTTAATGCATGATGCATATGGAAAAGATGAAACTGTAAAAGCTTTACCTCAGATAATTAAATATTTTAAAGATAAAGGTTTTGAATTCAAAACAATAAAATAGGAATTCTTAGTATACGCTTTCTAATTTTTAATTTAACATAAATACACGAAATTAAAAAAGCTAAAATGATTAATAAAAAATCATTTTAGCTTTTTATAATAAATAACTATCTTAATATTTACTCTATTAATCAGAAACTAATTCCAATTATTTATTACATTATCTTACATAACAATTTTGTAAATAATAAACATTTATATAATCTTATAAAACGTAGTTATTTCAATTATTATATAGTTCTATAATATATTTTGACTAATTAATTTTGTATAAACTTTTAATTTTCGGCAATAATTAAAATACAAATGTATTAAAAATACCATTTAATCTCATTAAAAAGACTAGAATTAATTCTAGTCTTTTTCATTTATATCCATATTGTTTATCAAACTTTTATTTTATAATAAATTTTTAAGTACTATGAAAGTTAACTAAGTTAAACTTTTATCTCTATTATTCTATATAAATATCATTATTTTATAACTCTCTTTTCCTTTACATTATACTTATACCCATTCTCTTTCAGATATTTACTTAAGGATTTTATCATTTCATAATTATGTATAACATCTATGTTCACAAAATACTTAACATTATCTTGTGATAATTTTATATCATTATCTATTTTTTCACGCTCATTCTCATTATTTTTTGCTTGTACATTTTTTTCCATATACTGTACTGTTTTTTCTGCCTTTAATATTGTTTCTGCTCTGTCATTTATCTCCTTTAATATTTTATCCAGGGGCCATCCTAATTCTATATAATATGTAAAATCATCCATAGTAAGTTTAGTTTTTATATCTCTATTAACTGAATTTATTGCATTTCTTATTGACACTTCAAATATTAATCTTTTCTCCCTATCATCTTCTTGCTGTTTTTCTAATATTGCAGCTCTCATTTCAATATCTTCTTTTATACTCTTTAATGTTCCGCTAAGATTTAAGTATTGTTCCTTGATAGTTAACTTAGATGCATACTCTTCTTTTAATTTATGATTTCTTATACTTTCCTTTATGTATTCAATAGCTTTAAGTCTTTTTTCTTCTCTCCGTTTATCATCATATATTTTAATTCCATCCTTTATTGGTTTCTCTACTTCTGATATCAATTTTATAAGATCTCTACATTGAGATTCAAATTCTCTTATTGGTTTTTCCATTTCCTTTTTTACATTTTTTCTATAACTATCTATATTATTTCTAAGTTTAGCTAGATCCTTTTGAGTTGCTTTACACTTTTTTAAACTTTCTTCTGTAACTACTATACCTTTATATTTATTCATTGTATCATTTAGTGATAATTTAACTTCATCAAAATTCATTAATATAACTGGTAATTGCTTCTCTACTTCTATTTCTTTCATAGGACTTTCCTCCTAAAATTCAAAATCTTCTTCTGTATGTTTTTCTACTTCTTCTTGAGACTCTTCTTGTTGTTTCTTTATTTCAATATCTTTTTTCTTTTTATTAAGCATTTGAATACATATATTTAAAGCTGAATTAGGTATATCTTCAACTTTATTTACACCAGCCCAGGATAAAAATTTTCTTTTATCTACTCCAGTTTCATCTATTAAATTATTTATAGTCATTACACTTGCTCTGTTTATTTTTTGTTTTCCCGCTTCTGCATCTGCATCAACAGCTCCTCCATCTATAACATCTGTTTCAGCTATCTCAAAAGCCATCATATATAAGTATCTTCTTGAAAAACTTTGAGTACCTCCTATATTTTGTATTGCACTACACCCTTTTAAAGTGGCAATCTCCACAGGTGTTGACCACTCTCTAAATATATCTGGATTATCAATATCTCTAATATATAACCAAGCTTGTTGTGGTGTAAATTTAAACTCTGTATATAATCCAATCTTTAAACAAACGTCATTTATATGAGGTAAGAAATCTCCTAATTCAAAATATTTATAGTTTGCGAATTTATTATATCCTGTTTTCTTAAGTTCTCTATTTTGTAGTTCAACTCTAGCTTGTTGAATTTTTTGATATATATTAAATTTATTTGACTCAAAATTATCTAGTAAATTATTAATATCAATATTTATATTATCAAATAAATCTGATACTTTATCAAAGCTATTAGTTGCATCTATTATATCTATCTCATCATCTTGATTTAACCTTATATTTTTAATATTAATTCCTAATTCTCTTATTTCTTTATTAATTTCTTCAATTTCTTTTTTTATTTCAATAAAATCATTCATAATAATCCTCCTATAGTAAAAACTTTATTTAATAATTCACCTATAAGTTTTACTTTATATAAATTATTATTTGCAAATTTAATTAACATTACTCTATTGATTTTATGTTACTTAAGCTTTTTTATACTATTATTTTCCATTATCCTATATCCATTAGATAATGATTATTCATAACTACACTCATATGCTTTCTAATATGCCTTAGCAGCATTAAAATAATTTATATAATAAATGCAAAAGTGCCTTTTCTTATCAGTAAGCTCAATATTTTCTAATACATCTTTTACCTCTTCCACAATAGTCTCTTTTTATTATTTAAAATTTAATGATCTCTCCATTTACATTTATCTTAAACATCCATTAATGCTTCTCCAAATCCTTGGAAATAAACAACCACTCTTTATCTTAAGAAACGTAAAATTTCTTTTACCTCTTCATCATCAGTTAAACTTATAAGCCATTCATAAGTTGCTCTAGATTTTTGTTCTGCAGCCATATCCTCATGTAAATCAGCTATAGCATCATCTTTTGCTTGAATATAAGTTGCTGTCCATGGATTTCCTTGAGCATCAGAATAATATAGTTCTTTACCATGATCTGTATAATGCCCACCAAGTCCAGCCTTTTTTAACTCTTTAACTGACGCATTATCCATTAATTGATAAATCATAGTACCAGTCATTTCTGCATGAGCCATTTTTTCAGTACCTAAATTATTTAATACATCATACATACTTTATCTTTTTAGAACATTAAATACCTAGAAAAATATATTATTCAATTTAAATAATTTTCTTAAGTATTTCATAATTCCTAAGTATATAAAATAAAAAATCACTTATATTTCTACAAGTGATTTTTAATGTTTTCTACTTTTTATAGAACAGAGGAATAAAATTAATTATTGATACAATTCATTTATACACATGTACATATATATTTATTCATAATAAAAAAAGCCTATTCAATTAACTACTAGGCTCTTTTCTTTATAGACTTAAACTAATAGCACATGTAATCCCTATTGTTAGTCTCTAGCTTGCTATACGCATTACAGAACTGTATTAAACTCTATAATAGCATATAGTAACTAAAATATATTGATGAAGATAGCGAGATTTGAACTCACACCCAATAGATTTATAACCTATTCACTCTACCACTTGAGTTATATCTCCAAGAAGTAGGCTCTTACACCTACTATTAAATCATACATAGGGTCTGAGAAATTATATAAAAACTAATAAACAATTATAAGTTTGGCCTTATTTATTTCTACATTTTATTATTTCCCATAAATTAATTTTTTTATCCCTATTTTTATCAATAATAGGATGAATACTAATGACATTTAATATCCATACATCTATATACTAACATAAACTTTTTGGTATTAGTTGAGCGTAAATTGGGTATAAACTGGGGGATTTTTATATTTCCAATCTTTCTTGTTTACACCTGTCTATAAATATAGTTTACCTAATTTATTTATTGCATCCTACCTTATTTCTTTTCTAACGTAATCTACATTAAATCCTAAAATGGATTGTGCTTGATTCTAAGATATATATTTCTATTAGTATATTTAAACTCTATTAATTTTCTTTCACTATCATTCATGCTTTCTACTATACTATCTATTCGATCCTTTAATGTTCTTTTATTATTTAAATCTCTATTTAGTCCTATTAATTATTTTTTCTTATCTATAATCTCATTCTGAACTATTGAACTTATTTATAGATTGTGTTCTTTCCTCATATGCTATTGATTTACAACCTTCATAATTATTCTTTATATTATTTATTTTTAATTCTAAATATTTTATTTCTTCTAATTGTGAATAGGCATATAATATTAATACCTTTTTTCTTCTTCATCATCTATTTCTTAATTTATAATGGCCCTAATAACATTATAAATATTAATACTCATTTTTTAAAATTGACATTACTATCAATGACTCATATTTATTATTATAAAAAATACATTCTCTTAAAACTCCATCTTCTTTAAACCCTTCCGATTTATAAATGTTTTGCGCTCTAATATTTTTTACTCTTACATCTAACCATAATCTATGAGCCTTTAAATCATTAAAAGATAGCTTTTTTACTAATTTTAATGTTCCTTTGCCAAACCCTGTACCTTTTTCACATATTACAAACCGTCTAAATTCTATACTATTATTTTTATTTTCAATTCCTGATATAATTAAATATCCAATAGGTTTCTGTGTAGCAGATTCTTCAATGATTATATGTAGAATGTCTTTATTAACTAATGAATTAGTGTGTTGATCTTTTGGCCATTGACCTATATATTGAGCATTTTCTTTCTGTCGTTCTGCATTAATAACAAATTCTAAATCTTCAACTTTAGTCTTTCTCAAAATTATATTTTCTGATTCTTTTATTATATATTTCATATACCAATTTCTCCTTATATATTATGAACCAATAATCATAATATTCTACTCCTATGATAGACTATTAATAAATTGTGATTATAATAATACAATACCTTTTTCTATTTTATTTCCTTTTAAAAATTCTTTTACCTCAAGAGGTTTCCCCCCTGGAAACTGTAATATTTCTATAATCAGAATACCATTACTGGTGGCGACTGAAATTCCTTCATTATTTGCATCTATAATATAACCAGGTGGTTTAATAATATTTGCCTCTAATGACTTGGATTTGAATATTTTAATTGGAATATCTTTATAATAAGTATGAGCAGTTGGCCATGAGTTTATATTTTTATATGGCCAAGAACTCAATCCTCTTATTAAATTATGTATGTTAATACTACTATCATTCCAATTAATCTTTGCCATTTGCTTGTTTAGCATCTGTACATAAGAATTTCCATCACTCTGTTGCTTTACCCCACAAATTTTACCTGTGGCAATTCCCTTTATTGTTTCCTCTAACAGTTCAGCACCATTTATTTTTAATAAATTGTACAATTCTCCTGCTGTCATAGATTCAGATATGTCAAACTCACTTCTCATAAGCATATCACCCGTATCCATACCAGTATCCATTAGTATAGTTGTATTTCCAGTTTTTATTTCACCATTTATTAAACTCCAATTTATTGGTGCTGCCCCCCTATACATTGGAAGGCGAGATGCATGTAAACAAATACATCCAAGTTTTGGTATGTCAAGTATTTGCTTAATTAAGATTTGACCATATGCTACAACAATAATAAAATCAGGATTTATTTCTTTTAATTTATCAATAATTACAGAGTCTGATCTTATTTTTTCGGGCTGAAAAATTTGAATTTCATTCGATAGTCCTACCTTTTTGATTGGTGAAATTACTACCTTTTTCCCTCTTCCACTTGGTTTATCAGGTTGTGTTACAATCGCACTTACATTATATTTCTCTATCATTTTCTTCAATGAGGGAACTGCAAAATCAGGAGTTCCCATAAAAACTATTTTCACTATTAACACCTTCCTTTGATAATACAAAATATATTTTGTAGTTATTCATTAGTTGCACAATAATTTACAATTATATGCTAATTATAACATATTTTGTAAATATAGTACTATTCAATTTTCAAAGATCAATTTTTCTTAACTAATTCGCTTAATCCTTATATTGCTAACTTTTTTAATTTAGTAGGCTATATTTATATCACCTACCTTTTAATATTTTATTTTTATGGTGCTCTTTCTTTTTTTGTTTTAATCCAATAATCATTTACGAGTAAATCTATTAAGAATATATATCTTCAAAAAAAAAATTCTTAACACTATATTTGAATCTAACTTTCTTTTTAATTCCATCAATCTATATTCAATTTCCTATACACCATTTAACAGTATTCCTATTAATAAGCAACCTAATAAAAGAAAAGCCTTATGTATTTTAGAAGAAAAAACTATAATGGATTACTATCTAAAAAAAGATAGTGATTATCAAATCATTGTATCATTAGCTTTAACTTGTGGTCTTAGAGTTGGCGAAATTATGGGATTAACTTGGAATGATATAGATTTTAAAAATAATTCTATACCTATAACTAAACAATGGCAAAAGAAAAAGGATGGTTGTTTCGGATTAACTGATATAAAGAGAAAAATTTTAATAGAATAGTTCCGTTAACTCCTAGTACTAAAAAGATATTATTGAAAATAAAAAAATCTCGACCTTTAAATATAGATCAGAGATTAATAACTGAAAAAAGTTCTGATATATGATAAGTATGAGAACAAACTTAGATAAACAATTACGTAAAAATTTAATACATGTATACATGTACTTAGACATACTTACACAACAAAACTTATAGCATATAGATTAGATCTTTAAAACAGCTGCTCATATACTTAGTCATAATGTAGAACAAACTTGAGAGTGTATTCACATATAACAGATTAAATGTATAATAAAGCAGCTGAATTAATATCTAATTTATTTTAAATTTTTGCCGAATTTTTGATGAATCGCCTTTTTAGCTATTTTTCAAATTTAAGAATGCCTTAAACACTGATATTCAGAGGTTAATTCCAATTATTCATCACATTATCCCACATCATCTTACCACATTTAGCTAATGTTACAGTTCCATAAACACTATTTGGAATTGACATCGAAAGAACTGTAAATGCAAATGTTCCTTTTGAAAGCTGAATTAGTGCTGTATCATTTTCGACTCCTGTTTTATCTCCAGTCTTACTTGAAATTTCATATTTTAAATCATCTGGTATATAAAGTGCTAATTTATTCTTAATCTGCTGTCTCCTTAGAATATCTATTAACATTGTACTATTTTCCTTACTTAGAAAAGTTCCTTCGTATAAATGCTTCCACATCTTTGATAAATCTCTAGCTGATGTTAAATTTTCTATATCTGATTTTCCCTTTCTTTCATCAGTTGTTTTTCTATTTAGGACGGTATTTTTCAAACCCATTTCTTTGATATCTTTATTTATTTGATCTATTCCAACAATATCAATAATTTTGTTTGCTGCTGTATTATCACTTTGAATAAGCATAGCAACTAAAAGTTCAAATACAGTATAATCTCTAGAGTTAAATTCATGAATTATACCCGTTCCATAAACTTTATCTGAGCCTTCTATCTTTATTTTATCCATAAAAGATGTAGTTCCTCTTTCAACATCTTTTATTAAAGAAACTGCTATAGGTAACTTCATACATCCAGCTGAAACCATCTGAACGTTTTCATTGTAACCGTAAACAAATCCACTTTCTAAATCTTCAAAGAAGAAACTATAAGTACCAATTCTTGATTCTAAATATTTTTTAATCTCTTTCATAATACCCTCCAGCTTTAAAATTTAAATCTGTCCCAATTGTTAATAAAATTATAACATATTACCATATATTTTTGAACCATCTATAATTATATCAATATTAAAATTAAAGGATTTAGCGACATGCTAAATCCTTTAAATACCTTTAACTAATCTCCAAATGAGATTCCTATTTTTTTAGCAATTGTAACTAATTCACAACTTGGATCAACTTGTTTAGTTTTTTGACCTATTACATTTTCTAAGCTATCGTAAGTTATTTCATCCCCCTTTAAGCATACCATATTACCAAATAAGCCTTCATTAATCATTTCAACTGCAGCTACTCCATATCTTGTCGATAAAATTCTATCAAAAGTTGAAGTATTACCCCCTCTTTGAATATGCCCAAGAACAGTACACCTTACTTCATGATCTTTTATTATCTTTTCTAAATCATCAGCCAATTTATTTCCAATTCCACCAAGCCTTATAGGATCTGGACTATCAGCTACAATCTTAGAAACTACAACTTCTCCATCCTTTGCTTTTGCACCTTCAGCAACTACTATGATTGTGAATAGTTTACCTTCGGCTTTTCTTTCATTAATTTTGTCTACTATCTTATTAATATCATATGGAATCTCTGGTAATAAAATTACATCAGCTGAACCTGCTATTCCAGATTCTAATGCAATCCAGCCAGCCCCTCTTCCCATAACTTCACAGAGCATAATTCTATGATGTGATTCTGCTGTTGTATGAAGTCTATCTAAAGCATCTGTTGCTACATCTATTGCAGTATTAAATCCAAATGTAACATCAGTCGATGCTAAATCATTATCTATAGTCTTTGGAACACCTATAACTTTTATACCTTTTCGTGAAAAATCTCTAGCTGAGGTTAGTGTACCATCCCCTCCTATAACTACTAATACATCTACTCCTTCTTTTTTAAGATTCTCAACTGCTACATCTGAGACATCTTTCTTTACAATTACTCCATCTTCTTCAATACTATAATCAAAAAGATTGTCCTTATTTGAACTATATAATATTGTACCTCCTCTATGAAGTATTCCAGATACTGATTCTAATGTTAATGGTATAAAATCATTGCTATATAACCCACGATAACCAAATTTATAACCTATAACTTCATAACCATAATTTAAAATTGCAGTTCTAGTTACTGCTCTAATTACAGCATTTAAACCAGGACAATCTCCTCCTCCAGTTAATAAAGCTATTTTTTTAACTCCTTTTGTCATTTCACAAATCCCCCTCTACCCATTTTATAGACATTCTCGATTAAATTTTCTTTATTTTCTGACAACTTCAAACAAAAAAATTTAATCTTTTTCTCTCCTAACCTTTGTACAACACTCGATGCAATTGTTTTCAATATTAACATTAAAAGTAAACTATTTCTTTTTTTTATATTACCATAACTTATCAATTTTATAAAGCATATTTTACCATATTATTAATAAATTGTATTTTAAGCTTACTTCGTATAAATATATTATTTATTTTAATTTATTATGTCTATAAAAAAAGTTTAGCTAATACTTATTAGCTAAACTCTTTAACCTATAAAGGTGGTAAAGTCATAAAACCTGCAAATACTAATACAGCAAGTATTACACCTACTATTATTCTGTATACTGCAAATACTCTCATTGGTTTCTTCTTTAAGTAACTTATAAACTTATCCATTACTATTAATGAAACTATAAATGCTACCACAAATCCAACTGCTAATGCTATCCATTTTGTTGAATCCATTTGTGAATAGTCAAATTTCAACATATCGAGACCACTTGACCCAACCATAGCTGGTATTGCTAAGAAGAATGAAAATTCTGCTGCAATTGGAGTTGAAAGACCTGCTATCCAACCACCCATTATAGTAGAAGCACTTCTTGACATTCCAGGCCACATAGCAAAACATTGAGCCACACCAACTATTAATGCTTCTTTAGCTGTAATCTTGTCTATATCATTTGCCTTAGGTCTTCTTTTTCTATAAGTATTCTCTATAACTATTAATAGAATACCACCAACTATAAATCCATATATAACAGCCCTTGGTGTAAATAAAGACTTAATTTTATCATGAAGAGCTAGACCAACTATAAGTGCTGGTATTGAACCAACTATTACATTAATCCCGAATCTGAAACCAGTTTCTCCTTCTCTTCCCTTTGTAAATATAAATTTAAAGAATTCTACTACACTTGTACTAATTTTTTTCCAGAATAATACAACGACTGCTAAAATTGCTCCAAGTTGTATAACAACTTCAAACATATTTGCAAATTCACCAGTAAAATCAATTAGATTTCCTACTAGTATCATATGCCCTGTCGATGATACCGGAACAAATTCTGTAAGACCTTCTACTATAGCAATAATTATTGCTTTAAGTATTAATAGTAAATCTATTCCCACTAATTCTCACTCACTTTCAAAAATATTATTGACTTTTTAATTATAAGTATATTGTGACACCTTGTCTACATTATCCAATTAATTAAGTAAAATTTAAGAAAATAAGGAGACTTTAGTAAAATAAAGTCTCCTTATATATTATTTTATATATATTATTTTAAAACTGGAGCTAATATCTTTTTCTTTTCTTCTTCAACATCTGGTACAAAGCTCTTAAGAAGTGTAAATTCTCCCTTAAGCTCATACGCTCCAAGGTATGCTGGAATAAGTATACTGTCTCCCATCTTAACTTCTAATGATCCCTTATCCCAAACTATTTCTCCATTTCCTTCAACACAAGTAAATAGATAGAATCTATCTCTATCACTTTCTTCTTTTGCACTTTCTTTTATTTCATATTTTTCTATTGCAAAATACTCTCCAATGCAAAGAACTGTTTTATCATATCCATCTTCATGAATTGTAATTCCCTTTATATTTTCTCCCTTTAATGAGAAATCAATAACATCTAGTGCTTTTTCTACATGTATTTCTCTTCCTCTTCCATAATCATATACTCTATAAGTAGTATCACTATTTTGTTGTATTTCTGCAATTACAACACCTTCACAGATGGCATGAACTAATCCACTTTTTACATAAAACATATCTCCTCTTTTTACAGGTATTTGATTTAAATATGGAGTTAAATCTCCTTTTTTAATAGCTTCTTCAAAAGTTTTCTTATCACAATTCTTTGTTCCAACTATAAGTGAAGCTCCTTCTTTTGCATCAACAACATACCAAGCTTCAGTCTTTCCAAGATCATTATCAGCCACTCTTGCATATTCATCTCCTGGATGAACTTGAACTGATAACTTATCGTTTGCATTTATAAGTTTTATTAATAATGGGAAGTTATTTGTTGCTATCTTATCACCTACTAGTTTGTGACCTAGTTCTTCTATAAGCTCATCAAACTTCATTCCCTTAAATTCTCCATTTCCAACAACTCCAGTACCATTTCTATGACATGCAATATCCCAAGTTTCTCCTATTAATCCATCTGGCATATTATCTCTGAAGTTTTCTAGGTCTCTGCCTCCCCATATTTTGTCATAGTATAAGTTTTCAAATCTAATTGGATACATAGTAATTAATCTCCTTCTTTCTATATTGGTGCTTTTTAATATATTAATTCAACTTGAGATGAATCTATCTTTCTATATCTGTCATCTTCAAATTGCTCATACCCTATTTTAAACTTATTATAGTTTTTATCTATAATTTCTTTCTTGATAAAATCATCAGATTCTGATACTAATTCATTAGCTGTAGCTATATTTTTATAAGCTCTTTCTATGTTGTCCTCATATACAGCATAGTAAATTGCAGCATTATTTAAAGCTTCTATATTTCTTTCATTTATCTCATATGCTTTTCTAGTATTTTCAATCCCTTTATCCATATCCCCTTCTTTAAAGTAAAGATATCCAAGTGTTGCAAAATATTTATCATTAGATTTATTTATTTTAACAGCCGTTTCTAAGCTATCTATTGCTTTATCTAACTCATTTTTTATTATGTTTATACTAGCCATATGATAATAATTTTCTATTCTTCCTGCGTCTACATATGAAACTAACCTATAATAATCATACGCTAAATCTATTTTTTGCTCAACCTTTTCATAAAAATTCGCCACATTTTCTATTATTAAACAGTTTGACGGAGAATAATATAGCCCTCTTCTTAAGTAAGCCTTTGTGATATTTTCATCTCCCTCATTTTGCATCAAATTAGAAAGCAATAAACCATATATATTACTATATTCTTTATTTATAAAAGAACTTTTTATTGCATAATCACTAGCCTTTTTATAATCTTTATTTTCTAGATAATACATACCGGCTATATAATTTGCTCCATAAGTATCTTCATATTTACTTATTATTTTATCTATTATTTCAGTACAATCTTTAACTTGTTTTTTATTTATTTCTAATTGAATGCAGTTATAAAGTAAGGAATCTTTCTCTTCATCACTTAAAGTATCTAAAATTTCCAAACTCTTATTTAAATTTTTTTCTTCTATAGAATATGTTTTTGCTAATGCTAATTTAGTTATAGTATTAGATGAATTTTCTTTATATAACTCTTCTAAATACTCAATTGCGCCCTCTCGATTTCCATATGCATTGTTTTCTATAACATCTAATATCTTAATATCATTTTTATTAAGATTATAGGATTCTTGTAAGTTTTTATATCCTTCTTCATAATTATTAACTATCATATTTAAATCAGCTTTTTTAGCTAATTCAAAGGAATCATCTGCTTTATATCCATTTACCATTTCTTTTGCTTTGTCTTTATTATTTTGAGCTAAATACACAACAGTCATAGTTTCTCTTAACGGATTATTATTTTGTTCTTTCATTAAAAAATCTTCTCCATACTGTCTTGCCTTTTCAGCATCTCCATTCATAAGATAGGTAAAGGTGATATAATTCCCAAGAACCTTGTCCTCTTCCTTATATTTATCAATCCCCTTGTCCTTTTCTAGTTTATTTCTATCTCTATATGCTTTATCTAATAAAGAATTAGACTGTGCACGCTCTTCTTTTAATGAATATATTTCTGCTTCCTTTATTGTCCAAATAGGCCACTTTTCCCTCTTCTGCTTTTTTTCGTACTCTTTTAATGCTTCATCGTACTTTCCTGAATAATATATTCCATCCTCTTTATCTAATATAAGTTCTTCTTCAGCCCCGAAAAGCCCATTACATCCTACAGCCATCAGAAATGCAAATACTAAACTTCCAATAAGAGTTAGGATACTCTGTATATTTTGTTTTCTATTACTCCGAATTTTATTTTCTTTAAAATTATCGTTAAACGCTTTCATAAATACCCCCAAGAGTTTAGAATGTTAATTCTCTTTTAATTGTTTATTCATATATTTTACATTTTATCAAAAACCAATAAAAGAATCTACATAAAACTACATATAATTCTATTTGCAAAGCCAGTTTATTTTTGTATTTTTCTATGACTATTTCCTTATATTAATATTAATTTTATTGTATTTAAAAGTATTTCTATGTAATATAATTTTATGTTATACTAGTTATTATTTATGTGATAACTGTCGATACTTATTAACTATAGGGTGGTGAATACTATTAATATAAAATCATTTATAAGTATTATTTCTAGTAAAATAGTGCTTTTCATATCAAAAAACTTTTTAAAAGGTGGTAGTACTTTCCCAGGAAGAATTGCTTTAAAATTAGATAGAAATATTTTAAAGACTGTTTCTAAGGGATATAAAGTTATTCTTATCACTGGTACAAATGGTAAAACAACAACTACAAGTATGATTACAAACATACTTAAAGAAAATGGATTTAAAGTAATAACAAATAATACAGGGGCAAACCTTTTCCCTGGTATTGTGTCATGTTTTATTGATAACTTTAAATTTGGAGATAAAAACACTTCTAAATATGCAGTTATAGAGGTTGATGAAGCTAATGTTAAATTCATCACTGAATACATAAGCCCAGAACTTTTAACTGTAACTAATCTATTTAGAGACCAACTCGACAGATATGGCGAAGTATATACAACACTTACAAAGATACTTGAAGGAGTAGTTAAAACTCCCAAAACAAAACTTATTTTAAATGGAGATGAATCATTACTTGGTAATCTAGAAATTAAAAATCCTACAGAGTTTTATGGATTTAATGTTCCAGTTCAAGAAGATACAAAGCTTGATGTAAATGCAGATTCTAAGTTCTGTAAATTCTGTAAATCTCCATACAGTTATAACTTCATTACATATAATCATTTAGGAGATTTTTATTGTCCTAGCTGTGGATACAAAAGAGCTCCTTTAAAATATGCAGTTGATGAAATAATTGAAGTTACACCTGAATACTCAAGAGTTGTCATTAATGGAACTCCAATTACAATAAGTCAATCTGGAGCTTATAATATATATAATGGACTTTGCGCTTATTCAATAACAAAAGAACTTGGAGTATCAGATGAAGTAATTGCAAAATCTTTAGGAAAACAAGATTCAAGTTTTGGTAGACAAGAAGTTATTAAAATTGATGATAAAAATGTTAAAATAATACTTGTAAAAAATCCAGCAGGTTATAATCAAGCAATTGATACTTTATGTTTAAATAAAGAGCCATTCTCAGCTTTATTTATGCTAAACGATAACTATGCAGATGGACGAGATGTGTCTTGGATTTGGGATGTTGGATTTGAAAGACTTCCGAATCTTCCAATAAATGATATATACATCTCTGGTATGAGAATGTATGATATGGCAGTTAGACTTAAAACGGCTGGTCTTGATTCTAATAAGTTTATAATAGAAGATGATTATGAAGCATTAACTAATAAACTTAAAGAATGTGAAGATAAAAATATCTATATACTTGCAACTTATACTGCAATGATTAATTATAGAAAACACCTTCACTCAAAAGGCTATATAGAAAAACTTTGGTAAAGGAAGGTAGTATTATGGAATTAAATATTTGTCATCTTTATCCTGATCTACTAAATGTTTATGGTGATGTAGGAAATATATTAATACTTAAGTCAAGAGCTGAAGCTCGTGGTATAAAAATTAATGTTGTTGATATATCTGTAAATGATAAATTCGATGGAGATAATTATGATATAGTCTTCTTTGGTGGTGGCCAAGACTATGAGCAATCAATAGTTTCAGAAGATTTAATGAAAAATAAAAAAGAGGATTTAACTAAATATGTAGAAGATTCTAAAGTTTTACTAGCTATATGTGGTGGATATCAACTTCTTGGTAATTACTATAGAGCACCAAATGGTGAAAAACTTGAAGGACTAAAAATACTTGATATATATACCGAAGGTGGAGATACTCGTTTTATTGGAGATACAATCATACAAAATGATGAATTTTCTCACACTTATGTTGGTTTTGAAAATCATTCAGGTAGAACATATATAAATAATTTAAAACCTCTTGGTAGATGCATTCAAGGATATGGTAATAATGGTGAAGATGGAAATGAAGGTTGTGTATATAAAAATACATTTTGTACTTACTTCCATGGATCACTACTTTCAAAAAACCCTGAACTTGCAGATAAATTACTTGAGCTTGCTTTAAATCATAAATATGGAAATGTTACTTTAGAACCTTTAAATGATGATTTAGAAATTAAAGCTAAAGCTAATATAACAAAAAGATTTGAAAAGAAAGATAAGTAAAGAAAGAATCCTATAGATAAATTATCTATAGGATTCTTTCTTTTAACTAATTATTGTTTATTACTTTAACGTCTTTTAGATATTGAATATCATCATTTGAGATATTATCTAAAGTCTTAAATTCATAATTCATAAGCTTATATTCATTTATAATATTTTCTAAAGTGGTTACTGTACTCTTCTTTCCTTCTGCATCATGCATTAAGACAACTTCTACTCTATATGCTCCTGCATTATTTTTAATATTTTTTCTTATGCATTCACTGGATACATTGGAAGCTGTCGCATCTCCTGAATCAATATTCCAATCAACATACATAACATTCCTAGATTTTAGTTCCTTTTTTATTCCACTTAATACACTTTGTTTTCCAACCCTATTAGTAGAACCTCCAGGAAGCCTTACAAATTTAAAATCTAATTTTTCATTAAGTACATTATTTATTTTATTTTCACATAAATTTAAATCTTTAAAATATTCATCTGTACTACTATATATCTTTTCATAATCATGAACATTACAATGTGGATATATAGACATTCCTAAATTTCTAGCTTTTTTAAGTATATTTTTATTCTCCGCCGCCTTGTTTCCAACTACAAAAAAAGTACCTTTTACTCCATTTTTATTTAAGATATCAATAATATTATTTGTGTTTGTAATAGATGGTCCATCATCAAAAGTTAAATAAACAACCTTTTTTTTAGAATTATTGCAGTTTCCTTGAATATAAGCTGAATTTAAAGTAATAATTAAGATAATTGCTAATATTAAGTTTAATTTTTTTAATATTTTTATAAGATCACCCCCATATTAATAGTTTGCCTACTATCTTAATTTTTATTTAATTATATTGTAATATTTTTGGTACCTATTTCTGGGTAATGTTTATTGTTATTAACTGCGTAAAATGTTATACTTTTTTGTATGCATGTCCTTTATAGCAAAAAAAAAGAACGAGGTGGAGAAATGAGTTTAACTAAGAAAGGTATACTATTAAAAACAATGGTGCTTGTTTTTGCTATGTACTTATTAGCTCCTTTAGGAATGGTAAAATCATATGCAGATACACAAACACCATCTGATCCAAGTATAACTGCAAAGTATGCAATTACTATGGATTTAAAAACTGGTGAAGTTATTTATTCAAAAAATGCAGATGCAAAGGCATATCCTGCAAGTATCACCAAATTATTAACTGCATTAATCTTTGCAGAAAACGCACAAAAATATGACACAATTAAATTTACTGAGTCTGCAAAAGCTCAACCTCAGTATTCATTACATTCAAACTGGCCAGGAGTTACTATGAAAGTTGGCGACACAATGACTGCTGATGATGTAATGAAAGGCTTATTAATGTTCTCAGGAAATGATGCAGCTTATATGATAGCTGATAAGGTAGCTGGAAATGCAGAAAACTTTGCAAAGCTTATGAATAAAAAAGCTCAAGAACTTGGAATGAAAGATAGTCACTTTGTAACACCAAATGGATTACATAACCCAAATCATTATACTACAGCTTATGACTTAGCAATACTTACTAAAGCAGCTTTTGCTAACCCATGGGTTAAAGAAGTAATGGAAACTAAAGAAGCTACTATTACTATTGGTGGTAAAACTGTCAAATTAGAAAATAGAAATAAGACTTTGGGTAAAAATGGTAATGTCGCTGGTAAAACTGGTACAACTAATCAAGCTGGTGAATGCTTAGCTACTATTTTTAACAGAAATGGCAGAGATATTATTGGTGTTGTATTAAATTCAGCTGTTAGTGCTGATGACTCAACTAGATATGCTGACATGGATAAAATAATGGATTATAGCTACGCTGCAAAACCAGCAGTATTTGAAAAAGCTGGTGATTCTATAAAGAATGTTACTTTAGACTATAAAATGTTTAAATTCTTTGGTCCTACAAAGACAATCGAAGTACCTGTAACACTATCAGAAGATGCTATGCTTTATAAAAATACATTTAATGATAAAAATGCTGAAATAACATTTAATCCTGAAAATAAAGATGCATGGTCTGTAGCTGCAAATAATGATGTTAATCTTAATCTTTCTGTTAAAGAATATCATGCAGCTTTAACTGGAAACATAGGAGTATCAATTGGTCAATTATTTAAAGCAAACGTATTTGCTTACTTAGGTATAATTTTAGCTATTGTTATAATAATCCTTATAATAATATTTATTATAAGATTCATTAACAAAAGACGTTACCGCAAGAGCCGTTACAGAAGAAGTTACGGAAGTTATAAAAGATATTAATTTATAACTTAAGTATTAATAAAAGAGAGGACTTTAATTCCTCTCTTTTTATTTTCTCTTTTTACTTTTTTTACTTATAGACTTTTTATTATTTTTAGAAGATTTTCCTCTAAACTTTTTATTTTCTATGTTATTATTTTTATCTTTTGATTTACTCTTATATTTTGTTTTTTTATCTAAAACATCAGTTTTCTTGCCTTCTTTTAAATCTTTACTACTCTTGTTTTCCTTAATTGCCCTTGATTCTTTTTTCTTCATAATTGAATATCCAAAGCATCCAATTGAAATTCTAGGTAATTTATAATATTCGCCATGGCAATAAGCTATTAAATCACCTTTTTCAAAATGTATCTTTCCATTTTCATCTATAAGTTCCTCATTTATATGAGAACTTAAAACATCTGCAATGAACATATCATGACTGCCAAGGGAAATTATTTGCTTTACTCTACATTCAATATTTATTGGACACTCTTCAATATAAGATGCATTTATATTGTCGCATTCTTTCATAGTAAAATTCATTTCTTTTATCTTATCTAATTTTTTACCACTTCTAACTCCACAAAAATCTACTTCTTTTGTCATTCCCGCATGAGGAATATTAACTACAAATTCCATTGATTCTTTTATATAATCATAAGATAACCTCTCTGGTCTTACTGATATAGATAACATAGGGGGCCTTGTGCATACTGTTCCAGTCCAACCTACAGTAAATACATTTTCTTTTCCTTCTTTATTTCTTGATGTAATTAAAACTACTGGAACTGGATTTAAAACTACACTTCCTTTAAAATCTCTTTTTTTCATATGTTCTATTACTCCCATTCATTCCAGATTTCTGGTTTATATCCTATAGTTGCTGACTTTCCATTTCTAACTATAGGTGTTTTTATTAAACTTTGATTCTTTAATAAAACTTCAAGTTTCATTTCGCTACTTCTTATTTTATCTAAATTTGAAGCCTTATATCCCTTACCTTTTTCATTAATTAATTCATTTACAGGTATTGCTCTGCTTACATTATTTAATTCACCCTTACTTATTCCTTTTTCCTTCATATCAATAAGTGAATATTTTATTTTTCTTTCCTTAAAATATCTTTCTGCCTTTTTTGTATCAAAGCATTTTTTGCTTCCAAATATCTGTATGTTCAAAACTTTAATTCCTCTTTCTAATTTATAATAATTCTAATATTTCTTCTGGAGAATCTATAAAATAATCTGGCTTTAATTCCTCTAATCTCTTTATATCTAATTCTGTATATCTAACTCCACAAGTTTTACATCCAGCTTCTATGCCACATAATAAATCAAAATGGCTATCTCCTACCATTATTGTTTCCTCAGGCTTTACTCCTAAATGATTACACGCATATATTGCAGGTTCTCCACTTGGCTTATGTTTTTCTGTACATTCTGGAGTAACTATTATATCCATATATTTTGTTATATTAGCTATTTCCATTCCTCTTCTTGCCATCTCACCTCTTTTAGAAGTAACTACTCCCATTTTTATACCTCTATTTTTAAGTTCTTCTAAAAGTGTATCTACGCCTTTAAAAGTGAAACACATATTATCATGAAATTCTTCATTATATTTTCTATATCTATTTATTAAACTTTGAATTTTATCTTCATTTTCAGTATACATTTTAAAAGTATATGGTAACGGCTGTCCATAATGTGATGTTATTTCACTTTTTGAAGGTGTAAGTCCTAACCCCTCTTTAAATGTATGCTTAAAAGATTTATATATTAATTCGTTAGTATTTAATAAAGTTCCATCTAAATCAAATAAAACTGCTTTTATCACTTTATCCTATCCCCTCTCTTTATTTATAATGGTTATTATATCAAAAATAATTCTTTATTACTAACTTTAAATATTGATAAAGATTCAATCAATACCAATTGTATTAAATATCTAATTATGCTATATTTCTAAATAGAACAATTATCAACTGGAGGTTTATCATGGAAACACAACAAAGAAATAGGGATTTCTATTTTGATACATTAAAAGGTTTACTTATTTTATTTGTTATAATAGGTAATTCTCTTGAACTTGCTAGTCCGCAAAATATAGATACACATTATTTTATATTATTTTTATATATGTTTCATATGCCTATGTTTACATTTGTATCTGGATATTTTTCTAAGCTTAGTAAAAGAACCACAGTTCAAAAAGCTAAATCAACTTTTAAATTGTATTTTTTCGCTCAGTTATTATATATAATATTCTATAAATATTTACTAGGAAATAGTTCATATAAATTTGAACTCATGTATTCTCAATGGACTCTTTGGTATCTATTATCACTAACTTGTTGGTATATATTATCTGACTATGTTACTGATAAGAAAAAGTGGATTATTGGGTCAATAATTGTATCTCTTATGCTTGGATTTGATAATACTATAGGACTTCTTGCAAACATGTCAAGAACATTATTTTTCTTCCCTTTCTTTATAACTGGAATGGTTTTTAAAAAAGAATATATAGATGTTTTAAAGAAGCATATGATAAAACTATTAGTTGGATCATCGCTAGTGCTCATTATACTTTACATATTATCACATGATATAAAAATAGAGCTTTTATTTGAGTCAGCACCATACTCTAGTTATTATGATAATTTAGCTTTTCCATTTTATATACGATTATTCCACTATATAGGTTCCTTTGTACTAGGTGCATCTATATTAACCTTTATACCAAACTTTAAAACAATCTTTTCATCACTTGGAAGAAATTCATTGGTTCTATATCTTCTTCATGGAGGTATAAGTTATATATTGATAACTTTAGGATTTACAAGATATAATAATTTATTTGGGCTAATATTATCTGAACTACTTATAATTTGGGTCACTATTTTATGTACTGTAATATTTTTAAAGATAAAAACATCCTATGTACTAAAAAAAGGCACTATCAAATGATATTGCCTTTTTAATATATTTTAATAATGCTTTTTCTACTACTTTATCTTATTATGTTATATATCATAATAAGATCTTTTATTAAATTTTATATTATGAAAATATTACTTTCTTTCTATTAATTCTATTTAAAATCCTAGGATAGCTGTAGTTTAAGATTAAAAAGAATGCTATAACTGGAACTATTATATCTTTATCAGATACAAATGATGCAAAAATAATTATAGTTTCTAATGAGAGTATTAATATCTTGGATTTATTTAAATTATTATCAAGTATAGCTTTTTGCGTATAATACATAACTATAAGAATCCATGATAAAGTTATTAATAAAAATCCTATATTATTCAAATTAAAATGTAGTGAATTTGTAATATTTTTAATATCATATCTCTCATCTGTGATTTTACTACCTCTATAACTGTCTAAGTCTGTTTGCTTACTACTAATCGTCCATCCATTATTTCCTCTACCACTTATACTTTCTGATCCGTTTTTTATTAATTCAGGAGACACTTCTCTATTGTATTCATACATAGGTATACTATCTTTTAATACTTTAATATTATAAAGTCCATTTTCATATCTATCATTATACTCATTTAGTATATGATCAAAAGCATCTTTCTCTTTTCCTGTAATTTCTTCTTTTCCCTCTAAAGTATCTGCAATTTTGTTTAGTATATCACCAGAAACTCGTGCTCTATTTTCATCCCATAAATCCATAAATCTATTTTCTGAGATAACTCCGCCTAATTTTAAAAGACAACCCACAACAAATACTATTATACTTACTTTAAACAAAATATTAGTATATCTAGTTTGATTAGTTATAAGTGACTTTACATCATTTGAAATACTATTTTCATCTCCAAATTTTTCTATAGCAATGTTTATACTCTCTTCTTCTGTGTAGCCATCTTCCATCAGATCAGAAACTTTATCATATAAATGAAATTTCATTTCCTCTTTTAAAATTTCTGTTTCCTCATTATTTTTATTAACACCACTATATATTCTCTCAATATATTCCTCAATTCTTCCCATACTTATTTACCTCTCATAAAATTATTTATAATCTCTTTTAAAACATTCCATTCATTAGAATTCTTATTAAATATTTCTTTTCCTTCATCTGTTATAGAATAATACCTTCTCCGTCCCCCACTAGTTCCTGAATTATCATTCCAATATCCTTTAAGATATCCACGTGTTTCAAGCCTCTTTAGTGATACATAAAGTGTAGCTTCTTTTATTTCAAACTCATTTTTGGATATTTCTTTTATCTTCTTTAAAATCAAATATCCATACATATCCTCTTTATATAATACTGATAAAACAATTGAATCAATATATCCTTTTAAAACTTCCTTCCCAAACTCCATACTTATCCTCCTCTCTTTTATAAATTACTTTATATTATTAAGTACTTGTATTTATTATATAAGATACTACTTTATAATATCAAGTACTTTTTTAAAATTAAAGGAATTAATTAACAATAGGTTTTATATAAACTTTGAATTTAATTTACCATAATGAATTTAAGTTTCTATATTCAAAAAATATATAAAACTTTAGATTTTTAAAATTGATTTGTATAGATTTTAAATCTTTATTAATTTAACAATATATCACTTTTTGTCATACTATAAAGCATAATTAATTATTTTGTTAGAAGGGATATTTTATGAAAAGGAAATCTAAATTAGCCATTTTACTTACTATAATTTTTTCTGTATGTATGTGCTTTGTTGGATGTAAAAAAGAGGATGATACTTCTAGTCTAAAAACTATAAGACTTAATGAAGTTGTTCGTTCTGTCTTCTATGCACCAATGTATGTTGCAATAAACGAAAGATTCTTTGAGGAAGAAGGTATAAATATAGATCTATCTACAGGTCAAGGTGCAGATAAGGTCATGCAAAATGTATTATCTAATAATGCAGATATAGGTTTTTGTGGACCTGAACAAGTTATCTATATTTATAACCAAGGCCGAGATGATTACCCTGTATTATTCACGCAACTTACTAAAAGGGATGGCTCTTTCTTAGTGGGAAGGGAAAAAGATGAAAACTTTAAGTGGTCATCTTTAAAAGGTAAAGACATAATAGGTGGACGACCTGGTGGAGTTCCTGAAATGGCTCTAGAATATGTTTTAAATAAAAATAATATCGTTCCAAAGAAAGATGTTAACATGGTAACAAACTTAGACTTTACTGCAACTGCTGGCGCTTTTAAAGCTGGCACTGCTGATTACGTATCATTATTTGAACCTACAGCTTCAATGCTTGAAAAAGAAGGTAGTGGAAGTATAGTTGCTTCTATAGGAGAATCTTCTGGTGAAATGCCTTACACTTGTTTCTTTTCAACAAAATCTTATATGAATGATAATAAAGATGTAATAGAGAAGTTTACACGAGCTATATATAAAGGACAATTATGGTTTAAAGATCATACATCTAGCGAAGTAGCTGATTCAATATCATCCTTCTTCCCTGGAACTGATAAAGATATCATTATTTCAGTTATCGATAACTATAAAAAAATTGATGCTATTGCAGATAATCCAACTTTAAGTGAAGATGGCTTAAATCATCTTATGGATATAATAACTGATTATGACTCTTCTTTAATACCAGCAAGACCACCTTTTGCTGATATAGTTAATAATGAATTTGCAGAAAAAATCACTTCTGAAAAATAACTTTTAATTTTAAGGGGTTGTTCTTTATATGGAACAACTCTCTTATTGCATAAATAATATACAATATTTTACATATCTCTTAAATTAAAGGTGGTGAAATTATTTTGGCTCTATTAAATATTAATAATATAACAATGAAATATCACTCTCTTAAAGGAGAAACTGAAGCTATAAAAGATATTACTTTTGCTGTAGATGATAAAGATTTCTTAAGTATTCTTGGTCCTTCTGGCTGTGGAAAATCTACTCTTTTAAACATTATGAGTGGACTTTTACCACAGTCAAGTGGTACTGTCACATATAACAATGAACCTATAAAGGCCAATCTAGATAAAATAGGATACATGTTTCAAAAGGATCATCTCTTTGATTGGACCACAGTTTGGAATAATGTAACTCTAGGGCTAAAAATTAAAGGATTACTAACTGATGAAAATATAAAAAGAGTTGAAAATTTATTAGAAAATTATGATTTAAGTAAATTTAAAGATCATAAGCCTAGTGAATTATCTGGTGGTATGCGTCAAAGAGTTGCTCTAATTAGAACTCTTGCTTTAAATCCTAGAGTTTTATTCTTGGATGAACCTTTTTCAGCATTAGACTACCAAACTAGACTCAATGTTTGTGATGAAATTCATGAAATAATAAAACTCGAAGGTAAAACTGCTATTATGGTAACACATGATATAAGTGAAGCTATATCAACTTCAAATAGAGTTATTGTGCTGACTAAAAGACCCGCTATCATAAAAAAGGAAATATCTATTTCTTTCAGAAATGATCCTTTAACTCCTTTTAATAGGAGAAAAGAAAGTGAATTTAAAGATTATTTTAATTTGCTATGGAAGGAGCTTGATGATAGTGATAAGTAAAGAACATGAACTTTATATAAAAAATTTAAAAAGAGATAAATTTAAAGTAGCATTTTTTAGAATTTTCATATTAGTTTTCTTCCTGTGTCTATGGGAGGTTGCAGCTGATTTTAAATGGATAGATCCATTCTTAACCTCTTCTCCTAGCAGAATATTTGATTCCCTTTTAACTTTCATCGCAGATGGAACTATATGGAGACACATTGCAGTTACATGTTACGAAACAATTCTTGGATTCCTTCTTGGTACTGTAATTGGAACTATTATTGCAATTATTTTATGGTGGTGTCCTTTTACCTCTAAAGTATTAGATCCATATTTAGTTGTCTTAAATGCACTTCCAAAAGTTGCACTTGCTCCAATAATTATATTCTGGGTTGGAAATGGTACAATGGCTATAATTGTTATTGCCCTTCTTATATCACTTGTAACAACAATTATAAGCGTGCTTACTGGTTTCACTGAAGTAGATAGTGAAAAACTATTACTCATGAAGACATTCCAAGCTTCTAAATTCCAAATATTAAGATATCTAATCTACCCATACACTATACCAGTATTAATATCAGCACTTAAAATAAATGTAGGTTTATCTTGGGTTGGTGTAATAATGGGTGAATTCTTAGTAGCTAGAGAAGGTCTTGGTTTCTTAATAGTTTATGGTGGACAGATTTCTCAACTTAACATGGTAATGATGAGTATTGTAATACTTTCCATTATTGCTTTTATAATGTATAAAATCGTAGCTATAGTAGAAGATAAATATATCAAAAAATAATTAACAATATGTTAAAAAAATTTTTTTGATAACAATTTCATTGAGAAAAATAGAGGATTTGCAGATACTTCAAATTTACAATTCCTCTATTTTTTTGGACTTACCATTGGTTTACTTAATTCTTCTAAAGTGATACATTTATAAGGTACTAAAGATACTAAGGAGAGATTGACTTGAAATTATTCAGAGAAGCACTTATTATATTCGGAATATATTTAATAGGAGAAGTAATAGTTGCCTTAACTCATATTCCTATTCCAGGAAATATTATTGGTTTACTATTACTTTTAATATGCCTTTGTACTAAAATAATAAAAGTTAGCCAAGTTGAAACCCTAACAAATTTCTTTTTAGATCATTTAGCTTTCTTCTTCTTACCAGCAGGAGTTAGCTTAATGAATTCACTTGGAGTTATAAAAGCAAACTTTATTCAGATACTAGTAGTGTGTGTAATTACTACGGCAGTTATTATTGCCTCAACTGGTTTAATTGTACAATTTATTGTTAACCTGTTAAATAAAAAAAAGAAAGGAACTGAAGAAGATGAGTGTAATAACTAGCAATATATTTTTTAGCATAGTTCTTTCTCTTATTGCATTTGAGATTGGATTATTTATCTATAAAAAAACAAATATACCGCTATTTAATCCCTTACTTATAGCAATAGTTATTGTAATTGCAGTTTTAACTGCATTCCACGTAAATTTTGATACTTATAATGAAGGAGCACAATTTATAAATATGTTCCTTGGACCTGCAACAGTCGTTCTAGCAGTTCCACTTTATAAACAAATAGAATTACTAAAGAAAAATGCAATAGCTATTTTTATTGGAATATTTTTTGGAACATTAATTGGAATTTTTTCAATTATACTTTTATCCCATTCATTAGGTCTTAATATATCAATGATAGTATCATTAATGCCTAAGTCTGTAACAACTCCAATAGGTATTGCTATAAGTAAAGAATTTAACGGTATAGTTCCAGTTACTGTACTTGCGATTATTTTATCTGGAATAATTGGTGCAATAATTGGACCTACAATATGTAGAATATGTAGAATAACAAATAGAATTGCAATTGGTATTTCTCTAGGAACAGCATCACATGCTGTTGGAACTACAAAAGCATTAGAACTTGGAGAAACTGAAGGCGCTATGAGTTCACTTTCAATAGGTATAGCTGGTATGATGACCGTATTTATTGCACCTCTAGCCTTTAATATTGCAATGTTTGTATACAGATTATTTGTACATTAGAATTTATTTTCAGCATTTATCTAAGCATTATTATTTGTAAAAAAGAAACCTAAAATTCTTAGGTTTCTTTTTTCTTATCTTTTTATTTTATAAACATAAGCCTTCCGTTGTTCATCCCCCTCACTTCATCTGCATACACAGATGACTCACCACTTGGAAATAACTTATCAAAATCTTCTAAAGTCTCCAGACTAGTTATTATTTCATTTTTTCCATTTGATATATCTTCTCTAATCCCTCTTTCATTGTATAAGCTAATTCTTTATTGTCCTCTATAACTAATACACCTCATACAAACACACCTTAAATACTTAATATTAAAATTGCCTTTATTATAACATAACAAAAAGGATTTTACATAATATTGTAAAATCCTTTTTACTACTTAATTACTATATACACTTTTGACTTCTAAAAGTTTTCTATTTAATAATCCTATTCTATTCTCTTTAAAAACTGTATATGTTGATTTCTTTGTATAAGCTTCTAACTTAACCATAAACTCCTCAGGCTGTATGCTTTTTTCATGTACAAGTTTTAACCCCTTTTCCCATGATGCTGTAAGCTTTGGATTTAAAAGAGATGGTATAGATGCATTTATTACTTCATAAATCATCTCACCAAGCTCTGTTGGTGTTAGGGTTTGTGTTTTGTTATTCGATTTTACATAATCAATATTCATGAGCTTTTTTAATATCTCAGCTCTAGTTGCTGAAGTTCCAATACCTGCACCTTTTATATGCTCTCTTAGTTCTTCATCTTCTATAAGCTTACCTGCATTTTCCATAGCTATTATTATTGAACCTGTCGTAAATCTCTTTGGAGGGCTAGTTTCCCCCTCTTTCATTTCTAAAGAATTTATACTAACCTTTTGACCTTTTCTTAAATCTTTAGGGAATTCATCGGCTCCGTCTTCCTTTTTGCTATCTAATATATCTAAGTATCCTCTTTCAATACATACCTTCTTTGTTGTATAGAAAGATTCATCACCTACAGTTATAGTTATCGCTTGCTTACTATACTGTGCTTTAGGATAAAATATAGCTATAAATCTTCTAAGTATTAAGAAATACATTTTTCTCTCTATTTCTTTTAAAGAATTTATAATAGAACTTCCCTCTCCAGTTGGAACTATAGCATAGTGATCTGTGATTTTCTTATCATCAACATACTTACTTTTTAGTATAGTTTTATCCCAGTTATTATCTAATATAGCATTAGTAGCATTCTTTAAATCCTCTCCTATATCTATTTTAGATAACTTAAATATTGTTTTCTTAATTCCCTTTGCAACTGCTGTAGATAATACTCTAGCATCAGTTCTAGGATATGTCACCATCTTCTTTTCATATAGAGTTTGAAGGTGCTTTAAGGTCTCATCAGGACTTATTTTAAATTTCTTAGAACATTCATTTTGAAGCTCTGCTAAATTAAATAAAAGTGGTGCATTTTTATTTTCTTTAGTCTTTTTTATATTTGATATTATTCCTTCTTCTAAAACCTCTAATTCCTTAATAAGATTTTCGCAGTCTTCTTTTTTCTTAAATCCACCTTCATTATATAATTTAGGTGAATCCTTATATTTAGACTTCTCTAAAGCTTTCCATTCACTCTGTATATCTTCCTCCTTCTCTTCTCTACTAAAACTTCCTGCAATCTTATAAAATGATGTCTTTTTAAAGTTTCTAATTTCCCTCTCTCTATCAACAACCATTCCTAAAACACAGCTCATAACTCTTCCGACAGCTACAACTGAATTCTTATCTTTCTTTAATATGTTAGATACCTGTCTTCCATATATAAGTGTTAACAGTCTTGAGAAATTAATTCCTATTATGTAATCTTCCTTTGCTCTTAAATAAGCTGAGTGTGCTAAAGAGTCATACTCTTTTAGAGGCTTTGCTTCCTTAATACCTCTTTTTATTTCTTCCTCAGTTTGAGAATCAATCCATATACGTAGTTTTTCTTTTTCTGGATTACCTGATAAATCATCAACTAACCTGTATATATATTCCCCTTCTCTTCCCGAGTCGGTACATACATATATTTTGTCAATATCACTTCTATTTAACAACTTACTAACTACATTAAATTGACCTTTAGCTGAATTTATTACCTCATATTTATAATCCGTAGGTAAAAATGGAAGGTCCTTTAAATTCCAGTATTTTAACTTTTCATCATAAGCCTCCGGATAAGACATAGTCACCATATGTCCTACACACCAAGTAAATACTGCTTTGTCACTCTCTATATATCCATTATTTCTTTTTCCATCTACCTTTAGTAACTTAACAAAATCCATTGCTACTGAAGGTTTTTCTGCTACAAATAAAGCTTTTCCCATAATTATTTCCTTTCTAAAGAAAATAAACCTTCAAAAAGAAGGTCTATTAAAATTATACTATGAAATTATTATTTTTCCAAATATAATGTTTTACATTTCATTTATCATCCAAATTACTATGTTTAAATAGGCTGCATAACCACACCAAATTAAATATGGAATTAATAATACTGATGATATCTTATCAATCTTTATAAATTTTATTATACATATTATTATTAAAATTATAAGTATGATTATATTAATTGCTGATAGTCCATACAATTTTAAATTAAAGAATAATATAGGCCATAAGAAATTAATCAAAAGCTGAATAAAATACACTATTAAAATTCCATAACTCCTTTTTTCTTCTTTAAGAATCATATATACTCTGTATAGAGCAAACCCTATAAGTATATATAGAATAGGCCATACAATGCCAAACAGCCATCCTGGTGGTGAAAATTTAGGTTTTGCAAGAGTTTCGTACAAAGCCATAGAATCTTTTGTAATATATCCTACCAATACTCCTCCACCTACTGGAATTAATATTGATATAATAAATGGTATAATCTTAAATTTGTCATTTACCTTAAATATATTTTTCATAACTCACCTCAAAGTACATCTTTAATATTAATAATATACTTAATATAAGTTAATTATTCTTAAATATATATATCTGCGAACTCAACATCAACCTTTTTATCTAACGTTACTATCTCAACACTCTCTCCTGGCTCATACCCTCTTATATCCTCTACAATAGGAAGCTTTATTATAAACTTATTTCCTTGAGCCTTTTCTGATTCAAATTCTATGCTTCCATCATGTAATTCTATAATTGTTTTACTTAAAAATAATCCAAGACCACTACCTTCTTTTTGTCTATTTAATGATTTATTTAACTTTGTAAACTGATCAAAGATATATTTTTTCTCTTCTTCATCAATAATTTTTGTATAATTTTTAACTATTATATATAAATAATTTTTCTTAGAATACATATTAATTTTTATGTTTCTATTTCGTTCTCCATGTTTTACACTATTAGATAATAAATTAAGTATTACTCTTTCAATCATATCTCTATCAACAGGTAAATATATTTCGCTCTCTTCTGAATCAAATATTATAGAGTTATTAATTTTCTTTGCATACTTACTTGTTGCAATGGATACTCCTTCAACAACTTCGACTATATTATAGATTTTCTTATTAGGTTTTAAATACCCTTCTGAAATCTTATTTGCATCAATAAAATTATTTATTGTTCTTATAAGTCTCAAACAATTTTGTCTTATAATATCATTATTTTTACTTACACTATTAATATTGTTATCTTTAAGATATATTTCATTTAATGTAAGGGCTGAATTTATAACATTTATTGGAGTTCTCAGCTCATGAGATATATTAGAATAAAATTCATTTTTTATATCTTCTTGTCTTACAAAATCTTCATACCTTTCTCTAATCTTATTATATACATTGTTATCTGTAATATCTCTTATATACACTATCTCTCTTTTTTCTCTGTTTTTAACTAAATATAATTCTAACTCTTTTAAGTTATTACTTTTACTATTAAATCTATATAATTTTTCAAGATTATTACCAAATAATCTAACATCACTACCTTCTAATATTAAGCTACTATCTATACTCTCTTTTTCTATTAAATTATCTAATACGTAATCGAAATCTCTTCCTAATAATTCTCCCTTATATCTAAAACCTAACATATCTACAGCCTCATTATTAACGTAAGTAATCTTCCCCATATTAAATGTTATAATCCCATCTTTAAATGATTCTATTAAATCATAGTATCTTTTTTCACTTTTAATATTTATTGTATTTAATTCATTTAAAATTACATTCCTTTGATTTAATTTTAAATTTAATTCACTTTGCTTCTTTTTTACTTTTAATAAATTTTCCTTCATTTGTGTATACATCAGACTTAAGATATTACTAGTTATACCTTCATATATAGAAAAATACGCTACATACTTTACTACATATGCTTCAAAAGCAAAATTACATGTATATATATAAGATATTTTAAGTAACAAATGATACATATTCATAAGTATAAAATAAAGGAATATATATTTATACTTAATTTCCTTATATTTTTTTCTAATTCTATTTAATAATATTATTAAAAGAATTATTAAGATAAATTGTACAAGAAGTACTGTTATGAATACTGAAGATTCATCAATCTCTCTTAAATCATATAGAAAAATCCCCAATATACTAGATATTATAGTAATCACAAAATATGTAATAATGGATTTTTTATTATCGACCTTATGTTTCATTAATATAAATGAAACAGGTAATATTAATATTCCCAATATCTCACTTATTGTAAAAGTAATATACAACCCCATATTTTCTAAGATATGAATTCCAAACTTACTTATGAAAACTTGCGAGAATTCAATTAATCCTATAAATAAGAATCCAATTCCTATGTAATTATAATAATTAGAACTCTTCCTAATTATTGCTATTACTGCAAGAGATATTCCAAAGGATGCACATGATACATTTAACATATTATAAAACATTGGATATGACCCTGTTATATAATATATAATTAATAATATTAATAATATAGCTATTGCACCATTAAGTGAGTATGTTAATCTATTATTACATAATTTCGAATTCATACATTTCATTCTCATTTGAAATAAACTCCCTTTTAAATGTTATAGTAATTTTAGTTCCTTGTCCTTTGCTGCTCTCTATAACTATATTTCCCTTTTGTAATTCTACTAATTTTTTAACAACAAATAATCCTATTCCACTTCCCTTGTCTGACACATCATCGTTATTCTCTCCCATAGCATACTTCATAAAAATTTTATCAATAAATTCTTTATCCATGCCTATGCCATTATCCTGTATAACTAAATCAACCAAATCTCCATTTTCAAAAATTCCTACTTCAATTTTTCCATTTTTACTAGTAAACTTTATAGAATTTGATATTAAATTTAATAAAATCCTTTGCATAAATTCCTCATCTAAGTAAGAATATATCTCTTCATTATCAGTATCAAAAATAAGCTCTATATCTTTTTCATTAGCATAGAAAATCAAACTATTTACTGTATCTTCAACAAATTCCACTATATTTATTATCTCTAAGGTCGGAAATAAGTAATCTGATTGAATCTTGCTACTATCTATAAGATTATTTGTAAGTTTTATTAAGGCAAGACAATTCTTTTTTGATATATTATTATACTTAAGTAATGCTTGTATATCTTTATTTTCCACAAAAATATATTCAAGCTGAAGTGCTGAATATATTACATTTATAGGAGTTTTTAAATCATGACTTATATTTGAAAGAAAATCTCTTTTTATACCTTCCTGCGTTAACTTTCTCTCCAAATTTTCTTTCATAGAGCTCATATCAACTTTAGATGTTATGTCACTTATACCTAATATTATTTCTCCATTCTCTTTATTTTTATCTATAAATTCTATATTTAGGTATCTTGTCTGTCCGGCTTTCTCTATTCTTCCTCTATATATATTTTTATTATATGCTATCTCATCATTTCCCCTCTCCCTTTCATCTAAAGAAATAAAATTATTTACTTTTTTATTTATAACATTCTTAATATCTTCTTCTTTAATTAGATTCAAAAAAGATTTATTACAATAAATTATTCTATGTGTACTGTCACTTAATATAATTATAGGTACTGGTATACTTCTAAAGAATTCCTTAAACATAATTTCCTTTCTTCTAATTAAATTATGTGAAAATTCTAATTCATCATTTTTTAATGAAATATCGTAATTAATAGAATTAAGTTTTTCATTACTTTCATATAAATCTTTAAATAACAATTTATATGGTGTATCTATAATTTTGTATATAGTACTGATAAATAGTATCGATACTGATATAAATATAAGTAAATTAATTATATATCTTATAAAAATATTTTCACCAAAAAGCATTATAACTGTTAGCGTATTCATTATAGATGCCAAAATAGCATATGAATATAAATAATTTATTTTATTATTTATATATAGCTTATATTTAGATATATTATATATATTATATATATTCACTAAAATACACGTTAAAATTACAACAATTAACAAAACCCAAAATAATCTATTTGATTCCAAAATATATGCTAAATATCCACTACTTACTATTATAAACATACTAAATATTACATTTACACGTCTATTAGCTATATACCGATATACAGATACTGTTGATAAGGCCCCTACTATAAATAATGTATATTTATAAGATAAGCCATTAATTCCAGGTCTAAATCTAAAAAAAGTATGTGGAATATCTATTGTAAGTAAATTCATCATTACTATAATAAAAAAAACAAAATAGACTGATAACGCCTCAAAGATTTTACTTTCTGATATATTTGCATTAGAATAGGTTAAAAGTAATCCGCAACAAGATACTACAACATAATATGCTTTTATTATAAAATCAAATACCGGAACATTATCATCTATAAAAATCATAAGAAATACATATAACCATATATATATAACAAAGGATATAACAACTATACTTATAAAAAATCTCTTATTAATATATATAATATCCCTTAATTCCTTCTCAAGCTCCATTTTTTCCCCTCCTATATAATATATATTTTACTTTATTTTTCCTATTATGTGAAGTTTTTATAAACAAAACCTAGTCAAATTAAATTCGACTAGGTTCTATTATCCATCCTATTTTTTCTAAATTTCTTTACTATTTTTTAATTACTACTGCAACTACATCCTTACCTTCTGTAACTTCTCCATAATTAATCTCCACTTTATTATTCTCTGTTAAGTTAGTAAAGACTACTGGTGTTACAATTGATGGTACCTTCTCTCTTATGATATCAAAATCTACAGAAAGAAGTTTATCTCCGATTTTAACTCTATCTCCTTGTTTTACATAGGGTGTAAAGCCTTCTCCATTTAATGAAACAGTATCCATACCAACATGAATAAGAATTTCTAACCCATTATCACTAGTTATTCCTATTGCATGCTTAGTCGTAAATAGTGATGTTATTTCTCCAGCAACAGGAGCTGAAACAATATTTCCTAATGGCTCTATTGCAAATCCTTCACCCATCATCTTTTCTGCGAAGACCTTATCAGGTACATCCTCTATTCTTATAACATTTCCTGTAAGTGGGGCTAATATATCTTCCGGTATATCCTCAAGATTTTTATCCCTTATATCTTTTATTTCATCGTGATTTTCTAATTTTTTTTCTGTTGGTATTTTACCTGCCATTATCTCTTTTATTTGACCTTTTAATATATCAGATTTCGGTCCAAATATTGCTTGAATATTATTTCCAACTTCCATAACTCCAGCTGCACCCAGAGCTTTTAATTCCTCTTTATCTACTTCTGATATATCATTTACTATTACTCTGAGTCTTGTAATACAAGCATCTAAATTACTAATATTTTTTTTCCCACCTAAGGCCCTTAATACTTCTGTCGCAAGAGAAGCACCTTCTATATTTGTTGTACTTATACTTTCATTATCATCTTCTCTACCTGGAGTCTTTAAGTTAAACTTTTTAATTAATACTCTAAAAACTGAATAGTATATAAATGCATAAATTATACCTACAACTATAACTAAATACCACGGTGTTCTATTGGGTATTACTCCAAATAATATAAAGTCAATTACTCCTCCTGAGAAGGTCATACCTATTTTAACATTTAAAAGCTGCATGGTCATAAATGATAGTCCAGCCATTAAGCAATGTATAATAAATAATATAGGTGCAACAAAAAGGAATGAGAATTCTAGTGGTTCAGTAATACCTGTTAAAAATGATGTAAGTGCTGCTGACCCCATAATACCAGCTACTGCCTTCTTATGCTCTGGTTTAGCTTCTTGATATATAGCAAGTGCTGCTGCTGGAAGTCCAAACATCATAAATGGGAATTTACCTGTCATAAATGTTCCTGCTGTGAATGGTACTCCATCTTTCAATTGTGCAAAGAATATATTCTGATCTCCCATAATCAATTGTCCTGCTTTATCTACATACTCTCCAAATTGATACCAGAAAGGATTATACCAAATATGATGCAGTCCAAATGGAATAAGTGCTCTTTCGACAACTCCAAATATAAATGATGCTACAGTAGGATTAGCATATATCATACTTTTTGAAACATAAAATAACCCTTCTTGTATAGGTGGCCATATAAATGTCATGATTACACCTATTATTACTCCTAATGCCGCAGTAATAATAGGTACAAATCTTTTGCCTGCAAAAAAACCTAAATATGGTGGTAATTCAATTCTATAAAATTTATTATACATAGCCGATGCTATAAGTCCCATTATTATTCCACCAAATACTCCCGTCTGAAGGGTTGGTACTCCCACAACAGTAGTATACATAGGATCTGACAGCATATCAGTTGTTACCCCCACAAATGTTCCCATAGAAACATTCATAATTAAGAATCCTACAATAGCTGCAAGTCCTGCAACACCATCACCATCAGATAATCCGATAGCAACACCAACAGAAAATATTAATGGTAAATTTGCAAATATTATATTTCCTGATTGCTCCATCACACTTGCAACTAATTGTATCCAATCAGCTCTTAAATATGGTGCATTTACCAACAGAGCCTCATTCATAAATAAATTCCCAAAAGCTAACAATAATCCTGCTGCTGGAAGAAGAGCTACTGGTAACATCAAAGCCTTACCGATTCTTTGTAATACTCCAAAAATCTTTTTACCCATCTCTCTATTCTCCTTTCTATATTTATGGCAAGATTATTTTTTCCATCTTTCTATTTATTTACACTGGATAAAGTATCCATAAAATATAATATCTACTTTCAAATAAAAAAATAGATGATCATTTATAATAATTACAAACTTAACTTTGCATTATTTCATACAATCATCTACTAATATATAGTACCTTATATCTTAAACTATATTAAATAGTTTATTTTCTCTATCTTTAATCCATATTATTATGTCATTTATTACTTCATCTCTATTTTTCTCATTTAACATTTCATGTCTTCCATCTTTATATAACTTATATTGTATATCTTTAACACCTATATTTTTATATAAATTATATAAATTGACTATTCCTTTACCAAAATACCCTACAGGATCTTTATCACCTGCAAATATATATATGGGAATATCTTTTCTTATGTTATTAAAATTATCGCCTTCATGAATACTCCATATTCCGTCTATTAGATCATGATAAAAAGATGTAGTACATATAAATCCACAATATTCATCATTTATATACTCATCTACAGTTTCCTCATTTCCGCATATCCAATCATATGGAGTCCTTGCAGGCTCAAAAGTTTTATTAAAATCTCCAAAGGACAACTTGTCCATAAGTGGACTTTTAGCTTTTCTTCCTTTTAAATTCATTTCAATTTTAGCTATTTTTCTTCCTACCTTAGTTATAGGATTAGGTTTTCCATTACTTCCTGATAATATCAGCATTTTAATTGTTTCCCCATATATCTGTGCATATCTTTGACTTAAGAATGATCCCATACTATGCCCAAATAATATTATAGGGAGTTCTCTATACTCTTTTTTTATAATGTCATTTAATTCTTTCATATTTGCTATCATTAATTTAAAACTGCTATCATCACCAATATACCCAAGTTCTTCTTTGCTAGATACGCTTTTCCCATGACCTCTATGATCGTTAGCATATACAGCATATCCCTCTTTATTAAGTCTTCTTGCAAAATAATCATATCTTTCTGCAGTCTCAGCCATGCCATGTGCTATTTGAACTACTCCTTTAATTTCTATTTTTCCATCTGGAACCCACTTATATACATGTATTTCTTTTCCTAAACTATCTTTAAATTTAAAATTATTAATACTCATATTTCCCCCTCCATATAAATTTATTTTAATTAAAAATAAAGAGACTGTAAATTAAAAACAGTCTCTTTAAGTCAAAATTAATGTTCTACAATATCACTTTCTCTAAGCTTTTTAATAAAGTTTGCACTTGCTTTATTCATGATCTTCTTAAAGAATATACCAATCAATATGAAAATTATAGCAACAGAAACTAATATTATTATATCTCTTTGCATAAGTTCTGGTACTATACCTCCAACTAAACCTCTCATTCCTTCAATTGCATATTTAAATGGCAGGAATGGATTTATTCCTTTAAAGAACCCTGACATAACTTCTACTGGGAATGTTCCTCCTGATGCTGCAACTTGAAGCACTAGGAATATTATACATATAGCTTTACCAACATTTCCAAAAACAGAGACAGTTGAATATATAATTGTTATAAATATTACACTTATAAACATTCCAAGTAATACAAACAATGCTGGATGCATTACATAAGTTTTAAGTATAAATATATCTCCTAGTGTTACAACAGCACCTTGAAGTATTCCTATAGTAAGGAACGTTAAATACTTTCCAAAGTATACTTCCCTAGGAGATGGAACTATTCCATCTTCAAAAGGTTTCACGCTAACTGTTAATATTGATACAAGTATTAATCCTCCAACCCAAAGTGCCAATGTTGTATAAAATGGTGACATTGCTGAACCATAATTCGGTACAGGGAATAATCTATTTGTTTGTATCTCTACTGGACTTACTAAGAAACTAGTCTTTTCTTTCCAATCCCCTGTAATGATTTTAAGAATTTCATCTATGTCTGCTTTTTTATCTACCTTCTTTATATCTGCAACCATTTTACTAAATGTCTTTTTAAATTCTGGGAACTCTTTTTTAACTTTTGCAAGTTCTTTATTTGTAAGTTTTGTTCCTTTTGAAAGCAATGATAATACATTTTTAACGTCTGGCATAACCTTTTGAGTACTATCAATTAGTCCTAATGCATCCTTAGACATTCCATCTAGTTTATCTAAAGCACCGTTTATTCCAGGTACAATGTTACTATCATAACTTCCTATTATATTTCCGATCTCTGATGATATTGAGTCTATTTTATTATTTAATTTCTTAATACTTTCTGGTTGTAATATAGTATTATTATTTACCAAACCAATATCTTTGTTTATTTCAGATATAAGATTTGAAAGCTTTCCTTCAATATTTTTCAGTCTAGTAATAGTATTCGATATTGAATCCTTATTTCCTACTTTATTTATAGATTCTAACATATCTATAACTGAGTTTAATGTTTTATCGACTGTAGTTAATTTATTATTTACATTGGTTAAAACCTTAAGTAATGTTTCTTTATCATAACCTTCAGATACATTTCCTAGAATTTCACTTGCACCATTTAATAAATCTTTTCCAAAAATTAAATCCTCTTTTATTATAGGAGCAAGACTATTAAAGCTTTCTTTTGACTTTTCAATAAAACTCTTCCCCTTATTTAAGGCATCATCTGCATTCTTTAAGGTATTGTCAACTTGAGGCATAATTTTATCTATTTTGGCCAGCATTTGATCTATTGTAATTGTTCCATCATAAGCCTTATTTATTAAATCTTCTATTTGTGGCATATTATCATTTATTTTATATATTAAATCAACTGCATCTCTAATCTTGTCTCTAGATGATTCATACTCTATACCAACATTATTTAACGCTTTGAATATTGCCCCATTTACTGTTTCTGATACTGTATCATCAACTTGTGCCTTTAAAGATTGAACTCCTTTATCTGTTATCTTTGGAGCTATTGCATTTGATGATTCATTTACTGTATATATAAGTTTTGGTTTTACTATTTTATCTGAAGTTGGTGATATTAAATCTTTTGAGAAATCATCTGGTATTATAATACTTGCAAAGTAATCTCCCATACGAACTCCATTATCAGCTTTTTCTTTATTTACAAATTGCCAACCAATATCATGGTTCTTTGAAAGTTCTTCAATCACTTGCTTACCAACATTTACTTCTTTATCATTAAATTCAGATCCCTTATCTTCATTAACTATAGCTACTTTTATTCCACTCGTACTCCCATATGGATCCCATGAAGATTTTATATTAAACCATGCATATAATGATGGAAGTATTATAAGTCCACATACTACAATTACTGCAACCCAATTTGTAACTATCTTTTTTATATCTCTTGTAAAAATCTTAAAAACGTTTTTCATAAAGCATTCCTTTCTTCATATTTTGTTAATGTAACGATTATAACATAATTAATGACTAAAAGTCATTAATTATTTTTGCATTTTTTAAATTAATTTTATATGTATTTTCTTAATTAGTATGCACTATTATATAAAAATAAAATATCATCCTAATAAATAATATTTATTAGGATGATATTTCCACTTTATCTTATATCTCTATATGCAAGTAATGCATTTAAATTATCAAACGAATATACTTGAAGTGTTTTCGTATCACCGTAACCTCCATATATAGCACTATTTTTATCCATTACCTGAAACTCTTTAAGTTTTTTTAATGCTATATTGTATAGATCTTGGTTTCCAGTTTTACTTCCTATTCTAACTAGTAGACTATATATAGAAGTCGATTGTATATCAGAAGTTCCTTTCCCTGTGCTCGGATTATATGTTGCATAAATTGCTCCATCCTTTTTTAATTTTTCAGTAAGCCAATTTACACTAGTTGAGACATCTTGAGATACCTCTGCTTTATTTAATATACATATTAATGATAAAAGTGTATCAACATTCTCATCATCATATTTTCTAGTCTTCCTATCATAAGCCTTTCTATATAATGGTACTTCATTACTTATATATCCACCATCTAATAATTTAAGTGATGCACCATATATCTTTTTCCAATTATAATCTATATTACTTAAATATTTCATTGTAGGCAGATCAATATAGCAAAGAGTTGTTACATCACTTTTATTATATCCATCATTAAAATCACTTAATAAACTCTGATCTAACAAATCTTCCTTTATTGCCCTTGAAATACTTATAGCAAGCTTTCTATATTTAAAGTCACCCCATCTTTCATTAGCAAGAAGAAGTGATTTTACTATTCTTAAATCATCAATGGTTGCTGATGTTTTAGTTTTCTCTGTTCCTGTAACTCTCCATGAAACTAAATGATTTGGCAAAATCATATAATCTTCAATATACTTTAATGTCTTATTAAATGATTCTTGATCATCTCTCTCTAGATAATATAATAACATCATCCCCTCTGATTCAGATAAGACAGCATCCCCTTTAGTAATATCTCCCTCAGATTTTATATTTTTATAATTTGTCTTTATTCCCCCCTCTTTATTAGTTAGCTTTGAATCTATAAAGTTTAGAAGGAGTCCTTCTCTTTCTGATACTTGATTATTACTATAAGTAACTCCACTATCAACCGGCAATACATAAGGCATAGCAGCCTTTGCAATTATAAGTAAAATTAATAAAATAAAAAATCCTATTCCATAATTGAATATCTTTTTCTTTTTCACAACTTTATACACCTACTTTTCCTTAAAAATATATAGCTGATTATAAAAATAATCAGCTATGTTTTATTCGTATAGATATTTATAAACCTTATAGTAGATATTTACTTTATCTACATAATTCTTAGTCTCTGGGAATGGTATGTAATGAATGTCTTTGCCATTCTTTGAATAATTTTGATCCTTAAGCCACTTATTAACATTACCTCTTCCAGCATTATACGCTGATATTACTAAATCTCTATCCCCAAATTCATCATTTAAGTTATTTAAATACCAACATCCCATTTTTATATTTGTTTCTTCATTATAAAGCATATCAGTTGAATAATTTTTCATTCCCATTTGTTCTGCAATCCATTTCCCAGTACTTTCAGTAATTTGCATTAATCCAAAAGCATCTTTATGGGAATGAGCATTTGGATTGAATTTACTTTCAGCCTTAATTATAGACAACACAAATAACGGATCTAAGTTATATTCCTTACTATATTTATCAATAACCTCTTTATGCTTATATGGAAAAGCATATTTTTTAACTCCAAATTTTATTCCTAATAATGCTACTACTATAATAATCAACCAGATTATCACTTTTTTAAACTTCATCCTAAAGCTCCTTGTTAAATTACTTTATTTATAAAATCTATAAAGTCGTCTACCTGCTCCTTAGCATATAATAGGTCTTTATTATTATCTATTATTATATTTGCAAAGTCTTTCTTTTTTTCTAGAGTCATTTGAGCATTTATTCTATTTAATGCATCATTATTACTTAATTTATCTCTAGATTTTAATCTTTGAAGTTGAGTTGAATTATCTGCTGTAACCAGTATAACATAATCCATCTCATCATGAAGCTTTGTCTCTATCAATGTAGGAGCATCTACAATTACTATTTTTTCCCCTTCACTTTGAAGCTTTTCTATATTATTCATTATTTCACTTTTTATATAAGGAAGTATTATGTTTTCATACTTTATTCTTTGCTTTGGAAATCTAAATATATGATTACCAAATTCCTTCCTTCTAAAGTCTCCTCTCCAATCAAAGAAACCTTCCCCAAATTCTACTCTAACTTTATCTAATATCTCAGGATATTTTACTAAAACATCCTTTGCAACAATATCGGCATCAATCACTTTAAATTTAGCTTCTTTAAGCATTAAAGATATTGTGCTTTTTCCTGTACCAATTCCACCAGTAAGCCCAATTCTTATCATGTTAAACCATGTCCTCCTTTACTTAGTGCTATACCATGTATCACCGAAATTCACATCTACATCTAGTGGAACACTAAGTTTATAAACATTTTCCATCTCTTCTTTTACTAATTTTTCCACTATATCAAATTCATCTTCTTCTACATTTAGTATAAGTTCATCGTGTACTTGAAGTATTAATGTACTTCTTAGATTTTCTTTCTTAAGCCTATTGAATACATTAATCATTGCTATTTTTATTATATCTGCTGCACTCCCTTGAATTGGTGCATTCATAGCAAGTCTTTCCCCTAATGCTTTAACAATCTTATTTGATGATTTAATTTCTGGTATAAATCTTTTTCTATTTAAGATTGTAGTTACATAACCAGTTTCCTTAGAGTCTTTTATTATGTTGTCTAAGTATTCCTTTATTTTAGGATATCTATCAAAATAAATACTCATATATTCTGAAGCTTCTTTTTTAGTAATTCCAAGATCTTGTGCAAGTGAAAAATCACTTATTCCATATACAATCCCAAAGTTAACTGCCTTTGCACTTGAACGCATTAAAGGTGTTACTTCATCTATTGGAACATTGAATACTTCTGAAGCTGTTTTTGTGTGGATATCGCTATGATGTTTGAAGGCATTTATCATATTTTCATCTCCACTTATATGAGCTAAAACTCTAAGTTCTATTTGTGAATAATCGGCAGATAAAAGTTTATCTGACTTTTCTTTAGTTATGAAAATCTTTCTTATTTCTCTTCCCATTTCATATCTAATAGGAATATTTTGAAGATTTGGCTCTGTACTTGATAATCTCCCTGTAGTTGTTACAGTTTGATTAAAGCTACTATGAATTGAACCATCTACATCTATTAAAGCTTTCATTCCTTCTACATAAGTAGAATTAATTTTAGTCATCTGTCTATAATAAGTTATTTTATCTATTATAGGATGCTTATCTCTTAATTTATCTAAAACATCTACGTTAGTTGAATATCCTGTTTTAGTTTTCTTTATAACAGGAAGGTCTAACTTTTCAAATAAAATTTTACCAAGTTGCTTTGGTGAATTTATATTAAACTCTTCATCTGCAAGAGCATAGATCTCACTTTGAACTACTTCAATTTCCTTTTTGAATTTTACTGCAAGTTCATCTAAAACATTCTCATCAACTTTAAATCCTTCTTCTTCCATATCTGCAAGTACAGTTATCAACGGATGTTCTACATTATAATAAAGTTCTTCCATATCTTCATTCTTAATTTTATCCTTAAGAACTTTATATAAGGCGTGCATATAGCTTACCCCTTCTATTAATCCTTCTTCACCTTTTTTAATTTCATCACCAATATATGTTGCTATAACTTCATTTAATGGATATTGTCCCTTTGAAGAATCTATAATGTATGCAGCTATTGCTGTATCAAAATCAAAATTTTCAATTGTTATATCCATTCTACTTAATATTTTAATTAATGTTTTAGCATCATGTATTACTTTTTTCTTATTTTTATCTTCAAAGAAAGACTTTAATATTACTAAAGTTTCCTTTTCATCCCTTTTTATACTTTCTTCAAAATCAAATGATACTCCATTATTATCTTCACCAAAGTATATTTTTTTTAACTTTCTTTTTGAGTTTAAGGCAGCTTCCTCTATTAAATAAGCTATGTAGTAAGTTTTATCTTCTTTTAATAATTCTTTTATACTCTCTAAAGACTCTATCTCTTTAGTATTTACTTCTACTCTTTCTTCTTCCCCTATAAATTTTACAAGAGAAGATTTCATTTGAAGCTTTATTAATAGCTCTTTTAATCCTTCTTTATTAATTATATTTTCATTGCTTATATCTTCTATCAGATTATCTATTGGAACTTCAGTCATTATTGTAGCAAGTTTTTTACTAAATATTGCTTGTTCACTATAGGTTTCAAGATTTTCTTTTATCTTCTTACCGCTTATATTATCAATATTTTTAAGCACTTCCTCAACTGAACCATACTCTTTTATTAATTTATATGCAGTCTTTTCTCCAACCCCTGGAACACCTGGTATATTATCTGATTTATCTCCCATTAGCCCCTTAACATCAATAAATTGTGTTGGAGTAACTCCAAACTCTTCAATGAATGATTCTTTATTGTACTCAGCTGTTTCTGATACTCCTTTTTTAGTAATAACAACATTTATATTTTCATCTGCAAGTTGAAGTGCATCTTTATCTCCTGTAACAACATACACTTCCATACCTTCATCGGCTGCTACCTTAGCAGTTGTACCAATTATATCATCAGCTTCGAATCCATCTAATTCATATATCTTTATGCCAAGTAAAGCTAATAATTCTTTAACTAATGGGAATTGCTCTGCAAGTTCTTCTGGCATTTTCTTTCTTCCAGCTTTATAATCCCCATATTCTTTATGTCTAAAAGTTGGTGCTTTTTTATCAAAAGCTGCAACTATATAATCTGGATTTATATCATCCTTCATTTTTAATAACATATTTGTAAAACCATATATTGCATTAGTGTGAACCCCTTCACTGTTTGTAAGAGGGGGTAATGCATAAAAGGCTCTATTCATAAGTGAGTTTGAATCTAATATAAGTAACTTTTTCATAGTTCCTCCCTATCTAAGCCTTAAGCTCATTTCTGTGATTATATTTATAATTATATCCTAGATGCTCCATTATAACACTTCAAATTATAACAAAAGTAACATAGATATTAAAAAATACTAAGATCTAGTTCTCTAGATAGATCTTGTAATACTTTTAGTCCAGCTATACTGTTTCCCTTTTCATCTAAGGCCGGACCATATACTCCAATTCCCATATTCTTAGGAACTGACGCAATAATTCCTCCACCAACTCCACTTTTAGCTGGTATTCCTATTCTTACTGCAAATTCTCCTGAAGCATCATACATACCACAAGTAACCATTATAGACTTGACTATTTTGCAGATTTCTTTATCAATTAATCTTTCGCCACTCCATGGTATAATACCATCATTTGCAAGAACTGCTCCAAGTCTAGCTAAATCCTTTGCATTTGCTTCTATAGAGCACTGTCTAAAGTAAAGATCTAAAACTTCTTCAATATTCCCATCTAGTATTCCGCTACTTTTCATAAAATACGCTAATGCTCTATTTCTATTTCCTGTCAACTTTTCTGATATATAAACTTCTTCATTTATAGTTATATTAGGATTATTTGTAGCCTTTTTCATAAACCCTATAAGTTTTTTTAGTTTTTCCTCTTCTGTTCTTCCTTTTATAAGAGAAGTTGTAACTATTGCGCCTGCATTAATCATAGGATTATATGGTCTACCTGTTTCAGTTGTTTCTAATTTAACTATTGAATTAAACCCTTCACCTGTTGGTTCAACATTAACCTTCTTAAAAACATTTTCTTTTCCATTATCCTGTAACGCAAGCATTAAACCTACTATTTTTGAAATACTTTGTATTGTAAATTTTTTATCACAATTTCCCGCGAAATATTCATCTCCATCTAAATTTACTATTGCAATGCCTAAATCATTTACATCTGCCTTTAATAATGCCGGAATATATGAAGCTAGCTTCCCTTCTTTGCCGTAGACTTTATTTTTATCTACTAATCGTTGTAGTATATCAAACATGTTAAAGCACTCCATTCTTCTTACTTAATTAAACAAATTCAAGTAAATATATTATATTACTTATTAAGTTTACTTACAAGAAATATACTTCTTATTTATTTACACATTATTTTGCATATTCTTTACTTTATATGGTAAAATAATATTTAAAATTTAGGAGGTGTTCTTAAAATGAATAACTTTGAAAACTTATTAAAAAAATATGCTAATTTAGTTGTATCTAAAGGTGTTAATCTTCAAAAAGATAGACTATTATTTATTAGCTCACCAATAGAATGTTCTAACTTTGCAAGACTTCTATCAGAAGAAGCATTTAAAATTGGTGCAAAAGATGTATATATAAATTATTCTGATGAACTATTTACAAGAATAAGATTTGAGAATGCAACAGTTGAGACACTATCAAATGTCCCTCAATATGAAATCGATAAATACAATTACTTCGTCGATAATGGAGCTTCTTTTATCTCTATTTCAGCAAGCGACCCTTCATTATTTAAGGGAATAGATTCTAAAAAAATAAGTAGTTCAAGTAAAGCTAAAAATATAGCTCTTAGAAATTATTCCAATAAATTAATGAATAATGAAAATGCTTGGTGCGTTATTTCACTTCCTACTAAGGCATGGGCTACTAAGGTATTTAAAGATGTCTCTGAAGATGAAGCTATAAATAAATTATGGGATGCTATTTTCTCTGTTATGAGATTAAACTCTGAAGATCCAAATAAAGCATGGCAAGATCATTGTAATAAATTAAAAGAAAATATAAAAACTCTTCAAGATTACAATTTTGAAAAGCTAATATTTAAAAATTCTTTAGGTACTAATTTAGAACTAGAACTTGCTCCAAATCATATATGGTCAGGTGGTTCAGAATTTACTAAAGGATCAGTTGAATTTATTGCAAACATGCCAACCGAAGAAATATTTACAACGCCAAAAAGAAATGGAATAAATGGAATAGTACATTCTACAAAGCCTCTTAATTATGGTGGTAATCTAATAAATAATTTCTCTTTCACTTTTAAAGATGGTAAAATTATAGATTTCACTGCTGAAGAAGGTTACGATTCATTAAAAGAACTTTTAGATACTGACGATGGTGCTAGATATTTAGGCGAAGTTGCTCTTGTACCATACGATTCACCAATTTCAAATTCAAATATCCTATTCTATAATACTTTATTTGATGAAAATGCATCATGTCATTTAGCTGTTGGTAAAGCTTATCCATCATGCATAAAAGGTGGCGAAGATATGAATGATGAAGAACTTATTAAAGCTTCATCAAACGTATCATTAACGCATGTAGATTTTATGATTGGTTCAAAAGATTTAGATATATTGGGTATAACTGCAGATGGAAAAGAAGTTCAAGTATTTAAGGGTGGTAACTTCACTTTCTAAAATCAACTCATTATTCCTATAAAATTAAAAAGCTGTAAGACTTGTGTTCTTACAGCTTTCTCTTTAATATATTATAATTTTTATATACTCTATTAAGTAAGTCTTTTAAATTGTTTGAAGTTTCTTCAATAATTTCCCCGTTTGGTATCTTTCCACCTTCTAATTTAACATTATAAGCTTTATCACCAGAACCATTAAGCTTAAATGTGACGTTGGTTTTATCCTTTTTAAGATTTTCTATCATCTTATAATACTTCAAATAATTTTTTATATCCATACTACCTCTCTAGAGAATTTTTATACTATTTTAATTTTATTCTACGCTAATCTTATCTTTATCTTCTTTTGGCTTTGAATGAGATTCTACCTTTTCTCTAAAGTTTTTTATCTCATTTTCAAGCCCATCAACCAAGAAAGAAAATCTTTTCTTTATTCTCTTTTTAAATAAGAAGTTTTGCATAAATGCGTTTATACTTCCAAATATTCCTGTTGTATTATCACTTTCTTCTAATGAAAATAAAGTTTTATTATCTTCTGTTTTCTCAAAAGTATATGTTGAAACAAACATCATTTTATCTCTAACAGATGTTATTTGATAAAGTTCATTTTTTTTAAAATCTGTTATCTCAACTCTTATATCAACTTTCTTATTAGAATATGCACCTGTCTTTTTTGTAACTGCACATCCTATTGGATTCTTCTCATTAAATTTTGGAAAATCCCTTTTAGCTGTCTTTATAAATATATTGAATACTTCCTCTACTGGATAATTTAACTCTACTGTATTTTTAAAACTCATAATTTTCCTCCCAAGTTAAAGTCTAAAATTATACTACAATACTCCTTTATTTATAATATTATATAATATCGTTATAATCTTCAATAAGAGTTTTTTTAACTTTATAATTTAAAGAAGGCATAAGCTTAAAGCTTATGCACTTCTCATTAAATTAATTTTATTATTCATTATTTCCAATTTTATTTGCGGCTATAACAAATGGAGCCCATATTACTAGTGCAAGTATAAATAGTAATAATGCTAAAAGTGTAGCTCTAAAATCTCCATTAGTTGCTAAGAATGCTGACAGTATTGGTGGACAAGTCCATGGAATAAATGCACTTATCTTAGATACCAGTCCAGCTTGCGTTGCAAAATATGCTATAGTACATAATATACCTGGTATTATAGCAAATGGAATGAAGTAAATTGGATTTAATACTATTGGTAAACCAAATATAACAGGTTCATTAATTTGGAATACACCTGGTACAATTGCTAATTTAGCCAGTTCTCTACTTTCTTGTCTCTTAGAGAATATAAATATAGCTAAAAGTAATGCTAAAGTACCACCTGATCCGCCTGGCATAGCGTATACGTCAACAAAGTTTCTAGTAAATATGTGTATAGCCTCTTTACCCTGGTTAACTGCTTCTATATTAGCATTTAATGTTGGTAAATACATAGTATTAAGAGCTGGTTCTACCATGTTTAGACCATGTAATCCGAAGAACCAGAAGAATTGTGATAATGTAATTAATCCGATATAAGCGAATGGTGATTGTCCAAACTTAGTTAAAGGTTCTTGTATTGTTTTATCAATCCAAGTTTTGTAATCTACTCCAATAAATGAAATAAACAACATTGAAATAAGTGCAAATACAAATACAGTTACTATAGCTGGTATAACAGCTGAAAATGCTCTTGAAACAGCTGGTGGTACTTGATCAGGCATTTTAATAACCCAGCCTTTTTTAGTAAGATAACAGAATAATTGTGCTGATAATAGAGCAACAACAAGTCCTGCAAACATAGCAGTTGAGTTAAATGATGCCCAGGATATATTCCCCCAAATGTCTACAGCATGTTCAACATCATCAATCTTTACAATAACACCTTTTAAAGTATCTGGTACCATAGCTAAGTATGCAGCAACTGCTACAGTAGCCCCAGCTAATGGATCAACATCTTGTGATCTACAATATGCATAAGCAACAGTTATAAGTAAGAAAATTGTTGTCATTGCAAGCGTTCCCCACCACATACCAGTAAATACAGGTGATATATACTTATCAATAACAGGTTGTACTGAAGATGCCCATGCATCCATTTCATTTAATTTTTTTCCAACTAATGAGTCCGGTTTTAGTAAAACGTTTAGGAACATAGTTCCAAAAGCTCCAATTAAAGAAATTGGTAAGTAAGCAATAAATCCATCTCTTAGCGCAGCTAAGTGTTTTTGGCTACCTAACTTTGATGCAATCGGCATCATAACTTTTTCAAGCCAAGTAGCAAATCTGTCCATAAATCCCATTTCGGTTCCCCCTTAAAAATTAATAATATTTATATGAATATTTCCTTTCTTACTGATTAGAGTGTCGTCAAATCATTTAAGCATTAGAAAATATACATAACTACTTTAATTTTTAAACCCTTTATGTGTAAAAGATCATTTGTAATCTTTTACATTGCTTATATAATAAATTTATTATATAAGCCTAAATATAATTCCTATAATTTTCACCCTATAAAATTTTATTACTTTATATATATAATAAAGTCTTTGCAAATAAATTTAACAAAGATCTCTTAATCTAATTTTTACTAAAACTTAATTAAAATATGGCTCTAATAATGGTAATACCTTTTCTACTCTTTTTAGCCCAAAATCAACTGGTTTTAAAACTATATATGGTAAACTTTTACTATCCAATTCTGCCTTTAATTTATCCTCCACAAGCATCATCTCTGGTGATATTAGAGTAACTGCTATATCTTCATCCTTTAGGTAATCTTTCATATTAGAATCATTTGTAAATATCCATTCGATTAATAAATTTTCTTTTCTAGTATGCTCAACTATAACTCTTTCAAATGATTTTGATTGACTTGTCCCTTTTGATAAAACTAACACCTTATTCATATTTCCATCCCCATTCTATTTATAAACTTAAGTATTGCTTAATAAATAAACCATATTAGATAATTTTGTTATTATTTACAATTTTATCATAATATTAATAAGGTGTATATGTTTTTGTTAATTTTTAACATTATTTATTAACAACTTTTTTAATTTTATCTTTTTAAATTTTTTACTTATTTCTAAGAGCCTTTGTCCTTATATTTATAATTTTACATAATTCACCCTATTTTGTAAATGCTTTATTGAACAAATTGTAAATCTTTGTTCATTTTTGTAAACTTTTTATATGCATCATATAGAATCTCTGTATATTTTTATGCTTATCTATATAATTTATCACTATTTTTAATAATATTTTTAGTCTAACCTACAATTTATAGGTTAGACTATAATAAACTAAAGTTCTTTTTCTAATCTTTCTCTAATACTTTTTATAAAATCAAAACTATTAACAACTTTTATATCTTTATTTTTTGTAATTAGTGCAAGATCTTTAGTCATTGTTCCTTCTCTAATTGTATCTAAAGTCACTTTTTCTAGAATATTTGAAAATCTTATAAGATCATTTATGGAATCAAGTTCTCCTCTTTTTCTTAAAGCTCCTGTCCAAGCAAATATAGTTGCAATTGAATTAGTTGATGTCTCTTCTCCTCTTAAATGTCTATAATAATGTCTTTGAACAGTTCCATGTGCTGCTTCATATTCATAATTCCCATCTGGCGAAACTAAAACAGAGGTCATCATAGCAAGAGATCCAAATGCTGTTGCTACCATATCGCTCATTACATCTCCATCATAATTTTTGCAAGCCCAAATCATGCCCCCTTCTGATTTTATTATCCTTGCTACTGCATCATCAATTAAAGTATAAAAGTATTCTATTCCTTCTTCTTCAAACTTATTTTTATATTCATTTTCATATATTTCTTTGAAAATATCCTTAAATGTATGATCATATGTTTTTGAAATAGTATCTTTACTTGAAAACCATAAATCTTGTTTTGTATCTAATGCAAAATTAAAACAACTTCTTGCGAAACTTTCTATAGATGACTTTAAATTATACATTCCAAGAACTATTCCATCTCCATCAAAGTTATGAATTAATTGTCTTTTTTCATTTCCTATATCATCAGTGAATACTAATTCACACCTACCCTTTTCTTCAATCTTCATCTCTGAATCTTTATAAATGTCTCCATAAGCATGTCTAGCTATTGTTATAGGCTTTATCCAATTCCTAACGCAAGGTTCTATTGAATCTACACATATTGGAGCTCTAAAGACTGTTCCATCAAGAATTGATCTTATTGTTCCATTTGGACTTTTCCACATCTCTTTTAGGTTGTATTCTTTTACTCTATCACTATTTGGAGTTATTGTTGCACACTTAACTCCTACTCCATATTTTTTAATAGCTTCCGCTGCCTCAATTGTTACCTTATCATCTGTTTCGTCCCTAACTTCTAACCCCAAATCATAATAATCGCTTTTTAATTCAACAAAAGGATTGATTAATTCCTCTTTAATATAGCCCCATAGAATCCTTGTCATTTCATCTCCATTCATTTCAACTAATGGAGTTTTCATTTTTATTTTTGTCATAAACTTGCCCCCTTTTATTAGCTTTTATAACCATTTTTAGGATAATTATACATTACAGAAAATATTAAATCAATTTTATGAAATAAAAAATAGTATGGAAGTAAGTCTACTTAACTTACTCTCATACTATTTTTGTTTAACATTCAAACTTTTGAGCTTCTTCTATAAATTCTTTCATATTATTACTTATAAATTTATCTTTATGTACAATAAGCAATAAATCTCTCTTTATTCTATCTTCATTAAATGTTACCTTGCTAATCTTATCCATCTTTATTTCTTCTCTAATACACTGATTAGATACACATCCAATTCCAAGACCTGCCTCTACACTTCTTTTAATAGCTTCTGTACTACCAAGTTCCATAAATACTTCATATTCTATTCCTTTATCTTTTAAGTACCCTTCAACTATTTCTCTAGTTCCACTGCCATTTTCTCTCATAATAAATTTTTCTTTTGACACATCTTCTTTATTTATAAAAGTTTTATTAGTCCATTCATGTGCATATGGCTCTATAAACACAAGTTCATCTTCCCATATCTTCTCATATATTATTTCTTCAGAATGTACTTTTCCTTCAACAAAAGCAAAGTCAATTTTGTTTTGAAGAATCATCTTCTCGATATTCTTTGTATTCTCTATTATAAGAGATATTTCTATACCTTTATTTACTGATACAAAATCTTTAATTATATCAGGTAATATATATATACCTATAGTTGTACTAGCTCCTATTACTATTCTACCTTGCTCTTTATTATTAATTTTTTTAATATTCTCGATACCTTCATCGTATAAATTAAGTATTCTTCTAACATAATTAAAATAAACTTCACCCTCATATGTAAGACTTAGTCTTTTACCTATTCTATCAAAAACCTTTACGCCAAGTTCCTCCTCTAATTCTTGAATTGCTTGACTTACAGATGGCTGACTTATGTAAAGAGATTTTGCAACCTTTGTCATATTCAAATTAATAGCCGTCTCATAAAATATTCTTAACTTTCTAAAATTCATACCTTCACCTCAAAGTCAAATAAGCCATGGTAATACCATAGCCTATTTTTTATCTTTATCTACTTCTTCGTAATCAACATCAATTGCTTTTGATGTATCAAAATCATCATCATTACTTTCATATTGTCTAGCCTCATCACTTTCATATTTGCTAGTCTCATCATTTGAGCTTCTATAAGTATATGTTTCACTATAATTTTCGTTATCTTTTTTATATTTATTTTTATTAAAATATCCTCTAATTTTGAATATACCCCATAGTACTACTGCTGCTATGATTACATAAGGTAATATCACTATGAATGCTGAAGCAACTAATCCAATTATTACTATAGTTATTATAAGGTACATTGCTATCTTAAAATTTCTATTCATATCCTCATTCCTTTTTAAAGTATCATTTTGTACTATTATACAATTTAATTGTTAAGTTATAAAGATATTTATCTTGCAATTTTATTAACAATAGAAATATATCCTACTATATTTACCTTAAATGTGAAAAGTAGCACTTACTAAGTAAGTGCTACTTTAAATATTTTAAGCTGATTTTTTTTCTTTCTTTGCTATCTTTGGAAGTATAAATCCAAGACCAATTAGTATAAATGGTGTTGCAACATTAAGTATTAGTTGGAACCACCATCCACCAGTGAAGGTATCAACACCTTGTGGTGCCATTCCTAAGATACAGGCTATCGCTGTAAATGCAAAACACCATACACCTACACCTAATGCAAGTTTATCGTTCTTTAAGAACTTGTAATCAGCTTTAAATTTATCTCCAGCTTTCTTAAGTAAGATAAATGCTAAGAATACCCAAAGATATCTAAGTGGCATTACAACCGCATTTAATCTTAATAACCAGTTATATATCTCATTAACATTACCAATTCCTAGTGCTGGAACAATAATTAATATACTAACTAGTATAGCTGTCATTAAATATCCCTTAATTGGTGCACCATGTGAATTTGTTTTTGTTAATCCTCTAGGTACAAAGTTATCATCAGTATCTGCAAGTAGCACTTTAAGTGGAGCATCAATTGAGAATATTAATGCTGAAATTTGTGCTAATGCATTTGCTAATGCATATATAAATAAGAATGTATTTCCTATTCCATAATACTCACCAAGTTTTTGGAATGCATAATATTGACCATTCATCATAAGATCTTTTGGTATATCATTTGCATTAAACATCATTCCCATTGCAAAAGATCCTAATATTGCTGATATTGTAACCATAATTGCAAGTATTATCATTCCTAATGGGAACTCTTTACTAGCATTTTTAGTATTATTTACATATGGTGAAATCTTTTCTGCTCCACCAACTGAGAATACTAGCATTGCAATAGTTGTAAAATATGTGAAATTAAAGTTTGGAACTATTGTATCCCAACTTATATTAGTAGTTGCTATATGAACTCCTCTTATTGCTGGTGCAGCTATCATTAATACTATATAAAGTAATGACATTACAAATGTTGCGACCCCTGCAACTGTTCCTATAGTTTTAAGTGAAGTCATTCCTCTTGATGCTACCCATAAGAAGAATAAGAATATTGCTAAAGTAATAAGCTGTGCATATAATGGATCCATTGATTTTACAAAATCTCCATTTCCTTGTACCGCCCATCCTAAAGCTACTAATAAAGTTTGTGGCTTTTGAGCTAAATAAGGGATATGAACAACCCAATAAGTCCAACCCGCAAAGTATGCTAATGTTGTTCCTTTAGTTTCTCTAATCCATGTACTAACTCCCGCTTTACCATCTTTGAAAACTGATCCCAGTTCTCCAACCATTAAAGCATATGGTACAAAGTATAATCCTATGATAAGGACCCATGATACAATAACTTGTAATCCTTGGTTAGCAAAGTTGTTAACAACATTACCAAATCCCCAAACTGATACAAAGGCCATCATCGCAAGGTTATACCACCTTAATTTTTTACTATCATCTGCCATAGTTATCCCGCTCTCTTTCTGTCATTTCTTAGCTTATTAAGTATAAAAATACTTATACATTATATCAAACTTCTAATAATACGACAAATTTCATAACTCACTTCAATATTTTATAATTTTCTTCATCGTATTTATTTATTACAATCAAAGATTTTTTATTAATAAATCAACAGTTGTTATTATATATTTTTAATAAACAATCAATTATATAAAGGTATGAATAATATATTTTTTAAATAAAAAAGCTATTTTATTAACTTGTGGTTACAAATATTTTATTAAATATTTCTTATGACCCTTAAGTAAATAAAATAGCAATTTATTTTATATTATATTAAAAATTTCAGCATAAATATAACTCCAATAACTACTGTAGTTATACTTATTTCTTTCACTTTACCCGTGAATAATTTAAGTAATATGTATGAAATTACACCAAATATAATACCATCTGAAATACTGTATGAAAATGGCATCATTATCATAGTTAAAAATGCTGGTATAGATTCTGTATAATCTTCTAAGTTTATTTCTCTAATTGGCTCAATCATAAATAATCCAACTAAAATTAATGCAGATGCAGTAACTGCTGGTGTAATTGATGCAAATATTGGTGCAAAGAATAGTGATAATGCAAACATTATTGCAGTTGAAACAGCCGTTAATCCTGTTCTTCCACCTTCTGCTACACCTGAAGCACTTTCTACGAAAGTACTTACTGTACTTGTTCCAACGCAAGCTCCAAAAGTTGTACCTATAGCATCTGATAATAATGCCTTCTTTATGTTTGGAACCTTTCCGTTTTCATCAAGCATCTTTGCTTTAGTTGCAACTCCAACTAAAGTTCCTATTGTATCAAATAGATCCATAAATAATAGTGTAAATAATACTATTAGCATATCCATTGAGAATATATTGTGCCATTCAAAATTAAAAAGAACTGAACTAATTGATGGTGGTGCACTCATTAGTGAAGTTGGCATTGGAGTTATTCCAAATGGAATACCAATTATTGCAGTAATAACCATACCAAAGAAAAGTGCTCCTTTAACTTTTCTAGCTAAAAGAATTGCTGTTATAATTAATCCTATTATAGCAAGTAATCCTTGGCCACTAGTTAACTTACCTAGTGATAATATAGTTCCACCATCAGCTGGATGAACTACAATACCCGCTCCTTCTAGACCTATAAGTGCTATTAAAAGTCCAATACCAACTGATATCCCCTTTTTTATACAATCTGGTATTGAATCAACAATTGCTTCTCTAACATTAAATAATGTTAGTAATATAAATATAATACCTTCTAAGAATACGGCAGTTAATGCAAATTGAAATGAATATCCCATTTGAAGCACTATTGTATATGCAAAGAATGCATTTAATCCCATCCCTGGTGCTTGAGCAAATGGAAGCTTAGCATAAATTCCTGTAAGTAATGTTGCTACAAATGCTGAAAGTGCTGTCGCAGTAAAAACTGCTCCTTGATCCATTCCAGCGGCTGCTAGTATTGATGGGTTAACGATTAATATGTACGCCATTGTCATAAATGTTGTAAGCCCTGCAACAATTTCTCTCTTTGGATTAGAACCATTTTTTGTTATTTCAAAATAGTTATCAAGTAATCCATCTTTTTTGAAGAAGTTTCTCATTTTATCACTCTTTCATTAATATTTTTCGTCCGAGAACTATAATATATTATTTTTCGCCAAATTTCTACCCTTTATACGAATATTTTTAAAACTTTTTGAATTTTTCTATGTATTTTTATTTAAAACACGAATTTTATGACGTTGTGATCACCCTTATATTTCGTATATTTGCAATAAAAAAGGTTAATCTAGATAATTAACTCTAGATTAACCAAATCTTCTAAATATTTATTTTTATCTATTTACTAATGTAACTTCAATATCTTCAATTCTTCTATCCATGATTTTAATTACTTTAAGTTTAAGATTTCCAATAGTAAAATCAAATTTTAAATCCTCTTTCGGTATCTCACCAATTTGAGTAATTATATATCCACCTAATGTATCACAATCATCCTCTTCTATATTAGCATCAAATTCTTCATTAAAGTCATCAATATTAATTGTACCCTTAACTAGATATTTATTATTATCTAGTTTTTTAACCTCTGGTTCAGATATATCATACTCATCATCTATATCTCCCATAACCTCTTCAATTAAATCTTCCATAGTTACAATACCTGAAAATCCACCATACTCATCAATTAAAATTGCCATATGATTTCTATTGGCTTGTAACTCTTTGAAAAGTTCATTAATTCTCTTAGTTTCTGGAACAAAATATGGCTTATGAAGAATCTCTCGTACATTAACATTTTCAAAGCCAACTTTTCTTGCCTCAACAAAAAAGTCTTTAATATAAAGCACTCCTATTACATTATCTACTTCATCTTCATATACAGGAATTCTTGAATATGGGCAATTTACTAAATCATCTAAATATTCGTCTATATTATCTGATATATCTATAAGATAGGTATCCTTTCTAGATGTCATTATCTCTTTAGATAATCTGTCATTAAATTCAAAAATACCATTAAGCATGTCCTTTTCATCTTCATCTATAGCACCTTCAGCTTCTCCTTCTGAAATCAAGGCTTGTATCTCTTCTTTAGATACCTTATCTTCAATTCCATTTTCATTAAATCTTATAAGTTTTAATATAAGTGAAGTTGATATAGATAAAATTTTTATGAATGGTTTTGCTATTATTGAAGTTAAATAAATTATTTTAACAGATGATAATGCTATTTTTTCCTTTCTTTGAAGGGCTATTCTTTTTGGAACAAGCTCTCCTAAAACAAGTGTTAAATAAGAAATTGCTATTGTTACAAGAATTAGTGATATCTGCTTTGTATATGGTAAATTAAAAGAACTTAATTTTTCTGAAACTACAACAGAAATACCTGTTGCTGCAGATGCACTTGAGAAGAATCCTGCAAGAGTTATTCCAACTTGTATAGTTGCTAAAAAATTACTTTGATCCTTCATTACTTTTTCTAATAATTTTGCTTTCTTATTTTCTTCTTCAGCAAGCATCTTTATCCTATTCTTATTTACTGATACTATTGCCATCTCTGCTGATGAGAAAAATGCATTTACTCCTGTCAAAATAAGTACTAATATTAACTGGGGTATAATACTTCCCGGCTCGGGTTCTAACATGTTTGTATTCCTCCTAAAAATGTATAATAAATTGATATTATCATAAATTTTTATAAATTACAATTGTTTATTTTTAGCACTTAACTAATGTATTCTATCCATTTAAATAATCATTCCTGTAAAGTATAGAATTAACCTTTTAGTCCATACTTCAATACTAATTTGATATTAATTGTGAATAAATACTTTCATATTTATACATAATTATTCTTTCTATCGCTTCATATATACATCAAAATTTTTCATGATTTTTTTAGCTTATTTTTTGTATTTTTAGTAACAATGTTCTATTAAAATTAACATATACAAACGTTATTTTCCTTTAATATTAATAGACAAATAATTATAATAAAAATTATAATTAAATTATATTTTTTATTAAATTAATTTTTAGGGGGACATAAAAATGAAAACAAAAAAGATACTTTTCACTCTAATGGTAGCAATGGTTATATCATCTGCTACACCTATAAACAAAGCATTCGCCTCAACTAATACTTCACTTAATTCGTCTAATGCTTCAATTGACATATCTGTAAATAAAGTAAATATGACAGATTCCTTTTCTAAACAATTAACTGAGACAAATGAAGCCTTAAATCAAATAATAGAAAAAACTTCTGACTCTGATTTAGATTCCATTATAAATAATGATATTGTTAAAAGTTATTTACCGTTAAGAGAATTTATATCAAGAGTAGGTGCATCAGAATTAACTAATTTTTATAATGAAAACCAAGATCAACAAAACTTTATAAACTGGCTTATAGGAAGTCCTAAATCATTAACCTTATACCTTCAAGGTGGAGAACCTACTTCTGGGAAAAATATAGATGCTCTTAGGATTTGGTCAAAAATATGGAATAATGATAAAACTTCAAGAGATGGATTTAATCTTAAGCTAGCAATAGCAACATCATTAGAACATTCTAAGCCAATAACTTTCTGGCTAGATAGCACTCAAAAGATTGATCCAGTTAAACGTTATGAATTATTTAAATCATTAAATGATAAAGATGAAATGTTTCCTGTATTTAAAACTCTTGATGTAACACATTTAAGAAAAGTTATTGATGCAAAAATAACTGATTCTGATATACTTTGGGTTAGAAAATATGTAAAAGAGGAACATCCTGACCTATTAAGTCAAGATAAAATTTCAAGCATTGTTTGGAGTATTAAATATACTGACAAAAATCCAGAAGGTAAAAGCATATTTGGACCTGATTTTTATGGAAAACACCCTACATTTAAAACAGTTTTAGATTATGGCGGTGTTTGTGGATCTATTTCTTATTTTGGATCAATGACTTCTAAATCATTTGGTGTACCCTCAAGTCCTGTAGGACAGCCTGGCCATTGCGCAATGATATACCTAAATTCAAATGATAAATGGCAAATAACATATAATATTTCAGGATGGCCTAAATCAAGTGGTGCTACATTAAATGATTGGTCTAATGGTTCTAAAGGATATAATACTTCTTATAATATTTTATTTGAAGATGCTGATAAGAATCAAGAATCTCTTTCTAAAGCAGAGGAATTTAGATGGCTTGCAAATATTTCTACTTCTAAAACATCCTCTATGAAATTACTTAATGAAGCAATAAAAATTTCACCTCTTGATTATGCTGCATGGAAAGATAAAATAGCTGCTATGTTAAATGACCCTAATACTACAACTGATGATTATAGAAACGTAAATGCAAATATATTGAAGACATTTAGTAATTACCCAAAACCAATGGTTGATCTTCTATCTAAAATTAAGGATAAGGTAATTAATAATGATAGAAAAGAACTTAATGAATATATAGTATCTTATAAAGCCGCTTTAGAGTCTTCTACAAATAATGATGCAAAAGCAATTGCTAAAGATTTTTTAAACGATATGAGAAATAACGGTTTATCCTTAGCTTCATTTAGTTTTGATGGCAAAAACGCTGGAAAACTTGAGGGTATAGAGGTAGATACAGAGTATAGCTTAGATGGAGGTAGAACTTATAAAACACCTACTGAACCATCTATGAAATTAAGTAAATCTGAACTTGATTCTATAACATCAGAAAATGGAATTCTTCTAAAAGTTAAAGGTGCAAAAACACCTGTTTTAATTCCTATTCAAAAGGGAGATAAAATAAACGTTTCTGAAAATGATGATGAAAATTTAATTTTTGGCATAGATAAAAATATTGAGTTTTCAATAGATAATGGAACTACTTGGACTAAGTACGATGGTAGTAACCTACCTGATTTAAGTAAAAACTTAACTTTATTAGTACGTATGGCTGCAACTGGCACAAAACTTCCAAGTGAACCTACTAAATTAGTTTATACTGAAAATAAAATGATAGCTGGATTTATTCCTCATTCTGAAATGGAACTTGTTTCATATTCAAGCGAACAAGATAATGGAGGCCAAGCCGCTAAAAATGCTATTGATGGTAATACGAAGTCTTTCTGGCACACAAAATGGGACAGAAGCGATAAGGTACCTTATTTAACTATAAAACTTAATAAAGAATATGATATTTCAAAATTAACGTATCTTCCAAGACAAGATACTGGAGTTAATGGTAATGTTAAAGAATATAACATATATACAAGCCTAGACGGAGTTAATTTTACAAAAGTAGCTAGTGGTACATGGAACTATAACGATAAAAAAGCTCAATCAGTAACTTTCGATAAAACTAAAGCTAAATATATAAAATTTGAAGTAGTTAATGGCGTTGGTGGCTTTGCTTCAGGGGCTGAACTTAATTTATATACAAATTAATATTAATCTAATATAAATAAAAGCAGATAGTTAGAATACTATCTGCTTTTATTTTTTAAACTTCCTTATATATAAAATTTTAAAGAGAACTGTATAAATCAATCTTCTTTAAATATATCTATATAAATGACGCTAGGAATTTCCTATTACGCTTTATTATAGATTTTATTATTAATTATCTCTAATTTTACATTATTTATACTAACACTTTATTTAAAATATGAAAATTATATGTAAATCTTTAAAGCAAAAAGCCTAATAGGAATTAAATCCTATTAGGCTCTAATCAAAACCATTTATAATCTAAATAAGTCTTAAAACTATTTGCTCATTGCTTCTTCTACAGCAACAGCTACAGCAACAGTAGCTCCTACCATTGGGTTGTTACCCATTCCGATAAGACCCATCATTTCAACGTGAGCTGGAACTGATGATGATCCTGCGAATTGTGCATCTGAGTGCATTCTTCCCATAGTATCAGTCATACCGTATGAAGCTGGACCTGCAGCCATGTTATCTGGGTGAAGAGTTCTTCCAGTACCACCACCTGATGCAACTGAGAAATACTTCTTACCAGCATTTACACATTCTTTCTTGTATGTTCCAGCAACTGGGTGTTGGAATCTTGTTGGGTTAGTTGAGTTACCAGTGATTGATACGTCAACACCTTCTGAGTGCATTATAGCAACACCTTCTCTAACATCGTTAGCACCGTAACATCTAACCTTTGCTCTTGGTCCGTTTGAGTAAGCTTTTTCTCTTACTACTTTTAATTCTGAAGTGTAGAAATCAAATGCTGTTTCAACATAAGTGAATCCATTGATTCTTGAGATTACCATAGCAGCGTCTTTTCCAAGACCGTTTAAGATAACTCTTAATGGTTGCTTTCTTACTTTGTTAGCTTTTTCAGCTATTTTGATAGCACCTTCTGCAGCAGCGAATGATTCGTGACCTGCTAAGAAAGCGAAACATTCAGTTTCTTCTCTTAAAAGCATAGCTCCTAAGTTTCCGTGTCCTAATCCAACTTTTCTGTCATCAGCAACTGAACCCGGGATACAGAAAGCTTGTAATCCTTCTCCGATTGCTTCAGCAGCATCAGCAGCTTTTACGCAACCTTTCTTTATAGCTATAGCAGCTCCTAAAGTGTAAGCCCATCCAGCATTTTCGAATGCGATTGGTTGAGTTTCCTTTACGATTGTATATGGATCTATTCCTGCTTCGTCACATATAGCCTTAGCATCTTCTATTTTTTGCATTCCGTACTTATTAAGAACTGGAACGATTTGATCTATTCTTCTTTCATAACTTTCAAATAATGCCATGATTAAATTCCTCCTTACAAATTAATTTAAATTATGCGTGTCTTGGATCTATTAATTTAACAGCGTCTTCTACTCTTCCGTATTGTCCTGCTGCTTTTTCCATTGCTTCGTTAGCGCTCATTCCCTTAGCAACGAATTCCATCATTTTACCTAAGTGAACGAATTTGTATCCGATAATTTCATTATCTTCATCTAAAGCAACTTCTGTTACATAACCTTCTGCCATTTCAAGGTATCTTGGTCCTTTAGCAACTGTTCCGTACATAGTACCAACTTGTGATCTAAGACCTTTTCCTAAATCTTCAAGTCCAGCTCCTATAGGTAGTCCACCTTCTGAGAATGCAGTTTGAGATCTTCCGTATACGATTTGTAAGAATAATTCTCTCATTGCAGTGTTTATAGCATCACAAACTAAGTCTGTGTTTAATGCTTCTAATATAGTCTTTCCTGGTAATATTTCTGAAGCCATAGCAGCTGAATGAGTCATTCCTGAACATCCTATTGTTTCTACTAATGCCTCTTCTATTATTCCATCTTTAACATTTAAAGTAAGCTTACATGCTCCTTGTTGAGGTGCACACCAACCTACTCCATGAGTAAGACCTGAGATATCTTTTACTTCTTTAGCTAAAACCCATTTTCCTTCTACAGGAATTGGTGCTGGTCCATGATTAGGTCCTTTAGCGATTACACACATTTCTTGAACTTCTGTTGAATACATCATATTCTAATTTCTCCTCCCTAATTATTAGATTATAAACCGTTTTTATGTACAAAAACTTAGTTTACATTTCTAGCTAGGTCAAAAACTGCCCCGGTGGGTTAGTTTTATCCTACATACATTTTAGCAAATGTACATCCATCTAACAACTAAAATATTAACTTTTTTCATATTTTTGATAAATTTATTTATATAATTGATATTTCTTTCCACATCTGATATAATATTTAACGTTGGTAACAATTATTTTACTGAGTAAAACATTATACTTTGCCACCATGGCGGAACTGGCAGACGCACATGACTCAAAATCATGCGGTTTTACCGTGTGGGTTCGATTCCCACTGGTGGCACCAAATCAAAATACCAAACTCGTAAAGCATTGAAAATACTTACTTTCAAAGTTTTACGAGTTTATTTTTCATTAAAAGTAGTGCAACAGTAGTGCAACCTAAATTTTTTTAAAATTTTCAAATAAAAAAGAAAGGCAAAACCTTTCTTTTCTTAATCTTCATTTTCATTATAATTTTCGTTTACTAACTTTGTGAATCTAGTTCCTACTGTTCCATTGTTCGATAATCCTCTTGTCTCAAGCGCAGTATATTGATCAAATAGACCACTTGATTCTGCATTAGATGAACTATCATCAAATAAACCGCTTTTTTCTTCATCTGACATTTAGTTTCCTCCTTTTAAAATAAAATCAATAATTTAATACTTAAAAATATAAAAAATGATATTATTAATAATATTATTCCTATATTATTTAACATAATTTTTTTATTATTTACTTTCTGATTATGTTCATATGCCTGCAAATAAGCTCTTAGTATATCAAAAGCTATTAATCCCTCATCTTTAGCTTGTACATCTATTTTTGAAAAATTTTTTAATTCTATCCTTCTATATTCCTTAGATAATAATAAATATATAAAAATAATTATTGACAAAACTAAAAATAAAGAACTTAATGTTTGTAATCCTATAAAAATATAAATTTTATTTTGTGCATTCTCTAACATAGATTTAAAGTCAATTCCACTATTTGTAAATAAAAATCCACATAAAAATATAGCTACAGTCATTAATATAGGTATTCTATTTTCAACGGTTTTCATTCTATCATTTTCTCTATCGTATTCCGATTTAATTGTTTCTAATAATACCTTAGATGATTTATATTTTTCATTATTCATATTTTTTGCATTATTTTCTTCTTTTTCTTTATTATTCAAAAATATCACTCCCACTGGAATTTTATCATATAATTACCTAAGGAACAATATTATATATACATTAAAGAACATAATTTTATATGTATATTACAATATACATTTTTATAATATGAAACCCACTCAAATGAATGGGCTTCTTTTAAATTATATACTTCCAAGTACATCTCCTATATTAATTATAGAAAGTTGTAATCCATATTTGCTACTTAATAGCTCTAATTCAACCTCCATTTTACTCATTGGAGAAAACTTCTTTAAATCCTCTATATCTTTATGAAGTATTTTGTACATATTCCCACTAGTAAGCTCCAATAGGTCTACTAAAATATATGCTTTTTCCTTTCCTTTTCTTAATTCTACTTTTGCTACTAAAAATTCACCTTTAAATTTCATAATCAAATACTCCTTAATTTAATTCTTATAACCAAACTTATTAAGTTGAATTAAAAGGCCAATTATATTTCAATTGGTACTATTTTTAAATATTTTCATTATTAACCTCCATATCAAAATAAGTTACATTTCCACTCCTATATAACCCATCTTTTGTATATCCAATAGAATAATTATTATTGTATCTTACCTTATACCCTTTAAATTCTTCTAATATATTCTCTAAAGGTCTTTTATCTAAATACGTTTCTATAATAGGCTTATGCAATGTTTTATTACTATACCCAAATACCCTATATCCTTCTAAGTCTTTATCTTCTAAGCTCTTTACAATATAGGTTGCTACATATAATGCTATATTTGTATTTCCTTCTTGATCCAGTGCTCTTATATCTACAAATCCGTATTTCCAATACTTCTTACTAAACTCTTTCTCTAATTGCTTATGCTCTTCTGATTTTCTTTCCTTGCTGCTGCATAAATTTATTTCTATTGGAATATTGCAAAGCAAATGATAATGTAATCTATTGTTTTTATCTCCATATTCTAATACCCAAAGATATTTGATCTCCTTGTACTTTTTTCTTAATTTATTGAAAAGGTTATTTAAATACTTCTTACTTTGCTTATAATCAGTTTCTTTAGCAAATGTTAAAGTAATGAAGGTTCTCATATCACTATTACACTTTATTAACCTTATAATCTTATTCCTAGAGTTATTTAAATTATCTATCCTATTTTGTTTTTTACTTTTCTTATTTTCCAATATATCATCAGTTGTTAACTGATCTTGCTCTTCTCCTCGCTCTATAAACCTATAAAACTCCTCTTCCTTACCTCTTTCACCAACTGTATAATGGTTGAATTTATATATCTCCACTCTGTTACCACACTTTATAACCTTTAAGTTATACATAAACCTCAAGCCTTTATAATTACTTAATTTACACCCCTGATAAAATTACTTTTGTATGAATTATTCCACTACTAACAAGTTATATATTATTTAATATTATGATTTGTTACTCAATCTTCACTTTTATTATTTAAGAGCTCCATAATTTAAAGCATTATAGTACTTCTCTAAATCTTATCACTATAGTTATTTATACTTCTACTTTAAATTGGCTTTATAATCCTTTATATTTCAAGCAATCTAACGCCTTCCATAACTAAAAACGTCTTTCCTCTTCCTCTCGCTAAACCCAAGGGTTGAGCTGATCGTCAATCGTCAAGAAGTTTTTAGTTATTCCAGTTGTTGATATTCTAAAACTGAAAAGCTTATAAATACAACTAGAAGAAGAAAGATAAATAACCTCAAATTAAAGATTAGAAAGGTAAATCAAACTTTAATTATTTCACTCTTAAATAATAAATGTTTTCCCATAGTACAAATCATCACTAAATAATGCAAATTCTTGTTTTTTTAATTTCTTTTCTATGTTTGTTCCTAATACTACTTGAATAGAGCTAGTATCAATTTGCCTAAAAGTACACCTTGCGTTAAATAAAGATTTAAACTTACAATTTTCCTTTGTTGCTTCTTGGATTATTCCTATAATAAAGATGTTATAATGCCTTCCTACAGATAATATCTTTTTTAATATATCTGATATTACTTTATCCTGTAGTGTTTGCATTTCTTCTATAACTACATATAAAGGTTTTTCATGGTATTGTATGTCAGTATATAAGTTAACCAAGAATTTTATTATATCTTCACCTATAATAAATCGTCCTTTAAAGTTCGGATAATCTTCCCTATATCCATTTAGAATTATTACATTAGCTCCACTATATTCTAATTGGTCTATAGCCATGCTTACACAACAGCTTTTACCTGTTCCAGATAGACCAGATATTATAAGATGACACGTTTTTCTCATATCAACAGTTATATCACCTTCATAGTTATGTCCTAATATGCATGTATAAGGCTCATATTCAAGCCTAGAATAACCCCTATCCTGTAATTCATCAGTATATATACATAACCTACAGATTCCCTTTACAACCTTTAAATTAACCTCATAAGCCTTGAAAATTGTTTGTATATACTCTATTTCTTTTTCTAGTTCTGAATAACTACATATTCCTACTAAATCAATATCAATAGTAAACCCATATTTAGCAAATGTTATATTTTTAACTTTTGGTGCTGCTCCATCATTATCAATTAAGTTTTTCCTCTTAAATATTTCTGTAAAAGTTTTCTTTATTAACCTCTTTAGTTGGTACTCTTGTAATTTTTTAATATTAATCATATAAACACTCACACACTCCACCATTTTAACTACCTATTAACCCAAATATCAAAAAATTTGCTCTAAGCATAAAATATAATTTCGGTCTTTGTAGTTGCTTTATAATTCATTTATATGCATTTAACAGTTAAAAGTTTCTTAATGAATATAAAAAATTCAAAAAAATAAAGGGTATTTATTTACCCTTTGTTCTCTCCTTATATTCTTTATAAAGCAAAGATTTTATAAAAGCACTGTCTCCACCAACTGCTCCATTTTCTTTTACCCACTCATAAAGCTTCTGCTCCTCTTCCGAAAGTAGCCTAAAGTTTACCGTTATCCTCTTTTGTTTATTTTGATCACTTTTATTTATATCTGACATAAGAACACCTCAATATACAACTTTTATCTGTTAATAATATTATATGCTCTCAAGGCTATTTATACAATATTTGGAACTTAATTAACTCAAAAAAAATACTCGTACATTTAATACGAGTATTTTCTTTATAACCTTCGTCAGCTTTATAAGTTGCTTAATAGCAACAACGTTATTTTAATTTTTCTATTAACCTAATTATACCATACCACCTAATATTATACCATAACTTCCATTAGCTAATATGTTTTATATTATTATATAACTTAACTAAACACTTATTAAATAACTCTTTTCTACAATAATCTGAAGAATAACCTAATATAGTACCTATTTCTCTCCACATTTTTGGATTTCTATCTAAATATCTTAGTTTTAATACTTGCTGTTCTTGTTGGTTCATTTCCCGGTATGCCCTCTCTATATTAGTTATTAAACTTTCCTTGTATGTTTTTATATCTTTTAATCTCTCTATTCTTTGATTATCCTCTTCATATTTTAACTCTATATCTATACATTTTATTTGAGCTTTTAACATATTATAGTCTTTTAAAATAACTTTGATACTTTCTCTATTCTCCTTAGTCAATTTCATACTTAATACTATTCTCCTTATAATACTTAACTATTAACTGCTCTACCTCTTCCATACTGTAATATCTCTTATTCTTATCTCTAAATACTACTCCTAGATTTATATAAAACTTAAATACTGTATATATACTTATCTTCTCACGTACAGGCTTCTTTATTATTTGCCTTCTCTTTTCTAGGACCTTACATTGAAATAATCCTAACTTTTCTATATCTATTAAGTAATCTTTATACCTTTCTCCTCTTACAGCCTTCATATAAGCTCTTTCCCTTTTATACACTTCCTCTAATTCAAGATTCATTGTCTTAGCCCTATTTAACATTACTTCTCTATGTGATATAACATTCCCTCCTATAACAAAAGGATAAGAACTTAATTCCTATCCCCATATTCTAGACTTATTTAGTTCACTCTCATAATCTACTTCCCTTATAACATTATTATAAGTTCTATTCGACCTTAAGCGTTCTCTTATCCTAACCCTTCCCCAAGTGCTATTTCTCATTTTTCTTATAGCTCTATCTTTAGACTGCCTTATTTTATCAGAAGAGGTTTCTAATATATCTGCTATACCTTCCATAGTTAATGGATCAGTTTCCCAGCCATAATATAATTTCAATACTTCTCTTTCATGTAATGTATTAGTATTATTCATAACTCCCTCCAATTCGTCTCTTAACTCCTGTAAATATATTTTCTCTTGTATATTCTCTATATCATTCCTATTGCTCTCTAACAAGTCAATTAATTCGCTCTCTTCTTCACCAACTGGTTTATTAAGACTTGTTTCCTCATTTGTATCTCTATTAGTTATAAACCTATGCATTTTTGAATATACCCAATGGAAAGCATATGTTATAAAGGTTGCCTTTTTCTCATTATTAATATCATATCTATCACAGACCATTATAAAACCTATATTCCCCTCCTGGATTAAATCATCTTTATCTACTGAACTTATACCATCAGTATAAAATTTATTTGCTATCTTATATATTAAATTTTTATTTTTATCCAACAATTTCTCTAATGCCTGTCTATTCCCTTGCTGATACAATACTACTAGCTCCTCATTATTCATCTTTCCACCTCTCTTATTGGAAATACACTATTTAAATCAATGTATATTTATTAATTAACTCTATCATTTTTATTATTTTATCTTCATTACTCCAATATGATTCAAATTCTTTTGATATCTCTCTTTTTAAATCTTCCATATTTATACTTACTTTTTCTTTTTTGGGTAAGCATTTGTCAGCATAAACGTTACTTTTAATCCTAACATTTCCTAACAGCCATCTTAGTATTTCTTAGTATAAATGCTCCTTTTGATACTATCATTCTCCATCATTAAATCTTAGGGTGCGTTACTCTTAATGTCAACATTTGTCAACATTTTATACTAGCATTTACTAGCATTAACGTTCCTTTTAAACAAGGTTTTACAAGGTTCTAATCCTACCCTATATAAGACTTTAAGTCTTGTAATTCCATTGTAGTACTCCATTACTTTTTAATGTTGTACTACATAAACTTGTATGCAACGTTCGTTATTTTTGTATGCAACGTTCACTATATTTAATCTTGCTATTATGAGCTATATTCTTAAAGTTAGACTTTAAGTACTTCATTGACCGCGTTTTTTAAATTGCAAAATTCAATAGCAACGCTCCTTTTGAATTGCATTTTTTATTTTTAATAAAACTGACTTAATTACATATTAAATTTACTCAACATATCATCTATTCTTTTAAGTAACTTTTTATAATCAACCATTATTCCAATATCAATATTTAGATTTCTTATTACACCATATTTATTTTCTCTAGCCTCTAAAACATCATATAAATATTGTGTAATAACAGATTCATAAAATTTAATAGTTTCTAACTCTTTAAAAGTACTCTCTATAGAAATAAGTTTGTCTTTCATTTCTTCCAACTTATTTTTTAAGCACTCGCTATAATGCAAATTTATCTTATTATTAATATTCTCATACTGATCTCTTTCCATTACTTTATCTTGCTTAATGTTATTAATTGTTATTTCTGTTGTCTTGTTTAATGATGAATCAATTTCTTTCTTAATTAAATTATTAAATTCATTTTGCTCTTTCATTGTTTACTCCTTTTCTTTCTCTAATATATTTACCTTACGTTCCCAATAAGTATCATTATATTTTTTAACCTTATCCTTATTTTTCTTACGCCATTCTCTATAATAAGCATTTCTTTTTTCTCTTGCCTTATCTTCCATTCTTAATGCTCCTTTATATAATTTTAGATAAATAAAAAAACCACGAGAATAATACCAGTACTTACTGATAATTATTTCCCGTGGCCTATATAACGCCTTCCACTTTTATTAAGTGGGGTACTTAACATATTCTTTAATCTTTTTCTTTATCTTAATTATACCATTTATGTTAATACTACTCAATATGAATTATATATAATTTAAGGTCAGGTTTTGTTAGGTTCTATATAGTTTTTAATGTTAGCTTTTATTAATCTCTTTATAATTTTTAATGTCTAGTTTTGACAAGTATCTATTTTATAAAATCTCCTCTAACTTTTCTTTAATACTATTTATTACTTTCATTTTTTCCTCACTATCTTTTGCTATATCAGGATGATATTTCTTAGCCATAGCTCTAAAACCTAATTTTATAAATTCTTTTGCTACATCTTTTGTAGTGTCATCAAAATTTACTGAACTCATACCACTACTATAACTACTTGAATATGAGCCATAGTATTTTTTATAATCTTCGTATGCTTCTTGAAACTCTTCATATGCTGTTCGATTTTCCTGATGCTCCTTCTCTAATAAATCTATTTTAATATTCAAATATTTATTATAAATTAAGTTAACTATTTCTTCATTGCCTATATCTTTATCCTCTAAAGTATTGTTTATAGTTTTATATATAACCTCCTGCTTAATTATATTAATATCTTCTTCTTGTAGTGTCATTATATATTTATCACTACTTTTTACTTTACCTGTTTCTTTATCTCTATATCTATTACATAAATAAAACTTATAAGTTTTTCCGTATTTATCTTTACCTCTTTTTACTGAACAAAACATACTATATCACTCCTTTTGTAGTATCAATAAATCTTTACCACTACATTTAATTTAAAAGAAGAGGGTCCAACATAATGCAGAACCCTTTTAAACTTACTCTATATCAATATATATTCTTTTATATTTGCCCTTGTCATATTGTTTACTAATATTATTTATTTTGACTCCTGTTGATAGAGCTACTATAATTCTGTTTCTCTCTTCTAAAGTTTCATAACTTACCATTATTTTCACTATTTAATTTCCCCTTTTACTTTTTCTGCTTTTTCAAAAAATACTACTGCTCTAATTCAGTTGTAAAAAATCCAATATCTAACTCATTATCTTTTGCCGCTTGCTTTAAATCCTCTTCTGTATATATGCCATAAGAATTTAACGCTTCCCAAATCTTCTTTTGGTCCAATACTCTCATCCCTTTCTTTCTTTAGTTTTTCCCATCCTAGTAGTGTGTTAGGATCTACTTCTAACGCTATGCAAAGTTTTATTATTACTTCTTCTGTAGCTTCATGCCTTCCATTTTCTAGTTCTGAAATATAATTTTGACTTATTCCAGATCTATCCGCTAATTCATATTGACTTAGTTTCTTTTCTACTCTTATCTCTTTAAGTTTCATCATAATTCCTTTTATTATCTGGCAATATTTCACAAACATAAGCCTTATCTGTTAGCTTTACTCCCTATATTACAGCTTGCAGAATATACTACCTTTTCACCTATTGTTATTTTAACAATTCCCTCTAATAAACTTAATAGATCCTTTTGACCTGATATATCTTTTTTTAACCCTTTTTCCATCACTTTATCCCCCTCAAATATTTCCTATTGATTTATATAAGGTTACTGTGATAATCTTAAATTGCCGTAAAGAGTGTTCACAGTAACACTTGAGCTAATGGTTTTAAACCATTGGCTCTTTTATTTATTCAATCTATAATTATTTTCCATCCCTTTAATTTCATATATATGAACTTTTGATTTTTCTCTAATTCTTCCACCTAAAGCCTTATCTATTTTAATCAGATCATCAATAAAGAACTCACTGCTAACCATAATAGGCATTTTAGAGCTATATCTATAATTTATAATTTCTAGCATTATTCTTATATCCGAATCAGTATATCCTCCTTTAAATAAATCATCTATAACAAGCATTTGAGCCCTTTTATATCTATTTACCTTTCTTTGATACACTTCTGAATTTAACATATTTTGTTTTAACTCTATTACTGCATCTATATATGACATATAAGCTATATCAAGGCCTTTATTAGATATAAAGTTATTTATTAGTGCTGATATTAAATGTGTTTTGCCACTTCCACTCTCACCTAATAAGGCTAATGAATCATTATCAGAACCTTTTATCTTTTCAAAACTTAAATAATAGCTTGTAGCGATATCCTTCATTTTCTTTGCTTCCTCATTCCATGGAATAAAATCTTTAAATGATTTTCTTAGTTGTTCTCCACTTAATCCTGTTTTAGCTAATGCTCTTATTAATTTTTCATCCTCTTGGCACTTACATTTTGAATACATGTTTTTTTCTTTGTCATAGATAAAACCCAACCCATTACATAAAGGGCACCTATTTAAGTCCTGCTCTTGAGATTTCTTCTTCTGTGTAACTTCTGACATTTGTTGATATTTCTTTGAATTTAAAGTTTTCTGTACCCTCTGTAAAACGTCCTCTATCTTTGGCGATACGTCCTTTGGTATATTCATTTTTATCCTCTCCTCTCTTCCAATCATCATAATTAGCTTTATTTGAGCCTTCTTCCATAAATGTACTTATACCATTCTTTCTATTTAAAAAATCATTTAGACTCCATTTATAATTGAAATAGAATGTACTATTCAATATGTCACTATAAACATTAATAGCTTGTACTATATCTTTTGTTAAGTAAACTTTTAAAGCTTTTTCTATTGCTTTTTCAATTACTAAGGTTAAGCTCCTATGCTTTATTATTTCTTTAGAGTTCCAATAATCAAATATTAATTTAACATTTTCATTATTCTTTGCACTATATATATTATTAGACATATCTTTAGATATATCTTTAGAAGGTGGGTCCTCTAAAGGCTCCTTAATCGGTTCCTTTAATGGTTCCTTACCATTTATAATTTTAGTATTTTCAACGCTTTTGAATGGTTCTTTTAATGGTTCTTTTAATGGTTCCTCTAACGGTTCCATTCTTTTAATACTTTCAGCATAAATCATTTTATATTTACTTGGCGTTTTAGGTGGTTTTCCCTTGCTAATTAGCTTTATATAGCCTTTTTCTTCTAACGATTTCAATGTAGATAATACTTTCTTATCTCCTATGCCTGTATCATTGCTTAAAGTTCTTTTGCTGCAAAAACATTCAAATTTTTCTCTACCTTCATATTTATCTTTAGTAAAATTTGTACTTTTACATAAATGGAAATATACAAGAACTTCATCATTACTTAGTGATGATGATATATTAAAATAATTTCTTAGCACCTCCTTTTCATACACTTTAATACCCCCTTTATCTTTCTTATGCAAATATCCACTTGAAGGCTTTTAAATCCTTCCAGTTAGGCTCTTTATTTAACTCTGTACATAACTCTATATACTTCTTAAAAAGCTTTAAATCCATCTATATACCTCCTAAAACGTCCTGCCAATGTTATTTATTATCCATTCATCAATGCGTGAACTTACAACCATACACTTTTTTCCAAACCTTATACAAGGAAATCCAGCTACGTGAGTTAATTCTCTTAACTTTCTTTCTCCTATACCTGTTAGCTCTGAACAATGTTTTACTGTTATTAACTTCTTTTCTTCTGTAACGTTTCTTATATGCTCTTCTTGAATTGCACTTACATCTACCATTTTCATACCTCCCTATTGCATTATTCTTCCTCTGAAAAGAATAATTCTTGTATTGTTGAATCTAATGCTGCTGCTAATTTTTCTAATATATAAACCGGTGTTGTTTTTATTCCTTTTCTCTCAATATTAGAAATAGTAATCCTTCCTACACCAGATTTTTTTGAAAGATTTTCTTGAGTTAATCCTTTTTTGACTCTTTCTATTTTAAGCTTTAACATTTTACCCCTCCTTAAGACTAACCTTTTGTTAGTTCTTGATTTTATATTACACTTTCATTAAGTTAGTGTCAATAACTTTTTTAATATTTTTATATACATTTTGTTAGTGTTAATATAAAATATAAACGAGGTGATATTTTGAATATAGGTGAAAATATAAAAAAAATCAGAAAAGAAAAAGGTCTAACTCAAAAAGATTTAGCAACTTCTCTCGATGTAAGTACTATAACAATTCAAAATTATGAAAATAATAGAAGAGAGCCTAGATTAGAAACACTAAATAAAATTGCTTCTATACTTGAATGTGATTTATACGAATTAATGGGTTTAACTGAAACTCTTGCTAAAATAGATGCAGAAATTGATAAATATGAAAAACTTGCAGTTTTGCATGAAAAAGACAGACCTATAGAAACTGCATCTTTAAAGAACTTTGATAAAAATAGCATAAAAGAGTTATTAACTTCTACTGTAATTGACATGATGTTTTTATCTAAGGATAGCTCTTGTTTATATTATGATATAGATAGCTTTTCCAATTCTGAATTAGAGGAAATAGGAAACTTTATTTATATTGCTTATGATTTAAAAGTAGCTGAAATATTAGATAGGCATAAATCTAAAAACACTATTGTAAATTCAAATAAAAAACCAGTAACCTCAAAAAAAGAAGAGAAGTAATTCCCCTACTTTGCAACAACATATAAAGTATTTATAAATGAGGTGATAATATGGCAAGAAAAAAAGGAAATGGTGAAGGATCTATTTATAAATATAAAAAGAATGGTGTAACTTACTATAAAGGTTTATTGACTATTGGTAGAAATGAAGAAGGTAAATTAATAAGAAAATCATTCAATGCTAAGAAAAGAGAAGATGTAGTTAATGCTATGACTAACTATAAAAGCCAAATGTTAAACGGTGAACTTTCAACTAACGATAAAATAACTTTAGCTGAATGGTACCACACTTATATATTTGAATTTAGAAAGAATGATTTAAAACCTTCAACATTTGAAAGGTATTATAGTATATATAAAAACTATATTTTAAACTCTCCATTAGCTAATATTAAGTTAGTGGATCTTAGAACCGTAGATATACAAAAATACTATAATAAGCTTTTATCAGTAGATCATAAGACACCTTCTATAGTTAGTACAGTAAATAGATATGTTACTACGGTCTTACTTGAGGCAGTAAAACAAGGAATAATTAAAAAGGCTTATTCTACCTTAGTAAAAATACCTAAAGTAGAATACAATAGTGATTATTCAGTTTTATCTCTTGAGGATCAGCGTAAATTTATTGCAGCAATACAGAATCATAAATTTAAAGTATTATTTTTAACTGCCCTTGGTACTGGGTTACGTGAAGGTGAATTACTAGCTTTAAAATGGAATGATATTGATTTTATAGAGAATACTGTATCAGTAAGCAAGACTATAAAAAAAGTGCCTATAATTGAAAAGGATGGTTCTAGGAAGTATAAAATAATAGAACAGGAACCTAAAACAAAAAGCTCTATAAGAATTGTTCCTCTTCCTAATAATATAGTTACTGAATTAGAAAAACATAAATCAAATCAAAACATAGAAAAAATGAAAAATAGAGATATTTACAATGATATGAACTATGTATTTGCTGATAAATTCGGTAATCCATTAGAAAGTAAACGCCCAAACAGGAATTTTCAGAGTGTTTTAAAGAGTATAGATATAACACCTATAAAATTCCATTCTCTTCGCCATACTTATGCTACGCGTTTATTTGAACAGAATGTACCAATTAAAACAGTGCAAAAATTAATGGGTCATAAAGATAGTAGTACTACTTTAGATATTTATACTCACGTTATGCCTAGTGAAAAAATCAAAGCAGTCGAAAAAATAAATAATTTATTAAGTATGTAAGCCCAGTAATAATGGGCTTTTTCTTTGTTTTAAAAGTAGTGCAACGGTAGTGCAACCTAAGGTAAAAAGCTTGTCCTAAAAATCAATTTTATTGTTTTTCTTAAATTTAAAAATGGCTTATTTACTGACTTTATTAACATATGCAAAATTATTGCTACCCCCTAGACCATTTCCCACTGGTGGCACCAGAGTAAAAAAGAGCTATAAAATAGTTTTAAAACTATTTTATAGCTCTTTTTCATTTAATTATCTTTTTTAACTCTATATCAGTACACTTAATTTTAGCTTTAATACAACTGAAGAATTATAAAATTCCCTTTAAAAGAAAATCTATAATTCTAAATTAATTCTGTTACAACTTTATACATTAAAAATAATATTCCACATCCAACAGCTACCCATGCTACTTGAGTAATCATAGTATATAAAGATTTCTTTTCATCACCCTTATTTTTCATATAAGCAAATCCCCTTTATTCTTTATACCTCTCAATAAGTTTTGATAAGAATTTTACAGTTTTTATTGGTGCCTTTCCAATCGATGTTTCCCCTGATAATAAGAAACCATCTGCCCCCTTTGCTATTGAATTATATATACTATCAACTTCAGCAAGATCTGCTGTTTTTCCACGCTTCATACTGTTTAAAATATGAGTTCCTATTATTATTTCACCATCATAATCCTTCAACTTTTCAAAAACCATATTTTGATATATAGGTACATCTATTATACTTCCCTCCGGTACCAAATCTCCTCTTCCTATCAATATTCCTCCCACATCTTTAGATATTGACACTATATCATCTATCCCTTTAGGCGTCTCAACTTTAGCCCATATAGTTGGCATGTACCAATTTGACTCTTGCTCTCTTATAAAATCTTTCACCCTACATATATCAGATACACATTCAACGAAAGATTGGCATATTATATCTACTTTATTTTTAACTCCCCAGGCAATTGCAGTTTTATCTTTCGATGAAAGTCCTATATTATTTCTAGAAAATCCTTTTATATTACATCCTTTTCCAGCTCTAACTATTCCGCCTTTCTTTACTCTAACATGAACCCCCTTATCATCTGTATAAAGTATATCAAATCTCATAGTATCATCTTTCATTGAAATGCTTTTCATTTTTTCATTCCTAAGAATTTTATTTTTTATATTTAAAGGAATTACCCTCATTTTTCCCTTCTTAATTGAATATCCCTCATTTATATAAGTGTCTTCTCCGCAAAATATTATTTCTTCACCATTATAAATCTTATATATATATGGTAATTTATCTGATATTCTTATCTTTCTTCCAGGCAAATCAACCATTATATGTATATCTTCTTTTAGCTCCTTAAGTAACTTATACCCTTCGTCAAACTCTTCAATTGATCCATGAGAAAAATTAAATCTAAATGTAGAAACACCTGATGAAATCAGCTCTTGAAGAACCCATCTTTCTTTTATACTGGGCCCTATAGTAGCTACTATCCTCATTTTTCTCCCCCCTTTTTACTAATTACTATATACTACTGCATTAATCCCTATTTTATCCATTAATTATTATTAAGATATTATAAATTTTATTTACGTTCTATAAATCTTATATATTCTATGCAAGAAATTATATTTTGTACTATATTTTCTTTTTGCATATCAATATTTTGTAAATTCATCTTAATAATAGAGGTTGATGCTTTAGTATTTTTTATCAAATAAAATTCTTCTCCATTATTAAATTTAGCATTAGATACCCCAAGTTTATCTATGCATTTTATAAATTCTTCAGAAAATTTTTTTGATAATTCTGTATCTTCATAATAAACATCTACTATATTATTTCCTTCATTAATTTGTGCAGATATTAGAAAATCTAAATTAGATGTATTTGCAAGGATTGTCTTTCTAAATACTTCTTCTCCAATTGATTTCTTTTCCTCCAAAGACATATCAACTACATAATACCCCTTGCTCTTGAGTTGATTCCTTACTGCCCTGGAAATATCAGAATTATTTATATCTATTCCAATTTTCATAGTAATACCTCCAAGGATTGAATTTTATTATATTATATTCAAGGTCTCTTAAAATGTTCTAAATTTACATAGATTAGAATAAGTTATTAAAGAGATTGGATAAAGGAGGTTTCTATTTTTGAGACGCATTAAACTTTTATTTTTAATTGTTGCCCTCTTATTTCTACAGGGATGTAGTTTAAATACTGCAAGATATATAAACTTTGAACAAAGTCCTTCAAAAAGTTATTACACAGAGAAAATAAAAGAAAACTTGAAAAATAATGAAGATTATACTCTTCAAGTATTTGATACTAATCTTTATAAATATTTCCCTGTTGATAAAGAAGATTTAGGCATATTAAAAGATTTTCTAAATAATTTATCTGATGAAGATTTTTTAGAGGAATATTCTCCTAAGAATAAAGAAAAATTTAGACTTATAGTTAATTTTTCTAATGAAAAATATATTATAAAAATTTATGATAATAAGACTTCTACTATTACTCCATGGGATGGTAATTATAGTGAAGACATAATTGATATGAGTAACCTTCCTACACATTTCAATCTATATGATTTTTGTAACTATGTACAACATAAAAAATAGGAGTGCAGAATTCAATTTGCACTCCTATTTTTAATTTAATTCATCTAGTATTTTAAATATCCTCTTATTTAATAATGGATGTATCTTATTTGGGGCTATCTCAGCAAGCGGTTTTAATACAAATTCTCTCTCTTCCATTCTTGGATGAGGAACAGTAACATACTCATCATCACTTACTAAATTATCGTAGAAAATTATATCTAAATCAATTATTCTAGGTCCCCATTTTATAATTCTCTCACGCTTCATCTCTTCTTCAATCTTTAAAAGTGATTCCATAAGCTCTTTCGGAGAAAGTATCGTTCTTATCTTAATAGCTCCATTTAAAAACTCCTCTTGTTCCTTAAATCCCCAAGGTTCTGTCTTTATAAATGTTGAAACTTTATCTATGCTTACTCCATTTACATCTTCTAAATAATTTATAGCTTCTCTTAAGTTCTTTTCCTTATCACCAACGTTACTTCCTATTGAAAGATAAGCTTCATGCCATCCTCTATTAATTTCAATTGCAGCATAATTTAAATGTCTTCCTATAGGTGCCCACGGCTTCTTAACTTTAACTTTCACATTTTTTATCATTCTATATTCTTTTAAAATATATTCAGCTACTCTCTCCCCAACAGTTTCTATAAGATCATAACTTCTCTCACATACAACTTTTTCTACTCCATATACTAATTCACCATAATGCACTGAAGAAGTAAGATCACCAGTCTTTCCTGCTCTTGAAAGATCTAACTCTAACTCAATATCAAATATGAATTTTTGTCCAAGGATCTTCTCTTCTTCAAATACACCGTGATTTGCAAAAATTTCAACATCTTTTAAATAAATTTTATCCATAAATATCCCTTCTTTATCTAGCTTTTAACATAGCATCTGTCATAACGCACGCTCTCTTATTTTCTAAAACATCATGTACTCTTATAAATTCGCATCCTTTAACAATTCCAAGAACAGTAGTTGCTATAGTTCCCTCAACTCTTTCATCTACTGGTAAATCTAATGTTAATCCTATCATTCTCTTTCTTGATGTCCCTAAAAGAACTGGGTATCCAATAGCTTTAATAAGCTCTAAATTATTCATAACAATTAGATTTTCTTCTAAAGTCTTTGCAAAGCCTATACCTGGATCTAAAATAATATTTTCTCTTGATACTCCAGCATCTAAGGCTATATTTATACTCTCTATTAAATCAAATATAACATCCTTCATTAGATCCTTATACTCATCTTCTTCTCTATTATGCATTAGTATACAAGGTACGTTATATTTTGCTGCAACACTTGCCATATTAGTATCTTTTTTAAATCCCCAAACATCATTTATTATATCAGCACCAGCTTTTATAGCCGCTTCTGCTGTAGCACTTTTATAAGTATCTATAGATATTGGTATATTAAAGTTATCTTTTATAGCTTTTATTATAGGTACAACTCTTTCAATTTCCTCTTCAGTAGATACTACTTCAAAATTAGGTCTTGTAGACTCTCCTCCAACATCTATAATATCAGCACCATCTCTTATAAGTTCTTCTACCTTTTTAATTGCCGCGTCTACGCTATTGAATTTTCCTCCATCTGAAAAGGAATCTGGTGTTACATTTAATATTCCCATTACGTATGTTCTCTCACCTATATTAAACTCTTTATTTCCTATTCTCATATTACTCCACTCCTTAAACTAATACTTTATTAAATTATTTTTCTTATTACTATCCCAATAACATTTATCATAACTCTTACAACTAAAACAATTTCTAGATAGCTTGTCACTATCTTGAATTAGTTTATTAAAGGAGTTCTCACCATTAATCTCTCTATGTTTCTCTATCCCATCAATTATTAGCGCTCTCTCTTCATTATTAAAGGATGTATCATTTAGTATTTGCTTTGCTAAAATAACACTTCCTTCATGGTGTGGTACTCCTTCTGTATATTGAAGCACCCTACCCAGGTCATGCAAAAGAGCAACTGCATAGATAATCTCTTTTGATATCTTAATATCTTCTTCAAATGATTTTATATAAGCAATTCTTGCAAGATCTAAACTATGATCTAGCCCATGTCTACAAAACTCTCTATCCTTCTCTAACTTATCTAAAAGTCCCATATTTTTTTTAAAAGTTTCATTATTTAAAATCTGATTTACTCTCTTCATTAAATCAGCCCCTATCTCATTAATGAAAGTATTTCACTTCTAAGTCCTCTATCCTCTTCACAAATACCTCTATAAGTAGTTGTTATAGTTTTTGTTCCTGGCTTTTTAACACCCCTCATAGTCATACAAGTATGTTCACCTTCAATCATTACAACTACACCTTTTGCATCTAGATATTTCATAATATCATCTGCTATATCAGAAGTTAACTGTTCTTGAAGTTGTGGCTTTCTAGAATGTATATCTACAGTTCTTGCAAGCTTTGAAAGTCCAGCAACCTTCCCATTTGGTATATATGCTATATGGGCCTTACCAAAGAATGGTACGAAGTGATGCTCGCACATTGAATAAAATACTATATCCTTTTCTATAACTAAATCATCTCTAGAAACAGTAAATGCTTTACTTAAATATTCTTCCGCATCTTTATTAAGCCCTGAAAAAATCTCTTCATACATTCTTGCTATTCTATCTGGTGTTTCTATTAATCCTTCTCTATTTGGATTTTCTCCAATTCCTTCTATTATAAGCTTTACGCCTTCAATTATCTTCTCTTTGTTCATCATATATTCTTTGCCCTCCATCTTTACTGCTAATATGTTCTTTATACTTATTGCTTATCTTTTTTGTAATTACATGTGTATTAAATTGTAATTCCCCTATAGATTTAATTTTCATTATACCAATTAAACTGTTAGTTACAAATACTTCTTTCATATTTTTTAAATCTTTCAGAGTAATGTTACACTCTATAACATTAAAGTTTCTAATTACCCATTCTCTAACAGCCCCATTTAATAGCCCATTTGAACAATCAGGAGTATAAATTTTTTCATCTCTTATACAAAATATATTTGAAACAGATGATTCACATAAATGACCTTTTTCATTAAAAAATACTACATCATCATACCCTTCTTTATTTGCCTTTCTTTTCTCTAATATATTCTCTATATAATTAGTTGATTTTATCTTAGGAAGTATAGATGTTGAATTTCTTAAAACATCTGATATTTTAAGTGAAAATCCCTTCTCATAAATTTCTTCTGTATATGGATTCTCTCTTGTTGTTAAAATTATATTTTTGTCAGTAACTGTTATTTTCAATACTTTATCTCTAATATTTAATTTATTTATATATTCTACTATTTCTTTCTCTTCTATTAAAGGTTCCATATCTAAAACCTCAAGAGCTTTTTTTAGTCTATTAAGATGAAAACCTAAAAAATATGGATTTTTCCCACAAAGAATTGTTTCAAATGCTCCTTGTCCAAAAAACACTCCATTATCTAACTTTATATTATCATCATTAATTATAATTTCCCTCATCTTAACACCTTCATTAATGCTCTTGCTTTTTGGAGTGTTTCCTCATACTCCTCTTCTTCATTAGATTCCCAGGTTATACCTCCTCCAACTCCGAAGTATGCTTTATCTTCTTTTTTTAATATAGTTCTTATAACTATATTAAAATCACTATTTCCTCTTAAATCAAAATATCCTATACTTCCTGTATATATATTTCTTTTTACTCCTTCAAGCTCTTCTATAATCTCCATAGCTCTTATTTTAGGTGCTCCTGTTATAGATCCTCCTGGATATGCTTCTCTCATACATTTTACTGCTGAATTCCCACTTTCTAATACGCCCTCTATTGTTGAAACTAAATGAAATACTGTTGCATATTCTTCTATTTTAAATAGTTCAGTAACATCAACAGAATTAGGTTTGCAAACTTTACTTAAATCATTTCTCTCTAAATCAACAATCATAAGTAACTCTGATTTATCTTTTTCACTATTTTGAAGCTCTCTTCTATAATAGTTATCTTCTTCTTTATTACTTCCTCTAGGTCTAGTTCCTTTTATAGGACGCGTACTTACTTTTCTATCTTTTATTTGAATAAATCTTTCTGGTGATGAACTTATAACTTGAAAATCTTTATAGTTTAAATACGCAGAAAATGGTGCTTCATTTATACTCCTAAGCTTTGAATATATCTTAAATGCCTCTTCTGTACATTCACAATAAAATCTTTGCGTCATATTTGCAATATATATATCACCATTTCTTATATACTCTTTCATAGTAGATACTGCATTTATATATTCGTCCTTTGTAAAGTTTGAATGAAATTTCGTATCACCTTCACAAATATCTATTTTGTCTAAAGATTTAGCCTTTAATATTTTACTTTCTATAATATCTATACTTTTATCTTCATCATCTTTATCAATTTCTAATCCTAAAGAAGTTATGTACGATTTTTTATTTATTAAATCAAATATTATTATATTATTGTATAATATAAATCTCATATCAGGAATTTTGAAATCTTCTTTAGCTGTATTTGGCAATCTCTCTATCATTCTTCCTGCATCATATGAAATATAACCAATATATCCACCTAATAATGGAATCTCACTTTGTACATTTAATTTATATTTATCTATTCTCTTTTCTATTTCTAAAAATCCATCTTCACTTTCTATTTGCTTTGAATTTATATAGCATTTTCCATCTATAACTTCAAACTTTTCAGTTGGATTTATTCCAATAAATGAATATTTTGATAAATTCTTATCTTCCTTTGAACTATCTAAGAATATACTATCCTCTTCATTGCTAAATATAGAATATATATCAAAAGGAGATAAATTAGTTATAAGTTCTTTAATCTTAAATCTCATATTATCTTCTCTCCTTATGCTCTTCACAAATTTTTATAAAATTTTTAAGAATTGAATACCCTTCTTCTGTAAGTACTGCTTCTGGATGATATTGAACTCCATATATAGGGAATTCTTTATGTCTAATCCCCATAATTACTCCATCTTCAGTTATAGCAGTTATTTCTAATTCACAAGGTAAATTTTCTTTTTTAATTATTAGAGAGTGATATCTTGTTACCTTTATCTTTTCAGGGATTCCCTTAAATATTCCTTGCCCATTATTTAATATAGGAGATATCTTTCCATGCATAGGTCTTTCTCCTTTTACAATCTCTCCTCCAAAGTAATGACCTATACTCTGATGTCCAAGGCATATTCCTAATATAGGGATTCTATCTTTAAATTTATCTATTATATTTAATACTTCTCCAGCCTCCTTTGGACTTTTAGGTCCTGGAGAGATTACTATTCCATCAGGCTTAATTTTACTTATAATATCTTCAGTAATTTCATCATTTCTATATACTATTACTTTCTCTTTTAATTCATTGAAATACCTTACTAAGTTATAAACAAATGAATCATAATTATCTATCATTATTAACATAATTTTGTTCCTCTTCTAACCAAATTTTATTACAAAAATCCTTTTATTGTGCTAAAATACTTATAATATTTAAATTATATCATAGCTTTTTATCTTAAAAAATATATTAGGATAAGAAAGGAGTTGAAGTTCCATGACAAAGGTTGATTTTCACGTACACACAAGTGCCTCAGATGGGGTAATTAGCCCCAAAAAGGTAGTAGATAGAGCATATAGAAATGGAGTATCAATACTTGCAATAACCGATCATGATACTGTAAATGGCCTTCCTGAAGCAATAAACGAAGCAAAAATTAAAGATATAAAAATAATACCAGCTGTAGAATTTTCATGTAATCACAATAATGAAAGTATACATTTATTAGGCTTTTTTAAAGATGATAGTTATAAATCAAAGGAATTTCTTGAAATATTAGATTCTATAAAAAGAAGAAGAATTCTAAGAGCAGAAGAAATGGTTAAAAAGCTATATGATATCTTTGAAATAAAAATAGATTTTAAAGATGTCTTAAAGTATGGTGAAAGCGTAATTGCAAGACCACATATAGCAAAAGCTATAATGGATGCTGGCTACCCATATACACAGGACTATATTTTTGATAACTTCATAGGTAAGGATAGACCTGCTTATGTACCAACTAACAAAATCACAATTAAAGAAGGTATTGATATACTTCATAAATTTAATGCCATTGTAGTTTTAGCCCATCCTATACTAATTAAAAATTCTCCATTAGAAGAGTTTTTAAAATTTGATTTAGATGGTATCGAAGCTGTATACTTCTTAAATTCTAAAGAGGATGAAGAATTCTTATTATCTTTTGCAAGAGAACATAATCTTTTAGTAACTGCAGGTTCAGATTGCCATGGTGATTTTATAAATGATAAACGTCATGGAGATATTGGTGACATGCCTTTAGATGATGACCTTTTAGGTAAATTAATGAAAAGATTAAGCATATAAAACATAAAGTAAGTGCCTACTATAACTTAATATAGATAGGCACTTTTTTATCTAACAAACAAATCTTAAATTCTTTTTTATTCTAACTTTTTTTGTTTTTCTTGACCTTTATCATCAATATACCATTTACAACTAGTTGTTGGGTTACTCAATATTCCAGCCATTACTAAAATTGAAAGTATAGTATTAACTATCTCTTGATAATTTCCTGGTAGAATATCAATTCCAAATCCTTGCATGATCATAGGAATTAATGCTGCTACAGAAACCCATAATCCATAATTTTTAAAACGTGATGCATCAATCATAATATATCACCTTCCTTTTTGGTATATTATATGATTTTACATTACATATGTTGCTATATATAAAATAAAGAGAGCATTTTTATGCTCTCTTTATTTTATATAATTTAAGCTTCCTTTAAGAAAGCAACATATCCCTTTTTAGTTTCAAAAATATCAACTTTTGATGCGACTTCCCATGGCGCATGCATATTTTGTAGTGCCACTCCACAGTCTATTACTTCCATATTGTATTGAGCCAAGATATAAGCGATTGTTCCACCGCCACCTTGATCGACTTTTCCAAGTTCTGCTGTTTGGAATGATACATCATGCTTTTCCATCATAGCTCTAAGTTCCGCCATATATTCTGCATTTGCATCATTACAGCCTGACTTACCTCTTGCACCAGTGTATTTATTAAATACTATTCCATTTCCAAAATATGCAGAATTCTTCTTTTCCATAACTGATGGATAATTTGGATCGAAGGCTGCACTAACATCAGATGAAAGCATCTTTGAATTAGTTAAACATCTTCTTAGTTTTATATCTGAATAATCTCCGACTCTATCCATAACCTCTGCTACTATATTTTCAAAGAATCTAGATTGCATTCCTGTTGCACCAATACTTCCTACTTCTTCTTTATCAACAAGTAAGCATACACAAGTCTTATCTATCTTATCCATTTCTGTTATAGCAATTAATGAAGTATATGAACATACTCTATCATCTTGACCATATCCCATTATCATACTTCTATCTAATCCATAATCCCTAGCACGACCTGCTGGCACAACTTCAATTTCTGCTGATAAGAAATCCTCTTCTTCAAAATTGTATTTTTCTTTTAATATTTTAAGTATGTTAGCTTTTACAGCATCTTTTTCTTCTCCGTTTAAAGGCATACTTCCAATTAGTACATTTAAATCTTCGCCTTCAATAACTTTTGCTGCTTTTTTATCCATTTGATTAGCTGCTAAATGGACTAAAAGATCTGATATTCCAACAACTGGGTCATTATCATCTTCACCAACTACTATATCAATTTTACTTCCATCTTTTTTAACAACAACACCATGAAGAGCAAGTGGAAGTGTAACCCATTGATACTTCTTAATTCCACCATAATAATGAGTATCTAAAAATGCTAAATCAGTATCTTCATATAATGGATTTTGTTTTAAGTCTAATCTTGGTGAATCTATATGCGCCCCTAATATTTTAAGCCCCTTCTCCATACTTTCTTCACCTATTACAAATAAAGCTAATGTTTTCCCCATATTATTTGCATATACTTTATCTCCTGGCTTTAATCTCTCATTTGATTTAATTATTTTATCTAGATCCTTAAAACCATTCTCTTCTGCTATTCTAATTGACTCTACAACACATTCTCTTTCAGTCTTACATTTTGATATGAAATCTTTATATCCTTCATTAAAATTAAAAATTTCTTTTATTCCTTTTTCATCATACTTTTGCCAAGCATTTTTTGCCATATTATAGCCCTCCCTTTTCATTTTTATAATATATATTATTATCTATTAATAGAATTAATAATCTTTTTTTAATTATCGCTTATTTGACTTATTCTACTTTCTATAATATCAACAGGTGTTTCATTAGACATTAATGAATATCTAAAGTTTACAGCAGCTGCTTCTATTATTACTGCGATATTTCTACCTGGTCTTATAGGAACAGTTAATTTCCTAACAGGTGCCCCCAAAATATCCATATACTCGTAATTTGTTCCAAGTCTATCGTAATCTCCTTCATCTTTCCAATGTTCAAAATGCATAACAAGCTTAATATCTTTTTCTTGAAGGACAGAACTTAAACCATATAATGAAGATACATCAATTATTCCAATTCCTCTAACTTCAAGCATACCGATTGTTATTCTAGGAGAGGATCCAATAAGTTCCCCATCAATTTCTTTTATATCAACAGCATCATCTGTTACTAATCTATGACCTCTTTTTATAAGTTCGAGTGCAACTTCACTTTTGCCAATCCCACTCTCTCCAGTTATTAATATACCTATACCGTAAACGTCTACTAATACTCCATGCAGTCTAGTTTCTGGAGCTAGCTTGTCAGACATATACATAGTAAGTTTACTAATAAATTTAGTTGTAACTAAATTACTTCTTAAGACCCATACCTTTTGTTTTTCTGCATATTTTATTAGTTCTTCATGTGGTACAAGGTCTCTTGTTATAATTACACACTTCATATCAAAGCTAAAATACTTCTTTAATCTTTTTTGCCTTATTTCAACTTGCATATCATCTAGAAAACTCCACTCAGCTTTACCTATAACCTGTATTCTCTCTGGTGTAAAATAATTATAAAATCCTGATAATTGAAGTCCAGGTCTATTAACATCACTTACACTTATTTTTTCTCCTGCATTACCTTCTACTAATATCTCTAGTTCAAAATCTTTAATTAATCTTTCAACAGTTACTGCCATCCCTAACCACCCTTTATTATTTCTTTTTGTTTGGTTTTATACCCGCAAGCTGGGCTTTAAAGTTTCTTTTTACACTATCTATATATCTTTGTCTTAATTTTTGTTGTAATTCTTTTTCTTCATCATTTAGCCCATCTTCTTTACTCTTTTTATATAATTCATTTATTTTTAAAGTTACCTCATCTATACTCATTTCATCTATATTATCTTTTTTGTTATCCATTTTACTACTCCTTATATTTAAGCTACAATTTTTTCTTATATTTATTTTACCTATAATTACTTGTATAATCAACTTTAATCATCAATGATTTCATCTTTTCAACATCTTGTTAACATTTATTACTTTTTTTATACAACTTAATGCGACAAATAAATAATAAATATCTACAAATTAACTTCTCTATATATGTTTTTCATCTTTTTAAACGCATAAAAATTACATTTTTTGTCACTTTTTGTATAGCAAATAAGTTTTACATTCTTCCTATAAATGGTATAATATGACTATAAAATCATTAATTTTACAAAGTGAGGTGTACATTATGACAATTAAACGAATGCGAAAGAAAATAAAAAATAGAAAACTTCTATTAAATATATTATTAAAATTTGTAAAACCTTCTAATAAGTTTATGGTTATGCTTTCTCAAAACTTAGATAGATACGTGAGTCGCTATCAAATGCGCTTGTACAAACTTCACAAGAAAGCAAATACTAATGTTAAAAACGTTGATATACTAGCTGCTTAAAATACCTATGTGTATAAAAAAAATACCTCTGAAAAGAGGTATTAATTTTGCAAATATATCATCCCAACATGCCGTTTGCCTATATATTCAAGACCTGCGCCTCGCAGGTGGGTTTCGCTCATATTATCTCTGTCATCTCCTGTCATAAATGAAGCAAAAGCTTGGAGCCCGACATTATTAATATTATTGCAAATCCCGAATATCATATGTAGGTTGAATATGATAAGCTTGGCGAACATCTCAGGAATGCTATGACTTTATTATAACACATTTTTTTATCATTTCAAGTATTTATTTATAATAAAAAAACGTCAATAAAACCCTTTAATCGCCTATAAGTAATCGTTTAACATTTCTTCTAGTTCTATATCGCAATCTTCTGTACAAAATACTGAAATAAATTTTATATAATCTTTATTATTTCCATCTATATTTAACTCGTGAGCCATGCCTTCAAACTCAAGTTCATCATTTATTTCTTCAATAGTACTCTCAATATTATCTTTAGCAATATCTAAAAGATATGGTATAAACCAATCTCTATTCCATTCATCACTACCTTCTTCAAGGTCACTTTCTTCATTTGCATAAGCCTTTGCAGCGTTAAGCTCCTCGTTATCAAAATCATAGAAAAATTCTAGTACTACTCTATCATCTTTAACTAAAACTTCTTGAATTTCTGTTAATCCATTGTCCTCTAATATCTCAATAATATCAAAAGCATTCATTCTTACAACTCTCCTTTTAGTATAAAAGCTTTTTATATTCTTTTTTTACTGCTAAAAATTCTTTATCATCTTCAACAAGGTTTAATTCTTCTTTATCATCAACCTTATCTATTCTAAATATAAACATATCCTCTGCTTCTTCTTCAACTGGTGTTAATAAAAGATATTCTTGTTCTTCAAGAAATATTCTAGCTACTGCTTCAAAATCTACTTTATTACCATCTTCATCTCTGAAAGACATTATTTCCTTTTCTTCCATATGTACGCCTCCTAATATTTATTCTTTTCCTATTATAAATATAAATTCTTATAAACACAAACCTAATATAGGTAATTTTTTTAAAAGGGTTGGAATATTTTTTATTCTAACCCTTTTTTATTATTTTAATAATATTTTTTGTATTTTTATATTCTCTATTGTTAATTTATTAATTTAGTTACTTCATCTAACGCCAAGATATATTCACTATGGAGTGCTCTTGTAAGAGATACATATAAAAGCCTTTGATCTAATGCACTATCCTTATTGTAAATATTATCGCTTGGATTGAAAAGTATACTGCAATCAAACTCTAATCCCTTTGTTAAATAAGATGGAATAATTATATTATCTGCTTTAGATTCTTTTTCTTTTCCCTTTATTCTTTGGAATTTGTATCTACATTTCTTCTTTAATAATTTTTCTATTTTTTCAGCCTCTTTTGAATCCTTTGTTATTATAGCAATACTATTTTTACCTGACTCTCTAACTTTATCTATTATATCCTCTACAGATTTAATTATTTCACTTTCATCCTCTAATTTTAATATCTTTGGTTTTTCTCCATGTCTTAAAACTGGCTTTGCATCCTTTAGCCCTAAATTCTGAGCTTTTAATGCTCCCTTTGCAAAATCTATAATCTCTACTGTTGAACGATAACTTTGACTTAAGCTTATAAAAGTAGCTTTTCCTCCGAATAATCCATCAGTTATATCTTCCCACTTCTTAAGTCCTTTATAATAATATATTCCTTGAGCTAAATCTCCAACTAAAGTCAATGAATTACCTCTAGCTAATTCATTGACTAAGTACACTTGAAAAGGGCTGTAATCTTGAGCTTCATCTACTACTATATGTTTAAACTTTTCTGAATCATCTATTCCCTCTAATAATAACCTTATATATAGAAGTGCTGCTAAATCATCTTCATCTACATAGCCTTCTTTATCTCTATTATTAAATTCATCCTTCATAAATTTAGCAAGAGGATCTGGAATCTTACCATCAGTTGAAATTTCAAATAAGTCTTCATCATTATAGAAGCCTCTATAAATATCACTTGGATTTATCCCTCTCCATGCCTTGAAATATTCATTTATAATAGATTTAGAGTTCTTTTTTATTCCATCTTTTATAGAATCTCTCTCGTCATAAGCTTCTATAAGTTTCTTTCTTCTATCAACTGAATCATCTTCATTTATTTTTATCTCCCGTATCTTAACATCCCATTCTATATTTACTCTCTCAAGAACAATTTCAATTTTTTCTTTAAGCTTTAAATTTAAATATCTTTTTATTTCATCTTTTCTTTTATTTATAGGATAAGCTTTTAAATCTTTTAAGTATAATCTCATTATCTCTTTTCTAGTAAACAATACTTGGCCGAATGCTTCTATATTCTTAATTTCTAATGCTCTACTCTCTATTAGAGTTACATATCTATCTAACATTGTTTTAAATAATAATGAGCCTCTTATTTTTGCTGAATTGACAATCAATTTTTTTGTTGTAGAATCTTCTTCTTCCATTATAGCTTTTAGCTTCTCATCTTTATTATATATCTTCCCCTTTATTTTAGCCTTTGTCTTAGCTATTTCTTCAAACGTACTTTGCTTTACTTCATGTGCCCCAAGACTTGGTAAAATATCTGATATATAATCTAAAAACAGTTTATTTGGAGCAAGTACTAATATATCTTCTCCACTCATATTTTCTTTATATCTATAAATAAGATAAGCCAATCTATGAAGGGCTATTGTTGTCTTTCCTGATCCTGCTGACCCTTGAACTATTATAGGAAGATTTCTTGGCCATCTTATAATGTCATTTTGCTCTTTTTGAATTGTGGCTACAACTTCTTTAAGTTTTTTACCTCTACTTTCTTCAAGGTTTATTTTAAGAAATTCATCAACTAATCCTTGGCCTTCTTCTCCATTTATCATAAGTTCATTTATACTTTCATCAAAAACTCTTTCAATATCTCCATCCTCATTAAATAAGAACTTTCTCTTTAATGAAAGTTCTCCATCAATAATTCCTACAGGCGCCTTATAATAAGCTTCTCCCCCTGTACCACTATAATAGAGATCTGCAACTGGAGCTCTCCAATCAATTACAACTTCCTCACCATTTTTTGAACTGCTTATTCCATGCTTTCCAATATAAATATTTTCAATTTCCGCTGATCTTTTTTCTCTAAAATCAACCCTACCAAAGTAAGGGCTATTATATGCCTCTTCATATTTCGCTATATCACTTTTGGCTAAATTCATAGCCTTTTCAATAGACTCTTTTTCAAAATTATATTTACCCTTTAGTTCTTTGCTAAGCTCTGTAAATTTTCCCGTTACCTGCTTAACATATTCTTCTTTTTCTATAAGCTCTTCATCTATAAGCTTTCTTTTCTCTTCTAGTATAATTTTCTCTTCTTTTAATCCGTTACTACTCACAATAAATACCTCTTAATTTTTAGTTTAAAATTCTTAGTTTAGAATTTTTAGATAAAAACACTTAGTATATATTATATACTTAAATAGAATCTCACGCTATGATATTATCTGAAATCATCTATGTTTCTAATAAATATTATATTTTAACTAATTTTAATAAAATTGTAACCAAGAATGTCCTCATATTGTAACCAAGAACATCCCTACATAGTATATATTTATACTAAATTACCAATACATTAGGAGGATTTACAATGCGAAAAAACACTAAACCTTTTTTTACAAAGAAGAAAAAACTAATGAAAAAACAAAAGATAATATTATTTTCTTTTATTGCTCTATTGCTTATATGCATACCATTATTTATATCTATAATTTATAAACCTAATAATGCAACAATTGCTAAAGCAGAAAATAAAGAAACCAGTCCCAATATCAATAACAATTCCGCTACCGAAACTAAAGAACCTAAACTAGATAATAGCGGATATCTAGCATTGAAAGACGACCCAAATGCAGATGATGCTTCAATTGTTTCTGAGAATGTAACTGGATTGATAACAGGCACTAAAAAATACCCTGTCAGAACAGATGGAAAAAAAGTTGTTTATTTAACTTTTGATGACGGCCCATCAACAACTAATACCCCTAACGTTCTTGAAACTTTAGATAAATATAACATTAAAGGAACATTCTTTGTTATCGGAACCTCTTTAGACGCCAATGATAAAGCCAAAGATATTCTAAAAGATATCGCTAAAAATGGACATGCTATAGCTAATCATACATATAGTCACAACTATTCATATCTTTATCCAAATAGAACTATGAATGTAAATAATATTATGAATGATTTAAATAAAAATTCTGAATTAATGAAAAGCATTTTAGGAAAAGATTTTTCTACTAGAACTATTCGATTACCTGGAGGTTATTGGTCTTGGAATGGTAAACAAGCTTTTAAAAATAAAATTGGTGAACTTGGTCTTCAAAATATAGATTGGGATACTCTAAATGGAGATGCAGAAGGTAAAAAGAAAAACTCTCAAGAATTATTTAACTTTCTTAAAAAAAATGTAAATAATCTTGGTGAAAAAGCAGATAGTATTGTAGTATTAATGCATGATACATATGGAAAGGCCGAGACTGTAAAGTCTTTACCTCAAATAATAGAATTTTTCAAATCTAAAGGATTTGAATTTAGAACAATGAAGTAATCATTAATATTATTTCCTAAAAAAAGAAATCAATAGTTAAATTAAAAATCTAATTTTTATTTGTACATAATATAATAATATTCTCTTAAGAACCATTCTAAATTTTCATAGCTGTTTATAGCTATAATTTATATAAAAAGTTCTTATAATTTTCTAAAAAAGATAGTGAATTATACCTCAAAGGTTATTTTCACTATCTTTTTATATCTTTTCGATGAGATTTCTCTTTTTTATTCATTTAATTACACTTTAATAGGTACTTACTATGAAAAGCGAAAAATTATAAAACACATTGATTCATTATTAAGAATATCTTTACTAATAACTTTAGGAACTTTATTAGATATAATACCCAAAGAAGTATTACAGTTATCATCTTTTGTAGATAATAAAAATATTATTATCATTCTATATCTGTTATGTATAATCTATTGTTATCATTATATCCATAGGTTAATCCAATTTTATTACCTTCCTTAAATATAGTTATACCTTCACTTTCGCCCTTTTCTTTTATTTTATATGTTTTCTTTATTTCATCACTTTTAGAATCTATAAAGGTAACTTTATTATTTGTATATAAAATTATATATCCATCATAATATTCTAACCCCTGTGGTACACCCTGATTTTTTATACTTATTTGTTTTTCTACTTTTCCATTAAAATCACATATTGATATTATATGATTTTCATTGTCATTTATAGAAGTATGTATTATGAGTTTATCATCATCATTATCTATTGCTACTAATCCTGAATTACCAAGTTTACTATAATCTAAATCCTTACTTATATAGGTCTTATCACCACTCATTTTCACTTCATATATATGAGTTTTATTTTTTCCTCCACCATTTGCAACATATATACTATTATTTTTCGTTCTATAAGCTAATCCAGCAGCATGACCTATCTTTAATAAGCCACTTCTTTTAATTTCATTTCCGTTGTTATCATAAGCAATTATTTCTCCATTATCATTATTTCTATCAAACCCAACATAGAATATATTGTTATTATATGTAAGTCCTTGCATATTTCCTTTATCATTGATGTTAAATTTCAATTTAGAAACTAATATATCATTATCACTTTTTAATTTAATATCTTTTTTTTCAAATCCATATACACTAACTGTCATGCCAATTATCATAAATAAAATAATCAAAGCTACTATTTTTTTCATAAGTTCTATCTCCCCATATTTATATATAAAATTAAACTTTTTTACCATATTATTATATCCATCCACTATAAATAAATCCAAAACACATTGTATATTTTCTATGAACCTAAAAAGAGTAGGAGTAATAACTATAGTTATTACTCCTACTCTTTTTCTAATAATTGAATCCTATAAAATATATTTTAAACTTTCTCTATATAGATCTATAACACTATCTTTTAACTTCATTACTTTTAAAGGTTCTAATCATTGATGATCAATGTAGCAAAGGCTCGCGCATATCTATTATTTTTATCTTTAGCAGTATAAACAATTGAGTACTTACCAGGCTTGTTTAGTTCAGCTTCATTCCATCTTTTTTCTCCATCTTCTATAGAATACTTAACTTCTAAATCATTACCTTCTGTATCTTTAGCCACTACTCCTGATAGCAGATCCGGAATGCTATCCCCTTTAGAAATAGTATACGTATCATTACTTAAATCAATTTTAGGAGAATTTTTTTCATATTCAGCTTGCTCTTTCATTTGTTCCTCAGTTTGATAATACTTAACATAATCAATTACATAATCCATAGGGAAAGTAGTAGTCTCATCCGCATATCCCGGCCAACTACCTCCAACTGCTAAATTTAGTTTGATATAGTGTGGCTTATTAAAATATTCATTATCTCTAATGTCTATTCTATTATAAACATATCCATCTACATACCACTCAATAAAATCTTTTGTCCAATTAATACCAAATATATGATAATCATCAGAAAATCTTTTACCTAAATCATAACTTCCGCCCTGCTTTTTATATCCATCATTATCGTTAGTTCCATAATGAAGAGTTCCATAAACTATATTATCTGAAGTCCCCGGTTGATTTTGATTTTTTCCTATAAGCTCCATAATATCGATTTCACCACAATTTGGCCAGTTAGTTCCTTCTTGTATTAAACCATCATGATTAAAATCTGATCCTAATGTCCAAAATGCTGGGAAAGCTCCTGCTCCGCTAGGTAGCTTTGCTCTCATTTCAATTCTACCATAAAGAGCTTCTTTTCTTCCAAATGTCTCTATACTTCCAGAATCATATTTTAATACTCTCTTTTCACCATTTCCTTTTATAATAGTTTTCGGTACATCTTTCTTTGTTGCACGTAAATATAAATTTCCATCTTTCACAAACACATTTTCTTTACTATTTACATACTCTTGCTCTTCTGTACCACGAATATGTCCTAGTTCATAACGCCAATTAGCAGATTCTAGAACATCTCCATTAAAATTATCACTCCAAACTTCAGTATATTTATCTACTGAAAAAGAGCTTTCAATTAAATTTACATTATCCACATATAGTGTACTATTTACTAAATCATTATAATTTGGATCATTAGTTTTTATCCATTTTACATACTGTAGCAATACCTTTTCATTGTCTCCTGAATTAAATTTAAGCTCGACCTTCTTCCAGTTACCTTCTGCTGAAAGTACTTTTATATCTTTTATTAACTTACCAGAACCATCTCCCCCCTCTCTAACGCTCAAGAAACCGTAAGAGTCATTATAGTCAGACTTTACATATGCAGATAACGTGTAGTCAGTATTCTTTTTAACTAATACATTTTGACCAATGAATCCACTATTTGTTCCTGCAATAATGCTACCACTATAATTTCCATTATCATAACTAATTCCTTCAACAATTTTTCCTTTATTACCAAACCAGTTATTGCTTTTTTCTTCAAAATCACTATCTTTTAAATAGTTAAGTTCAATAATATTTCTATAATTATTATCTGAGGATTGGACAACATCAAAACCAGAGAATGAAAAACAACCTGTTAACACGCCTAGTAATAATGTAGAAAATTTCAACTTCCTTTTCATATATTTAATTCTCCTTTCCTTATAGAAAATAATTTTACTAATCTAATTATTGATAATTTCTAGTCTATAACTACAAACAATCTAATACCTTTACTAACCCAAGTTATTATCTAAGTATAGATCTTGCTATCATAGACACAGTGTGCCTTTGTCCTCTAATTGCTTTGCTCATAGCAAATATATTTTCTATAGGTGCTAATCCAGCATAACCTGCATCTCCAATATGTTGTATATCTATTCCTAAAACCTTATTTCTAACAGCAATCTCACGAACTGTCGCTTCATCAGATCCCTCTTGGCTAGTTCCAATTGCACTCATAACTAATGCATCCTTTGAATGTGCTAATCTAACTGCTTCTTTTACTTCTTCATCACTAAGTCCCCATACAGTTCCAACTGCAGGAACTAAAATTATATCAGCACCAGCATCTATAAATTCTTCAATTGCTTTTAAATCCACAACAGCCTCACTAACTCCAGCGCCATGCATTTTACCAGCTATAACTAATCCATTAAATATTTCTTTTGCTATTTTTATTGATTTTACTATTTTTTCATTAGTAACACCACTTCCTGGATTACCAGTTAAGCAAATAAAATCGAAACCTAATTCATTTGCTTTTTTAAAATTATCTTCTGATGCTTTACGCCCATTTGGAATTTCTAATTTTTCCTCGGCCATGTCTGCATTATCATCAACTGGCTCTAAATTAAGCCCTATTGGTCTTCCAACTAATCTTTTTAAATCATGAATTACATCCTTATTAGGCTTTACATTTACTAAATTAAATTGATCATACATTCCAAGTACTATTGGATTTTCTACATCAAATGCATTTAAAAGTATTAAATCTGCTCCAAAAGCTCTTGCTACTTCTGAGTTTGTAATATCAGAAATTACTGGTTCACGTACAACTACATTCTCACTTAATATAGTTCTTCCCTCACTCGCTTTAATACTTTGCTTTAACTCCTGTGCTGTAAAGCTATTTATGTCTGAAGTATTTGCATTTAATAATCTTTTTACCATATTTATCACCTCATATATTTTTCAAGAATTTTTAAAAATACCTTTTTGTAAATTTATTATTCTTTCATAAATTAAATACTTTCTAAAGAATTTTTTTGCCATGTTTTATCTAAAGTCTTAAAGAATAAATAATATATTGCTAAATCTAAAACAATTAGTACAATCTGTAAGAGTGCACCACTTATCCTACCACCTGTAGCTAGGTATCCACTAATAATCGGTGGCATTGTCCACGGTACAGCTATACCTACGGTTTTCGCTACTAATCCACTAGACATAGCAAAATAACTTATTATTGAATTCATTACTGGAGCTAACACAAATGGTATTATAAGTGTCATATTTAATACAACTGGAATACCAAACATTGCAGGTTCATTTATGTTAAATAGACCTGGTACAAAAGCTACTTTACCAATTGCCTTTGCTTCAGCACTCTTTCCTAAGAAGAATATTAATGCTACTAAAGCTAATGTAGCACCACCTCCACCTATATAAACAAATAAATCCATAAATGGTCTAGTTATAATATTTGGAACTTCATTACCTGCTTGGAATGCTAAACGATTTACATCTGTATTCATTATCCAAATTGGATCCATTACAGCATTTGTAATACTTCCTCCATGTATTCCTGAAAACCAAAATATACTATTTAACAATACAGCAACAATAGTTCCTCCTAATGTTCCTCCTAATACGCCTAACGGTCCTCCTAAAACTTGCAGAATAATATCATGGATATTTTCTATTCCAGATTGACTTAGTATTAACTCAATTAAAAAGGCTCCTGTAATTACTACAAATCCTGGGATTAGAGCTGTAAAACTTTTACTAACTGCAGGTGGTACTGTATCAGGTAATTTAATAACAATATTTTTATTTACAAAGTATTGATAAATTAATCCAGTTAATAATCCAATAATAATTGCTACAAATAATCCTCTACTTCCTAAGTAAGTTAAAGGAACACCTTCACCAACATCTTTTAAAATTAAATTTGGAGTAACTACTAACCAAGCACCTAAGGCAATAATACCTGCTCCTAAACCATCTACTTCATATTGTTCTGACATACTCTTAGCAATTCCAAATACAGCTATTAGTCCCATAATTCCAAAAGTTGAATTAACAACATGTCCCATCTTTGTACCTAAATTAAAATAGCCTTCTAACCACTCTGGATAACCCTCTATAGGTAAATTAGCTAGAATTAGAAATACAGATCCAATAATAATAAGTGGCATTGATAAAGTAATTCCGTCACGTACAGCTATTAAAGCTTTATAACTACCTAGCTTTGCAGCAATTGGTGCTAATTGATTTTCTAAAAAATTTTGAAATTTTCTCATATTTTCTCCCCCTTTTATTTTAGAAAACGTTTTCTAAAGACCTTTAAAAAAACTAAATTTATTGATAAATTAAATTTTAATTTGTTTTGTCTATATTTTTATACAGTTCTACTATTTCCTTTGCAAGGTCTGTGAATGTCATAGCAGTCATTAAATGATCTTGGCTATGAATAGTTAGTAAAGTGATTTCAGTATGATTCCCTTGCGCTTCCTCAGTCAACATATTAGTCTGCGAATGATGCGCATTTACTAGAGACTTTTCTGCATCAGAAATTTTTTTATAAGCTAATGAGAAATCTCCTTTTTTTGCAGCTTGAATTGCTTCCATTGCATCACTTTTTGCATTTCCTCCATGTATAATTAGTTCCATAATAACTTCTAAGTTTTGGTTACTCTCCATTTTAAATCCCCCTAAAATTTTACTATCCTTTTATTAAAGATAATGCTTGATCTAATACCTTTGCTCCATTCATCATTCCATAGTATTGCATATTTATAACATCAAATGGAATTCCTTTTTTAGTTAATATAGGTTCAAAATGATCTTTCATAAAACGAATTTGTGGACCTAAAAGCATTACATCAATATTTTTGTGTTCAACATTAGCATCTGCCTCAGGAGCTGATACTGCAAAAATATCAATCTCTAATCCCTTTTCTTCTGCGACCTTTTTCATTTTTGTTACTAATAAGCTTGTACTCATTCCTGCTGAACAAACTAACATAATGGTTTTCTTTTTCATTTCAATTCACTCCTTTAACTTATCATTTGATTAATTTAAATTACTTACAAAAATTTTATATCTTCTTGTAAATAATATTCAATTAATTATAAAATATAACTAATATACTTATAATATATTATAAATATATTAGTTAGTCAATAATATTAATTATAAAAAATAAATAATTATAAAATAAAATCATTTTATAATGGTATCTTTCTATTTTTATTTATCAAATAATATAAAATTCAATCTATTTTACTTGTATAAAACTATAT
>NZ_JAFBDA010000009.1 GCF_016907995.1 Clostridium sardiniense | reverse complement strand
AAATAATATAATTAATGAATAACCTGATTATTTTTTGTGAAATTATTATTATTATAATTTATAAGATTATAAATTTATTTTTAGGAGATGAGACTATGAACATAGATTATTTTATTAAAATAGTTCTAGATATTTTCTTTATTTTTATATTTACTTGTTGGGTTAGATATTCTTTTAAAACTGAAAAAGGATTAAGTTATAAAGCTTTAACAATTTTATTATTAACTAATAAAGTTGCTTCTACTATAGAAAAGTTTTCTGAAAATATATATAATCACATATATTTTATTTTCTATATAATTCAATGTATAGCTCTAATAATAATTTTATATAGTGGTCTAAAATCATTATTTACTTTAATTAAAAAATTTAATAACGAAAAAATTAAAATAGAATATTAAAAAATAATAGAAGAAATCTATATTTGACTGTATAAACTATTTATATTAATAAAAAAGGCTAAGAATCTTAAAAGATTTTTAGCCTTTTTTATTTTTAAACTTAAATACTATTCTACTATAGCAATTACTTCTATTTCAACAGGTGCATCTAGTGGTAATTTAGCAACTTCCACACAGCTTCTTGCAGGTGGTTCACCTTGGAAGAATGTTGCATAAACTTCATTAACAGCAGCAAAATCATTTAAATCTTTAACAAAAACTGTTGTCTTTATAACATTCTCCATACTTGTTCCAGCTTCTTCAAGAATACCCTTAACATTTGTTAAACTTTGTCTTGTAGCAGCCTTTATTTCTGTTACTAATTCCTTTGTTTCTGGATTTAGTGGAATTTGACCTGATGTGTATACCATATTACCTATTCTAACACCTTGTGAGTATGGTCCTATTGCAGCAGGTGCGTTATTTGTTTTGATTATTGTTTTATTCATAAAATTCCCTCCTCTTATCTTTTGTAATTCCATTATAAAGAAAAAATCTCAAAAAGTCTAAAATTTTGATAAAAAGTCTAAATATTTTAATTATTTTGTATTTAACCTCTATAATCTTTTATTGTAAATGTTATAATAAGTGTGAGAATTCACAAAAGAGAGGTGTTATTTATGCATTTAGATAGTATTAAAGCCGCAAGAGAAAATATTAAAGATGTAGTAGTTAAAACTCCATTATTGCATAGTAAGTTTTTCTCTGACTTATCAAAAAACAATGTGTTTATGAAGTGTGAAAACCTTCAATTAACTGGTGCATACAAAATAAGAGGTGCCCTTAACAAAATGATGAGCTTAACTAATGAAGAAAAAGCTAAGGGCGTTGTTTGTTCATCTGCTGGTAATCATGCACAAGGTGTTGCATATGCTGCTAATTTAATGGGTATTAAAGCAACAATTGTAATGCCAACTACTACGCCATATCTAAAGGTTCAATCTACTAAAGATTTTGGTGGAAATGTAATTTTACATGGTAAATGTTATGATGATGCTTATAGTTTTGCAAAGAAAATTGAAGAAGAACAAGGAGCTACATTCCTTCATCCCTTCAATGATATTGATGTAATTCATGGTCAAGGAACTATAGCACTTGAAATATTTGAAGATCTTAAAAATGTAGATGCAATAGTATGTCCAATCGGTGGTGGTGGATTAATTAGCGGTATTTCATTAGCTGCTAAAGAAATTAATCCAGATATACAAGTTATAGGAGTTCAAGCTGAAGGTGCAAGTGCTATGCACGATAGCTTCCATGCAAAAAGATTGACTCCCATTCCTTATGTAAGCACAATAGCTGATGGAATTGCAGTAAAATGTCCTGGTGACCTTACTTTTTCACTAATCCAAAAGAATGTTGATACTATTGTAACAGTTAGTGACAATGAAATAGTTGATGCCTTCTTAGCACTTAATGAGAAACAAAAGCTTGTTGCTGAAGCATCTGGTGCCGCATCACTTGCTGCATTATCAAAATTAGATTTTGAGGATAAAAATGTTGTTTCTATAATAAGTGGTGGAAATATAGATATGCTTACTATAATGTCTCTTATTAATAGTGGCTTAGTTTCTAGAGGAAGATTATTCTGCTTTACAGTAGAACTTCCAAATATTCCAGGAGAACTTAGTAGAATTACAGACCTTCTTAGAGAAACTAACGCTAATGTTGTTAAGCTTGAGCATAATCAATTTAAGGCAGTTAACAAGCTAAGAAATACATTACTTGAAGTCACCGTTGAAACAAACGGATATGAACATATAGCAAGTATTAAAGATCTTTTTAAGACTCAAGGATATATAATAGAGCAATTATATTAATACTAATAATTATTAATTTTAGTATTAAATAAAGGGTGGATTATCCACCCTTTATTTACTTGCTTCTTTATTTAATTTACTGTCATGCAGTACAAATTTTAAATATAATATAATAACTATAACAAAAATAATCATTGAAATTATCTCTATAATATTAATAGTAGGACTTATATAATTCTTAAAAACATCTCTAAATTCATAAAAATCTCCAATTGAATTATCAACTGTCCTTTTTAAAAAACTTATTTCTATAAAAAGAATAGAATTTAATATAAGTATTAAACAAAAGCCTATTAATTTAATTGTCTTTGCTTTAAATATCTTTTTCATAAATCCTCTTCTCTTCTATAATCCTTATATTATTAATTCTTACTTTAATCAGTAACTAATTTTAAAAATTAATTAGATTATATAATAATTATACAATACATTACATAATTTTAAAATATTGCTTTGTTAAAATATTATCATTTATTATTTTTTACCGCTACATTTTAATCCACATGTTTCAAGTTTTTCATCAAGAGTCCTTGTATCAAACGGATTGTGAAGCATTGCCTTTATAAATAATTGAGGATATTCCTCCTTTAAATGTCTCATATATTTAACCCAGATTCCGCTTAATTGCTCGTAGCAAATAGTTATATCTTTTTCTATATGATTATCATCACAACAACCACATATCATGTTATAATATCTATCATCAAACTCCTCTAGTAAATGGAATAATGACATAATTAACTCTGAAAATACCTCATGTTCCATTAAAGTTGGATTACTTATAAATGATATTATCATATCTTTCTTACTTTTAAGAATTTCCTTAACTCTATCTAAATCTATTTTGCTAGCATCAACAGAAAACTCATGATTTTCAATAACCCTTTCAAGCTCCTTAAAATCGTTCTTTTCCCACTCTTTATTTACAATGGCCACCTTAGTTATACTTTCAATCTCTCTATCACCTTTAGAAAACTCTTCTAGAAGATCTGCTCCAAACTCTGAGAAGAATACTCCTTTAATCATAATTAATTTTTCCCTCTTATGATTCTTTTCACGCTTTTCAAGTAGCTTTTCTATTACAAAGGCTGTAAAGAATACATCCATTGGAATAAATGCAATGTCTGCAAATAAAAATATTAAAGTATGGTGTAAATCATTAAAAGTTAAATAGTGTAAATAATGCAGAAATAAAGACAATACTATAAGTCCAATACCTATAAGTATAGTTTCCATTCTATGTCTATTCATAAATTTACTCATAAAAAATCGCTCCTCTCTGTCCAATCATCATGTCTATTAATTATAAGTGTATTTTTACTTATTATACAAACATTTATTTATAAAATCAAAATTAAAAAAGGTACTGTAAAAACTAAGGATTTTATAGTACAAGGTAATGTACCTTATAAATATGCTATGGTTAAAGATTTTAAGAAAAGTCAATCTGTATTTATATAAATTATACATTAATTATATATAGACTAATGAGTAATTGTTATATAATGCAAAATTAAAATACCGTAAGATTCGTTTCTGAATAATACGATATTTTTATTAATATTCTATCTTAATTTAGTACGTAAGATAATAAAATTCTGTATCATTCTTACATTTATCATTGGAGCATTTCCTGCATCATCATAGAACGAATCAAAAACATTCGATTTATCTTCTTTATTAACAGAGACACACCCACCAAAATAAGTCTTGTTAACAAATTCAGAGGATGGTATGTTTACACTAAAGAATCCATTTTTCACTACACCTGAAGTTGTATAATGTGAATTTTTCAATGAAATATACAATACATCCTTCTAACTTACAACACCATATGCACCTAATGTAGCATAATTTTGCTTTCCATTAACTATCACCCCTGATAAAACTGTAATAAATGGTTCAAAAGGGATATTTGCTATTATCTTCTTATCAAGTCTTTCAAATAATATTGTAACTTCCTCAATTGAACCTCCATACATTGGTTTAATTATCTCTCATTTAGCTAGTAAAACTTAATTTATTTTACCTCTCTATTACAATATTGATTTATTATATACATAATGTAATCTTCTTCATCAAATAATCTATTACTTTTAGGATTTCCACATTCTTTAACCATTTTGCTAATGGGTATTGTTAATCTATTGTGTTGTGCTAAACAATTGTTATTTATATAATTATTTAATACTATTTCAATTCCATCTTTCTTTATATTCCCCAATTTCCACCATGGTAATATTGATGTGTAATTTGGGTATACATCAAATTCTGAAGTAATATAGAAAATAGGAGATTGCGAAACAAGGTTAACAGTAGAATTATCTATAATAAGTTTCTTATAGATTCTTTCTTCAGTATCACCTAAATGCTTATGAAATTCTTTTGGTATATTCACTAAATCATCTGATGTTATTCTTATATCATATAACTTTTCATTTTCACCATCACAACTTCCTTGATGCACAAATAACTCAAATTCTTCTCCTATGATTTCACATCTTTCACTTAATTTCTTTTTTTTACTTAAATCAATAAGTGATTGTATCTTATTAATATTATATTTATTAATAAACATTTGCCACCTTGGAGCAATTTTATTATTAAGTAATATCTCAGTAGCATTTATTAATTCCTTAAATGCACCTTTTCTTCCAATGTAGTAATCAGTTTCTTCTTCAAGTCCAAAAAAAGTTAATTGGCATCTTCTAACACCAATATCATATGCCCATTTAACATACTCTTTATCTCTATTTATTCTCCAAAAACTTAGTAACTCAAATCTTTCTGGAGTTGTATTTATACTCAATTCATTATCTAATTCCCATAGTTGCTTATAATTACTCTTATAATCTGGCTCCCTAAACCAACTATATACTTCAAGTGAATCAGTATATTCACTAAAAGTATTTGATATATATTTCAACTCTTCTATAGACATATTTCCATTGTTAAAATGTCCTATCCAGCAATGTTTACATCTATTCGGACACCCAGCCATATCTACTGCAACTGTAATCTTATCAAACCTCATATCAATATCCCCCTAATTCAAGCATAATTATTCATAATCAATAAAATATATCTTATTACTTTACACATTTGCTATTATAAATTTTATCACATTGTCCATATGCATACATAATCCATAAACAATTCTGTTTAATTTATGTTCAATATATAAAAAAGATATTTGCAATTAACAAATATCTTTTTGGCTTTTTCTCTATATTCTCTTAATATTCTTCTTATGATACTTTCCACTAAATAATATTTAAAAGATAATTTATTTACTGTCATTACCATTATTAAAGTCTTTTTTTCTACATAAATTAAATTCATTATTTAGGTTCCTTGAGATTTTATATTTCCTGTCTATACTTTTAATTATAGAAACTAAATCTGTAATGGTCATATTGTAATTATTACATCTCTCCGCAAATAGAAAAGTATAGATTTTCCAATATACAATACTAAGCTATATCTACTTTCTTATCCTTACGCTTAGTTACATAAGCTGCAGCTAAGAAGAATACTGCTGAGTATAATAAAATTATTATAATATTTTTATATAAAGAATTAATAGCTATTCCATCTTGAAGAGATGACACCATATCCATAGCCCATCTTGTTGGAAGTAATTTTGATAGTTTATCTAATGCACTTGGGAATAGCTCTACTGGAACAAAGCATCCTCCAAGCATTAAAAGTATCATAATTAAGATGTTACTAATTATACTAGCCTCCTGTGAAGTTCTAGTTACTGCTATACAAAATGTTCCTACAGCTACTGCAAGTATACTAATTAAGAACAGTATAAAGAACATCTGTATATAGCTCATACCAATATTTATATTTATTAAATATCTTATTGCAACTAAAGATAGTGCTGCTTGTAAGTTTATAGCTAATATACTAGCTAAAATATTACCTAGGTAATATTGATAAACCTTTATAGGAGCTGCAAATATTCTAGTATATACTTTAGTTTTCTTATCTTCTAATATACGTTCTGCCCCGAGTATTGACCTAAAGAACATAAACATTATTAAAAATCCTACAAATATTGATGTGTTATTATAATCTTTACTATCATCTCTTAAAGAGCCTCTCTCTATAGTGACTTTATTGCTTTCATAATCTTTTAAAAGATTATTATAAACCTTACTATCTTCATTACTTATCTTTCCTAAATCCTCTAGATTTTTTAAATCAATTGATATCATAGATTCTATAGATTTATATATTGAATCTCCATCTTTACCTATAATCTCAATTTGATTTTTAGAATTTCCATTAACTATTCCCTCTTGGAATCCTTTTTTAATTATTATTCCACATTCTATACTTTTTTCTTTTATCTTACTTTCTATTTCTTCTTCATTCATATCTAGGGCAGTAAAATTGTTTTGATTTTCTATATTTTTTAGTATCAATTCTGAAGATTTACTATTATCTAAATTAGATACACCAATTGACATATTTGATGATCCACTTGTCAATAAAGAACCTACTACTAGTACTATTACAACTGGAGCTACTATACTTGCTATAAAATAGAGTGGTTTTTTTAATATCATCATTCTTAAATTATTTTTTAGCATTACTAAGATATTTCTCATATTCTCCACTCCTTTCGTCTTCCACTTACAACCATGATAGCTGCCATTATTGCAGTAACTATTAAAGCAACAGCACAAGATGATATAAGAAGCTTATTGCTATTATTGAATATACTTTGCATTATCCCTCTGTTAAGCCATCTAATTGGAGAAATATTAGTTATTATTTGGAATATTCCTCCTACATTATCAGGAAGAGCTAAATAAGCACCTCCGAGGAATGATAATACTGGAAATACTACACCTTGGAATACTCCCTCTACCTTTTCCTCATCATTAAAGAAACTAGCTACTACTGTACCAATACTTATACTTGCAAGGGCAAATACTTGTATTGCAGCATAACAAAGAAGTGGATTACTTCCCCAATTAGTCTTTAGTACAAAATTTGAGAATAAGAAACTTGGTAGTGTAGTTCCAAATGAAATAATGAAATATCCAATTGTTGATCCAAAATAATAATTAAAATCTGATATTCCAAGAATCTTCATCCTCTCCCTGATACCAGTTCTCTTATCTTCAAAATACCTACTCATAGGGAATAACATTAAATAAAGTAACATCATTGTAAGTTCTGCAATTGCATAATAATCAAATGATGTAGGTGCTTGTTCGCTATCAAGTAATTTAAAGTCTATACTTGAATCTTTTGAATCATAACTATCATTTTTAAGAATATTAGTTGCTTCAACTGGATTTATGCTATACATAAGCTTTATAGCTTCTCCTCTACTAGTTATCCCACTAAGCAAAGAATTTATATATGAATAATGAAAATCACTTCCACTTTGTACAAATACATTGATCTTATCTTTATTTAATTCTATAAAAATATCATCATCTTCACGTACCTTCTCTTTTCCTTCATCTGCTGATGATATAGTCTGAAAAGTGAGCTTTGTGCCTCCATTATCAGAAGCTTTAACCAAATTATCTATAATATCGCTACCTTCATCACCAATATTATTTATATAATATACTTCACTTTCCTTCATATTACTGCTGGTATTAAAATACTTTCCAAGAACTCCTCCAATTAAAATTGTTAGAAATATTGGAAAAAGCATTGAAAATATAAAGTATTTTGGACTTCTTAAAACTAAAAGTATTGTACTTTTAATACATGCTTTCATAATTAAATTAATCCCCCTTAATTTATTCTAATATTTCTTTCATCTAATCTCTTAAACTTCTTCCTGTAAGAGTTAAGAATACAGTTTCTAGAGTTATATCTTTATATCCAATATCAAATATATTTGCTCCAAGCTCATTAACTTTATCAATGATATTACTTAAATTATTAACTTCCTTACTTGAAGCTATCTTTATTTCATTTTCATTTATTATTACTTCTTGAACTCCTTTAACCTTTTTAAGTTCATTTATTTCTATAATTGCTCCATTATCAACTAATAGATGTAGATTTCTTGTTTCACTTACTATATTTTTAAGTTCCTCCTTAGTTCCTTGTACAATAACTTTTCCATGATCTATTATTGCTATCTCTTCACATAAGGTTTCAACTTCTTCCATATAGTGAGTTGTGTAAATTATAGTTACACCTTTTTTATTAAGCTTTTTTACAGATTGTAATATATGATTTCTTGATTGTGGATCTATTCCAACAGTTGGCTCATCCATTATAATTATCTCTGGTCTATGGACAAGAGCACAGGCTATATTAAGTCTTCTAAGCATTCCCCCTGAAAACTCTTTTGCAAGTTTTTTTCTTACATCCATAAGTCCTGTAAATTCTAATGATTCCTCTACTCTTTCTTTAAGGACTGATCCTTTAAGTCCATATATCGCTCCAAAGAACTTTAAATTCTCTTCTGCTGTAAAGTCCCAGTAAAGTGCAACTTCTTGTGGAACTAATCCTATCTTTTTGTTCTGACCCTTCATGCTCTTTGTAATATCAACGCCATTCATAATGATATTTCCTGATGTTCCTCTTATAAGACCACATATAATGTTTATAGCTGTGCTCTTTCCAGCACCATTTGGTCCAAGTAATCCATATATTCTTCCCTTTTCAATTTTAAGTGATATATTATCTACTGCTAAAAAGTCCCCATACTTCTTTACTAGATCCTTAATTTCTATAGCATACATTTAAAATCTCTCCTCTAAAATAATCATTTAAATCTTTATAATCTAATTATATAAAAAAGACCTCCCCTTTGAATCTAGAGAAGGTCACATCTTTCATATGACTTTTGTCATATTGATTTTAAATATTTAATTGCAATTTGAGTTCTGTGAGAAAGTTCAGTCTTCTGAAGGATTGATGTTATATAGTTTTTAACCGTTCCTTCTGATATAAATAAATTACTACTAATCTCTTTATTACTAGCACCCTTTGATATCTCTTTTATAATTTCAATTTCTCTTTCAGTAAACTGTGTCATATCAAATTCTTCTTTTTCTTTATAGTCTAAATTAGATGATAATTTAGATAACACCTCTTCCTGAATAACTGAGTTACCAGCGTAAACCATCTCTATAGCACTTATTATCTTATCCGGTGGAGTATTTTTAAGTAAGTATCCCTTTGCACCATAAGATATTGCACTTCTTATATAATCATCTTCATCAAAGGTAGTTAAAATAATAACTTTAGTATTACTTTTTTCATTTATCTCTTTAGTTGCTAAAACTCCATTCATAATTGGCATTCTAACATCTAACAGTGCTATATCAACATCATTTCTAACTACATATTCAAGAGCTTCACGTCCATTTGGAAAAGCATCTAAAACTTCTATATTTTGATTTGTTCCAAGTATTATCTTTAAACTTTCTCTTATTAAGTCATCATCTTCTCCAATGACTAGCCTTATAGTCAAAATCTTTTCCCCCTTTATTTATAAAATATCATAATAACTGTGAATCCATCACTTCCATCTATTATTAAATTCCCTCTTTGCTTTAAAACTTCCTCTTCCAGTTTTGTTAAACCATAACCTTTTATTACCTTTTCTTTTCCTACTCCATTATCTTTAAATGTTATCTTTAGTAATTTATCTAATATCTCTATGTTTACCGTTATCTTATCACAGCCACTATACTTAATACTATTAGTTGATAACTCCTTTATACCTTCATATATAACAGCCCATTCTACTATAGTCACTTTATCTATATTACCACTGTGCATTACTGAATATTTAATCTTAGATCCTTTAAGCTTTTCTTCTAATAAAAGCTTTATCTTGTTAATTCCAATCTCTTCACTTCTTGGAGTTATTTCATGAATAGTCTCTCTTATATCATCCATTCCTTTTCTTAGGTTTTCCGTAGCTTCTTTTATCATCTCTCGCCCTTTATCTATATCTGTATTTAAGATTATCTGAGCTGCTTCAAGTCTCATAATGGATGCTGCAATTACATGTCCAACATTATCGTGCATTCTTCTTGATATATCATTTCTCTCTTCTAATTTTACTGAATAAATACTTTGTTTGTAGAAATCACTCTCATCCTTAATTTTTTGGCTTAATGCATGTCCCTCTTTTATCTTTTTATCCATATCATCTTCTAATTTTATAAATTTTCTATCATATACACTAAATATTCTCATAAAGAAAATTCCGAGCACTGTGGTGTAAATATAAAATGGTATAAAATCTTTTTTATAAAATGCTGCAACAAACGTTGTAGAAATTATAATAAGAGGAATTAATAACTCAGCCTTTGAAGCGCAAACTTCAATTAACAATAACGTTATTAAAGTACTTGTTATCTCCATACCCAGATAATAAAAAATCAAGTTCCATATAATCAATAATATGAAAAATATATATTTATACTTTTTTCTAATTAATCCTTGCATAAGAGATAGTATAAGAAATCCAACAACATATAAACTTAAAACAAATCCATTTCCACTATCATGGATAGTAATACCTATAACACCTAATACTACTATAATTCTAAAGACTAAATTATAACTTTTCATCTCAAAATTTATCATTTTATCACCTAAGTAACCTTAATCATTTTACATTATTATACTATAAAAAAATGTATATAAGATATCTTATATACATTTTACATAAATTATGATTTATATAAATTTCAATTCATATAAACACTAATTTTCCTTTTGTATTTTTCTTTTTCTAAAGTAATATGCAAAGCTCACCATAACGGATGGTACCGTAATTCCTATAAGCATTACTATAGAGATTAGGTATAATATAAATAATAAATCATTATTATTTAAAATTTCTTTAAATGATAATCCAAGTAAAACTATAAATATCATTATTACTCCACTTATAATCCCAGTCTTATTACATCTAGATCTAATTACCTCATACTTATTTTTGTAGCTTTCTTTATCAGTATATATTGGTGTAGTTCCTCTATTTGCTCTAAAGAAATGAAAACCTTCAGTAGAATCTACATGATCCCACCCACCACTTTTAAATATATCAAAATACTCATCTAAATCTTCTTTGCTTTCATTATAGTCCATTGAATAAATATAGTCATTGCACTCCCCTTTAACTAACTTATATCTAAGTGGACCTACACTTTCAAGTATCCACCCCTCCTTTGATAAATCACTAAGTTTTTTAGTTATTTTTTCTTCATCAAAGGCATACCCCCCATTAATTAAATATTTATACTTTTTCTTTTCTCTCATAATTAAACTCACCCTTCTAAAATTTTTAAAGCTTTTTCTCCATAGGAAACCATAAGCTTTCTTCTTTCAATATCCTTTTTAATTAATTCTTTTCCCTTATCTGTTAGTATATAAGTTTTTCTTCTATCTTCATTATCATCTAGTAATTTTATTAATTCCCCATCTTGCAGTTTCTTTAAAATAGTATATAGACTTGCAGGTCCTATATCTATCTTATTATTTGATAGCTCCTTAATCTCTTGCATTATCCCGTATCCATGCATTGGTCTTACTAAAGTTAATAAAATATAATAAGTTGAATCTGTTAATATATCCTCTTCTAATGCTTTCTTTCTAGCCATATTCCCTCCTTATATCATTAAATGATATATCGTTTAATGATAGTATATATTATATCTTCTAATTTGTAAATATATACCACGGAGAATTTTTCTATAATTAATGTTATAATATGGTTAAATAGGATGAGGAGGTATATACTTTGAATAAAGAACTTAAGATTAAAAAAATTGATGAACTCATTAAAGAGCTTACTGAATATAAATTATCTATTGAAAAAGGAGTTCCTTATTTTGAAGAGAAAAAATTAGATAAACTTATGTACGATAAAGAAAAGAGCGTGGAAGAATTATTTAATTGGAAATCCTCAAAAATTAAGATTGAATACACTGAATACACTGATAGTAAGCATGAAGCTGTTCTTATGAGTAGAACTGAAAACTTCTTTGCAAAAGATACCCTTGATGGATACGAAGTGGCTGATGAGAATGGTAATACAATAATACGTCCACTAGAAAGACTAAGTGATTTTGTTGCTGAGGTGGAAAATAAGTTTATAATTGATGAAAAATATATTCTTGAACTTTGTAAGTTAAATAAAAATAGACAATTAATTATAGATTTTATGAAAAATTATACATATGATTCAATGAATGAATCTCCTGGAGATATCAGATTTGATTTTGATTGTAATTATATTTCTTTTAAATATGATAATGAAGAAATAGAAGTTATAGACCCTTCATTAGAATTATTTGATAAGTTTAAAGAGGTATGTCCTCAAGCTATAATTAGCAGCATAAGTCCCCTTTGTTTTTAATATAATTATAACTTTTAAATTATAATTAGCTATTTTTAACAATCAGATAATTTAATATTTATTTTTTGATATTTTGTATTGACAGACCTTCTCATTGTTATTATATTTATAACCGTGGGATACCTTTAAGATAGTCCTGAGAGACTAATAAGGCATATACATAATAGTCATTATACTATAGTATTTTACCTTAGCATCTTAATTGGTGTTAAGGTTTTTTATGGTGTCCTATAAAACTTATTTACTTAGGAGGACATTATGAAAATTAAATCACTTAAAAACAATCAAAACAAACTTGCAATACAAATGGGAATTGCACTTATCTTAGGTCTACTACTAGGTGGTGCCTTTATGCTTCTTAGAGAATATCTAATTAGCAATTCTAATGCTGATTTATGGACTAAGATAAATCAAATTTTATTTCAAGATATAACAACACCTGAAGGTAAAAATTCTTTAGGTATATTCTATATAATTGGTCAATTATTCGTAAATTCACTTCAACTTGTTATAGTACCTATGGTATTTACTTCAATAGCTCTTGCAATGTGTCATATAACTGATACTAAGAAGCTTGGACGTATATCATATAAAACTATAATGGCATTTTTAATAACTTCTGTATTTGCTTTAATCCTTGCAGGTATTTTTGCACTTACTGCACATAAACTAGGATTTTTTAATGTAAGCATAGATGGAGTTTCAGCTCAAGCTGGTAATACAGGTAATAATCCATTACTTGTGTTAGTACAAGCTGTACCAAATAATATAACATCAGTATTCTCTGAAAATGGTAAGATACTAGCTGTTGTATTTTTAGCAGTTTCTACAGGACTTTGTATTAATAAACTTGGTGATGAAATTAAGATTTTAAAGAAAATATTAGAAGAAATAAATAAAATAATCACAGTATTTTTAACATTTATAATAACTAAGTTTGGTCCAATTGCAATATTTGTACTTATCACAAGAACTTTTGCGATATACGGTATTGATCACTTAAGACCTGCACTTGCTTATGTTGGTACAACAACTGTTGCACTTTTAATTTTCTTAGTATTTGGATATGCATTATTTATATTCTTATCATCAAGACTTAATCCATTTATATTCGTAAGAAAAATTGCAAAGGTTGCTTTATTTGGATTCTCAACTTCATCATCAGCTTCAACTCTTCCACTAAACACTAAAACTACAGTTGAAGAACTTGGTGTCGATAAAGATATAGCTTCATTTACTCTACCTCTTGGAATGACTATAAACATGAACGGAACTGCAATAATGCAAGTAATTGCTGCAACATTTATAGCTTCAAGTGCTGGGTATGAAGTAACTCCGATGAGCTTAACAATAATATCAATTCTTGCATTAATATCATCAATTGGTACACCTGCTGCCCCTGGTGCTGGTGCAATAATATTATTTACTGTTTTAACTGGAATGGGATATCAAAATGATGCTGCACTTCTTGCTTATTCACTTATCCTTGCAATTAATAGACCAGTTGAAATGCTTGTAACATCACTTAATGTTGTTGGTGACTCTGCTGCCGCTATATATGTTGCAAAATCTGAAAATTCATTAGATGAAGAAGTTTATAACAATTATTCATTAAACGAAGAAATTTATAACAATTAGTATAACAATCTAATAATATTTATAACTTATTACATTAATTATAAATATTTTAAATATTTACCATATAAAACCTCCCTTATTAGTTAATCTTATAGTATATTTATAATATACATTGAAAACTAAGGGAGGTTTATTTATGGTAGAAAAGATTTTTTTTAATGGTGATATATTAACTATGGAAGATAGTCTATATGCTGATGCTATTTTTATAAAGGATGGAATTATAAAAAAAGTTGGTACAAAAGATGAGGTTCTTAAATTTAAAAATGATAATACAGACTTAATAGATTTAAATGGCAAAACACTTATGCCATCATTTATTGATTCTCACAGTCATATAACTGCTGTTGCAAACACTCTTTCTTTGGTACATTTAAGTAATTCAAAAAGCTTTGAAGATTTAGTTACTATACTAAAAAATTATAAGGAAGAAAATAATTTAAATGATACCGATTGGATTATAGGATTTGGATATGATAATAATTCACTAAAAGAAAAGATAAACCCAACTAAAGAAATATTAGATAAAGTATCTACTACAAATCCTATAGTTATAACTCATATATCAGGTCATATGGGTGTTTTAAACTCTACCGCCCTTAAAGAAATAGGAATATCAAAAGCTACTAAAAATCCTGAAGGTGGAAAGATTGGACGTGTAGGTACATCAAATGAACCTAATGGTTATGTAGAAGAAACTGCCTTTGTAAATGCATCATCTAAAATCCCAGCTCCCTCTTTAAACAATCTAATTAAATTACTAAAAAAAACTCAAAACATTTATTTAAGCTATGGTATTACAACAGCTCAAGATGGACTTGTTAAAGATGAATCATTTGCTTTACTTAAGAATATATCTGACAATGAAGACCTAGATATAGATGTAGTTGGATATGTTGATTTAAAAAATTGTAAACATATAGTTGATGATAATAAACAATATGTTAAAAACTATGTTAATAGATTTAAAATTGGTGGATTTAAAATCTTCTTAGATGGTTCTCCTCAAGGAAGAACTGCTTGGATGACAAAACCTTATCTAAATGGATATAAAGATTATTGTGGTTATCCAGTTTATCAAGATAATGAAATTAAAGATTTTATTAAAACTTCTTTAGACTATAATATTCAATTACTTTCTCACTGTAATGGTGATGCTGCTGCAAATCAACTTATAACTTCATTTAAGTCAGTCTTAAGCAAAAATCCTAATTCTAAGGAAATTAAACCAGTTATGATTCATGCACAATTATTAAGGAAAAATCAGATTGCCTCTCTTAAAGACATTAATATGATACCATCTTTCTTTGTTGCACATACTTATTACTGGGGAGATGTCCACATTAAAAACTTTGGAGAAGAAAGGGCATTTAATATAAGCCCTGCAAAAACTGCTCTAGAAGATGGAGTTTTATATACATTCCATCAAGATAGTCCAGTTATTATGCCAAATATGCTTGAGACTGTTTGGTGTGCTGTAAATAGAGTAAGCAAAAATGGAGTTATAATTGGAGAAGATCAAAGAATATCTCCCCTTGCTGCTCTAAAAGCTGTAACGATAAATGCAGCCTACCAATACTCTGAAGAATATAAAAAAGGATCTCTTAAAGATGGCAAGTTAGCTGATTTAATTATTTTAGACAATAATCCACTTAAAGTTGACCCTATGGAAATTAAAAATATAAAGATTCTTGAAACTATTAAAGAAGGCAAAACCTTATATAAATTATAGGATCTAAAAATCACACTATATTATTAAAAACAAAAGCAATATGCATTGTTCTAATTCTGCATATTGCTTTTATTTTATACATTATGTATTTCATATATCTTTAATTCTATATATGATTTTTATTTTATATAAATTTATCTTCCCCAATCTATTGCTATTAATCAAATTTGTAATGATAACATATAATGATTAAAAAACGTCATGTTCTTGTTAATTATTTCAAGTGAGTACTTTTATTAAAAAAATATGATAAGATATTATATATAACTCAAATTTTATTATATCGTGCTTTTTATTGTCTCCCTTAATATTTACAATTTATTTATTAGGATTCCAAATATTAAAGATATAATTATATCAGTTTATGAAATTATTTTATAAAAGGGGGGAATTTTTATGTTTAATAGAAAAGTAGTATTAGAATTTACTAATGTTTACTATAACATGAATGATTTATTAGATGCAGTAGTAAAGTATTATAAAGATGAAGGAATATTATGTAGCGTTATTGGAAAAGATAATCTTGGTAATCCATTATTACTTATCAATTTTAGGACTTATGAGCTAAAGGTTAAGAACCTTAGTCCAGGATATGTTCAGTATACTTTACCTCCTGATGACGTGTGGCCTCCATTAATGGCAATTCAACAAATTGTTCTGAGAGAAATATAAAAAAGGTGATTCATAACTTTGAATCACCTTTTCTTTTTTATTCATTAGTATATTTTTCAGAGCTTACTTTATTACTTTTTTATAATTTTGAAAACTTTTACTTGACCTAAAGCTCACTTTAAGGTTTATTATTAAATTAGACTATGTGATATGGGAGGGGTATTAAAATGAAATATTTAAACATTTCAAATACAGAATTAAAATCATCAAATATAATTATGGGTAATATGCGTATTAATGAGCTATCTTTAGATGGAGCTGAAAAATTAATACGTACTGCTATGGATGAAGGAATTAACTTCTTTGACCATGCAGATATATATGGTGGCGGAGAATGTGAGGAAATGTTCTCTACTGCAATTAAAATGAATTCCGATATTAGAGAAAAAATGATTCTTCAAAGTAAATGTGGTATTAATACAAAAGGAAACTATTATGACCTTTCAAAGGATTATATATTAAATTCAGTTGATGGTATATTAAGTAGACTTAAAACTGATTATTTAGATATTCTACTTCTTCATCGTCCTGATACTTTAGTTGAACCTGAAAAAGTTGCAGAAGCATTTTCAAAACTTAAAGAAAGTGGAAAGGTTAAACACTTTGGTGTATCAAACCATAATCCAGCTCAAATTGAATTATTACAAAAGTATACTGATGAAAAACTTATAATAAATCAATTACAATTTGGAGCAGCACATACTAACATTATTGATTCAGGTATTGCAGTAAATATGGATATTAATCAATCCTTCGACCGTGATGGTAGTGTTCTAGAATATTGTCGTCTAAAGGATATAACTCTTCAAGCTTGGTCACCATTCCAACATGGATTCTTTGACGGAGTATTCCTTGGTGATATGGAGAAATTCCCAGAGCTTAATCAAACTATTAATGAACTTGCTGAAAAATATGGAGTTACAAGTACAGCAATAGCTACTGCTTGGATTACACGTCATCCTGCTAATATTCAAGTTATTTTAGGTACTACTAAACCAAGTCGTATTATAGATGCTTGCAGAGGATCTGAAATTCCATTAACTAGAGAAGAATGGTATAAAATTTATAAAGTTGCTGGAAATATGGTACCTTAACCCAACGTTTAGCTATATATTTAAAATTTAAATACTACAAATGAGAGGATGAGATTTATTCACCCTCTCATTTAATTTTTTATTTATTTTAAATCTCTATATTATCTAATCATTCCCCATCTATTCTCCATTTCTACCATTATCATCATAATAAGTACCAATAAAATCTACATCTCATATATTAAATTAAAACCTTGTTTCTATTGAGGTGTTTTTTTTGATGAATAATGAAGAAGAAAATACAAGGCTTCCACCTGAACTGGAAGAATATCTTGCAAATCTAGGCTTAGAACTTGCGGATATGGAGATACTTGGATCAATACTTTTAATTGTAGGATATTCTTATTTTATAATTGCAGCTAATGAAGATAAAGAAAATATACTTAATCCAAATATCCCAATATCTCCTGGTCGTAGAATTAGACCTTCACGCCTTCTACTTATAGGTGAAGAATTAATTTTAGAAGGACTTATTATTCTTTGGATAGTTGCTATAAGAAGAATACATGAAAAGGCTTTAGAAGGTTCCGATGAGTCCCTTGACCCTTATAAAAGATTGGCTAATGCATATTTTCTAAGTGTAATAGCAAATAAAGAAAGAGTTATTGCGCTTGCTGAAATTGATAGAACAAATACTGATGATGAAGCTTTTATATAAATTATACTTAAATAATAATTGTAAAATTCTTATTTAAATTACACTCTATGAGGTGTTAAATGGATATTAATAATTTTAATATGGATAATTTCTTTAGCCCTTATACATTCAATGCAAATCTTGGTGATGAAAGCGGTAATCCTGAAGATGAAGAACGTAGGCAATATTTCCTTAGAATAGATTTAGAGATAGTTAATATTGAACTATTTGGTACTTGTTTATCTGTTATGTCATCCTTTTATTATCTTAAAGCCTCTCTTATTGGTAAAGAAATAGTACTTAGTGCACTTAACGGTATAGATTCTGGGCTTGATGCCACTCCTTATATAAATGTTGGAGAAACCCTCGGTTTAATGGTTAACTTTATATTTGCTTACTCAGCATTTAAAAGATATGAGGAAAAATCTGAACAAGACCCAGAGCATCAAGATCCTTATAGACGAATAGCAATGAGCTATATTCCAACAATACTTGCTTATCTTGTTAGAGTAAATGCTAGAAGCGAACTAATTTCTACTCTTCCTAATATCTAAAAAGGATTGTTTAACATTACAATTAAACAATCCTTTTTAAGTTTCTTTTTTTATTATAATCACTTATTTATTATTTCTCTCTATATTAAGTAATTTTTCTTTTGTATCAATTCCACCTAAATATCCAGTAAGCTTTCCATTACTCCCAACTATTCTATGACAAGGTATAAATATTGGTATTGGATTTCTATTACAAGCAAGGCCTATTGCTCTTGCTGCTTTTGGTCTACCTATCTGCTCTCCCATCTCTTTGTATGTAAGTACATCCCCATACGGAATTTCACATAATCCATTCCATACTTCGTTCATAAATTCTGTACCTTTTGGTGATAATGGTAGGTTAAATCCTTTAAGCTCACCACTTATATATTTATTAAGCTGAATTGATGCTTCTTTTAGAAGCTTTGTCTCTTTAAATTCTATATTATCTTCAATGTCATCTTTCCCAAAATAAACATTTGATATAAACCCATTTTTTTCTTCTATCCCTATAGTTCCTATATCTGTTTCATAAAAAAATACTGCCATTAACTACTCCTCCACTATATAGCCTTATTTTAGTTATTATGTATTATACTACTTTATAAATTTATTTTCCTCTTTTTTAGTCTATTATATGATTCATCTGTTATATCAACTATACGAATATTCATTATAAAAGAGTATTTTATTATTATTTTTTAAGATACATTAGACCCATTATCTAAAATATTAAATTGATAACCTGGTAGTATTTTAGAATATGTAGGTGAATAGTAATTTAAAGATAGTCTTTATATAATTAATAAAATATAATAAATTAAAAGGATGCCCATTCAGATATCCTTTTAATTTATTCTTTAAGTAATTTCCTTTATCCAATTATAAAATCTAAAAAGTTTTGGATGATTTTCTCGCTCTTCTCTTTCATGCATTAATTTTGCCATTATTATAGCTGGTTCTAAAAGACTTATAGTATCATTATATCCTTCTTTTATTCTCATTCTCTTAGCTGCCATATCTAAATTAAGAGTTCCCTTAAGAGTACTTTCATTTAAATTTCTAGGAACTAATTCTAATATCTTAGTATTTGGATAAAGAGTCTTATCAACTCTTTCCTCCTTTGATAACAATACAACTATTATAATATCGCAATTTTCTCCATATACAGGCTGTATTGGAGTATTATCTGCAACACCTCCATCAATATATTTGCCACCTAAAACTTCTGTACAATCATATATCATTGGAAGAGATGCAGATGCAACTATCATCTCTTTAGCTGTTATATCATCATAGTCATTTATTCTAAAATACTTTGCTGTAAAATCAGGTAACTCCGTACATGCAGCGTAGCATATCTTACCTCTTTCCTTTACTTTTCCTATATTTAAATAATCCTCTATTATTTCTCTTGCACCATCTTTTGGAACTCCACCCTCTTCTAGCTTTTGAACCATATATTTCTTAGCTAAGTTTAAATGATGTGATCCTATTGCAAGTTCTATTCCTCTTTTTAGCAGTTGAAATTTGCTTATAGGAACAAGCTTATCCATAGTAACTTCATCCCATAAAGCTTCAGCAGCATTTATATCATCTTGAGCAAATAAGACTGCATTAAATGCACCTATTGAAGTACCTGCAAAAACATCTATATATTTATCTAATCCTAATTCTTTTAATGCTTTCCATACACCAAGCTCGTAGGCACCTTTGCCCCCTCCCCCTGATAGCACTAATCCTATCTTCATATAAATCTCCTTTTTTTAAACTTATCCACTATTATATCCAAATTATTATTATTAAAACTAAGTATATCATAAATTTGTGTATAACTTAAAAATTATCATATCTATTATATTATAAATTATAGCCAATAATTATTTACTATAATGAAATTATTTGTTAGATTTTTTATAACATTTTTCAATATATATAAATGCAAATTAATTTTCCTCGATAATTTATATGAAACTACTATTTGAGATGTGAAAAGTCTTAGCTAATTCAATAACTAAGACTTTTCATTTCAATCTATTTCTTATTGCTGCTTAAGATTTCTTTTAATATATGAGTTATATGCTCATTTCCTTGTGAGTATAAATTTTGTTGTTTTACCTTACTTATTTGATTTAGTGCTTAATAAATTTCATTATAAACTCTCAGATTTTTTATTTTGTGTGTTATAATCACTTTATATACCATCATCTTCTCCTCTTAAAATAGAATCATAGAATTAAAATTTTACGCATTTTCTTATTACTATGAATAGATGTTTTACTTCTTTTCTTTTTATTATTATTTAAAAGAATACAATACTTTTGGAAATTACCTTCTCAATATTTACTCGTTACAGTGCATATAGCAAACATAAAAAATGAACCTACCTTTCATATTCCTTCAAAATTTCTATAATGAAACTTACTTTTTATTAATATTAACTTGATATATTATTAATTTAATTTTTAAAGACAACAACTAAAAAAGCCTTAGCTAAATTAATTGCTCAGGCTTCTATTAATTCTTATTGATTTATTATGCATTTTGTAAGCATTTATCGCGTATTTCACACAATCTATAATTTTTAATGTAATAAATTAATACAAAATAGAACTCTTAAAAATACCCCTTGATATCTCTTTTTATTAATTTTTCAATCTCTTGCTCCCAATCTAAATTTCGACTATCTAAATATCTATATGCATCAATAGCAGCTCTTCTTTTATTCACCAACGTAGGAGTATTTAACCCTAAAATATCGATTGTATTCTCAGCTTCTGTATCGCCTTCTCGTGCAGCAAATATATTTCCTTGATCATCAAACATAAATCTATTCTCGCAGTCTTTATCTGTTGGTAATATATCTATCTCCTCTTTTCCTTTTTTAGCATCACAGTATACAGGATAATTTTTATTTTTTTGTCTATTAGTTTGTCCACCGCAACATGAGCAAACTAAATTAGTATAATCTAACGCTAATTCTGGATAATGTTCTTTTGGTTTTATATGTTCCAATACACATTTCTCAAGTTTAATAGCTTGTCCGCAATAACAACAAATATGACCTTGCTCAATTAATAATACATCTTTTAACTTGTTCCTAGCTTCATAATCATTTTTAAACTTATTAAAATCTTTTCCATTTTTTTTATATATTTCTGGAGACACTGAGGCATATTTCCTTTTGATATATATTTCATATTTATCTGTCCTCCAGTCTTCTTAAAGCAGCATTTATAGTTATAAAAAATGGATCATCTGGTGTTAATAAAATTTCTAACTTTTTCTGTATGCTAAGCATTTTATCTTTTTCTCCTCTAAGAGAGGCTTTATTAAATTCTTTAATTTCTCTCTTTACTTCAATTGGCCTTCCAGTTACCTTCATAATCTCTTCCATTATTTGGGATGAGTCCCTATTAAACGGATCTACTGTTATATCATGTATTTCTCCATTGCTAATCAGCCTAACATTTTCCTTTCTCATCTTTCCTAATGTTAGTGGAGAATGGGTAGTAATCAATATTTGTCCTCTAATATCAACATTATTTAAAAGACTTGTAAACTTTCTTTGCCAATTAGGATGTAAATATGCATCAAATTCATCTAATAAAAATAATGCTTTATACTCCTTAGTCAATTCAATTATAGATAACAATTGAGAAAGCTGCTTTTCTCCCTCACTTAAATAATGATAATCAAAAGTCCTTCCATTTTTTTTCACCTCATAATAAACATCATCTAATATATCTGACTGCATCAACATTTTAAACATAATAAACATTGTTGTGGCATCATGCATTCTATCAGCTAACTTATTTATATCTGACACTACTATTTCAACATTATCTCTGTCTATTACCTTAATATTATTTAAAGGTGAAACATCAATTAGTTCCTGTATTGCACTCTTTACAGATCCTTTTGCATTCCAAAAATCATCAACAGCTCCGTTTTTACTCCAACTTGGTCTTTTAAATTTAAATTTAACATTAAAAGATACATCTGTAATTTCTGTAAGATTACATACCTCTTTTAATGCTTGAGTTTTATACACAGCATTAGAAATTAAAGCTATTCCAAAATCCTTAACAGTAATATATGATAAAAATTTCATTCTAAATTCGTCACCGTTTTTTATTAATTTGTTAAACATAATATCTTCATAACTAGATGATATCTTTTTTAACCTATCTGTTTCTCCACAATAATATAAAAAAATAGCTTTAGGTAGTGCTTTTATAAAATCCTTTTTCGATAATTTAATTCCATTTCTTGTTATAACCATCTTTTCTGTGGTTAAATTTTCAATTCTATATATACTATCATCAATAAAATACTGAATATCAAACTGAAACTCATTTATTTCTTTCCTCTCATTTAACCTAGAAAATATAAGCGCTATCACTTCAAGAATATTGGATTTTCCAGCACCATTTTTACCTATAAAGACATTTACTGACGAATTTTTTTCAAATTCTATCTCTAAACTCCCCAAATTTTTATAACTACTAATAAATAGTTGTTTAAGTTTCATTATACGACCTCCACATTTAATAAGTACTTATCTCTATGAATAAATTTACCTATTTAAGTTACTGTCTAAAATATTATTCAACAGTTCTATAGCACTAATTTCTTCTGAATTATTAGTACCAAGTTCACTTCTAAAAGCCTTTGCTAATATTGATTTTTTTATTAATTCAATTTGGGTTTCCAATTGTGTAAGCTCTTCTATTTTAGATTCTTCTCCTAAAATCTTATCTAAAATTCTTACTATTTCTTTTTGTTCGTTCTTTGGTGGTAATATAAAATCTAACTCCCTAACTTTTTGACAATTAAGCGCCTTTGGACCAGTTCCATTTCCACTATCTCTATTCTTTTTATAATTATATTGTAACCAATACCATAAAAATTCTGATAAAATATTTTCATGACTTAGGTCAATTGCTGCTATATTTTGATTTGTGGTAGATTCTATATCTAATATAGAACTTTGTCCTCTTGTCTTACCCTCTCCTATCATAGCGATTAATACAGAGCCCTTACTTAATAATTTTACTGAAGAATTATTAAATCCATCCTCAGTTATATATTCTTTAGTATATTTAATCCTGTTATTTCTAACCTCTCCAGAACTTACCCAAGGTATTGTTCCATTCCAAAAAGCTTCATTTTTCCTAGAAGGAGTACTTCCATTGCTAACTTTTCCAATAGCTCCTATACAACACTTTACCCACTTTGAATCTTTAATCATCTCATATTCATCTATTTTAGATTGAAAATCGCATAGTATTTCCATATCTCTTTTACTTAATCTATTACAATAGAACTTATTAATTTCAGCTAAAATTCTATTTTCTGAAATTATATTAGTTTTTCTCCATTTTTCAGTCAATTTCCCTCTAAAAGCCTTCTCCAATATAGCTGATTTTCTCTTTTCAAATCCATCTCTAGCTTCTTCAATTAATTCCTTCGCCTTATCCAACTTTTCAAAAAGACTTTCTATCTTATCAACTATTCTTTGTTGCTCTTTTAATGGTGGTATTCCTAATGTTAATTTCTCTAAGTATGTTGAGTCAACATGTGGTATTCCTGTTCCCTTTGTATTAGCATTAATTAAATTATACTTACTAACAAAGTAATAGTACATGAATTTTTTATTCATACAATTAAACTTTATCTTACATAATGTTGATCCTAGCGCTCCTTGCACTCCAGTTCCGATCAATCCTGCTCTTGCACCATCCCATACAATTAATATATCATCTTCATCACATAATCTATTTGTTTCTGTTTCAAATGTGTATTGATCCGCCTCTTTAGTTTGAAAATACTTAATCGTTACATATGGAATCGCATTATCCTCAAATTTCTCTATAAGAAGTTTAGGTTTTTTTCCTTTTTCAAACTTTACTATACTGTTAAGTTTTACATTCACCCAATTATCAGGTACTTCATAAGAAACATCTTTAACAATAGAATCTTCTAACTTTTCTTCTAATGTCACTTTCTTTTTAGCCATTACTATTCCTCACTTTCAAGAGCCTTTAATTCTTTAATAACACTCATAAGTAAATCAGTTGCTTCTTCTAACTTCGCTACTGCTTCTTCAGCACTTTCAATTGGATCTGGTAGATCTTCATAATCTAATATAGATTCATCTTTTATAAGTCCTAAGTCTAAGTTATCATTCTTTTCTCTTATTTCTTCTCTAGTAAACTTAGTCCATCTTTCATCCTCAACTTTTTCTCTATTCTCAGCTGTATATGCTTTTATAAACTCATCAAAATGTGATTCTTTTAATGGATTTGACTTATTAAAATTTTTCATATTAGTTCTTAAATCATAGAACCATACATCCTTTGTATTACCTTTATCCTCAATTCCTCTTGTAAAGAATAATACATTTGTCTTAACTCCTTGAGCATAGAATATGCCTGTTGGAAGCCTTAATATTGTATGTAGATTACATTTCTCCATTAAGTCTTCTCTTATATTTGTTCCATCACCTTCTTGGAATAAAACATTATCAGGTAATACTACTGCTGCTCTAGCTTTTCCATCATTCTTTAAACTTCTATATATATGTTGAAGGAAGTTTAATTGCTTATTTGATGTCATAAATGTTAAGTCATCTCTTGTAGCTCTTTCCCCTCCTTTTTTAGTACCAAATGGAGGGTTTGAAAGTACTACGTCTAGGTCTTTAATTTGCTTTCCTACATTAGTTAGTGTATCCCCTAATATGATATTTCCTTCTATATCATGAAGCATAGCATTCATAAGTGCCAACCTATGTGTTTCATGAACTAATTCGCATCCTGAAAAAGCTTCTGTTCTTTGGAATTCTTGTAAGCTTGTAATATCATCTGTATTTACGTCCCAGTAGTTATCATATTTTTCTTTCATATAGTGGTCTGCTGAAATCATAAATCCAAATGTTCCTGCTGCTGGATCATTACATTTCTCACCTGGCTGTGGGTCAATTAATTTAACCATTATGTCAATTAGAACTCTAGGTGTAAAGTATTGTCCTGCTCCTGATTTCTTTTCAGATGCATTCTTTTCTAAAAGTCCTTCATATAGATTTCCTAGTCCCTCTTCTTTTGCAGAGTACCAATCTAATCCATCTATAGTTGTAATAATTTTTTCTAAGTTCTTAGGCTCTTCTATATTTGTTGATGAACCTTGATATATTTGTTGTACTATTCCTGTAGTTTCTTCACCTAAGTAGTTTAATAGTTCTTTATAAAAAGTTTTAAGTTCAATTCCACTCTTAGCCTTTAAATCATCCCATCTATAACCTTCTGGTAACTTATCTTCTGATCCTGTTTCTTTTGCCATCTTTAAAAATAAAATATAAGTTAATTCTGTTACATATTGATGATATGTTATTCCATCATCTCTTAATACATTACAAAGGTTCCAAAGTTTACTTACTATTTCTTGTGTATTCATTTTTAGCTAATCTCCTCATTTTCAAACATATATTTTTTTACTTTAGTTATTATTTCTTCTAATTTTCCATTAAATATTGTGTTAAGTCTTGTGAATCCTCCACCTTGAGCTTTAAAGCTTCCAGTATCAAAAGTTTCTTTATCTATAACTACTTCCTTTAACATTACCTTTTCTATTCTATTCATCCAGTTTTCTTCTGGCTTTGTTAAATAGTATTCTCTCTTCACTTTAGCTACAGCTCTTTTTACTCTTTCTTCATTTGACTCTAATGGGCTACCAAGGGCCTGCTGTCTTATAAATGCAATAATATCTGCAACTATCTCTTCATTCTTTAAATCTTTCCATGCAGTTTTTAAGTATTCTTCACTAAATCCATTTTTATCTAGTATTGCTCTAAGTTGTCTTAATGATTCCTTAGTTAATTCCTGTGGCCTTGTGCAAACAACTTCTAGTGCAGGAATAAGATTTTTATTTTCATCTATATAATTCTGGAACTCTTCTAAATAGTCTTCAGGCCTTTTCCCTTTTCCATATCCCCTTGTATGAGATACAACTTTATCTTTTTTATCTGTTAATATTATAACTTCTTCATTTTGAGATTTTTCATCTAAGTATTTAATTAGTGGATCGTTATTAATAATCTCAACTACTGCCTTGTCTACATCTATTTCTTTAAGTTCTTTTATAAACTCTTCAGGAGTTTTATTATTGCAAAGACTTTTAAAAACTAATTTCTCGTCTTCTTTTAATAGCTTTTTCTTTCTTTGAAGTTTAGCTATTACTTTTCTGATAGTTTCCTTCTTTTCATCAATATCATCAGTTCTTTCTAAACTTTCCTTAAGAATCTTAAATGCTGTATTTGCATTTGCTACAACAGGCTTCATATTAGTCATATCTTTAAGTGCTTCATAAAGTCTTACACAGTCAAATATCTCGAAATGAGTCTTACCTATTGTATCACAAAGACGAGTTGCTCTACCTAACATTTGCTCATAAAGTATTCTTGATTTTACTCTTCTTAAAAATACTATCTTATCAATTCTAGGCACATCAATTCCTGTAGATAATAAATCAACAGTAACTGCTATATTAGGGTATTTTTCATTTTTAAACCTCTTAATTGCTAAATCTGTATCCTTTATTGATCCTGTTATCTTTAATATAGATTCATCCTCTACTCCACCCATTGATTCTGCATAGATTTCTTTTAATAATCTAACTATCATATCAGCATGAGCATCATTTGCTGCAAATATCAATGTTTTTCCTTCATCATTTTCAGGATCAATATATTTTGATACTTCTTCTAATGCAGCTCTTGTATGGGATTCTACAATTACTTTTTTATTGAATTGGTCTATTTCAAAATCTAAATCATCATCAATTTCAGCACCATTAATAAGCTCACCTGTATATTTATTATATTTTGCAACTGTATCACCTTTTTTAAAGTGAATCCCATCTCTTGTAAGCTCTGTTTCAATAAGATGTGGTGGTTCATGATCTACTAAGTATCCATCTATAACTGCTTCTCTATAGCTATAGTTATAAACTGGCTTTCCAAATATCATTGTAGTTTGAAGTGCTGGTGTTGCTGTAAGTGCTACTTTAAATGCATCAAAATATTCTATGACTTTCTTATATTTACCTAAGAAATCTCTATTATCTCTCCAATCAACTTCATTATCATTCATTTCTTTATCGAGAGTATATCCCCTATGAGCTTCGTCTATTATGATACAGTCATAATCACCAACAGAAGGTACATTGATTTCATCTTCATTATACATAATTCTTTTAACCATAGCTTGTACAGTTGCAATATGAATTTTAGTTTCTTTATCTATAAGCTTTTCATCTAATCCATTGATATTATAAATTTGATTTAAAGTTTTCAAATCTTCAAGCTTAACTTCTTTAAATGTATCTAAAGCTTGATCTCCTAGTGAAGTTCTATCAACTAAGAAAAGGATTCTTCTATATCTCTTAGTCTTAAGTAATCTATATATTAATCCTAAAACAGTTCTAGTTTTACCTGTCCCAGTAGCCATAGTTATTAATGCTGTCTTTTTCCCTTCTATAATTGCTTTCTCAACAGCCTTTATCGCCTCTACCTGATAATATCTTAATCCTACACTATTAGTACTTTGTAGAAACTCAAAGCTTAACTCATCAAGCCTCTTATTTGCATCCTCTACATCTTCTTCAAGCATAGATTCAAGTTTTTCTGGTGAATACCATCCTTGAAGTACCCTAGTATTATTTCTAGAGCTTCTACAGTCTAAGAAGTGAACACCACTTTTATCTGCAATTTCTTTTATATATTTTCTACCATTTGCAGAAAATAAAAATGGAACTTCATAATTATTCCACCTAGAAATAACATATTCTTTATGGTCTTCTTTAACTCCTTTGGCATATGTCTTAGATTCGACCATATTACCGCCTACATCTTTTGAGTACTTCTTAGCTTCAATAAAACCAACTAATCTTTTGCCAATAAATAAGGCATAATCAACTTTTCCATTACCTTTTTCTTCTGAATAAGTAGGCCATTCAGCAATTGCTAAATTTCTTCCTTTAGTAGGTCTTGTACCTTTTGAATATCTAAGATTAATAGTATCAGCTTCCCATCCTGCACTTTGTAATTGAGCATCAATTATTCTTCTTGTTTCAGCTTCACTATATTCAATCTTTCTACTAGCTTTCTTACCTTGAATCTTACGTTCTTCTAACTGCTTACTATCTTTATCTTGTGCTTTTAATTCATTAAGCTCTGATTCTAAAGCTTTTACTTTTTCATCATACTCTTTGGTTATATCATTAATATTTTCTCCATACCCATCTTCTGAAGGCATTTTAAATTCTTCAGGTTCAAAGCTCCAATCACCATAAGTCTGCATAAACCATGTTGCTAACTTATATGTAAGCTCTAATTGAATCTTAGCTTTCTCAACATCTTCATATCCAGTGTGAGCTGCACTATTTCTCTTTATTCTTAACATATGAAGAATATTATCAATGTCAGCTGGAATTAAGTCCTCTTTTTTAAGTAACTTGATTCTATTATTATGATTATTATCATGAGCTATTAAAGTTTCATCAACATCTTCCATAGACACCATGTATTTAACTAATATTTCACCAAACATACCACACTTTATGAATGTAGTATTTGAATCTATATAAAGGTTTCTTTCTGCTAATTTACCCAAATTTTCAAGTATTGGCCATCTTTCTTTTAAGAAAGTAAAGTTGCTCATATTACCCCTCCTCTTAAAAATAAAAATATTTAAATTTTCTCAAACCATTCTTCATTAATAATTACTTTTTCTACAACTTTATCTGAAACACCTAATTCTAATTCTTTTAGATGTTTCGCTAGATCATTTCCATCTATTAGATCTATAGGAGTTCCGCCATCTCTTGTTGCTTCTTTAATTGCTTCCCTTGAAAATACACCTGTTGTTATTATTATTCCTTTATCTGCTCTACCTACCACAGCTCCTCTAAAATCTCTAACTACAGATGAACTTACAGTTCCATCATATCTTTTTGCTTGAAATGCTACATGAAAAGATAACACTCCACCTAATTTTAATATTCCTTTGCCATCAATTCCACCATCATGACTTTTTCCAGTGATCTCTACGTTGCTAAATCCTAATTCTCTAAGCATCCTTTGGCACAGTTTTTCAAATTTTTCAGGTGAAATCTTTTTAACAACATCAATTATCTTGCTTTGCCAATTAAAATCATCTATATTAGATTCATCATCATAAAAAATATTACTTTCTTTAATTACAGCTTCACTCTTTTCAGTATTATCATTTTTATTAAGTTCTTGTTTAGCCATAATCTTAACAGAATTCTTATCTACATACTTAACCGAATTCCCTGTCTCTGTTAGTGACCAAACTGCCCTAGAACTATTTATTATGTAACCTGAATTCTTTAAGTAATTCCTAGCCCAAGCACTTCGATAATCTAACTTAGTTGTACTGTTTCTATGAATATCATCTATTTCATCTTCAGATAAGTTTAATATCTCAATTAATTTTTCTTTTATTTCTCCATTTGTTGCTGATCCACCTAGCTCTTTAATAGCTTTAAAGCATGGCTCAATCAATTCGTCATATTTATACTTAAACATAATTTTCCTTTCATACTTTGAAATAAATATAATATTATTTTAACATCTAAGTAATAAAAGGAACAGAAATTCTTATTTTTTACTTACTAAGAATATAATGTTATAATTTGATTGATATAATTGGATTGGTAGGAAATATACTAATGATATTTAATTGATAATTATATAAATTAAAATTCTTACTTAAAACATAAAAAGCAATTTTAGTCTTAATAATATTAAAACCAAAACTGCTCTTTATGTTTGTTCAATAATTTTACTAGTAAATAGTTCTTCACTTTATTATATGAATTTATTGCTTTAAATATTACATATAATAAAATTACTTTTCAGTTAATATGGCTATAATTATTATCTCTCTTTTTCAACTACAATGTGTACGTGCTCTGTAGAATATCTTCCTAGTCCAGAAACTATATTACAAACTTATCCACTAAATTTTACTAATACTTCAAAAATACCCAGTTAATTCATTAAAGTGTTATATAATTAGTATATAAGCTAACAAATAGTTATATTAAATAACAAATCTACTAGTATTGCAATTTATGATATTACAATACTAAGTAACTCACAATTGTTATATTATTAATTAAAATTAAAGGGGAAAAAATAATGAATTTAAATATTATTGATATTGAGAAGTGGGAAAGAAGAAAGTGTTTCGAGCACTATTTTAATAATGCAAAATGTACTTATAGTATAACTGTAAATATTGAAATAACAAATTTGTATAGATATATTAAAAATAATAATTTAAAGTTATATCCTGCATTCACTTGGATTACCACAAAGTGCTTAAATAATCATAAAGAATTTAAAATGGCAATTAATGATGAAGGTAAGCTAGGATATTATGATAAAATTAGTCCATGTTATTCTGTGCTTAATGATAAAACAAAAATTATGGATGAATTATTTACATTATATAGTAGTGATTTTAAAAAGTTTTATAGCAATATGCTATATGATATAGAAATGTATAAAAAAGATCCAACATACTCTTCTGATTTTCAAAAGAATTTTTACTTAGTTTCATGTATTCCTTGGATTAATTACTCATCCTTTAACGTTAATAATGAGACTAATATACCTATGTTATTTCCAATGGTTACCTGGGGCAAATATTATAATGAAAATGAAAAAGTATTTATGCCAGTATCACTTCAAGTGCATCATTCAGTTGCTGATGGCTATCATTGCTCATTATTTTATGATGAGGTCCAAGATATAGTATCAAATCCAGAATTATATTTAAATTAACTAAAAAATTTAATCAGTATATATACATCAAAGAATAACTTTAATATAAGACTAATTAAAACTCAGCAATGAATTGCTGAGTTTTTTATTTGTACTAATTTCATTTAACTATATTTATTACAAATCTCTGTATTTTCTATAGTAGAAGTAACTATTACTTTCCATGTTCGGTTGTTTATGTCCAATAGGTATTCTTTTTTCAAATAATTCAAAATCACATTTCTCTGCAAGATTACAAGAAGGGATATTTTCACAATCAATAGTTAAAATAATATACTTTATATCTGACACATCAAAACACCAGTTAACTAATGCATTTACTGCTTCTCTTGTATACCCTTTTCTTTGGTATTTTTCTGACATAAAATAAGCTACTTCAACTTCATTTAAGGTATCTTCAAGTCCCATACCAACCATTCCAATCATTTCATCTGTATCAGTTAATGCAATTACATATCTTTTGTTTTCATAAACATTAGTTGAATTTCTTTGTGCTTGATGCCAATCAATATAGCCAAAATATGATTGTGGTGAATTTCCGATTTCTGCCCAATCAGGCATAAATCTTAAAATCTCCTTCTCTCTAACAATTTTATAGAGGTTTTCTGCATCTTTCCTTTTAAAATCTCTAATTCTTATCTTATTTCCTTCTATTTTCATACAATATATCTCCCCATAAATTAAAATAATTTTACAATCAATAAAATACTATTATTAGTTAACTTTCGAATTTATTTTACCATTTTTTACATAGTTATACAATTAAATCAAACTTATTTGTCAACAACTGTTTCTAATTTTAATTTAAAGTAAAATATTTACATGGTATAATTATACATATTATATTTAGAGAGGTACCGCTATGAATAATTTTTTTGAATTAATAGAAAAACGTGAAAGTTGCAGGAGTTATACAGGAGAGTCTATAGAAAAAGAAAAGCTTATAAAATGTATTGAAGCTGCTCGTTTAGCTCCTTCTGCTTGTAATGGTCAACCTTGGCAATTTTATCTGGTTACTAATTCAGATATAAAATCAAAATTAGTAAAGCTTACTCAAGCATCTAGTAAGAATGCTTCAGCATTTATAGTAATTTTAGAAGAAAAACCTAAACTTCAAACTAAGATTGTAAATAATCTAAAAAATCAAGAATATACACAAGTTGATATAGGTATAGCCGCATCTCATATATGCCTTGCTGCTACAGAACTTGGATTATCTACTTGTATTCTTGGATGGTTTAATGAAGATAAAATAAAAGAACTTTTAAACATAAACCTTTCAAAAAGAATTAGATTAATTATAAGTGTTGGATATAGTTCAAATAAAGAACTATCTAAAAAGAATCGTAAATCCTTAGATAAAATCTTAACCATTATTGATTAATAATTATAATATTTAAAACTAACTGATGAAAAAGGACTCATTAAAATAGATATAAAATTAAGATTATATAAAAAAGATGACTTAAATACCCTTTGCTATTTCATTTAAGCACTCTTCAGCTTTATAGCATAGTACTTTAAATCTAAGTCTAATCTTAATATTCTAATTAAAATAAAAAGCATTACTGACATAAGTAATGCTTTAAATATTTTCTAATTATTTTCTAAATGATTTCTTTATCTTTGATTTTAGCTTATTAAACTCACTACTTGATGGATACTTAGTTTCTGATTTTGCTGCTCTGCTTATTGTATCATTTGCTCCAATATAATCATATGTCCTATACTGTGCCATAGCTAAATGATATAAATAAATTGGTGAATCTTCATCCTTATCTAGCAAAGCATCATAATATTCTGCTACCTTTTCAAAGTATATATCATCATACTTATTTGTTTGCCTTATTCCATCCTTATAAAACTCATAAATAGATACATTATAAGCTTCATCAATATCTCTAGTCCATAAAATTAACTCTTTTCTACCATCACCTTTTATATCTTCTAAAAACATCTTTTCATAAGATGGTAAATTATATCTAAACGCCTTATTTATCTCTCCATCCTTCAGTGATAGTATATCCATACAGTTTTCTGTATTACCATCTCTCCACCCAACTAATATATAATTTTCCCTATTAACTTCAACTACATCTAAATCCTTAATACTATATCCTTTTCCTTCAAATCCATCTATAAAATATATTCCATCATCATATTCTTTATTTAGTCCGACATAAGGCTTACCTTTTAAAGTATATGCAATTAATAGTTCCTCTTCTCCATCGCCATCAAAATCTCTCTTTATAACTTTACTATTAGAAATTTCATTTAGTGGTATGTTTATAGCATCAGGTGGTATATTAAGAGTTTCTTCCTTATCTGCCTTTTCATCTCTTGGAACCATACCTTCTTTTGATCCTGGTATTAGTATCCATACTTCAGTAATTCTTGGAATATTATTTATTAATGTAACATTGCTTTCAATAACTCCAAGTAAATCCTTATCATCTACTCCAAGTATAGATTTAGCAAGTACCAAATTATATATATCTCTAGCATTAGATTCAATTGGGTCTACACCTCTTAAATTTGCTACTCTTATACTTGCATTTTCTTTAACTTTTCCCTTCTCATCATAAATTTGATTTAGGTATACTTTAGGTCTTAATGACAAATCAACTATATACCTTTCCTTTGTATCTTGTGATGTTACTTCTGCTCTATAATTATCTAAGTATCTAGCATCAAATTTAAACATTGTATTAAATATATTATGATTGTAAATCTCTTCTAAGGAATTATTTTTGTAAGTGTATACAGCAAGGAAGTATGTCCCTATATCATTTTCAAGGATACCTCTTATCATAATTTCTGCTTTTCCATCTCCATTTAAATCACCAAGAAATAGACTTATATTATATCCGGAATATGGAACATCTTTTTTTATAACCTCTCCATTTCCTTCTGTGTTAACAGTTATTGATATATTGCTGATATAATTACTATCACTATCTTTTTTAAAACCTGTAAGTATTACTTTATCTAAAGAAAATTTATCAGTTACATTCCCATCTTTAACATCAATAATGCTTTTTTCATGATTTTGTGGCATCTCTATCCTCCAAAAAAATTCTTTTAATACCATACTATTACTGAATATGTCTTATTGATATAGTTTGTTTATTTATCTTATAGAAAACTTATACTCCTATCTTTTCATTCTAATAAATCTTTTCAAAATCTTTTTTGTATATATTTTTTTAATATATTTTTCTTTAGTATATATAGCATTAGTATTCTTTGGTACTGATTTTTCATCGTCTCATCTCGTGTCAAATTCGGACCCCCTATGTGAATTTTTATCGCCTCCTTTTTGGCGCACTTATCTAAAGGTATTTTTTAGTATAAAAATACCCCTATTATAGTTAAAATTAATTTTTTTTATATATATTTTATAATCTAATTAGATTGAAGCTTCCAATTATTATATATGCAGTAATTACAATTTACTAAAATAAAATTTTATATTTTTACGTGAGTTTTTATAATATTTTTAATATTAATTTTAATTATGTACTTACATTAACTAATTTAAGTTATACAAATACATTGAATACAATTTTTGATTAATATAAAAGACAGGTGAATATTTTAATTATTCACCTGTCTTTATTTGCTATATTTCTTATCACCATATATCAATAGAATTATTAGAGCTACTATTAATATAGTATCAATTATAGCTGCAATTAACACTGATTTACTGATAAAAGCAACTAATGCTATTATAATAATTAAAAGCCCAAAAGCTAATAATACTAAGCCACTCCAATTTAAATAGGACTTCTCATCTATTATATTTTTGATTTTATAATCATTTATAAAGCTTGAACTTTTTTTAAACTTTATTTTGTATCCAAAGAATATAGCTAACGCTCCTACTATTAGATTTAATATAATAAAGAAGTTCAAATTATCCCCCCCTTTTTTATGTCTAATTAATATGCTTTTATTAATTAAATTCTATTCCAATGTTGCATATAAAACAGTATCTAAAAGTGACTCTGAATAATGTCTTAAATATAATTTATATTCAGGTACTAGATTCTTTATAAGAAGTGGAATTTCATATATATCCCTTGCTCTATGATAAACACAAATAGCTAATTTAGGCTTGTACTTTTTTATTATTTTTTCTGCCCCTTCAATAGTTTGGCACTCTGCTCCCTCCACATCCATTTTAATAAATGTTACAGGTGCAATATCAAATAATACATTATCTAAACTATTAGCATTAGTTGTTGAATTGCCTTTACTATAAATTTGAGATATAAAAGATCCATCTTCATAAAATCTAAGAGTCTCTTTTTTGTTCCAACTTGCTAATTTATAAGTTACTACATTGTTTATATCATTTTCTAATATATAACTATTTAAAGAAAGCATATTTTCATGATCAGGTTCAAAAGCAATAATCTTTTTATAGCTTCCATCAGCTTGCTCAATAAAACGCTCTATAGTATCCCCTGTATAAGCCCCTAAATCAATAAAAAATTCATTATTTGATAGTTTAATTATATCTTTATCAAAATACTGTTCATTATATGTTGAAATATCTTCTAGTAAAGACGTATCTCCAGTCTCATATACCTTAATACGAGTTTCTAATACTCTTTTTGATTCTTCATCCTCTAATAAATTCTTTACTTCATCTATTTTATACGTTGTATCATCTGACTTACATTTATTCCAATCTTTCATAAAATACTTAATCATCTCTATGCCTCCTACTAATATTACAATCGATTTCAATCTTTAAATTACTAATATCTATAATCAAATTTAGAATTATTCTAATATTAAATTTTAATAACTTAATTCTTATAAATAATTATATCACCTGAACTTATTTATTTCCATATTTTTACTTTTATTTTCTGATTTATTTATTTTTAATCATCTAAGAAAAGCTCAAATAACATTTTATTACGTAATCCTTTCTTATTATATCAATATAATAATTCATATGGTAAAATCAACAATTTCTAATAATACTATATATTAATATGCTTCTGTTTTAAAATTTCCTATTAATCCAATGTAAATTGGTTATTTGAGAAGATCACTTTGAAAGAAATAAAAAATGCTAGGAATAATCCTAGCATTTTTTATTTCTCTAATTTATTTTTTAAAATATTTTTAAACGAACTTAATTCTTCTTTTGACTTAAATATATTCTTAGGAATAATAATAATAGCATATGGATTTTTAGGACTCTTTTTATAGGAAATCACAATTCCAAAAATATTATCTAAATCCGATACTTCTTGCAAAATACTATTACTTAATTCTATTTTTCTATCATCAACAGTATAATATATTTTTTTATTTTCAATTTCCAAATTATGAACGTATCCCTTATCATATTCTTTAAGCAAAGTTTTATTTTCTATAAAATTAATATAAATATTTCTAAATATCCAAACAACAGATACAGCAGCAATATATATTATAATATATTCTAAAAATATATAAATGAAATCCCTGTCATATTTGTTTTCAATAACACTTTTTATAAATAAAACAATTGCTAAAATTGCTCCTAAAATTGCTCCCAAAAACATTTGTTTTTTTCTTATTTCCTTTAAAACAAGGCTATTTTTTAGGAAATCGTTTATTTCATTATAATACACCTTGCTTTCTACTGAATACTTGTACTTCATATTTCCCCCACCTTAATACCAATTTTGATATATTTTAGCATAAGAGAATAGTTTGTACAAGGTAAATAAGATAATAATGTTTCTATTAAAGCTAAACATTATTATACTCCTATTAATTCAATATAAATTGATTATCTAATAAAGTTCTTTCAAAATATATAAAAAATGCTAGGAAAAATCCTAACATTTTTTATTTCTATAATTTATTTTTTAAAATATTTTTAAACGAATTTAATTCTTCTTTTGACTTAAATATATTCTTAGGAACAATAATAATAGCAACTGTACCCTTCCTGAATCTTTTTCTTCCACTACATATAATCCCTATAATACTATCCAGCTCTATCACTTCTTTTAAGGTAGTATTATTCAATTCTATCTTTTTATTATTAGGCCCTGAATAATATATCTTTTCATCTTCAATATCTAATTCATGAACATATTTTTATTTCCAATATTTAATCAATTTTCTATTTATTGTTAATTTAAATATAATTTGGCATATATCCATAGGATAATTGTACCAATGATAAGTATTATAATATGTTCTAAAAATATATACATAATATCATCATTATATTTATTTTCACTAATTCTCTTAATTAGTATAACAACTAATGTAATAATTGCTACAGTTAAAGAAATCAAAAATGACTTTATTTCTAAATTTTTTAAAGTAGTATTATTTTCTAGAAAGTAATTTATTTCCTTATTATATAGTTTATTATCTAATGAATACTTGTAATTTATATTCTCCCTCTACCCAAATACCAATTTTGTATATTTTAGCATATGAGGATTATTTATATAACATAGTTTAGATAATAATATCCTTAATTCTTTCTTGGTGGCAATAAAAATATTACTAGAACCGTAGCAACTGCAGGCACTGTGGTACCTCCTGAAGGAATTAAAGAAAGTATTCCTGCACCAATCAGTAAAAAAACACCTAATGTTTGTAATTATTCTGAAGAAAGTATTGATTTATCCTTGCTAGCTAATTATTCTTGACCTTTAGTTACACCCACTGAAACCATAATAGATCCATATATAGTTTGTTGTATTCTTATAATAATGGCTTGATAAACATCTCTACCATCTATAGGAAGTTTATATTCCATTGTTTCTTCCACTATTTCTCCAGTAGATACCTCTAGTTTATAAGTTATAGAATCTCCTACTGTTATACCAGCATTTATTCCTTGTAATGTATTTTCTAAATTTTTTGAGTAAAATCAAAAGTTACTCCACTACTAAATGCACCTTGAGTTAATGATGCAGCTAGGTCCTTTGATGCATCAGAAGTCATCTGAATACGCTTTCCAAAATCAACAATCTTTGTAAGTGTTACTTTAGCTCTTACTGATATTCTTGGTGTTAGCGATATTGTTTTCATAGGAGTTTCTATATTGAACCCACTAAACATTGTTTCGGAGCCCTTAAACATTCCTATATTTCCTGCCTTTTTTAAAGTACTTTCATCACTTTATCCTGTACCTTACTTCCTAATTTTAATAGTATATTGTCAGTTTATCCCATTATTCGATTATTTTAGAGTAATACCTTTTTAAGAATTATTTACTTACAAGGTTAAAAAATATAAATATGCATATAGCTAGACAAACTGTTATTATATTTACTCTAACAATAAATTTTAAATAATATATTGTTACTTTATATATAATATATTTTTAACTTAAACTAACTTCACACCATACTCTTTAAGTCCCTCAATAATATTCTCACTTGGCAGTTCCTCTGTAATAATACAATCAATATCTTTTAAATTTGAAAAATTAAATGCTCCATCCATATTAAATCTTTCATTTGGTGCTATTAAATATCTCTTCCTTGATATGCTTATAACCGCTCTTTTAGTACTTGCATCCTCTGACTCTGATACACTAACACTTCCATCTTTAATATCTATACCACTACACCCTATAAAAGCTTTATTACATCTATAAAGTTTAATTTGATCAATAGCATACGAGCCCACACTTCCACCTACAAGTGCATTATAATCTCCTCCAATAAATATAAAATTTATCTTTGAATTTAATGGAATTAGAGATGATATTTCAAACATATTAGTAATTAAAGTTATCTCTCTGTCACTCTTTATAAGTATTTTCGCAAGGATATATGAAATACTTGATGCATCTAAAAATATCGTATCTTTATCATAAACCTCCTCAGATGCTTTTCTTGCTATAATCTCTTTAAGTTCAGTATTTTTTCCTACTCTTTTTAAGAAGCTCTCCCCATTTACTATAATACGCTCTCTCTTAATAGCACCTCCATAAGTACGTTTAAGAAAATTTTCTTTCTCTAATACTTGAAGATCCTTTCTTATCATGCTTTCACTTACTTTAAATTCCTTGCTTAAGTCTTTAACAAATACTTTTCCGTCACGGTCAAGCATTTCTAATATATATTTATGTCTTTCTTCAATAAACATAATATTCTCCACCTATTCCTATTTATTATCATTATATTAATGATAATATAACTACAATATAAATTCAATTGACTTTTACAATTATTTACTTTAAAATGATAATAAACAGTAATAAATGATAACAATTAAATGTGGACTAGCTATGAAATTTAATATTAAATAGAAAAGAGGTTGGGATTATGAAAAAAGCAATATTTTTTGATATCGATGGGACTCTTATAGATTGTGTAAATGGGTTAACTGATATCACTCCTAAGGTAAAGAAAGCAATTAAAAAATTACAATCAGATGGAAACTATGTATTTATAGCAACTGGTAGACCATATGCATTTCTTAGTGAGTCCTTATTAAATTTTGGATTTGATGGATTTGTTCTTACAAATGGTGCTCAAGTAATTATTAATAACAAAATGATTTATAAAGAACCTTTGGACAAGGATTTTGTAAAAGAATTAGCTGAAAACTTTGATGAACTTCACATTCAATATATTCTGCAAGGTGAAACCTACTCATATATAAAGAATGAATTTAAAGAATTTTATTCATTATATACTAGTATAGATATACCTGAAAAATATCTAACTAGAAATTATGATATTAATGATATAGATGTTTATAAGATAGAAATGTTATGTCCAGATGATAGAGCTATGGATTACTGCTTATCTATAGTAAATACCAATAAAGATTATACTAATACATACGATATAAATTTAAAAACTTTTGAGCTATATTCAAAGCATAATACTAAGGCAACTGGAATCTTAAAAGCATTAGAATATTTAGATATTCCACTTAAAAATAGTTATGCCTTTGGTGATGGCATGAATGATATTGAAATGCTATCTACTGTTGGTTGTGGAATAGCTATGGGAAATGCTAATGATGATGTAAAGATTTATGCCAAAGAAATAACTGATACAGTTCATAATGATGGTATAGCTGTAGGAATAGACAAGTTTATACTTTAAAAGCTTTATTAATAAAAAAGTAGAAATACCTTTATGTATTTCTACTTTTATTTAATACCTTAAAGTCTATTTACTTTTTATTAATCTTGCCTTTTCTTGCTATACAAGAAAATTAATCCAAATCCAATTAAAGCAATCAAAGCACCTACCTTTACTAACGTATCACTCATACCTGTTTCTGGGAAATCGTCTTTATTTTCATTAGGTTTATTACTATTACTTGGATTTTGTTGCTTATCAGGATCTGCTGGCTTCTCATTATCTGGCTTATCCGTATCTGTTGGTTTCTCTTCGTCTGGTTTATCTGGATCTGTTGGCTTATCCCCATCTGGTTTATCTGGGTCTGTTGGTTTATCCTCGTCTGGTTTACCTGGGTCTGTTGGTTTATCTGGGTCTGTTGGTTTATCCTCATCTGGCTTATCTGGGTCTGTTGGTTTATCCTCGTCTGGCTTATCTGGGTCTGTTGGTTTATCCTCGTCTGGCTTATCTGGGTCTGTTGGTTTATCCTCATCTGGATCATTAGGATTTGTTGGTTTTTCTTTAAGTTGATTAATTGCTTCTTGAAGTTTTTTAATCATTGAATCACGTTCTGCTTCTGAATTAATACCATTTCCTACGCCTTCTTGCACCTCTTTAAGGACTGATATAAATACTTCTTTTGTCTCGTCTGTAATATTTTCTAAATTTATATTCTCAGCCTTTTCAATTAATGCAGTTAAATCTCTAATATCTATTTGCTCCTTTGCATTTTCAATCGTAAATGTTTTAAATTCAAGTGAACGTCCATTTTCATGAATAATTCTTATAACAATTTCATCACCATTTTTAACTTCAATTGTATCTGTTCCTTTTAAAGTCTCTACTTTAACTCCACTTCGCTTCATAACTGATACATTTGCATTCTTATCATTAGCTTTAGCATCAATTACAACTTTATTTGTCTTATTTTCTAAATCAATTTTATCTGATTCAAGATCTACACTATTATTATTTAAAACTATTTCTTTAATACCTTTTTCAATTGGTGCATATCTCATTACATGTACAGTATGCTTTGTCTTTGTAATACCATCATGAGCAATAGCTTCAAAAGCAATACTATTTACACCATTATATACTGGAACAGTAACTGTTGCTTTATTTCCTACTTGGTTTACTTCATACTCAATTCCATGATCATGATTTTTTGCAATAAGCTTATCTGTTCCTTCAGTTAATTCAACATCAAATTTTATAGTGCTATCTTTTTTATCTGTATTAATAAATGAATTTTTATCATCAAGATTAATTTTCCCAAACCCTTTTGCATTAATGGATTTAATACCAGTAGTATTTGATTTAATTTTATTAAGTTTGACACTACCAAACCTTCCATTTAATACGTTTTTATCTTTAATATCAACAACTTCTTCAGTTTTATTATCATAATCCATAACATGAAGCTTTGTAATCATTGCTGGAATAGTAATTGTATCTCCATCAACAACTTTCTTACCATTCACATAAACCCCTTCAAGTTCTTGTGCTTTATGAGAAATTGTTGTATCAAGTATATTTGAAAATTTACCACTTGGTAATTGTGAAACAACATATATCTTATAATCACCATCTTGTGATAACATAACCTTAGTTCCTTCTATAAGATGTGTGTTACCATTCCCATTCACAATTACAAAGTTCTTACCTTCATAATTTGAATCAAATGTCATATTTATAGATTCATGATTAATAACTTCATGACTTAAATTTGAAATCGTAAATTCTGATTGATCTAAAATCATAATTGGCAAAGATTTAGTTGCCATGATTTCATCAACTGTACCATTGCCCATTTTTATATCTGCAATCTTTAAATCTTTATTTGCTTGAGCATTACCCCATCCTGCAATAGCAAGTTTTAAATTATCTCCAAAGCTTTTAATATCAACTGTTTGAACTTTCTTTTTAACTCCATCTATTATGGAATATAAATTTACTAAAGTTCCTTGTTTTTCTATTGCAAATGTTGCTTTGCGAACACTATTTTCACTTGTATTATTAGTTGAATATTCAGTTCCCCTAGCATTTACTTCATGAACTGTACCAATTCCATCTGCATGAGCTCGTTTTCCTATTGATAGATAATTATTACGATCAACTGTGCCATCAGCCTTTTCCTTCATAATTAAGAAATATGCTGAATCCCAATTAGAACTAGCTCTCTCTGGCAGACCATCAATAGTTACAATTCCTGTGAAATTATTTTTATCAACTGAATCTAAATTAAGAGTTACAAGATTACTTAGTGTGTTATCATTTCCCCATAGATCATTTCCACTTTGACGTGTTATATTAATGCTATCTTCACTAATTATACTATGATTATCTTTATCTTCAATTTTAATAATAGGATTTAAAACTTTTTGGTCATCATTCTTATTTACAACTATAAATAGATTTTTTTCCACACCTTCATACTTTGCTGTAATTCTTGCTAAGCCTGATTTTAAACCATAGAATTTATTATTATCAAATCGAATAATATCTTTATCATGAATTGTATATTCAATTTCATCAGCATTGATATCACCTTTAACCTTAAAGCTTATACCTGATTCATCATTTATACTCATTACATCTGACTCAAATTCAAAATCTACTACTGGCGTATCTGATGCTTTTGAAACTTTTATTTCTTGTTTATTTGATTCAATAATTGTATCGTTCCATATATAATATGCAAACACTTCAGCGCTACCTTCTTTATGAGCTGTCATCTTTCCATTTTTATCAACACTTACAACCTCTGGATTTGTAGATGCGTACTGAACATCCCTTACTGCCTCAGAAGGTTTTGTATTTTCACGTTTCGTTAGAACCTTTAGGTTATCAGTCATTTTTAGATTATCAGTACTCATTCCTTCTAATAAAACATTTTGTTTTAATCCATCATCATAAAAATTATTTTCTAAAATTACATTCTTACTATTTTTAAATTCTAAAACGTTTGCAACACTTCCTGAGTTTCCTTCTGGTCCACCTGGTAATGTCTTAGGACCTTCCACTACATTACCATCATAAGTTAGCTTTAAATTACTTTGGTTACCAACTTGTAATTCTGTCTTACCTTCAACATTTAGCTCTACACCTGGATCTAATCTAAATACTTTATTATTTCTAAACGTTAGATTTTCTACACTCTCAGCACGTACTGCTCCATCACTTTCTAAATAAAATGTATTATCCTCAATTAAGATATTCTTGTGTATTGGATTTGATTCATCTGGCAGACCTCCACCTTTTGTTACTGGATGCACATATATTCCTGGTGCATATTTCCACCATGTACGCCCTAATGTTCTAATATTAAATGTATTATTTCTAATTTCTAAATCACGAATAGGTCCAGATTCATACCATTCATCTGAATCATTTGAGAAAAACATTGTTGGCATTGATGGTGACTCAAAATAGTTATCTTCAATTACAACCTTTTTACGTGATGTTGCAAGAATCATACGAGTAAATACATTTTTAAATTCATTATTTTTAATTAATATTTCTGGAGTGTATGTGGCATTCTCAGCAACAAATTTTGGCTCATTTCCAATGCGCTCATTTAAAAATGATGGTACTTCTTCTTCAAATTCTACAATCATCTCTTTTAAATTATCACTTGTTGGTCCTTCAACACTTTTAACTGTATATTCTTTTTCATTATCACGAGACTCTAGTGTATCACGTGTATAGAATACAACTTTATCACCTTTATAATACTGTTTAAATCCACCTTGTTGTGCATGAACATATTTAAGTTTAAGCTTATGAGAACCAATAACTTCTTCTACACGTGTAAATGTACCATGAATATTTATTGGATCATCATGTGTGTTATTAAAGAATGAATTTTTTATTTCAATCTTACCTTTTGCCCCTGAAACATGTATTCCATCTGCGAAACTTGATGTGTTACGTCCAGTTTCTATATCTGTTTCCATGCGGATACCATCAAAAGTTACGTTTTCTGCCATCTGCACTAAAAATCCAAATCCATGCATATATGATATTTTTGTATTAATAATATTTACATCTTTACTCTCCCATACAAAAGCACCTGCTGTAGGACGTTCTGCATTAGATACTAATTGAAAATTCATTCCTTTTACTAGATCAAATGCTGGATTTGAATTATATTTAATTCTAACCCTTGAATTATCTAATTTTTCAATTGATTTAGCATTAGTAAATGGATTCTGATGTGAATAATAGCTACGTCCCATTAATTCTGTAGGATATTTAACTGAAATCCCATAATTTCTGTGATCATTACGTTCTTGCCAGTAATATTCACCATTAGATTTTTGTTCTGATTTCCACAAAATATTTGCACCTTGAATTTCATAATTTAAATATTCTGGAATAAAGTAGTCAACAGTCTTGTTGTCCATATCATAATCAAGTACTGTCATTTCTGATGTTGTAGGTATCTGATAGTCTATGCTTAGATTTTTAATCGTTATATTTTCAGACTGTAAAACTGCAAGAGCCATCATATCACCATTAATAATAAACTTTGCTCCTCCCCCATCAATAGTTAAGTTTTTTTGTCCTTCAATTAATATTCCTATTGATTTATTAGGAAATCTTACACTATCAGTATTTGAAGTATGAATTTCACGAATTTGAGCATTCTCTTTATGAGTCTGATAAATACCATTATCAAATTTTAAAGTAACACTCTTTCCCTGCTTACCTAACTCTTTTACTGCTTCAAATACCTTAACTAACGCCTTTGCATTATCATTTTTTCCAGTTGGATCAACTCCATAATCATGTGCATAAATAACTATATCACTATCATCTGCTGCAAATGCCATAAATGTTGTACTACTTATGTTTGATACTGTTAATGCCAATAACATAAAAAATACTATTGTTTTTTTATTTATTTTTTTCATTTCCCCCTCCTATGAAAACCTTTTCTAAAATAACTATATTAATTTATTGATACTATCTTTTCTCCCCCTCCTTTTGTTTATATTTGTACAAAATTAAATATTTTTTCTATATTACGCCTTTTATTTAAGATCTCTAAATCAAATTTTAAAGATCTAAAGTACACATCTTTTTACTTAACAATTTTAAAATCAACTGATTTAAGTTATAGATTAATTTATCTTATTATTAATTGTATTTATTGGATACATAATTAATATATTTGTTAATTTGATATTTAATGAGTAATTATAAATACTTTTATTAATAAAAAAATGATTGAATTTATTAAAAAATCAATATTTTTAATATATATAGAACATTAATATCTACTGCTTCTTGTGGAATTGCTATGGAAAATGCTAATGATGTAAAGATTTATGCTAAAGAATTAACTGATATAGCATATATTGTGGTCTTGTTTTAGTAATAGGCAAATATTTTAAAGTTTAACAAAAAGGATCTATTTATATAAATTCTTTTTGTCATAATAGAATCTTAAATATATAAAAAATAAGATTTTCATATTCTGAGTATAATAGTATAACTATTTTTTATAGAATATAATTATTATTTTTACTCTTATTGTATATCCTTTTTTCAATTTCGATATATGAGTGTAGATATATAGTATAAAATTTGTGATAATATGATTCTATAAATGATTATAAAACGTTATGTAATACTTTATATTATAAAAAATGAAGGAAGGCCTTTTAAATGAGAAAGAAATATTTATTAGCTGGTGTTATAGTCATAGCTATTTTAATTGGAACATTTATTGTTAAATTTAATTCTAAACAAAATAATACACTTAAAACTACTGCTCAAAATCAAATTGAAAAAGCTAACAAATCAACTCAAACAAGTAAAAATGATAAATTAACTCAATTAAAACACTCCATTGAGCCTTCTGAAATAAAGCAATATAATAATTCAGATAAATCAAATCAATCTGATGAACAACCTAAAGTAAATCAATCTAATGAGAGAACTCACCCAATGCAACCTAATGAGTCGCCTCAATTAAATAAAACTAATGAACAAGTTTCTAAAGAACAACCTTTATCAAAGAAAAAATTTATATCATTAATATTAAAGGAAGAAATATTAAATCAATCAGTACCAAAATACATTATTCCTATAAAAGCTATAAATCCAAATAGCTCTATTAATTCTGTTAAATTTAAAGAAGTTGATAATAGTGATAGTTTCTTATGTAATGATAATAATAAGCTTGATAACGGTATATTAGTTGGGTTACAAGGTTTTAATCCAAATGATATTGATCATTATTTTATAATAAAGGATTATGATGCTATTAAAAATGGTGGTAATGGATTAATTGATAAAGGTACAATATCTAATAATGGACAAGTTAAATTTTTTCGATAACTGATACAGTGCATAATGATGGTATAGTAGTAAAAATAGACAAGTGTATACTTTAAATTTAAAAGAGTAGAAATCTACTCTTTTTCTGTTTTCTTCCACTCAATATAATTATAAATTAGTCCTATTGAACATACTACAGCAATCAATATTGTAAATGTAGTATTTAAAATAATATTGTCACTTATATACCACATAAATGCTAACAAAATAATACATATAGGTGTCCCCCATAAATTCCTAATAAATTTTCTTCTATGACTTAAATTCCAATATATTAGCTCAAAACCTTGATCTACTTTAGTTTTTCTCATAAAAAATTCTCCTTAGTAAATTAATATTTTCTTTTTTCTATGTAACCTACTACTTACACACTGTTCTTTCCACATAATATATACAAAAATATATTATTTTTAAAAAGTATATATAAGGATTCCTATAATTATAAGTATGACTCCAAATGTTCTTGCAATATTTATGCTCTTCCTTATTCTAGCTAACTCTATAAAACCGAAAGTTGTATATGGATAAATTGTTATTGTCAAACCAAATGATATAAAGGGTAAGACTAATCCCCATACTCCACTTAAAAAGCAACCAAATATAGATATAATACAGCTAATTATTAGTAGTAATAAAAACTTATTTTTGTTTTTCTCCACATCATTATAGTCTTTATCAAACCTTTTCTTACACTCATCACAACATGTATAAAAAGTGTTATTATCTATAGATACTTTTCTACTAATCCCTGTACATTTATTTCCACAGTAACTACACTTCAAAACGCACCACCTTTTTTCCTCATATTTCCATTATATATTAAATATTATTTCTTATCCAACAAGTTCTTATATCATATTAATAACTGAATTTATTTATAGATACTATTCAACTTAGGAAATTTATGAAAAACTAAAACATTATTTATATTTTAGGAATATACTAACGATATTTTATTCTTTTTTAATTCTGTAACAACAAAATAGTTAAATACCTACTATTAAAGAAATCATGTTTAATATATTAAAAGTGTCCCCTATACACACCAACATATCACCAAATAATTTAACATTCTATGATGCAGTATTAGAGCCAAATATTGTAGCACTTATATATTTTGTTATCTTAGCTATAAGTTTAAAATATGATATAATAAAATTAAACAAGATAGTATTTAAACTAAAGATAAGATCAAATATATTTAAAAACTTTAGTTATAATTCATAGTTGAAGGAGAAGAAAAATGAAATATTTTATGGTTGAAGGAATAATAAAAAATCCAGATTTAATTAATGATGATATTATGAAAGAACATATGGCCTATTCTCAAAAAGCAATAGATAACGGATTAATATTAATGTCTGCTCTTAAGTCAAATATGAGTGGTGGACTATTTGTTATGATAGCAGATTCTATTGAAAAGATAGATGACTACTTATCTATTGAACCATTAAAAGTTCATGGGATACAAGATTATAAAATTATAGAATTTACTCCTCATTACTTTAATCAATCCTTAGCAAATGATTTAGTAAATAATTAATAAAGTGATTTTAAATTCTTATCTTATTATTTTCTCGTTTATATAATTCACTTTAACGAATAATATAAAATTTATATAGAGTAACTTGTTAATTTTCAGCAAAACTATAAGGTAGTCCACCATTGGGCTACCTTATAGTTTCGCTTCTTCATATTAAATTTCATCTAATTTTAGTCTGTAGACATGATGATTTTTAATTATTATAAAAGTTAAACTTTTTTCCAAATAATTTCAATATATAATTTATCATTATCCAACTTAGCGCTTATATTATGTCCAAGTTTTTCAACAAATGTCTTTGTTATAGCTAATCCTAAGCCTGTATTGTTTTTTGTTCTTGATTTATCTCCTATATAAAATCTATCAAATATCTTATGAACCTGTATCTCTTCACTATGATCAACAGAGTTTATGAATTCAGTTACTATAAAATTCTCCTCTTCTTTTAAATTAATACTTATAAATTTCCCTCCATGCTTTATCATATTTCCAATAAGGTTTGAAAATACCCTATTGATAGCATTCTCATCAGAAATTATATTTGAAGTATTATCTTGAATTTCAATACTAGGTTCAATATGATTACTTATAAAACTACCATAATATGTAGCTATGTTTTCAACCAAAATATCCTTTAAATTGATATTCTTAAAGTTAAATATATAATCATTACTGTTTAGCCTTGATAAATCATAGAAATTTGTAATCAATCTTTGTAAACTTCTTGCTCTTTTATCTACTATATCAAGATACTTCCTTTTTTCTGCTTCACTACTTTTATCATTTTTTATAAGTTGTATATATCCACTAATAGAGGTTAGAGGTGTTCTTAAATCATGTGACATATTTGATATACTTCTTCTAAGCTCCTCATCCATTCTTTTATTTTCTGCTCTAACCTTTTGATTCTCATCATAAATACCATTTATATCTTTTACAAGTTCCTCTATTTCATTATCTATATAATTAGTTTTTATATTAATATTTTCCCCATTCCACTCCCTTATCTGTCTTGATATATTTTTAATTTCCAACTTAATCCTTACTATGTAAAATACTAAACATATAATAAGAAAAATCAATACGCTCTTTATAACCATACTACTCTCCCATAAAATACTAATAAGGTGACTCCTAAAAGAAGCACCTTAATTTAGTGAAAATCTTATTTTATATCCTGTTTATCAAATATCTTAGTTCCTATTCCTAAAGAAAGACCCATTGTTACTAAAGAAATTCCTATAGATCTTATTAAATCGCTAGTCTCTGCATTCTGTGATGTTGCTAAAGCATTATTATAATATGGAGTCATTTCATATATGGAATCAAATGTAGGATAAGTTCCATAGAATATACTTATTATTGTTGGAATTAATACAAATAAAACCACTGTAATTCCTATGGTTGCTCCATTTCCTTTTACCAAGGAACTTATTATCATAATTAAAGCTATTACTGCTGAACTTGCCATTATTGAAGCTAAGAATGTCATCGCCATTTTACCTACATCAGCTAACAATATATCTCCGAAACCATTAATAAAACCCGTTCCTATAAAAGATATTAAAGTTATAATTAATGTGAATATAGAAACACCTACCACCATAGCTATAAACTTTGATAAATAAAATTTTGTTCTACTCTTTCCATAAGCTAGTATATTTTTCATAGTTCCTTCCGAATATTCTTTGGCTAAGAATCCACCAACTAAAACTCCTATTAAAATTTCAATTATACCTACTCCAAAAGATACATAATAAACATCTAATGGACTATTTCCTCTTGGCATATTAAATCCAATTCTTCCTGGAGTAACAATTGATCCAGTGGCTTCGCTTGTTTGAGCCATTGCCTGTACCTCCTCAGGAATATTAGACATGGATTCTTTCATTAAATTATTCATTGTATCTGAAATTGAAAATATACTTATAAAAGCGAATATAACACAAATCATGCATAATACCTTAAAAGCCTTATTTTTCATTAGTTTAAATACTTCTGCTTTAATTAATCTATTCATTATTTAGCACCTCCAACTAGTGTCATAAAATATTCTTCTAAACTTTCACCCTTTAAACCTATACTTTCAACTATAACTCCATTTATTGAAAGTGTTGAATTTATTAATCCAACTTGGTCTAAGTTATCAAAGATTTTTATAATATTGTTTTCTAGTACTATATAATTTTTTATTCCCATTTCTTTCTCAATTAAAACAACAGCTCTATCTTTATCATCAACCTTAATCTCTACATTTTGTCTACATTTTTCATTAAGCACTTCTTCTGAAATCTCTTCTATAAGCTTACCTTCACTCATAATCCCATAGCAAGTTGCAAGTTCTGAAAGCTCCCCCAAAATATGACTTGATATTATTATGGTCATATCTTTTTCTTTATTTAATTTTTTAAGAAGCTCTCTTATTTCAATTATTCCCATTGGATCTAACCCATTTATAGGCTCATCTAATATAAGTAGTTTTGGATTTCCAAGTAAAGCATTTGCTATCCCTAATCTTTGCTTCATACCCAAAGAAAAATTCTTAACTCTTTTCTTGCCTGTATCACTTAATCCAACTAAATCTAAAACTTCATCAACACACTCCTTGCCTGCTATATTCCTAAATATTCTTGAAACCTCTAGATTTTCCCTTGCTGTCATATTAGGATAAAAAGCAGGAGATTCGATTAAACTTCCTATCATAGTTCTAGAATCATTTAATTTCCTTTCTCCATTTCTACCAAATAGCTCAATATGTCCACTTGTTTTATGAGCCAAACCCGTTATAACTCTAATCAAAGTTGTTTTTCCTGCTCCATTTTTACCTATTAATCCATAAATATCACCTTTTCTAACAGTGATGTTTATATCATCATTTGATAGCTGATTTCCGTATTTTTTAGTTATGCCATATGTTTTTAAAACTAAATCTCTCATTTAAAATCCCCTCCTGATATCTTATGGCTTATTCTATAGAGAATTTTGTAAGATATCATAAATCAAAGATTAAGCAAATCTTAAGTTTTTATTTAGCTCTCTTAAGATATTTATTTTATATCTAGGCTTTAATAATAACTAGTTAATTAATCTCTTCACCTAATTTAAAGCCTATACCCCACACGGTTTTTATATATTCGTTTTCTTGGTCTAGTTTTGAAAGCTTTGTTCTTAAATTGCTTATATGGACATTTACTGTGTTATCATCACCTAAGAATTCATTGTTCCATGCGGATTCAAATAAGTTTGCTCTTGTAAAAACCTTCTTTGGATTTGATATTAGAAGTTCTATTATAGAAAATTCCCTTGCAGTTAATAGTACTTCTTTATTTCCTATAAAAGCTTGTCTAGTTTCTAAATCTAGAACTAAATTTTTATATGTAAACTTAGTTTTTTTAACTTCTTTTTTAGAAAACTTTTTATATCTTCTAAGCTGAGCCTCTACTCTAGCAAGAACTTCATCATTGTCAAAAGGTTTACTTATAAAATCATCAGCTCCTAGCTTAAGTACATTTATTTTGCTCTGAACTCCTTCCTTGGCAGATATAACTACTATTGGAACAACACTCTTATCCCTGATCTTTTCTATAAGCTCTTCTCCACTAATTCCAGGTAGCATTAAATCAAGAATTACAAGATCATACTCAAATTGCTCTATACACATCATTCCTTCTGAACCAGAATATGCTTCCCTTACTGAGTACCCTTCCGTCTCAAGTATTCTAGAAATAAGATTATTTATATCAACATTATCTTCAACAATTAAAATATTCAATTTTATCCCCCCATAACCATACTCAAATATTAATTTTATACATATAAATATTTATAATACTTATTTTCTCTACTATTTTATTACTATCTACATCAATTAAATTTTCTTTATCATCTATTTTTAAGTTTCTATAAATTGTTCTTGTATCAATTGCAATTATAGTAAATATATATCATAAAAATACCCATATTATAAAATTAATGATACTATAGTACCATTAATTTTATCAATAATTTTAATTTATACATTTATATTCTTTGGATTTAACCATTAAAAGTACCAATAAATTATGATTTATTAAATACTGGAACTATTAATATAACATTTTTATTAAACAATCAATTATTACTACTTTTTATAATTTAATTTCTCAAATAAATTAGAAATTACTTTCTCTTAACGTTCATCCCTACAACCATTCCACCAAGCATTCCAAAGCAGATACCATAAGTAAGAGCACTTGTCCCAACTGCCTCCATAAATGCTGAACCTATTACTATACCAAAACACATTCCAAGACTCATTCCAATTGACATATAATCTTCTTCGGTATTTTCTTTTTCCTTCACAACATTTGTATCTTCAAAATCATTTTGACTTTCTGTAGTATTTCTACTTTTCTTTTTCTTACTGAAATTAGTTAGAACTACTGCAATAGTGATTCCAAAAACTACCCATGGCAAAGCCGCTAAAATAAAATCTGTCATAACTTCTCCCCCTGTAACTCTTATAAAAATTTTTCCTTAGTAAATTAATATTTCTTTTTCCCTATGTAACACGCTACTTGTGAACTAGTCTTTCTACATAATATATACAAAAATATATTATTTTTAAAAAGCATATATAAGAATTCCTATAATTATAAGCATCAACCCAAATGTTCTTGTAATAGTTATACTTTTCCTTGCCCCAACTAACTCTATAAAACCAAAAGTTGTATAGGGATAATTTATTATTGTCAAACCAAAAGATATAAAAGGTAAAACGAATCCCCATACTCCATTTAAAAAGCAACTAAATATAGATATAATGCAGCTAATTATTATTAATAATAAAAATTTATTTTTGTTTTTCTTTATATCATTATAATATTTATTAAATCTCTTCTCACACTCATCACAGCATGTGCACAAAGTGATATTATCTATAGATACTTTTCTACTAGTTTCTGTACATCTCTTTCCACAGTAAATACAATTCAAAAGCCACCATCTCTTTCCTCTTATTTCCATTGTATCTTAAATATTATTTATTATCCAACAAACGTTTCTATCATATTAATAATTAAGTTTATTTATAAATATTATTTTACTTAGTAAACTTATTAAAAACCGAAATGTTATTTATCTTTTAGGGAAATATTAACAATATTTTATTCTTTTTTAAATTCTACAGCAACAAGATAGGCAATACCTATTATTAAAGAAATTATGCTTAATATATTAAGAGTTGCCCCTACATATTCCAACATAGCACCAAATAATTCAGCATTCCATGATACAACATTAGATCCGAATATTGCAGCGCTTATATATTTTGTTGAAAATAAAATTGCTGATATTAAACAAAATACTGACCCTGTAAATCGTCTTCCCATACTTACCTCCATATTTATTAATGAATAAGTTATTACTATTACTCTATATTTTATATATTAATCACACCATCCATAAACATATGAATCTTATTTTCAATAAATAAAAATAAGGTAAATTATATTAATCTATAACTTACCTTACTTTTACTTATACATATATATTTGATTGCTGTATTAAAGAATTATTTAATATGACATTCCTCTTTTGATACTTCACTAAGAGATAAGAATATACTAACATTACCTGCTAATGCCTTTTCCATGAAGTCTATTCTAGCTCTATCTACAGGTCTATGACAATAAAATTCTTGCATTGGTGAATATCCAATAGCTGGCTTCTTATCTCTTCCTGCTATAACAGATAAATCTGTTCCAAAATCCCAATAGCCATACTTAACTTCTTGTCCTACATTCTCTAAAGCTTTAGCTGCTGCCTTTACAAATTCACTATCTCTATCAATCTTCCACGCCTCTTTAATATTTGGTACCTCAACAGTTTTTCCTGTATAAGTTGTTCTAGGAACTGATGCAACTTTAACATTAGCTCTAAAATCTTTGTCCTCCTTTGAAAGTTTATCAATTACACCTTGTATTTGCTTTATACAATCTTTATACTCCTCCCCTGGGATAAATCTTCTATCATAAGTTATATAACATCTGTCAGGAACTATACACATAGAACCAGGTGTACAATTAATAATTGTTAATGCTATACTTGATTTTCCTAGATGCTCATCTTTCTTTGCATTTTTACTAACAACCTCTTCAATTTTATCTATGAGCTTTGTGGATTTATTAACTGCATTTACTCCAAGCCAAGGGGCACTGCCATGTGAGGTCACTCCTTCAACTGTGACTAAAATTTCAACCCGTCCTCTATGTCCTAAATATAACTTCAAACTTGTTGCTTCACTTGAAACAACTCCATCATATTCTATTCCTCTTTCTTTAAAGGTATTATCTAAAAGCATTTTCATCCCTAACTGTTCAGCTGGTTCTTCAAGTACAACTCCTGTAAACATATATCTTCCTTTAAATTTAAATCCCATTTCCCTAAGCTTTATCAAAATGCCTCCTGAATATATTTGACATGCTCCACCAACTTTAACATCAGCTGCTGCCCTTCCATGTATAACTTCTGTTTTCTCTATTTTAATTTGGTCCTGATCAAATATCTCACAGATATCTATTTCTCCTCCATAAGGATCATATCCGCCCCATTCACTTAAATCTCCTGTATCCACATGATCTAAGTGGGAATTGTACATTATTGTTCTACCATCTTCTTCTCCATTTATTATCCCAACAACATTTCCAAAATCATCTCTAAATACCTCATCATAACCTAATTCTTTCATTTCTTTTATATAAAGATCTGCAACTCCCTTTTCATCTCCTGAAAGAGCTGGCACTTTTAAAAGCCTTTTTGCAAAGTCTACAGCCATTGGATGCATATCCCTTGCAAGCCTTGTTATTTCTTCATATATGTTCATAAAAAATCCTCCTCTAATTAGTAGTTTATAAAATTATAGGAGAATTTCTCCTTAAGAACTCTCCTCTTCCAATCTTTCCAACAAACTCACCTTTATTTGCAATAATTTCCCCTCTGCTTAATGTAACTTCTGGAAATCCCTTCAGCTTAAATCCTTCATAAGGTGTATAATCTACATTTTCATGAAGCTTTTCTGAAGTAATATCGACTTCTTTTTTAGGATCAAAAATAACTAAGTCAGCATCACTACCAACAGCTATAGTTCCCTTATTAGGATACATTCCATAAATCTTTGCTGCATTTGTTGATGTAACTTCTACAAATTTATTTACACTAATCTCTTTATTAAGAACACCATAAGTATATAAAAGAGCCATTCTAAGCTCTATTCCAGGTGCTCCATTTGGAATTTTATCAAAAGATTCCTTTCCGAGTTCCTTTTGCTTCATAAAAAATGGACAATGATCTGTAGCAACAACTTGAAGTGTATTATTCCTTATAGCCTTCCATAAGTATTTAAAATTCTCTTTATTCCTAAGAGGTGGAGACATAACGCATTTTGCTCCTTCAAATCCATCCTTGAAATACTCATCTTCTGATAACAATAAATATTGAGTACAGGTTTCACCCATTATAGGATATTCTTCCTCCCTTGCTCTAGCTATTTCATCTACAGCTTCTTTGCAAGTATTATGAACTATATATAGTGGTGCCTCTGCCATCTTAGCAATTTTGATAGCTCTTCCTACAGCCTCTCCTTCAACTAGTGGCCCCCTTGATATAGCATGATATTTAGGCTCTATCTTTCCTTCATTAAGTAATCTTTCCACATTGCATTTTATAATATGAAAATTTTCAGCATGTACACAAGTAAGTCCACCACTTTCATTAACCTGCTTTAAAGTTTTAAATAGGATTCCATCATCTACTCTCATACCTTCATAAGTCATAAACACCTTAAAACTTGGATACCCGTCCTTAATCATTAATGGAATTTCATTTAGAATTTCATCATCCATATGAGTTATATTCATATGAATTCCATAATCAATTACAGCTTTCCCCTCTGCTTTTTCTCTCCAAATCCTTGCAGTTTCTTTTAGATTGGCACCCTTTGGTTGAACTGCAAAATCAACTATAGTAGTTGTACCTCCACAGGCCGCGGCTATGGTTCCGGTTTCAAAATCATCACTTGAAAAAGTTCCACCAAAAGGCATATCTAGATGAGTATGTGGGTCTATTCCCCCTGGAAATATATATTTCCCTGTGGCATCAATGGTTATATCTCCATCCTCATCTAAAGAAATACCTATTTTATTTATCTTTCCCTTTTTTATTCCTATGTCACCTCTAAAAATGTCGGTAGCAGTTATAATAGTTCCATTTCTAATAATAGTATCAAACTTCATATAATCTCCTCCTTAATTAATATTTAGTTAAACATAGCACGCTACCATATTTACATTATATCAGTTATATGTAAATGTCTTCCTGAACTTAAATATCAATATCCCTCATTATATTTGACTAGTAGTCAATTATTCTCTTTTTTATAATACATATATAGATTTTCTTCAATTTAATCCACTTTTCTCTATATATCTAGATATCTAGTTTTTTTAAACTTTATTTTACTATACTAAAAGAACTCAATTTAATAGTTTTTAATAAGAAACTTAGTACTCTCAGATAAAAAAGAGAGATTAAAAAATCCCTCTTTGCTCTATTTACTAAAGTTATCTTTATTTATTATCTTATCCTTTATAAGGTCTTATAGTTTCTGAAACTTTAATAGGTCCTATCTCACCTGATGAAAGAGTTGCAAACTCATTTATATTTGGATCATCTGGAGGGATATTAAAGTCCATTGGGCCACCAACTGTAAATACTTTTCCTCCAACACTCACTGTTCCTCCATCAACAAAATCACTTTTGTCACCTTTATATATCTTAACTAAAAGTCCACCTTCTCGTGCTTTGTTATAATATATAGTCATTCCATCATTGACATACTCTATTCTATACTTACCTCTATAGCTTGCTGGTAGATCAAATTGTATCCCCAATTTAGGAGAAACAACATGAATTGAACCTCCTTGAGTGGTGCCTTGTAAAGGTATATTAGTTGCAGCAAAACTATCTATAGACTTTGCTTTTGCCTCTTCCTTGGCTTTTTCAGCTTTTTCTTTTGCTGCCTTTTCCTTTACTTCTTTTTCTTTTTGTATCTTTATATCTTCTTCTTTTTTCTTTTGCTCTTCTCTTATCTTTTTCCCTTCACTTATAATATTATCTATCTCTTTTTTCTGCTCATCTGTAGCATATGCTGTATCTATTTTTATTAAGTCCTTCTTACCTTCTTTAAACTCTTGAGTTTTTAATATTTTTTTATTTTCTTCTATATCTTTTGATGCAGTCTCTATTCCTTTTTGAGCTTTATCTATATTATCTTTAAGATTATCTATATCTTCCTTTATAGAATACTCTTCATATTCCTTTGGTATTTCATCTATGTACTTTTTAGCCTCATTATAATCTTTTTTATTATAGCTTTCATTTGCCTTTTCATAGGTTGAAATTATATTTTGAAGTAATTTAATATCTGAATTTTTATCATATATATTTGCAGCTGCTTGCAAATCTTTAAGTGCCTCATAATAATTTTTATTATCAATAGCTTGCCTACTTAGAACCAAGTACTTTTTATACTCCTTATATTTATAACCTAATATCCCAGCTGTTAATACTATAACTACAGCTAATCCCCCTATTATTAAAGTTAAAGTCTTTTTCTTCATATATTTCCCCTTTTAATTTATTTAATTTATAAAACACATGGTTATTTTATTATATATAGAATCTATTTTCTATATTTCACATTTTATTGTGCAATTTTTTAACAATACTAATGAAAGTTATCCTAATCTTAATTTGTATATTTAATAATTATATATAGCCTTATTGGGAACAATTATTTATATATAAATTCATTTTAAGGAGACATAAAAATGCTAGTAATAGGTTCTCATTTATCAATTGCAAAAGGATTTACAAAGGCAGCAGAAACTGCTTTAGAAATGGGTGCAAATACCTTTCAATTCTTTAGTAGAAATCCAAGAGGAAGTAATTCTAAGATTCTTGATGAAGATGATATAAAAAAGTTTCAGAAAATAAGAAAAGAAAATAATTTTGGTCCTCTATCAGCTCATGCACCCTACACTATGAATCTTGCAAGTGCAAAGGATGAAGTGTATGAATTTTCAAATAGAGTTATAAAAGAAGATATACAAAGAATGGATTCACTCTCAATAGAATATCTTTGTATGCACCCCGGAAGTCATATAGGTTGTGGCATTGATACTGGAATAGATAAGATAACAAATGGTTTAAATCAAGGTATAACTAAAGATCAAAATATAACAGTGCTTTTAGAAACTATGTCCGGAAAAGGTACTGAGATAGGATTTAAATTTGAACATTTAAAAAGAATATTAGATGGTGTACAACTCGATGAAAAATTAGGAATATGTCTAGATCTTTGCCATGTATTTTCTGCCGGATATGATATAGTCAATAACCTAGATAAAGTTCTTGAAAATTTCGATAAAATTATAGGACTTAATAATCTAAAAACAATTCATTTAAACGACAGTAGGATGCCCTTTGGGGCAAATAAAGATAGACATACAACAATAGGTGATGGTCAAATTGGGATGCAAGCTATAATTAATTTTATGTCTCATCCTAGTATAAAAGGTAAACCATTTTTCTTAGAGACTCCACTTGAACTAGAAGGTCACAAAAAAGAGATACAAACTTTAAAAAATATTTTAGGTTACATTTAAATTATAGCTTAGCCTATGATCTTCTTATACTGATGTACCTACTTTAAGTAAATTATTTATCAAAATATTTTTCTACTTATCATAGAAAACATATTGTAATAAAAAGAGATAGTAAGACCTTAATCTTACTATCTCTTTTTATTACATATCTATACTTTTAAAAATATAATAAAAGCACCTTAGATATCATATCTACATTAAATTCTAAATATTTATAATACCCCCAGTTGATAAATACTTAATCTGTTCCCCAAGTTCATCTCTTAAAATATTAAAAGCTCTTATCCCAGTGCAATGACAAGTATAAAATTCAGTATCTTTAATAGCTAAAATATCACCTATAGCTTTAATTAATTCCTTACTCTCATGCTTTCTCATTGCTGGATTAAATAGATGGAAACCACCAATTACAGTATTTAGGTTTTGTCCTACTATTTCTTCACCTTTATCTAAGATGTTTACTATTCCATTATGAGCACATCCAGTAATTAATGTATGTCTATCATTCTCTGTTATTATTAGATTTTGCTCATGTTTAAAATTATCCTTAATATACTTATTGTCAATCTTCATAAGTAATGAGTTATTAGCTTTTGCTACTAACTCTCTCCTTGATACATTTGAAAATAAATATAGCTCATCATCTATCTTCAAATTTTTATCTACAAATATAATTCTATCATTAAATTTATTAGAAATATCTAGTCCTATAAAACCTTTAAATATACCAAATATAGATACATAATGTGGCATAAAAGCATTTCTATTAATATATATCTTTGCTTTTTTATTTTCCTCTAAAAATGTACTAAGTCCTCCACCATGATCCCTATGCCCATGAGATATAATTACTATATCTATATCTTTTATATCAATATTTAACTTTTTAGCATTTTCAATAAATAGATCATCTGATCCTAAGTCAAATAATATATTATGATTTGAAGTTTTTATATTCAAACATAATCCATGCTTGCACCTATAGTCAGTTGATACAGTAGTATTCTCTACTAATGCTGTTACTTTCAAATATTTCACCTCTACCAATAAAATTTTATTATTAATTCTAATTAATTTATATTATAAGTACAATCTTTCAATTCCATAAATTTTATATATTTTTATTTTCTATATAATTTAGTATCATAAATAAATTTCTATATTGAGATGATATTATTAATAAAAGGAATGTCAATTTAACATCCCTTTTATTAATACTTTATATAAATTAATCAATAATATTCCTTGCTTTTTCCCATTCCTCCTTAGAGATTTCATAAATTTTCACATCACAAACTCCCTTATCATTAGGTATTTCAATATCCTTTAAAGTTTCAACATATTCCATTCCACTCTTAGCCATAACTTTGCCTGATGCACCATTTCTTGTATCATGCCTTGCTGTTATCTTATTAAAATCAACTTCTTCAAATAAATAATCAATTACAGCCTTTAAAGATTCAGTCATTATTCCCTTGCCCCAATATTTCTTTGACATACAGTATCCTATATCACAAGATTTATTTTCTTCATCAATTTCTACCACAGCGATACTACCAATAACTTCATTCTCATCTTTTAAGTTGATAGCCCAATTGTAATTATCACGATTCTTATATTCATTAATCCACAAATTTATTAATGAGTTTGTGACACTTAAATCACCATGTGGATTCCATGTTAAATATTTTGTAACTTCAGGATCATTAACCCAGTTCTTAAAAGCAGCCTTGCTATCTTCTAACTTGAATTTTTCTAATGATAGCCTGTTTGTATATATTCTTTGAGTACCTTTGTGTATCATTCTCATCATCCCCCTTTAATTCTATATAATATATTTTCATATAAAACTTACGTTACTCATCACTTAAATCCACTTCCATCTCAATAATAGAGTCTTCATTTTCATCAATAATTTCAACAGAAACTTTATCCACTATTGTCTCAAAACTTTTTTTAATAGATTCAGAATCTTTAAATGCTTTATTTAAAGATTCTCTTGAAGTAAAACTACCTATAGTCATATGAGGCATAAATGTTTTTTCATTTAACCACTCTGGTTTATATGCTTCTAAAATTCCAGTGTATAATTTTTCATTTAATTTCTTTATTTCCTTATTACCTTGTTTTATATCTAAAAATAGATACATTCCTAAAGCATTATCAATCTTTATTATTTCTTGTAAAGTTAATCTAAAACATCTTGTCCCAGAAAGAACTTTTTTCAAATGTTTCTTAAGTTCAATTGATGTAAGATTACTTTCAAATGTAAATACCAGAGTAATATGAGGCCTAACATGCTTCGCAAGTGGATCATATCTTTCTCTTATTTCATCTATTATATTAATATTTTTAAATTGTGGAAATATCATTATAGTTCTTTTTTGAATATTGAATCCCATCTTAATCTCCCCTTTTTCACCTATTATTATTGTTTTATTACACTTTAAAAAACCATTCCTATTATTATAATAAAGAGAATTGGTAAAGCAATTAAATAGATTTCTTGAATTTTATCATCATAAATATAAGAGACTATTAATTATTCTATAAATCCAGTTATAGTCTCTAACCATTTCTTTAATACATAAATAGAATTATGTGATGCTTTGCTACAATTTTCTTCAAAGACTTCTATTCCACAATCTCCTTCAGTATCTGTTATTGATCTTATTGCTATAAAAGGAATCTTATTTACATAACACACATGTGCAATGCCCCCAGTTTCCATATCTACACAAAGTGGATTATACTTAGAAACTATCTCTGTCCTACCCTCTTTAGTTATAAAAGCCTCTCCTGTAACTATCCTACCTAATACTACTTTCTGATTAAATTTATTTTTCTTTATTATATCCTCACATATAGAAAGCATCTTATTATCAGCCTTAAAATATATATTTTCCATCCATGGATGATACTCTGTTAAAATTGCTTCATCCACATCATGATATGCAACTTCTGTTGATATTACAGTATCACAAACATTTAATCTCTCATCAATACCACCAGCTACTCCAGTTATTATAATATGAGTAACATCAAACTTATCTATTAATACTTGAGTTGCTATTGCCGCATTAACCTTACACACTCCACAGTAAAGTGCTACGACATCTACTTTTCCATAATTCCCACTATAAAATTTCAATCTAGCAAAATCATCTACTTCCTTATTCTCTATACATTCTATAAAAGGCATAATCTCGCCTTCTGATGGTCCAACAATTCCAATTCTCATAAAACTTCCCCCTTAAATTACCTAATAAATTTATTCCATATTTTCCAGTAATGTATTAATTATAATCCTATATCATATAAAAATTCTATCTATTTTATATAGATTTAAAATTTTAACACTAATACTTAAATACTCTTTTTAAAAGGCTTTGTTTTAAATTATTGTGTAGTAAAGGTAATACTATAAAATTAAAAGTAATGTAAGTGTAAAGTGGTTGGAAATTAAAAAGATTAAGCTTGTAAGACAATGAAAATTTCACTGATGGGAAAGTGATTAAAGCAAAATAATAGAAAATATTTTTAATATATATTTTTTAAAAATCAGTTTAGTATTGAGACACCACTGTACTTATTATACAATAAAGGTAAATTAAAGTGAGGAGGGGTTCTTTGAATAAGAAAATTAGTATATTTATTATTTTACTTACTGTAACTTTATTTTTAGGATGTACTGCTATTACTAAGAAAAATATTAATGAAAAAAATATTAATACTATGACTATTACAGAAAAAGATGAAGAGACTATTAGGGAATATATCGACAATAAAACAGAAAATGATATAGTTGTGAGTGATGAGGAGACATATAGTGCTTTTAAAATTTTAGGATCAAGTGATAATGAAATATATCTTTGGGTTTTAAAAGAAAATGAAAGTGGTGGTGGAGGTTCTGTACCTCTAGTATTGGAAATTAAAAAAGAAAATGATAATTTAAATATATTGTCATACAAAATGCCAGGCTCTGGTGATGACTATGGAAAAGATATAAAAGAGATGTTCCCAAAAGGAGTACAAAATAAAATATTTAGTAAACCAGATGCCCACAATGAAATGATAAATGAATTACAGAAAGAACTACAAGAAATAAAGAGTAAATAGCTATATATAAATATAGAATTAATTTACAACATTAATTCTATATTTTAAAGTTAATCTGCATTTTTATTTTAGGCTGTATTTTAAGTGTTAATTACGATGTACTTACAGCTCTACCTGAAAATCAACACTAGTTTAAAGCATATCCTTTATTTAATGTAAAACCCCGAATAAATTTGTAAACGTTATGTACAAGTACTTAATCTAAATAAATGATGATTAACAGCATAATTTCTCTTATGAAAGCTAAATTTAAGGAATTTATCATTAGATAAATAATACTGAAATTCAGTATAATATTTATATACAAATACTGGATAATAATATGGAATAAAACATTTTATTTCAGGGGGTTTTTATGGAGATTTTTTTCTGGATTGTAGATTTAATAATACCATTAACGATGATAATTGTAGGTAGAACATATAGTATAAATCCATGTAAACAAATAAATAGTTTATCTGGTTATAGAACAACACGATCTATGTCATCTAAAAAAGCTTGGAACTATGCAAATCATTTGATTGGAAGGATATGGGGTGTATTAGGATTAGCCTTATTAATTTTTGTTGTTATTCTAAAAACAAATTCTCATATGAAACCTGAATATCTAAGTCTTATAAATACAGGGCTCGGAATATCAGCACTAATAATTCCTATACCTTTTGTTGAAAGCAAATTAAAATCAAAATTTAATATATAAACTATATAAATCCTTTAAAACTATAAGGAGATGATAATCTTGATTTCTTTAATAGCTGGCTTTATATTTATTTTCTTTAGATTCATACTAAGGAGATATCCACCTGAAAATATAAATGGATACTAACATAAGTATCCATTTTCTATTTACTTGATAACTTAACTAATAAAATAGCACTATAATACTTAGATTTTTTATTTTATTTCTTTATCCTTTTATATACGAATGACTTTCCTATCATAGCATTCTTTGCTTAATTTATAATCAATTAACATAGTAGATAATCTTATATCTCAACCTTACTTAACATTAAATTCTATTGATACTAATACTTCATTTCCATTAGAATAAAATTTATCTATTAATCTATATCTTCCACTTTCTAATTTTCCATAGTAATCCTTTAATAAAATCTTCTTCTCTGTTTTATCTTTTTTAGGCATTATATACCCTATATCATTCCACATTACTTTTTGCGAAATTGGAACTACATACCAAGCTCTATTATGATTTATTTCTAGATGAGTTTCTTCACCATAACTATATTCTATATCAGAATTATTCGTAAAAAGTAATGTTATATCTTTAGTATCAGTGGTTATTTCAGTCTCCTTTATACTTACTGATATCTCTTTACTTTCTCCTATATCTCCATACTTAGATTTCTCTAATTTGCTAAAATTTATTTTTTGAGAACAAGATATCAATGTAACTAGTATTATTAATAAATAAGAAACAAGTGAAATTCTCTTCATACATCTACCCCTACATTTATTTAAACATCTTATAATTGTAATTTTATTACATATAATAATTATATAATATTCTAAAGAATTAATACTTAATTTATAGAATATTATAGTAAATAAATGTGAAACCCATTAACATATTTTAATATATATCTTATAAAGAAAGGTTGTTATAATTATGAAATCTACCACTTGCTTTAAGTGCAGAAAAGAAATTCCATTATCAAAAAAGTTTTTTAATTTAAGTAATTCCTGTCCTTTTTGTAATTCAAAACTTTCACTTACTTCACAGTTCAAAATTTTATACTTAGCTATTTTATTACTTCCAAATATACTTTTAATTTATTTAAATAACTTCAAACTCGCTATAACTTGGTCACTTTTATGTATCTTTATAATCCAACCTATTCTTCAAACCTCAAAAAAATAAATTTATATAAAAAAACTTCTGCATAATCAAATACAGAAGTTTTTATTTTATCTAGATTTTAATATTTTAGTAATTTAGGTATTAAAAAACCACCCATTACTGTAAATAAAGCCATATAAAATTAAGATCATAATTGATATTAAAATTATAAGCTTTAAAACCCTTAATGTCTTAAGTCTTCTTCCAATCTCAATATTAGAACTATCAATATTCTTAACCATACTACTCATCCTACTTTAAATAATTCTAAATTTCTTTATATTAAAAGTAATATAAAGATTTCTCCAATAAGTTTTAAACTTATATCTTTTTATTAAATTTTAAAAACCATACTACTCTTCTAAATTCTAATAATTATATAGTAACTATATAATTAGAACTCTACCTCTTAACCTGCTTTCCGTAATAAATATACTTCCAAAGTTAATTATAGTCTGTAAATTTTTTAAAAACTTATGATATTAATTTTAATATTTGATTAATAAATAGTAAATTTAATATCTAGTATTAGTTTTAATAATTAGTTAATATTAAAAAATTTCATCTTATATTATTTTATATTGTATAAATCTAGAATTAATAATATTACAGGGATATCTTCAGTAATTTGCATTCATCACCAAAATATTTGTGCAATCATATTATAAGCAGAGTAAATAATTACATTCAAGGAGATCTATATATGAATAAAGGAAGTTTTAAAATTACTATGAAAAAAGGAGAATTATTTTTAAAATCAACTAAAGGTAAATTTATAATGGGATTAATTATTAGCTTAGTTATAGGAATTATTATAGGTAATATAGTAAGCTCTCCTTCCCAAGATGCAGTTAATGAAGTACAGGTATTAAAATCAAATATTAATACTGCTGAATTAGAAAAGAAAGAGCTCGAAAAGGAGATTAGAAATCTTCAAAAAACAAATAAAGAATTACAAGGGAAAGTAGATGAAGCTAAGCCTTGGTTCGATAAAAAAGAAGAAGAAAGAAAAATTGAAGAAGAAAAACTAGCAAAAGAAAAGGCTGATAGAGAGCGTAAAGAAAAAGAAGCTGCTGAAAAAGAAAAAAAGGCTGAGGAAGAAAGACTAGCAAAAGAAAAAGCTGATAAAGAGCGTAAAGAAAAAGAAGCTGAGGCTAAAAGACTAGCAGAAGAAAAAAAAGGATACAATACAGGAATAACATATAGTAATTTAGCTAGAAATCCTGAAAATTACCAAGGAAAAAAAGTTAAATTTACAGGTAAAATTCTTCAAGTTATGAACGGTGCTGGATTTAAGCAAGCTAGATTAGCTGTTGATGATAATTATGATACTATTATATTGATAGAATATACGGATGATATGCTAAAAGGAAATCTTTTAGAAAATGATACAGTTACTATTATGGGAACTTTCTATGACTTAGTAAGCTATACCGCAGTTATAGGCAACGAGATAACTATTCCATGTATTAAATGTGATATAATAGAAATTAAATAAAGATTTCTTTAAAAGGCTTTCCTACAATAGGAAAGCCCTTTTTTAAGAGCTATAATTCATATAATTCTAATGGAAGCCCATCTGGATCTTCAAAGAAGGTAAATCTACGTCCTGTAAATTCATCTATTCTTATAGGTTCAACTAAAATATTATTTGTTTTTAATTCTTCTACAACTTCCTCTATATCCTCAACTTCAAATGCTAAATGTCTAAGCCCACAAGCCTCTGGATAGCTTGGTCTTTTGGGAGGACTTAGGAATGAAAATAATTCTATTTGGCTATCTCCTATTTTAAGATCAAGCTTATACGAATCTCTCTCTTTCCTATAAACTTCTCTTATAACTTCAAGCCCTAATATATTAACATAAAACTTCTTAGACCTTTTATAATCTGATGCTATTATTGCTGTATGATGTATTTTATTAAGCTTCATATTATACCCCCTTGAATAATTAATTAAATTCCTAATTTTCATTATACTTTTTCTTACTAATTAATTCATCTAAAAATAAGAAGACTATATAAAATATCAATGGGTACCATTTTGCTTTCATAAATATTTATTTAATATAATTTTAATGGGTTCCAAATAATTGACTTTGTATATCACTCATAATTTTCCAAACATCATCACCAAAATTACTTACAATTGTAATAAGAATATTCTCATCTAATTTATAAGTGCTAATAAAGCTAACACCTGGGTCGCAGCCTGTAAAATATGGCAAACTATTATCTTTAGAATTCTTATTTAGCCAAATACCATACCCGTAATTATCATCATGCTCACAAGAACTTTGTACACTTAACATTTTTTCTGTCATGTCAGTTGATAATAATTTATTAGATAATAATGCATTCCAAAAACACTCAATATCTCCAATAGTAGTAAAGGCTCCACCAGCGCCTGTCCCTTTTACTTCAACACTAAAAATATTAGTATAATATTCTTTTCTATCTTCATCAAAGATATAATTATTTGCACATTTTGCTGGTAGCCTATCTAATTCATAATATCCTGTGCTCTGCATATCTATAACATCAAATATATTTTCCTTAAGATATTGATCAAAAGGCTTTTTAGTAATAGCTTCAATTATTAAACCTAGTACAACAAACCCTGTATTATTATATTGAAATCTTTCACCTTTAGTATACATCATAGGCTTTGTAATAAATAATGGCAATAAATCTTCTGATGTTCGAATTTTATAATTAGGATAATCTATCCACAATTCTTCATAGTTATCCATTACGCTTTCATCAAAATAATCTGGAATTCCAGACTTATGAGTAAGTAATTGCTCAATTGTTATATCTGGATCAATATCATGTAAATCAAAATTTAGCAATTTACCAATAGTATCATTTAAGTTTAATTTTCCTCTTTCAACAAGTTGTAAAATTGCTACTGCTATAAATACTTTTCCAGCAGATGCAGTTGCAAATTTTGTATCTATTGTGTTTGCTACTTTGTTAGCTAAATCAGAATATCCATAAGCTGATTCAAAAATAGTAGTACAATTTTTCTGTATAGATATACACCCATTAAAATCACCTTCAATAATTATATTAGTATCAATATCTCTCATATTATCTCCCCCTTAATAACCCTTAGATTTCTATCTTTCATTATACCTTTTATTGCCAGCTAGTTCATCTAAAAATAAAAAGACTAGATAAATTATCAATTGGTTCTGTTGATAAAATATCTAATCTTTTTCATAAATATCTAAAATATTCTCAAGATTTATATAATTAATAATCTATTAATTTCTGACATACAGTATATTAAATTAAAACCTTAAGAAATAGTTTCTCTAATACATTTTTTTCTACTTATTAAATAAGCAATGAATTGAATAATCGCTCCAATTATAAGTATGAACATTGATTTTTTCATGATAGTGTCTGTCATTCCTGAATTATAGCTCATAAGATATAAATAATATATCCCCATTCCTCCGCCTACAATAATAGGCACAAAGAATACTATTGCAAGTTCTTTGCTAATTATAGCTTTAACTTCTTTTTGTAATATACCAATTCTAGTTAATGATGTTATTCTCTCTTCTTCTTCATTTATATCTGATAAAACCTTATAGTATAAAACTACCCCACTTGCTATTACAAATAATAATCCTATAAATATCATAGTAAAGAATATTATTCCACTATTATCAAGTTGTAAACTTATAAGCTCCTCTTTATAAATAGGTCTATATGATTCTTTAATTCCTCTTTCATCATATGAATATTTTCCAAACAAACTACCATCAGCCCAAAATGAATTATCAAGGTTATTTATATTCATTAGATATCCAAGTAATCCTTCAAAGGCTTTATCTCCATTCTTAATATTAATTAGGTGTAATTTTTTATATGACTTTTCATTAGAATTATTTTTTAACAGTTCATAATCTTTATCATCTAAAACAAGTGCATTTCCTGCGGCATAATCTGCACCATGTCTAAAGTTCGCAAATTGCACATTACTTCTTCCACTTATATTATCTCCATCTAAATATAGGCTTTTAGACTCTCCTGCAATTTTCTTATACTCATCTTTACTTAATTTATATCCATTCTCTGCTGATACATCTTGTATTTTTTGTAATTGATCTTTATCCATAATAGTTAATATAGATGATGAAAAATCTACTACTTTTTCATCTAATGAACTTATATAAGTAGCTTCACTTGGTTTTACATCTATCTCCGTTCCCATATGCTTATTATAATTTGTCTCACTTACTATAGATTCCTTATCACTATTATATGTCATCATACCATCATCCTCTTTAAACCTTGGTACTTCTACATACTCTAACACATCATACTTCTCCATTTTCCCATTGTTATCTTTTATTACTTCTTTAACCTTATCCTTATCAGCTTTATTATATTGAGCTGTTTCAACAAACATAATATCATAAGGATTTCCTATATCAGTAAACTCTCTAACTGATGTGTACATAGAGTAACTATACCCAACAAAGAATGTTGCACCAGCAATTAAAAGTGATACCATATACAGTATGTTTTTATATGCTGTAAATCTATGAGATAGGTTTGATAAAACCAATAAATTATTATTATATAATTTAGGGAATCTACTTAATATATTTTTTACTACAGCTATTCCAGAGCCTATAACCATATATGGACATATTAAAGTTAATCCTACAAAAATTGCAATCATATAGGATTTTCCACCTAATATTTCTCCAAGCATAACCTTAGGTAAACAGTAGCATGATATAATTAATACCCCCAAAGATATTAATCCTATAAGCATATTAGATTTACCTGCTTCCTTTTTCTTTGAAGACTTTATAACATCTATTATTGATACTTTTTTTATATAAAATATATTAAATATAAAATTTCCTATAAATATTAATGCAAAAATTCCTACGCTAAGTAAAAAGCTCTTATAATTAAGTGAATATGGGATTTCAACACTATTTAACACCTTATTTAATCCCATATAAAATAATCTTCCAAGTATAGCTCCACTTAAAATACCAGTTCCTAATGATGCTAACATTATTCCTAAGTTCTCTACAAAAATAAGCTTAGTTAAATCCTTTGTTGTCATACCTAATGTTAGATACATTCCAAACTCTTTTCCTCTATTCTTTAAGAAGGACATGTTAGTATAAGTAATGAAAACTATAGAAAATAGTATAACCCCAAATAGTGCCATATTAATTGTTTCATATAATGATGTTTTTCCTATACTATCTACTACTTCATCATTAAATAATAAACTTCCATACATAAATAGCATGGCTATAATCATTGAATTAACAAAATAAAATGATATATATTTATTAAAATTATAAATAAAATTTTTACGTACTATAGAAGAAAACTTCATTAGTTTTGTCCTCCTATAACACTTTGAACCTCAAGTATTTTATCAAAGAACTTCTTTCTATCACCATTTGATGTAATTTCCATTTTGATTTGTCCATCTTTAATAAATATAATTCTCTTACAAAAAGATGCTGCAAAAGGATCATGAGTTACCATTAAGACTGTACTATTTATATCATTATTCATCTTACTCATTGTATTCATTATATTATTAGCTGACTTTGAATCTAAATTTCCAGTTGGTTCATCTGCAAATATTATAGAAGGATCATTTATTAAGGCTCTTGCAGCTGCTACCCTTTGTTTTTGTCCACCTGAAATATGATATGGATATTTATTTTTTAAACCTTCAATATCAAAAAACTTCATAAGCTCACTAACACGCATTTTAATATTTCTTACATTCTTTTTATCTAAAATAAGTGGTAAGCCTATATTCTCTTCTAACGTCAAACTATCTAATAAGTTAAAATCCTGAAAGATATATCCCATATTTTCTCTTCTAAATAAAGCTAATTTATCTTTTTTCATATTACTTATATTTTTATTATTTATAATAACTTTTCCTGATGTACTCTTATCTATTCCTGAAAGAATATTAAGTAATGTTGTTTTACCACTACCACTTGGACCCATTATCCCAACAAATTCACCCTTATTTACTGATAGATCTAATCCATTTAAAGCCTTAACCTCTTTCGCTCCTTTATATGAACTATAAACTTTAGTTAAATCACATACTTTTAAAATCTCCATACTTTTCTCCCTTTCTCTATACCAAAAATTATATTTATTTTCTATTTATAATCTTAGTATAAAGGGGAACCCATAGCTCTCAAATGGATTCCCCTTACATAACCTTACATTTTTGAAAGGTTTATAATTATTTAATAATACTTTTATACTTCCATTAATCTAAAGTATAATTTAAATACCTGTTTCTAATTAGCTTTTATAAATTATAAATATTAATTAGAAACATTGTAACCCTATTTCTATTAAACTTAGATAACACTTTCATTTCTAAATATAATTCTAACTGTTGTACCTACCCCTGATTCAGATTCTATATCAACATTATGCCCAAGTTTTTCCCCTATTATATTCACCATATAAAGACCAATGCCGGTTGCACTTCTATCTTCTCTTCCATTATTCCCCGTAAAGAATGGATCAAATACTCTCTGTAAATCCTCTTCTTTTATTCCTATTCCACTATCTTTTATAAATAGTTTTATTGTGTCTTTTTCTTCTATAGAAAATATCTCTATTTTATTTCCTTTTTCATTTTTTGAATACTTTATAGCATTAGATATTATTTGCTCTAACATATATCCACACCATTTCTTATCAGTATAAACAAATATATTTTTATCTATAGAAACCTTAGGAAATACACCCTTATATATAAAATCTCTCTTTTTTAAATTAACTACACTGTTTATTAGCTCATTAAGATTACACTTACCAGTTACATAATCCCTTGAGAAATCATCTAATCTTATTACATTTAAACACTCTTCTAGATTCTTCTTAAGCATATTATTTTCTTCTTTTATATCTTTAATATATTTATTACTTCCTATATCTAAATTGCTTTTTTCACATGCTAAATCTATTACAGTTATTGAAGTTTTCATATTATGAATCCATTTAGAAAATACCATATCTCTATTTTTCACTTCTTGTCTCAATGTATATATCTCATTAAGATAGTTCTTATGTACATCACTAATTACATTTAATATTTCTTCTTCTCTGTAATTAACATCTGCATTATTATAATCAGGACTTACCTTGCTATCTTCTAGTTTCTCTATAAATCTTTTATATGATATAACTTCAATAATAAAATATACAATTATCACAGTTATGCTAAGTATTAGTGGATATAAGGTTTCGCTATCTTTAAAAAATAAATAGTAAAATAATAATATTATAGAGGTGTTTATTGAAAACATTAATAAATCTCTACTCTTTATCTTAAATACTCTAATTATCAATTCCATTAAAGACATACCCAACTCCTCTTTTTGTTACAATAGAATTCTTTATTCCTAAATCACTTAATCTCTTCTTAACTCTAGTCATATTAACAGTTAAAGTATTATCATCAACAAATGTAGTGTCATCCCATAAAGCTTCTAGTATCTCTTCTCTAGTTACAACTTTATTTTTATTATGTAATAGTATATTTAATATTCTATATTCATTCTTTGTAAGCTCTATTATCTCTCCCTCATACTTTAATTTCATACTTTCATGAATTAAATTTAAGTCATTCTCATCTATATAATTTGTAATGCTAGAATCATCTTTATACTCACTTACTCTTCTTAATAAAGCATTAATTTTGGCAAGTAATATCCCTATAACAAATGGCTTTGTCACATAGTCATCTGCCCCAAGTTCCATACCTCTTATCTGCTCTCCCTCTTCACTTCTAGCTGAAAGTATTATTACTGGAGTTTTATACTTTTTCCTTATCAGTTTTAAGAAATAAAATCCATCAAACTTAGGTAAATTAATATCTAATATTATTAAGCTTGGACTTATCTCCTCAACAGTTTCCATGACCCTTTCAAAATCATGTATTACTGTTACATTGTAGTCATAGGCTTCTAAGTATTCACTAATATATTGTTTTAATTTAATATCATCTTCAATCAATAAAATCTCCATCTTAAACCCCTTTATAGCTTAATACGCTCAAGCTCAATTTTACTATATTTTACCATAGCATTTTACATAAATAAACAATATTTACTCCTAATTAAATTATTTTAAAACCTATACCACCCATTACTACCATTGATAATAATTAAGATTTAACCCTACTGGTAAATAATACTTAAATACTGTATAATTACTATTTTTTATTTATACAATTCTATCTCAAAATAAAAAAGATTAGATAAAACATCTAATCTTTTATAAATTCTTATTACTTATTTAAATATCTAATTATGTAACTTAAAGTATGGAAATCTCTATCTAATTCTGTTTGTATCTTATTTAACCCTTCAATTAAAGTTTTTTCATCAAAGTTTTCTAATAAAATCATTAGATTAAGTAAATGTATGTCTCCATCTTTTGTATCTAAAATTCTTGCCTTCTTAACGAATTCATTTTCCATTGCACCTAAAACTGCATTCCTTAATTCTTCGCTAATTTCTATCTTTGGCATTTCTTCAAATATTCTAATCTCTTTATTGCTTCTATCTAAATTTTTAGCAGTCTTTAAATCAGTTCCTAAGAATACAACATTTTTAAATGTTGCATCTTTAAAGTTAGCACCATCTAATTTTACTGAATCAAATATAGTATTTTCAAATACTGCTTCTTTAAACTTACTTCCCTTTAAGTTTGCACCAACAAATTCTGCTCCCTTAAAAGTACCATTTAAGAAACTACATGATTTAAAATGTGCTCCTCTAAAACTTACATAATCAAAATTTGATCCTGAAAAATTACAATTGTAACAATTGGCTCTTTTCATATCTGCATACATAAAATTCTTATCTTTTTTCTCTGTATTATTATAATGGAAATTTCCATTACCATTTTGGTTTCTAGCCATATATTTACCTCCATCGAAAATATAATAGTTTATATTTCAAACTAAATCATATATATAATTCATCTAAAAGTCAATTTAAAGTAATATTTTAATGTTTCGATATGTTTAAGAATAATGTTGAAAATAAGATATTTAAAAAGGACCAATGAATTATTAGTCCTTTTAGTTCGTTATTTTTAAGATTGTTTATTAAAATATAATCGACAAATTAGAATTTAGTCATTACATTTTATACTCATACTTTACATTCCAACTGACAATCACATGGTTCTTTCACTACATGTTTTATACTATATTCCTGTGCTTCCACGCATCCCATTGCACGGTAGAATGCTTGGGTCTCTACTGCCGAATGTCCTGAAATATATAGTTTTTGTGCTCCACACTCTTTTGCCCATATCTTTGCATTGTGAAATAATTCTTTCCCGATACCTTTTCCTCGCATCTCTTCTGAAACGTGAATGTTAGCTAAGTCCAAATACTCTTTGTTTTTGCCAAAGAGATTAGGCTCTATGGATATGAAGCCTTTTAAGTCTTTATTCAAGAATGCTCCAAGTACTAATCCACCAGTTGCCACAGTATCTTTTAAACTGATAAACAGTTTATCGTATTTTTCTTCAGTCCAGTCATCGATAAAAGTAATTTCTTTGATAAACCACTTACCATCAATTTTTCTCCAACATTTTGTTACCCTTTGATGACGTAGAAAGTGAGCGAATAGTTTCCGATTTATGCTTTCTGTCTCTATTTTAATATATTTCATATAAACCTCCAAAGTATAAGTAATCTTATTACAAGCTGTTTGATAAATTAGAATTTATTGACAGTTTAGAAGTAAAACTAACTCGTCTTGTATACTATTACGAATTACTTTCTTATTTAATTATACACAAATAACAGTAAACATTAAACATTATTTACCATTACAAATTAATTCTGACATAACATTTCCCTATCGGTATCACAAATTACAGATACTTGATTATTATAGATACCTCTCTTTTTCTTTGCCTCTTGGCTTGAAGGTTTACTTTTAGGACCACGTTTATACGGCTTACGCGGCATAGTAAAGGTACTACTTTTACTATGGTTTCCCTTTTATAAGAAATCCTAAAAAATGTTTCATGAGCTTCAACTACCCCTGATACATGACCAATTCCTATATATGCTCTTACAGCATCTAAAATTTTATGTCTCTATAAAAATAATGTAGGTATACTGATTCCAACTATTTCTGCACATTTTCTAATTGAATAAGTTTATATTATATTTATCTAATAACCTATTTATGATAATTTAATCAAATATCAACATACGTATTGAACATAGCGTAATGTTTTTATAAAATATTGCATTTACTTTTCAATATATTTATTACTTTTTGTTTTCCTTCACTCTTAAAAATTCTATTTGGTATATACGCAAGCAATAAATCATTTTTTAATAAAATTAATCCATTTGATTCCTCTATAGACTTAATTCCCTCATATTTAATAGTACAAATATTATCTTCTTGATAAAATTGAATACCATCATCTTTAAAAGTAATACTTATATTTTTATTTTGGTTATTAAAATTTTTAACTTCTTCTTTTAATACCGCTTTTTTAATTCTATCTGTTGACATTTTTGTTCTTGTAAGAAGTATTACTATAGCAAAGACTATTAGAGACATACACCCATATTTAAAGCTAATTAGACAAGTAATTATAATTAAACATAACACAGCAACTAATATTAAAGAATATAAAAATACTTCTTTAGTAGCTTTTATAATAAGATCGCCTTCCTTTGTAGTAAAAATGTATTTATTTAAGTTTCTAATATCATCTTCTCTTTTTATATAAGAAAAATCTGAATTATCTATAGATAACTTTTCATCTTTAGAACTCTTTATGTTTTCTTTTATTATTTTATAACACTGCTCTAATTCATCTTCATTATTAAATGCCTCTAAAGGAATATAAATAATATTGCTTTTTAAATATTCAATATGAATAAAATCTTCAAAAATATTTACTTCATCTATCGCACAATAAGATATTTCCGTACTTTTTACCCCACCATATTGCCTTATGCTCTTTTTATCAATTTCTATTACAAATTTTATTAATTTGTTGACATTAAATAATCTATTTTCGATCAAAGATTTCCCTTTCGTCATTATTACCTTTCTTTGAATTTTAGGTACAATCTTAAATAATAGCTCGAAATAAATAAAAAGTAAAACTATACAGGATACTATTCTAGGAAATAATTTCACCGTTGATTCTATGCCATCTGCCAATATGCCTATTAAAAGCACAAGAGAAAATAATGGTATAGCAATAGCTAAAAATACTCTATAGAATTTACTTTTCTTTATAGTATTTAGTGATTCAAGTTTTTTATTTAAAGGTTTTTCTAATATCTCCTCATATCTTTCTTTACTTATTTCATAAGTTAACTTCAATTTTAATTTCCCCCTTAATTTTGTAAAACGCAATTTAAATTTATCCACTATCCCCATTAAATAATCAACAAACCAACACGATCATTGGTTAAAATTTCAAATTTATTCTACCACATTTTTCATATTGAAACTGAAACTGTATGTTTCATGTTTAAACTACATATTTTTAATATAAATTTATTTATAATGTAAAAACTCAATATATATAATTATAGATATTAGGTTTAATGTATAATACCTTCATGTTTATAGACTAAAGAAAGTAATTCCTATACTCTAATAATTTAATCACTAACATAAGCTAATCTAATACTGATTTACATTCTAAATATTTACTCTTTGATTTAATCATTCTTATAATACAACTATAAATGTATATTCCCATAGTAAAACCTAAAGTATTTGTTATTATATCATTTATATCAAGGATTCCTCTATTTAAAGTAAATTGAGTAATTTCTACAATTATTATATAGACTAAAAAAACTGATACTAGATTTTTATTGCTGATTCTTGTTTTAAATTTAATATAAATTGATACTGGTACATATATAAATATATTAGAAATTAAAAGAAGCAATGCATGTCCAAAATAATCATTAAATTCATTTATTATTTCAAAAGGATTTAGATTTACACCTGAATAATTCCCTTTAAAAAAAGTTAAAATCATTATTATAATAAAATACATAATAGCTATTATATCAGTATACCCCTTATTAAATTTCTTATCTATAATGGATCTAACAATTATAAATAACGTTAATGCTGTAATAACCATTATAGACAAATATGCTAATGGTGCATCTGAAATAACTCTAGAAACTATATCTCCTAAAAAGTTATAATATAAAAACCAAGTTATAAAAAGACACCCTATAAATATGCATATATTTTTTACTATACTTTTCATATTTTTCCTCCTGTGTAAAACATTATTTTATCTACAAATATATTTTATAATAATTAAATCTTCTGTTTTAATACGTAAACTCATATAAATTAATCTCACTTAGTTGATTTAATATTTTTATCTATTAAACTTTCTATAATCTTCTTTGAATTTATTATATCTAAATTACTATTTACAATTTCTAGTATTATCTTCCCATTATATTTAGGTAATAAATTACTAAATATATACTCAAAATCTATATCTCCATTTCCTATAGGCAAATGTTCATGAATCACATTAAATCTTCTATCTGAGATATGAAGTATTTTAGGTTTCTTAATCTTAATCATCTCCTGTAAATGATTAAGATCGTCTATGTGTGCAACATCTAATAAAAATTCTAAATCTTTATTTTGATTAAATATCTTTTCTATCTCATGAGTATCTGTAAATATTGGATCCAATTTGCTATTGTTTTCTAAATACACCGTAATACCATTTGTCATAAATATATCTAAAGCATATTTAATACTTTCATCTAATTTATATATTGTTTTTTCATCAATTCTCTCATTTTCACAAATTGGATGAATTATTAATTCCTTATGATTTAATTTATTTAATATATCTAATAATTTTGGTATATGTTCCTTAAATTCATTTATATTTAGAACTGCATGAATAATTATAGGAAACTTGTACTTATTTATTGTATCAACAAATTCTTTATCAGTTTCATGTAAACATAATCCTCTATTGTCATACCATAGTTGCATAAAATCAAACTTATTTTCTTTAGCAAATATAACTTCATCTTCATATCTATTAAAGAATCTTGCTAAGCATCCTATTTTTATCATTAATAATTTTCCTCCAGTTTTATTTTCAATTCTCTCTGTGTAAAATATTATTTTGTATATAAATATACTTTACCAAAACATTAAATGGTATTAAACTACATTTTTATTAATATTTGCTTTGTAATTATAATATAATGTATCTAACAAAATATCCGATATGTATCTAGGAGGCACTACTATGAAAAAATATATTATATTATGAATTTTACTAACAGTAACTATATGGATCTCATTATTTTTTATATCATCAGTCCTATCAAATATAATAATTGAAAATATCTTCTCAGATTTTGATACGGTATTACTATTAACTGGCTTTTCATCACTTTTATCAACATTATTTGTTTGCACTAATTTTTTAAAAGATAAAATAGAAAAAGGATACTAAAATCAATATACTTTTTCTATTTATTAAGGTTATTAATTATATAAGAAAATAAATTAATCCAAGAAATACTGATTTTTATTACTTCCACAACTCCCCCCATGCTCCCTTTATTCCTCATAAATTGACCATTAAAAATATCAATAAAATATTCTTTCTTAGGTAAATTAAATTTGTGACTATAAGTATCTATAACACCCAATTCATAATTTGCTCCCTCTAGCCCCTTATTATATCCATAAACAATATTAGAATTATTATATTTGAGAAACTCATCAAAGTTCCAATATATCCTTGTTATGAAGCTCTATTGTATTTATAATATAATCCACTCAGCACATATCTCCCATTCATCAAATATTATTGATAATGTTCCATCTGATGCCATATCAATAAAATCTTTTGAATCCAATTCTTCAAGTTCTCTAATAATCAATCTTTCTTTTTCAATACGTAAACTCATATCTAATCTCCAATTATACTTTTATTTTTAAATATAAAATAACTATTCATCATCTCATATATTAATAATAAACATTTATGTATAATTAATCCATATAATATTTTCTAAATTATTTATAAGTATATAAATAAAAAAGTGTCCCAGGAAATATCCTAGAACACAATACTATTTATTTTCATCTCTCCAAGCCTTTATAGCTTCTCTTGCACCTGAAATTGTAACAGGAATATCTTTAAAGCCAAAGCCATCTTTCTCTTTTAATATCTCCATTAAGTGACCAATACGTGGAAGCCTTAACTTAACACTTCTAATGGCCTTCTTTTCATTAAACACTTCCTTTGGAGTACCTTGTAAAACTACTTTACCTTCATTTATAACATATACATTATCACAAAAAAGTGGAACTATATCTATATCATGAGTTGATATAATTATTGATATACCAAGAGCTTTTTGAGTCTCTTTTAAAAGATTCATTATCTCACTAACTCCAACTGGATCAAGCCCTGCTGTTGGTTCATCTAATATAAGAACATCAGGTTCCATAACTAATACTCCAGCAATTGCTACACGTTTCTTTTGACCAAAACTTAAACAGTGAGTTGGTTTATCTTTTAGATGCTCTATCCCAGTCCTTTTAATTGCATTATCAACACGTCTTCTAATCTCATCTTCTGGAAGCTTCATATTAACTGCTCCAAAAGAAACATCTTGATACACGCTAGCTGAAAATAACTGACTATCTGGATCTTGAAATACAACTCCAACAGATTGTCTAAGCTTTATAAGCCCTTTTCTTGAGTAATCTATAGGACTTCCATTAAATAAAACTCTTCCTTTAGTAGGTTTTACTATTCCATTTAAATGATGAAATAAAGTTGATTTACCGGCTCCATTTCCACCCAATATAGCTGTTACCTCACCTTTTTTTATCTCCATGTCAATCCCATTTAATGCATTAGTTCCATCAGGATATTTGTAATGAAGATCCTCTAATTTTATTATATTTTCATACATTTTTTATCTTCTCCTCCTATGTCTTCTAATACTTTAACATTAATGCAATCACTATCAAAATCACGTTTATAACTATTGCTGCAATATATATCTTTCCACTCTTTTTATATGGTTCTTGGAGTACAGTAAGCTCTCCATCATATCCTCTTGATTCTAATGATATATAAAGATCATTTGCTCTTTTAAAAGAACGAATAAAAAGTGTAGATGCAAGTGCACCTAAAGAACGATATCCTGACTTTAAATTCATGTACCCAAGTCTTGAGTTTTGAGCTGTAAACATAGTATTTGCTGTATCTAGAAGTATAAAAATAAACTTATATACAAGTCCCATCATTTCAATCATAAGCTTTGGCACTTTAAGTTTTTCAAGTACTGAAAGTATATCAACCATAGGTGTGCTTAATGATAAAAAGTAAAGACATGACACTGACCCTAAAACCTTAAAAAATAGTCCTAAAGCTTTATATAATCCATACTTTGATACTCCTATAAATGTATTAAATATATGTAATGAAAACAAAAACATACTCTGATCTTTAGAGAAATTAATTGTTATAGTAAGTACTCCAATAATTAAAAATGCCATTGGTACTAATAAAAGCTTAAAATAAACTTTTTTAGGAGTGCCACTACATTTTAGTGTGGCAACTCCCATAATTAAAAATACAGCTATTGATACTGGTAGCCTGTCTGCAAAAAGACAAACTATTAGAGTAAGTATTGCAAATACAAACTTCTCCATTGGGTTTATCTTTTTTAGTTTTGATGAATAGGCATACTTATCAATATTTATCATTTATTTTCTCCATCTAATCTCTTTCTTTTTCCCTTAAAGTATCCAAGACCAAATCCTATAACTCCAGCACCAATTGCAGCCTGAAGTGCAAATAATAAACTTTCTATTTCTCCACTTTTAGGTTCAAATATTGGTGAGAACCAAGGTTCATAGTCCTTATCTATTTGAGTTATAGCAGCTTCTGCTGCATCATCTGATCCACCAAACTCTCCATCTTTTGCAATGAAAAATGGAACTATTGCAAGTGCTACAACTATTAATATAAGTATAATATTAGTCTTTAGACTGCTTGTCTTTTCTTTCTTTTCTACATTATTACTCAAATTAAATTCCCTCCTTTGATAGGATGTTAAGATCCATTAAATCTTCTTTATCATAAGCTGCTATTGCATTAAATATTACAACAGTTAATATACCTTCACTTATAGCTAGAGGTATTTGTGTTACTGCAAATATACCCATAAATTTAATTATAGACGCCATAGCACCACCTGCTTCTGATGGGAATGCAATTCCAAGTTGTATTGAAGTAGTCATATAAGTTGCTAAATCACCAAGTGCAGCTGCAAGGAATATTCCAAGCCATCTTGGTCCATTTAATTTTTTAACTAATTTATAAATTCCGTATGATACAAATGGTCCAACTACCGCCATTGAGAATGTGTTTGCGCCAAGAGTTGTAAGTCCGCCATGTGCTAAAAGTATTGCTTGGAATAAAAGTACTATAAGTCCTAAAACAGTCATAGCAGTAGGTCCAAATAAAATTGCGCCTAGACCCACACCAGTTGGATGTGAACAACTTCCAGTTACTGATGGTAATTTTAATGCAGATAAAACAAATGCAAATGCTCCTGCCATTGCAAGTAATATCTTAAGACGAGGGTTTGCACTTATTGTCTTTTTAATTGAGAATATTCCAAAAATTACAAATGGAATAGTGAATGCTCCCCATTCTATACACCATTTTGGTTGAAGAAATCCTTCCATAATGTGCATAGCTGATGCCTTAGTTGGTATAAATAATATCATTAATGTGATACCAACAAAAAGTTGAATTCTTTTTGACATATTTGACATAATATAAATCCGCTCCTTAAATATAAATTATTAAAATATAAAGATTATAAATTATTAATACTGCTTTCTAAATTATCTTTTTTAAAGTCAGCTTACTTTAAGTAAAACCAATAAAATTGCATATAAAAAAGCCCCTTGACTCAAAATCAAGAGGCCCTATGAATTTCAAAAAACATAATTTATTCATAAGCAAAGCACCCCCCTATATCCCGTAGAGTTTTTGGTCTTTTTAAAAATAGGCAGGTCTTCTGGCTCAAGTATCAACACCTATTGTAAGCCTTCCCAGAGAATAATCCAGTGGCATAGTTTACAATAAGCTCCTCCATTACAGCGGCGGGACCGCGTGGGATTCAAACCCACTTCCCTTTTAATCTTCAAATATATTAATATTTGTTAAACCTATTTTCAAATATTTAAATTTTCTAAATTAATTGTACATTATTTCACAATCTTACACAAGATAAATACCTAAACTTTTCAGGTATTTGTTTAATTAAAATATATTTTCCCCATAAAACTATCCCTAAGCATCATTTTTAAAGTAACACTTAGGGATAATATTACAATCTTCTATTCACAAACTTTACCAGGATTTAAAATATTCTTAGGGTCAAAAGTCAACTTGATTCCTCTCATGATACCAATTAATTCATCACTTAATGATTCATTTAAGTATCCTTTCTTAGCGAATCCTATTCCATGTTCTCCTGATACTTGTCCTTTTAATTCTTTTGCTCTGTCATACATGCATTGCATAACCTTTTGAAGTTTTTCATGCCAAGTCTTTTCATCTAATGCATCTTTTAATAGATAGATATGAAGATTACCATCACCAGCATGTCCAAAACTCTTAATTCTAATATCATGTTCTTTTTCTAATTTATGAGTGTACTTAACAAATTCAGCAACTCTATTTCTTGGTACAACTACGTCAACTTCATCCATTTCAGTAGTTGATGCCTTTATAGCTTCTAGGAATGCTCCTCTTGCAGACCAGATTGACTCTTGTCTTTCTTCTGTATCTGATATGAATGCATCTATAGCACCTTCTTTAAGGCATATATCTGCAACCTTTTGATAATCTTTTTCTATCTCTTCTCTTGAATTTCCATCAAAAGTTAGAAGTAAGTATGCATCTGAAGTATGGTCTGGGAATTTCTTTCCTAGATATTCTTCTGCTGCAACTATTGCTTCCTTTTGCATAAATTCAACAGCTGTTGGTATTGATTTTGATTTAATTATCTTAGGAACTGTTTCTATTGCAGTTTCTAAATCTTCAAAAGGCACAAGTAAGCTAATTGCCTTTTTAGGTAATGGTAATAGTTTAAGTGTAGCTTTTGTTATTATTGCTAAAGTGCCTTCAGAACCTACAATTAAATCTTTAAGGCTATATCCTGAACTGTTTTTAACAACCTTACCACCTAAGTTCATTACATGTCCATTAGGTAATACAACTTCTAATCCTCTTACATAATCTCTAGTTACTCCGTATTTAACAGCTCTCATACCACCGGCATTTGTACTAATGTTACCAGCGATAGTTGCTGTTTTTTCTCCTGGATCTGGTGGGTAGAATAAGTCATTTTCTTCTACAAACTTTGCAATTTCCATCAATAACACACCAGGTTCTACAGTTAATGTTAAGTTATCTTCATCAAGTTCTAGTATCTTGTTCATACCACTTAAATCTAAAACTATTCCTTTGTGAAGTGCAACAGCTGCACCAACAAGTCCTGTTCCTGAACCTCTTGCAGTTACTGGAATATTGTGTTCATAAGCATACTTCATTACTTCTGATACTTCTTCTGTAGTAGCTACCTTAACTACTATATCAGGAAACTCTTTTATAGAGCCTAATTCATCATGACTATAATCTTCATTTATATTTTCTCCATAAAATACTCTGTCCTCATCATTGATTATCTTTTCTATATCTTTTATAGTATTTTCTGAAACTTTGCTGTAACTCATGACTATTCCCCCTTATTTCCTTTTATTTCTTCTATTAATTTTGGAACTATTTCGTATATATCTCCAACTATTCCGTAGTGAGCTACTTTAAATATTGGTGCTTTTTCATCTTTATTTATTGCGAATATATAATCTGAGTTATTCATACCTGCTGTAAATTGTACTGCACCAGATACACCACAAGTTATTATAAGTTTTGGTCTTACAGTTCTACCACTTAAACCAACTTGCTTTTTAGCATCTTCCCATCCACATTCTATTAATGGTCTAGTTACTGCAAGTTCTCCACCTAATAGATCTGCAAGTTCTTTTATCATTTCCATATCTTTTTCTGATTTTACAGCTCTACCTGCAACTACTAATACCTCAGCTTCTGATATGCTATGTTCTTTTTCTTTAGCTACAACTTCTTTTACTTCTATATTAGAAGCTAATTTAGAAGAATCTATATCACAGATTGTTAATGTACCGCTACCCTCTTCATTTCTTTCAGGTGCTGACATTACTTTATATCTAACTGTTGCAAGTTGTGGTCTTGAATTTGGAGTGACTATTTGAGCCATTATATTACCACCAAATGCTGGTCTTATTTGTACTAAATCTGTATTATCTTTTATATCTAGTATTGTACAGTCTGCTGTTAACCCAGTTCTACATCTTGCAGCAACCCTTGGAGCTAATGATCTACCAACTGTTGTTGCGCCAACAAGAAGCACAGCTGGTTTAACCTTCTTTATAAAGTCATCAATTACTGCTGCATATGGTTCTATTCTAAAGTTTTCAAGTTCTTCTTTGTCATATACCATTACTTCATCTACACCATAGTGTAATAATTCTCCTGCTTTTTCTTCTATGTTACTTCCTATGAATATACAATAAACCTTTTGGTTTACTTTATCTGCAAGTTCTCTTGCCTTACCTATTAATTCAAATGTAACTGGATGTATATCTCCATCTACGTGATCTACGTATACAGCTACTCCATTCCATTTGCTTTTATCTATCTTAACGACTTCTTCCTCTATGTATTCTATAGCCCCTTTAGGACCTTTTCTCACACACATTTTGCACATTTTACAACTTGCATTTATTTCAAGTTTTCCGTCCTTCTCTTCTAAAGCACCAAATGGACAAATCTTTATAATTTCTTCTATATTGCCTACTTTATCTTGGTTTATTACTAACTTTGCCATAACTTACTCCCCCTTAAATAAACTTTAATTCCTTTAATCTTTTAGTCATTTTTTCACTTATCTCATCTGAACTACCTGTCCACATTTCGTGGTCATCATTTGATTCTGGTGGGAATATTCTTTCAACTTGAGTAGGAGATCCATTTAATCCATACTTCTTCTCATTTTTATCCTCAAAATCTTGTAAAGATATCATTCTTATTTCTCTATCTTTAGATTCTATACTTCTCTTATAAGAAGGTAGTCTTGGTTCAAATATATCCTTCTCTACTGTTATAAGACATGGATACTTAATATCTACTATTTCTAGTGTATTTGGCATATCCATTTCTACTGTTATAAAGTTATCATTTACTTCTAATATTCTTCTTACATTTGCAACATGAGGAATTTCAAGATATTCTGCCATTTCAGGTCCAACCTGTGCAGTATCTCCATCTGTTGTTTGTTTACCGCAAATTATTAAGTCAAAATCTCCACATTGTCTTATTCCTTGTGATAATGTATAAGATGTTGCAAGTACATCTGCTCCTGCAAACTTTCTATCTGAAACTAGAGTTCCTTCATCAGCTCCCATTGCGAAAGCTTCTTTTATTACTTCCATAGCTTGAGGTGGTCCCATGCTTATTACCTTTATAACTCCACCCTTTTCTTCTTTTATATTTAGTGCAGTTTCTAAAGCATATAAATCATAAGGATTCATTTTTGTATCTATTCCATCCCTTTTTAACACTCCTGTTTTTTCATCAACTTCAACTTTTGATGTTCCTGGTACTTGCTTAATACAAACTATAGTATTCATAATACATTTCCTCCATTTCTTTTTATCACATACCTATTAATGTTCCGATGTATGTTAGTACTCCTAAGAGAATTACATATGAAACACAATACTTTAGTGTTGAGTTTAAAATTTTACCTTCACTACCTTCAAGTCCAGTAGCTGCTGTTGCAACCGCTATACTTTGAGGTGAGATCATTTTACCTGCTGTTGCACCACAAGTATTTGCTGCGGCAAGCCAATAAGAATTTACTCCTAATGATTTTGCAGCTTCAACTTGAAGTCCTCCAAATAATACATTAGCTGAGGTATCACTACCTGTTACAAAAGTTCCAAGAGCTCCAATTAATGGAGATATTACTGGATAGAAGCTTCCTGTTGCCATTACTAAAACTAAAGCAATAGATTTTATCATTCCGCTGTATCCCATTACCTTCGCTAGTGCTACTATTGCTATTATTGTTATTGCTGATTTAAACATCTGCTTAACAGTTTCTAGGAAAACCTTTACAATAGCTCCAAAAGAAGCTCCTTGTATTAAACCACCTATAAAGGTTGCTACAATTATTATAGTACCTGGTGTTGCAAGCCAGACAAATGTATATGGATGCGCCCCAGCCCCTTTATAAATGCTTACAGATGTTTTAACTGCTGCTATTGGTTCATATATTGCTGGAAATAATGGACTGACTAAAATTATAAATATAAATATAAGTATGAAAGGTAACCATGCTATGACTCCTTGCTTAAAGGAAACTTTTTCTTCTTCCTCTAAACTCTTATCTTTATAAAATACCTTTGCAATGAATATAGTAACTCCCATTGATACGACTGACCCAAGCACCGCAGGTAATTCTGCGCCTAAGTATTTTGCAACAATCATTTGTACTATAGCAAAAGAAAGGCCTGATGCAATAGTTATTCCAATAACTCCTTTTAACCCTTTGAATCCCTTACCTGTTATCATTACTAGAACGAAAGGTAATATTACAATGAAACCAAAAAGTTGAAGTGATATTGTGTAGCTTAAAGGTCCTACAGAAATATCTGACACTTTAGCTAAAGTGTTAACTGGAAGCCCTATTGCTCCGAAGGCTGTTGGTGTTGTATTTGCAATTAAGCATATAGTCGCTGCAAACATTGGTTCAAATCCGAGTGCTGCAAGTATTCCTGCTGGTATTGCAACTGCAGTTCCAAACCCTGCTACAGCTTCTAAGAAGCCACCAAAGCCAAAGGCTAGAATTAATACTAAAATTCTCCTATCATTTGTAACACCTGTTAGCATTTTCTTTATAACATCCATTCCCTTTGTGTAGATTGAAAGGTTATAAGTAAATACTGCCGCTATAATTACTATCATTATAGGCCACACTGCAAGTGCAATGCCTTCTAATGCTGCTGATGCTGTAATACCAAATGGCATTTCCCACATAAGTATTGCAAGTATAATAGTAACTACCAAAGTTATAGGACAAATTATATGTCCTGGAACTTTAAAGACTCCAAGTGCCACCATAAGTAGAATTATTGGTAATAATGCAACTATAAATTTTAAATAAATATCCATCATTTCCTCCTTCTTATTATATACTAATTAGGTGGTATGACCAATTTCCAATTTCATTGTACTCCTTTATTCTAAGCATTACCAGTATTGTTATTTTTTTAACTATAAACATTTGTAAACGTATTAAGTACAAATAAAGGAGTCGCCTTTGGCAACTCCTCTTTAAGAATAAATTGTAAACTCTTCGTTTCCATTAGTTTCCTTATTAAATCGTTATTTTTTTAACACTATTCTATTTAATATACTCTTTTATTAATTCAAAGTGCTCTTTAAGAGCTGTATAAGCTCCCATAGAATCTCTGTTTTCTAGTGCGATATATACTCTTTCATGTAATTTTAATAATCTCTCTTTATTCTCACTACTCTCTAGAATATTTTTTCTTGAGTCAGTTATAAACTTATCTATTACTTGTGATAAAACATTTAAAAGATTTGTTATAAGTGGATTATTTGCAGACTTAACTATAGTGTAATGGAATTCCTTATCTATAATTACATTATTGGATTCTATATCACTTTCTTTAAACTTCTCTATTAATTCCTTTAACTTTTTAAGTTCTTCTTTGCTTATCCTTTCAGCTGATAGCATTATTGTTGAAAGTTCTAAAACTTCTCTAAGCTCATATATATCGATAGCTGAACCTTGTTGTAGCATAAACATCATTGATAATGGCTCTAAAAGAATTTCACTAAAATCATTTTTTATATAATTTCCAGCTCCTTGTATACTTTCTATAAGGCCTATAACCTCAAGAGATCTTATAGCCTCTCTTATAGAAGCTCTACTAACATTTAATTCTTCAGCCATAGCTCTTTCTGTTGGTAACTTATCCCCTATTTTAAGCTCGCCCTCTTCAATCATTTTTTTTATACGCTCTACGACTTCTTCATAGACCTTTGTATTCTTTGCTGGCGCGTCCATACCTTTTCATCTCCTTGTATCTTCTCTACTTTGATTCTATTATATTAATTTATAGTCATCATCTTATTAATTCATAGCCTCAATTATTTAATTCATAACTCTTATTATAAATTAAAATTGCCATTTTAGTATTACTATAATATTAACATGATTATAACAAAAATAAATTTTTATAATCAACTATATACATTATTGGATATTTTATTTATTTAATTAACTTTTTTATAAATTAAGGATAAATTTATCAAGACCACAAAAGAATAACCCTCCAAATTGGAAGGTTATTCTCTATAAGTTATAATATCAATATTTCTTTACAACCATTTTTAATAGCTATATCTTTTAAATAATCCATATATTCATCTGTTGGGGTTTTAGAATTAACCTCATTTTTTCTAACTCCCATAGGTCTATATTTTATAAGTTTATATCTTATCTTAGGATCTAAAGATACTAAAAGATTACTTATCTTATATACATTATTCTCATTGTCTAAAAGGTCTGGAACTATAACAGTTCTTATCTCAAATAATTTATCTATACTAGCTAAATACTTAGCATTTTCAAGAACTATATCATTTTTTCTCTTAGTTAACATTTCATGCTCTTCTGAATCAAATGATTTTATATCTAACATAACTTTATCTATAAGATCTATAAATTCTTTATCTTTAGAAAAGTCTAATGATCCATTTGAATCTACAAAAATACTAAGTCCTAATTCCTTAACTTTCTTAAATAACTCTACAAGGAAATCTCTCCAAAGAGTACACTCACCCCCTGATACAGTTATTCCAGATATAAATGGTTTTACCTTTAATATCTCACTTACTACATCTTCTACACTCATATATTTAGTTCTTGGTCCACAATTTTTTGTACAATTTTCAAGGCATAAACCACAATTTTCACATTTATCTTCATCCCATTTTATAGTACCATTTAAAAGTTCTACAGCACCATGAGGACATATCTCTACGCACTTACCACATACTATACAAGTTTTTATAGTTTCAGGATTATGGCAGTATTTGCAGTTAAAATTACACCCTTGAAAAAATATAGCCGTTCTATTTCCAGGTCCATCAACTGAACTAAAAGGAATTATCTTATTAACTAACCCCTTAGTCATTATCTCTAACCTTTCTATCTAAAATCCTAGAATTTTTAACAGCTCCAAGTCCTAATACTACAGTATCTTGCAGTACTTGTTCTCCCTCTTCTAGTTTCTTTATATCAGATAGCTTAACTAAATATCCAGTTATTCTTATTACATCACAATCTGAAGAATATAATGAGAAATATCTCATACCTTCTTTAAATGCTCCATTTATTATGTCAAGGATAGCTTCTGGATTCTTCTTTGCTGTTGATTCAAATGGGAATATATCACCTATACCTGATGGAAAATACTTATGGAATTTAGCACTTTGCATAAGATGAATAGGTAAATCTGGCTCTTCTCCTATTGGTATTCTACATCCTGGACTTGTACCATTATCTGTATCTATTCCCACTTGTGCATGTAGTAAGAAATGTCCACCTGTAATAGAACAATCTTTATTAACTCTGCTATTTACTATCTCATACATTTTATCTATTATTTCTAAGCCTAATTTATTTGCTTTTTCGCTATGTCCAAATCTATCTTTTAATTCTTTTGCATTAAGTAGATTATTTACGCACTCTGCGAGTCCAAACATACCAAACATAGCTGTAAATCTATCTTTATGTATCAATCCTTCTTTTACTAGGAAATTACTTTCAAAGAAATTGCTCTCCTCTACTATAAACTTTATTCTCTTATCTATATATTCACTCATTTGCTCCATAACATAAGGTAATATATTCTCTAAGAAATCTTCTTTAGATGTAGCCTTCTTAGAGGCTCTATAAAGATTAAGTCTAACAAGTGTAAGACTACCTCCCCCTATGTATAATCCGTTATAACAACTAGCTATTGCATATTTATATGGTGCAAATTCCTTTGAGAACATCTCATCATTTGCAAAGCTTGGCTTAGCTGTAACTAAAGCTGTATTTATAGAATCTATAGCAAATTCTTTTGATGTTTCTTTTCCATATTTTAATGTTATATTTGGTATTGCAGTTTCAAGTTCTCTCTGCGCTTTTAATATAATCCTTCCAGCTTTTGTTTCTATAGGACCAATATTTGCATGACAGAAAGAATCTGTTATTGTTCTATCTATTTGAAGTAAAAATAATTTTATAGCTCTATAAGCCTCCTCTTCATCCACTACAAAAGGCTCTAAAAGAGTATCAATATTTCCTATGTATACTGGCATAGAAGTTATAGATGGTACATGCTTGTACAAAATAAGTAAATTAGTTGTAGCCTCCCATATGTCCTTTGGTGGATTTAAATTAAGAAATTCACTTCCTTCTTTGATAAATTTCTCATAATCTGGACAGATATATCTAGGTCTATATGGTGCATTTCCTTCGTATAAATCACATATTACACCTTCATCTCTTAAACTTTGAATCTCTTTTGAAAGGTTTAGTACATCTAATGAATTTTCAGCTTCTCTAGCAAGAGATAAAACCTTTTGCTCATAAGTTAAAGTTTTATCCTTTATTATATTTAAAGTATTATTCAAGAATCCTCAACTCCTATTTATAAAATTTATTATGTATTATTGTATATTCAAATCTTTTATTATGCAAACCTTTTCTAAGTCTATAATATATAACGATATTGCATATTATAATTTTATCTCCTTCTTACTATTTATAAATGCTATAATTACTGATAAATAGATATTTAGGAGTAAAGGAGGTTTATAATATGCATAAAATTGCAGTTTTAATTAGTACTGATGATTCACAAAAAGAAAAATTTAAAAAGGCCTGTGGTAATACAGAAATTGTTTTTAGAGGTGGAGATACTCCTGTAGGAGATCTTAATCAATATACTATAATAGTTGGGAATGTATACCCTAAGAAACTTAAACAGGCTACTTCTCTTAAATTTTTACAACTTTGTAGTGCTGGTGCAGATGATTATACAGATAGAAATATATATGCAAATAAGGATGTAATTTTAGCTAATGCATCTGGTGCTTACGGTTTTGCAATATCTGAATATATGCTTGCTATGCATCTTAGTATGATAAAGAAACTTCCAATATATCGAGATAATATGAAAGAAGGCTTATGGGAAAGTGCTGGTACTATAACTTCAATTAGTGGCAGTACAGTAATCTGTGTTGGTGTTGGAGATATCGGTTCAAGATATGCTAAAAAACTTAAAGCTCTTGGAGCTTATGTTATTGGTATCCGTAGAACTAAAGGTGAGAAACCAGACTTTTTAGATGAGGTATATACTCAAGATGAATGCAAAGATGTTCTTTCTCGTGGAGATGTAATTGCATTATCTCTTCCAAACACTAAAAAGACAGATAGATTCTTATCAAAGGAAACTATAACCTCTTTAAAGGATGGTGCATTTATTATAAATGTTGGTCGTGGTAATTCTATAGATATAGAGGCTCTTTGTGATGCTCTTATATCAGGTAAATTAGGCGGAGCTGCTTTAGATGTAACAGATCCAGAACCACTTCCTAAAAATCATAGATTGTGGAGTATATCTTCTGCATTAGTAACTCCACACATAACAGGTGGATTTACTATGCCTCAGACTAAAGATTTTATCTTTGATATAGCTTGCGAAAATATAAAACGTGTCCTTGATGGAAAATCACCTAAAAAATTAGTTAGCTTTGATGAAGGCTATTAAAAATAAAAGTAAATATTAAAGGTGGTAACTTTATTTAAGTTACCACCTTTAATTTTATAAATTTAATATATTTCTATCTGTTAATTATAAAAGTGACTTGTCTGGAGTTACAAGTATTTTCACATGTTTCTTCTTTTCTGGTCCAGTTAAAGTACCAAAGCCTTCTTCTACTATATCATCAAGTGCTATCTTCTTTGTTATATAACCTTCAGCCTTTACTCTTCCATCACTCATTAGTGCAATAGTTGCTGGGAATTCATGTCTATATGCTAATGTCCCAACTATTTTCTTTTCACTAAATACTAATGAATTAGGATTAAAGCTTACTTCCTTTTCCCAAATACTTGTTATAACCATAGTTCCTTCAAATTTTAAACTATTAATTCCTGTATCAAATCCTATTTTTGCTCCTGTAGTTTCAAAGGCTACATCAACACCTAATCCACCTGTAACTTTCTTAACTTCCTCTGCTATATCTACTTCATTAGGATCAAGAACTAAATCAGCACCAGCTCTCTTTGCATATTCTTGTCTTATTGATTTTCTTTGAAGTACCACAATAAGCTTAGCACCTGCTGCCTTTAATAATTCTATTGTTGCAAGACCAATTGGGCCTGAACCTAATACTAATGCAGTATCTCCTACTTTAAAATTAGCAATTCTTATTGAATGAAGTGCTACTGCCATTGGCTCTATTAACGCTGCTTGTTCATAAGAAATATCATCTGGAATTTTGTGAATAAACTCTTCTGGGAATACAGTATATTCTGCAAGCCCTCCACCACTTCCGCATAGTCCATGGAAGCCTAATGATGTGCAAAGATTATACTTTCCTTCTTTACATGCTGGACATTTTCCACAAGCTACTATTGGTTCAATTACTACCCTATCGCCAATCTTAAATTTAGTTACATCTTCACCTATTTCAACTACTTCCCCTGAACATTCATGCCCTAATACTACTGGTGCTACATTTTTACTTAAAGGATGTGGTGTTCCTACTGGAATAAATATAGGTCCTCCTAAATATTCATGTAAATCTGAACCACAAATTCCACACCATTTAACCTTGATTTTCACTCCATCTTTTGTTACCTTTGGTTCTTCAATATCTTCTACTCTTACATCCTTTTTATCGTACCATAATGCTGCTTTCATTACGCATCCCCCTCATATATATGTATTTGTTAAATTATTCACATATATAATAAGCAATTGCTATGCCAATAAAAGAATTTACTATATATCAACTATCTTAAATAAATCTGTTTCAATAAGACACACTTTCTATGTAGCAATATGATACACTAAAATATAAATTCTCAATTTAATACAATTTATTTTCTATCATTATTAATATTATATTTTTTAATTTTTCTATATAATGTAGACCTGCTCATATTTAGAAATTTTGCTACCTTAACTATATTACCATCACATTTATCTAAAGCATTTTTAATTATCTTTTTCTCAGCTACATTCATAGGAATTATATTTAGCTTTCTACTTCTTTCTCTATTTTTTGTTTCACTTTTTTCTATTTCTAAATTATTATGTTCTTCTATTAAATCATTATCACTTAAATAATAATCTCTCTCTATTACATTTTTAAGTTCTCTAACATTTCCAGGCCAATCATACTTTTTAAGTTCATTTATATAAGAATTGCTTATATGCCTAATATAAGAATTATTTTTTGAATTTAATTCCTTAATAAAATATCTTGCTAAAACACCTACATCATTATTTCGCTCTCTTAAAGGAGCTGTTTTTATGTTTATTACATTTATTCTATAATAAAGATCATCTCTAAAGTTTTTCTTTTTTATTTCATCTTTAAGCACTCTATTTGTAGCCCCAACTACCCTTATATCTAATTGTCTCTCAAATTCACTTCCAATTCTACTTACTCTACCACTATCGAGTACTCTTAATAATTTTGTTTGTATATCTAATGGTAATTCTCCAAGTTCATCTAAAAATATAGTTCCTTTATCTGCAAGCTCAAATTTTCCTATTTTTCCGTCTCTTGATGCTCCAGTAAAAGCTCCACCTTCATATCCAAATAATTCACTTTCGACTAATTCTCTAGGTATTGCACCACAATTAATTGCAATAAAAGGTTCCGATACTCTATTGCTGCAATTGTGTATAGATTGAGCGATTAATTCCTTTCCTGTTCCACTTTCTCCCTCAATTAAAATATTACACTCACTTTTAGCTGCTTTTTTTGCAAGACTTATCATTTCAATCATTGCTTTATCTTCAGTTATAATATCATCAAAATTATATAATGCTTTATTCTTAGTATTATTTTTGTTATTTATTCTATAATTTTTATTTTTAAATTTTATAAGTATACCAATAGACTGTGCTGCTGCTGTTACCATTCCTAGGGTATGAGAATGTACACTATTACAACATCCTGACATATCAATGCACCCTATAACATTTCCTGCATCATCATGTATTGGAGCTGCTGAGCAAGTCCATGAATGTTGATCCAATCCAAAATGTTCTGCTCCGACAGTTTGAATTGGCTTATTCAGATAAATGGCTGTTCCTATTGCATTAGTTCCAACAGTTCTTTCACACCATAAAGCTCCTCTTTTAAAATTTAAATTATTTGCCTCTTCCAATATTTCTTTATCCCCAATTATATCTATTATGTATCCATCTCTATCTGTTAAAAAGATTGCAAAGCCTGACCCCTTTACAATACTATATATATTCTCCATTATAGGTTTAGCTACAGACATTAACTCTTTGTTTTTCTCAGTTATCGCCCTAATGCTTAGCTTTTCTGTATCTAATCCCTTTCCACTCATAGGATTTACTTTATAACCTTTGCATCTCCTCCAGGAATCTGCAATTTCTCTCTTTACTTTATGGCTTATATCTCCTGTTTTTATAAACTCATTCCACTCATTAGCCATGAACTTAATATAACTTTCCAAAATCCTCACCTCATATTAAACTAATTTTTTATTATTAATTGAGATTCTAGAATAGGCTTTCTCATAATAAATAACTATCTTATTTTTAATATATCACAATTTAGTGGAATAAATAAGTTCATATGTATTATAAGAGTAATTTTACCAAATATTAAAAACTAATTTATCTACTAAAATTTTCAGTGAATTAAAAAAGAGATAAAACTTTGAATTTTATCTCTCAAACCAAACATAAACTTATGATAATTTACATAAAGATTCTAACTTATCTCTCAAATTAGATTCATCACACTCATCTACTAAAGCTGTTATAGTATCTCCTGCTCTTATTATAGTATTTCCATTAGGAATTATTTCTTCTCCTGCTGTCTCAATAGTAATAACTAATGCGTTATCCACTAATTTAATCATTTTTAATCTTTTACCAACAATAGGTGAACCTAAATCCACAACATATTCAACAACAGATTTTCCTGCATCCTTTTCAAGATTATCTTTTTTTTGAGATGCTATTCTAAGTTTTAATAATGACTCATATACTGGCTCACTTCCAAGTAAATCTGCAACTAAATATGCAACACCACAAACTACAGCAAGTGGTCCAAGCTGAGTAAATGATCCACTCATTTCACATACTAAAACAAGCCCTGTTATAGGTGCTCTAACTATTGATGCAAACATTCCTGCCATTGCAAGAAGAATAAAGTTAATTATAAATCCACTATCTCCTCCAAGCATACCAATTGACACCTGTCCAAATATTGCTCCGACTAAAGCTCCAAGTGTTAATAGCGGAAATAATATTCCTCCTGGAATACCAGATGCAAAACTAGTCATAGATAATATAAATTTACCTACTAATAATATAATTGCAAATTTTAATATTACTCCATCCACCAAAATATGGTTTATAAGATCATTGCCTCCACCTAAAACTTCTGGAAGATATATCCCAAATATTAATACAATTGCAAATGGAATCATCATTCTTACCTGTAAAGACACATTTATCTTTTTATAGATATCTATTGTTTTAAGTAAAGTACTATTATATACGGCTCCGCATACTCCAACTATTATCCCAAGTATTATTAATAATATATAATATTGATATGGTAATACTAATAATTTATGTACATCTAGAATAGGTTGTCCGCCAAAGAATATCCATGTAACTAAATCAGAAGTCACACAAGCTGATATAGCTGATACAAACAGAATTGGTGAAAAGCTTCTATGAACCTCTTCAAGAACAAACATCACGCCTGCAAATGGTGCATTAAATGCAGCTGCAAGTCCAGCACCTGATGCTGCTGATATTAGAAATCTCTTTTCAAGTTTTAACCTTTTAGTTATATTTCCATAAATATGTGCAGCACTAGCTCCTAATTGAATAGATGGTCCTTCTATTCCAAGTGATAATCCAGCACCAATTGCAAGAACACCACCTACAAACTTTCCTATAAGAACTTTAACTGGATTTTTTATATCAAAATACCCCTTTAATAAACCCTCAATCTGTGGAATACCACTACCACCTATCATAGTGTCATGTTTTAGAATAAGTCCAACTGCATATCCTATAATTAATAACACTATAAGCCCCAAAATAATATATGTTTTATGAGTTGACATAAAGTCATAAGCTTTTAAACCATAGCTTCCGAAATACTTAAGTACAAGCCTATATAAAGATACTATAAGTCCTGTAATAGCTCCAACTAAAACACTTTCTAATACTGTTCTTAGCTTTAAAGTCTGTATCATCTCATATATATTAGATGCTTTATTATCCATTACTATCCTCCTATAATTTCTTATAGATTAATTATATCTCCTATATAAGGTTTTACTCAAAGACTATACTATTAACATAGACTTAATATTTGGTGAATAACTTAAAGAACTTATTTAACTATTTATAGATAAATATCTATTATTCATATTTAATCATATTCCTAAATTCATATTAATTCCTACTTTAATTTAATAAAAATATCTTTATCTATATAGATAAAGATATTTTTATGTGGATTTTATTTTAAAACCAATATACTATAGCTTGTCCTATAAATTCTCCAAGCCCTGTCTTTTTACTATCTAATATAGTACTAAAACTCTTATCTTTTATGTAAACTTCGCTAAGCTTTTCAAATTCTTCAATTGAAAATATAGAGAAAGTATTATTCATATACTTTTGAAAATCCTCCATAACTACTTGTGTCTTCTTACTTTCTACTCCATAAGGCATTACCTCTACAAATAAATCATGAATTTTTTCACCTTCTGTTTTTATTGCTAATAAATTTGATTCCAAAACATCATCCCCTTTGCTTTTCTTTACTTTACTATTCCTTAAATACTCCTCTTTAAACCCATCACTCCTGCATGCATCTTCAATTCTTATTACCCGATTTTTATTAAAATCTTCTAGCATACTTTCTTTAAATTCTCCTAAAATAGCACTATCAATAGAATCTATAAGTCCTTCTAGACATTTTCTCTTATTATATAAAATGTTCTTATGCTCTTTAAGTATAGCTTCTTCTTTAATCTTTTCTCCATCTAATACTTCTTTTATTTCATCAATAGTAAAATCAAGTTCTAAATATAAAAGAATCTTCCAAAGCCTCTCAACATCTCTATTACTGTACTCTAAATATTTTTCTCTCGTACTTTCACTTGCTACAAGGAGCCCAATGTCATTATAATGCTGAAGTGTCCTTTTACTAATTCCTGCAAGGCTTGCTACCTCATTTACTAATTTCACATCAATTACCTCCCTAGTTTAATATAGATTTATCTTATATAGTTCTTAAATATAACTAAATTACTATTTAATATATATTTATCCTATATATGTTATAAATATATAAAAGGATTAAGCTTTAGATAACTTAATCCCCTTTAAACAAATTCAAGTTCTTAAAATGTACTTATTATATCTTATGATGTTCTGAACATGTCTTTATTAGTTTATATTTTCTATCTTAAGCTCACTCTCTAAATATTCAATTAATTCTTCTTTAGTCGTATACTCACTATGTCCTTCAATACATATTTCAAAATCAATATTTTTTAAATCCTTAATTAATTTATATAATTTCTCCATACGGAAATGTGGCTCTCCGTTATACATATCTTCACAACAAGCATCTCCTAAAAATAAAACCTTTTCTTCAGGAATATAATAAATTGTAGAATCCTTAGAGTGGGATCCTCCTATTCTCATAATCTCGCAGCTAACTCCACCTAAATCTAAAGTTAACTCGTCATCAAAAACTATATCTGCTGTTCTTACATCTATGTAACCTCTATCTTCATACTCTTTTTTTATCATATTATCACAAAATTCAATTTCATAACCATTTCTAACTCTATCTTCCATGGATTTATCATCCCACTTCCATAAAGTCATTCTTTTAAGCTGGTTATTTGTTACTCTACTTGCAATTGCAGTTGTTTTAATAGAAGAAAGTCCAAACGTATGATCCCAATGCCAATGGGTAATACCTACATAATTTGGATACGGTAAATTATTCTTTTGAGTTTCCTCCATAAATGCTCTTACATGCTTATCTGAATTTCCAGCATCAATCATAAGAGAATATTTATTCCCTCTTACATAACCTAATACTGGTCTATCTTTTTCTTCATTATGTGGTAAGTAATATATTCTATTACTAAGTGATACTAACAAGTTTCTTCCCTCTAAATTTTTTAAAATTTCTTACTTATCTTAATTTTATACTATTTTTCTCATATAAGATAATCTACGCTAAGTCAGTAATCTTTTATACTGCGCCAATATTACACTTTACCCCTGTTTTTTCTACAATCTGCTTTAATTCTTCAATAAATTCATCATCTGGCGTTTTTATATCTTTTCCCATTTTATATTCTCGACCTATACAACTATATTTGTTTACTCCAAGTCTATGATAAGGCAATATATGCATCTCTTTTACCATTTTAAGTTCTTTTGCAAATTCAGCTATTTTCTTTATACTTTTTAAATCTCCATTAAATCCTGGAATCACAGGAACTCTAATTATCATATTAACTCCAAGGTCTGATATTCTCTTTGCATTTTCTAATATAATTTCATTTCTTTGACCTACATATTCCAAATGTTTATCTGAATCCATACTCTTAATATCTAAAAGAACTAAATCTACCCAAGGTATTACCTTACCTATAACTTCTTTAGATGTAAACCCTGTAGTTTCAATTGTTGTATTCCATCCCTTAGATTTACTCATCTTTAATACTTCAAGCGCAAATTCTGGTTGCATTAATGGCTCTCCACCTGATAATGTAATTCCTCCATTTGAATGTCTAAATTGAGTTTCATCCTTTTTAACTTCATTAATAACTTCATCTACTGTCATATCTTCACCTGACATTACAAGTGCACCTCTATAACAATCCTCTATGCACTCTCCACAGTTTATGCACTTTTCTCTATCTATTCTATATTTAGAACCGAAATCTATAGCATTCTCCTTGCATAATTTTGCACACTTCCCACAACTTATACAATTAACTTCGTTGAACATTAATTCACTATATTCATGTTGAGATTCTGGATTACTACACCAACGGCAAGATAATGGACACCCTTTTAAAAACACTATTGTTCTGACTCCTGGTCCGTCATTTACAGAAAATCTTTGTATATTAAAAACTCTTCCATGTTCATTATAATTAATATCATTATTTATCATGACTTTACTTATCTCCCCTTAAATATATAAGTATTTTATAAAGGCCCTGCATTAAGAAAATATTAAATTCAAAATATCTCTTTTAACGCAGAGCTTTAGTGTAACTTTTAATCTATAAGCATTGTTCTGTTCTCTTTATAATATCGTCTTGAACTCCTTTATCTAAACAAATGAATTGTGCACTATATCCAGCAACACGTACTATTAAATCTCTATATTTTTCTGGACTCTTTTGTGCATCAATCAATATATTTTTATCTATTACATTAAATTGTACATGCATTCCTTTTTTATCAAAATAACTTCTAATTAAAGCTCCTAAATTTTTAAGTCCATTATCCCCTTCAAGTGAGCGTGGATTAAACTTCTGATTAAATAATGTTCCACTAGGTGCACTAAAATGATCTAACTTAGCTACTGAATTTGCCGCAGCTGTTGGTCCATTTACATCTGCTCCTCTAGTAGGTGATACCCCATCTGCTATTGGCTCTTTTGCCCCTCTTCCATCAGGAGTTGCTCCAACTAGGCTTCCTAAATGGACATTATTTGAAACTGGATATAAGCCTGGTATAAATTTACCTCCACGTTGATTAGTATGTTTTTCAACTTCTGTACAATAAATAAGTGATCCATCACGAGTAAGTTCATCAACTTCATCTATATCATTACCAAATTTAGGTGCTCTATGAAGAAGTATCTCTTTAATATCTTCGTAACGCATTCTTTTATCGTTATCTTCTTCAAACTCACCAAAGTTTGTATCTATAGCATTTTTAAGTTCTTCTAATGTTATCTTCTTTTCTTTAAATACAAGCTTATCTATGGCCATAAATGAATCTCCAACATTTGCAACGCCAACTCCTAAAGGTCCTGAGAAACGATAATGTCCTCCACCTTCTTGAATTGATTTACCTACGCTTATACAATCATCTAGCATACATGATAAAAACGGTAATGGTGCTCTTTCTGAATGTGCAATATCAACACAATTATCTGCTGAAACCATGTTATTAACAAAATATTTCATTTGACCTTCATATGCATCAATTAAATCATCTAAGCTTTTAAATGAAGTAAATTCACCTGTTTTTGGTCCTACTTGCTTTCCACCATTTATTCCATTATTTATACTAAGTTCTAAAACCTTAGCTAAATTAAAGAATGCAGCATCATACCACCCATCTGTCTTTCCTGGTTTTTGAGGCTCAACACACCCTACAATACCATAATCTCTTGCATCTTCTAATGTTAATCCTTGATTTATTAACATTGGAATTATAACCTCATCATTATAAAATGCTGGAAGCCCTGTGCCTAAACGAGTCAATTCACATGTTCTTATTAAAAACTCCTCTGGAGTTTTGCTCCATATTCTAACTGAAAGAGAAGGTTGAGGTAACATTAAACTACCTGTTGCTTCAAGGCACATGTATGACAAATCATTTGTTGCATCCTTTCCTTCTGGAGTTTGACCACCTACAATTAAATTTTGGAACATTGAGTACCCACTAAAAGCTTTAGTTGTAGTCTCATCACGAACCTTTGTAAGATCATTAAATTTAACCCATAAGCAATCTAAAATCTCTATATCAAATTCCTTACTTGCAATCTTAGTGTCCATATCACTCTTATAATATGGATACATATATTGATCAAAACGAGCTGGAGATATTGCATGTCCATTTGATTCTAAGCTTATGATTAATTGTACAAACCAGAATGATTGACATGCTTCATAAAATGTCTCAGCTGGATTTTCTGGAACTTTATCACATATCCTAGCAATCTCAAATAACTCTTCTTTTCTCTTAATATCATCTGTCTTTTTAGCAAGTTCTATAGCTAGCTTTGAATATCTCTTTGCATAACTTATTGCAGCTTTGCATGAGATTATAACAGCATCCCAGAACTTTCTTTTTCTTATATAATCAGCAGAAGATTTATCTGCCTTATCTATTTCTTCTTTAACATCTTCAATAATACCTTTAAAGCCTTTTTCTAATACCTTTTTATAATCTACAGATACATGTCCAAGCCCGTTAAAATAATAGTTAGCTACAGTAAATACATTTGCTCCCATAGCTTCCTTTGTCTCTTCTGTCATATAAGACGTAGCAAGATCGCTTACAGTCTTTCCTTCCCAATATTTAAATACTTCTCTTAACTCATCCTTAGTCTTTTCTGAAATTTTAAAAGCATCAGACGTTCTACTTTCAAATTTTTCAAATTCATCAACTAACCACTTATTAGAGAATTCTGGGAAAACTTGAGCTGATCTTGGCTTTTTAGTTAAGCTTCCAACTATTAATTCATTGTCTCTAATAACTATAGGAATTTCATTTAAAATAGCTTCTAGCGCTTTTGCTTTACGAATAATAATAGGCTCATTTTCAGTTTCCTTAAATGAATTAGTTAATATGATAGCTCTCTCAGCTTCTATTTCTGGAAAAGCTGACATTACTTCTTCTTTTAACTTTGCCACTCTCTCAGTAGGTGTCTTGAATCCTTTTGCTAAAATATCCATATTTCATCCCCCTAAGTTTTATAGTAAAAACTAGCATTATAGAATACGTTTACTTTTGCTAGATTAATTTTTCTTACACCTTTATGTTATCTTAAATTCTAATATTTCTTTAATACTTAATTGCCTACTTTAGTATACTTTTTTTCTAAATTTATTTATTTTTTATAATTTTAAAATCTAATGATATTTTTTTATTTAAATATGTTAATTTTGTGCTATTTACCTTATAAAAATTTTTCACTCTAATATAAATGTTAATTTTTAGTTTATTAAGTGTAAACTTCCTCCTAAATTATCCATTTTTTAATATGTTTAGTGCTAAACTTATATATAACTTACAAAATTTAAAGGGGGAATACTTATACTAGATTACATATCATTTCTTTTATTTTTTCTGTTTTACATATTTATAATGTATAGGATGATTCATTCATATAGGCTTTTCAAAAATGAAGATTTCAGAATTTTAAGCGTTTTTAAAAAGAATATTTCTTTAAAAAGTTCTTCATTAACTACCAGATTTATTCTTACTACAATTATCTTTATTCTAGGCTTAATATCCACATTATTTACTGATAATAGTACATTTAAAATAATATTATTCTTCTCACTATTATCTACATCTGTTACTGCTAATAATATTTTGATAATAAGTAGCTCATATATATCAAACTTATTCTCTGTAGTTCCTATATCAAACTTAGACTATATCATAATAGAAGAGCCCTCATATACATCATTTAAATTAGTTTTTCATTCAAGAAATAATACCAAATATAAACCTATTGTATTATCCAATAAAAATATGAATCATATAAAAGCTACTTTAAGAGAATATGGCTGTGAAGTTCATGTATCTACTACATACAAATAATTTTATCAATTTTAAATATTGTTTTAGGATACTAAATTAATATTCTCTAAAAAATGAAACAATTTATTTTTTAATAAAAAGAACCCTTTTATAAAAAAGGGTTCTTTTTATGTATTCTTAAATTTTTCTCTATATTCTAATGGTGTCATTCCTTCTATTTTTTTAAAAACCTTACAAAAATAATTTGGTTCATTATATCCTATGTTAAATGTTAACTCACTTATAGAAATATTTGTGTTAGATAACATATGCTTCGCCTCTTCAATTCTTCTATTAGTAACATACCTATTAAAATTAGTACCCATATGTTTTTTAAAAGTCTTACTTAAATAAGGTGTACTAACTTTAATATGATTTGCTACATCTTGAAGCATTATATTACTTCTAAAGTTTTTCTCTATATAATTTAAAATATATTTTAATTCATAGTCACTACTTCCATCTTCTTCATTTATTAAAATATCAAATAAATCATCTAATATAATTATTAAATTATTCTCTATATCATTTATACTTGTACAACTCCTTAAAGTATTCTTATATTCTATAGCTTTATTTATTTTATTATTTCTAAAGGTAACAGCATCATTTATATCGCAAAGTATCTGCTCATAATAATCTTTAGCCACGCACATACTAAGCTCTTTTAAATTAATTATCAATTCGCCTAAGTTATCCTTAGACTTCTTATAATCACCTTCTCTTAAACCTTCAAGAAAATTATTCTTATTTTTATTAATACAATAACCTTTATCAGTATTTATAAATTCATCTAATACCTCAACTATTTTTTCAGCCCGTATAGGCTTCAAAATATAATCATCTACCTTTATCTTAAGAGCCTTTTTAACAAATTCAAAATCATCATAAATACTCATAAGTACTATCTTTTTATCATTATATTTCTTTTTTATAATCTTTGCCACATCAAACCCATTTATTCCTGGTATTGATACGCTTATAAATATAACATCTGGATTTAATTTTTCAGTTAGACTTAAAGCTTCTTCTCCAGAATTTGCTACTCCAACAACACGAGCATTCTTAAACTTTTTATTTATGATTATCTTTAATGCTTCTATTTCTAAATTCTCATCATCTGCAAGTATTACATTAATCATAAGACTCCCCCTATTTATCACTTAATTCAAAGGAAATTTTATTCTTATTATTGTTCCTATATTATCTCTACTAGCTATTTGGACTCTATATTTTTCACCATAACAATTTACAAGCATATCATTTATACCATATATATTTGCTCCTATAGTTTTCTCATTATAGATTCCATTCAATATATGAAATAATTCATTTTCTGAAATACCCATTCCATCATCTTCAATTGTTATTATGACATCATTTTCTAAAACTTCTCCATTTATAGATATAGTTCCCCCTTCAATTTTAGGAGCTAATCCCCTTGTTATTGAATACTCTATAAATGATAGTAAAACCATTGGAAGTATTTTTTTATCTTTTATATTTTCGTCTATATTAATCTTATATTTTATTCTATTTCCAAATCTTATTGATTGCACTTTTAGATATGTAATAATATTTTCTATATCCTCTTCTAATGTTACTTCACAGCCTATATTTTTGGAAGAATATCTAATTAAATCTGCTAAGTAATGGCTCATCTCTTTAACTCTTGGTGCATCTTCAATTACTGCAAGATTGGATATAGAGTTTAATATGTTAAGTTCAAAGTTTAAATTAATTGGAGTTTGTAATAACTTAAGATTAGAAATTAATAATTCCTTTTTAAGATTCTTATTTACCTGAATCTCTCTATTTAACTTTATATTGTTAAAATTCGCCTCTTCTTTTATTAATTCTAATTCTGATTTCTCTACTAATTGATTTATAAATATACTTACTAATGAATGTATAGATTCTATCTTTTTATAATCTATAAATTTAGTTTCATCATAATATTTCTTTAATTTAGAATTCTTTTTTATAAGTTTCATGCAATCTTTAGATTCTTTTATTATGTTAATTTCCTCATTATTTGTTCTTACCTGCCCAAAAAAAATAGCTCCAATATAGTGATTATTAATTATTATTGGTGTAGCTACATCAACTAATCCAGCTGGGCATTTAAACACATATGGTTTCTGCCTTATTGCAGCCTCAAGCCCTGCATGTGCATTTGCTTCGTAGCATAATTTCATTCCCTCTTTTGTACTTCTCATTTCTTTGCAAAAATCACAAAAGTTTGAGTATTCATTCATAGGCTCTCCTCTAAAATCTACTATGTTAAAAGCCAGTCCAGTTATTTCTGCTAACCTATTTTGAATACTTTGTAGTAAGTCTATATCTATTAAATTTTTTAGTTTTTTAATGCTACACATTTAAAATCAACTGCTTTCTTGAAAGTATAATTTTAGCATTTTTTCAATAAATAATTTAATATAATTATCTCATACTACCCTAACCTGTCAAGCTTTACACTAATTTTATTCCCTATATAAAATAGCACTATTTACTTGTTTAATTTCTTTTTGTTATATAGATTAAAGCTTATTAACCCTATATAAAATCCAACAAAATTTAATATAACATTATTAATATAAAATATATCTAATCTAGATATATAATTAATACAATTTATTACTAAAATATATATAAAGAAAATTATGATTAACCAGACATTAGTAATATTTTTTAAATTTAATTTCATTGCAATTCCAATGGGAATATAAGCTATTAAATTTCCTCCAATAACAGTAATTATACTTACCAAGTGACCTATATCTGAGCTATTTCCATCACCTAAGCTCATAACTTGTCTTACATATAAGTGATCCTCTTTAAATATAACCATCATTAAGAGTAAAAAATATGATATAAAAAATATATTTAATTCAAATTTAGTAACTTTTTTATTTATGATAATACAAATAAATAAATACATTATAATTCCAATAAAAATCTTTAAAGCTAATAAAGACACATCTGAAGTACATATTCTTAATCTAGTAAATATATTATCTAGACAAAGATAGAATATTAAAAATGTAACACTAATAGAAAATATAAATATTATTGTATTTTTCAAAATTTTATTCATCCTTATGTCACCTCCTAACCACAAATATTAGAATATCACATAATTAATATTTTTTTAACATTTGTAATACTTTTTTCATATTTAAAATACATTATAAAGATATTGCCTTTCCATATAATAAAGGATTAACTTCTATAAATCATTTTTAATATACATATAACGAAAATTTTTTTAAACTAGTAATTACTCTATATATACTATATTTATAATTTAGGAGGATATACTTTTGTATAAAGGTGAAGAAATAACTAAAACCTTAACAGGACATAACTTTGGAACAATTGATATAATATTTATTTTAGCTATTATCTTTATTATCTGCTTTGTAGGATACAAAATTTATAAGCTGAAAAAAATTAATATGAAATGATAATTTTTTTAATTTACTAATACCTTAAATAAAAAATGCTAGATTATAAATCTAATCTAGCATTTTTCTTATATTATTTTATATATTTTTATTGTCTACTGTTATTCCTTGTGGAAATTCAAATATATTCTGTGGATCATACTTAGTTTTTATTTCTCTTAACTTTTCTACATGATTTCCATAATACTCTTCTTCATAATTTGGAAGTTCTGCTATAGGGAAGTTAACAAATGATCCTGTAGTCATATCTTTCATATATTTAAATTGTGCTTTAACCCACTCTCTATTTATTGGTGCATATTTATCCTCTTCCCAAACTGATTGTAGTCCCATTATAAATTTAGCATCTCTATAATAAAAAGCTGTAGTATCTTTATCTATATCACATACTGCTCCTCCAAGCCCATAAAATGAAAGAGCTGCATATACTGACCCCTCAGGTCTATCTTCTACTAATTTAATTAGTTCTCTTATTTCCTCTCTAGTATAATCCCTACAAACAAATCTTCCTGTTGATTTGTATTTCTCGTAATCTGGATGACTATCTTGTATCTCTCTATTTGCATCCAATACAGTTATATAATCTAAGTCAAAATTTACTCTACTAGTAACATTTCTAAGAGGCTCTAAAACCTTATTAGCCTCTTCTTTATTACCATAAAATAATCCTGTGATACGTACTCCTCTTCCTTTTTCCTTTGAATTATATATTCCAGTCTTTAAGTTCATACGTCTATCTAATATTTTGTATGTATTTTGTAGAGTTTCAATTAAATCAATATTCTCTTCAATATCTATATGAGGATACTCAATGCTTATTAATGTGGCCATCTCAATCTTGCTTGGTAGGTTAAATGTCATAGAGGTAACTACTCCAAAGTTTCCTCCTCCACCACCTCTACATGCCCAGAATAAATCTTTATTTTCTACATCATTTGCAATTATAATATCACCTTTATAATCTATAAGTTCAACTTCTACTAAAGAATCACAAGCTAATCCAAACAATCTACTTGAATATCCCCATCCTGCCCCTAAAGCAAATCCTATAACTCCAACTGTTGGACATCCTCCTCCTGGAAATGGATATCCTAACTTTCCTGTAGCTTCATATAATTCTCTATTACGAACTCCAGCATTTATTGTAACTTTATTACTTTCTTCATCAATATGAATGTTATTCATCTTACTAACATCAATTACTAATACATCATTTCCTGTTGAATAACCTTCATAGTTATGACATCCAGATCTTACTCTTATTTCTACTTCATTTTCCCTAGCCCACTTTACTGCATTAATAATATCTTCTTTTTTTGTGCAATATACAAATACTAAGGGATACTTTTGAATAGCTCTATTCCAAGATAATCTACTCTCTTCATATTCAAAATCATCTCTTGTAATTATTATTCCAGTTAGTTTATTATAATCGAATTTTTTCATCTGTCTCACACCCTCTATAAGCAATTTTTTATTTATTATAATGGTATCATATCTTTCTTATATTTAAGCTTAGTTTTTAAAGTTTTATATAAATTTAAAAAAATTATTTTATGCATAACAAGAATTTTAATGTTATAATACCTCTAAGCATTTATTTTTGTATAATTTTTAATTTTATTTAATATTAATTGCAAATTAGATAAAATCAGATGATTATTATACTTTAAAATAATTTTAAAAGAAAGGAATTTTAATATGTGGAATGAATTTAAAAAGTTTGCTATGAAAGGTAATGTAGTAGATTTAGCAATTGGTGTTGTTATTGGTGGTGCTTTTGGTAAAATAGTTACTTCACTTGTTAATGATGTTATAATGCCAATCATAGGTAACTTAGTAGGTAAAGTGGATTTTTCTAATCTATATATAAATTTAAGTGGACAGCACTTTAATTCACTTAAAGAAGCTCAAGCTGCAGGAGTAGCCACTATTAACTATGGTTTATTTTTAAATAATGTCATAAACTTTTTAATTATAGCCTTCTCCATTTTTATAGTTATAAGACAAATTAATAAATTTAAAGATTTAACTATGAAAAAGAAAGAGGTAGTAGTTACTACTAAAGATTGTCCATATTGCTTTACTGAAATTGATATAAAAGCAACTAGATGCCCTAATTGTACTTCTATACTAGAAAACTATAATAATAAGCTAGAAAATGTTGATTCTAAACTAGAAGATACTGACTCTAAGTTAGAGGGTATTGTACATAAAGAATAAAAATAATGCTGTAACATTTTAATGTTACAGCATTATTTTTATTACCAGAACTTATACGTGTAATGTAGAGTTCTATAACTTGTGATTTTATATTTTAATTTAAATATAAGTACTGATCAACGCTATTAATTTTAAAAATTTCAATTTTACTTCCATGATATAACTGCATCTTTTCTAGGTACGGTTCTCTTATATGTTACATTTGGATATCCAATTACCATACAAGTAACTATTTGTTTACCTTCTTGCAATCCTAAGAATTCTCTAATCTTTTTATTATCATTTGAAGCTCTTACAAAAAAACCACTAAAGAATGTTCCAAGTCCTAATGCATCTGTCATAAGCTCCATATTTGAAGAAGCAAGTGCGGCATTTACTGGTGAATCTGAGACAACAACTATAATAGCTGGTGCTTTAAAGAACAATTTATCTTCCCCATCAGGGTTTTCTTTATGACTATTATACATTTGTAGCCACATTTGTGCATATCTCTTATATTGTTTATTTTGTTCGTCTTTGCTATTTAGAATATATTCACCTAGGTTTTTAAGACTCTCTAGCACTAATTCTCTTAATTCCTCTATGTTGTCTTTTACTACTATATATGAAACATTTTGGCTGTTACTTCCTGTTTGAGTGAATCTTCCCGCTTCTATAATTTTAAGTAATTTTTCATCTTCTACCTTTTTATCTTTAAAGTTTCTTATAGTTCTTCTAAATTTAATAAAATTAAGAAGATTTTCTGGTTCTATATTAAACGTTTCTTTATCATATTCTTTTACGTCATCCATATTATATTCATCTGTAGATACTGCATTCTTTGGACAAACTGCTATACAGTGTCCACATTTAATACATGTAACATTATTTATTTCAGCTTTTTTATCTACTATTTGAATGTCATTAACAAAACAATCCTTTGCACATAATCCACAACCTATACACTTTTCCTTATCAACTTTCATCATAACTCTGATACACTCCTCTTATCTTTTATAATCTTAATTCCAATTTTTAATCCTAAGTTTATAAATGATTTACTATTAAAATAATATTTATATAAGCTAGCTTTACAATGATTACTTTTTTCTATAAGCTATTATAGTAACTCAATTAATGTAAAACAAGTACTGAAAGTTTATTAAGTAGGTAACAAAAAAGTTAGTAATGGAGGTTTACTTATGTCTGATTGTAATATAAAAAATTATTCTGAAAGAGAGTTTGCAATAAAATATGCTTTAAATATATTAAATGGAAAATGGAAATTACAGATTATGTGGGAAATTTCTAAACTTGGCACTATAAGATTTAATGAATTACAAAGAAATTTAGATGGTATTTCTAGTATTATGCTATCTCGTTCTTTAACTGAACTTGGTGAGCATAATTTAGTTTCAAGAAAACAATATAATGAGATTCCTCCTAGAGTTGAATACACATTAACTGATCTTGGTAAATCTTTATGCCCTGTACTTCATGCTCTTGAAGATTGGGGATATAAAGTTTTTAAAGAATCAAATAATATTAATGATAAATAAAATTCACTAAAATCAAGCCCTTAATTCATTCTTTTTCCATTAATGAATTAACATTGGTAATAGATAGATTAAACTCCTCCCTTTTATAAATTTTGAGAGGAGTTTTTTATTTAATATTATTTCATTCTTATCTTTTGAATTTTGCACTTATTTTTTACGAAAGCTTCTGTTCCATCTTCGCAAGCTGTATCGTAATACTTAACTTTTTCATTTACTTTTTTAAGTTCTTTCATAAGTTGAGATATCTTATTTTCTACTGCTTTTTTGTGATCTGTAACTATAGTTCTTCTAACTTCTAAAGTTGAGTCCCCTTCTTTTTTAAGATCCATATAAGTCTTTATATCCTTAATTGGCATACCAGTATTTTTAAGACAACAAACTATAGAAATCCACTCTAAATCATCATCTGAAAAAACTCTGTTTCCAGCTTTATCTCTACTTACGGTTGGTAGGAGCCCTTCCTTCTCATAGTATCTTATTGTATATGTTGATAAATTTGTTTTATTTGCCACTTCTTTAATTGTATATTCCAAAAGCTACCCCTCCCTTAATTATGACTATATCATAATATATTGGAGAAATTTATAAGTCAATCAGTAATTTTAATTAAAATATAAATAAAATATATAAATAAAATTTATTTATATACCTAATTTTCAAAATATTTATCAGAAAATTTATTACATAATTTTTTCAAATGTAAAATATACTTATATTAATTCTTTATTTAAGTAATAAAAAACTTATCAGAATCTACTTATTATAATTTTATAATTCTATTTTAAAATAGGGAGGTTGTGTTTTGTCTGTGATTCAGTGTTATATTTTCATGCTATTTATTCTTGGAACCATGTATTTTATAATGAAATATATGGGTAAGGATATCCTTGGCAAGATGTCTTGTATATTCTTATCAATCTTTGGCTTGTTATTTGCATTTTATAATTTATTTGAGCTTCATTTTGAGTTTTTAGATCTTATACACAAAGCTAGTAACATAATTAAATAATATATAAATTATTAAAAAGGTTGTCATATTGACAACCTTTTTAATATGTTAAATCCTTAAATATACTAAAATTCTTTTCTATTTAAAGATTGTAATCAATGAAATTAGTAATTTAATAGATATAAATGTACATCCAAAAGCAAATATAAAATTGCTACATTTATTAATTAAATTTGCCTTAGAGTATAAATTTAATGATTTAAGTATTCCATTTATAAAAGCAAATAAACCACATATAAATACTATCATAATTAAAAACTTTAAATTTATTATATTCATAGACGTAGCAATATCTAATTTATTCATAAAATCACCCCTCTATAAAATATATGATGATACTTCTTTAATTAATCCTTTTTCATTTAAATAATTATGTAAATTATTCTTTACTAATGAAGACATATTTTTTAACCTATTTTTTACATTATTTCTTTCTATAGTAAGTTGAAATAACTATTTAAAGGAGTATAATATCATTAATTAAACTATTTAACTTAGGAGAGATAGATATGGCATTTATGAACTTCTTCAAAACTGAAGATGAAAAAGAAGATAAGAAGCAAGACAATAGACCTACTAATATTGGTGGATTTGACAATTGGGAGGAAGCACTAAAATCTATGGTTAATGATCAAATTTCTAAGCATGAAGAATCTATGAAAAATGCTTTTACTGAAATATCAAAAGATATTAATTTAAATTCTCTAACTGATATAGAATTTGATAAATTAATAATAGATAAGGCTACCTATTTTGAAGAAAATAAAAAAAATTTAGAAGATAAATATGATGAGAAAGATTATGATAAATTAATCTACAAATTCACAGAGGATATAATAAAAGAGTACAAATAAATTGTACTCTTTATTCTTTATACTCTCTAAAAAATATATTACTTGGCTGTAATACTCCATCCTTAAACATATAACTTATTACAACTTCTCCAAACCGTAATGTTGGTGATGCACCTGCAGCTATTATAGCAATTAATTTATTGTTTACCACATCATAATTTATAACATTCCCAAAAACAACATCATCAAACCATAACTCTGATTCCGATTCCTTTATTGATTTCTTAAATAGCTTTCCATTTATATCAACTTTAATATCAATATTATTATCTTCTTTAGTCATTTTTGTTTTAACATTTTTAGATATTACTTTAAGTGGATTTATAACCTTTATTTCATCTAAGCTATTCACTTTAACAACATGTACTTCTTGTGTATATACTCCTGTTCCATGTCCTGTAGTTATTATTATAATTAATTCATCTACTCCATCACTATTTATATCACTTAATATTAATATCGGCTTAAAGGATTCTCCAATATCAACATGCCAAGAAAATTCCTTCTTTTTATCCTTTACCTTAAGCATTATTTTCCTATACTCTCCATTCTTTTCTACATCTTTTTCTGAAGCTAAAGAATATAGTTCAATATGGGTTTCTTGTATCTTAGCTAATAATTTATTATCTTTTTTATAATTACTACTTAGATCTTGTATATTATAACTATATAAATGAGAATAACTTAATCCTGATAATACCGATGTTAAACTTATAATAACTATAAATACTCCTAACCTTATATTACAAAACATAGTAATCACCTCAATATTTTTTTTAATAAAATATATTTAAATTCATTAATCTCATTTATTAATAATTATTAAACTTTAATATTTCACCTCTTATACAAATACAATTTTATGTAATTAATGATATTATTAACATAACAATAGATGTATTTATTAGAAGGTATAAAATAATGAAAACTACTAATATAAAACAAAAACTCCCTGCTATAGTATTATTAATTATAACCTGCATCCTAATTACACTATCATTTGCAGGTATGAGCTGGGCATTATTACCTGTATCTATATTGCCTATTATTCTATTCTTTTTTCCGCTTGGAAATGATGATGAAAATAATCATTACCACTTGTTAAAATAATTATTATATTATTTATCTTAGATTTAAGATTAAAATAACTATACTATAAAGTTTCTATAGTATAGTTATTTTAGTTAATAAAAAATAGTAAGTATATTTTTTAAACATATAAATATACTTACTAGCTATTGATTTATTTTTCTTTATTCTTTAAATCCTTATCTACTTTTTCTAAGTAATCTGTTTGCTCCACTATATTTTCTTCAAAGCTTTGTACAGCACCCTTTGTATAGTTTCCCATCATATAAGGATTTACTTTTCCTTTTAATCTATCCTTTGACATATAATCACCTCATAGATTAGTTTTCCATTTAACTTATTATATATTCATATAATCTCCATACAGACTTTTCTATATAAAATATTACTCTTATTTAAAATATATTTTTAACATTTACTTATTTAGAAATTAATTACTTAATATGTATAATTAACATATATTTTAAATATATTTCATTTATCATTAGTATTAAAAGTTTATTATAAAAAGGAGTAGATAATAATGAAAAAATTTATATTAATACTATTTACATTAATTCTTTCATCACTAATTATTAGTTGTAGCTTTGTAAATGATAAGAAGAACACTGATAATACTAATTTAAAAATTGAACCTAAAGAACCTAAAATATCTTCAAACGATACCTTAGGTGCAGATATGACTACACTAGATTATGCATCTGACGATATTATTATTTTTCATGGATATTTTGGACTTTTCGTGTTTGATACAAAAGCTTCAAAGATAATTAAAAGTATTGATCTAAAACCTATTAATTGTAGCTCTACTCAAGGTGATAACTTTTGTGAAGTATTAGTAAATAAGGATGGTACTATAATACAACTTCATAATAGTTCAAGTGAAAAAATGTATGTATACACTCTAGAAGATAATTCATTGATTGAAACTACTTATAAACCTATGGAGGATTCTTTTGAACTTCTCCCTACACCTGAAAGCATTAGAGTAAATGATATTAGTTATAGTTATGAAAGTGTAAAATTTGATAATGGAGAATTAGGATATTTAATCGCCTCAGACTTTACAGTTGGATCATTGAAATATATTAGAGGAGATAAATCTTACTCTATATTTAAATAAATAATTTTTTATATTATAAAAATAACTAAAATAATCCTCTAAGCTATAAAATAAATATTTTATAGCTGTTTGTAAAATACTTATTATATGAAAGGAGTGTTTAATATGACTACTAAAGATATAACTTCATTTAAAAATTGGGTTGTTATTGGGGATATAACAAATAGCGAAAAATATGCTTATAAAATTCTAAGAAAATTCAAGGATAAAGATTATAATGTATCTGGAGTTTATCCTAAAGGTGGCGATAATGTTTATAAATCTTTACATGACGTTCCTTATAAAATTGATGCTATAGATTTATGTATTAACCCTAGAGATGGGTTAAAATTTATTGAAGAAGCTAAGGAAGTTGGAATAGAAAATGTATTAATTCAACCTGGTGCTGAAAGCGCTCAAATATTACAGTACTGCAAAGATAATGATATTAAATCAATCCAAGGCTGTGCATTAGTTAAATTAGGTAGATAATCTAATTGGTATTTATCAATAAATATAAATAGATTCTTTAAACATTTTATATATTAACAAACATAAAGTCAGTAGAAACTTTAATATCTACTGACTTTTTATTTATAGATTATATTCTAATTCTTCTCCATTTGATTCAATTACTTTTTTGTACCAGTAGAAACTCTTCTTTCCTAATCTTTCTAATGTTCCATTACCTTCGTTATCTTTATCTACTTATATAAATCCATAACGTTTTTTCATTTCTCCACTACCTACACTAATTAAATCAATACATCTCCAATGATTATATCCCGTTAGGTCAACACCATCTATCTCTACTGCTTTTTTCATTTCTACTATGTGTCTTCTAATACAAACCATACTGATCCACTAAACTTGTGGAATATTGCTTTCTTCTTTTTATCATTTTTATATTTTTCTTCTTTGCTTGTACTTATCAATTAATTTTATTCCTTAATTTTATTCCTTAACTTTATTAAGTTACCTTTTACTTCTGCAATTTCTTCTTCCGTAAAATTCTTAAATACTTCGTCAAAACTCTTATTTATATGATTTCTGAAATTTTTTGCAAATTCTATTCCTTTATCTGAAAAGACTACGTAAGTATTTCTCTTATCCTCTTCTGTTTTAACTTTCTTAACATATCCTGCTGATTCTAATCTTGTTACTATACCTGATACTGTCCCTTTAGCTAAAAACATCTCATCACATAATTGTGATATAGTGACTTGTCCATTATGAGCAATTAATTTCATAACCATAATTTGTTGATTAGTAAGACCACTCTCTTTTAAATTCTCACTAACTATCCCCATAGTACTTGCATATATCTCTTTTATTAGCATTGCTATCTCAAAAGAATCATATTTCATATTAGTATTCCTCCTAAAGTTAATTGCTATATTTTAATTTAGTATTTTCAAATTTTAATGAACTTATTAAGAAAAATACTCCAGCCATAAATAATGCAAATCCCAATCCCATATAGAATGTTCCTATATAAACAGGATTAAATATCTTTAAAGTTCTTATTGTTATTCCAAAGAAAATCATAAATCCCATTATTAAATAGCTCTTTACATCAAAAAATGAAAATATACAATGTTTATCTAATTTACTATTTATAATTCTAGTAGTATGTTTTCTAAACATCTTGCTAAATATGAATTTGAAGAATACATAAAATATAATAGCTGCAAATATTAAGCTAATAATCCATGTACCATGATTAGTTTGTACATCTTCCCCTCCTAAAGTTAATACTCTAAATCCAGCGAACATCCAAACAATTCCTGCAATTAGTAATAAAGTTCTTTTATTTACTCTAAATATATATTTTTTAAAATCCATAATATCATCTCCTAAAATTTCATAAATTTGTTTGTATGTAAACAAATTAGTTCCTATGCAAACCATTTTATGCTCCTTGTAGAAATTTGTCAATAATATTAATGTAATTTTTTATAAATTGATATAAATAAAAAAGGAACACATATATGCTCCTTTTCATCAATATTTATATAATTTTATAGGTAAAGTCTTGTTTCAAGTCTTCTATCATATTCTGACCATGTACCACTCTCTGTTTTATCTTTTACTTGAGTTATTTTGTTCATAGTAGCATCTATAGAGTCCGCAAAATTAACTATAAAAGCTTCTTCCATCTTAGCCTCTCTAGGAGATCCATATTCTAACTTTCCATGATGCTGAGCTATACAGCCCTTTATTCTACAAACAAAATCATCACTATACATCTCTGGATTCTTTCTAATTGCTTCATCAATCATTTGTATTCCGATTACAATATGTCCTTCCATTTCCCCTCTAAGAGTATATTTAAAAGGACCTTCATAGTAAAGTTCATAAATCTTACCTATATCATGAAGCTTTGCTGAGAGCATTGCTATTTCACTTCTTCTACATTCATACCTATCACAAAGAACAGAAGTTAAATGCATAACATTTAAAGTATGTTCTGCAAGTCCTCCAATGTAATTATGGTGCATAGATACTCCACCTATTCCCTTTTTAAATTTCTCTACAAACTCTTCATTTTTGAAGAAATAATCATTTAATGCTTTTCCTTCTTTAGATGTTATATATGCTCTTGTATACTCTTCAATTTCATTCATTATATCTTCAATTGGTTGTTTTACAGTTGGAAGATAGTCTGATACATCATATTCAGATACAAATTGAAACTTTTTAACATCTAAATTAATATCACGAGTTCCTTCAACTGCTAATACTTTTCCTACTGTAATATCCTCACCTTTTCTATGTATATTAGCCTTTATATCTCCACTTTTATCAGCTAACATACATACTGTTTTAGATGCATCCTTATATATAATTTTCATTACCATTAAAGATAACTTTATATTCTCCCCATTTTTTATATCACATAAAAATTTATCTTTTGCGCTCATATTGTCCTCCAGTTTATATTTATTTTCATTTAAATAGTATATGTAGAAATATATTATTTATATTTTAGACTAACTAATTATAACAAAATTTTATATTAATTAATTGAACAAAATAAAAACCATAGCTATATTCTTAGAAATAATTTAAAATAATCTATGTAAAAAAATAAAAAAGCTACTCATTTTATATTGAGTAGCTTTTTTAGTAATTTAAATATTCATTTATTATTATTCTCAAGCTTAATTTTTATAATTAGGAATGTTAACTATATATTGGAGAGATTTTCTTAAATTATTCTTAGCTAAAATCATTTCATAAATGCTCCTGTAAATAATTCATTGAATCCTTCTATTATTGTTGGATGAGTATAAATATTGTCTCTTAAATATTTATAGCTAATGTTGTTATCCATAGCCATCTTTATAACATTAATTAATTCACTTGAATCTACACATAAGAAGCTAGCTCCTAGTATTCTTTCATTTTCTTTGTTTATTACTACCTTTAGGAATCCATCTGTTTCTCCAATTTGCTTAGATCTTGGAATCGCATTTACTGGCATCTTAGCTACCATTATATCATAACCTTCTTCTTTTGCTTTCTCTACACTTAGACCTACTCTAGAGAAAGTTGGATCTATAAATGTTGAAGTAGCTATATTCTTTCTATCGCTAACTTTTCTCTTCTTCTCTCCAAATAAATTATCAAAAACTATTCTAAAATCGTCTAGTGATATATAAGTAAATTGTAATCCTCCATTTATATCACCTAATGCCCATATATTATCAGTTGTAGTTTTAAGAGTATCTGAAACCTTAATAAATCCTCTCTCATTAGTTTCTACTCCAGCCTTTTCAAGATTTAACCCTTCTATATTTGCTTTTCTTCCTGTTGATAAAAGTAAAGCATCTCCTTCAAATGTTCTTCCATCTTCAGTTTCTACAACTACTCTTTCAGCATTGTTATATACTTTCTTTGTATTAACTTCATTTATTAAGCTTATACCCTTTTTCTCATATAACTTTAATATTGCTTCTACATCATCCTTATCTTCATTCATAAGAATTTGAGGAAGATTATTAAGCAGTGTTACTTTTGATCCAAATCCACTATAAATAGATGCAAACTCTTGACCTATAAATCCTGCACCTATTATTATAAGTTCTTTTGGTAATTCTCTTAAATTCATTAATGTTTCACTTGTAAATACATTCTTTGCAGAATCTACGCCTTCAATGTTTGGTATGAAAGGAAGTGTACCTGTATTTATAAATATTTTATCTCCCTTTAATACTTTAACTTCTTTTGTATCTTCCATAACAACTTTTACAGTTCTATTATCTTCAAAAGATGCTACCCCTGTAAAAACTGTTATATTTTCATTAGAATCTGCTTTATTAAAATTAGCTTTTCTTAAAGCTGTAATTAATACTTCCTTTTTATCTATAGCTTCTCTATACGCTTTATTCTTATCTTCATAACTTTCAAACTTTTGTCTCTTAATTTCATTAGATGAATTTTCTAAGCTCTTTGTTGGTATACAAGCTAAATTAATGCAAGTTCCTCCGTACATCTTAGGGCTCTTTTCTATTAACGCTACCTTTAAACCTCTATTTGCCATATTAGCTGCTAGTGTTTTACCACCTTTCCCAAATCCTATTATTATTCCATCAAATCTTTCTTCCATAATTCTCACTCCTATACTACTAATTCATTTATTATCTTTTGCTTTTTTAATTATATTTACACTTTATCAACTTATAATATTTCTTTCAATTAGGCACTTTTTAGTAACCCGTCGTTACTTTTATTTGGATTTAATAAAATTCTTTTTTATCTATATACTATTCTTGTTATGATATAATACATTTTATAAATAATGTTATTTATTATATATAAATACAAATATAGGAGGTAATTAAATTATATATGAAACATCTTTTAGAAATTCTAATATTAATATTGAATGCTTTATCTATAATAGTTATAGTCTGGGGAGCAGCATTAACTTTTATAAGCTTTATTAAATCAGAAATAAATGTAAAAAATAGAGAAGATACTGTAATGAAAATTGGTACTATTAAAAATCATTTAGGATCATATATATTGTTAGGTCTTGAAATTTTAATTTGTGCAGATATTATTGAATCTATTTTAAATCCAACAATTAATGATATGGTAATTTTAGCATCAATTGTTGTTATAAGGACCTTTATATCTTACTTCTTAAATAAAGAAATAGAATCTGGTCATAAAAAAGCAAATACATAATACAAAGGGACTGTTTAAAGACAGTCCCTTTGTATAGTAATTTGCATATAGTGTGTAATTAACTTTATCCCGCTTTGTAATTTATTAAAAAACTATCATCTCTATAGCTTACACTCTTAAACATATACACTAATAATATTTTACTAAAAATACTAATATATTATTGATAAAATTTATATTAAAAGCTATAATATATTGTTATTTTAATTTACAACATATAGGGGTGAATCAATTTATGGGAAAAGAATTAAATCTTACAGAAGGACCTATTATAAAAAAGCTTATAGCACTTTCATTGCCTATAATGGGAACTTCTTTTATTCAAATGGCTTACAATATGATAGATATGATATGGGTAGGTAGAGTTGGTAGCTCTGCTGTTGCAGCTGTAGGAACTGCTGGTTTCTTCACTTGGCTTGCTATGGCATTTGTTATTGTCTCAAAAATGGGTGCTGAGGTAAAGGTAGCCCAAAGTGTAGGTAGACAAGATTATGATAATGCTAAAAATTATATTAAAGCATCAGTCCAAATCAACATAGTTTTAGGTATTATATATTCATTAGTTATGGTACTTTTTAGAGGACCACTAATTGGATTCTTTAACCTTGGAGATACAACTGTTATACATATGGCTGAAACTTATTTAGTTGCAATTGTTTTTGGACTACCTTTTTATTTTATTAATCCTGTATTTACTTCAATCTTTAATGCAATTGGTAACAGTAAAATGCCATTTTTTATAAATACTTGTGGGCTTATTGTTAATATTATTTTAGACCCTATTCTTATACTTGGTATTGGAGACTTTAAAGGCCTTGGGGTTTTAGGAGCTGCTATTGCAACAGTTATTGCTCAAATAGTTGTTTCTGTGCTTTTCATAGTAAATATACTTAAAAGCAATCATGACTTCTTAAAGGTTAATATTTTAAAAGGTGTTAATTTCAATCATATAAGGACAATATGCAAGATTGGTATACCAACAGCTTTCCAAAGTGGTTTATTTACAGTATTTGCAATGATACTAGGCAGAATCGTAGCTGTTTGGGGTCCTGTACCTATTGCTGTTCAAAAGGTAGGTTCTCAAATTGAATCTATATCTTGGATGACTACAGAAGGTTTAGCTATATCTCTTGGTGCTTTTGTTGGACAAAACTTTGGAGCCAAAAAGTATCATAGAATAATGGATGGATATAAAGCAATACTTGGAATTGCACTATGTGTTGGTGTTTTTGCTTCTATCTTGCTTATATTCTTTGGAAATTATATTTTCTCAATCTTTATACCAGAGCAAGATGCCATAATACAAGGTACATCTTACCTTAAAATACTTGGATATTCTCAAATATTTATGTGTATAGAGATAACTACATCAGGGATATTTAATGGTGTTTCAAAAACTTACATACCATCATTAATCAGCATAATTCTAACTGGTGCTAGAGTACCTTTAGCTTATATTTTATCTAAGCCTGAAGTTTTAGGAATAGATGGCGTATGGTGGGCAGTAAGTATAACTAGTATATTAAAAGGTATTTTAATAATTATTGTACTAATAAGATTTTATAAAACTAAAAAGCTATTTAAAGATAATTAGAGAAAATCAGTTTTAAATTAATATTTTTTTATAGGCAAAAGGACTTTTCCACTTAGTGAAAAAGTCCTTTTTAACATTCTAAAAATAAGTGTAGAGGTTTTGGCTTTTATCTACAAAGCCGTTTTGTTTAAAATTTATTTTTAAACAAAGTCTAAAGAGGTATTTTTTAATTATATAAGAATTAAATCTTAATTATATATCTAAAAATAAGCACATATTAATTTTATATTATTATGAGTTTATTTTTATATCTTTATCTAACTATAACTGATACTCCATCAGGTATTAATGCTACCTTAGCATCTCTTCCTTTAAGCTCATAAGCCTTCTCTAATGCTTCTTCAAAAGTATATGCATGTTTAATATGCATACTTTCTATCATCTTAGGATCACACATATCAGTTACTATATAAACTGTGTACTTATCAAGAATTCTAGCTAGTATTTGGAATTCCCATTGATCTGGTACAGTTTCATTTCTAGGAACTGTAGCTATTCTATCTAAAAGTTCTCTAGGTGATTTTGCATTTGCTAAATTATCATAGAATGATTGTCCACCATGACCATCATCACAGGCTGCTACCATAATTATAACTCCACCTGGATTACATGTAGCTTCAGCAGCAGTCATTCCTTTTACTGCTTGATATATATTCTGATCTAAAGGATGACCTCCATTAGTTACTATTGCAATATCACAATCAACTTTTTTAACTTCTGAAAGCTCAAGTACAAATTTACATCCTTCTTTATGCGCATCTTCACTATCTCCTGCAAAAGCATTTATAACCTTCTTTTCACTGTCTATTACAACATTTAATATAAATGCTAAATTTGCTTTATTAGCTGCGTATAGCATATCCTTATGAATTGGATTATGGCATAGTTTACCTGTCCTTGCATGAGGACTTGATATAAATTCGCCACAATGATTTGCCATTATAGTTGTTGCAGAGGCTACCCCTGGTAATACACTTTTTCTTCCACCTGAGAATCCTGCAAAGAAATGAGATTCTATAAATCCTTCTGCAATAAGAAGTTCTGCTTCCATTGCATACTTATTTAAAACTAAATCTCCACCTGATGGAAGTGTTCCCACATTCACTAACATATTTTCGTCTGTTGATACATGAATAATTATATTTTCGTTTTCTACTATCTCTTCTCCAAACTTATTTATAAGCTCTTCTCTTGTGGTAGGTCTATGGAATCCTGTAGCTATTAATATTTTTATATCTATATCTGGATTTACTTCTCTTATTCTCCTTAAGAGAATAGGCATTGTAACTTTACTAGGAACAGGTCTTGTATGGTCACTAGTTATTATAACCATATCCTTCTTTCCTTTTACTAAATCTTCTAGTCTTTCGCTTCCAATAGGATTATCCAAAGCCTTTTCAACTATTTCCTGCTCTGTTAATTCTGTCTTGTATTCATCTGCCTTAGATTCTAGTACTCCAACAAGATTGTCATCATCCACTTCTATACTCATCATTTTTGTATGATATGGTATTTTAAAGTTTGCCATATTAACAACTCCTTATTATTATGTATTTTTATATTAAATAATTTTTATTGGTATCTTATTAAAGTTTATTTATCATACTTGCAGTATAAGCTGCACCAAAACCATTATCTATATTAACTACAGAAACTCCACTAGCACAGCTATTTAGCATTGTAAGTAATGGGGCTAGTCCATTAAAATGAGCTCCATATCCAACACTAGTTGGTACAGCTATTATTGGCTTATCTACAAGACCTCCTACTACACTAGCTAAAGCTCCTTCCATTCCAGCAATTACTATCAATACCTTTGCACCACGTAAAATATCTAATCTATCAAACAATCTATGTATACCTGCAACTCCAACATCATACACCCTCTCTACTCTATTACCAAATATCTCACAAGTAATAGCTGCTTCTTCAGCAACTGGTATATCTGATGTCCCTGCAGTTACTATTGCGATATAAGAATCGCTAACCTTTTTAGTAGATTTTTCTATTGTTATTGTTCTTCCCAGTTTATTAAATTTAGCATTATCACATATTGAAAGAACAGCATTATACATCTCTTCATTTGCCCTAGTTGCTAGTATATTTTTATTTCTTAAAAGCATATTCTCAATTATCCCAGCAACTTGTTCTGTTGATTTACCCTCACAGTAAATAACTTCTGGATAACCATTTCTCAGTTCCCTATGATTATCTATTTTCGCATATCCTAAATCTGTAAAAGGTAGTGTTGTAAGCTCTTCTAAAGCATCATTAATAGAAACTTTGTCTTCTTTTATAGCTTTAAGTAAATTTTCTAAAGATTGTTTGTCCATATTTCTACCTCTATTTCTTCTAATTTAAACTACCAACCTTATATCCTTCTATATCTAATGTTATATATTTATATCCAATGGTCTTTAACTCTAGTGCTATAGCCTCTAATATTTCTTTATCTAAAATATTTTCAATATCCTTTGGCTGAACTTCAATTCTTGCAAGCTCTCCATGATTTCTTACTCTAATACCTTTAATTCCTAAAGATGAAATAAACACCTCTGCTTTTTCCGTTCTATATAACTTTTCTTCTGTGATCTCTTCACCAATTTGTAGTCTAGTTAATAAGCAAGCATATGCTGGCTTATTCCAAGTTGGAAGATTTAATTCTTTAGAATGGCTTCTTATATCATCTTTTCCAAATCCCACTTCTAATAGTGGACTTTTTACTTTTAGCTCTTTTAATGCTACCATTCCTGGTCTATAATCATTGACATCATCTTTATTAGTTCCATCTATTATATTAACTATTCCAAGACTATTTGCTTTTTCTATGATTTTAGAAAACACCTTTTTTTTGCACTTATAACATCTATCCTTTGGATTGAATTTAATTTCTTCTGCAATAGGCATGTCTATAATTATATGTTCAATTCCTAAAGAAGCAGTTAGTTCTTTAGCCTCCTCAATTTCCCACTTTGGAATATATGGAGATGCAATTGTTATTGCAACAGCATTTTCTTTTAATACATCTTTGCATACCTTAACAAGAAATGTACTATCAACTCCTCCTGAAAAAGCTATAGCAACCTTTCCTAGATCTTTTATGTACTCTTTTAAATTATTTATTTTATTATTATAAACTGATTTAATATTTAAATCTTTATTTTCTGAATACGATTTTATTACCTCTCTGCGAACTTCTCCTAATGCAACACATTTAGCTTTAGCTATTTTTTTGCATACTTCATATTCTGGTTTTACATTTGATACCTTCCCATCATAAAAAGCAACCTTAACTGGTACATCTCCAAATTCACATTTAATAATTTCTTCTTTTCTCTTTAACTTATCTCTTAATACCTCATGTTGTCTAAGTCCTATTGTTGAGGAATTAAGAAAAATTATTTTCTTTATCTCATCTAAATTTTTATTATTACAAATAACTGATAGTTTATATGCAGGTCTTCCTTTTTTCATAAATATTGGTGTATAGAATACATCTAAAGCACCTTTTTGAAATAATCTTTCCATAAGTAGGTCAAATTCTTCTCCTATCATGTCATCAATATTACATTCTATTACATATTCCTTTGAAGAAGCTTCTTTGCTTTCGCCTATCATAGTTCTTAAAACATTAGGCATGTTTACACCATCTTTATATCCTAAGCCATACCCTATATTTTTTATTTCGAAATCTTTTTCATATGTAAACTTAGATGCGAGAGCCTTTAATATAGCTGCTCCTGTTGGAGTCGTTGCTTCAAAAGGAACATTTTTAGCAATTATAGGGACATCTCTTAATATTTCTGCTGTAGCTGGAGCTGGAACTGGTAATATTCCATGAGCACACTTTAAGACTCCATACCCAAGTTCTATTGGGGATGATATTATTAAATCTATATTTAAATAATCTATACAGATTGCAGCACCTACAATATCAACTATAGAATCCACTGCTCCTACTTCATGAAAATGAACTTCATCTATACTTTTATTATGAACCTTACCTTCAGCTATAGCTACTTGATCGAATATTCTTAAAGCTATCATCTTTGTGTTGTCATTTAGATTAGATTCTAAAATAATGTTCTTTATATCTTTATAACTTCTGCCATGATGATGATTATGATGATTTTCTAAACCGTTATGTAAAATACTATCATCTATTATTACACTGGTTCCTGTTATTCCTTGTTTTACTGATTTTTTTATGCTAATTCTAAATTCATCGTTTATACTTAATTTACTTAACTCATTTATTAGATATTCACTAGGAACTCCTAAGTCAACTAAGGCCCCTAAATTCATATCTCCACTTATCCCTGAAAAACAATCATAATATAATATTCTCATATTGGTATGACCTCCTACTATTATATTTTGATTATATATGTAATCATTATCATTGTAAATGATAGTAATTTCTTCTAATTGGCTATTATAGGCCACTAATCACTACTACATTGATATAATAAGACTTTATATATATTTTCTATTATCTTTAAAATTCATATTTAAGTAAAAAGCCTGCTTAAGCTTTATGGCTTAAACAGGCTTAAAATATTAAAGATTTCTTTTTCTTTTACGTAATACTGCAAAGATTCCTGAAGCTGTTACTAACACACATCCAATACCTGCAAGTATAATTCCTAATATATTTTCTTTGTATCCTGTTTTAGGAATTTCTGTAGAATCTCCATTTCTCTCCTTATTATTAGGATCAAGGTTTTCTGAAGCTTTATCTCCTACCTTACCTTTTATATTTTTTCCCTTGGACATTATTGATTTATCTTTTGACATTTCTTTATCATCATTTATTGGATCTACCTTTATTCCATAATCACCATTATTATCCCCTGGAACTGGTACTGGAGTTGGATTTTCTTTCATATTTGCAGGAATCGGCTTATCAACTACAAATCTTACACTCTTTTCTGATGTGTTACCTGCAGGATCTGTAGCTAAAACAGTTAAAATATATTTTCCATTATCCTTTATAGGCTTTCCATCATAGTCTTCTCCATTTAACGTAGCTTTTACTTTACTATTTGGATCATTAACTTTAATTGTTGGTTTTACTTCTGAAGCATATTTACCGTTATTTTCTATTCCATCTACAGTAACAATTGGTGCTGTCTTATCTATAGCAAAGTTTATTAAGTATTCACCTATATTTCCTGCTAAATCTTTTGCTTTAACATTTAACTTATGATTTCCTTCTTCTGAAACTGCTGAAAAATCATAAGGCTTTCCATCTAAAGTCGCACTAACAAGACTTGATCCATCCTCAAGATTTAATGTAGGTACTACTGCTGAATTATAAGCTTTATTATTTTCTACGCCTTGAACTTCTATCTTTGGTGCAGTTTTATCTATAGAAAATTTAACAATTTGCCTAGCTTCTAGAACTTTTACATTTTTAAGCCCTGCACTTATTTCTAAAATATAATCTCCTTCATTAGTTATTGGAGTTCCTATTTTGTATGGTTTTCCATTCAATGTAGTATTCACATAATAAGTATTTTCATCAAAATTAATACTTGGGTTAACATCCTTGTTATAAATTTGTCCATTTGATATATTTCCTAATGAAACTCCAAGCATAGGATTAATATTAATCTTATACTTATTAATAGTTGTATTACCAAATAAATCTTCTGCTTTTACTGTAACAACCTCATTATTATTAACATTTAACTCCTTATTGAATGTTCTTCTTGTTACATCTGATCCATACTCTCCATCAACTGATACCTTTAACAGTACTTCTCCGTTAATTGAGAATTTATATCCCATAGTATTGTCTGAAACATTTCCCTTTAGCACTAATTTATTTGAAGGTATTGTTATTACTCCATCTTTTGAAGCTGCTAAATTATCAAGAGTTATTACTGGTGCTATTGTGTCACAATATATTTTTTCTGATGAATCCATTACCACATTTCCATCGGTATCTTCTGCATATACTGATATATAATTTATTCCCTCGTCTAATGTAACTGGCACTTCAAAGTTTCCATCTGTCCCAATTTTTACATCTATTCCTTTAACCTTTAACTTTCCAATTCCCTCATTAGCATTTCCTTTAATAACAAGATTTTTATTATTAGTTTGAGAGCCTGATTCTAGATTATAGAAAGTTACTTTAGGCTCTACATTCTTTTTAGTTGATACTCTAACTTCTTCCTTGCCTATATTAAATGCATTATCTGATGCTGCAACTTGAATTACATTGTTTGTATTATCTTTTAGCTTAACATCTGCAGTATAGTTTTTTCCATCTGTTGATTTTGAATTAACTTTGGCTCCATTAACAAATACCATGCTAGCATTTACTCCTGAATTATTTTCATCTACTGTATATGTTAATTTATAATCATCATTATCAGAAACACTTTTTGAAGTTATATGAATTTTAGGAGCTGTAACGTCAACTTTTACAGGTATTAATGTTTCTTGTGTTTTAGCATTTTTAAAATCTATTTTTGAGTTAAGTCTCATATAATATTGGCCTTCTGGTGCAACTTCTTCTTTGCCAGTATCCTTATTATAAACTTTACCATTCCAAGAAATACTTCCATTGATGCTAGCTGATTCTCCACCCTTTTCTCCTAAAACTTTCTTATGAAAATTTATATCCTTATTAACATTTTTAGCTATAACATTATTATCTTTATCTAATATATCCACTGAAATTTCTTTAGCATTTCTTAATAAGTATAAAGCTGGTGTTATTTCATCTGATAAATTATCTTTATTAGGAGAGATTGCTATCTTGTTTTCATCTACCTTAACCTTACCATCTTTATCTCTTCCTTCAAAGCCAGCATAATTGTAATCACCACTTTGAGGTACTACTGCAAAAGATGAAATATCATAGTCCTTGCTTTCTTTATCCCATATCATAGGACTTATTATTTTTTCAGCTGACCAATCTCCATAGAAACCCATGTATGGAACTACTAAAGAAATTCCATCTTTATTTTCATTCTTAAATCTTATATATCCTTCAGCGTAATTATTCTTATCTGCTCCTTTATCTATATGCAAAGTTGCCTTAACTTTCACTGTACCATTAGCTGGAACTGTTACCTTTTTATTATCAAAGCTTAATTTTGCATTCTTAAAAGGAATATCATAATTCATTACTTGAGTTTTATCCTTTTCTGGCTCATATGACGTTAATACTCCTCCTGGAGTTTCTAGACTATACGTTTCTTCCTTATCTCCATAATTTTTAAGAGTTATATTAAAGCTTGTACTATTTCCAACTTCTTTAATAGATATTGTTGCTTGTCCATCATCGCCTACCGCTATTACATTATTTTTTAAAGCATTTTCAGCTTGAACCATACCTGAGCCTTGTCTCCTTGGTGAGTATGGTAAATTATTATTTTTATGTCTCTTATCATTTAATATTTCTGCTGTATTTATTAAAGTATTTTTTGTATAAGTTACTAAGTCCCTTCCTGAAAGTTTTATTCCTCTTTCTTTTAGACCTTGTAATACTAATGCAGTTACTCCACTTGTGTTAGGAGCTGCCATAGATGTACCACTCTTGCTACCATATTTATTATTATTTAAAGTTGAGTATATATTTCCACCTGGCGCTGTAATTTCAGGTGCAAATTGTAAATCTGGTGTTGGACCCCAAGAAGTAAATGATGACATTTCTCCAGCATCTACATTAAGAATTCTTGAATTTTTACCTTCAAACTTAATCTTTGCCCCATTAGATTTTAATTTTAAACCATCATCTTTTGAAACAAATAATGCCGGTATCTTTAACCCATCGGCTTCCTGCATATTTATATATCCTTCTTCTTTGTTATAAACAATGACAGCTGATGCCCCAGCATTTTGTGCATTATTTTGTTTATCTACAAAGCTTATTTCACCTCTTTGTACAAGAGCAATTTTTCCTTTAACATCTTTTCCTTTAAAATCACTTTCTTTACCTAGTCCACAATCTACTATCTCTAACTCTTTATCACTTTTAAATACATCGCTTGGGTCTACACTCCCCTGAGTAAAGCCTATATGCGAAGTCTCTCCATTCTGTTTCAATGTTAAGGCACTTAAAGTAGTACTTGTATTTTCATAACTTGCTACTTCAATTGCATCATCTGCAAGTCCTGGTGATCCTACTGTAGCAGTATCTTTTTGATTTTTATGTACAAATGGATGTGTTGATGTTGCTGAGTTTCCTGCTGAAACTACACATACTACCCCTGCATCTGTTGCTTCTTTAATGGCCCTTTGCTCTGGATCATTGGCATCTACATAACCTGCTATAGATCCTAAACTCATATTTATTACATCTGCTCCAAGCTCTACTGATTTTTCAACTGCAGCTACAATATCATCTGAGTATGCTCCTTTTATCTTTGGATTATTTGAGAAAACTTTCATTGCTAAAAGTTGTGATTCTGGAGCGACTCCTTGAACTGCCTCTCCTTTTTCAGCATCTGAAGCATTTCCATCTGCTCCAACTATACCTGCTACATGCATTCCATGCATGCTTCCAGACTGATCAATAATTTTATCATTTTTATCTGCAAAATTATATCCATATGGAATCTTTTCAGTATAGTATTTACCAGGTCCATTTGGCTTTTTATTAGTTATTTTTAATTTTGCTTCATTTGCTGGTGATTTCATATCCTTATGAGTATAATCAATTCCAGTATCAATTATAGATACTACTACACCCTCACCTTTATATTTATAGTCTTTCCAAAGATTTATATTTTGAGTTAATTTCTTAGCTGTTGCCATTGTAGGATAATAAACTTTAGCTTCTGTAACTTTTTTTACTCCAGACAAGTCTTGAATTTTATCAATATCTTTTCTTTTTGCATCAATTGAGAATCCATTGATTACATTCCCATAAGAATTTCTAACTTTACTATCTGTAATTTGTTCTACCTTTGCCTTTACATTTAATTGTGACTTTACAACAGAATTAACATCTGCCTTTGTTGCCTTTTTAGCATCCCCAATTTTTTCAGCAGCAGATTTTTCATTTAGTTGTACAATAAGTCTTACTACTTCATCTGGATTATTTGAGTCTGTTAAGTCTTCATTCTTCTTTATCCCAGTTGAATTTTTGTGGGCAAACTTATCTCCAGTCTTAATCTTGCTGGCTGTTTCCTTTAATAGTTCTTGTTCAATAGATGATACATTTTTATGTTCATCAGCCTTTACCATGCTAGGATTTGCTGTAACTAGAATTGAAGTCAAAACGGCTCCACTTACTAAGCTAGAAGTAACCCTGCTAAATTTAGATTTCATTAAAAGCCCCCCTTATTAATTGAAATCTATTAAGCAATATGAAATTTTATAATTATAAATACATATAAATATTAGGCATGCCTTTAAGCTAAATATTTTATATAAAAATTGATTTTATATTTAAAATTATTTATCTTTCATATTAGCTCAACAAAATTCATTAAATTATTTATATATATACTTTTTTAAGTAATATATTCCCCAATTATAAATAAACTAGATAAATTTCCCGAACATTTTATTGTAAAATTTGTATTTTATTAATTATTAATTGTAAAATTTGTATTTTATTAATTATTAATTGTAAAATTTGTATTTTATTAATTATTATAAATACTTTATTATTATTGTAAAATTAAGTCAATACATCCTTGAATTATTTATTATTTTTATGTTTTTTATAATATAATTTTAATTATTTGGAAAATAATCCAGCAAAATCAAATGCTTAATTTATAATTTATCAAATTAAATTATAAATTAAGTTTTATATAAGAATTGATTTCTTGACTAAAGAGCGTTACATATTAGATATAAAAGTAATAAAAGGAGTGATTTTTATGTTATTCTTTGGCAAAAGTAAAAAATCTAGTATTGAGGATGTTATAAAATTAGAAAAATTAAAATTATACAAATACGACAAATTTGATAATGCAAAATCTTCTACAGATAAGGATAAAAATGTCCTATCATTTATACTTAAGTCAAAGGATATTAATATTTAAATTGTTAGCTTATAAATAAATTTTTTAGAATATTAAAAGGACTTTTTCATTATGTGAAAAAGTCCTTTTATCTATATGTTATATTAATTTTCAACTAGATATTTTAATGTTATTTACCTACAAAAGTCATCATTCCATTATCCCCATTATAAGGAGGTGCACCTTCAACTGTTACATAGCAAATTATAAGCTTATATTCTGCTCCTTTAGGAATATCTTTACTGAAAGTTAATACAAAAGTTCTTTGTGAATCTTCCTTTGCTTCTACTCTTACTTTATTCTCTGTAAGTGAATTTCTAGCATCTACTTTATCATTTTTACCAAGAGATGCTATTCCTTTTGCTTTATCATTCATAGTGTCTTGAACCCAATAATTAGTTGCTTTAGATCCAAGTTCAACATCTACATCCCTATCATAGCTTATTTCTATTTGGTTAGGTGATATTTGATTAACCTTCATTAATTTTGGAATATTAGTATCCTTAGTTTTTTGAGATTTATCAGTCTCATTTTTCCCAGGATTTTGAACCTTATCTCCCTTAATGTCTTCAGGCTTTTTAGCTTTATTATCTTCAGGCTTTTGAACCTTATTATCTGGAACTTTTGTAGCATTACTTTTCTTACTATCTTCTGATTTTTCACTCTTATTATCTGGATCTTCTAAAGCACTACTCTTTTTACTATCTTCAATTTTTTGCTCTTTATTATCTTCAGTCTTTTGAGCCTTATTATCTGGAACTTTTGTAGCATTACTTTTCTTACTATCTTCTGACTTTTCACTCTTATTATCTGGAACTTCTAAAGCACTACTTTCTTTACTATCTTTAATTTTTTCATCTTTATTATCCTTATCATCTTGGATAGATATTTTAAAATTAATATTATTCTCCTTAATAGTTTGAGCATTCACAGTACTGCTTAATGATAATTGAACTGCTAAAGCTGCAGCTACAACTAAACAACCTTTTGAAAAATTTTTCATATGTACCTCCTAAGATATCGTATTATTATTTTTACAAAACTTATATTTCCCCAAAATTAAAAAATATATATATTTTTTAATATAATAAACTTAAAAGATTTACTTATGTGCTAAATTAATCAATTTTTTAATAAAAAAAAGCTAAACATAAAACAATTTAGCTCTTTTTATAAAATATACAAAATATTATTTTTAAGTCTGTTTAATATCTAAAACTATAAAAATACTTTCCTCTTACTTCCCATCAAAAATATCTGTAAGATTTAATTTTCTAACCCTATCCTTTATTTTATCTTTATCTGTAGTATATAATGCTATTTCTTTCATTCTGTCAAAGTACTCAGCACCTGAGAAAGTAGGTCTCTCATATAAATTTCCTTCAGCTATTTTATCATTCGCATATGCAATAATATCACCAGTAACTAATTCTCTTGGTAATTCTAAAAGACCATTTCCTTTTAAATATTGTGCTGCATTGAATCCTGCTAAAGCTCCTGTTGTCATTGCTTCTGTATGTCCAACAAAGAATCCTGACTTTTCCCCTCCACAAAATAGATTATCTAACCCTTCTACTTTCATTGTATTATCTCTCTTTGCAGCTGCAAGGTATCTTATTGAATTCCCGTTACTACCTGCTAGTGGATCAATATATACTGCATTTTCTAATCCTTTAATTTTTCTTAATTTATCTATAGGATAGTGGGAGGTCATTAACTTTATGTGTCCAGTATCTAATAATATAACATTCTCCCCAAATGCTAATGTTGCATATTGCTGACATACCTTATTATCTAACTTCTCTAAATGTATATCTTCTTTAGGTATAGGGATAATAGCAACACCTTCTTTTTTCAAAGTATCAATTAAATCTTTTGATAATGAATCCCTAGATATTTCACAAGAACCACTCATAGCTCCATTAAGTCCATTCTTTCTTAATCCTACTAAATCCTCTACTCCCGCTTTTTCGCTTATACTTACCCTTGTGCCAAAACTTGGACATCTTAATACACACATTGTGCATCCATTTCCGTACTTAACGCAATTAGGCATAGATCCTGTAGACCCTGTAGTTTCTATAAATACGTCTCCAGTTACAACTCTTTTATCAGCTAATACTATTGATATTATTTTATCTTTTTTTCTTTCTACATCTACAACTCTACTATTAAAACATATTTTCACTCCTTTATCTAAAAGGTATCTTCTTATAATAGGTTCTGCCTTACTTACATCACATAATGATGCATGCTTATGTCCTGGAAATTCTATATTTTTGTGAAGTGCTATAGAATCCATAATTTTAATAAACTCTCCAGCACCAAGATTTATAAGTTCCTCTGCAGCTGTGAATCTTCCGTTATTCCTCATTATTCCTCCAACATTTCCTACACCTAGTAGCAAATCTGTTCTCTCATAAAGTTCTACTTCTACTCCACATTTTATTGCTTGAAGTGCTGCTTGGCATCCAGCCCATCCCCCACCTATAATTACTACTTTCATATCTGCTCCTTTAACTCTAATTTTTATATTTTATAGTATTCAATTATGCTTATTAATTTCATATATTGTTAAAAAACATCAAACCTATGTGAAAGATCTATTATGATATTAATATCAAATAAAATTTAACATAAAATAAAAGCTAGATATTTAAATCTAGCTCTTATTCATTAATCTCTATGTTTTTCCAATATTTTGATCCATCTGATTCTCTTGATAAAAATTTGTTATCAAAAAGTTCTCTTCTAAGTAAAACAAAGTCATCTAGATTGCTCCATAGTTTTATTACCTCATTGACTTCTTTTTCACTATAATATCTTTCATCTTCAAATTTAGTTATTAGATACTCTAGAATTATATTTTTAGCATTTCTTTTTGAAGGCCATACTACTATTTTCTTCTTATTATTTAAGTATCTTTCAATATCTACTACCTTTTTACCCATATTCTCACCCCGATTATATGTTATTTTTAACCTTTCTAAATTCTAATCTTACTAATAATTTATTTTGCACATATTTATTTAAATTCTCATTTAACTTAAAACTTTATAATAAAAATAATCTTATCTTCATTTATCTTATATGTTAGTTTAAAATTATTTTTTTCACTTATCTTCTTGCATAAATATAATCCAAGCCCTGTTCCATTTACATGTTGCTTTGTATTTCCTTTGATAAATGGATCTAATAATCTATTCTTAATATTACTTTCTATATTTTTGTATTTATTAGATATAATTAATTCTTTATTATCAGTAAGATTTATATTTATTTCATTCCCTTCTGAATATTTTATTGCATTATCTATTAAATTAGATATCAAAGTCCTTATATCCTCTTTTATTCCAAATATATTTATATTTTCCAAATTTAAATTTATCTTGTATTCATTTTCTCGAATAATTACATCAAATATCTTTAATATATCTTCTATTTCATTTTTTAAATTTATCTCTTCTTTTTCTTTATTTAATATCATTTCAGATTTTGATAATGTTAAATTTTTTTGTATTAGATTATTCATCCTTACAGTCTCATCTTCTATGTTATTTAACATCTTAACTATATCTTTATCCTCAAATTCTTCTTCATGTAACAACTGCGTATAACCTCTTATAACTGTCAAAGGTGTTTTAAGTTCGTGGGTTGCATTATTAAAGAACGTCTTTGATGCATCTTGAAGACTTGATATATTTTCTTTCATTTCATTAAACTCTTCTGTTAATACGCCTACCTCATCATTGTATTTAACTTCTAAAGGCTTTACTTCTTCTCCTCTTCCAAATCGTCTCATTGAACTTGTAAGACTCTCTAAAGGTTTAGTTGTCTTTTTAATTATTAAGTATACAAAAGCCATCAGTATTATAGTCATTAACATTAAAATAATACCTATACTAATTAATATTGATTTATTTAATTTATATACTTTTGAATAGTCTTTCTGTACAATTAATCTACAATAAAATTTCCCATCAATATAAATTGGCTGATATAATGTACCTATCATTAAATTATCTTTTCTATATAATTTTAATTTTGACTTTGTTTTATCTTCACACATCTTTAAATCTTCAATATCTTTATTTAAAATAAGTTTTCCCATTGATACTGTATCACTACCTGAATCAATAGAAGCATATACATTAAATAAATTATTTATAGTTTTTACTATATTAAAATCATCTTTTTCTGTTCCTAAAACTTCATCTGTGTATATATAGTTTTTTGAGAACTCTGCTATTTGTCCTATATCTTCTGATATATACTCCTCTTCATTATCATCTATAATAAAATATATTCCTATAAGTCCTATACAAGCAGTAATTAAAATTATGAACCCAATAGTTAAAGCTAATCTTTGTCTTATTGTCTTCATTACTATTTACCTCATCACATATCCTACACCGAATATAGTTTCAATTTTTGAAGAGTCTTTATATTCACCTAGCTTACTTCTTATTCTTCTAATATGAACATCTACAGTTCTATCTTCTCCTTCAAAACCTATTCCCCAAACTTTATCCAAAAGTTCTGATCTTGAAAATACTCTATTCTTGTTTTTATATAAAAAGTATAATAAATCAAATTCTTTTCTATTTAAATCTATACCCTTTGAATTTATAACTACGCTTCTACTTTCAATATCAATATAAAATCCTAGCTCTTTTTTTCTTTCTATTATCTTTTTTTCTCTTCTAAGAACTACCTTCACTCTCATTTTAACTTCTCTTATATCAAATGGTTTGGTTATATAATCATCAGCACCTAATTACATACACTTAAGCTTGTCTGATATTTCATTCCTTGCTGTAATCATAATTACATATGAATTATTACTAATACGTTTAGCTAATTCAAATCCTGTAGTATCAGGAAGCATAATATCTAAAAGAACTAAATGTGGTTTAAAATCTTTCATATGCTCTAAGGCTTCTTCTCCTGTATATGCTGATTTTATGATATATCCTTCCTTACTTAAAGCTCTTGATAAAATATCATTTATACTAGCTTCATCTTCAATTATTAAAACCCTTTTATCCATTATGCATATCCCCCACTTGCTTAATTTATTTCTAATAAGTTATATTGATATCTATCTTTAATGTTTTGTTTTTTATCTTTATCATAAATATATATGTGTGTACCAACTAATATTTTTTTTCCATCCTCACTCATAATAGCTGATGATAGTAATGATTTTTCATCCTTTTCTAATCTAAAATCTAATTTTTTAATTATCTTTAATGAATCATTATCTATTTCTCCTATATATATATCTGCAGTTTTATTCTCAGTTTGCTTACTCAAAATAACTTTATTATTTTCATTAAAAAATTTAGCTACTCTTAAATTCTCATCACTACTTTTATTTATATATTTAGTTTCCTTCGTCTTAGGATTATATATTATAGATAATCTCTCTCCATCTCCCTCTGTATTTAATATAATTATTTCACCTTCATTTGTGATAGATATTTCTTCACTTCTTAATCTACCTATTCCCTTTATATTTATCTCCCATTTGTTTTTTAATGTAATTTCATCTTTCTCTAGAACTAAAGTATAAATATTTCCTGTATAATCTATAACATAAAATTCATCTGTAATATTACTATAAACAATTTCTTCTATCCTTAGTATATCTTTTCCTTTATAAATATATTTTTTATTATCATTTATATTTATAATTTCTAATTTTAATAATTTATCTTCTCCTACTTCATCACTTTTTTCTTCATTTTCTATTATATATGCATAATCAGTATTTCCTTCTATAATCTGGGATTTTGCATCATAACTTCCTTTTTTTTCATGCTCTACTACTATATCTTGATTGAATTCATATATCTCTCCCTCAGTAAACTCTCCAATATGTCTTTCAACATTAGTTTTATTATTATAATAGTACACTTCATTTAGATTCTTATTGAATATATATGCTGATACCCCCTCTGCATTAGCATTTATACCCCAAGTATAATTTAATGGTACTTTATTACTTTCTTCTAGATTTCCTTTAGTATCTAAAGCATATAAATTCTTTTTAAAGATTCCATAGACAGGATATTCTTTTGTTCCTTCTCCCCCAAATGTTCCTTGGCTTAATCCAAATGTCCCATATATTTTATCTCCTTCAAGATAAAGTGGAATAAATAATTGCTTAACCTGTACATCTAAATTTATAATCTTTTCATTGATACTCTCTCCAATTTCCTTACTCTCTTGAACCTTTTGATCCAATACTATAGTTTTTTCTTTACTACACCCACTAAATATAATACTTACTCCCATAACACAACTCATTAGAAACACTATTTTTCTTTTCTTCATACCCTTCCCCCCTTAAAATTAATTTCTATATTTTTATTTTAAATGGAAGTTATTACAAAATTATTACCTGCTATAATTATTTCTTATATTTATTTTGGCTTTATGAAACTTATTTTGAAATAAACTATAAAATTAATCCCAGTAAGAATTATAGCTTTTATATTCCAATAAAATCAAAAAAATGTGAAAAAGAAATAAATATAAATGTGTCTCTAAAATAAGAAAACTAATATCTGTGCAAATATCGAAATTTATTCTAAAGGCCCTATTGTTCGTGTATAATTAATGTAACGATAATGAACAATTTATTATATTGTTAGTATTTAAGTTAAATTTATAAAGGGTAAAAAAGGAGCATAAAAATGAGAATAGAACATATTGCAATGTATGTAAATGATTTAGAAGCTACTAAAGACTTTTTTATTAAGTTTTTTAAAGCATCATCTAATAACAAATATCATAATCCTAAAACGGGGTTACAAACTTATTTCTTAACATTCGAGGATAATACAAGACTTGAAATAATGACACGACCTGATGTAGTTTCTTCAGAAAAATCACTTATGCACACTGGGTATATACATTTAGCATTTAGTGTTGGAAGTAAAGAAAAGGTAGATGAATTAACAAGTGAATTAAAAGAAGCTGGTTATGAAATCTTAAGTGGACCACGTACAACAGGTGATGGTTATTACGAAAGTTGTGTATTAGGACCTGAAGGCAATCAAATTGAAATAACTGAGTAAGCAATTATCTTTATATTTCATAATAAATTTACTCTACCTATATAAGTAAAAAAGCTAGGCTTATAATGCCTAGCTCACTAAATTTAATAATTATTAAGTTTAATATTACTTAAATCTATATTATATCTTCTTAACAAATTCTGATTTTAATTGCATAGCTCCAAAGCCATCAATTTTACAATCAATATTATGATCTCCATCAACTAAACGGATATTTTTAACCTTTGTCCCTTTCTTTAAGGCTGATGAAGCTCCCTTTACTTTAAGATCCTTTATTATTGTTACAGAATCACCATCATTTAATATGTTTCCATTTGAATCTTTAACAACAAGTGTATCTTCATTATTTTCTGCTTCCATTTCTGCATTCCATTCGTGGGCACATTCTGGACAAACAAAAAGACTTCCATCTTCGTAAGTATATTCTGAATTACATTTTGGGCAATTTGGTAAATTAACCATAATTTAATTTCCTCCATTCGTTCTTTTCAATTATAATATCTAAATTTTCCTCTTCCCTTTATAAAGCTTTGTAATATCAGTAGTTACAAGCTTACAGTCTACAAAATGTATATAGGGAATTACTTATAGGTTTATATGATATCATAGTCTTTTAGCTTTGACAAATGTTAATAAAAACTTTTTATTTTTCTTCTATTATAATTAAGTTATTATGCTTCTACTATCTATACTCTATTATGTAATATCTAATGCTTATTCCCCTTCCTAATTATGATCTCTTATATAGGAATTTTTTTATTTATACTTTACTAAAATTTAATCAATATTCCATATATAAAATATAAAAATTATTTATAATAAAAGTTGTTCTTGTAAAAATTATATTTTTTATGTTTAAAATTAGTATTAATTGAAGGATTTTAATCCATAATATAGAATATAAAATATTAGCAAGGGTAATATTTTGAGAATTTTTATAAATAAACCTTAGGAGGAATTGATATGTTTTCAATTATGGCAATAAAAATATCACCAAGAAATAAGATTGCACCAACAGTTCAAGAGATTTTAACTAAACATGGTTGCATTATAAAGACAAGACTTGGTATTCATGAAGCAAGTGTTAGTAGCTGCTCTAAATCTGGATTAGTAATTTTAGATCTTTTAAACGAAAATCCAGAAGAAATTGAAACTTTAAAAGAAGATTTAAATTCTCTAGATGGTGTAACTGCTAAAGTAATGGAGATTTAATAATATAAGCTATTTAAATAAATTTTTTCACATATATTTGACTTAAAAACACCCAGAAATCTTTAATTATATTTCTGGGTGTTTTCTATTCTAATTTCATTATATGTATTATAATAATGAATTATCTGCAAATTTACCAATAACCTCAATTGTTGGCTGTACATTTACAAATGCCTCTGGATCTATATCTAATATATTTTTCTTAACAAAGAATAGTTCATGTTTTGATATAACTGTTACTACTGAAGTTAACCCTTCATTTGTATATCCACCATGCAAGCCTGGATTAACTGTTACTCCACGAACACTATTTTTAATAAGACTTTCAACTACTTCTTTTTCTTTTCTTGTAAATATTGTAACTGTTAATTTATACTGCTGAATATACAATAAATCAATAATTTTTGTACTTGCAAAGATAGATACTAAACTATATAATGCAAGTTCCCATCCATATGCTATTCCTGCAATTGATACTATAATTCCATTAAGTATTAATCCTAATTGACCTACAGATTTACCTGTTAACTTTTGTACAACAAGAACTATAATATCAGTTCCACCTGTAGAAAATCCAAGTCTAAAGCAAATTCCAACTCCAGCGCCCGTTAAAACGCCCCCAAAAATTGAAGCTAAAAGTGGATTATTTGTTATTGGATTTACCGGAAGCCATCTAATAAAGAATGATGACGATACAACTGCAAGTAATGTATACAAAGTAAACTTCTTACCAAGTTTTCTCCATGATAAATAGATAAGTGGTAAATTAATAAGTAAAACCCATGTTGAAATACCAATATTAATATGTAAAAAGCTATTGCCCATTGATGATAGCAATTGAGATAAACCTGTAACTCCACCTGAGTATACATGTGCAGGAGTTAAGAATGTGTTTATCCCAATACCAGCTAAAAATCCATAAAATAATATTGCTACTATTCTATATAATATTTTTCTATTCATACTAAAGCCCCCTTATATTTTATTTTTTATTATATCATACCTATTATTATATTTTTTATCTATAGTAATTTTGCATAAAATCAACTATATTTCTTATATTTATTCATACATAGCTAAAAAATACTCTTTCTATTCCAAATTAAAGGAATAATAGTAAATATATGGAGTTCATACTATTATTCTAATATTTAATTAATAATTTAGTGTCGTTAATCTATATTTTAAAGATTGGGGAGAGTTTTTATACCATTTAATAAAAATTAGTATTGTTAATTAAATATATTTTCCTCAATCTTATCTAAATTCATTATAATTAATTGAATATATAATTCTCATTTTAATAATAGCAAGAATTTTTACTGTGCTTCCGATAATCTACTTCAAGATTTCAAAATGAATAATTTTAAATTAATATGGAGCTTTGTTTTCATACAAAGCTCCATTAATTAATTCCCTTGTTTTATATAAACATTTATTAGGTTCATATGCAATTGATACTATGCCAGTTCAAATATTAATATTGTTAGAGTAATAACTTAAAAATAAAGTGATTTAATCCTAATAATTTATTTTAACTAAATCCCCTATAGCTTTATCTACGGAATCTTTTATATCTTCAACTAGTTTCTTAGTTAGTTTCTGCGGATTACTAATCCCCTCTTTAGCTTTTGTTAATTCCTGCTTTAGTTTATTTAATGATTCTTTTGTATATACTTTATCTTTATACGATAATACTTCACCATAAGATATATTCAGTAATAAGTGTCTATATTCATCACTTTTTAAAATAACTTCCGGTTTGTCTTCCAGCTTAACTTCTGGTTTAATCTCTGGTTTAATCTCTGGTTTAATCTCTGGTTTAACTTCTATACTAGGTTCCACTAGCCTTAAATTATCCCATGATAATTCCATTATAAATGCCATTCCATTATAAAGAGATTTACTAGGTAAATATATGCTTACATTATATCTTGTATCAAATTTATTTAAAGTAAATTTGAATATTTCTAACTCACCTTTAACTTCCGGTTTTAAGTTCTCGCTTCCTCCACCATCTTTAATTATAAATTTTCCTTTACTTAAAAATGAGTGTCCTTTTTGTGGTTTAAATGTCATCGTCACATCTATTTTTCCATCTTCATTCAACTTAAGTTCAGTTTTTTGAAGTGCTTCATTAATTGCACCTCCACCTACATTATCAGAATAAGAAAATTTAGTTGGTACATCATAACTTTGGCCAATTTTAAAATTAAGCTCTAAAATATAAATTGCTAACTCTAGATCTTTCTTTGCCTTATCTACATCTGATTGTATTGCCTTTTTATTTACTGATATAGCTTTTGCAGCATTCAATTTTTCTTTATAATCATCAACAATTGTAGATACTTTATTTTCTGTATCAACCTTCTTTGCAATTAATGCATCTAACTCTGTCTTATCAGCTTTTTTTACAAATATAGCTTTATATGTCTTATTTCCCTTAATAACTTCATCACCGTTAGGAAGAGCTGGCTCCCAATGATCAAAGAAATAGCCTTCAGCAGCTATTGGTTTAGGTGCTATGACCCCTTTTTCCTTCCAAGTACCCCCTAATTTTGATTTAAATAATTTTTCCCCTTCTAAACTTCCATTTCCAGCAACAGCAAAATCAATAATAGCTGTATTACTTTTCTCCATCCTTTCCTCCAAAGCCATTAATATTGTTTCTTTTATGGCTTTAGCTGAAATTGTGGCTCCACTTACGGCATCAATATTTCGAACTGTTTCCATAGTAGCATGTTTATCTAAAATCTTTTCCAATATATCCTTAGTTGCCCTATCCATAAAGCTATTGTCACCAGTATCTCCTTTATGTGTAACAATCAAATCTTTAAATATATCTTTTTCATCATCTACTAAAATATTAACATTAATCGGATATTTTCTATTATAAGATCCAAATTTACCTGAAACTTCTCCATCTTTTACTAATACACTTGTTCTTTCCTTTATGTTCTTTAAAGTTGTCCAATTTATTTTCAATCCAAATTTTACATCCATTTTCATGGCTAAAATATTACTAGTTCCCCAAACCAATCCTTCTTTATCGTAGGTAGGAAGATTAAAGGTAACCTCTTTATTTCCTATAGTTTTGGTATTTAGCGCATTTTCTAAATTCTTATCTTTATATATACTAGTCCCAGAAAATTCCTGCTTCATACGAAATGTCAATCTAGCTACACCATCCTTATCAACAGATATAGTAGCTGGCTTTTCCAGATATTGATTAGCCATAGAGTTGACATCAGGACTCTTGTAATTTTTCATATCAACCATTACAGTATAATCATTTCCTGCTTCTAGAGGATTAGTTTCTGGTGCTACTGTACTTGATGGTCTTAGAGTATTCCATAATAATTTCATTATATAGGCATTGCTTCCAAATACTCCTTCATCCGGAAGATAAACATCTACATTATATATCTCATCAAATTTAGGTAAAGTAAACTTAAATATCTCCATCCCATCTTTAATTTCCGGTTTTAAATTTTTGCTTTCTTCACCATTTTTAATTATAAATCTACCTTTCTTTAAAAATGAGTATCCTTTTTGTGGTTTAAATATCATCGTCACATCTACTTTTCCATTTTCATTTAATTTAACTTCAGTTTTTTGAAGTATTTTATTAATTCCACTTACTCCACTAGAGGTAGCATTATAATCAAACTTAGCTGACACATCATAAACTTGTCCATGTCTTAAAATACTACTAGTATTTAACTCCTTAATTGCTTCTTCCAATTTAGTTATAGCATTATCTACATCTGATTGTGTTGCCTTTTTATCTGATGATACAGCTTTTGCAGCATTTAATTTTTCTTTATAATAATCAATAATGTCAGATCTTTTATTTTCTGTATCAACCTTTTTGGCAATTAATGCATCTAATGCTGTCTTATCAATTTTCTTTACGAATACATCTTTATTGAGTTGGCTTTCATCAATAGCTTTATTATTTGCCTTCATACTTTCTTTCAAAGCTTTATTAACAGCATCTATTATTCCTCTACTTGAATAAGTAGCTCCTGAAATTGTATCTACCCCACCAGTATTTTGATTTTTTAATATTTTAAGTATTACTCCATTAGCCTTATTGAAAAAATCTACATCATCATTATGTTTAATTATTTCAATATTTACTAATGTACCACTTTTTATTATAATTTTTACTTTTACATTTCCATTAAAGCCTTTAGCTTCTCCTATGTATTCCCCATCTTTAAATTTATGTTCTTTTAAATTTACATTATTGTTTTTATTTTCATTCTCATTAATACCATTTTTATCTAATATATCTTTTATAATATCTTTTATATTAATTAATGGGGTATTATTTACTCCATTATTATTATTTTTAGAAATTTTTATTGTATTGTTTATACCATTATTTTTTTTATCTATTTTATTTAAAGCTGAATTAACTGCATTTAATAATCCATTACTTGAATAAGTAGCTCCTGAAATTGTATCTACTCCAGCAGTACCTTGATTTTTTAATATTTTAATTATTATCCCTTTAGCTTTATTAAAAAATTCTGCATCATCATTATGAGTAATTACTTTAACATCTGCTAACTTATCATTTTTTATTATAACTTTTACTTTTACATTTCCTCTAAAGCCCATAGCCTCACCTATATATTCTCCATCCTGAAGATTATATTCTTTTAAATCTATGCTTTTAGCTTTTAAGTAGTCAGATTTAATATTACTTTTAGATGTACTTACTTCTTCTTTATTAGTTTTATCTATATTGAAACCTGCTTTAGATAATGCATCTCTAACAGCATTTTTTATTCCATTAGAAGTTAAAGTTGCTCCTGAAATAGAATCTACATTAGTAGAACCCTCTTTTAGAATACTTGCAATAACTTTGCTACCATTCTCATAATATTTAGGCGTCTCTGAATGAGAAACCACCTCAATATTTTTTATTTTACTATTATCTATAGTAACCTTTACATTAATATCTCCACCATAACCTTTTGAAACTCCAGAATATGTACCATCTTTTATTCCTTTTAAATTTATATCACTCTCATTATTAATAGACTCTTTTTCTTTAATAATAGTCTCTGTAGAATCCGAACTTTTTTTTGGAACATCTACATTCTTCTTACTAAGTATATTGTAAGGATCAATTATTGCAAAACTAGTTGCACCAATTGCGCTTGTAATAAGAATCCCACCTGCAATTATCTTTGATTTTTTCATTATAAAATCCCCCCTTATTTAGCATTATTCAATGCATTTTCCACAGCTGAAATTATACCCTTAGAACTAAAAGTAGCTCCACTTATTGAATCAACATTCGAACTTTGTTTTTCAATTATTTTAGGTATTAAATCTTTAGCTTCATTTAAATAATTTTCATCATCACTTGAACTTAGAACATCTATTTTTTTAATCATTCCATCCTTTATCTCAAGAGATACTTTAGTTTTTCCATTAAATCCTTCTCCTTCACCCTCAAAATTTCCATTTTTAAAAGTAAGTGAATTAGAAGTAATACTTCCCTTTTCATTTTTACTATCATTTATACTAACATCTTTATCTGAGCATCCCGCAAATGTTGCTCCTAAAGAAATAATTACTATCGAAAAAATAACTTTTTTATTCATCCCAACACTCCTTGAAAATTTTCAGTAACTCTTATATTACCATTCTTATTTATAAATAATCCTTCCACTCCCTCTATAGAATTTATAAGCTTCATTCCCTCCTCTTCACCAAGTGATAATGCTATTGTACTTAATGCATCACAATCCATAGAATCCTCCGATACTATAGTCACTTGAATTAAATCACTTTCAAAAGGTCTTCCATCCTTAGGATTTATTATATGATGGTATATCTTGTCCTCTTTTTTAAAGAACCTCTCGTATATTCCTGAAGAAACAACTGATTTATCACATATTTCTAAAACCCCTAATATTTCACCTCTCTCTGAAAAAGGTTTTTGAATACCAATTTTAAAATTTTCTCCGCTCTCTTTTTTTCCTATACATAATACATTTCCGCCTAGGTTTATTATTCCACTACTTACACCTTCTGAAATTAAATACTCTTTTATCTTGTTTGCTATATACCCTTTAGCAATTCCGCCTAAATCTATTGACATCCCATTTTTTATAAGTTTAATATGATTTTTATTAATCAATATATTTTTATAATTTACGAGCTCTAAATTTTCATCAATATCATTTTGAACAGGAATAATCTTTTTTTCACTTTTAAAATTCCAAAGTTTTAAAAGTGGTTGAATACTAATATCAAAATTTCCATGAGAAAGTTCACTATAATATAAACTTCTATTTATTATGCTCAGTGTTTCATTGTGAACATCGAACCCGTTGATACCACTATTATTTACATTATAAATATCACTGCCTTCTTTTGTTTTACTAAGAAGTTCCTCATAATATTTACAAAAATCAAAGGATTTGTTTAATATATATTCACCTTTGCTTAAATTGCAATATATACTAATTTCCACAACTGTATCAAAATAAAACCCTTGCATAGAAAAGTTGCTATTTATAATCGATTCTTTTTCCATTTCATCCCTCCTTTTAAAACAAAAATTTATCATTCTTATTAAATCATTATATAAGTATTTAAACTTACTAAACTCCCACTTACCGCTAATACCACTACTATTGCTATTGTTTTATTTACCATCCATAACTTTCATTGTTTTTCCTATTTATATAAGCTTTTCGGTATAAAATAAAGCTCATGTGTTTCTTTATCTTTATTTAATGTTCCTTGTACTTTATAAACAGATCTTATTAAATTTTCATCTATTATTTCATCTGTTTTTCCACTTCTTATTATTTCTCCATTTTTCATTACTACTATATTATGACTATATTTTATTGCTTGATTTATATCATGAAGAACCATAACTACTGTTAGCCTACTCTTCTTATTTAATTCTTTAATAGTTTCTAATATTTCAATCTGATGAAATATATCTAAATAAGTTGTAGGTTCATCTAAAAATAATATATTAGGTCTTTGAGCTAGAGCCATTGCAATAAATGTTCTCTGTCTTTCACCCCCAGACAAGCTCATAACCATATTATTTTTTTTCTCTAAAAGTCCTGACTTTAAAAGGGTCCAATTTATAATTTTAAAATCCGTTTCATTTAACACTTCAAAATATCCTTTATGAGGTAACCTTCCATAGCTAATAAGTTTTTCTACTGTAATATCATTAGGTACAGAATTATGCTGATAAACTGTAGCTATTTTTCTTGCTATTTGTTTTTTGCTTAACTTATTAATATTATTCCCCTCTAAAAATATCTCTCCACTTTTGGGTTTGTTTAAATTGCATAATATACTTAATAACGTTGATTTCCCACTTCCGTTTGGACCTATTATTGTAGTAATTTCTCCTTCTTTTATTTGAATATTTATATTCTTTAATATTTTTTTATTACCCTCATAACAAAAACTTATATTATTAGCTCTTATCATTTTAAATATCACTCCTTTTTAGAAGATATAAAAAGAATGGAGCTCCAATTACAGCCATTACTATTCCAACTGGTATTTCATAAGGCTTAATTATACTTCGTCCTAAAGTATCAGCTAAAAGTAATAATGCCGAACCTAAAACCCCGCTAAATGGAATTAAATATTTATGATCTGAGCCTATAATAATTCTACAAATATGTGGTACTACAAGTCCTACAAATGATATTATCCCTGCTATAGCTGTTGATATTCCAGCCAAAAAAACTGCTACAGTTGTTATAATTATCATTTGCAATGTGGAATTATATCCTAAGCTACTTGCATTTTTATTACCTAATACTATAATGTTGCAAGACTTACTTAAAAGTATCGAAACTATTATTCCAACAACTGAATATCCAATTAGTATCCTAAAATCTATCCAAGATATTTTAGCTAAACTTCCTGCAAGCCACATTTGCATATTAGATGCTCCTGGGCCTGCACATAATGTTACTATTACAGTTAATCCACCAAGTAATGCATTTACAGCAGCTCCAGCTAAAACAATTCTAATTGGTGATAAACCATTTTTGTAAGCCATTCCATATACAATTAAGCAAGATATTGCCCCTCCTAAAAGACCAAACACAGGTCCAAATTTAATTAACTTTGGTGCAAAAACTATTACTGAAACTGCAACTAATGATGCACCTGAAGAAATCCCTGTTATATATGGGTCTGCCAACGGATTTTTTATTACTGATTGTAAGAGTACTCCTGATATAGCTAAATTTGCTCCAACTAATCCAGCTACAAAAACTCTAGGCATCCTAAGATCCCTAATTATTTCAATATTTCCACTTGGATTATCAGAAAATAATCCAAGAATAAGTTCCCTATAACTAATCTTTATACTTCCAATCTTTAAAGAGATTATTATAGCTACAACTAAAAGTATTATTGCCATTAAAATATATATATGTTTTGTTCTGTTTTTGACTAATCTCATTTTATTTCTTATCTCCATATAATATTTTGCCAAGAGTATTTAATGCTTCCATTACATTTAAGTTTGCACTCATTCCAAAATATTCACTATCTAAATATGTAACTTTTTCTTCTTTTATAGCTTTTATATTTTTCCATGTTGGATCATTTTTAAATTTCTCTTTTGCAGAATCTTTAGCTTCTTCTGGTTTTCCATGTGTCATAACAAGTACTATATCTGGTTTAAGTTTTGTAATTTCTTCATTGTTATAAGTGTAAAATGGTAATTTTTCTTCCTTAACTACATTTTCTCCACCTGCAATTTTTACTAAATCACCTACGTAGGACTTTGGACTTGCAACCATCATACTTCCTGGTACTGAAAATACTATCATTACCTGCTTTTTACTTTTTCCATTGCCTAATTTTTTCGTTTCCTTTTCTTTATTTTCTAAGTCCTTTAATAGATTTTCTCCCTCAGTCTTTTTAGAAAATATATCACTTAGCTTAGTTATACTGTTTTTCAATCCATCTAAGCTAGTTAGTGTTACAAATTCACTAGGTATATTATTATCCTTAAAAATATTTTTATAATCCTCTCCTAATGTATCAACAGATACAACCACACTAGGTTTTAATGATTTTATTATTTCTAAATCTGGATTCATTGGATTACCGATTTTAACAGCATCTTTTGTACTTTCTGGCAACTTATAAGCAGTAGTTGGAACTCCTTTTAGCTTAACTCCTAACTTATCTAGTATTTGAGTTACAGCAACAGATGTCGCCACTACATTTCCGCTATTATTCTTATCTTCTGTTGTCTTATCTTTAGCCTCATCTAAGCAACCTACAAAGGCACAGGTCATTATCATTGCCAAAGCTAATAAAAAATACCTTTTTATTTTCATAAATCATTTCCCCTTAAACTTTAAATGTTATTTTTTAAATCTCTTTATAACTATCCCCCCTATAATTCCAGCAATTATAACTCCTCCAAAAATAGCTCCATATTTAACCTTGCTATTTGATTCATTAGCTTTTGGATCTTCACTTTTTTCTGTTATACTTTTATTCATATTATCTTCTACCTTTTTATCTTCCTTCTTTTCATTAATATCTGATTTATTTTCAGATTCTTTCTTCTCTTCTTTATCCTTATTTCTATCTGTTTTATCGTTATCTGTGTTATTTTGCATACTTTTTACTTTTTCTTCTTTGGCCTTGTTTTTATCTGTTTCATTAGCTTTCTTTTTATTATCACTTGATTCTTTTTTTTCTTCTTTAGAAGCTGTTTTATCATTTTTTGATTTTGGTTCATCTATTTTTTTAATTAATTTCATTGTTTTTAAATTAGGAACAACTCCAAATCTAACATCTCTTCCCATTGGTTCAACATAGATTATAGTCTCAATTTTAGAATTTACATCAGGCCCTTGAACCTTTAATGTTACTGCATTATTTTCTTTATCCTTTTTCATATTCTTTATAGATGCTTCTTTTCCATTTATAAGGATTCTGAAATTCTTCATATATTCCACGCCTGAAAAACCTATAGTAAACTCTACTTTATCCTTATAAATTTCTACCTTCATTTTTTTATTCGTGTAAGTTCTTGCCATAGACATTCCAACTTCTGAATCATGTTTTACATTGTTTTCACACTCATAAATTCCAGGAGATAGATTTTTATTAGTTGCATTAGCAACTATACTGTTACTAATTCCTCCTATAAAGAAAATTGTAAATACTAAAAATCCTACAATTAAATGTTTTATATTTTTCACAACTTTTCTCCTTTTATCTTTTTATTTTCTCTTTGAAAAAATAGCTAATGCACCTGCACCTATTGATCCTAATCCAGCTAAGACACTTCCTAAAAAATCCATTCCAGTAGCAGGTAATTTATTACTTATCCCATGTTCCTTATTTACTTCACTATCACTTACCTTATATTCTTTTTCAAATTTTAATGTATCTTTTAATAATTCAACTCCAAATTCCACATTCATACCCATTGGTATTACAAAGCTTTTTACTTTTATTTTTGAATCTAAGTTTGGAACTTCAAATCTTACCTTTGTTACATTTCCATTTTTGTAAGTAATTTTATGATTAACTTTATTTCCTGCTACATGTATTTCATAATCCTTCATATATTGACCACCTGTAAATGTTAAGGTTACATAAGTTTTTCCATTTACTTCTTCAACTTGTGAATTGCTATCTAGATTTTTTCTTGCCATATCTATTCCTGTTTGGCTTTTATGAGTTACTTTATTTTTTATAGTGTATACTTTTCCTTTTATAACTTCTTCCCTTTTATTATTTCCCTTATTTCCCTTAGTTGAAGATGTATTATCTTTAACTTCATTATTTGATTTTTTTTCATTACTTGAAGAAGTACCTTTATTTTCTTCTGCTTTATTTGTATAATCTTTCGATAAATCTACCTTTTTCAATGTATTTTCTTTTAATATTGTTTGGAAAATAACATCTTTATTCATAGCTGTTACAAAAGCTGACATAGTAATTTTAGAATTTAAGCTAGGCACTTCAAATTTTACTTTTCTATTATTTTCAGTAAAATTTACATTCTTTCCGTTTACATTTATTTTTATATTCTTTAAAAATCCATATTGAACTTTATCTAATTCTAAAGTTGCATAAATCTTTCCATTCTTTATATTAATTTCACTATTTTCATTTAAAACTCTTCTTGCCATGCTGTTTCCTATTTCAGCATTTCCATCGCCTATATATTTAACATCGTTTTGTATTGAGTAATCGCCATCTTTGTATTTTTTAGCTTCATTGCTATCTTTATTAGATTCTGATTTATCTTTTACAGTAACCTTTATATCTTTAGTTGCAACAAGTCCACCTTTATCTTCAGCTTTGTAAGTAACTTTATAAGTTCCAGTTTTTACTGCTACTCCATTTTTTATAAAACTTGTATCTCCTAAAACTTTAACTTTAACATTTCCATCTTCTTTATCTTCTGCCGTTACATTAGATAATAAATCTATCTTATCCTCCTTTGAAACAGTTATATCTTTTGCCTTTATTATTGGCATTTCATTTATTGTTTTTAAAGTACTCATATCATTAACTACAAACATTTCAACATTTTTTCCCATCGCAGTTATAAACATTCCTATATGAACTTTAGCCTCTGGTGATGGCACTTCAAATTCTATACTTTTATCATCTTTATTTTCTTTTATTTTTAGATCTTTTCCATCAATACTCACCTTAATATTTTGCATAAAAGAATATAAGCCTTTATTGAAATTTAATTTCATATATGTATTTCCATTTTTTATTGTTAGTCTTGTAGTTTTTTCTAAAGTTTTTCTAGCCATACTTTCTCCAGTTTCATTTCCTGGAGTTATATAGGATGTCTTATTTTCAACTTCATAAATGCCACCATTAAGGTGTTCTGCTATTTCTTTGTTATTGCTTAATTCTGAAGCAAATGCATGTACTCCTATACCGCTTCCCATAAGCACTGATGTAACTAATGCAACTGCAATTAATATATTTGCTTTTCTTTTTATCATAAAAATAAATCCCCCTAGTATTTTTTTATTATTTGACATATTATTAATAATAGTTAACAATATTATTGAGAATGATAATCACTTTTGTTTTTTATATTATCACATTCTTTATCCTTAGTATTTAACTGTATATAGTTTTTTTTAACTATATGTTAGTTTTTTTATTATTTTTTTAATATTATTGAAAGGAGTTTCTATGATTTTTATAAATTCTGTAATAAATATTTTTTTCAGCTGCTGTTCCTTACCCATATGTGTATTAGATGAAAATCTTGATACTATTTGTAAATGTGGATACACTATCGAATTAGAAGATATTCTTAAAGAAATTGATATAATAGTAGAATTAAAAAGATTAAATTTTAAACCCTTAAAAAATATTGATAATATTATTTTTTTAGATTATCCTAAAGAAATAAAGTTTGTATTAACGCCTTATTTTAAACATAATGACAAGTCTATATGTTTTTTATTAGGCCCATTTACATTTGAAGAAAATTCTTATAAATGCACAATATCAACTAAAAATTTAACCAGTATAAAATATATATATGAATTATTAAACTTGATATTTAAAGATACTGTTAAAATATCTACTATAAAACCATATTCTCCATATGTAAGAAGATCTTTAAATTATATAAAGGAAAACTATCAAAATCCCATAACAATAGATTTTATTTGTAGTCAATTTAATATAAATAAAAGTTATTTTTGCAATATTTTTAAGAAAGAAACTAATTATACATTTACTAATTATTTAAATTACTTCCGGATTGAAAAGAGTAAAGAACTTCTCTCAAATACAGATTTATCTATATTAGATATTGCCTTAATGGTTGGATATACAAATCAAAGTTATTATAGTACTATGTTTAAAAAATTTACTAACATAACTCCTGTAGATTTTAGAAATAGATCATTACATAATATATAAATTTAAATTAACAAAATTAGAAACATAAGTATCTAAAAAAACTTGATAATAGTATTCTCTATTAATACCAAATAAATCAGTCCTTTACTATTTCAAGTCAATAAGCATTTCAAAAGTGTTTCATATATACATGAAACACTTTAAAATATTTGTATAGTTTTTGAAATCTATTTATAATTTTTATAATAGTTCTTAAGGAGTTATGGTATGATAAGATTTTTTATGCACATGTATGTAGCGCCACTCAATCTTTAGATCTGAATAAGATTAACTATATCTTTTATCTTTATTCATACATATCTAAAAGAACATTTTTCTATTTAAAATTAAAGGAAAATAAGGAAATATATAGAATTTATAATATTGTCCTAATATTTAATTAATAATTTATATCTTAAAGATTGGAGGGAATTTTTATATCATTTACTTTAATTTAAATTAATATTATTAATTGAATATTTTTCCCCAAGCTTATCTAAACTTAAAGTCTACTTTATAAACCTTACTTATATAAACCTTTCTTATTTTAAAAAAGAAAATTTTAAATGGGGGAATATTATGAAAGCTAATCTTTTAAAAAAGCTAGCAATTGTCCTTACTGTATCTTTAACTACACAAACTATGGTATCTTATGCCGCTACAACTGATAAAAGTAAAAGAGATAATATTATTTCTACTGATACTAATGTTACAGGTAATAAATTAATGTTATGGTATGATGAGCCTGCTACTAATTGGGAAAAACAAGCCCTTCCCATAGGAAACGGTTACATGGGTGGTATGATATTTGGTGGTGTTAAAACTGAACAAATTCAATACAACGAAAAAACATTATGGTCTGGAGGACCTGGTTCTGTAGAAGGCTATAATGGAGGTAATAAAGAAGGTGCTTATAATGCACTTAAACAAATAAGAGAAAAACTAGCAAATGGCCAAACTCCATCCGATACCTTATATCAAGCTGTTTGTGGAGATGTTAAAGGATATGGATCATATCAAAATTTTGGTAATATATTTATGGATTTTGATATTCCAAATAATGCATCTATATCAAATTATAGAAGAGAATTAGATATAGAAGAAGCTGTTGCAAGAGTTAAATATACTTATAATAATGTAAATTACACAAGAGAATATTTCACTAGTTACCCTGACAATGTAATGGTTGTTAAATTAACTTCTGATAAACCTGGTTCTATTTCATTAAATGTTAGAAATGAAGGCGTTCACGAAGGAAATAAATCTAATGAGCAAGTAACAGTTTCTAATAATACCATTACTTTAAAAGGAGCATTAACTCCTGGTGTTGTCTATGGTAGTGACGGTAATGTTGGTAATGGTATGAAATATGAATCTCAAGTTAAAGTAATTAATGAAGGTGGTACTATCTTAGATAAAGATGATAGAGTTCAAGTAAGTGACTCTAATTCTGTAACTCTAATAATGTCTGCTGGAACAGATTATAAAAATGAATATCCAACTTACAGAGGTGAAGATCCTCATAATGCAGTTACTAAAAGAATAAATGATGCTAGAGATAAAGGTTATACTGCACTCAGAGCTTCCCATGAAAACGATTATAAAGAATTATTTAATAGAGTTTCTTTAAACTTAGGTGAATTAAAACTTGATAAACCAACTAATGACCTTTTAGCTGACTATAGAAAAAATCCTTCTAATAGTTTAGAGGTTTTATTCTTCCAATATGGTAGATATTTATTAATATCATCTTCAAGAGAAGGATCACTTCCAGCTAACTTACAAGGTGTTTGGAATAATAGTAATGCTGCTCCATGGCAATCAGATTATCACTTTAATGTAAATCTTCAAATGAATTATTGGCCTGCTGATGTAACAAATCTATCTGAGTGTGCTACTCCATTAGTTGAATATGTTGATGGCCTTAGAGAACCTGGTAGAGTTACAGCAGAAATGCATTGTGGAATTTCTGATGATGGAACAGGAGAACCTGGATGGACAGTTAATACAATGAATAACCCATTTGGATTTACTGCAATGGGTTGGAGTTTTGACTGGGGTTGGGCTCCTACTTCCAATGCTTGGATCTCACAAAACCTTTGGGAAAACTATCAATTTACCGATAATAAAGATTATTTAAAAAGCACTATATATCCTATTATGAAAGAAGCAGCTAAATTCTGGAGCAAATTCTTAGTTGAATATACTCATTCTGATGGAAAAACTTATTTAGTTTCATCTCCAAGTTATTCACCAGAACATGGTCCAAGAACTGTTGCAACAACTTTTGATCAACAATTAATAAGACAATTATTTAATGATACAATTAAAGCTATTGATACTTTAGATTTAAAATCTGACGAGACATTTAAACAAGAATTAATAGAAAAAAGAGATAGATTATTACCTACTCAAATTGGTAGCCGTGGACAAATACAAGAGTGGAAAGATGATATAGTAGCTGGAGAGCAGCAACACAGACACATTTCTCACCTTGTAGGATTGTATCCTGGCAAAGAAATAAATAAAGATACTCCTGATCTATTTGAAGCTGCTAAAGTTACAATGAAAGAAAGAGGAGATGGTGGAACTGGTTGGTCGATGGCTAATAAAATTAACCTTTGGGCTAGACTATTAAATGGTGAAAAAGCTCATATGCTACTTGGTAATTTGTTAAAAAACGGTACTTTAGATAACTTATTTGATACTCACCCACCATTCCAAATAGATGGTAACTTTGGTGCAACTTCTGGTATGGCAGAAATGCTAATACAAAGTCATATGGACTATATAAGCTTAATACCAGCACTTCCAACAGCTTGGTCTGATGGTTCATTCTCTGGATTAAAAGCTAGAGGTAATTTTGAAGTTTCTGCAACTTGGAAAAATAGCAATTTAAAATCTGCTACTATACTATCTGGTTCTGGAAATGATTGTACTGTAGATTATCCTGGAATTAAGGATGCAGTAGTTAAAGATTCAAATGGAAATACTGTAGATACTACTGTAACTACAGAAGGAAGAATCACATTTAAAACTGAGAAAGGTATGACTTATACTATTGAAAATATATCAAATCAACCAGTAGAAAAAGTAACTGGATTAAAAGTTTTAAGAGCTGATGATTCCTGTATAAAGCTGACTTGGAATAATACTAAATTCGCTGAATCTTATAATATATATAGAAAATCTAATGGTAATGATTTTGTAAAAATAGCTGAAAATGTTACTGAAACATCATTTATAGATGAAAGTGCGCTTACAAATGACTCTTTCAATTATGTTTATTATATAAAAGCTGTAAATTCTCTCGGTGAAGGTGAAGCTTCTGATTTAGTATCAGAACAAAAATTATTATACTTAAGTGATCTTAACTGGACCTCTGCAACAAATGGCTGGGGAACTATTGGTAAAGACGTAAGTATTGATGGCAATAAATTAACATTAAAGAGTGAAGATGGTTCTAATACAACTTATGATAAAGGACTTGGCGTTCATGCAGTCTCTACTATAATTTATGATTTATCTGATTATAAATACTATGATTCATTTGAAGCCTATGTTGGTGCCGATCAAGAAATGGTTGCAAATGCATCAGTAGATTTTAAAGTCTATCTAGATGGTGAAGAAGTATTTGATTCAGGATTAATGACTCTAAACACTCCACAAAAGCACATTAAACTCGATATTAAAGGTAAAAAGGAATTAAAATTAGTTGCTGGTGATGGTGGAAATGGTATAGGTTCTGACCATGCAGACTGGGCTGATGCTAAAATTATAAAATCTATAAATCTTATTAATAAAGAAGATTTAAAATCTCTAATAAATGAAGCTAATAAAGAATTAGAAGGTTCTGAAGGAGTTTATACTCCATCTTCAATTAAATCATATAAAGAAGCTATAGTCATAGCAACTGATATTTTAAATAATGAAAATGTAACACAAGAACAAATAGATTCTGCTTTAAGTTCCCTTTTAGAAGCTCAGAAAGAATTTCAAAAATCATTAATTATAAATAAGGATTCCTTAGGCACATCTATTGAAAAAGCTAAGGAAATAATTGCTGAACTTGATAAATATAATGGAACTTCTGAGTTAGTTAGTCTAATTAAGACTTCTCTTGAAGAATCAGAAAAAGTTTATATTAATGATGATGCAACAGAAGCTGAAATTCAAGAAGTATTAAATAAATTAAATGAAATAATAAATACATGTGAAGAAAAATTAGAAGAACTTAAAGGTGAGGTAAATCAACCTGAAATTAATAAAAGTGCATTACAAACTTTAATAAATGAAGCTAATAAAGAATTAAAAAATGCTGAAGGCGTCTATACTCCTTCATCAATTAAAAAGTATAAAGAAGCTGTAAATGCAGCAACTACAATACTTAATGATGAAAATACTACTCAAGATAAAATAGATAATGCTACACGTGAATTATTAAAGGCACAAGAGAAATTTAGACAAGCTCTGATTGTTAGTAAAGATCCTTTAAAATCTCAAATTACAAAGGCTAAAGAACTAATTGATAGATTAAAGAAGCATAATAAAACAAATACTTTAATAAAAAATATAGAAAAGTCTATTTCTTCTGCTGAAGATCTTTGCAAAAATGATGAAGCAACAAAACTTGAAGTTGATAAAGCTTCTAAAGATTTAGCTCAGTTAATAGAAGAAGCTGAAGAAAAATTAAAAGAGCTTGAACAAAATGATACTAATAAGCCAGATGACACTAACAAACCAAATGATACTAATAAGCCTGGTGATAATAACAATAATAATCAAGGCAATGGCAATAATAATTCTAATAACGTAAACAAACCTAATAACAATAATACTAATATTAGTATCAATTCAAGTAACGGAAATAATTCTAATAATCTTCCAGACACAGGTGGACAAATTCCAATTGGCGGGCTTATACTAGGTGGATTAATGACAGCTGCTGGTACAATTCTAATGATAAAAAAGAGAAAGTAATATAATCTATTTTCACTTACTACATTTATGACTTTATTTATTACTTTTAATCTAACTAAGCTCAAATTCAATTCAATTAAGCTTAAATAATAGCTATACTAATTTTAAACTGTAGATACACCTTTTTAGAATAATAGTAGATAGATTTTTGTAAAATAAATCTATCTACTATTTTTTATATTATTTATTTTTATCTAAACATATGCATCATCTTAAATATATTTAGATAATATATACTCTTATATATTATTTAGTAAATTTACCATTTCAATAGCTGTAACAGCTGAATCATATCCTTTATTTCCTGCCTTTGTACCTGCTCTCTCTATAGCTTGTTCAATTGTATCTGTTGTTACCACTCCAAAAATTACAGGTTTTTCTGTAGATAGTGATACACTTGCAATACCTTTAGATGTCTCTGCACATACATAATCAAAATGTGGTGTTGCGCCCTTTATTACTGCACCTAAGCATATTACTGCATCATATTTTTCACCCTTTGCCATCTTCTTAGCAACTAGCGGAATCTCAAAAGCCCCTGGAACCCATGCAACATCTATATTTTCTTCTAATACTCCATGTCTTTTTAATCCATCTAATGCGCCACCTAATAATTTTGATACTATAAACTCATTAAATCTACCTACTACAATTCCAACCTTAATACCTTCTGCTACTAAATTACCTTCTATTATTCTCATTTTTCTTTCCTCCACTCTCATTTTTTCCCTGAAATTTAATAATTTAATATATGATTTAATTTTCTTTGCTTAGTTTTTAAGTAAAATTCATTCTTCTCATTATGATTCATTTGAATAGGAACTCTCTCAGTTATCTCTACTCCATAACTTCCTAATCCATCTATTTTCATTGGATTATTAGTCATAAGCTTAACCTTTGTAGCTCCTAAATCTTTTAGTATAGCAGCCGCCACATCATAGCTTCTCATATCTGCTTTAAAACCTAATTTAATATTTGCCTCTACTGTATCAAGTCCTTCATCTTGAAGAGCATATGCTTTTAATTTATTTATAAGCCCTATACCTCTTCCCTCTTGTCTCATATAAAGTAATATTCCAGCACCTTCTTCTGAGATTCTATTCATTGCTGCATTATATTGTTCCCCACAATCACATCTCTTAGATCCAAGGGCATCTCCTGTTAAACATTCTGAATGAACTCTTGTTAGAACTGAAGTTACTTTTGATATATCCCCTTTAACTAAAGCTACATGATGTTCTCCATTTAGCTTGTTTATAAATCCGTACATTGTAAAATCCCCAAATCTCGTTGGCATTTTAACTTCAGTTACTCTTTCCACTAATTTTTCTTGTATCTTTCTATATTCAATTAAGTCTGCTATAGTAATAATTTTTAAGCTATGTATTTTTGCAAATTCTATTAATTCCTTTGTTCTTGCCATCCTTCCATCATCACTCATTATTTCGCATATTACTCCTGCTGGTTTAAGACCTGCAAGTTTAGCTAAATCCACAGCTGCCTCAGTATGCCCTTTTCTAACTAAAACGCCATTATCTTTAGCTACTAAAGGAAATACATGGCCAGGTCTTCTAAAATCAGTTTCTTTACTACCTTCTTCAAATATCTTTTGTATTGTTAATGCTCTTTCAAAAGCTGAAATTCCAGTCTCAGTATCTATATGGTCAATTGATACTGTAAAAGCAGTTTCATGATTATCTGTATTGTTATGTACCATTGGTCCTATGTTTAATTCCTTAATTCTTTTTTCTTCTATTGGCATACATATAAGTCCTCTTCCATGCTTTGCCATAAAGTTTATAGCTTCAGGAGTAACCTTCTCTGCTGCCATTAATAAATCTCCCTCATTTTCTCTATCTGGGTCATCAATTACTATAACTATTTTTCCTTCTTTAATATCCTTTATTGCCTCTTCAATACTATTAAATTTAAACATAATTAATCCTCCCTTTATTTTTAAAAATTATCATTTATAAAAAACCATTATTTTTAAGAAAATCTTCTGTTATGGTATTTTCTTTTACTTCTGTCTTTTTATCATCTAACTTTAAAAGTTTTTCTACATACTTTCCTATTACATCACACTCAAGATTTACCGTTTCTCCAGTCTTTTTATTAAGTAGTATTGTCTCTTCGCCTGTATGTGGAATTATTGATACTTTAAATATTTCATCATCAACATAAGCTACTGTAAGACTTACACCATCTATTGCAATAGATCCTTTTAATACAACATATTTTAATATTGCAATTGGAGCCTTTATTGTTATCCAAACTGCATTATCCTCTTTAGTAAAATCTACAATTTTTCCTACTCCATCTATATGGCCACTTACTATATGTCCACCAAGTCTACTTTTAATAGATAACGCTCTCTCTAAATTTACTTTGTTTAATTTATTTAAATCTCCTAAATTACTTTTTCTTAATGTCTCTGCCATAACGTCTGCCTCAAAGCTATTAGAACTTATACTTGTTACAGTCAGGCAAACTCCATTAGTGGATATGCTATCCCCTATCTTTGTATCTTTTAAAACCTTATTAGCTTTAATTAAAAGTCTTGAAGATTTATCTCCTTTTTTTATGCTTTGGATTTCTCCTATTTCTTCAATTATTCCTGTAAACAAACACTTCACTCCTTATCTATATAGCCTTCAAGCAATATGTCTTCTCCTACTACTCTTGATGTTATGTCTTTTATTTTAAAAGCTTTTTTTAATTCTTCTATGCCTTGTCCACCAACAGGTGTTTTAGATTTTTCTCCTCCAATTATCTTCGGTGCTATATAAATCTGTATTTTATCTACAATATTTTCTTTAAGGGCCGAAAAGTTTAATGTAGCTCCTCCTTCTAAAAGAATGCTATCTATATTCAATTCATATAACTTACTCATAAGATCTTTTAGATCTACTCTATTATTTTTTGACTTAGTGATTATCACTTCAATCTCTTTATTTTCTAGTTCTAAAATCTTATCTTTATCTGCGAATTCTGTTGTTGCAATAATAGTTTTAGCTTCACCATCTCTTATAACCTCTGAATTCATAGGAATTCTTAGAGTACTATCTACAATAATTCTTATTGGATTTCTTCCATTTTCAAGTCTACAAGTTAATTTAGGATTGTCTTTTATAACAGTATCAACCCCAACTAATATTCCTGTTAATTCATTTCTTAACTTATGCACTTCTTTTCTTGAGTTTTCCCCTGTAATCCACTTTGATTCTCCTGAATATGTGGATATCTTTCCATCTAGAGACATAGCTGATTTTAAAACTACGAAAGGCTTTTTCTCACTTATGTACTTATTAAAAACTTCATTAAGCCTCTTACATTCATCCTCTAATACTCCTACAGTTACTTCTATTCCAACATCTTTAAGTTTTTCAATTCCTTTTCCAGATACTAAAGGATTATCATCAACTGATCCAATTACAACTCGTCTTATATCGTTTTCAATTATCTTATTCACACAAGGCGGTGTTTTACCATAATGGGAACAGGGCTCTAATGTTACATACATAGTTGCATCTTTTGGATTTTCTTCTAGACTATTAAAAGCATTTATTTCAGCATGTTCTCTGCCATACCTTTCATGATATCCCTTTCCTATGATCTTCCCATCTTTTACAATAACTGCTCCAACTAACGGATTGGGATTAACTTTTCCTTTACCTTTTTTAGCTAAATCTAAAGCTAGTCCCATATAATCTTCATCCATCCAAATCAACTCACTTTCTAATAATTTGTTTTAACAAACCTTCAGTATTATTAGAAAAATAAAAGCCCTGAGTTTAAAAACTCAGGGCTTTTATGCACAAATTTTCTATATAAGTATTTATTCAATCTTTAAATCTAAATATTTATATAGCTAAAAATATACATTTTCATATAGTAATCTAATATAAAAACAATTCACCTATTTAGAAAATATTTTATAGAATTCTTAAACTGATTTAATAAAAAATCATAAGTTAAATACTTTCTTAATAAAATAAAAAAGCTCTGAAATATATAATATTTCAGAGCTAAATACACTAAATAAACGTAATTATATTTATAATATATTACTAATTATTATACTTATCTTCTTTCATCCAGACTATACTGTCGGCCTCGGAATTTCACCGAATCATGCTAAAAATAGCTCGCGGGCTTTACCGCCGGTAGGGACTCTCACCCTGCCCTGAAGATCTATTAAATTTATACTTATATACTATTCCCTTTTTTATCCTGTGTCAATATTAAATATTAATTTCATACTATATTAAAAAAACTACTTTATCTGTCGTAGTAATTATGATATTATATAATTACTACGACAGATAAAGTAATTGAAAGGAGAGTTTATATTGATTAGCAGTGATATTATTCGCGGTTATAACGACACAATAATTTTAAGTATTCTTCTTGAAGGAGATTCATATGGTTATGAGATATCAAAAAATATAAAATCTATTACTGATGATAAATATATAATCAAAGAAACCACACTATACTCAGCCTTTACTAGGCTTGAGAAAAATGGCTATATAATAGCATTTTATGGAGATGAAACTTTTGGAAAGCGTCGCAAATAC
>NZ_JAFBDA010000008.1 GCF_016907995.1 Clostridium sardiniense | reverse complement strand
AAAGTATATATTAAATCATATAAAGTATATCATTAAATCTAATATTTGTAACCTAATTTGAATTAAAGTCATATTTTATATATAAATTTTATCTAGAAAGACAGTACCTAAAATTACTTATTTAATTCAAGTTAACACTTGTATTGAATCTCACTGTATTAAAATAATTTAAAATAAAAAAACCTACATTAAATAATAATGTAGATTTTTTTATATAATTTATTATAGTTATTTACTCAAAATAACAAACAACTGGTGTATTAGGTTCTATATTATTAAATACTTTTTCTGCAAGAGCATGTGGTGCATTTACACAACCATGAGAACCACTATTTTTATAGATTTCTCCACCAAATTTATTTCTCCAGCTTGCATCATGAAGACCGATCCCACCATTAAATGGCATCCAATAATCAACCTTTGAACTATAATTTTCTCCTTTTAGTGTTGCATTTTTTTCCTTATACTTTAACCTATAAGTACCTACAGGTGTTCCCCATTTTTTGCTTTCATTACCTGTAACTACATCACCATCGGCTACAAGAACTCCATCTTTATAATACCATAGATGTTGTTTTGTCATGTCAAGTTCAACATAAGTATTTCCAATATCATCTGAACCATAAGCTGCTGCTGTTTGAGAATATTTAGGGTCTCTCTTTACAGTTTCTCCATTCTTTATATCTTCCATTAATGCTTGTGTCTCATTTGGAATACTAATTGCCCATCCATAATCTCCACCTGGAACTTTTACTACAGTTCCTAGTGTAGTCTTAAAATCTCTTGTTTTTCCGTATGTGTTGTAAGTTTTAGCTAAATTAGTTACATAATTGCTAACTTTATTTTCATTAATAATAGCATTTAAATCTCCATTAACTTCAAGCCATTTATTTATTGTAGAGCCATCTAAGTTAACTTTGTTATCTCCTATTGTATAAGTCACATTAGTTTTTACGTATTTATCAAGCTTGTCCTTAGCTTGTGCTACTTCTGGTGATTTTGTAGTATATTTTGGATTTTCATAACAATTAGCTTCTTCTAAATTTAACGTATGTTTGCCATTAGCTATAGCTTTTACTATTTCATTATATAAAGTTTCTTTATTAACTTTAGTTCCATATACTTCATCTACAACTTTATATTGACCATCTTCATACTTAAAGCTAACATTCTTAGGTTCAACTATATTTTTCTTCTTGAAATAAGGTAGCTCATTAACATATTTATCTAATTTTTGTTTATCATATGAAGCCATTTCAGTAACCTCTGAATTCTTCGCTTTAAAAATATGAATAATCCAAGCAAATGGATTTTGGCTATCTTTTAACTCTTGAATCTTATCTGTTGAATTATACTGCAATCCTATATCAGATGCTGTAATTTCTGCATCTAAGTTATCTCTACCTTCTAACTCTAACTTATATGCTCCAATTTGTGATGATATTTTTTCATTTGCCTCTTCCACAGTTTCACCAGACACACTTATACCGTTAATTTCAGATCCAAAATAAAAGTGGTTAGTAAAATAAAATGACATACCTAAATACACTACTAGTAAAATGCAAAATGCAATTATAATACCTGTAATTATTTTTTTGCGATTATTTTTTTCTTTTTCCATAATGATTACTCTCCCCTGTACTTGTTACACACAACATAAAATTTTATTTTAATACTTCTACTTTTTTAACTTATGCCTTAGAAATACGCTTGTTACTTTTAAAAATTTATTCATATATTAAGTCCTAACCCCTTATATAATCATAAATTTTATTTTAAATATATCTCATTACTTATGTAATACATTCTATAAATATGTACTAATACTTATAATTAGGATTACTTTCTTTAAAAGAATAAAATATTATAGTTAAGACTTATCAACTACAAACCTATTTTTATTGTTCCTGTATTGCTTAATTAAGTAATACTTTTCACATACGGAATAAAATTTTCAAAATAAAAAATCCACTATATCGCTATGGTGGATTTTAATAGTTGATGTTACTTATAATACATCTTTTAAAATAATTCCATCAAGATCTCTCTGAGTATAGCATGTGTATTAAAATGCGATTTCTAGAAAACCTATATTTAGGTAACTAAAATTTTAGCTTTATATGTTTAATATCTAGTTAAAATAAATATAAAATTTTACTAGTTTGAGTTCACAACTAATAATACCAGTATACTTATACTTCGGCAATATAGAATTCATAAATTTAACTTTTAAATTTATAATATTTTTTAAACATATTAACATATTTTTAAAAATTATTTCTATTATTATTTTAACTCTAATTTTTGTGTTTTTTGTGAATATTTTAAAATATTTTCCTTATCTTTTCTCGTGTTTTTTTAACATATTTTATGCATACTAATATTATCAATTACTGGAGGTGAGAATATGACAAAAGATAGTCAGCCTGATAATAAAAAAGATAGAATGAAAAAATGTAATTACCAAACACCAATAACTAGTGAAGAAGGTAAAAATCATAATAGAACTCAAAAGAAACACTCAGTTAAACGCGAAGGTTTTCAAAGTCAACATATTAACTAATAAAAAAGATTCTACCTTTATAAATAAGGTAGAATCTTTTTTATTAAAGTTCATTACTTTCAACAATTTGTATTTCTAATCCATCTGGATCTTTTATAAAGAAGAACTTAGTATCTTTAAAGACTTTAATTGGTCCTCTTACTATATCTATATTCTTATTCTTCATATCCTCAATAGATTCATCTAATGAATCTACTCTAAAAGCTAAAGTTATTCCTTTAAATATTTTTTCTTCATCATTTTTTTTATTTTCTATAAGCTCTAAATTAAAATTATGATTATCCTTTAAAAATATTATAGTCATTTCTTCATTAGGCCTTAGAGTTCTTATTTCTTTTAATCCAATTATATCCTTATAAAATTTTGATGATTTTTCTATATCTGATACCGTCAATGTACTCCAGCAAAAATTCACTGCTATCACTCCTTCTAATATATACAGTAGTATTTCTTTTTCATATTATATCATAATAATTTTGTATTATTAGTCTTACATAATACAAAAAATTTAACTAAAAATACTTGTAATTAAATAAGAATCCTAATAACATATTAGGATTCTTACATATTTAAAATTTTTACTTTTGTAATCTCACAGTGTCTTTAGCAATCATAAGCTCTTCATTAGTTGGAACTACATAGACTTTTACCTTTGAATCATCTGATGAAATTTCAGCTAACTTACCTCTTACTTTATTTTTCTCACTATCTACTTTAATTCCTAAAAACTCTAGTCCACTTAAGCAAGCTTCTCTAGTTTCTGGACCATTTTCTCCAACTCCTGCTGTAAAGATAATTGCATCTACTCCACCCATTTGTGCTGCATATGCTCCAATTTGTCCTTTAATTTTATAATGGAATATATCTAAAGCTAATTGAGCCCTTTTATTTCCTTCTGAAGCTGCTTTTTCTATATCTCTAAAATCTGAGCTAACTCCTGATATTCCAAGAACTCCTGATTTTTTATTTAATAAATTAGCTACTTCCTCTGCTGTATAATTACATTCACTAATTAGATATGTTGGAATAGATGGATCTATACTTCCTGATCTTGTTCCCATAGCAATACCTTCAAGTGGTGTAAAGCCCATAGTAGTATCAACAGATTTACCACCCTTTACAGCAGCTAAGCTCGCTCCATTTCCTAGGTGACAACTTATTATTTTTAAATCTCTAATATCTTTACCCATCACTTCTGCAAGCTTATTTGATACATACTTATGAGAAGTTCCATGGAATCCATACTTTCTTATTTTATAATTTTCATATAATGCATATTCTATTGGATAAATATATGCAACTTCTGGCATTGTTTGATGGAAAGCTGTATCAAACACTACAACCATAGGAGTATCACCCATAATTTCTTGGCATGCTCTTATTCCAATAATATTTGGTGGATTATGTAAAGGAGCTAGCTTTGAGCATTCCTCTAAATATTTAATTACTTCTTCATCTACAACAACAGAATTTGCGTATCTTTCTCCGCCATGAACTACTCTATGTCCTACAGCTGATATTTCATCCATAGATGAAATTACACCATTTTCTTCATCAACTAATGCTTTAAGTACTAAATTTATAGCATCTTTATGATTTTTAATCTCTTCATTTATCTTATATTTACCTTTATCTGATTTTTGTGTTAAAACAGAACCTTCAAGTCCAATTCTTTCAACTAATCCTTGTGCGATACATTCTTCATTTGTCATATCAATTAATTGATATTTTAAAGATGAACTACCACAATTTATAACAAGTACCTTCATTTAAATACACCATCCTATTCTTTCATTGTCATCTATTGTTTTTAAAATAATTACAACAACGTTTACAATACCCTTAATGAACATTCTCTTTATAAATAATTAATTGGGCCTAAATATATTGGTAAATTGTTCTATACCTTTTAAAATATACCCAGCATCTATATTTTTATATGAAATAACAACTCCAAATCCCAATCCCCTATATTTACCTCTTTAAATTATTATCCTTCGCTCACTCAAAGTATTAATAATCATCGTACATGTAAGCATTTACTTACACTCTCATTGTAAACATTTTATATTAATATATCAACATTTGCAAATAAAATAATAAAAATAATTAGATAAATATTTTTATTGAGTATTTATTAAAATTTAGTTAAAAATAAGTGCTTTTTTATCATAATTTATTAACAATTGTTCATTTATACGCGATTATATTCATTTATGGTTCATTTTATAAAATTTGTGTTCATAAAATAAATATTTAATCAACTATTTATTACCAAGTATTTTTTTACCTTAAAATAAATGCAATGAATTATTAAAATATTAATTACAAATACTAAATAAAACAATTACCAAACTATATAAAAGTGTATAAAATATGTTTCTAATTATTGTATTTTTATTATTAATAAAATATTCAATAAATTATTTGTTGATAATAATTATTATTTAATATATAATTTAAATATAGAATTTATTGAGAATTGGAGATGTTAAATATGAGTAATAAAGAAAAAACTATAAAACCAGAATTTTTTGATCAAATCGTAGAAGAAGAAAAAAAGGTAGATGTAACAGATCCTTGTGATCCATCACATCCTGATTATCCTTGGGTACCTTGTGGAATAGACAAGAAGGATAAGAAAAATAATAAATAATATAAAACATCAAAGCTCCACAAAACATTTATTGTTGTGGAGCTTTGTTTTATTCTCTATATATATTTACCCAATAAACTAATTTATTTTAATACCTATTTATATAATTTATTTTATTGCCTTAATAATATACTTTCCTTTTGGTATATTAAAAAAATTATATTCTCCAGTAAAATCTGTATAGGTAAATTTTTTTGGTATATATACTTTTTTAGAAATTACTTTATACAATACTACAATCGCCTTATTAACGACTCTATTATTTATATCAGTAATATATCCATATATTCTATTAGTATTTATATGACATAAACTTATATTACAATTAATATTTTTGAATGCCTTAATTATAAATGTTTTTTCTGTATATCCCTTCTTAGAAATAGTAATTTTATAAGTATTTTTGCAGATTCCACTAGTGAGTGCTCTTCCTCTATAACATGTCAAAATATTTATAATTTTTTTTGATTTATATGCCCTAATTGAAATTTTAGCATCTTTTATAGGAACATTATTCTCATCTCTGACATTAAATTTAATATATATTCTACTATTTATTTTATATTTTTCTCTAGGTAATATCATCAGTATTAATATAAATAAAAATCTATTAATCATATGTTATATTCACCTTTATTAAAATTACTTATATGTATATTTAAAGAACTGAATTAAAATCCAGTTCTTTAAATTTATTAAGGTACAATAACATCTTGTGTTTGGTTCGCTTTAACTTTGTAGTTTCCTTGTGGAACATTAATAAACAAATATACTCCTGAAGCATTAGTTTTACCAAATGAAATAGCTGTCAGTGAATCATCTGAATTGACTTTATATAAGACAACATCGGCATTAGCAATTGGTTGATTATTATTATCTGTAATAATACCTGAAACAGTACCTCTTGAAGCATTTGGATCCTGCGCTATTGTAATTAGTGAAGGGACTATTTGACCAGGTGTGCTTATAGATACAGTACTAGATGCTCCTATATATCCTAAAGCTGATACTCTTATTGAATAATTTCCAATTGCAAGCTCTCTAAATACGAATTGTCCATACTCATTAGTATAAGTTATAGCTTGAAGAACTTCTGTATTATCTGGATTAACCAAATATAATGAAACAACTGCACCGCCTATAGGTGTATTGCTTGAAGAGTCAACTAAGTCTCCTGCAATTATTCCAAGCTGGGCTGCTGGATCACTAACAAGATTAAAATCTCTATTTATAACTTGTCCAGCAGCAATACTAAAGCTTACTCCTTGTTGAAGTGCCATTCCAGCTGCTGTACAGAATATATTATAGCCTGTTCCAGCTGGAAGATTATCTAATGTATAAGTCCCATCTAGTGCAGTTACAGCATGTAATATTGGATTATAATTAGAATCCATAATCTTAACTAAAGCATTAGGGACTGGGTTTCCACCTGAAGTTACCGTTCCTGTAACTTTTCCTGTATTATTTAATACTTGTGGTCTCAAAGATAAGTCTAACCTAATTTCTTGGCCTACACTATTAATTTGTTTAGCTTGAGATTGACCGAGCACATAAATATCTTGTTTTATCGTTGCCATAAAAGTTCTCTCCTTTATTCTTCTACTTAAAATCACAAATTTTTTAAATATTATAATGTATTATATTAATAAACACAGTAATGTGCTATAACAAACTACATTTAGCCGAATATAATATATAAAAATCTTTTTATGGAGGTGCAACATGTATAACCCTTCAAATTTTCTAATCAGTATAAATAATGACTCAATTATTAATTTAACTACTGGAGGAACTATTTCAGTATTAACTACCGTATCTAATACTGATAGTACTAGCACTTTATATAACTTATCATTTACTCTTAATTTAGGTGATGGAATCACGTTTGTTAGCTCTTCAGTACCATATACAAGCGTATCAGATAATATTTATTTATTTACAAATATAAAGGATCTAGCTCCTAATGAAATAGATTATGGCATTAATTTTAATTTAAAACTCAATACTGAATTTAATAATGGTGATACTATACCTTTTGGCTCATTAATACCATGTAGTATTAATGCATTTGCTGATACTATGCCTCGTGGAATTTATGATAATGATAATGAAATTATAGATGCTATATCATCCTTTTTATTTAATGCAAGCAGATATATTATTTATAAAGTAAACCCATCTGAATTATTATTAGGTAGAACCTATTCCTCATCTATAATAATTAAAACAGCTAAAAATTCTGATATATTCTTTGATAGTTTTACAGATATTTTAGGCAATGGGATAAGTTATTTGGGCAATTTAGTTATATTCGGTTATTCATCGCAGGAACTTAATAATTTTACACTTCTCGCTCCAAGCACTTTAAGTAATAATTTTATTTTAGTTTGGAATAATATTTCAATACCTGAAGATACTACTGTAACAATAAGTTTTGATATAAAAGTCAATGAAAGATATTACACTAATGGTATTATATCAGGTTCATATATTGAGAATAATTCATCAATTTCAAATGAATTATCTTGGATTATAGATAATGTGAGTTTTTCTCAAGTTTATACCCTTGTTGCTTTTGAGGTAATTTTAAATATAGTTTTATCTAAATATATAGTTGATATAAACGAAAATTTAACTTACTATGTATATTTTTATAACAATCTATATCATGGGTTATTGAATCTTAGTGGATATCTAACTACAAGCGATGGACAAATGCTTGATGATACTAGTACTCCTATGTATAATTCAAAAACTACTTCTTCTGGTGGAATAACTCAAGTTTTATTCAATGTAGGAACCATATCTCCCGGTCAAACATCAATTGTAAAAATTAATGGTAACATTCTTAATAGATATCTATCTAATGGGCTAGATATTCTATCTGGTGATACCTTTACCGTTTCAACAAGTTGTAATGCCATAAGTACTGCTACTAATAAACTTATAAGCTCATCAAATTCTACTGCCCTAAGAATTGGTTCTCCATTAATCTCTAAAGTTATTACTGGATATTATTATAGAGATAATACACCAAAACCCTTTAATATTGTCGCTCCTGGCGATTATGTAAGTTATAAATCAACTTATACTGGAAGCAATATACTGGCTCCTTCTAGCCAAGTTAAAATATTTGATTTTTATCCTTATATGACTAAAGATATTATCAATATTAAATATAATTATTCATCAAATGAATATCCTGGTACTGGAATTGTTCCAGTATCTCCAAACGGTGTATTATGGTTTGTAAATAGTATATCTGGAGGTCAATCCTTTGATATAGATTATACTACTCAAATAGATTATATAAATTCAAATACTAATTTCCCTTATAATCTATTTAAGTTACAAGTTGTAAACTCTAATGGAATAGGTTATTCAAGTAGAAGCCAAGTAGGATTTATTTTGGGAAAACCAAATTTAATTTTAAATAGAAACGTATTTGGAAATAATATAAGTAAAGTAAAGATTGGAGAAATATATTCTTTTAATGCTTCTCTTAAAAATGATAATTCTCTAAATAACGTAACTGATGCATTTAATATTACATTTACTGAATCAATTCCAGCTTCTGTAATACTAGATCAAAACTCTATAATTGCTAAAGTGAATGATTCTATAGTCCCATTTACAATACAAAATAATTCTATAGTTATTAATATTGCTAAATTAGGACCAAATGATATTTTTATATTAAGTTATAAAATAGCAATAACTAATACTCTAGGTCCTAATGAATCCTTTACTTTTACAAGTTCTACAACATCACCATATACACAGAGTTATAATTCAACTCTAGAAAATTTACAATATGATATTGGTGCTTTAACACAAAGTACAACACTTCGTTCAGAGATTATTACACTTCAACTAAATAGTGATTCACCTACAAAAATTGTAGGTGATATTGTATATTATACTCTTAAAATTATAATCCCTATGGGACAGAAGTTATCATCATTATCTGGCTTGATATTAATACCATCATATCAAACTTATTTAAATGAAGCATGGCTAAATGATATTCCTATAGATTCTTCTTTGGTAAATAACACGGTGGTTTTTAACACTATAACTAATATAGATACAACATCTAACTCAATTATCTATAATTATAAAATTAAGTGCTTAATAAGTGACTCAATAGTATCAAGTCAAAATCCACTCTATACTACAGAAAATTTTTATGGTAATTTGACTTATATAAATATGCTAAACGTAAGTACTAATTTAGGTATAAATAATTCACTTATAATAAATCATCCTCATATTGACTTAAATATTGGCTCCTCTGGAGTTATGAATGGATTTACACAATTATTTATCCTTGGAAGCTTTAATAAAGTATATACCAAAGTTGAAACTTCTAATTTAGGAAGCACTGATGCTACTAATATTTATGCTACTATAAGTATTCCAAACTATTTAAACTTTAATAGTATTACATTGTCTTCTAACGGAATTACTTCAACTTACAACAGTACTACTCATATACTATCTATAAATATAGATGATATTTCTGCTTTATCTAGTAAATATTTAGTATTTGAATCTAATATTTTAAATGGACCTATTGCTGAAAGTAAGCTAATTATAACTGGTCATGTAAATCAATATTACAATAAAATATATAAAAGTAAAATATATACTTCTGATTTGATTTATAATAATGAATTATATATAAATAGCTTAATACAATTCTTACCATTATCATTTTACAGTCTAATTGGTAGTGATGCTGCAATTAATCTATCTCAGCTTGGAGAGCCAACTAAAATAGAATATATTTTAACTAATATAGGACAAGGATTTGATAACTATAGATTAGAGATGACTCCAATTAAATATATCTATGATGTTTATATTGGCGAAACATTTGTACAATCTATTCTTCCAAATACTTCTGCTAATATAACATCATCATTATTAAATAATATTAATCATGGAAATAGTGTTTATATATCTTTTAGATATATAATACCAGTGGATAGTGGAATGCCTTTCTATACAACTATGCTTGTAAAGGCTATCTCACTTAATAACGAAAATACTAACAAAACAATTCCAACAACACTTCAAGACCCATAAATAGCATAGAAGGGTTGCTACTAAAATGTAACTACCCTTCTATATTATTTGTTATTTAAACTTCTTTTTACTTCTAACAAATAATTTCCTCTTATAATTAAAAAATATATTATTTGTACTAATAAGAAACTTCCCATTACAAGAAAAGCAGCTATGCTTATATTTATATTAAAAGCGCTCTTTAATGCCTCTAGTGCAAATATTGAATGAATAACAGCTATTGCATATGGTAATAAAAACAGTACTCCAATTTCAATAGTTGATACTTTTTTTATCTCTTTAAAAGTTAATCCTATCTTATTTAACTTTTTATATTTAATTTTATCTTCTTCAACATCCATGTAACACTTATTATATAAAAAGCTTCCTGTAGTTACAAAGAATATTATTCCTATGAATATAGTTAAAAACATAACTTCTCCATATTCAACCTTGCTTGCTTCTAGCATCTCAGCCTTCATTAGTAAAGTATACTCGCCACTATATCTTTCATCTCCAAATTTTTTATTATAGTCATTACATATATTTAAAGTATCCTTATAATTTTTTACATTGAAAGCAATAAATAAAGATTCTGATTCTTTAAGTTTATTATAGGTATAATCATTTACAACATAAACATCATCATAATATGCAGGTACTATTCTTTTTTCTAATTTTCCAATTACCTTTATATCCATATTATTTGTTAGAATATTTTCTCTTTTAGTACTATTAAGTGGTGTTCCTAGTAGTGCTTCGTTATTTTTAAGATGTACTTCTTCTTGTCCAAGAGATTGAGCTAAACTATTGTAAGTACTTTGACTAATTACATGTAGAGCTATAGTATTCTCTTCAGGGAATACAAATTTAATTGCACCTTGCTCCTTCATATAATCGTATCCATCCCTTTTTAGAGAATTTTCAATAAAATCTATTCTATTACTATTTATCTTTTCTCCTGAATAAAAAAATGTTTGAGGAAAGTTTTTTTGAACTTCCTCTTCTTTATTCATCCAAAAAGCTGTTACTCCACCAATTGATGTAAATACTACTGATGAAGTTATTGCTATTAGAAAAAACATTCTTGAATTATCTTTAACTCTATATAAAAGATTTGATATCCATAATACAGATGTTTTATTCATATAGAATTTCCTGTTATTTTTCATAATTTTTATAAGGAATATACTAAATTGTGAGAATAAAAGATATGTGGCTATTATGACAATTACGGTTACAGGTATAATTCTATAAGATATATTTCTCATAGTTGATGTAATAGAGAAGTAATATCCTCCTATTAATAAAATTAAACTTAATATTGATAGAATTTTAGAACTCTTAGGCTGATCCTTTGGCTTTTGAGTTCCTTTAAGTAAACCTAGAACCTTATCTTCTTTTATTATTGATGTGGTAAAAATCGATATTACAATCCCCATTAAAATAAATGCTATTAGAATTACTATAATTGCTTTAACAGGTAAATAAAATTCTAAAGCATCAATACCTAACAGTTTTCCACTCAGTGCTAAAAACACCTTAGAAAATACTAAGCCTATTAACACTCCAAAAAATCCTGCTGAAGTGCTTATAAGCATATTTTCAATTGCAATCATTTTTCTTATCTGTCTTTTTGATATTCCTAAAATATATAGTATTCCAAATTCCTTAAACCTACTTTTTAAAAATATACTTACTGAGTAGAATACAAAAAAGCATAAGAATAAGTATGCAATTGATGCTGTTAACTTAAAACCTTGTTGTAAGTGCTCTGGCAAAATGTTAATATTCAAATCAGGATGCATTACTAGCATAGTAAATGAAAATAATAATGCTGCAGATATAGTGCTACTTAAAAAATATCCAAAATAAGCCCTTATATTTCTTAATACATTTTTAGTTGCAAACTGTCTAAAATTCATTAATTTGTTCCTCCTAATAGTGCAAGTACATCTATTATCTCTTGATAAAACTGTTCTCTACTTTCCCCTTTGTAAATTTCATTATATATATATCCATCTTTTATAAAGAGAATTCTACTACAATAACTTGCCGCTAATGGATCATGAGTAACTAGCATAGTTGTTACCTTCTCTTCTTTATTTATCTTTTCAAATAGTTCCATTACTGTCTTTGATGACTTTGAGTCTAAATTTCCAGTAGGTTCATCTGCTAGAAGAATTGAAGGATCATGTATAAGCGCCCTTGCAATAGCTGTTCTCTGCGCTTGACCACCTGATACTTCGAAGGTTCTCTTATCTAGTAAATCCTTTATTCCAAGAATCTTTGATACTTTATTAAGTTTTTCATCCTGCTCTTTAACTAATATCCCATCTAACGTTAATGGTAATACTATATTTTCTCCTATAGTTAATGTATCTAATAAATTAAAGTCCTGAAAGACAAATCCAAGTTCTCTTCTTCTAAATAAAGCTAACTTATCCCCTTTTAATTTTAAAGGATTCTTACCCTTTATTGTTATTTCACCTGAGGTTGGTTTATCAACAGTAGAAACCATATTTAAAAGTGTCGTTTTACCACTTCCTGAAGGTCCCATAACCCCTACAAATTCACCTTTTTCTATAGTAAAATTTATATTATCTAAAGCATTAAATGTTACTTTCTTTCCATATACTTTTTTTAAATTTTTAACCTTTAATATGTCCACGTCTCTACTCCCCCTTTAAACTTCTTTCTTTTAATAAAATATTTTTAAGTGTAATTATTTTATGGTCTCTCATACTTCTTTCTCCTTCATTACTACCGCTTATATGACTAGTTTAAAGGGAGTTCCATAAAGTTACTATCTCCAAACCTTACATAAACGTGACACGTATGTCACACTTATTTATTAATAAAATAAGTAGAATTATATATTAAAAACATATAATCCTACTTATTAAATGTTATTATTACAGTTGTTCCTTTTAAAACTTCTGAATCTATTGATATATCATGACCTAAATAATCACAAACTTTCTTTGATATATATAATCCCATACCAGTAGATTCACCAAATTTACGTCCATTTTCACCTGTAAAAAAAGGATCAAATACTCTTTTAATATCCTTCTTAGGTATTCCTATACCTTCATCACTTATGGTTAATTTTATATTATCAGTGCTTTCATAAGCTTTTATAATTAATTCTTTTCCATATTCTTTAGAATATTTTAATCCATTAACTATAAGCTGTTCTAATATGAATTTTATCCACTTAGCATCACTATTTACTTGTATATCCTTATCTATTTCAATCCTTGGCATTATTCTGCTTTTTATAAACATCTGTTTTTCTTCATTAATCTTACTTAAAACTAAATTATTCAACGAAAACTTTTCTACTACAAAATCTTTTCTAAAAGAATCAAGCCTCGCAAAATACATAGCCATGTTTAAACCTTTATTTAATTTATTTACCTCTGCTTTCATGCTTTCAATTGGTTCTTCACCCTCATACTCTTGAATATATAATTGTATTGCAGATAGTGGTGTCTTCATCTGATGAACCCATTGATTTATAAAAGTTAAATGCTCTTCATGAGTATTATTAAGTTTTATAATCTCACTTTCATATAGGCTATGCTCTTTCTTTAAAATATTAGATATATTTTCTCCTAAAAGAGAATTACCAATATCAATAAATGCTTCATCAATATTTTTTATACCATCTTCTAAGAACTTGTATACTTCTTTATTTTTATAATATCTATAAGTTAAAAAGCATAATAAAATAAATGTATTAAATAACAATATATATAAGCATTCACTAAATTCAACTGTACCTAGAAGAATTAAATATCCTAACGTAAGAAAAATACTTATAAAATATATACTTATATATCCTATATTATCTTTTATAAATAACTTCATATAAATTTCTCCTTACCATGTTTTATTCAATTTATATCCTAATCCTCTTACAGTTTCTACACCATTTTCTATTCCAAGTTCTTTAAGCCTTTTTCTTATTCTGCTTACATTAACATTTAAAGTATTCTCTTCTACAAACTCAATATCGTCCCATATCTTCTCTAAAAGAAAATCTCTACTTACTACTTTAGGATACCTCTTTATAAGATACTCTAATAATATTCCTTCCTTTTTAGTAATTATTAAGACTTTATGATTAAACTCTAACTCAGATCTATCCTTATAAAACTTAAGTCCATCTAGCTCCACTATTCTTTCATTAATTTTTGTTGCATAATCTCCAAATGCCCTTCTTATTTGACTTTTTATTTTTGCCATAACAACTTCATAATAAAATGGCTTTGTTATATAATCATCTCCACCACTTTCAAGAGCCATAACTTGATCCATACCACTATCTCTAGCTGATATGAAAATTATAGGTATCTTAGAATATTGTCTTATTTTTCTACACCAATAGAATCCATCATATTTAGGAAGATTAACATCTAATAATACAAGATCAGGATTAAACTCATTAAATTCATTAATTATATCTTCAAAGTCATTAGCTACTTTTACATAAAAACCATATTTACTAATATACTCTTTTAATAAAAGGCTTATTGATACGTCATCTTCTACAATATATATTTTATAATTCATAACATTATCTCCCCTTTAGTTATTAGCCCCATTTAATTATACCAATATTTACTTCATATATATAATATTTTCATATTATGATTCCATTTAATTTCAACAATAAAAAAAGTAGCTTAAAATAAGCTACTTTTTACTATATTATTTATACTACTATACAATTTTCTCTAAAACAGATTCACCTATAGTTCCTTCTGGCATCTTAAGATCAAAGTTATCAGCTATAGTTGCTCCAATTGTAGCAAAGCTTTTTGCTGTTTCTAATTGTCCATCGCCTTTCATTGAAGGTGAGTATGCTAAGAATGGTACATGTTCTCTTGTATGATCTGTTCCTTTATAAGTTGGATCATTACCATGGTCAGCAGTTATTATTAATAAATCATCTTCTTTTAATTTATCTAGTACTTTACCTAAATTAACATCGAATTTTTCTAATTCTTCTGCATAACCTTGTGGATTTCTTCTATGTCCCCAAAGAGCATCAAAATCAACTAAGTTTACGAAACATAATCCATTAAAGTCTTTATCCATTATTTCTAATGTTTGTTCCATTCCATGAACTGAACTCTTTGATTTATGTCCTTCTGTAATTCCTTCACCATCAAATATATCCTTAATCTTACCTACAGAAATAACGTCAAAGTTATTATCCTTTAATTCATTAAGAACAGTTTTTCCATATGGCTTTAACGCATAGTCATGTCTATTACTAGTACGTTTGAATTCCCCTTTTTTATTTCCTAAATATGGTCTTGCAATTATTCTTCCAACTTTCCACTCATCTTTAAGTGTTAATTCTCTTGCAATTTCACAACATCTGTATAATTCGTCTAATCCAAATGTTTCTTCATGACCACAAATTTGTAGAACTGAATCTGCTGATGTATAAACTATCATATCTCCAGTTTTCATTTGATGTTCACCAAGTTCATCTAGTATTTCTGTTCCACTAGCACTCTTGTTTCCAACAATTTTATGACCAGTTCTTTTACTTAATTCATCTAATAATTCCTTTGGGAATCCTGTATCAGTAAATGTTTGGAAAGGTTTTGTAATATGAAGTCCCATCATTTCCCAATGGCCTGTCATTGTATCTTTTCCAACACTCGCTTCTTGCATTTTCATTTGATATCCTAATGGTTTTGAAACTTCATCTACATGTTTTACTTTGTGTAAGTTTGAAATACCCATCTTTTGTAGATTAGGAATATTAAAACTTTCCACTGATTCAGCTATATGTCCAAGTGTATCAACACCTACATCACCATATTTTTCTGAATCAGGCATAGCTCCAATTCCTAATGAATCTATTACTATAGTAAAAACTCTTTTATATTTACTCATAATCACAACTCCTTATACTTTTTAATGCTATTTTATAACAGTCCTTTTTCTTTGTCTAATTTTATTAGATTTCTAATTCCTTCAACTGCTACTTTTATAGCTCCTTCAGTATCATGCGCTTGCTTATTTTCAAGTCCAGCTTTTTCTCTTTCTTGGTTAGCTATAGCTAGGAATACAGCTCCGACTCTTACCTTTAAGTAACTTCCAACTATAAATAATGCTGCACCTTCCATTTCAGATGCAAGACATCCACATTTAACCCATGCATCCCACTTATTAATTAAGTCATATCCTATTGGCTTAGTTTCTGGTGAATGTTGACCATAGAAAGAATCTTTTGATTGAACAACTCCAGCATGATAAGTTTCATTTAAATTTTTTGACGCTTGTACTAAAGAGTTTACTACATCTAAATTTGCAACTGCTGGAAATTCTATTGGAACATATTCCCTAGTAGTTCCTTCTGCTCTTATAGCTCCTGTTGCTACTACTATATCTCCACCTTTTACATCAAGATCCATACCACCACATGTACCTACTCTTATAAATGTATCTGCTCCACATTTAACTAATTCTTCTAATGCAATAGCAGCTGATGGTCCACCGATACCAGTTGAAGTAACACTTACTTTAACTCCATCTAAATAACCAGTATATGTAACATATTCTCTCTTATCTGCAACAAGTTCTGCATTATCAAAATATTTAGCTATCTTAGCACATCTTTTTGGATCTCCTGGCATTATTACGTATCTTCCAACTTCACCTTTTGCGACATCTATATGATATTGTTTTTCTGAACCTTGTGAATAAATCATTTAAATTCCTCCTATTGTTAGGACAAGTACAACTTGTCTATTTTGTTGTATGTTTTTATATATAGATAATACCATGATAATTTATCATCCGTCAATCGTTTACATATTTTTTCATATTTTTTATTTGCTATTTTTATAAAATATCTTATAATTTATATTAATAAATGAACTTTCAAAGTTAAACTTGTATATAACTTGTCCGTTTATTAGAAAGGTGATTATGATGGATAATATTGATATTAATATAATTGATACAGCAAAAGAATTACGATATGTGACTGTATATAATAAACTTTTTAAAATGATAAATGAAGGAACTTTCCCTAAAAATAGTAGACTACCATCCGAACCAGATCTTGCAAAAACATTAGGGGTAAGTAGAAGTACCCTTCGTCAAGCACTAGCATTACTTCAAGATGATGGTCTAATTAAAAATATACGTGGAAAAGGAAATTATATTACAAAAGAAATTTCACCTAAGAAAAGTGGCTTAGAAAAAATAGGACACGTTGTTTATAAATGCTTAGATCATAAAATAGATACTATTGAGTTTGATTTTAAGATACAACCACCTTCAGATTATTTCACTAAAATATTAGGTAAAAAATCTGTAGCAACAGTTGGTATAGATAGATGGTATATGTGTAATGAAGATACTGTCGCTTATACATTTACTATAATTCCAATAGAAGCTATATCTACTTTTAATCTTGATTTAAATGATAGAGAAGAACTTCTTAAGTTTATTGAAGATAAAGTTTATACTGAATGTACTGATGCATTAGTTGATATAAAATTTTCAACAGCTGGAAACTTTGTCACTAAAGGTCATCCAATCTCTTGTGAGAAGCAATTTTATTTAGTTGAGGAAGGCCTTTATAAAAATAGTAAATATCCTATTGCCTTTAATAAACATTATTTACCTATGCAGTATGCTAATATTAAATTTCATCCAACTAAATAAATTTCATCCAACTAAATAAATTTAATAGTTAATTTAATAAAAATAAAAAAAACATCTTATTTTATTATAATAAATAAGATGTTTTTTATAAAATAATTTTACTTTTATTTTAATACTCTAAAATTTGAGTATTGAGAGATCGATATATTTTTTATATTAATACGTTATATAAATATTTACTTAATAATCTATGCTGATTTTTTCTTTCTAAAGCATAATGAATAAAGAAGTACTACAGCAAAACAAATAACAGGTATAAAGAATGCTGAACGAATAGCAGCTTCAGCACCTTGATATGCTGGAACTATACTTGATAATTTCCCACTATCAATAAAACTTCCCATAATAGGTGTTATTACTGCACCTCCTAAGATTGCCATTATAAGACCTGCTGCTCCAACCTTTACTTCTGTTCCTAATCCCTCAAGTGCTATACCATAAATTGTTGGGAACATTAATGACATACAAGCTGATATTGCAACTAAACACCAAACTGATATATTTGTTGGTAAGAATATTGTTCCTAAGCTAGATAGTATTCCACCGATTGCAAATATAGCCATCATTACAGCAGGCTCTATATATTTCATAAGTGCTGTACATATCCAACGACATACTATAAATGAAACTATTGCTATAAGATAGTATTTAGCTGATGATGCTTCATCTAATCCTAATGTAACCATTACATATTTTATAGTCCAAGTCCATACAGCTATTTGAACTCCAACATAGAAGAATTGAGCAACTACACCAAATGCATAACGTGGAATCTTTATAAGTTTCTTTATTGATTCTATTATATTAAGTTCACCAGAATCATCCTTTTCAGAACTTTTATTTTTCTTAAAGAAACACCAAATTATTATAGCTATAACAACTAAACCTACATATGGTACACACACCCATAATAATTCAGTATTACGTATATCACTTAAAGCTTCTGCACTCATACTTAAACGTTCTTCATAAGTTGCTGCATTTAAATTTCCTAATATTAAATATTTAGCTAATATAATACCTGTTAATGAACCAATAGGATTAAATGCTTGGGCAAAGTTAAGACGACGAACACTTGTCTCTTCATCTCCTAATGAAATTACATATGGATTACAAGTAGTTTCTAATATAGAAAGTCCACCTGCTAAAACGAAAACTGATACTAAAAATAAATTGAAGTTTTGTAACATTGCAGCTGGTATATATCCCATAGCTCCGATTATATACAATCCAAGACCTACTAATACACCATTTCTATATGAATATTTCTTAATAAGCATTGCTGCTGGTAATGCAAGTACTGCATATGAACCGTAAAAAGCAACCTGAACCAGTGAAGAATCCGCTGCTTCAAGCATAAATATTCTTCCAAAAGCCGGTACAAGATTATCAGTCATATTATTTAAAAGACCCCAAAGTACAAAACATGATATAAGCATTATGAAATGTACTCTATATTTCTTTGGCACAATACTAGTTTTCTCGGTACTCTTTATTTTCCCTTCCATTAAGAACTCCCCCTACAAATTTATAGATAATATATTTATTTTTCTTTTCTATAACGCTTGAATCCAGGATGTCTTCCACTTACTCCATAAGTTTTTCTCATACTAATTAATCTATCAACATTTTCTCTTGATATCTCTTTCTCTCCACCTAACAAATGTGCTGTTAAACTTATTTTTGCATATAATTCTAATGTTTCCATTCTATAATAAGCTGTTATTAAATCAGATCCTACTGCTAATGCTCCATGATTTTCAAGCAATACAACATCATGTTCCTGTAGATATGGCGCTATTGATTCTGGAACTTCATAAGTTGATGGCGTACCATATGGTGTAACTGGAATAGATCCTATTGCAATTACAGTTTCGATCATTGTATATCTATCCAAGTCAATATGAGCAACTGCAAATCCTGTCGCAGTTGGTGGATGTGCATGAACAACTGCACAAACATCCTCTCTTTCCTCATAACACCTTAAATGCATTTTTATTTCTGAAGAAGGTTTCGCTCCCTCTGATCCATCAAGAACTTCTCCACTTGCATCAATATGAACTAATTTTTCTGGAGTTATAAAGCTTTTACTTATTCCAGTAGGTGTAGCTAAAAATGTACCATCATCTAATTTTACTGTTACATTTCCATCGTTTGCTGCAACCCACCCTAATTGCCACATTTTGTGGCATACATCACATATTTGCTCTCTTATTTCCATATACATTAAATTATTATTTTCACCTTGCATAAATTCTCCCCCTACTCTTTAACTAAACTTCAGTCACTACTCCTTTTTGTAGTATTACATTTGCATATAGTGCTTTTTCTCCTGTTGCAATTATTGCATATGCTTTTTTAGCTTCATCATAAAATTTAAATCTTTCTATAGTTCCTACTGTCTCTTCTCCACGATTATCATATTTACTAATAATCTTTTTATAATCATCCCAAATTGGTGTTAAAACAGTATCTCCAACCATAACTTTCATTAAGTTCACTGGTTTCTCTACATAAGTATCAAGTGGAAATACCTTTAATATTGCATCTAGTAATTCTGGTATTCCATGACCATCGCAACGAATTACTATACAATCTTTTCCCATACTTTCAGTAGGAAAGTTACCATCTGCTATTACTATTTGATCGCTATGTCCCATTTCACACAACACTTTAAGAAGATTTGGGGATAAAATTTGTGGTACGCCCTTTAGCATTTAACTACCTCCTTATATTTGATCACATCTTTAAATCTTTCATATGCTCTATTCCATAAATCAAAATCATTAGGATAATACTGATTTATATCTTGAGAATTTTTTATAACTTCACGAGCTTTATATAAATTCTCTATTTGCTTTGTAGCTATTAACTGTATTGCTATATTTCCTAGTACTGTGGCTTCAATAGGACCTGCGGAAACTTTACAATTACATGCACTTGCTGTCATTTGACATAAAAGTTTACTTTGAATACCTCCACCTACCATATAAATAACTGAATAATCTTTATTAGTACACTCTTTTATTTCTTCTAAAGAATATCTATATTTCATTGCTAAACTTTCATTTATACACCTAACAATCTCACCTTCACTTTGCGGAACTTCTTGATTAGTTTTTACGCAATAATCTTTGATTCTACTTGGAATATCACCAGTTTGTACAAATACAGTATCATCTGGATCTATAAAACATTTAAATGGTTTGGCCTCTTTTGCCATCTCTTCTAATTGTGAGAATTCATATTCTCTGCCTTCTCTCTCCCATTGTCTTCTACTTTCTTGTATAAGCCACAAGCCAATAATATTTTTTAAGAAGGAAGCTTTATCTCCATACGCTCCCTCATTTGTAATATTATAATTATTTGATTTTTCATTAATAATTGGTTCATCAATCTCAGTCCCAAGTAAAGACCATGTTCCACAACTTAAAAATACAAAATCTTTTTCTGTAGTTGGAACAGAAACTAATGCACTTTGTGTATCATGCCCTGCTACCGCAATAACATCACACATATCTATTTTAAGCTCCTCACTTATCTCCTCTGATACATTACCTATTATCGTTCCACTTGGTACTATTTTTGTAAATATTCTTCTAGGAAGCCCTAAAGTTTCTATTACTTTATCTGACCAAGCTCTATTTTTAGCATTAAATAACTGAGTTGTTGATGCTATAGAATTTTCCGTAACCTTTTTACCTGTTAATAAATAATTAAATAGATCAGGCATTAGGAGCATCACATCCGCCTTTTCAAGCAGATGTGATCTTTTTTCCTTTAATGCTAATAGTTGAAATACCGTATTTATCTCCATAAATTGATTACCAGTTATATTATAAAATTCATCCTTTGATATTTTCTCAAAACTTTTCTCTATCATTCCAGTTGTTCTTTTATCTCTATAGTGAATTGGATTTTCAAGTAATTGACCAAACTCATCTAAAAGAGCAAAATCAACTCCCCATGTATCTATCCCAATACTATCAATTCTTCCAAACCTTTTAGCCTTTATAAGACTCTGCTTTATTTCAAAAAATAGTCTTAAAACATCCCAGTACATAGTCCCATTTAAAGTAACTGGGTCATTTGAAAATCTATGAATTTCTTTAATATCTATTTTATTCCCATTAAAAGTTCCAAGCATTGCCCTTCCGCTAGATGCACCAAAATCAAAAGCTAATACTTTCTTCTCTATACTTTTATTATCCATAGTATCACCTACTAATTTTTTTATTTATACATTGGTCCATAAGCTTTGCAAGCTCTATAATCTTGTCCTTCTTTATCCATTCCAAATGCACTCCAAGCTGCTGGTCTAAATACCTTATCCTCAGGTATATTATGCATACTTACAGGTATTCTTAACATTGAACATAGAGTTATTATATCTGCACCTATATGTCCATGACTTATAGCACCATGATTAGCACCCCAGTTATTCATTACATCATAAGCTGATGTAAATGCACCTTTACCAGTAAGTCTTGGAGCAAACCAAGTACAAGGCCAAGTATAATCTGTTCTCTTCCATAACTTATCTGATACTTCATCTGGAAGTTTTACCGTATACCCCTCAACTAACTGAACAACTGGTCCAAGTCCCTTTACAAGATTTAAGCGCATCATTGTTACTGGCATTTCAGCTTCTGTTAAGAATCTTGAAGAGTATCCTCCACCTCTAAAGTATCCATTGTCAGCAGCATTCCAAGTAGTTGCTTTTATAATTTCTTCTTGATCATTTTCTGTTATGTCATACCATGCTTTCATTGTTCCATTTCCATCAGCATCTTTAGCTTGTCCGCACGCGTCTAAGCAAGCTGCTCCTGAATTTATTAAGTGTATGAATCCATCTGATTCCTTTGCTACACCTTCTAAATCATATCCAGTAGCTTTCTTCACTGCATCTGGGCTCCAATAAGTACGAACGTCAGCAAATATTTGAGCCTTATTTGTAAGCAATTTATTAAATAGCATTCCTATTCCGTTTAATACATCATTTTCAGTAGCTAATATATAAGGTTCCCTAGCTCCATCCCAATCAAATGAAGTATTTAGTAGCGCTTCTGGGAAATCACAGTTTGGATAAAAATCAGTCCATTGTCTTTGACCTTGGAATCCAGCTGCTATTGCATTATGTCCAAGTATTTCTTCTTCGCATCCTTTAGGTAAATTCTCATTTCCATTCATTAAATCTTTTATAATGCACATCATCTTAACAACAAACTCCCAATCAGAGTCCTTTTCTTCTCTTGTCTTTTGAACACTTTCAGGATTTTTATCAAAGCCTTCTATACACCTTTCCTTAGTCCATTTTAAAGCTCTTTTAAATTCTTCTTCATCATATATTCCTTCAGTCATTCTTCTTATTATTTCTACTTCATCAACTGATTCTACTCTCATTCCTAAATATTCTTCTATAAAATTAGGATCTATAATAGAACCACCTATTCCCATACATATAGAACCTATTTGAAGATAAGATTTTCCTCTCATAGAAGCTGCTGCAACTGCCGCTCTACCAAATCTTAATAACTTTTCTTTTACATCTTCAGGTATTTCTGTGTTATCCGCATCTTGAACATCATGTCCATATATTCCGAATGCAGGAAGTCCTTTTTGTGCATGAGTTGCTAGAACAGATGCTAAATAAACAGCTCCTGGTCTTTCAGTTCCATTAAATCCCCATACTCCTTTTATAGTCATTGGATCCATATCCATTGTTTCTGCACCATAGCACCAACATGGAGTAACTGTAAGAGTTATATCTACACCTTCTCGTCTAAATTTATCTGCACAAGCTGCCGCTTCTGGTACTCTTCCTATTGTAGTATCAGCTATAACAACCTTTACCTTTTCTCCATTTGAATATTTTAAATTCTCTTCTAAAAGTTTTGCAGCTGACTTTGCCATATTCATTGTTTGTTCTTCAAGAGAACCTCTTACATCAATTACTCCTCTTCTTCCATCTATTGTTGGTCTTATTCCAATTACAGGATACTCTCCTACTAATCTACTTTTTGCCATAATAACTCCTCCCTAAATATTCTTATATTTAAATTCTTTTAATTTACATTTTTTAGTATTTTTGTTGTTAAATTCATTATAATTCTTTCGTTAAACGTTTTCTTGTGCTATAATAGTCAAAAAATATAATTATATTCACTTTTTCATTTAAATCTTAAATTGGAGGTTTTCCTATGAAGTATTTTGATTATAAAGAAAATAAACAACATGGCACTTTCGATTTTCCTATAGAGCTTTATCACGTAACACCAAATCATCCTAGATACAACATGCCCTATCATTGGCACACTGAATGTGAAATCATAAGAATCTTAGAAGGCGATATGCTTATAATAATTAACGAGGAAAAAATATTAGCTAAAAAAGGTGATATTCTTTTCATTCATGACGGAATATTTCACGGTGGAACACCAAAAGACTGTATATATGACTGTATTGTATTTGATATGAAATTACTATTAAAACAAAATCATGCTTGCACAAAGCAAATACAAAACATTATAAATCACAACAAAGTAATTGAACCTAAGCTTCCTACTGATATTGCAGAATTAAAGACATGTTGTAATAATCTATTTGATTCTATGCAGATAAAAAATGCTGGATATGAATTTGTTACACAAGGGTCTTTGTATCACTTATTAGGCATTATATTAAAGCATGAGTTATATATAAATAAGAATAAAAATACTAAAAGAAATCAGCAAAAAATTCTACAGTTTAAAAAAGTCTTATCTATAATTGAAAATGAATATTCTAACCCTATTTCCCTTGAAGATTTATCTAGAGCTGCTGGAATGACTCCAAAATATTTTTGTCGATTTTTTCATGAGATGACTAATAAAACTCCAATTGAGTATCTAAACTACTACCGAATTGAAAGTGCCTCGGAACAACTTATAACTACTGACTTACCCGTTACAGAAATTGCTTTTAATTGTGGCTTTAATGATGTAAGTTATTTTATTAAAACTTTTAAAAAATATAAAAATGTAACTCCAAAACAGTATTTGAAAGCATATTCACTTAATGTTATATAGGGCACTTATTTTAATTTATAAGTTTATTTAAATATTAGTAAATATAAAAATGAGCTACAATAAATCATAGGGATTTATACTGTAGCTCATTTTTGTATATTTTATATTAATATATTTTAGTTAAATTAATGATTGATATAATTTTATTATATCTTCTACTGATGTTTCCTTTGGATTACCAGGTCTACATGCATCTAAGTATGCAGACTCTGCTAAAAATTGAATATCATCTTCCTTTACTATATCTGTTAAGTTAGATGGTATACCAACATCATTAGAAAGCTTTTCAACTGCATCTATAGCTGCCTTTCTGTACTCTTCAACACTCATACTCTCTGTATTTTCAACGCCCATAGCCGCTGCAATATATCTATATTTATCACCTGTTTTATCTGCATTATATTCCATAACAGTTGGAAGAATAATTGCGTTTGCAACTCCATGAGGTGTATCATAAACTGCACCTAATGAATGTGCCATAGAATGAACAATTCCAAGTCCTACATTGGAGAATCCCATACCTGCAATATATTGGCCAAGAGCCATTCCTTCTCTTCCCTCTGTTGTATTTTCAACTGCTCCTCTTAAGCTTTTTGAAATTAATTCAATAGCTTTTAAATGGAACATATCCGTCATTTCCCATGCTGCTAATGTTGTAAAGCCTTCTATTGCATGAGTTAAAGCATCCATCCCTGTAGCAGCTGTAAGACCTTTTGGCATACTTGCCATCATTTCAGGATCAATAACTGCTACTATTGGAATATCATGTGTATCTACACAAACAAATTTTCTATTCTTCTCAGTATCTGTAATAACATAGTTAATAGTAACTTCTGCCGCTGTACCTGCCGTTGTTGGAACAGCTATAATTGGTACAGATTTATTTTTAGTTGGAGCTACTCCTTCTAAGCTTATAACATCTTCAAATTCTGGATTATTAATAATAATACCTATTGCTTTTGCTGTATCCATTGATGATCCTCCACCAACAGCAATTATATAATCTGCACCTGAATCTTTATAATTTTCTACACCAATTTGTACATTTTCAATTGTTGGATTAGGTTTAATATTAGAATATAATTCATAACCAAGCTCAGCCTCATCTAATATATCAGTAACTTTTCCTGTTACTCCAAATTTAATTAAATCTGGATCAGAACATAAAAAAGCTTTCTTAAATCCTCTTCTTTTTACTTCAGTTACAATTTCCTTTATAGCTCCAGCTCCATGATAAGAAACTTCATTTAATACAATTCTATTAACCATGCTATTCTCCCCTTTTTAATGTAATATAAGTATATTGTAATTTTATGAAGTTCTTATTACTAGGAAGATAGTAGCATAAAAATATAATAATTTTCACTTTTATTTATAAGCTAAAAATCTTTTATATATTATTATTCATTTTTATCAGTAACTTTACATATCTTTTCTAAGTATTCCTTACTAAAATCAACAGCTATTTTATTATCTAATACTAAAACATACTTCTCTTCAAAGGATTCGACTTTACCGTCATTAAATCTATAACCTTTGTAAGTATTTATTAGTTTACTAGTTCCTTCTTTAGTCTTACATAACTCATCTAATTCTTTACTTATTTCATATAAAGCTAGTGCTAATTTTATATTATATAAATCACATTCTCTAATATAAACTATCTTCTTAACCTTTTTATTTTTATCTTTAAATTCCTTTAATTTATCATGGGGAATATCCTTTAATACTTTCTTTCTATTCTTTATATGAGTTTCTTTTATCATATAGATTTTTTCTTTATGTATCTTATGCCATTCTTTTGAACTAACTAAGCCACCTAAATCATACAAATCCTTAAGTAGCTCTAATTCATTTTTATTTATCTCCATAAACCTATAACCTGGAACATTTTCTCCAAGCTCTTTTAATATATGATACCTTCCCTCTATATACTTTGCTAGAATCCAATTATTCTCTACTTTCTCTTCTGTAACTTCTAAAATACAATGTTTCTCCCCATGAGACATGAAATTCCAATGATCTGATATCCTAAGACTTCCTTCGGGCTTATACTCCCAATTAACATTTGGAACATTATAATAACTTGAACTATATGGACTTTTATTAATATGGTCAAACTTACTAATTTCTTCTAATACTTCCTTTGGAGTTACCTTTGCTTTCTGTGGTAATAATATCTTTCTCATAATACTTCTCCTAAATATTTTATATAAATAGTATGTGTATTTTAGAAAAGTTAATTATAAAAAAATTGCATGCTTTAATTAGCATGCATTTTTTTACTTATATTCATTAAAGGAAAGAATATCATCAATTGGTTTTCTTACCTTATTTCTTGGCTTTTTATCCTCATAATATCCTAAAGATATAACAAGATGTATTTCTTTATTTATATTTATATTCAATAACCTCTTTATTGCTTTTTCTTTAAACCATCCCATCATACAGGTACCAAGTCCTAGTTCAGTTGCAGCTAAGCAAATATGTTCTGAAGCAATACCTATATCTATAGATGTATAATCTTTCTTCTTAATAAGTTCTCCCATCTTAGATGTTAAATTACGTTTTTCACCTACAACAACAATAAATACTGGCGTATTAAGTGCAAATTTATTTAAACCAATCATTGGTTCATATAAAGTATTTGCAATTTCCTTTGTGATTTCTTTATCATCAACGACAACAAATTTCCAAGGTTGTGCATTACAAGCTGATGGTGCTAATCTAGCAGCCTCAATAATTTTTATAATCTTTTCTCTCTCAACTTCTTTTTCTAAGTATCCTCTGACACTTTCCCTTTTATTTATAAGATTAAAAAAGTCCATATACCATAACTCCCTATACATTTCTTTATATCTATATCATTTCTTTTTATTATATTATCTATTTTCATATATAGCTATTTAGAAAATTTATATTCCCTTAAAACATCACTTAGCTAATCTACTAATCCTAATTAGCTTTTTTTATCATATCTAAAAATCTCTCTTCATCTAAGAATTTTATCTTCTGACCTTTATCTCTTAAATTTGATGCTCTTTTAAGCTTATTGCTCATTTCACACCTATCTAATTCTTCTATATTTTTTGTATTTGTTACTAAGCATGTTGTTTTCTTAGTTACCGAACTTCCTGTGCATCCTCCAAGTTTTCTAACTAACATCATAGCTTCATCTCTTGTCATAGAAGATAATCCTCCTGTAAATACTACAACCTCATCTCTAAATGCATTACTATCTAAACATTCAAATGGATTATTACTATCTATTGATGGATCTCTTCTTGATGTTATTAATATTCTTCCTCTACTTGAAGAAGGCTTATACCCATCACTATTAACTACTCCAAGAGTTACCCCTAAAGATTTAGATATCTCATTAACATCTTTAGTATCTAATTCCTCTGAAATATTAAGTAGTATATTGCTACATGCAAGAGCATCTGCTAAAGCATCATGGTGCTTAAACTTATATCCTAAAAAATTATTTACTGTGTTTAATCTTACATTATTAAGCTCTGTGTAGAAATTCTTTGCAAGTTTCATTGTACATATATAATTAAAAGTTGGTGCTTCAATTCCATAAAGTTCTAAGGTATTTCTTAAAACAGATATATCAAATCCAGCATTATGAGCTATTACTAAACTTTCATCAAAATGATGTTTAATTTTTTCCCATACCTCATTAAATTCTAATTCATTTTCAACCATTTTAGGTCTTATACCATGTATACCTATATTTATTGGCATAAACCTCATTTCCTTTGGCTTTATTAAATGATGTATTCTTTCAATAATTTCTCCATTCTTTACTACAACAATACCTATAGAGCAAGGACTATTCCTCTTTTCATTTGCAGTCTCAAAATCTATAGCAACAAAATTCATCTATCTTCCTCCATTATTAAATAATTGATTATATTTATATATCTTATAATTTAAACAATATTATATTAAAAAAATAATTATACTATGATAATCTAATATTTAAAAATTATTATTTAGTAAATTTAATATAAATAAAAAGTTGTATTGAGAAACAATATCTCTCAATACAACTTTTAACTAATATAGTATTAATTATATTATATACTATTTAAATTTAATTTTATTACTTTCTACAATAGAAATGTATCTTTATAAACTAATTATTATCTATTTCTTTTCTATTCTTAGCTTCAAACTTATCTGAGATAAATGACAATATTATTGATAAGATCAAAACTGCTACAGATAAATATAATAATGGTCTATTATCCTCTACTGGACATGCTCCTTGTGGTAAATGCATACGACTTTGAAATACTTTATACCCAGCATATATAGCTACAACAATGGCTATATTAGAAATATAATTACTAACTTTACTTAACTTCATAAATTTGTTACCCCTATACTCCCTTATAATATTTTTAAATATTATTTTATATGGAATTAATATACCATTATTATTGAGATATAACAATAAGTTACTTTTAGGTAACCAAAATTACTTATTATATTCTCTAATGTATTTAGTTTACTATTAGTTTACTTTTTAATAATTTAGATTAACTTCTATTCAATTGTAATATTTTTAATTACTGGATATACTTTACTTAGAAAGCTTTCTTATTACAAAATAAAGGAGTAAAACTTATGATTTTAAATGTTGGAAAAGTCATACAAAAATTAAGAAGAATAAAAGGTCTAACTCAAGAACAGCTTGCCGAAGCAGTAGGTGTATCAAAGCCAGCAGTATCAAAATGGGAAAATGGATACGCTTATCCTGATATTACATTACTCTCTCCAATCGCTCGTCTGCTTGATACTACAATTGATGGATTATTAGAATTTAAAGAAAAGCTAACAGATAAAGACATAGAAGAAATTTTATCAATATGCTCAAATAATTTTACAAGTAAAGATTATAAGGAAGCTTATGAAGATTGTGAAAAATACTTAAAAGAATACCCAAATGATTTAGGTTTAAAGCTTAAAATAGCAAGTTTATATTTTACTCAGCTTCCCCTTATAACTACAGAAGAAAGTCAAAACTCTCTAATGGACAGAGTTATGGAACTAACTAAAGAAGCTTCCGTATGTGAAGATATAGAAATATCAAAATCAGCTCTTTTAAGTTTAACAAGTTATTATATAATGCTGCAGGATAATGATAAAGCTTTAGAAACTGCACAAAAGTTACCATCTGAATCTACAGATACTAATCTATTAATTGCTACTATTTACTATAATAAAGGAGAAATTGAAAAATCAAAGAAAATGTATCAAGAAATGCTTATTAAAAACTTAGGAAACTGTGGTATGAATTTATTATCTTTAGCTCGTATTGCAGAAAAAAATAAAGAATTTGACAAATCAATAAAATTATTAGAAGCTCTAATAAAGCTTCATAATTTGTTTGACTCCCCAAATAATGGAATGGCAGCTTATATAACACTAGCTGAAGCATATGCTCGTAATGGTTGCGAAAAAGAATCCATAGAAGCATTAAAGAAATCTGAACCTCTTATAAAATGTAGATTAGAAAATATTTATGAAGATTTATCAAATAATATATTTTTTGATACCTTAGAGATTAGCAAAAAGACTATCTCTAAAGAGTATTTAAAAGAAACTATAACTACTCTTTTAGAAGGTAATAAGACATTTGATAAGATAAAAGAAAATACTGAATTTCAAGAAATCATAAAAAGAATTAAAGAATAAATATAGTATCCTATAATACTTATTTTTATTTATATTTTAAAGGAATAAACTTCAATTTATAGATTGTCGACCTGATGAAAGAATAGTAAGACGCCTTAAAAGAAATATGGAATGGGGACTTACATTTGATGAAATTTCAAATGTTTACTTAGATATGGTTCGTTATAGACATGATGAATATGTTGAACCCACTAAATGGAAAGCGGATTTAATTTTAAATAGCTCTAATATATCAGATATGTCTATTAAGGCAATTACTCAATTAATAAAAGATTCATGTACTAAATTATAATTTTCTTTTTGATGATTCTTTATTGAATAATTAATCCGTTTTAAAATTAGACTTTTTAAATCTAAATTATTAAAATCTCTTAACTAAAATAATGCTACATTATTTTAGTTAAGAGGTAAAAATCAATTCATAATTTAATATATATATTAATTATATTATTAGTCAATTTAACTTCTTATTATTTCCCTTTTTAAATATTTTTACGTTTAATTTAAATATTACTTAAATTAAAACTCTCTATTCGCAGCTATTTTTAATATAAGTTCACTATAAAGCTTCACCGCACCTAGCATATCCTCCTCATTAAAATCAAACATAGGTGAATGATGTTCAGCTTTTAAATCACTACCAAACATAATATATGATGCCTTTCCTCCATTAGCTTGTACCTTATTCATCATATAACAAACATCTTCACTAGCTCCAAAACTATCTTTTTCCCTTATAATAGTATATTCTTTTATACTATTTGCAACATTCTTAATTAGTTTTATTAACTCATCATCACTACTTGCACTTATAGATTTTCCTACACATTTTATATTAACATGTGTGTCATGCATTTCTGCTGAAGCCATTAATATTCTTTCTGCATAATTTTCCATATATCTATTTAATTCAGTTGTCTCTCCTCTAGTCTCTATTTCCATAAATGCTCTTCCTGGAATTACATTTCTTCCACTTCCAGCTATTAACTTTCCAACATTTATTCTTGTATCGCCCTCACCATTTCTTGGTATAGCATCTAAGTTCAAAACTGCTGTTGCTGCTGATAAAAGTGCATTATGTCCCTTTTCTGGAGCTACTCCTGCATGAGATGATTTACCTTTAAATTCAGCATTGATCTTAGATGTTGCTAGGAATCCATCTGTCCCACATATTATTTCTCCTGATTTTCTTGCCTTTATTCCTATATGCCCACTAATTATATAATCTACATCATCTAACAAATTTGATTCTGATATTGCTCTAGCTCCACTTACACCCTCTTCGGCTGGTTGAAATATAAGTTTTATTGTGCCCTTAAAATATTTTTTCATCTTTATAATAGTCTCTGCAACTCCAAGTCCTATAGCTATATGTCCGTCATGACCACAAGCATGCATTATCCCATCATTATTAGATGAAAATCTATTTTTAAAAGGTATGTGACTATAATCTTCACTTTCTTTTATTCTAACTCCATCCATATCAAACCTTAATGATATAGATGGATCATTTCCATTTTCTAAAATTCCTACTACTGCCGTATATCCACCACGCATTAGCTTGCATATATCTTCATATGCACCTTGATTTATTGCTCTTTTATAACTTTTATCTAACTCTTCTTTAGATGGAATATTCATTCTATATTTATCATTTATAACTTCTTTTCCTACTTTAACCTTATACCCATTATCTATTAATACTTTTGCAATCAAGGAAGCTGTTCTAAATTCTGTCCATGCAAACTCCGGATATTTGTGAAAATCTCTTCTGTATCCAATTATCTTATCTTTTATATCATCAACTAATTTTTCTATAAACTCATACATTCAAAGCACTCCTTAGTCTGCATTAAATCCTTTATTTGATTTTTGCAAATTAAAGTCTATATATTAATCTCATAATGAGTATACGTTTATTCATCTGTAAACTTTCCTATTTATATGAAAATAAAATTTTAAATATAAAGCAACATATTTACACTACTATAGTTAAATACCAAGTAAGCTTTCCCTAATATTTAGTTACTATAAATTTATGACTACCTATTGTTCACCGTACCTTTTACTATATTTCACCTGTACTTTTATATTTGGATATTTTTTGCAAAACTGACTAATTACAAAATAACAACTTGGACAAGGTTCCCATTTACTATACAAAATAAGATTTCCTTCATTCTTAAGTATTTTTCCTTCTATTTGTTTATCTATTTCTTCAAGTATCTTTTTTTCACTATCGTTAACTCGATTATATCCTGTTCCTAATCTACCTAATTTATTAACTTTCATACTTTTAAAGCTTGCTTCTTTTAATAAAGGTGCCGTACAATAACCTTTTACATCATTACTACCGCTTATTGCTTTAAATTCCTTATTATTATATGTTGCTACTGCTATATTTATAGAATCTTGTAATGCTTTGCTTTGATCTATTTTAAATGTGTTTTTTTCTTTTTCGGAGACCTTAATATATTTATGTATATTCTTTATTAAGCGTTTCATTCTTGGTATGTTACTTGTTAAATGCTGATGATATTCTACAGTTCCCTTCTTCACTTTCATATAGTGATAATTTATTTCATTGGGTATTTCTATTAATATTGTTTTAACTCTAGTTTCAGCATTATATTTTTCTTTTACCTCTTCTTTTCTAATAAGAACCATTTTCTTTAGAAATTCAATATCCTTTGCATAAAGATAATCATTATTTAATTCCTTTTCTAAACTTTCAAGCTTTGCTTTCTCTTCTTCACTTATTTTTACAGATATAAGTTTTTTTATTTTTTCTATGTCCTTTATAATATCTTCAACATTATCTTGTGAACTTGGCTCTCGTTCATATTCAATTCTATCTATACTTAATCTTTTTATTTTACTTATTTTTTCACATAATTTATTATGTTCATTTTCAAATATCATGATTTTTTCTATATAGTCAATAAAATCATTAATATCATTTGCTCTATAAGTAATCTCAGTATCCTTTATGCATTTATATAACTTCTCTATTACACTACTATCTACTTTGAAAATTTTAGTAATTTGTTCTTTGAATTTTTCTTCATCTAATTCATCTATTTTATATCCTTCTTTTTTTAGTGCATTCTTAAATTCATTTACATTATTAATTTTTATTCGTTCTTTTTTTCTCTTCTTTAAAGTCATATTTACCTCTTATTCTTGGAGTCCATATTGAAAAATAATTCAATATATATTATTAAAGACCATAAGTCCCTTTCAATTTCTTTTATATATTATATAATATTAACATAATATATTTCAGGGGAGGGTTAGTTTTTATGAATAATCAACTAACAGAAGAAAATGTAAAAAAATTAAGAGAAGAATTAGAATATAGAATGACAGTTAAAAGAGCTGAAATCGCAAAAGAAAAATTAATTGCTGCTGCACATGGTGATAGATCAGAAAATGCGGAATATAAAGAAGCTTGTGCAAATTATAGAGAAAATGATAATAGAATTCAGTATTTATTAACTATGATTTCAACTGCAACAGTAGTAGATGATGCAAGTTTAGATAAATCAGTCTTAGGTATCAATAGTAAAGCTAGAATTAAATTTGTAGAAGATGATGATGAAGTTACAGTAACTCTAGTAACTACAATGGATTTAGACCCAGAAAATATGCTTATAAGTGTGGAATCTGATTTAGGGAAAGCACTATCTGGCCACAAAGTTGGAGATATAGTTACAGTTAATGCACCTGAATATACTTACACTGTAGAAATATTAGAAATATTATAAATAAAAAAAGCATCCATAGATTTAACTATGAATGCTTTTTTATTATTTTAAATATAATTTCAAATATTTTTACCCTTTAGTATTATAATATTCTTCTTTTTTAATCTCCCAATAAGCCTTATCTTCATCAGTGATAGTCCTTAAAACTCTACATGGATTTCCTACAGCTACTACGTTATCTGGAATATCTTTTGTTACTACTGATCCTGAACCTATAACAACGTTATTTCCAATTGTAACTCCTGGATTAATTACTGTACTTCCTCCAACCCATACACTATTTCCTATTTTTACTGGCTTACCAAATTCCAATCCTGTATCTCTAATTTCAGCATCTATTGGATGACCTGCTGTATATATACCTACTCTAGGTCCAAACAATACATTCTCTCCTATTTCCACTTTACACACATCAACAATAATACAATCATAATTTGCATAAAAATTATTCCCAACAGAAATGTGGCATCCATAATCACACCTAAATGGTGGTTCAATATATAAGTTCTCTCCTGTTTTCTCAAATAATTCTTTTAACAACTCTTTTCTATACGGAATTTGCTCCTCTGTAGAATTATTGAATAATCTAGTAAGCATTCTTGATTTTTTATTGTCTCTTCTAAGTTCCTCATCATTAGCCATATATAAATTTCCCGATAACATTTTTTCTTTTTCTGTCATAATTCTAACTCCTTTTCAATTTATAATTACATTATAAATACATATTAGGGACGTTTCTTATTTAATTTTGACAAAATATTATACTATTTTGACATCTTTATTTGTTTTCTATATTCTGATGGAGTCGTATGTTTATGCTCATCAAAACGTTTAATGAAATATCCAATATTATCATATCCACAAGACATAGCAATATCTATAATCTTTCTATCTGTCTTAGCTAACAGCTCTGTAGCTTTTTCAATACGGATTTCATTAATATATTCAGTAGGAGTTTTACCTACTAACTTCTTAAAGTATCTACAAAAATACTGCGTATTCATACCTATTAATTTTGCCATATCATCTGTATATATTTTATGTTTATAATTATCATGTATATATGTCAAAACCTTTTTAACATTTGATATTTTGTAAATTTCATCTTTATTCATATCATCTAAATACTTAAACTTTTCATTTTCATATAAGATAGCAATAAGTTCATACATATATGATTTAATCCTAATGCACGCGCCTAATCCCTCATTTCTAGACTCTTTCATTATTCCTTTATATATTCTTTTCATTTCATTCCATATACTATCACCTTGGAAAATAAACTGTGGAAACTGTATCTTTTTTTCAATTAATGGTCTAATAATCTCATATTGTATTCCATCAAAATACTCAAAACTAAGCATCTTTAAATCAAAAACTAAAGCACTTTCTCTACACCCTTCCTCACCAATAATAGAATGAATATCTCCTGAAGTAATAAACATAAATGAGGGAGCATTGATTTCGTACTTTAGCATGTTAATATATACAGTAAATTTACCCTTATTAAAAAATACTAATTCTATCTCATCATGCCAATGAAGTTTAACAAAAAACTCTCTGTTGTTATTCCACTTGTAACTTGCTAATGGAAACCTATCTGTTCCATGCTTAACTTCTTCTTTTAGTTCTATCTTGTCCATCATCTAATCCCCTCTAAATACCATCAAAGTTCATTATAAATTCTAAAAATATTTTAACATAATATAGGAAATATTATAAATAAAGATACTCCCATATCTATAAAATATAAATTTAACTAGCTATAGGAGTATATTAATTATTTATTATATTGAGGCTCTTCTTGTTTCACAAAATCAAGTCTTGATTGAATAGTTTGTTCTACCTCTTCCATTTTACTTGCAAGTTGATTAAATATTTGTTTTGCTTCTTGATTATCTGTATCTAAAGAAAATGTCTTCATATCAGCTACTAATCCTTTAGCACTAGCTAATGCCATCTCAAGTTTAGTTCCTGTTGGCATAAAAGTCCCTCCTTTATAATTTTTTATCGCACATATATTTTTGTTCGTAATCAATTTAAATATTCAAATTATTGATAATTAAATATATCCCTTTCAAATTTACTCTATATTTATTAAATTATCTTTAATAATATAAGTAAACATCTATATTAAGAAATGAATTAAAACTAAGCTTATTGGTTAAAGTAAATTAGAAATCAATTTAATAAATATAAAGGAGAATTTTTATGACTGCGATTTCAAAGGTAAAACAAACATTAACTACACTAAAAGGAGCTGAAGCTACTTTAAAAATATACTCATTACAGGAACGTAACAAGGAAGCTAGAGCTATTTATAATCTGGCATCTGAAGAAATAAATAAAATCAAAACTGATTTAGAAAAAAGAATAGGACTTATGGAGTTTGAGGAACCCCAATACAAAGGTAACTAAGTGAGGTGGATTATGGATTCTTGGTTAATAATATTATTTAATTCAATAGTTTTATTTTTTTTAACAATAGTTATAACAAAATATATGAAGAAAAAAACCTTATCTAGGGCTACTCCTTTTGACTTTATTTCTTATGCTGTCATTGCTATTATAATTACTTTAATTTCTTTAAATATACTTAATAATACTTACTTTGGACTAATTGCACTTGCAGTTTGGGCACTTATGCCTCTTATTTTAGATTATGTTTCCATGAGGAGTAAGTGGATTTATAACCTAATACATAGTAAAGAAAGAGTATTAGTTAAAAACGGTAAAATCATGGAAGATAACTTATCTAAAGAAAGAATTACAGGTCAAGAATTTCTACAAGAAATGCGTTCAAAAAAAGCATTTAACTTATCTGACGTTGAATTTGCCATACTAGAAACAAACGGAGATATAAATGTTAGTTTAAAAGCTGATAAGAAACCTGTTACTCCATATGATCTAGGAAAACAAGTCTCACATAAAACTGAACCACAAGTAGTTATTTTAGATGGAAATATATTAAATCAAGGACTTACTAATGCTGGATTAAATCGTGGCTGGCTTACAACTCAGCTAGAAATCAAAGGAGTCTCCCTTGAAAATGTTTTTCTTGGCCAAGTAGATTCTTCTGGAGACTTATATGTTGATCTTTTTGATGATATGATACAAGTCCCTAAAACACAGGTTAAAGAAATGTTATATGCCAGTATTCAAAAAAGTCAAGCAGATCTTATGTCATTTTCTTTAGATTGTGATAATGAAGATGCAAAAGCCATGTACTTACAAAATGCTGAAAAGTTAGAAAAAATCATAAAAAAATTAGAAACATATTTATTACGTTAGAAGGTGAACTAAATGTCAAATATGAAAATGAAAAGAATGTCCACAGCTCAGCAGAAATATGATGAATTAGTAACTAGTATAGAACCTAAAAGACCTATTTTTACTAATTGTATTAGAGCTTTTATAGTAGGTGGTGCAATATGCACAATTGCTCAAGGATTACAGTGGATATTTATTAACTATTTAAATTTTGATGAAAAGACATCAATGGCCCCTACCTCCATAGTTTTAATCTTTTTTGCAGTTTTATTTACTGGTCTTGGGATTTATGATCATCTTAGTCAATGGGCTGGATGTGGAACTGCTGTTCCTATTACTGGCTTTGCTAATTCTATAGCTTCTGCTTCAATTGAACATAAAAGTGAAGGATTTGTACTTGGAGTAGCTGGAAATATGTTCAGTCTTGCAGGTGCTATTGTTGTTTATGGAGTCTTTGCTGCTTTTATAGTTGCTACAATAAAAATGACAATAATATGGTTGGGGGCGATGTAAATGCTTAAAGGACATCAATCTTGGATTTTTAATTCTAAGCCTACAATATTAGCTTCTGCAGCTGTTGGCGGTCCTTTCGAAGGTAATGGTGCTTTAGCTAATGATTTTGATATACTTTATGAAGATTTATGGCTCGGGCAAGACAGCTATGAAAAAGCTGAAAAAGTTATGCTTGAGCATGCTTGTCAAAGAGCAATAGAAAAATCCAGTCTAAGAAAAGAAGATATTAACTTTTTTATAAGTGGAGATTTAATGAATCAAATAATTTCTAGTAGTTTTACTGCAAGAACTTTAGGAATACCCTTTTTAGGAGTATTTGGTGCTTGCTCTAGCTCTATGGAAAGTCTATCATTAGCAGCTCAATTAATAGAAAGTAAAGCAGCTAAATACGTTATAGCATCAGCAAGTAGTCATAATGCAGCTGCTGAAAAACAATTTAGATATCCTACAGACTATGGTGTGCAAAGACCACCTAGTGCTCAATGGACAGTAACTGGAGCTGGCGCTGCAGTCCTTGGAGAAAGTGGCGATGGTCCTAAAATAACTTCTGCTACCGTAGGCAGAGTAGTAGATATGGGAATTTCTGATCCCTATAATGTTGGAGCAGCTATGGCACCAGCGGCTGTAGATACCATTGAAGCTCACTTTAGAGATTTAAATATTGATGCTTCTCATTATGATCTTATTGCTACTGGTGATTTAGGTAAAGTTGGTCATGAAATTGCTAATGCTTTATTAAAAAAACATGGCATAGATATGCCAACAGATATATTTACAGATTGCGGGCTTTTAATATATACAAAGGAGCAACCAAGCTTTTCTGGTGGTAGTGGATGTGGTTGTTCTGCTACTGTAACTTATGGACATTTACTTAATCGTATGCGAAAAGGAGAACTAAAGAAAATATTAATTGTCGCAACAGGTGCTTTAATGTCTCCTATATCCTATCAACAAAAAGAAAGCATACCTAGTATTGCCCATGCTGTTTCTATAGAAATGTAAAAAGAAGGTGTGAGTTACGTTATGGAAAAATTTATTTTTGCTTTTATCATAGGTGGTGTAATTTGTGTTATTGGGCAACTTATAATGGATACTTTTAAAATTACCCCAGCACACACAACTTGTACGCTAGTTGTTATTGGTACAATTTTAGGTGGCTTTGGTCTATATGATCCTTTGGTTAAGTTTGCAGGTGCAGGAGCATTTATACCTATAAGTAGCTTTGGTAATACTCTTGTAACATCAGCTATAACTGAAGCTCAGCAAACGGGCTTCATAGGAATATTTAATGGTCTTTTAAGAACAGTCAGTGGAGGAGTTTCTGCTGCAATAGTATTTGGATTTATTGCTGCAATGATATTTAAGCCAAAAGGTTAATCATATAAGAGAATATGTATTTAAACTTTGATTTTAATATATATTTCTTCTTTAACATAGTAATTATAAGTATAAAGTATTTCTCTAATATAAATATAAAACATTTTTTAAGTTCCTAGAAATTAAAATAACCCACGACAAACTCTCTTTGTATTGTCGTGGGTCTTATTATTGAAATTAAAAGTTATGTTTAAAAACTTAAATAATATAAATTTATTTCAATTTCATTTTTTATTATTTTCATTAATTCTACTTATCTAATAAAACATATATATTTTAATACTGATTACTAAATAATCCAGCACCTTCTATAATATCCTGATCATTAAATAAACTTGATACCGCTTCATTATAATCACTTATTTTTTGTGATTTTTTTATTTTTTTAGCGTATTTTTTATTATCTGAAAATATGTAAATCATATATCCCCATAACTCTTTCATTCTAAGTATTGCATTTCTATCTTCATTGAACACTTCTCTATATGTATTAAAAATTTCATCATGAAAATCTTTTAATATCTTCTTATCAATGAAAGTATTATCTTTAATCTCATTCATTAATCCTGGATTAGATAGTAATCCTCTTCCTATCATTACTGTATCTACTTCCGGAAACGCTTTTATTAATTTATTATAATCACTTTTTGTAAAAATATCTCCATTATAACATACTGGACTATTACTTAATGATAGTGCATCTTTAAATACATCTAAGTTCGGCTTGTTTCCATAAAAATCTTTTTGAGTTCTAGGATGTATAATTAATTCTTCTAAAGGATATTTATTATAAATTTTTATTAGCTCATAAAATTCTTCTGGATTCTCTTTTCCTATTCTAGTTTTTATAGAGATTTTCATATCATCTATTTTATATATTTCATCTAAAAACTTATCAAGTTCTTCCCTTTTTGCTAGAAATCCTGAACCCCTACCTTTGGATACAACTGTTCCAGCAGGACATCCTAAATTTAAATTAATCTCATTATAACCTAATTGTTGTAACTTTCTAGAAGTAAAGATAAAACCTTCTGAATCATTAGTAAGTATTTGAGGAACTATATTCATTCCCTCATTATTTTCAGGCAAAATATCTCTTAATTCTTTAGTTTTCAGGCTTCTACTGTTATTTGGAACAATAAATGGTGTAAAATATTTATCAATATTATGAAAAAATTTCTCATAAGTATTTCTATATATATATCCTGTAATTCCTTCCATTGGTGCTAAATAATATTTCATTTGTTAACTCCTTTATAACTGAAACTTAATCAAAGAGAGTTTTAACCTCTCTAATCTTTAGCTGATCTTGCCCAATATTGTAGATACTATTATATCCCACTTTTATAAGATATGAATTACATCTTCTAGACATTGAACAAACATTCTAAAAAATATTATATCAGCCTTCTTTTTTCTTATCTACTTAATTTATATTACATATTAAATTATTTATAGGAAAATATTATTAACTAATCTAATTACTTTAATTACATCTACTATTATGAAAAGCAAATATTTAAGTATCATTTTTATTTGGGTAATAAAAAATTAAAAGCCGTATGAAAAAATACATTCTAAAATGTATCTTAACCATACAGCTTAATTATTTATATTTTCTGTAATTATACGTGTTTTATAAGAGTTTATTTGTCATGCAAAATTTCAAGTAAAATACTTTTTAATAGTCACTTTGATTAGCTAGCCTTGTTTTTAAATTAATTTTTATGCTTCGTCGCTTAAATACCTAAATTCTATACTAGTTAAAAGTAATGCACCAGCGTAGTCATTATTAACTGCTATACGAGCAACGCTTAATAATGCAAAATCTTCTGCTCTAATAATATCGTCTAAGTCAAACTCTAAAACATAATGATTGTATTGGAAATTTCCAGGTGAGTTTTGAATTGGGATATTTCCACTATTATTAACCATTATATTAGCTGCATTTACTACACCATTAGCTCTAGTGAATAATGATGAAAGTCTAATTGCAAACATATTTCCAGTTGGTGTATTTGAATTATCAGTTAATAAATGAACAAACACTTTAGCTCTTTGCCATTTATTGCGAGCATCTCTTGGTACACTAAAAGTTAATGAATATTCATCTGTATCACCTTGAGGCAAAAGCCATCCCAATATACTGATACTAGAATTAGCGCTTCCTAGTGGTACAGTATCAGGTATACTCTCAGTACCATCATTCATACTTCCACCATTAAATATTAATGATCTAAATTCTAATAGTTCATGATCTGGACAACAACAATTTGACATATTGAGTTACCTCCTTATTATTTTAATTTTCTTTACAATATAATATATTACATATTTCTAATTATGTTACTAAATTCTACTTTAACATCATCATTTTTCCTGATAATTTTCCAGTATATGTACCTGACTTAAACCTACCCCACTACTTGTACATTCAACTATACCTAAATAACCATAAAGATAGCTAAACATTTAATAATGATTCTTTTATCTTTTACTACTCTTCTACTCCCATATTTTTAATTGTACATAATAAGTATATGATAGATTATTTTTTAACAGCGTTTCAGGATTAGATTTAATTATTTTAGTTTAGAACTTTACATGATTATTAAACAAAAAATCCCCTAGACTAATCTAAGGGAATATTAATATATTTTTTATGTATACTCATTAATGCTTTGTAGACTTTGATATATTATTTCTTACTGGAACAAATTCTGAAGTTGTATCATTAGGATCAATATATTTATAATCTCCATTTTCATCTTTCCTAAGACCTAAAGATGCCATTTTCTTCTTACTATTCTTATGTTTATTACTCATTTTTTCACCTCTTATAATATTTATATTTGTCATTGAATACTATATTATTCTTAGTATTACAGTCTAAAATTATAGATAAAATTCAAATATTAATTTAAATTTATTTTTTATCAATATAATTTCCTTGTAATTAAAAAAGAGCAGAATTAATCTACTCTCTAAAGAATTTATAACTAAACTTATTCTCAATGAATCCTACAATATAAGCTATACTATTAAAAATAATCCTCTAAATAAATGCTCTTCAAAAAATGGACCTAATATTGTCCAAGCATTCCTTATCTCAATCTTTCGAAAATTGTAAATCAAAACTGAACTGTTAAATCTCTATGCATATCTATTGGTATTAAGCTATGACTTAATCTCTATTTTTCTTTTCTATACTCAAAAAATCCACGATATCTCTATCGTGGATTTATTCTATGGTGGAGATGACGGGTGTCGAACCCGTGTCCGAAAGTAGCTCCGTCTAGCTTTCTACGAGCGTAGTCTGCATATTAAATTTCGCTTTCTAGAACACCTACAGACGGGTAACTAGATTGCTAGCTTCATAAATTCCGTTCTTAGCTCAAAGCTTTGCTAAGCTCGGTTCCCCACTTATAATGACACCAGGATCCTAGACCGTGGGCAATCTAGGGCTGATGAACAGCTATATTAAGCTGCTAATGCAAAATTGTCTTCTGCGTTTATCTTTAATGCATACTTTATTATCGAGGCACCATGCTTCCCTCGGCCCGCTTACCAAACCTCACTTACCCCCGTCGAAGCCAAAACATCCCCATGTTAGGTAAATTTGATTTTGCAAAACGCTTATATTCAATTTTGTTTTATGAACTAATTATATAGCACATATTCTTCACTGTCAACTTACCTACATGCTGAAACTAATTCATATTAAGCCAAAAGATTTTAATATTTTTTAAACTTACCTTAAATACACTATTTTTTCAAAATTTCATTTAATAACTTAACAGCTTCATATTTATTTTCTGATATCATATATCCTATTATATTTAAAAAACATATTTTCATATTTTACATAAATTGTATTTTAATAATAAAATACACACCACCTAGCAAAAATTTCACTAAAGGGTGTGCACAAATACTAAAAATATAATAAAGTAGCTCTGTTGTACATATTAGTTATTCAATAACCTAACTTTATTAAACCATAGCCAATTCATTAAAAATATTATTTAAGTCCAAGTTTTTTTCTTTTACTTATTATATGAGCTTCTATAGCCTTTGCTGCTTCAAACGGATCATCTCCTAAAGCTACCTTACCACCTGTTAACCCCTCAACATCTTCTGTAAGAAGTTTTACTAATTTAGGAGCACCAGTAACAAATGGAGTAGGAGATAAATGTGTATATGCTCCATATGCTACTGCAAATATACCATCTATAGTAGCTTTTTGTTCCATCCATTCTGGAGCAGTAACTGCTATAGGAAGGTCTGGAATATCAACATGAAGATGATCTGCTAAGGCCGTAACAAGCATTGATATTCTACCTGTATCAGTACAAGTACCAAAGCTTAATACAGGAGGTATTTTAAGCATATTACATATTTCCTTTAAACCTTCTCCTGCATATTTTTCTACAGAATCTAAGTTGCATAATCCTGCTACTTCAAGAGCGTGATTACCACAACCTCCGGCCACTACTAATATATCTCTTTTTATTAATTCTTTTGTTATATTAACTGTATTCCAATCTTGAGGACCGTTTCTCAAAGTGGAACAGTTTGCAAGTGCAACGACACCTTTTATTTTGCCTGCTGCAATTACATCAACTAATGGATCAATTTTACCTCCAAGAGCACTTAAAACAGCTTCTGTTGAAAATCCTGATATAGCTTTTGTAACATGTTTAGGTACCATAGGTTCAATTTTACCATATCTTTTCTTAAAGTTATCTATTGCTATCTTAATTAAACTATCTGACATTTCATCAGCCTTTTCTGGATAATATGGAATCTTATGTTCAGCACCAGGTACACCTATTATTGTACTTATACTAACTAATGCTATTTGATATTTTTCAGCATATTGATCTATAGCTGGAGGTGAACAGTTTTCGTCCATAGCGATTGCATCTACTGTACCAGTAGCTAAGAGTGGTTCTATAGCTAGCCAATTGCCCATAAGACCAACGAATACATCATCAACTTCGTATCTTTGTAGTAATTCTTGACCTGTTTCAATAGAACCAACTACTCTAATCCCTTTAGCACCTGCCGCTATAGCTTCATCTTTATATTCACCTTTTCTAAGTTTTTCTATTGTAATTGCCCCTATCCAAGGTTGATGTCCATTAAATACTATATTTACATAGTCAGGATCCATTATACCTAAGTCAACATTAACTTCATGAGGCATAGGAGTTCCAAATAAAATATCTTGCACCATTTCAAGTCCTATTTGTGCTGTATATATTGTAGATAATCCTAATCTAAGAGCTTTTGTAGCAAGTGATACATAATCTCCGTCAACATTTGTTAAACAGCTTGCAATTGAGTTTTGAACTTCATGCTCAATACCAGAAGGATAAATATGAAGCTTTCTCCATACTGATTTTCTTTTTTGTGGAGCAAAGGCTTCCGTCATTATACTAGATTGATCAGGACTAACATTCATCTCTTTATCAAGAAAATCGGCTAATTGAACAGCAAGTTTATTAATATCTTGATTAGCATCTATTCCTACTTTTTCACACATCCATTTTAGTTTAGTTTCATCTTTTATTTTAAATGGAGATTTACCTTCACCAGTAGATCTAAGTGTTCTAAAAGCTTCAAATGCATGATGTGCATATGTAGCTGCACCCATTATATTTCTCATAAGAAAATTTCTCATAGCCATGGCATCTGCTCCGATACCACAAACTCCCTTATCAGCTCCTGTTTTTTCATTAATTCTACAAGGACCTTGTGTACATAATTGACAACTTAATCCTTCAAGACAGAATTTACATCTTATTTTTTCTTGTGGTTCCCATCTTGAAAATACACTTGAAAGTCCATCAGTTTGTATTCTCTTTAACATCTCTTCAACAGAGTCATGGTAACTCACGCGACCTTCTAATTTTTCTCTAATTGTTTCCCTCATATTTTATATTAATCTCCCTTCTATACTTAAATATTACTTCTATAAATTAATATCATTTAATATTATTTGCCTATTTTTTAATATTATTTATATTTCTTTTTACTATATAAAAGAGTCTTTTTAATATCTCTATAAGTACCTATTCTTAACATAATAATAAATTTTTCACTTAATTTCCCATGAATTAAACATTCATTAATGCAAATAATACATTTGAAGGTAAGGAGGTAATTGAGATGAAAGATGAAAATGGAAATCCTATAGGTGTGTTAGCTCATATACTAAAAACCAATGTAACTGAGTCTAGTGACGCAGATATGATAACTTCTCTTAATAAAGATTTAGATAATATTAAAATTAATGATAGATTTTCAAATGAGGAAATATTATCTTATATTAATCCAAGAGTACAAACAAATAAACAAACTACATTAGCAGGTGCAGTTGATCCTTCACATGATTATGACAAAAAATAAGATAGGCATACAGCCTATCTTATTACATATCTAATTATTGAATTATGCTTACATTTAATAATATTATCTTATCCTATAAAGTTATATAATCTGCTGATACGTATCCATATCCGTTCTTATACTTTATTTTGTGCCATCCCTTTGATGTTGATACTATTTCAACTTTAGCTCCTCTTGATAAACTTCCTATTATTTTATTCTTTGTTGAAGCTCCATTTCTTACATTTAATGCACTTGCTTTAACTTTTCCAGTTTTAGTGCTTGTACTCGGAGTGTTTGTTGATGGTTTATTTGTGCTTGATGAATTATTTACACTTACATAATCAGCTGATATATATCCATAACCATTCTTATACTTTATTTTGTGCCACCCATTTGATGTTGACACTATCTCAACAGTTGCTCCCTTTGATAAGCTTCCTATTACTTTATTTTTTGTTGAAGCTCCATTTCTTACATTTAGTGCACTTGCTGTTACTTTTCCAGTTTTAGTGCTTGTACTTGGAGTATTTGTTGATGGTTTATTTGTGTTTGATGAATTATTGGAATTTACAGTAACGTAATCTGCTGATACATATCCGTAACTATTCTTATATTTTATTTTGTGCCATCCATTTGATGTTGATACTATCTCAACAGTTGCTCCCTTTGATAAGCTTCCTATTACTTTATTTTTTGTTGAAGCTCCATTTCTTACATTTAATGCACTTGCTGTTACTTTTCCTATCTTTGTAGTTTCTGGTTTTACTTCAGGTTTAGTATCTGGCTTTTCTTCCGGTTTAACTTCTGGCTTACTTGGCGTTGAATTTATAGTAACATATTCTGCTGATACATACCCAAAACCATTTTTATATTTTATTTTGTGCCATCCATTTGATGTTGATACTATTTCAACAGTTGAACCCTTTGATAAACTTCCTATTACTGAATGTTTTGTTGAAGCTCCACTTCTTACATTTAATGCACTTGCTGTTACTTTTCCTGTCTTTGTAGTTTCTGGTTTTACTTCAGGTTTAGTATCTGGCTTTTCTTCTGGTTTAACTTCTGGCTTAGTATCCGGTTTTTCTTCTGGCTTATCTGTATTACCATTTAATTTAATATTATCTTTTAAATACTTTTCAATTCCATCTGCAATTGATGTAGCTAACTTTTCTTGATATTCATCAGTTTTTAATTTACTTGATTCTGCTTTATTTGATATAAATCCAGCTTCAAATAATGATGAAGGCATATTAGTTTCTCTAAGTACAGCGAAATTTGCAGACTTAACTCCTCTATTTACTGCGCCTGTTGATTTAATTGCATTATTTTGTATATTATCACTTAAAGGCTTGTACTGAGTTTTATCTCTATGGTGATATGTTTCTATTCCATTTGCACTTTCTTGGTCAAATGAGTTTATATGGTTAGATACAAATACATCTGGAGCATATTCATTTGCAAGTTCTGATCTTTCTTCTAATGAAAGATATACATCAGATGTTCTACTCATTCTTACTTCTATACCCTTAGCTTCTAATTTTTTTTGAATTCTTAGTGCAATTTGAAGATTTAATTCATCTTCATATACCCCATTTCCATAAGCTCCGTTATCATGTCCACCATGACCTGCATCTATAAATACTTTATAATGATCTCTATCTACCGTATTTGATTTTGGTGCTGAATAAGTACTTGAACTATTTTTAGGTACATATATTTCAAATACATGAACCTTATCCCCTATTTTCTTAGTTAAATAAACAGTCCCTGAATTTTTAGGAGTTACAACTCCTTTATCATTTATAGTTACTGTATTACTATTAGACATCTCCCAATCCGGATATTTAGATAAATCTAATGATTCTCCTTTTCTTAAAGATATACCATTTTCAACAATAACCTCTTTTTGATTATACTTACTTATTGCTGATAAAAATTCTTGTTCAGTAGCTGCACTTGCATTTGCAGCTGTTCCACCAGCAAACAATGGAGCTATAGATATAGCTGCCATAAGTAATGTAGTTTTAACTATTGTATTTAATTTCCTTCTATTCATACCTTGTAATTTCTCCCCTTTAATCCCAATATATATATTCATTATTAATTAATTATTTATTCTTTATTTGTTAACATTTATCATTATAAGATAAATTTATCTATGATTCAACGATATATTGGATATTATAGGTATATATGTAGCAATATATTTAAATTTGTAATAAAACTACACAATATTAAATTTATATATTTCCTAAATAACTTTTATCTTAATTAACTAAAAAGCTACTAGAATATATTAAATTCTAGTAGCTTTTTATATAATTATTCTTTTGTACTTTTCTCTGAATTTTTAATTAAATTATCAAGTCCAGCTCCAACACCTACCCCTATAGTAATCCAAACTCCAATTTGATTAAGTAGGATTCCTATAAGTAAGCCTGCCATCATTCCAACTATTATTAAGCTTCCAAAACTTTTCTTAAGACTTAATAAAAATTTATTTTCAGATACATTCATTTAATTTTTTCCTGTTTTTTATTGTTTCTTCCTCCTAACACACTCTCTAGAAGCACTCCTATTGAAGCACCAATACAAAGTCCTGCATCCACTTCAATATCTTGAAATATAAATCCACTTAACATTCCAATTATAGCTCCTATAGCTATTAAGATTCCAAAACTATTCTTAAGGTTAGATACACTATTGACTATTGACTCTCCCATCTATATTCTCCTTAAGTTATCGTTACATATATATTATATAATTAATATATTCACTCTATGCCAAAGCTCTCTTCATTGAAGTACTAACTATCTTAAATAACATACATCCTGCAATTAAATTTATAGCTACTGCTGGAATTACTACTGCCATAAATAAAGCTTCAAATCCTGCTGGTAATCCAACTAATATACTAGCTGAACCTAAGAAGGTCACACCACTTATTAAAGTACCAATTGGGAATATAATTGCACTTTGAGTCAATCTTCTCTTACTTTCTGACATATCTTTTAGCATCTTAATCTTATTCATAGCAAACATCATAATAAATATAAGATTTACAGTAACTATTTTATCTATCATATTAGGAACTTGTCCTCCAGGGAATTTAGTAGTCATAGCTGTAAATACTCCTGTTATAATTCCTGCAATTAATGAAGTCTTATAATCTGCATTATTTATAATCATTATTATAAATAGCATAACAAGTGCAAAGTCAGGTTGCATTGGCAATCCAAGTGCTGGTGTAATTTGATGAAGTATAGCTCCTATTCCAAGTAATAATGCATTAATTATCATTTTTTTAGTATTTCCATTTCTATTCATAATTTTCTCTCCTTCTAATTTAAAATAATTATTTATTTGCCACTCTCCTAGAATTTCATCATTTCATAACACTTTGATCACCACCTTTACATATCTCTATCTTAGAATCTTTTAAATTCTTAAGTATTAATTTTAGACAAATAAAAAACCGTCCTATGCTAAAAACATAGGACGGATTATAAACTTTCCGCGTTGCCACCTAAATTGTGTTTAAAATTTATGTAATAAATTAAACACCACCTCAAATTCAAGTACTAACATACTCTATCCGCTATAAGGTGCAGCCCACCATAAATGCTACTCTCTAAAAATTAGATTTCGTTTTATTCCTCCAAGGTCCATTCACTAAATCTCTTCTTGCTAAGATCTCACCATCCCTAGCTCTCTTTAACGAAGCTTAACTTACCTACTCTTCCTTATCAATAGATTATCTTTATTTAATTTTCTTATACTATATATTATCAGATTTATAGTTTTTTGCAACTATTTTTTTAAATTTTCGCATAATTTATTATTCCTAATATAGATTCATAATAGAATGTTACATAATCATAATGCTCCCCACTTTCCATTTCTCTCTTAACATCAAGAACCATAGGCACATTATCTGTTATTATGTTATCTACTCCTAAATAGATCATCTTTTCTGCTTCTTCTCTATCATTTATAGTAAATACATGCACTCCTTTTCCAAGTGCATGAAGTCCATAAACGGTCTTTGCATCTACAAGAGAATATTCTAAACTAAAGAAATCTACATTTAACTTTTCAAAATCTCCTACTGCTGCAAGTACAATATATCCAACCTCTATATTAGGATTAAGTTTTTTCATTTCCTGCAATGCTTTAAAGTTAGATGATGATATTACAACATCATGTTCCATACCATTTTCTACAATTAATTTATTTACATTTTGAACCAACGGGTCATCGTTACCCTTTGGCTTAAGCTCAATATTCAACTTAATCTTTCCCTTAGATTCTTTTAGTACTTTATCTAATGTTGGAATAGGTTCTCCCTTGTATTTACTTGAAAAGAATGATCCATTATCAAGCTGCTCAATTTCTTTTAGAGTTAATTGTCTAGGTGTTTTATTAACTCCAGCTGTTCTTTTAAAAGTGCCATCATGAAGAAGTATGGTTTGATTATCCTTTGTGGTCTGAACATCTATTTCAGCATAATTAGCTCCTTGTTTTTCTGCTTCCTTTATTGCTGATAATGTGTTTTCTGGAGCAACTTCACTTGCCCCTCTATGAGCTGTTATTTGAACTTTATCATTTATTACTTTATTAAACACTGTCCTATATCCTATAAACCCACTATATCCTATAAAGCATAGTATAAGTATTGCTACAAATATTTTTGATCCTTTTCTTGATATTTTATATAAAATATTATTTTTATAATCCTCATAGGATTTAAACTCTCTCTCATCCTCCACTATATCATCTCTAAGTGCATAATAAAGTTCTACTAAGAATGAAACAAATAATGGAGTTATTAAAAGTGATACTACTATGAAACCTATGTAAAATAATACTAATAAAATCCCTAACAATATCTTACTTTCAATAGAGTTTGGTGAAAATATATATCCACCAATTCCGATTCCAGCTCCTAAAAATATACTTATTGCAATTGAAATGAGTATAACAAAAACAACTTCCCATAAAATTACTCCTTTTAAAAGAGTCCATTTATTTTTCTTGTATATTCTATTACTTTTACTTACAGCTTCTTTTCCTTTTACCTTTTCTATTACAACTATTGGAATAGCTAATATCCATCTAAGTAATAATACTACTACCACAACCGCTATTAATCCAAGTAAAACCTTTCCTAAAAGTGTCTTTGAAAGTTCTATTGTTATAAAAGGTGGTATAGAATAGTCTCTAATTAAAGAACTACAAAGTCCAACTCCAGTTAATGGCCCAATTACCCCTGTGATCAGAATAAGTGGTATTAATCCAATATTAAATGTATCTTTTAATACTCCGAATACATTAAAGATCCCATCTATAATCTTAATCTTTTTTCCTCTATGTGATTCTGCTCCTATATATGTTAAGGCACCAATCTCTATAAATATCATACAAAAAGCTAATATTAACAATATGGCTATACATATAATTCCTTCAGGACTAAGTCCAAATGTTATAAAATCTTTATTTGTAAGATTAGCCATTCCATCTGTCTTTATAAAGTATTTGAATATTAGAAATATTATTGGCCCAAATATAAATGCAGTTAAAATTCTATAGCACATTTCAAAATATGTACATGCGAAGAAATTAAACTTAAAGTTTTTATATGTATTTTTAATAAGAGATAGCATTACTATCTTTTGCTTTTCTCTGCTGTTTTTCATATTTTCTCCCCCAATCTCTAAGTTTATTATCCTACTAAACAACAAAAAAAGCTATTAGAGGATTGTAAACTTATTCTCTAATAGCTATTATATCTATTTATTTATAAAATTAATCAGATGTTCTTGCAAGCCATATAGCTGCAATAACTATTAATAGTCCTCCAAGTAGTTGAAGTCCTGTTAATGTTTCTCCATAAACTATATAAGCAAATAAACTTCCAAGAACTGGTTCTAATGCAACTAATACTGATGCAACACCTGTTTCTATATAATCTGTAGCTTTTACATATGATATGTTAGCTATAAATGTACTTAATATACCAATTGATAATATGTTAAGTATTACAAACATAGGTGATGAATTTGTAGTTATAGCAGTATTTACTCCAGTAAAGTTTGTAAAGAATGCTAAAGCTATTGTACTAAATATAAATCCATAGATTAGCATACTATCCTTTGAGTACTTTCCATCAAAAAATCTTGGTATTACAAGTTGAAGAGCAAATAATACTCCTGTTGAAAGTCCAACTAATAATCCAACTATATCAAGATTTTCAAATCCAACTCCAAATATATTTGAAATTAAAAGACATCCTATTATTGCAAGAGCAATTACAGTTGCTTTTTTTGAAGTTATCTTTTCTTTAAAGAATATAGCATTAAAAATTGTTACCCATATTGGATTAGTAAACATAAGAACTGTTGCAACTGCAATTGGAACTCTCTCTACTGCAATATTAAATGTTGTAAATGATAATCCAAATGTTACGATACCATATATACCACTAATTATAATTCCTTTTAAATCAACCCTAAAGGCTTTTTTATTAAAAATAAATAAGAATATACCAAAGCCAATTGCTGCAATTAAACATCTAAAGAATGATATACTCATTGAATCAATTCCTGCATTTCCTAGAGTTCTACTAGTTACACCCATCATTCCCCAGAATAATGTTGCAATTAATACAAGAGTGATTCCTTTTTTCTTGTTGTTCATGTAATTCTTCCTTTCATAATAAAGTATGTTTATATTTTGTGCTAAGGTTTACATTAACCCTTTACTATTCTACTATAAATTCTTATTTTTTTCTAAGATTGCTATCATTATTTACATTTTAGTCATATTTACCGTTAATAACTAAGAAAAATCCCTCTACCCATAACCAGACCGTGATGTTATAGATAGAAGGATTTCTAAGGTTTGTTATTCTTTGTATAACTGGATTTTAAGCTATACACAAATGAAGTTAATGTGGTATATACTTATTATCTCTAATTTTCACTTAAATATTCATCAATTGCTTTTGCAGCATCTTTTCCTGCACCCATGGCAAGTATTACTGTTGCAGCTCCTGTTACTGCATCACCACCAGCATATACGCCTTCCTTAGTTGTTTTGCCTGAATGTTCTTCTGCTACTATACATTTTCTTTTATTTATTTCAAGGCTTTCTGTTGTAGCTGAAATAAGTGGATTTGGCGTAGTACCTAAAGACATTATTACTGTATCTACATCCATTATAAATTCTGAACCTTCAATTTCAACTGGTCTTCTTCTTCCTGACTCATCAGCTTCTAAAAGTTTCATCTTAACGCATTTCATTCCCTTAACCCATCCATTTTCATCTGTTAAAATTTCTGTAGGATTAGTTAAAATATCAAATATTATACCTTCTTCTTTTGCGTGATGAACTTCTTCAACTCTTGCTGGAAGCTCTGCTTCACTTCTTCTATATACTATATGAGTTTCAGCTCCAAGTCTAAGGGCTGTTCTTGCAGCATCCATAGCAACATTTCCGCCTCCTACAACAGCAACTTTATTTCCAGTTCTAACTGGAGTTTTATAATCATCTTTAAATGCTTTCATTAAATTAACTCTTGTTAAGAATTCATTTGCTGAGCATACTCCATTCGCATTTTCTCCCTTTATTCCCATGAATCTTGGAAGTCCCGCACCTGATCCTATAAATACAGCTTTAAAGTCTTCATTTTCTAATAACTCATCAATAGTTATAGTCCTACCAATGATTACATTAGTTTCTACTTTAACTCCTAATTTCTTAATATTCTCAATTTCACTCTTAACTACAGTATCTTTTGGAAGTCTAAATTCTGGTATACCATAGACTAAAACTCCCCCTGTTTCATGAAGAGCTTCAAATATAGTTACATCATAACCTTTTTTAGCTAAATCTCCAGCACAAGTAAGTCCAGCAGGTCCACTTCCTATTACTGCAACCTTTATATTTTTATCCGCTTCTTTTTCTGAAAGATCTACATTATGTTCGCGACCCCAGTCAGCTACAAATCTTTCAAGCTTACCAATTGAAACTGGATCTCCCTTTACCCCAAGTACACATTTACCTTCACATTGACTTTCTTGTGGACATACTCTTCCACAAACAGCTGGAAGAGCACTATATTTTGAAATAACTTTAACTGCTTCTTCAAAATTTTCTTCAGCTACCTCTTTAACAAATCCTGGTATATCTATAGATACAGGACATCCTGTAACACATCTTGGATTCTTACATTGAAGGCATCTCTTAGCTTCTTTAACTGCTTCTTCCTCATTATATCCTAAACATACTTCATTAAAGTTTCTAGCTCTTTCTTTAGGATCTTGCTCTCTAACTGGAACTCTCTTCATTCTATCTTCCATATTCATTATTCTTCACCTCCGCAATGTCCACATCCACCATGATGAGTATCCCCTTCTTTTTCCTTAAGGATAGCTCTTCCTTCTTCTGTCTTATACATATTTTGTCTTCTCATAGCTTCATCAAAATTTATTAAGTGTCCATCAAATTCTGGACCATCAACGCAAGCAAACTTTACTTCATCTCCAACAGTTACTCTACATGCTCCACACATGCCAGTACCATCTACCATAATAGGATTTAAGCTAACTATTGTAGGAATATTTAATTCTTTAGTTAACATGCACATAAATTTCATCATTATCATAGGTCCTATGACAATTGCTTCATCATAATGCTTTCCTTCTTCTTTAACTAAATGATTTAACATATCAGTAACTCTTCCATTAAATCCATAAGATCCATCATCTGTTGCAACGTAAAGATTCTTAGCTACCTCTTTCATTTCATCTTCTAAGATTAAAAGATCCTTAGTTCTACTTCCTATTATTACATCAACATCTATACCATGCTCTTTCATCCATTTAACTTGTGGATATATAGGTGCTGCCCCAACACCACCAGCTATAAATATTAATTTTTTATTCTTAAGCTTTTCTAAATCTTCTGCAACGAATTCACTTGGTTTTCCAAGAGGTCCCACAAAATCTTTTATGTAATCCCCCACTTCATATTTTGCTAATTCCTTAGTTCCTTGTCCAACTGTTTGAAATACTATGCTTACAGTTCCTTTTTCTTTATTGAAATCTGCAATTGTTAATGGTATTCTCTCACCTTTTTCATCATTTTTAATTATTATAAACTGCCCTGGCTTTGCTGATTTTGCTACTCTCTTCGCTTCTATATCCATTAAGTATATGTTATTTGTAAGTTCTCTCTTTGAAACTATCTTATACATGTTAGCCCTACTCCTTTTAATATATTTTGCCTATTTAACTTACTAAAAGCTCCCATCAAAAGTCTTTCTGGGAGCTTTTAGATATTTTTATATTTTTTAAATTAAAAGTCTACTTCTTCTCCATAGAATGATGCTTTATATATCTTTTCTATTTCTTCTGGAACTACTTTTCTTGGATTAGTTACTGTGCAAGCATCTGCAACTGCATTTTCAGCCATGAAAGCTAAGTTAGCTAAGAACTCTGCTTCATCTACTCCATATTCCTTAAATGTAGCTGGTATATTTAATTCTTTATTTAAATCTCTTATTAATTTAACTAATGACTTTGTTAATTCTTTATCATTTTTTCCTTCTAAATTTAACATTTTAGCTATTTTAGCGTATCTTTCTCCGCATACAGCAGCATTAAATTCTATTACTGAAGGAAGCATTATAGCATTTGCACATCCATGAGGTACATGGAACACACCACCGATTTTATGAGCCATTGAATGAACTATTCCAAGAGAAACATTACTAAATGCCATCCCTGCTAAACATTGGGCATCATGCATTTCTGCTCTTGCATGTTTATCTCCATCATATGATTTTTTAATATTATCTCTAACCATTTCAATCGCTTTTAAAGCTAATGGATCTGTAAAATTATCTGCTATTGTTGAAACATACGCTTCCATTGCATGTGTCATAGCATCCATTCCTGTATGTGCAACTAATTTTTGTGGCATTGTTTCTGCAAGATCTGGATCTACTATTGCTATATCTGGAGTTATATTAAAATCAGCTAAAGGATATTTAATTTTAGCTTCATAATCAGTTATAACTGAAAAAGCAGTTACTTCTGTAGCTGTTCCGCTAGTTGACGCTATAGCTATAAATTTAGCTTTCTTTCTTAATTTAGGTAATCCAAATGGAACTATCGCTTCTTTAAAGGTAAAATCTGGGTACTCATAGAATATCCACATAGCCTTCGCTGCATCTATTGGTGAACCTCCACCTAATCCAATTATCCAATCTGGCTCAAAGCTTCTCATAGCTTCTGCACCTTTCATTACAGTCTCAACTGATGGATCAGATTCAACTCCATCAAATACCATAACTTCAAGTCCTGCAGCCTTTAAGTTGTCCTCAATTTTTTGTAAGAAACCAAATCTTCTCATTGAGCCTCCACCCATTACTATAATTGCCTTCTTACCTTCAATTTCTTTTAATACATCAATTGAACCTTTTCCATGATAAATATCTCTTGGTAATGTAAAACGTGCCATAACCAAACTCCTCCTAAACACACTATATTTATAAATAATTTAAATTGTTTTCATTTACGTTATTATATATTAGCAATTACCATGCCAATGTTATAAATTTAACGATTTTCTCACAACCACGTCATTTTTTTAACAATCTTTGATTTTTACAAATAATCCACATGTACTATTTTACTACACATTTTTATATTTTATGTTAGATTTTAGGACATCGTTAGATTTTAGGACACTTAATATATATTATATTTATCAAGCTTATAATATAAAGTATTTCTACTTATACCAAGAGCCTTTGCAGTTTTACTCATATTATAATCATTACATTTAATAGCCTTTTCAATTAATGTTTTTTCTATATCTTTTATATTAAAATCATTTCCTATTTCTATATATATACCATCCTTTGATGAAGTATTATATTCTACACCCCCTGTTGCAATTTCTTTTTCTATATCACAACCTTTAGAATCTTCATCTATATTTCCAACAAACTTATATGATATATCTCCATCTAGATTAACTATATTTTCAATACAATTTTCAAGCTCTCTAATATTTCCCGGCCACGAATAATTAATTAATTTATTATAAAGCTTAGCATTTATCTTTGGAACTTCTTTATTTAATTTAAATGCTTTTACTCTTAAGAAATGCTCAATAAGTTTTTCTACATCTCCTTTTCTATCTCTAAGAGGTGGAAGATTTATAGGAATAACACTTAACCTATAAAATAAGTCTTCTCTAAATTTTCCATTTCTAACCTCTTCTTTCAAATCCTTATTAGTAGCCGCAATTATTCTAACATCTATAGGTATCTCTTTGTCACTACCTACTCTACTAATTCTACTTTCTTGGATAACTCTAAGAAGATGTACTTGCATTTCAAGAGGCATTTCTCCAATTTCATCTAAGAATATTGTTCCTCCATTAGCTAATTCAAATTTGCCTATCTTTCCACCCTTTTTAGCTCCTGTAAATGCTCCTTCTTCATATCCAAATAATTCACTTTCAATTAAATTTTTAGGAATAGCTCCACAGTTTATAGCAACAAATCTATGATCTCTTCTATAACTAAAATTATGTATAGCTTGTGCCAATACCTCTTTACCAGTTCCACTTTCTCCTTCTATTAAAATAGTAGATGGGCTATTAGCTACTACTTTACAATTAGTTATAACATTTAATATTGCATCACTAGATCCTAATATATCATCAAAGGTTTTATACGCACCTGAAGATTTATTCTCTTTATTTTCTTTTTCTTTACTCATAATGATTACAGAACCTATGATTTTATCCTCTAATCTTATAGGCTTTACTGTTATTAATATTCTATTGCTTGTATCATTTAAAAACTTTATCTCTTTCATATATGTATTATAATTATTCTTTTTAAAACTTAAATTAATATTTTTCCATCCAGGTATTATGCTTTCAACCTTTTTATTTAATAAATCTAAAGATTTTAACCCAATAACTTCACAAGCAAGTTCATTAACATTATTTATACATCCATCAGAATCTAAAGTTATTATTCCTTTATCTACGTTATTTATAACACTTCCTACATAATTATAAGCTTCTTTAAGAACTTCATTTATATGTAGTCTTACTAATTCATTCTCTATAGCTTTAACTCCAAATAAAACTAATCCTAATGAGTGAGGATGTTTATTCTCCCATTCTGATGTTAAATTTAATGTCCCTATTATTTTGCCACCTTTTCCATGTATAGGCGCAGCTGAGCATGTAAGTCTTTTAAAAATATCTATATAATGCTCATCTGCGGTTACTTGAACTGCTCTATCTTCTTCTATTGCAACTGCCATAGCATTCGTTCCAATACTTTTCTCACCCATATACATTCCTACAATTATATTTAACTTTGCATATTCTTTTACTACATTTTCTTTTCCACTTATGTGTAATATACAACCATCTTTATCTGTAAGCACTATTATAAACTTCTCATCTTTAAGAACATCTTTGAACATATTCATATATATCTTTGCTATTTTTATAAGCTCTACATTTTCTTCTAATACTATTTTTAATTCGCTATTCTTAATACTTCTTTTAGGTCCTTTATTATTTTCCTTTATTCCATATTCTCTACTTCTCTTGTGAGAACTCATTATTGTATTTTTATTATCAATCTCCATATAAAATTCCCCCTGCTACAACGTCTCGTTTTAGAAAAAAAATCCTTCTTTACTATTATAATACTAAATTTCTTGAATTCTAATTTATTTATCAAAGTTTACAAATTGGATTTACAATTTTGATTTAACTACTAAATTAGTATAATAAAAACATCATAACAAAACATGTTATAAACTAGTTTAAACTTTTAACTATCAATTAATTAAATATATAATATTAAGCGTAATAAAAAGAGTACTCCAATTTAATTAGAATACTCTCTTTATTAATATCTATTTCTATTTTTAAGTTCTCTTTGCATTTCTCTATTATGAGCTTTTTCTAGTAATGAATTTCTCTTATCATAGTCTTTCTTACCCTTACAAACTCCAAGTGCAACTTTAACTCTTCCATTCTTAAGATAAAGAGATAAAGGTATAAGCGTAAGTCCCTCTCTAGATACAAGTCCTGCAAGTCTTCCTATTTGTTCTTTATGAAGAAGAAGCTTTCTATCTCTTAATGGATCTACATTAAATATATTTCCTTGCTCATAAGGACTTACATGCATTCCTCTAATAAATATTTCACCAGTTCTAACTTCAGCATAACATTCTTTAAGATTTGCTCTACCATTTCTTATAGATTTAACTTCTGTTCCAACTAATTCTAAGCCAGCTTCAATTGTTTCTTCTATAAAATAATCATGTCTCGCTTTTCTATTCTCTGCTAAAGTATTTGAGTTTTTCTTTCTTACCATCTTTTTCACCTACTTTTTATTTACCACTATATAACTTAATAAAATTATATTATATATTGAGCCTATTAGCAATTATATATAAAAAGTGTATCGCTATATATTTTTTATATATTCTTTAACTAAATGAAGCTATCATTTATAATTACCCTTCCAGATAACTCAATGATAGCTTCCTTTTTAATTTATTAGACTATTCTAATTCTGATTCTTTTTCTTCTTCTATCTCTTCAACTCTTGCTAAAGCTTCTTTTACTTCTTTTTTAACTTGAGGAAGTCTCTCTTGGAATTCTTTTAAAGCTTCTTCTTCTTTTTCTTCCTCTTCTTCTTTTATTAAATCAAAGTAAATTTCTCTATTTGCAATATCTACCTTACTACATTTAACTTTAACTTCATCACCTAATCTATAAATATTCTTTGTTCTTTCTCCAATTAAAGCTAAATGATTTTCATCATATACATAATAGTCATCTTCTAAAGCAGTTATATGAACTAATCCTTCTATAGTGCTTGGAAGTTCAACGAACATACCAAATGATGTAACTGAAGAAACAATTCCGTCAAATTCTTCTCCAATTCTATCTTGCATATATTCTGCTTTCTTTAAATCATCAACTTCTCTTTCAGCCTCTTGAGCTACTCTTTCTGTTTCTGATGATTGCTTTGATGCATAATCAACTATTCCAATTAGCTTCTTAGCTCTTCCTCCATCAATCTTACCATTTATTTGTTCTTTTATGATTCTATGGATTTGAAGGTCTGGATATCTTCTAATTGGTGAAGTAAAGTGACAGTAATACCTTGCTGCTAAACCAAAGTGACCAAGACTTTCTGGTGAATATCTAGCCTTCATCATTGATCTTAAAAGAAGTGTACTTACTACAGCTTCTTCCTTTTTACCCTTAACCTTCTCTAAAACTTCTTGAAGTGCTCTTGGCTGTATATCTTGACTCCACTTCATTGTGTATCCAAGATTATATATAAATTCTCTAAACTTTGTTAGCTTTTCTTCATCTGGATTTTCATGGACTCTATATACAAATGGTAGATTAGTCCAATACATATATTCAGCTATAGTTTCATTACACGCAAGCATGAATTCTTCTATTATTCTATTTGCTATTTCTCTTGGATAAGGCTTTATTTCAATTGGCTTACCTAAAGGATTTAAAGTGATTTTTGCTTCTTCAAAATCAAAATCAATAGCGCCTCTTCTCATTCTCTTTTTATTTAATATATTTGCAAGTTCTTCCATAGCTAAGAAATCATCATATAAGTAATCATACTTTTTAATTAGTTCTTAATCTTTATCTCTAAGTATCTTAGTTACATCTGTATAAGTCATTCTTTCATTTGTTTTAATTATACCTTCATGGATTTCATGTTCTATAACTTTACCATTCTTATCAATTACCATGATACAACTTAATGTTAATCTATCTACTTTAGGATTAAGTGAACATATACCATTTGAAAGTTTCTTTGGAAGCATTGGTATAACTCTATCTATAAGATATACTGATGTACCTCTTTTTAGTGCTTCTTTATCTAGTGGGTTACCTTCTTTAACGTAATTAGTAACATCTGCTATATGAACCCCTAATTTATAGTTTCCATTTGGTAATCTTTCTATTGAGACTGCATCATCTAAATCTTTAGCATCTTCACCATCAATAGTTACCATCTTTAAATCTCTAAAATCTGTTCTTCTTTTATATTCTTTAGGATCTATCTCTTCTTCTATTCTATCTGCAAAATTTAATACCTTATCAGGAAATTCTTCTGGAAGCCCAAACTTCTTAATTATTGTAAGAATATCAAGTCCTTTGTCTCCCTTTTGTCCTAATACTTCTTTTATAACACCTTCAGGGCTTCTTCTTTGTTCTGGCCACTTTGTAACTTCTACTATTACAACATCACCATCGTTAGCACCATTTCTATCTTTTTTAGTTACAAATATATCTTGGTGTAATCTTGTATCTTCTGGCACAACAAAACCAAAGTTTCTGCTATTTTCATAGACACCAATTATTGTTTTATTGGCTCTTTCTACTATTTCAGCAATTTCTCCTTCTCTCTTCTTACCATTTTTATCATCTCTAGTTACATGAACTAATACTCTATCTCCATTCATAGCACCGTTCATTGCTGATGATGGTATAAACACATCTTTTTCTCCTTCAGCTTCAGGTATTAAGAAACCAAATCCTCTTTGATGTCCTTGAAGTTTTCCTGCAACTAAACCTACTCTTTCTGGAATAGTATATTTATCGCTTTTATTTCTAACGACTAGGCCTTCCTTTTCCATTGCTTTTAATACTTTTTTAAAAGCTCTATATTCGTCTGATTTTATATCAAATACTGATGTTAATTCTTTTAAATCCATTGGTTTATATGCATCTTCACGCATAAAATCCAATAATGTATTTTTTATTCCCATCTTATTCCTCCAATTTAATTTATCTATATTCTTAATATATGCTACCCACTATTGTTATATATTATTCTATCTATATATTAACACATTATGAGCTATAATTCCTCTATTAGAAGTTTATATGGAAAGGAGTTATTATTTAGTTCATATACTAAATAATAACTCCTAGTTTAACTAAATATATATTTTAAAATAATAACCCACCAAATTCTACTATAAGTGGTGCAAATACAACTGCAACTATTGTCATAAGCTTTATTAATATATTCATAGCTGGTCCTGATGTATCTTTAAATGGATCACCAACTGTATCTCCAACTACACCTGCTTTATGACATTCGCTTCCTTTTCCACCATATGCGCCACCTTCTATATACTTCTTAGCATTATCCCATGCACCACCTGCATTTGCCATAAGTATAGCCATCATAACACCAGTTACAACTCCTCCAGCTATTAATCCAGCAAGTGCTTCTGCACCTAAAAGTAATCCTACAATTATAGGTGATAAAATTGCAATTATTCCTGGCACTAGCATCTCTCTTAAAGCAGCTCTAGTTGAAATTTCAACACAAGTTGAATAATCTGGCTTATCTGTACCTTTTAATATTCCAGGCTTTTCTTTGAATTGTCTTCTAACTTCTTCTACCATTTGACCTGCTGCCTTACCAACTGATTGCATTGTAAGTGCTCCAAATAAAAATGGAAGCATTCCACCTATAAGCACACCAACTAATGTTAATGGATTTAAAAGATTTATTGAATCTAATTTTACAGCTTGAGTGTATGATGCAAATAAAGCTAAAGCTGTAAGTGCTGCTGAACCTATTGCAAATCCTTTTCCAATAGCTGCTGTTGTATTACCAACTGAATCAAGTTTATCTGTAATCTCTCTAATACCTTCATCTAACTCACTCATTTCAGCTATTCCACCAGCGTTATCAGCTATTGGTCCATATGCATCAACAGCAACTGTTATAGCTGTTGTAGCAAGCATTCCTACTGCCGATAATGCAATTGCATATAATCCTACAATAGAATCACTTGCACCACCTGTTTTAAAGAATGAAATTAATATTCCAATTACTATTAAAAGTATAGGTATAACTGTTGATTTCATACCAACTGCAAGACCAGCTATTATATTGGTAGCTGCTCCTGTCTCACATTCTTTTGCAATAAATTTTACTGATTTATAATCTGATGATGTGTATACTTCTGTGATTTTCCCAATTAATAAACCAACACATATACCAACTACTACTGGAATAAAGAATTTTAAGTCTTTAAATAAATAATTACATGCAATGGCACTTAATATAAGGGCTATTCCTCCTGATAAGAAACTTCCTATGTTTAAAGCCTTTTGAGGGTCATCCCCCTTATAACTTTTAACTACAAATATCCCTATAAGTGATGCAACAATTCCAATTGCAGCAAGTATTAAGGGGTAAATCATAGCCTCACGTCCTGCTACTATTGATACAAAACCTCCAAGTGTTATAGCTGAAATTATTGATCCAACATAAGATTCAAAAAGGTCAGCTCCCATACCACAAACATCTCCAACATTATCTCCAACATTATCTGCAATTACAGCTGGATTTCTTGGATCATCTTCTGGTATACCAGCTTCTACTTTTCCAACTAAATCTGCTCCAACATCTGCTGCCTTTGTATATATACCACCACCAACTCTTGCAAATAGTGCTATTGATGATGCGCCAAGTCCAAAGCCTGTTATATACTCTGCATTTAAATCAAAAATAACTGCAAAAATAGTAAGCCCCACAACTCCAAGTCCTACAACTGAAAGTCCCATAACAGATCCACCAGAAAAAGCTACTCCTAATGCTTCTTTCATTCCATGCTTTGCTGCATTTGCTGTTCTTACATTTGCTTTAACAGCAATCTTCATCCCTATAAATCCTGCAAGCATTGAGAATACTGCACCTACTAAAAATGCTATAGCTGTCTTATAACTTAAAAATGCTGAAATTAATACAAAAATACACACCACAAATATTGAAAGATACTTATATTCCTTTTTTATAAAGGCCATAGCTCCTTCTTCTATATGTGATGCTATCTCTTTCATCTTTTTATTTCCAGGATCTTTTTTAATAATACCTTTTGCAATAAAAATTAAAACAATTAATGAAATAATCCCACAGACTAATGGTAATGCTAATAACTCCATAGTTACACCTCTCATAATTATTTTTAGTACCTAGGGCACTACTATATAATTATGAAATAAATTTTTCTATTAGAATTAAATTTATAATCTTATTTGAATTTACGTTATATAAATACATAACTTCACTTTTTAGCTTAAGAATAATAAAAAAATCTACTATGGTAAATGGTTTATTTACTTTGTCCATAACATTTATATCTATATTATACGAAATATATATTTATTCATCTTACTTTTATCATTTCGAATAATTTTTTGTACTATATTTTTTAAGTAAAATTTATGATTAATAAAAAAAGGCCAGTCATAATGACTGGCTAATAAATCTAACTTGTGATTCCCACACATATTATATTAAATTTAAAACAATTGTATTTATAGCAAATAGTAACATTCCTATTATTGTTACTCTCTCTAGCATAACTTCTTTTGTTCTTGATTTGTTTCTTGAGAAGAATGTATCATTGTTGCTACCTTGAATCAATCCACTTAAGGCATCTGATTTACTTGGTTGCATAAGTACTGAAACTACAATAACTATTCCTAATATTACCTCAAGTACTAATAACGCTGTTTGCATGGGAACACCTCCTAATATTTAAACGCTTATTTTATACTATTTAACTCAATTAGTATATCATAAAGAATAATTTATTTCTACACTAATTTCCAAAAATTATCTGAAAGCGCTAAATATTATTTCAAGCTCAAATTTAATTCTATTTCAATTATAGAAATTAGTTACTATTTCTTTATATTGAAGAATGCATCTCTTCCTCTGTATTCAGCTACATCATCTAATTCTTCAGCTATTCTAATTAATTGGTTGTACTTAGCAACTCTTTCTGATCTTCCTGGTGCACCAGTCTTGATTTGACCTGCATTTACAGCAACAACTAAATCTGAAATAGTTGTATCTTCTGTTTCACCTGATCTATGTGAGATTACTGCAGTGTATCCTGCTCTGTTAGCCATTTCGATAGCATTTAAAGTTTCTGTTAATGTACCAATTTGGTTAAGCTTTATAAGAATTGAGTTTGCAATTCCCATTTCGATACCCATCTTTAATCTTTCTGTGTTAGTTACGAATAAGTCATCACCAACTAATTGGATTCTCTTTCCTAATCTTTCAGTCATGATCTTCCAACCTTCGTAATCTTCTTCTGCCATACCATCTTCAATTGAGATGATTGGGTACTTATTTACTAAGTTTTCATAGAAATCAACCATTTCTTTTGGTGATAATGTCTTACCTTCATGTTTTAAGATATATTTACCATCTTCGAAGAATTCTGATGAAGCTGGATCTAGTGCTATAAACATTTCTTTTCCTGGTTCTAAACCAGCTATCTTGATAGCTTCTATAATAACTTCAATAGCTTCTTCATTTGATTTTAAGTTTGGTGCAAATCCACCTTCATCACCAACACCTGTTGAATATCCTTTTTCGTTTAATAATTTTTTAAGTGCATGATATACTTCTGAACACATTCTTAATGCTTCTGCAAAGCTTTCTGCTCCAACTGGCATAATCATGAATTCTTGTAAATCTACTGAATTATCAGCATGTTCTCCACCATTTATAATATTCATCATTGGTACTGGTAATACTTTAGCATTAACTCCACCAACATATTGATATAAAGGTAAGCCTAAATAGTTTGCAGCAGCTCTAGCTACAGCAAGTGAAACACCTAGTATAGCGTTTGCTCCTAATTTACCTTTATTCTTAGTTCCATCTAATTCTATTAAAGTCTTATCGATGAAAATTTGATCTAAAGCATTTAATCCAACTAATTCATCAGCAATAACTTCATTAACGTTCTTTACTGCTTGAAGTACACCCTTTCCATTGAATCTTGATTTATCTCCATCACGAAGTTCTACAGCTTCAAATACACCTGTTGATGCACCTGATGGTACTGCTGCTCTTCCTACTGTTCCATCTTCTAAATATACCTCAACTTCTACTGTTGGGAATGATCTTGAATCTAAAATTTCTCTAGCTAAAACATCTACTATTTCTGCATATTGTTTCATTTACTTTTCCTCCTTAACAATCAAATACATTAGATATTATTTACAACATCCTATATTTTTATTAAATAATTAATTGCTTTTTTTATTTAAATACATTATAATCCATTCTGTTGATATTTTCAATCAATTGATAATTTTTTTCAATTTATTAATATTAGATATTAATTTATAACATTAGTAAATTTTTGTTTACCAATATTTTGACTATAATCACATACTTAATTAATATACACGACCTTAACTGTTATAATTCCTAGCAAAATAAAAAAGCCCTAAAGGACTTTTTTATTTCAATTATTATACTTATATATCATAACTATTATATCTTATTGTTATTTTACGTAAATACATATTACTATCTAATTGTATTCTATGTTGTTTTTCTCAAAGTATTTATCAAGCTGACTCTTCCAATACATACATAACTTAGGATCTTTCTCTTCTATATGCTTTAAAAATGTATCTAATACTTTAAGCCCATTTAATTTTTTCATTAAATGTCTTGGAAAATCAACTTTTCTTGTATAGCATCCTTTAGGATCTATCATTCTAAGCTCTAACTTTTCAGTTACATATACATCTCTACATCTTGTATCTAATTTTGCAAATCCAAGTTTTTTAAACTCTTTTAATAGTCTATATATCTTCATAGACATTTCTTTACTTAACCCGTTTCTTTTTATGTATTTATCTAAACGTACTCCACAAACCATTTCTCGTACAATATAAAGTTCGCCTCGCGCGTATATATTAGGAAAATATTTTGATTTTTTGGTTCTTTTAAGAGTATCACCCTCTGCCCTACAAATTTTTTCTTTTAAAAAAATCTTTATAACTCTATTGTTTGGAAGTTCATATACTATCCCGTTATTTCCTTGTCCTAAGTATTTTGCTTTTCTAAATAACTTTTCTGTCTTCTCATCAAAACAAACAGAATAGGTGTAATTTCCTTTCATTTAATCATCCTATATATTATTTCTCTCAATATATACTATTAAACTTATTATTTATTGTGATAGAGTTCTATCTCTTATAATAATCCTATTTATTTTTATACTTGAATATATAAAGATATAAAAAACAGTTATATACTTATTTTAAGTATATAACTGTTTTTTGTTTTAAAATTAAGTTTGATATAATTTCTATAACGCTCTTTATATTTTAGGATAAATTATAATTATATCTATTTACTTGCTTCTTCAGCTTTTATAACTTCATTTCTAAGTACAATGAACATCATTATAATTCCTACAGTAATAATTATATGAGATAATCCAGCTATACCGGATATCATAGCTCCACCATTAAGTCCTAAAACTTGATCTACGCCTCTCCATATAAACATTCCAATCATAAAAATAAGTCCAGCATTATAAATTATATAAAATTTACTAAAGAATTTATTTTTAGTGATCTTAAATGCATTTTCAAATAAAACTAAAATCAGAAACATTAAACTACCTAAAACTAGTAAATGTACATGTGCTACTGCTAATGATGTCTTACCTGTATAATCATTCATTCTTGTAAATTCTCTATAAAAAACACCACTTGCAAGAGCAATAACAGCATATATAAAAGCTGTATTTATAAGTTTCTTCATTAGTTACACCCCCTTCTTCACATTCCCACAAACATATTTAAATGGATAATTAATATTTATAAATATTAATTATCCATTTAAATATTACTATACTTCTCTTCTCTTGTCCATAAAGAAATTTAAAAGCTACATTCATTTATAGAATGTAGCTTTTATTAATTCAAACAAATATTTTTACTTATATTAATTATACTTACCTTATATAATATATCTTTAATTAATCTAAATTTATATATTATATTCTTTAAGATGATGCGCTAAAGCTCCTATAAGATTTGCATCTTTTCTATGTGTGCACGTTCTTATTTCTGGTTTTATTTCTGCAATCTTAATCTTCTTTAATATTTCATCTATTTTCTCATTTAAGCTTATTACAAAATCATCTCTATCACTTATAGAACCCCCTATAAGTATAAGCTCAGGATCGTACATATACTGAAGATTATAAATTCCTTTTGCAAGTTCTTCATAAAATCTATCTATTACTCCCTTGCAAAACTCATCTCCATTTTGTGCTTTATTAAATACATCCTTGCCATCTAAACTTTCATCATTAAAATACTTTCTAGCCTTTCTTACAAAAGACATTGTAGATGCAACCTCACTAAATGTTTTATATTCTCCGTCATTATCTTCCATTATCATAAATCCAAATTCTCCACCATAAAGATGCTTTCCATGATGAATTTTCTTATCTTTAATTATAGATCCACCAATTCCAGAACCACATACTACAAACAATATATCATTTACCTCTTTTGCAGCTCCTGAAAAAATTTCTGCAAGCGCTACACAATTTGCATCATTTTCTATACTTATATTAAGATTTAATCTCTCTGACAATACTTCTTTCCAATTAGGTCCATGAATGCATGGAACTGCACTAGCACCACCTACAATTCCACTATTTGTATCAACAGCTCCTGGTGAGCTTATAGCAACACCTTTTATATCATATTGACTTTTCATTCCATTAACCCAATTTACAATAGTATTAGTAAATTCATTTAATTCATGTGATGGATATAATGTATCCTTTTCTATAAGGTTTCCATCCTTATCTGAAAGTGCAACTTTAATAGATGTACCTCCTATGTCTAAACAAGCAAACATGTCCTCAGCCCCTTTAATTTAAAATCCTTTATTTCTAGATAGTTCTTTAAACCATCTACCACTTTTCTTTATTGTCCTCTTTCCATCTTCAAGACTTAAAGATACAAGTCCATATCTATTTTTATAAGCATTAAGCCATGACCAATTATCAATAAATGTCCAAACATGATATCCAATGCAATTTGCATCTTCTTCAATAGCTTTATTTAACCACGTTAAATGATCTTTATAAAACTCAATTCGATAGTCATCTTCTATAACGCCATCTACTATGAATCTTTCTTCCCCTTCAACGCCCATACCATTTTCAGTTATCATCCATTCAATATTGTTGTAGTTTTCTTTTATATTTACAGCTATATCATATATTCCTTTAGGGTATATCTCCCATCCCCTATACGGATTCATAACCTTTCCTGGCATATCATAATTGTCATAATAATATTCTGGAGTAAATGGTGCCTCATCATTAGGCTTATTAGCTTTTTCACAAACTCTTCTTGGCTGATAGTAATTTACACCTAGAAAATCTATTGTATTTTCTTTTATTATGCTTAGATCTTCTTTTGTATAATTAGGCATTAAATCATGTTTTTTTATAATTTCTACTAACTCTGTAGTAAATTCACCTTTTACAGCTGGATCTAAAAAGCTCTTATTTGCAAATAAATCTGCTATTCTAGCTGCTTTTAAATCCCATTTATTTTCGCTTCTTGGGTAGCATGGAGAAAGATTTATTATTATACCAATCTTTCCATCAGTATTTAACTCTTTAAATTCTTTAATAGCTAATGCATTGGCTAACGCTGTGTGGTACGCTACTTGTACAGCTGCTTTTGGATCAAATTTACATGGGTAATGATATCCTAAATAATATCCACATTCAACATGTACCATAGGTTCATTAAATGTAAACCAACGTTTTACTCTATCTCCGAAAAGCTCAAAACAAGTCTTTGCATATTCTTTATAATAATCTACTACTTTTCTATTTTCCCATCCACCAATCTTTTGAAGTTCCATTGGCATATCAAAATGAAATAAATTTACAAAAGGTTCTATTCCATTTTTGATTAATTCATCTATAACATTATTATAAAATTCTACACCGTCTTTATTTACTTCTCCATATCCTTCTTTAAACATTCTAGACCAACTTATAGACATCCTAAATGAATTATGTCCAGTTTCTTTCATTAACTTTATATCATCTTTGTAGTTTTTATAGAATGTTGAAGTATACTCCGTTCCTATTCCATTATGAAATCTATGCTTCTCTGTCTTAAACCAATAGTCCCAAATATTTTCTCCCTTATTTCCTAAATCTATAGCACCTTCACTTTGGGTAGCTGAAGATGCGCTTCCAAAATAAAAATCGTTTGAAAATTTTATCATATTATTCTCTCCTACTCTTTATTAAATACTTTCTCCGTTGAAACCCAACTATTTAAAACTTCCTTATATTTTCTTATATAGTAATAATGGATTAAATCAATTTGAACAAGTATTGGAATTTGAGCTGATAATATACCTGTTGCTTCCTCACCCTTAAAGTTTGAAGTATTTATTGTTATATCTGAAGTCTCATTTAAAGATGATTTTTTGTTTGCTGTTATAGTTATTACAGTTATATCTTTCTCTTTTAACTCTTCGCCAATCTTCTCTAAAGCTTTATTACCTCTAAGAGTAAACAAGAATACTAAATCACCTTTTTCTAATATCTGAGTTGCCATTTCTATTGCACTTCTATCATGTATAACTTCTATGAATTTTCCCATTCTTGAAAATCTAAATTTAAAATCCTGAGCAGCTGTTGCACTAAGCCCTAATGCAAATATATTTATAAGCCTATGTGAATGTATCTCTTCACAAACCCTCTCTATTTTTTTCTCATCAAAATTTTTATCTATATCATCAAACAAATTAAAATATTCAGTTTGTAAATCAATTGCTATATTATTTAAGCTATGGTCTTTTTTATTTTTAAGATGCTCATTGTATAAATATATAAGCTCCTTATAATTAGAAAGTCCTATCTTCTTACAAAACCTTGTTATTGATGCATTAGATACATTTAATTCTTTTGATAATTTATTTATAGGCAGAACTGGTTTTTCATCTAGAAAATATTCAGCTATTCTTTCCTCAACAAATGTAAAATTAATTTTGGAATGGTTTATCCTTAAAACAATTTCCTTCTTCATACTTCCTCCAATACTTGATTCATCATTAACTATAAATTTATTTTTATAGTTTTAATTTCTCCTTTTTTAAATGATGGCATAAGTATCTCTTCTTTATCTACATTTACCTCTTCCGTTAATTCTCTATTATTTAAATTAACTAATTGATAGCTCTTAGCATTCTTAACTTTTATTTTTCCTGAATCATTTATTTCTTTATCTGAAGAATTTAGAAATCTTATAATAAATGATTTTTTATCTATTGCATTTATTGAGGTTATATTAATTCCTTTTAATTCATCACTATTTATTAAGCTATCAATAATAGATATATCATCTTGAAGAGGATGACTTACAAAATATTTTAATGTATTCGTAAATCTATTTATCTCTTGTATTTGATAATATGGACTACTTATACTATAATTCTCAAATATATTTTTTATTTTAGTTATATCTAATTCTTTATCAAAATTTATTGCGAACTTAAACTTAAGCTTACCCTTAAGCTGACTCTTTGGAGTTTCTATATATTTAAATTCATTTCCAGATGCTACCCCAGGTCTTCTTATAAGATCTGGCTTTCCTAAATATCCAACTCCTCTAAAAAGTGTTAATGCTATATTAGAATTATCTAATATTTCATACTCTTTAATTCCTTTTGTCATTATTGTAGCTGATGATTTTGTATCATTCAATGATACAAAATGTAACATCGGATAAATAGGTGAAGGTTCTTCCTTCCAATTAAGTTCTCTCCAATCATCAATATGATTTGGAGTATTATCTCTTTTAATTATTCCCATAGGAGTATCTGTTATTGATTTATTTGATGTAACTCCTGTCCTTATTATAACTCTCATTCTATGATCTTCTGCATTGTTATTAATCTCTAAATGACAATCTATTATCTTCTTATTATTTAGAGATAATTTCATAGTATATAGAATACTTGAATTTATTCTAGAGATATTTCGATCTTCTAAGTTTTTAGGAACATTAAATACTCCACTTATATTAAGTTCTTTATATAACGCTCCATTTATAGTTCTACACTTTGAATCTTTAAAATCAAATTTAAATCTTATATCATTATAAGGTGGCGAGTAATCATAGGTATCTCCATCATCACCTGAATCTTCAATTGATATATAATCCTTTAAAACTTCTCCAGTTAGCTTATTAGTTATATCTATTTTTCCATTATTAAACTCAACTTTATAATAATTATCTTCAATTACATTTTCTAAAATCTCTTCTTTACTATAGTTGCTTTTTTCTTCAATAACTTTTAGTCTCTTTATACTAAATGGATTAACTTTGCACTTTATTACTGCTTTAGTTACATAGAAATATAAATTTTCATCATGCTCTTCTGCACTTCTCTTTATACTTCCACTATATTCTTTTTTACTTTCGATTATTTGAAGTGGAATTTCTACTCCCTCTTCATCTATAATCTTAAAATCCTTATTCTTAGATGTTATATTTATAGTAAACGCTTCATCTCTAGTTCTTGATAAAGTATTAAATAAAATTAAATCATTTTCTTCTCTATCTTTAATTGATTCGCTTATTTTTCTTACTATATAATCACAAGCTGAATAAGACAACTGATCTACCTCAATAAGCCTTGCTAATATACTATCGTTTGTTTTATCACTATTACATCCACAAGCACTATCATGAGCATGATTCATAAGTAACTTCTTCCATATCTCTTCAAGCATGCTTACTTTAGGATCTAACCCTATATTTTGAGCCATTACCATTAGAGGTTCTAATACATATACAAGTCTTCTTTCAATTTTATCATTTAGGTATTTATGATCATACCTCGATGAATAAATTGATCTATGTATCTTAGAATTAGATGGATTTATAAATTCTCCTTCTACTTGCAATAAATTCTTTTCCTTTTCTAATTCATCAAAAAATTCATCACAAGAACTTTCTATATATTTAAAATTATTTTCCGTTCTATCTTGATAATATTTAATTCTTTCTTTTATATTAAAATCTACATACCTTTGGTCTCCACCTACTGGTAGTAATATATTCTGTGTAGCTGATCCATCTCTCATTTTTTCTTCAACAGATTTAACATCATCATTATATATAAGGTTTCCACCATAATAGTATCCATCTTTTATGTTATAAACTAACACGCTACTCCCATCTTCACTATTCCATATAAACTCTCTATTTGGACATTCATCTTTTGAAACACCTCTCCAAAATATTGATCTTTGTATATCAAATCCATTTAATATTTTAGGTAAGTCTTTTGTTTGACCAAAAGAATCTGGAAGATACCCTATCTTCATGTAATCCCCATACTTAGATGAATTTTTAATTCCATAGAATAAGTTTCTTATGATAGATTCTCCAGAGATTATTAATTCGTCTGTTTGAGTGTACCATGGTCCTATTAATAACTTTCCTTCAGTAACAAGTTTCTTAACGACTTCAAATCTATCTGGCATAAACTTTATATATTCTTCTAATATACTTATTTGACCATCTAATAAATACTTGTTAACTTTCCCACTCTCAAGTGCTTCTATAACTTCATCCATATGATATATTAACTGTATTATTGTTTCATTTGCTGTAAAATACCACTCATAATCCCAATGTGTATGAGAATAAACATGTACTTTCTTCATATATTTCTCCTTTTTATTAAAAAGCCTAAATAGAATATTCTACTTAGGCTTTGATTTAATTATTTAAAATTCTATTTGTGACACTAAGCTATATAATTCTCTATTATCAATATCACTTGCTATTTTATTTCTAAAATCATCATCTATTAGTTTTGTTGCAATAGCGCTTAATATCTTTATATGATTATTTGCACCATCTTCTGGTATTGTAAGTCCAAATGCTACTTTTATTGGTTTTCCATCAAGAGAATCCCATTCAATTGGATTTTTAAACTTTATTAAAAATACTCCTGATTTTTTAACTACTTTACCTTTGCAATGTGGAATTGCTATTCCATCATTAAACCCAGTTGTAGCTTCTTTTTCTCTTTCATATAATCCTTTAAGATATTCTTCTTTATTAGATACATAACCATTTTCATATGCAATTGAAGCTAGGAATTTAAATGCTTCATCTTGTGTCTTTGAATTTTCATCTACATATATATGAGTTTCTTTAAAAACTTCATTATCTATATCCTTTATATCTAAAACTATTTCTTCTGCAATTTTCTCTTCATTGATTTCTTCATCATCTTCATATACATCTGCTTCTTCAGTTACTGGTTTTTTAAGTATACCTAGTAATACAGCTGTAAGAAGTATACCTGCTGAAACTGATCCTATCCATGTTATAAAAGGAATTGGTTGTTCAATATATCCTATAAATGTTCCAAGAGGTGAACCTATACCTCCATAGAACTTACATCCAAATAATCCAACTAATCCTCCTGCAAGTGCTGAACCTGCAACTGATGCTGTAATCATTTGTACTGGATGTGCTGCCGCAAAAGGTATTGCACCTTCTGTAACTCCTACCATCCCCATACCAAAGGCTGAGTTTGCTGATATTTTTTCATCTTTAGTAAACTTATTTTTAAATAATATTGAGGCAAGCCATATTCCAAGTGGTGCTACTGATATTGCAGCTTGTGCTGCTGTTCCTGGAACAAAGTTTGCATTTTGAATACCAAACTTTGCAACTGTATCTGTAAATACTGCTGTACCAAATATTAAAGCTGTTTTATTTACTGGTCCACCAAAGTCGAATCCAATCATAGCTCCAATAATAGCTCCAATAATAAATGGTGCACTTGAATATTTATCATTTAACATTGTAAGTCCACTGTATAACCAATCCATAGCTCCTGCTATTGGTTGTCCTATTAAGAATAATACTATTACTGTAATTGCAAAAGTAGCTATTAATGGAATAATCATAATTGCTAATAAAGGTTGTAATATCTTTGGCCACTTTATACTCTTAAGTCCTTTTACTAAGTATCCTACAATAAATGCTACTAATATAGCTGATAAGAATCCTCCACCTGTTTGAGTTCCTAAAAATTCTGGATCGTTTGCTAAATATGCTCCAATCATTGCTGGTGCAATTGCTGGCTTATCTGCTATAGAGTTAGCAACAAAACCTGCAAATAATGGAATCATTAATTTAAATCCAACTTGTCCTACAGCAAATAATTTTGACATGAAGTATCCCATTGCTGTTGTATTATCAAATCCCCAATTTACTATTCTTCCAAGTTCATCTTTTTGGAATGCAAATATGTTAGCTATTGCTAAAAGAAGTCCAGCTGCTATACACATTGGTACCATATAAGATATACCACTCATTATATGTTTTATAAATTGATTATCAGTTTTTCCTAAAGTTACACCTCCAACTTTAGAGCCTTTCTTACCATAAAGTAGAGCTTCATCATATGCTCTATCAATTAATGAACTAGCATTTTTTATAGCATCTATTGATTTTGTTTGCAATACCCTCTTTCCTGCAAATCTTGATAAATCGATATCTATATCAGCTGCAATTATTACTACATCTGCATCTTTAATATCTTTTTCATTAAGTACATTTTCAGCTCCTATAGAACCTTGTGTTTCTACTTTTGCTAAATAACCCTTTTTCTTAGCAGCCTTATTTATACTTTCAGCTGCCATGTATGTATGTGCTATCCCAGCTGCACAAGCTGTAACTGCTACAATTTTTTTGTTCATTTTATTGCACCTCCCATTTGATGATTTCATTATTACACATTTCTTTCCCTTTGCAAACATTTTCAAGCCTTTTAGATTTGATTTTCTTTTTTATATGTTTCAGTGAAAATATTTTCAAAAATGTATATAAAAAAAGAACTCGTATATAATATACGAGCTCTTAAACAATTTTATTTAATTACTTTATTAATGAGTGTCCAGTCATTTCTGATGGAGCTTCAAGTCCCATTTCGTGTAACATAGTTGGTGCTATATCTGATAATTTACCACTTTCTAATGTCTTACCTTCTGTATCCTTAGTTACCCATACAAACGGTACTGGATCAATTGTGTGAGCAGTAAATGGAGTTCCAGTCTTAAAGTCTATCATTGTTTCTGCATTTCCGTGGTCAGCAGTTACAAATAATGATCCACCCTTTTCTAAGATCTTATCAGCTACTTTTCCTAAGCATTCATCAACAGTTTCTATAGCTTTAACTGCTGCTGGAATTACTCCTGTATGACCAACCATATCTGGGTTAGCATAGTTTAATATAATCATATCATATTTATCACTATCTATTCTCTTTAGTAACTCTTCAGTTACTTCGTATGCACTCATTTCTGGCTTTAAGTCATAAGTTGCAACTTTAGGTGATGCAATTAATGCTCTATCTTCATTTTCATTTGGCTGTTCAACTCCACCATTGAAGAAGAATGTTACGTGAGCATATTTTTCAGTTTCAGCTATTCTTAATTGATTTAATCCCTTGTTTGCAACAAATTCTCCTAGCGTATTCTCTAGTGTTTGAGGCTTAAATGCTATCATAACACCTTCGAAAGTCTTATCATATTGAGTCATTGTAACAAATGTTAAATCTAACTTTTCAGCATTAAATCCATCAAAATCTTTTTGAGTTAAAGCTCTTGTAAGTTCTCTAGCTCTATCTGGTCTAAAGTTGAAGAATACTACTGAATCTCCACTCTTAACAGTTGCTGTTGGCTGACCATCTTCTAATACTACTGTAGGTACTACGAATTCATCAGTCTTCTTATCATTATATGATTCTTGTATAGCTTCTACTGCACTAGTTGCTGTATTACCAGTTCCTCTTACTATTGCATTGTAAGCAAGCTCAACTCTTTCCCATCTGTTATCCCTATCCATTGCGTAGTATCTACCACTTACTGTAGCGATTTTTCCTACTCCAACTTCTTTCATCATTTCTTCAGTCTTTTCTATGAATTCCTTACCTGATGAAGGAGCAACGTCTCTACCATCCATGAATGCATGAACGTAAACTTCTGTTAAACCTTCTTTTTTAGCAAATTCTAAAAGTCCTTTTAAATGATTGATGTGTGAGTGAACTCCACCATCTGATAATAATCCCATTAAGTGTAATGCTGTATTATTTTCTTTAGCATTTTTCATAGCCTTTAAAAGCTCTTCATTCTTAAAGAAATCTCCATCAGCTATAGCTTTAGTTATTCTAGTAAGTTCTTGGTATACTATTCTACCTGCACCTATATTTAAGTGACCTACTTCTGAATTACCCATTTGACCTTCTGGAAGACCAACTGCCATTCCTGATGCTTCAAGCATTGAATGAGGATATTCCTTTATTAATTTATCAAAGTTTGGTTTTTTAGCTAATGAAACAGCATTACCTTCTGAAGCTTCTGCTATTCCAAATCCATCTAATATCATTAACATTACTGGTTTTTTTGCCATAACTATTACCTCCATTTTATATCTATATTAAAAATGATTCATCTCTTTTTATTATGTGTCATTTTTTCACTTATATTATACTATAATAAAGTACCTTAAACAACAAAAAGCAATAGTATGAAAGAATTAATATTATTCAATCATGACTATTGCTTATATGTTAATTCTACCTATTAATCTTACTTAATTTTAGTAGTTAACTATTGCAGCAAAGTCTGAAGCTACTAAGCTAGCTCCACCAACTAAAGCTCCATCGATATCTGATTGAGCCATTTGTTCTTTAATAGTTGCAGGCTTAACTGATCCACCGTATTGGATTCTTACTTTATCAGCAACTTCTTTCCCAAACATTTCAGCTACAACGTTTCTGATAGCAGCTATAGTTTCGTTAGCTTGTTCTGATGTAGCAGTTTTTCCTGTTCCAATAGCCCAGATTGGTTCGTAAGCTATAACAACTTTTTCTGCTTGCTCTTTAGTTAATCCTTCTAAATCAGCTTTGATTTGTCCAGCTAAAACTTCTACATATTTTCCTGATTCTCTTTGCTCTAAAGTTTCTCCACAGCAAAGAATAGGAATTATGTTATGCGCTAAAGCAGCTTTAACTTTCTTGTTGCAAGTTTCATCAGTTTCGTTGAAGTATTCTCTTCTTTCACTATGTCCAATTACTACGTAATCAACTCCCATAGCTTCAAGCATTCCTGGAGCAACTTCTCCTGTGAAAGCTCCCTTTTCTTCAAAGTGCATGTTTTGTGCAGCGATCTTTACGTTTGATCCTTTAGCAGCTTTAACAGCAGCGTCTAAACATACAAAAGTTGGGCAAAGTACTACTTCACAAGTAGCATCCTTTACTAATGGTTTGAATTCGTTTATAAATTCTACAGCTTCAGCTGGAGTTTTATGCATTTTCCAGTTTCCTGCGATTATTGCTTTTCTCATTTAAAATCACCTCTAAAATTATTGAGTTTATTAAAACTCTTAAAAATACTGATAAATCAGCCACTCTCTTAACTTCTTAACAGAGTGGCTAATATTTTATTTATAAAAACTATTTAGGCTAATAAATTAGCTATTTAAAGCATCTATACCAGGTAATACTTTACCTTCTAAGAATTCAAGTGATGCTCCACCACCAGTTGAGATATGAGTCATCTTATCTCCGAATCCTAAGATGTTTACAGCTGCAGCTGAATCTCCACCACCGATTATAGTAGTTGCATTTGATTCTGCCATAGCTTTAGCTACTGCAATAGTTCCCTTATTGAAGTTATCGAATTCGAATACTCCCATTGGTCCATTCCAGATAACTGTCTTAGCATCTTTAACTGCATTTGCATATAATTCTTCTGTTTTTGGTCCGATATCTAATCCCATGTTTCCAGCAGGAATGTTTTGATCTTCAGTTATTGTAGCTTCCATATCTTTAAATTCTGGTGCTACTCTATGATCTACTGGTAATAAGAAGTTAACTCCCTTAGCCTTAGCCTTTTCGATCATTTCTCTAGCGTAATCAACTCTATCTTCTTCAACTAATGAAGTTCCGATTTCGTATCCTTGAGCCTTTAAGAATGTGTAAGCCATTCCTCCACCAATTATTAAAGTATCTACTTTATCTAAAAGGTTGTTTATAACAGCGATCTTATCTGAAACTTTAGCTCCTCCTAAGATTGCAACGAATGGTCTTTCTGGTGATTCTACAGCGCTTCCTAAGAACTTTAATTCTTTTTGGATTAAGTATCCGCATACTGCTGTATCTATAAAATCAGTAACTCCAACTGTTGAACAGTGAGCTCTGTGAGCTGTTCCGAAAGCATCGTTTACGAAGATTTCAGCAAGTGAAGCTAATTCTTTTGAGAATTCTTCTCCATTCTTAGTTTCTTCTTTTCTGTATCTAGTGTTTTGTAGTAAAACAACATCTCCATCTTTCATTTCAGCTACTGCTTTTTTAGCGTTTTCTCCAACAACATTATCGTCTGCTGCAAAAACAATTTCTTTTCCAAGCATTTCGCTTAATCTCTTAGCAACTGGTGCTAATGATAATTCTGGCTTTGGTTCTCCCTTTGGTTTACCCATATGTGAGCAAAGGATTACTTTAGCTCCATTATCAACTAAGTACTTGATAGTTGGAAGTGCTCCATTTAATCTATTTTCATCAGTTATAACTCCATCTTTTAGTGGAACGTTAAAGTCACATCTTACTAGGACTTTTTTACCGTTAACATTTATATCTTCTATAGTCTTTTTATTGAAGTTCATCTCTTTCACCTCTTATAAATTATATACATATTTTAAAATAGTCTGGCCTTATAGCCTTATACTACAAAACCAGACTTATAAAACTTTTTATATTTACTATCTAATTAATAGATTACTTTAAGTTAGCGAAGTATCCTAAAGTTCTGATTAATTGGTTAGTGTATGACATTTCATTGTCGTACCATGAAGCAACTTTAACTAATTGTTGTCCGTTAACTTCCATGATCTTAGTTTGAGTTGCATCAAATAATGATCCGAAGCTTATTCCGATTACGTCTGATGATACTATTGGATCTTCAGTGTATCCGTATGATTCGTTTGAAGCAGCTTTCATAGCAGCATTTATTTCTTCAACTGTAGTGTTCTTGTCAAGTACACAAACTAACTCAGTTAATGAACCAGTTATTACTGGAACTCTTTGAGCGTTTCCGTCTAACTTACCAGCTAATTCTGGGATAACTAATCCGATTGCTTTAGCAGCACCAGTTGAGTTAGGGATGATTGAAGCAGCAGCAGCTCTTGCTCTTCTTAAATCTCCTTTTCCGTGTGGAGCGTCTAATGTATTTTGGTCATTTGTGTAAGCGTGGATTGTAGTCATGAATCCTTCTTTTAATCCAAATTGATCATTTAATACTTTAGCCATTGGAGCTAAACAGTTTGTAGTACATGAAGCACCTGATATAACTGTATCGCTAGCTTTTAATATTTCATTGTTTATGTTGTAAACAACTGTTGGAAGGTCGTTTCCAGCTGGAGCTGATATAACAACTTTCTTAGCACCTGCTTCGATATGAGCTGAAGCCTTTTCCTTTGAAGCGAAGAATCCAGTACATTCTAAAACGATGTCTACGTTTAATTCTCCCCATGGTAAGTTCTTAGGTTCTCTTTCTGCAGTTACTTTAATTTCTTTTCCGTTAACTACGAAAGCTCCTTCTTTAACTTCGATTTCTCCATCGAATCTTCCTTGTGCTGAATCGTATTTGAATAAGTGAGCTAATGTTTTAGCATCTGTTAAATCGTTGATTGCAACCACATTAAATTCAGGGTTGTTGATCATTAATCTTAATGCTAATCTTCCTATTCTTCCAAAACCGTTAATTGCTACATTTACCATATTGTAAATACCTCCTAAAAATAGCTTTTATAAAAATTTTTTTTATAAACAAATTAATTTAATTATCTACTTGGCTTCAGTTAATCTTCTTAATATTTCACGCCCAGTAGCTTCATCGGTGACTAATACACCATTTTTATTATTTCTTTGAGTCACAATAATTGACTCTACTTTATTTTTTCCACCAGCCACAACAATATGCGTGTTAATTTTTCTGGCTTCATCAATATTTATTCCAATAGCGGTTGTATTTGATACCACTTTTGAATCTTTATCAAAATAACATCCAAATGCTTCTCCTATAGCTTTAAGCTCTGCTAATTTAGAAATACTTTCATCTGAAAGGCCTCTTTTATGAGCCATCTCAAAAGCATTACCTACTCCGTATACAAAAATATCTGCATTATGTATACTTTCAACAACTTCTTTTATTGATTTTTCTTCTTTTAAAGAATTTAAAATTTCTAAACTAACACTTTCAGGAACATGAAGCATTTTGTAAGTTCCGTTAACTTTTTTTGCAAGTGATGCTACTAATGTGTTTCCTTGTACTTCTACATTTCTTCCCATTCCACCTCTTGCTGGAACTACCAATACATTAGATATATTTCTAATGATTTCAAAGGCTTCAACAACTTCTTTAACAGAACTTCCTCCCGTTAAGGCAATTACTGAATTGCTTTTAATTATTTTTTTTAAATAATTTGAAGCAGCTTTACCTATATCCTTAAGGATTGACGAATTGCTATCTACATCACCTGGAACTATTAAAACATCTTTTAGAGAAAGTTTTTCTTTAATATCTTTTTCAATATCAGATAATCCTCTAACTTCATGAATAAATCCACTTAGCTTATCAACTATCTCTTCTCCACTTTTAGTTACATTCATACCAGGGGTATTAACTTCTATTAATCCTTGCCCTTTTAAAAAGCTTACTTCTGTTCTAACAACTCTTTCGCTTAAAGAAAGCTCATTTGCTAAAACTCTTCTTCCTATGGGCTGATTTAAAAATATAGTCCTTAGTATATTGTACCTTTTCTCGAGTACCTCTACAAGTTCAGGAACTATCTTCTTTTGCAATCTTAATATTTCCTGCAACTTCAACACTCCTTTTGGTCACAAAGCGTCCCACACTTATTATTTTCGTCCCACAAGAACATTATAAGTTATCTTGACTAATTTTTAAAGTATAAATTTAATTTTTTTTGATTTTTATACCTATTTTTTGTTTAGAAACTACTCTCAAACCTTATATTTACAGTAATCCATTGCAATTATAATCTTTTTCTTTTACTTGAAGATTTGATCCCAAGTTCCTCTCTGTATTTTGCCACAGTTCTCCTTGATATATTCATCCCATCTTCTTTTAACCTATCACATATAAATTGATCAGAAAGTGGTTTTTTCTTATCTTCTGAATCAATCATCTCTTTTATGGTATTTTTTATTTTTATTACTCCAAGATCTTCATTGCTTGAAGATACAGCTACCCTAAATAAATCTTTTATTTTTACAGTACCTCTATCAGTTGCTATGTATTTATCTTTAATAGCTCTACTTACTGTTGACTCATGAACTTCTAACTCTTCTGCAATTTCTTTTAAAGTCATAGGTCTTAAGTAATTGTATCCCTTTTTAAAATATTCCCTTTGTCTTTCAATTATTTTTTCTAAAACTCTATATAAAGTACTTCTTCTTTGTTCAATACTTTTAATTAAAAATAATGCTTTATTAAGCTTCTCCTTAACGTATTCTGATGCCTTTGCATTATCATCATTATTAATAACTTGCTTATACGTTTTATTTATGGATAATCTTGGTATAACACTATCATTCATTATTATTATGAATTCCCCATCAATTTCTCTAATCGCTGCATCTGGTATTATAAATTTAACTTCTTCACCAGTATAAAAACCCCTTGATGGTTTTGGTTCTAGTTTTTTTATAACGTCTCCATATCTCTGTGCCTCTCTTGGTGATATATTTAATTTTTTGCCTAGTACTACATATCTATTCTCTGCTATATCCTCTAAATGATTTTTTACTATTTCGACCATAATATCATCATCTAAAGCTAATTTATCTAATTGTATAAGTAAACATTCTATTATATTTCTTGCCCCTATACCATAAGGTTCTAAATCTTGTACTATTTTCAAAACCTCTTCACCTTTATCTAAAGAAATTTTAAGTTCCTCACAAATATCCTTCAAGTCACATTCTAAATAACCTCTATGATCTAAATTCTCTACTATGTAATCTCCAATTTCTTTGGTATATTCATCTATTGATAACTCCATTAATTGCTCATGTAAATATTCCTTTAACGACTTCATTTCTGATATAAAATTAAAAGGAGATACCTCCTCCTCATCATATGATCCATAACTTTGCGCTCCATAGTTATCAAATTCAAAATATTTTACCATTTCTTTGTAATCATACTTATCCATTACCTTATCCTCACTAATAGAGGATTTTTCCTGATTATTATCTTTCATATCAAGTATTGGATTTTCTTCATATTCTTTATCTATGTACTCACGCAAGTCATTTACTGACATTTGAAGCATTTTTATAGACATTTGCATCTCTTGAGTCATAACTAACTTCTGTTCTTGAGTTAGATTAATAGAATACTCCATTTTCATAATATCACCCATCTCCACTTATCTGTTTATTTATACACATATTCTTTTTACAGTTAATTATATCATAGAAATTTTTAGTAATAAATAAGCGTGTAATGGTTTTACCCCACCATCCCAAGTATTATATCATGCTTTAAACTCTATGACTTCAAATATCATTTTTGGCACTTTTATTTCTTCTGTCTTTATTTTTTCTTTATATTTTTTTAAATCCTCCATAGTCTTTCCTGATACAGCCTCACTAGTTGATGGAGCATAATCTATCATTTCTTCTTTAATTCCTAGTTCTTGAATATTTTGAATTCCACTTTTAAACTCTCCATTTTTTACATTTTCGCATAGATTAAATATTGCTTTATCCACACTTTTAATCATAGAAGATATTATTTGATCACTATACTCAGGCACAGTAACTCTTTGATCAGTATCTACTCCAATAACTTTTTTACCTCGTTCTTTTGCTGCTTTAAACACTCCGAAACCCGCTTTACCACATGCTTGGAATATAATATCACACCCTTCATCATAAAGTTCTATTGCATTCTCATAAGCTTTCTTTTCATCTGCAAAACTTTGAATAAATCTTACATTACTTCCATCTATAATTCCCATAGCCGCTTTTTCATTGACTGTCTTAAGACCGGCTGCATATCCACTATAGAATTGTAGCCCTATTTCATTATTCATACCTCCGATAAAGCCTACTTTATTTGATTTTGTTTCATCTCCAGCTACCACTCCCATTAAAAAGGACCCTTCTTGATGTCTAAATAAAACTGATTTCACATTTGGCTCTTCAACGTCTTCATCTACAATAGTAAAACTTTTATCTCTTCTTTCTCTTGAAACTTTTTCTACAGCAGCCTTCATTTCAACTCCCATAGCAACTGTCATGTCGCTCTTTTCTGCGAGCTTTCTAAGTCCTTCATCAATCTTTTCTTTATCATCTTTAGTCTCAATATATTCTGGAATAATTTGCATTTCTTCTTTTGATCTTTCTATTCCTTTTTTTGCAAGTTCTCCAAAAGATGCATCCTTAAAACTTTGAGCCATAAGTCCTATATGTATCTTTCTTGATATAGACTTTTCAAATTTTGCAACACACCCACCAGTAAGCATTAATATGTATAAACAGACTAATAAAACCAATAAAATAGAAATTTCCTTATTTCTTTTTAGCTTATTCATATAAGTTCACCTCAATAAAATTTATCAATTTTATTTTTTCCAATTACTTTTTTTTAATACAAAATAAAAGAAGTATCAAAATCTGATACTTCTTTTATATATTGTAATCTCTTATATAATATTATAATTTCTTCTCACCTATAAAGAATACACCAAGAGCTTTATCACCTGAGTGTATTCCTACAGAACAACCAACTGGTCCTTCTATATAATCAATATCGTGTTCTTCTAGATATTCTTTCAATCCACTACATACCTCATCATGATTTACGTTTGCTATAACTACTGGTAAATCTTTTCTTGGAACTAATTCTTCCATATCATTTATAATTCTTTTAACAGCCTTTTTGCTACCTCTTACCTTACCTTTTAAGGCAATAACCCCATCTTTAACTTCAAGTACTAACTTAATTCCAAGCATTCCTGTTACAACACTTACTGCCTTTGGAAGTCTTCCACCTTTAACTAAGTTATCTAATGAATCAAAACTTAAAGAACTACTTAAATAAGGCTTAATTTCCTCTAACTCTTTAGCTATCTCTTCAATTTTTAAGCCTTGATCTCTAAGTTTAACTGCTTTTATTACAAGTAGACCAAGTCCTGATGTTATTGTCTGAGAATCAACAACTTGTACATCTTCTGTCTCTAGCATTTGTTTTGCAAGACATGCTGATTGATATGTTCCACTCATTCCTGATGACATTAGAACTGCTAAAACTTTATAGCCTTGATTTATATATTTTTCATACACTTCTACAAATCTATTTGGAGTAATTTGAGCTGTTGTTGGGAAGACATCACCTTCATCTATTCTTTTGAATACTTCCTCTAAAGTTATTTCTATTCCATCTAAGTAACTTTCTTCACCAAAATTTATAAGAACTGGCAATACTTCCACATCTAATTCTCTTAAAAGCTCCTTCGGTAAATCAACGGTGCTATCTGTTATAATCTTAATTTTTTCCATTCCTCATTCCCCTTTGCTTTATTTCATATTAGGAAATCCAAACTGTCTTAATGCTTCATAAGCAATTATTGCAACTGTATTTGAAAGATTTAAACTTCTCGTGCTAGTCTTAATCATTGGAACTCTTATTCCTTCATGAGCATTGTGTACATCTTCTGGAACTCCGCATGTCTCTCTTCCAAACATAATGAAATCACCTTCTTTAAATTCAATTTCATCATAATGTTCTCCACCATGGGTTGTTGCTAAATATATTTTATTATCTCCATACTTTTTCATGAAATCTTCATAGCTTTCATGAACTTCTAATTCTAACTCATCCCAGTAATCAAGACCTGCTCTTTTTACTTGCTTTGAGCTTATATCAAAACCTAGTGGTTTTATTAAATGAAGCTTAGCTCCTGTTAATACACAAGTTCTTGCTATATTACCTGTATTTTGTGGTATCTCTGGTTGATACATAACTATATTTAAATTCAAAAAAATCACCTTCCATTATCGAATACGAGAAAAAAGAAGATGAATTCACATTCATCTTACGCTTTTATAGCCCTATCCTATTTTAGACTATAATAAAAATAATACTACATCACTTCTTTTTAGTCAAAGAATTTCTATATACTTAATTTGTTATTTTTACATTTTAAAACAAATAAACTTATCATCAAATAATATACTTTATTATACAATTTTTAATATATTTACTTGCTTTATCCTTAAAAAATATTTTCATCCTTTCTAATTCCTCTTTATCATAAACATACTTTGTATATCCAAATTGACCGTACTTAAGCGTTCTATTTTCTTTATCCATCGGAAGTTTTGATTCAGGATATACACTTAAGATTTTATTCTTAGCTCGTTCTGTATATCTATGAGAAATTACTTCTATTTCAATCTTTTTATCTATATCTCTAAACTCTTCACCTATTTTTTTGATAAGATTTTCATACTCCTCCATCCAATTTTCATATATGAATACTGGAGCTATAATAAATCCTATTTTATATCCATCATTATATAACTTTTTAGCAGCTTCAATTCTTTTTATAAATGGATCTGTTCCTCTTTCAAATTCTCTTATTATTTTATCCGTATTCAGACTAAATCTTATAGTTGTTCTACCATTATGTTTTGCACCTATCAATGAATCAACATTTGAAAATTTTGTTACAAATCTAAAATAACTATATTCATTTGATCCAAAAAATTCTATTGCAGTTTTCATTGCTCCTGTATATTCTTCTGTAGGAATTGGATCTGATGTAGCTGCACCTTCAAAAGTTGTAGTTTTAGGTTTTCTTTCATTAATATAATTTAGTGCCTTCTCTAATATTTCATCGACATTTACATAAATTTTCGTATAGGGTCTTTTACCTAATTGGGTGTTTAAATAACAGTATTCGCACATACCACTACACCCACTGATGAGAGGTAATTGATAATTAGCTGATGGCTTACAACTTTGAAACTCTGTTATTTTTCTAACTCCTACAACCAAAGAGCTTTTACCTGAAATAAAGCTTTGTATAGGACTTTCTGCCTTCTTACCAATAAACCTTCCACCTTTATTTACTATAACTTCTGTATCTTCCTCATTAAAATAAGAAAACAATCTTTTTCCTAATGGATATTCTAATGACTTTTCATCAAAAATAACTTTAGCTGGTTTAAACATAAAATCACCTCTAAAGTAGTATTTTCTTAAATTTAAAGTATTTATACGTCTATCTTGTATTTAATATAAATTTTTCAAGAGCTTTTCTCACACCATCATTTACATTTGTATCTGTTATATAATTTGCCTTCTCCTTAAGCTTATCAATTGCATTTCCCATGGCTATTCCAAGACCTGCATACTTAATCATTGATATATCATTCTCATTATCACCTATACATATTATTTCTTCACGTTTAATTCCATAATGCTCTGCTAAAATCTTTACTCCATTTCCTTTTGATACCCCATGTGCATTTATCTCTATACTTCTATTCCCAGAGCTGTAATATACAATATCATCTATATTATCAAGTTCTTTTCTAAACATCTCTGTTCTTTCTGGAAAAATAGAAAACATTATACATTTTGTGATTTCACCTTTATATTTATTTAATTCTTCACTCCACTTTTGTTCTTCCTTTATAGTTTCCACACCTATTGAAAAGTCTTTGTTCTTTATTCCAGGAATCACTATCCTAGTTATTAAATTACTAATATAACTATTAGTTATAATTTTATCTATTGTATGTAAATGTAAAACAACTCCACATTTATCTGCTATTTTAAGTAACTTCTTACACGTATTTTCATTAATTTTACTTTTAAAAATAATGTCACTACTTCTCTTTTCCCTAACAACTGCCCCATTACCTGCTATAACAGCTGCTGATGCCCCTACAAGTTCTGAATAGTATGCCGCATTATTATAAAGTCTTCCAGTTGTTATTACCACTTGAACGCCTTTGTTTGCAACTTCTTTTATTACTTTTTTGCTTTCTTCTGAAATAGACTTTCTCTTTCCAAGCAAAGTTCCATCCATATCTATACATACCATTTTATAACTCATATTTTCATCTCCATCATCTACTATATACTACAAAAAGCAAGTTATAATATTATAACTTGCTTTGTTATATAATTTCTCTTATATATTATTCTAAGAGAAATATTCAAATTTTTCCACATATTTTTAATTAATTAAACTATATTTAACTTTTTTAACCTTATTTTGTTCCAACTCTAACTTTCTTAGGCACCATAGCATAATTATCTGTTGAAACTAATTCTTTATTTATAACTTTACCATTTTCATAAGTAACTTGATATCCCTTCGAAACATATCCAGTTTGTCCAGATGATTCTACAATCCTCGTCCCCTTTGGCAAGCTTGGATCTTTTATAATTTCTTCTGTTGGACTTATAGTCTTTATAACTTCATTTGTCATGTCATAAGTCTTTCCACCTAAACCTTTAACGTCTCCATAAACTTTAAATGTAACATTTTTATTATGAGTAATCCCTTGAATATAAATTGGGAAATCATATGGATTTTTAAATTTATAATCTAAATATCCCCATGCTACAGTTGCATCAAGACTTGGTTTTGAATATCCAACTGTTAATGAGTGATTATGTCTTTCTGTTGATCTGACATTTGCTCTCATTACAGCTCTATAAAGTGTTGATGATACTTGGCATATTCCACCACCAATATCTTTTTCTACTTTATTATTTATATAAACGTTTCCTTCTTTATATCTACTTTTATCAGTTTGACTAATATCACTATAACTAAATACATCACCTGGCATTAAAAGTGTTCCATCTACAAACTCAGTTGATACATCAATATTTGTTGCTCTATTTGCATCTGATGACTGGAATGAAGTAGTAAATTCGCCCATAACACCATTTATCTTAGATAATTCCGCTTCTGTTACCTTAGGTTTATTTTCTTTATCAATTACTTCTACTTTTGTTGCTTCATCAACATTACCATTTATTTTAGCTTTAAGCTCTTTGTTAAGGTCTTCTTTATTTATTCCATACCCTACTTTCCCTGGTGATATTGAAATATTTCCTGAATTACTTATATTAATTTTAGCATTTTGTGGTGCTATGCTAAGTTTCTTTATTACTTTATCTTCTAATTCAACTAATTTCTTATCACTATAACTGAAACTAAGTTGAATATCATGGCTTGTACCACCTTTGTTTTTTATTAATGAATTCTTTTTAAAAATACTTAAATCCTTTCCATAATCAAATGCTTCACTCACAGTTTTATCAATATCATATTTAGAATCTATTTCTGAATATTTAGCTTCATACTTTTTATCCTTATCCTTAACATCTATAATAATTTCTTTATTATTTATTTTATTAGCAAACTCCTTTTTAAGTACCTCAGTAGCTTCTTCTTTGCTCTTTCCACCAATATCTATACCTTGAACTATAACTTTTGGATAAATTTTATTATTCCATTCATTTATTGTACTATTAATTGATGCAATATATGCACCTGTACCTATACCAATCATAGCAACCACTGCAACAGTTGCTATTAATATATGCTTTCTTTTATTTGGGTCACTCCCATCTTTCTTGTGGCCCGTCTCACGCCTCTCCATTCGACTCCTCACCCTTCGTCCTCCCTTTTGTAATAATTTCTAAATTTATATATAAATTGGTTATAAAATAATTATATATTATAATTACTAAAAATATAATATATTTATATAATATTATATAAATACATTAATATAGAGTCTTTTAAGTTTTCTTAAAAGGCTCTATATTTTTATTATAATTTATAACAAATTGGTATTTTAACTTTAAAAACTTCTTTGAATTATCTATACTTTAAGTTTATAGTGACTTCTAACTTGTGATGTTTCTCCATCGTAATCAAAAGCTTCTATAGATATATTTAATACTCTATTGAATGGCTTATAAATTGTACTTAAAGGAATTCTAAAACTAGTATCATCTTTATCAACTGTTCCTACCCAATAATTATCTACGAATATATTGTATCCTAATAAATCTATATCACTATTCTTATTCCATCTTACATAAATATATTTATTATCATGTGTAACCGTTAATCCTCTTACTTGCCTTGGCTGCATTAGAAGATCTAAATTATCAGGGCCCCAGTTTGCGTCTACTGGGTTACCAACACCATTTACAGTTTCATTTTCGCTATACTGCCATATTCTCCATCTCTTCCAACCTCCTATATTTGGCGGAACTGGTGGATTGCTTGGAACATTTCTATACATTGCTATCCATAATGGCATGTTGCTTAAAGGATAAGTTCCATCACTCTTTCTAAAATTATCATAAAGCTCTATAAAGAATAAACCAGTATATAACATAAGCCTTCTTCTAGTCTTTTTTTCAAATCTATCTCTAAATCTGTCTACCCAATTTAAAAGAGCATCTGTATCCATTTTAGGTTCTATTGGTGCTTCCACATCTAGTACTGGGAATAAATCGCCATAATTTTTATTTCCAAACCCCCTTTGAAGTATGGCAATAAAATCGTCACATTGAGAATCAGCTGTTAAAATATTATATGATGGTAGTGCATAGTGATATGCCCCAACTGGTATACCATAACTTCTGCTTTCTCTTGCAAATTCTAGAAATCTTTTATCCTCTCTAAATCTCCCTGAACCAGAACCTGATGATCTTAAGTACAAAAAATCAACTGTAGTTGCTAATGTTCTAAAATTAACTCCCATGCTATATTCATTTAAATCTACACCAAAAGTGCTTCTAGCATTCCTATCTTGCATAACTCCTCCAAAGAAAATACTTATTCTTTATTAAAGTATTATTTTTCAAGATATAATGTTCCTTAAATAGCAAAAAAGATAAATAATACTAAGAAGCTATAAATAATAGATTCTTAGTATTATAGTAATAAACATATTTTAAGTTTTATAGTTAGTATAATATTAAGCATTTGTAATTCTTTTCTTTATTTTTAAGCAATATATTTTTTATATTTTTAACCTTATATAAAAACTTATATCATTTCCATAGCATTCTCCCCAAATTTTACCACCATGCATTTCTACTATATTCTTAGATATAGCAAGGCCAAGACCCGAACCACCTAAGTCTGTACTTCTTGATTCATCTAATCTATAAAATCTATCAAATAGCTTATCAAGTTTTGCTTGCGGAATATTTTCACCTCTATTTTTTACAGCTATTGTTGCATACCCATCCTTTGAATATACTCCAATGATAACTGCGCCAGGCTTATATGAATACTTGACTGCATTAGTTAATAAGTTCTCAACTACTCTAACCATCTTTCCTGGATCAATGCTTACAATAATCCTTTGATCAGTTAATGTTTTAACCTGCTCTATATTCGAACTTTCAAAATAAGGCTTCATCTCTTCCGATACTTGTGATACAAAGTCTACAAGATTCACCTCGGCTTTATCAAGTTTCATTCCATTATTATTAAGCTTTGTGTATTCAAATAAATCTTCTATTAAAATTTTAAGTTTTTCTGATTTATTATAGGCAATATTTAAGTATTCATCTCTTGTTTCTTCATCTCCATATTTTTTATCTTTAACAAGACCAATATATCCCATTATAGATGTTAAAGGTGTTCTTAAATCATGTGAGACATTAGTAATTAAATCCGCCTTCGTTTGCTCTGAATTTTGTTGTGCTTTTATTCTTGTATCTATATCTTTTGCCATATTATTTACGTTCATTGCAATATTAGCTATTTCATCATTTCCACTTTCAGGTATCTCATAACTTAAATCTCCATCTGCAATATATTTAATTCCCCTTGCAATCTCATCTAAGTATTTTGTCTTTTTATTACTTGCAATTAAAAACAATACAACAAATATAATTATTGAAAGAATTAATGCAAGATACGAATTAGTAACTTCATACTGAACATACTCTATATTCGCATTAGGTATTCCACTATAAATTAAATAGTACTTTCCATTTTCAATATCAATCGGATATAGCACTGTATACTCACTTGCATCATGTTCATTTTTATAACTTCTTGATACATTTTTTAATATATTAAATATATCAAGTTTTTCTTCAGATGCACTGGAATTTCTATATATTACTTTTCCATCTATATCTGTTATATACACTTTATCAGAATTTCTTGAAGTATTATTTAAAATATCTTCGAAAAACTTACTATCTGTAATCTTTAATTTATTATACTGTTTTCCATTACTATCTTCATTTTCTTTTTTATATTCAATTTCATTCATTATATTTTCAGCATTTGATTCAATATTACTATAGTTATATCGTATCTCCGCATTAGTCTTAACATCTCTAAACATATCATTTAAGATTCCATAAGATAATAATGCTACTAAAAAACATACTCCAAATAGAATCATAAGTTCAAATCTAATACTCTTTTTAATTTTCTTATCTATATATGCTACTAATTCTTTAGCCTTTTTTGTTATTCTGAGAGTAGATATTTTATTGACTATTCTGACTCTAAACTTTTCTTTAGGTGTCTCCGATTTATTTTTTTTATTTTTCAATTTTATATCCTACCCCCCAAACAGTTTTTATAAACCTTGGACTTCTTGGATTCTCCTCTATCTTTTCTCTTATTTTTCTAATGTGAACCATAACAGTATTATCTGATTCCATATATTCTTGATTCCATACACTCTCATATATATTTACCATTGAAAATACTTTTCCTGTATTCTTTGCAAGTAAAACTAATATATCAAATTCAGTTGGAGTGAATCTAATACTCTTATCCCCTAGAAATACTTCATGTGTATCTAATTTAATTACTAAATCATCTATTATTATTGTTAGATCACTTTCTTCTTTGCTTTGATAACTATTAAACTTTTTGTATCTTCTAAGCTGTGATTTTACTCTTGCTATAAGTTCTAATGTATTAAATGGCTTACTTAAATAATCATCAGCTCCCATATTAAGTCCTAATATCTTATCTATATCCTCTGATTTTGCTGAAAGCATTATTATTGGTAATTCGCTTTCCTCTCTTATCTTTAGGCAAGTTTCTATACCATTTAATTTTGGCATCATTACATCCAATATAACTAAATCAACTTCATTTCCTCTTAATAAATATAAAGCTTCTTCTCCATCTGCAGCTTTTAAAGTTTCATATCCTTCACCTTTTAAATATATTTCAACTAAATCTCTTATTTCCTTTTCATCATCTACAATTAAAATCTTTTCTTTACTCAATTTAATACCCCTTCCTTATATTTGTGGATACTATCTTTATCATAAGTAAATTATAAATTTTACTTCTTAAATAATTATCTCACAAATTCTTAATATATTCTTAAGATACATATTTTACAAATCATATCTTAAATTCTCTTTTAGTATACTTATGTAATATGGTACATGCAATACTACTTATTAAACAAAAATAAGCTAAACCTTTTAGGCATAGCTTATTTAATATAATTATCTCTTTTCTTTTAATGATTCTTCTATTATTTTATCTAATAACTCACTGTATGTCATATTCTTTCCAGCAGCGCTCTTTGGGAATAAACTATTTTTAGTCATTCCTGGAAGAGTATTTACTTCTAATATATATGGTACTTTATCCTCTGTAACTATCATATCAACTCTAGCATATACAGAACACTTTAATGCTCTATATGTTGCAAGTGCCATTTCTTCTACTTCTTCATGAAGATCTCTTTCAAGTTCAATTACAAATTCATCTGATCCACCATCGTTATATTTTGCTGCATAATCAAAGAATTCTGCATTTGGCTTAATAGCTACTATAGGATACATTTCATTCCCTAAGATTGGGCAAGTTATCTCTTCTCCTTTAATAAACTTCTCAATCATTACTTCGTTATCCCATTTAAATCCTTCTTCTACTGCATTTAGAACTTCAGATCTATCTTTAATAATAAATGTTGCAACACTTGATCCACCATGAGTCGGTTTAATAACCACTGGATAGCCTAATTTTTCAATATCGTCAAAGTTAAGCTCTGAAACATCTCTTAAGTTTATCCATGGTGCTGTTCTTATTCCAGATGCTTTTAAAAGATTCTTTGACATATCCTTATCCATACATGCTGCACTACTTAATGGTCCACAACCTGAATATGGTATCTCTAAAGATTGTAATACTGATTGAACAGTTCCATCTTCTCCAAATTGTCCATGAAGTGCTAGTAATGCAAAATCTATTTTTTCATCTCTTACCTTATTTACTATATCATCTTTTTTATCTATTACAATTTTAACTACATCATACTTTTTAGTATCTATATTCTCTAAAATTGATTCCCCACTTTTTAAAGATATCTCTCTTTCTGATGAGATACCCCCCATTATTACTCCAATTTTCATACTGTACCTCCAAAAATATACTATCATACTTAAAGTTCTCTATTTATAAATACATTATTTTAATAACTATATTATTTTAACCTATATTACTATTATAATAAAGACTATATCAAAATGAAGAACCACTAATAATCATTTTTTTACTTCTAGTGGTTCTCTTAATTTAAAATATAGAACTTTTATTCTTGCTTTGCATTTACATAGATAATGTTATAATGTAATCATATAAAATTATATAAGGAGACATTTTAAGACATGAAAGAAAAAAATAAAGCAATTATATTAATGATAGTTTCAGCTATTGCCTTTGCAGTAATGAGTACTTTTGTTAAACTTTCAGGTGACTTACCATCAATAGAAAAGAGCTTATTTAGAAATGTAGTAAGTTGTATAGTCGCATTTTATTTAGTCAAAAAAAGTGGCGATTCTTTATTTGGTAAAAAGGAAAATAGAAAGTATTTAATAGGTAGAGCCTTACTTGGTACTATAGGAGTTATAGCTAATTTTTATGCAATTGAACATCTAATACTAGCTGATGCTAATATGCTAAATCAGCTTTCACCATTCTTTACAATTATATTCTCTAGTCTATTCTTAAGAGAAAAAATTACAAAGAATCAAATTATAATATTGCTTATAGCATTTGCAGGAAGTTTATTTATAATAAGACCGACATTTAGTTTAGAAATAATCCCTGCCTTAATTGGTCTTTCATCTGCAATATTTGCGGGCGGTGCTTATACATTTGTTAGATTTTTAGGAGGACGTGAAAAAGGACCTACTATAGTATTCTTCTTCTCATTCTTCTCAATAGTTTCAACTTTACCATTTGTATTAGTAGATTTTAAGCCATTTACTATGATTCAGTTATTCTACTTATTAATGGCAGGTGTTGCAGCATCAATTGCACAATTTGCGCTTACAGCTGCATATAAACATGCACCAGCTAGAGAAATATCAATATACTCATATACGCAAATAGTATTTACTGCGCTAATTGGTTTTACACTTTTCGATCAATTACCAACAGCGTTTAGCTTTATTGGTTATGCTATCGTAATAATAGCCTCTATCGGAATGTTTATGTACAACAATAAGATGGCTAATAAGCAAAAAGTTACTAACTAATTGTAATATATAAACTATATTTTAGAAGAAAATATCTTCAGAATCACTAGTTATTTTCATATGTTCTAATAATTAAAAGGCTCTTAGATTTAAAATCTAAAAGCCTTTTAATTATAATATTAATATATAATTGAAAATTTATATTATAATTTAATTTTCAAAATATATATTACATATACTTCTTCTTGTCTTCCCATTTACATATATGATTTAATGGACACTCAAAACACTTAGGTCTTTGAGATGTACAACATCTTCTTCCATGAAATATTAAAAGATGATGAGCAAGTGACCATTCTTTTTTAGGTAATTCTTTTTGAAGTTGCTTTTCAACTTCTAATACATTATCTGATTTTGCAAGACCTAATCTATTTGAAACTCTAAATACATGAGTATCAACTGCAATTGATGGCACTCCAAAGGCATTGGATAGTACTACATTTGCTGTCTTTCTTCCAGCACCTGCAAGGGAAGTTATACCTTCCATAGTGTTTGGAACTTCTCCATTAAAGTTTTCTTTAAGTTGCCTACACATAAGTACTATATTCTTTGCTTTATTTCTATATAATCCTATTTGCTTTATTCTCTTCTCTAATTCCTCATTAGTTAAAGTTAAAAATGCATCTAAATCTGGATAATCTCTGAATAATGTTTCTGTAACTTCATTAACCTTTTTATCAGTTGTTTGTGCTGATAAAATAGTTGCAACTAAAAGTTGAAATGCTGACTCATGATTTAACTCACAATGAGCATCTGGGTATGTTTCTTTAAGTATTTCTAGTATCTCTTTAGTTCTCTTTTTCATTTTTACACCTCTAGTCTATCTTTTTTTAAAATTTATTTAACTTAAACTAATTCTTTTAAGTTATATTGTAAAGAAACTCGCTCCTTAAAGAGCGAGTTTTAATTTAAATTCTCATTTTACATAATAATATATTAAATAAAATTTAACTAAGTATATTATTATGTTACTATTCTATTTATATACTCCTCTATAACTCTCAGGTAAAAGATTTGCTATAGATTTCATTAGAGTTTCCATACATCTATCATCATGTTCATGCTTAGTCTCATCTTTTTCTTTCTTTGGAAGAATTACCGGATCACCAAACTTTATAGTTACATCAGCATCTTGCCACTTCTCTCCTCCCATATCTCCTTCTGGACATATTGGAAGTAATTTATCTGTTCCACTCATTCCTATTGGAATAACTGTTGCATTCTTAATCTTAGCAAGAAGTAATACCCCCTTCTTCCCTTCTATCATAGCACCAGTTCTACTTCTTGTTCCTTCTGGGAATATTAGAAGGCTTTCCCCACCTCTTACTGCCTTAACCATTCTAGTCATAGCTTCTTTATCTGCAGTATTTGGTCTTATTGGTATATTTTTAACCATCTTCATTCCTATATTCGTTACAGGATCATCTGATAGTTTTACTCCAGCTACAAAATATGGATCAAAGTCTTTCTTTAATATTTTATTTAAAACTAATCCATCTGAATTACTTAAATGATTGCATATAAACACTATAGGTCCTTGAATATTCCTTAATTTTTCATACCCTTCAATGTGAATATTTGCATGATTCTTTATGTATCTATCTGTTATCTTTTTGCCAGCAAATACTACTACACTCTCAGGTAATATTTCCATAATTTTCGCCATAAATGGTGATAACATAAGATATTTCACCCACTTCCTAAAATATTAGTCTACAATATATTATATTCTAGATACTTATAAAAGTCTATCCATATAGCCTTTTATATATGGTGATTCAGTTTTTACATCTTTTATTTCTTGTCTCTTATATTTTTTCTTTCTTATTATAGCGTTTCTTATTAAGGTATTCTTACCTCTCCACCCACATGATGTATTTTTATAAGTTTCCTTAAAAGCTAAATTGTTAAGATTTATTATAAAATCTTCCTCATCCTTTTTCATGAACTCATTTACTTTAAATTCATTTAGTTTAGTATACTCAACATTTTCATTGTAAGGACATTTCATCTGACAACTATCACAACCAAAAATTCTTCCATTTAATAAATTAATTTCTTTATCATTTAAATCTTTCTTTTGAGTTAAATATGAAATACATATATTTGGGTTTCTTCTAAAATTATTTATAGATTTTGTAGGACATTCTTTAAAACAATTGCTACATTCACCACACTCTTTATATTCTCTTGATTCATTAAATGTGGTTTTGTCATCTTCATATATTTCTAAATCAGTTATAATCTCACCTAAAAAAACATATGATCCATATTTTTTAGTTATAATCATATTATTTTTTCCTACAAATCCAATACCAGCTAAACTTGCAATATATCGTTCTGGAAGTGAATTACTATCTACAAAAGCTTTAGCCTCTCCCCCATGTTCTTCAATAAATTTACATATCTTTTCTAGATAATTGTGAACCACTCTATGGTAATCCATCCCTTTTGTATAAACTGAAAATCCATTATCAAAAAAACTCTCAGTCGTAGCATAAGGGAAAGCTATAGAAATTATAGTCTTTCCCTCTTTCATATACATATTTGGTTTTATTCTTTTATCTATATCTTTTTCTTCAAATTCATTTTCTAATAAAAGTTCTTTTCTATTATTATAAAAATCTCTAAGTTCTTCAAACTCTCTGCACTTTATAAAGCCAACTAAATCTAAATTTAAGCTTTTACAAAATTCTAAAATTTCTTTTCTAAGTTCCATCTTCGCACTCTTTCTAATATTTCTCTCATACAAATTAAATTAATTAAATAACCATATCATTATATATTTGTATATAATCACCCTTAATATCTCTTATCTCTATAATTCTTGCTTCTGTTTTTTTTAGCACTTTAGCAGGAATTCCTACAGCTGTTGAATTAATCAGAACATCTTTTAATACAACAGAATTTGCTCCAATCTTTACATTATCTTCAATTGTAATTGGACCTAAAACCTTAGCTCCTGCTCCTATTATAACATTATTTCCAATAGTCGGATGTCTCTTTCCTTTATCTTTTCCAGTTCCACCTAAAGTTACACCATGATATATTGTAACATCATTTCCAACTTCAGCAGTTTCTCCAATAACGACCCCCATGCCATGGTCAATAAACAGCCCTCTTCCAATCTTTGCTCCTGGATGTATCTCTATTCCTGTAAAAAATCTATTTACTTGAGATATTAATCTTGCTAAGAAAAACCATTTATGTGCATATAGTTTATGAGCTAACCTATATACTATTAGAGCATGAATACATGGATATAAGAAAAATACTTCTATTTTGCTTCTAGCTGCTGGATCTTCTTTTAGTATTCTATTTAAATCATATTTTAAACTTTTAAACACAGAGTTTCCTCCTTTAAATTTAAGACGTTACTTTTTATATTGGCTTCTAAAGTCTTTATAGTCTATTCTTTTATTCATATAATCCCATTGAAATATATTTTTCTCCACCATCTGGTGCAATTGCAAGAACCTTTTTACCAGCTCCAATTTCCTTTGCAATTTGCATTGCTACAAATATTGCACTTCCAGCTGAAATACCAACTAATACTCCTTCATTTGTTGCAAAATCTTTTGCAGCTTTAAAAGCTTCTTCATCAGTTACAGCCTTTATTTCATCAACATATTCTGATTTGTATATTGATGGAACAAATCCTGCTCCAATACCCTGTATTTTATGAGGTCCAGGTTTTCCTCCACTTAACACTTGTGAATTTGAAGGTTCTACTGCAACTGTTTTAAGACCTTTTATTTTTTCCTTTAACTTTTTAGATATACCTGTAACTGTTCCACCTGTTCCAACACTTGCAACAAATATATCTAAATCTGGAATATCTTTTGCTATTTCTTCAGCTGTAGTTTCATAATGCTTTTCTGGGTTTGCTACATTTTCAAATTGTTGTGGCATAAAATACCCATCTTCTTTTGAAAGTTCTGTTGCTTTTTCAATTGCACCTTTCATTCCCTTAGTACCTTCAGTTAATATAAGTTCCGCTCCATATGCTTGTATTAAAGCTCTTCTTTCTTTACTCATAGTATCTGGCATAACTATTATTACTTTATATCCTTTTAGTCTTCCAATCATAGCAAGTGCAATACCTGTATTACCACTTGTTGGCTCAACTATAACAGAACCTTCTTTTAATAATCCTAAACTTTCAGCTTTTTCAATCATTCCAAGTGCTGCTCTATCTTTTACACTACCACCAACATTAAACTTTTCAAGTTTAACATATACCTCTGCACTATTTCCATCTAAGTTTTTCATCTTAAGTATTGGTGTGTTCCCAATCATTTCTAAGCTACTTTTGTAAATCATATTAATACCTCCGTTTTACCATTTGAATTCTATTTTCTCTCTGAAATAAATTTATTACTAATATCAATTGATAATTTACAAACTATCAAGAGTTTTAAACTATTAACTATTTTATATTTTGTTAATTATCAATTGTTATACCTTTTTTGGGTATAAAAAAAACTCCTTCTCTAAAACTATAGAGACGAAGTAATATTCGCGGTTCCACTCTAATTGAATTAATTTTAATAAATTAATCCCTCTTAAAATCAAGTACAAAAATATACTTTATCACTGTAACGGGTGAGCCCGGATAGTCTTACTATAATTTTGGGACTTCAACTCCAAAGGGCACTTCATATAAATTCTAGATGAAAAGTTCTCAGCTATCTTTTCTCTCTGTAATCTTCCTCTATACTACTTTCCTTTTTCATAGTTTTTAATTCAGAGTAATATTGTATGGTTTATATTTATTATTATATGCTTTCTTCTATTATTGTCAACACTTTTTTTAATTATTATAAAGTATTTAAATAATTCTGTAAAATTATATTTTCATATAAACACATTCTCTATTATATTGCAAACATATAAAAAAGTGATTGAGAATCTGCTCCCAATCACTTGTATATATAAATAAATTATTCCTATTTTTCTTTTAATTTTCTATTTTTCTTCTTCCATAATGGGTATAAATACTCATCTATAATATCATGAATTATAACAATACCAACTAGCTTCTCATCCTCATCAACTACTGGAACTGATAAAAGATCATATTTATTTGCAAGTTCTATTGCTTCATCAACATCATCTTCATGCTTTAAAACATTGAAATTAGTATCCATTATATCTCTTAATTTATTTTCCCCAGGACTTAATATTAAGTCTCTTAAAGATATCATACCTTGAATTCTATCCTCATTATCAGTTATATAAATATAGTACATAACTTCTTCATCAGGTTCCATCTCTTTTAATATATCAACTGTCTCTTTAACAGTAATATCTAGATTAAGAGAAATAAAGTCCTTCGCCATTATACTACCAACTGTTTCATCTTCATATTCTAGAAGCTCTTTTACTTCGTCAGCATCTTCTTTTTCAAGATTTACTAGTATCTTTTCTCTTTCTTCTTCATCAAGTTCATCTAAAAGGTCAGCAATCTCATCGCTTGGCATATTTTCCAAAAGTTCTGCTGCCTTACTTTCTGATAACTCTTTAATAATAGTACCCTTATATTCTTGATCTAATTCTTCTAAAGTATCTGCTGCTAAATCTTCATCTAATGATTCAAATACTTGTTTTCTTGATTTACTATCAAGCTCTTCTAAAATATCTGCAAGATCTGCTGGGTGAAGCTTAGATAACTTTTGATATGGAACTTGTAGCTTTAAATTATTATTTCTCATTTCTAATGATTCAACATCATCCCACATTAAAACTGTATCATCATAGCTTTTACCTATTATTTTATAAATAAACTTAACAGCCCATCCGATTCCCATTCTTCTATATTTTGCAAGAGGACCAGTCTCTACTGCAACTACTCTATACTCTCCTGCAATTTTTGCAATTCTTAAATCATCAACTCTAACAACTTGTTTACCATTTATATCAACTATCTTTTTATCTAAAAGATGCCTAGATAACAGGTAACTATACGTCCTTGGAAGAATTTCTTTGCTTCCTCTTGTCTTAATGACTACTTTTCCGTCATCATCATAAAAATTTATATCTCTAAATTCATAATGATATATAGAGCCATCTCTTCTAACTTTATAACCAATAACTCTTGGATACCCCTCTTCTGTAGTCACATAAACATCTTTTAATGTACCAAGGTTATCATCAAATTCATCATATATCTTATTTCCTAATATATTTGTGTATAAAAAAACTGTCAACTGCTTCATACTATGCTCCTCCTAATTGCCTTAGAGAACCTTAAATGAATCCTAATAATTATTGACAGTTATAAAAAATCAATTATTAATAATTAAATAGAGGTTTACTCTAAGACATGTTATTGAGTTTTGGTTTCTCACCTAACTGAGGTCCACCCTCCATTTATAAACACCATCCCTATTTCTAAAATTTGTAATTTCCTATACAATAAAAAAGGCTTTGTATACAACAAAACCACCATTAGTTTTATATAATAAAAAATCTTTATAATTCCATTATATTATATTCCTCTCAAAAGGCAACATTTTTTCATAAGTAATCTGACATTTATCTTGCAAATTAATGATTTTAATAAAACTCTTACAAATTAATAATAAAAACTCCCACAAATTTTATGAGAGTTTTTTATTATTTTCTTTTACTTAAAACTATTTAGAGAATTATTTACTGCTAAAAGTAATAACATTTCACTTATTATACAATATGGGAATACCCATATTCCTAATATAATTGATACATGTTCAATAACCATAGATATTAAAACTCCTATTATTATAAATATTCCTCTCTTATTACTGTTTGGCTTATCTATTAATAACGCTCCAACTAAAAGAAGTACTCCAATTATAGCAAGCACTACGCCTTTTATTATATTACCATAACTTAGTATTATAAAATATCCAAAAGAAGCACTAAGTGTTATACTTCCATCTATATTGCATATAAACACTACATATACTAAACATAAAGCTGCACTTGCAATATAATTTATATTAAAATTTATATTATCAAATCTAAAATTAATATAATATAAAGTTAAAATAATTATAGGTATTATTAAGTAATCTAAATATATTAAATTTTTAAGTAAATAAATTATCTCTACGTTTTTTATTACACACATTAATAGCAATGACATGTTCCTAATAAAAAGTACTGCAAGAGATACTCCAAGAAAAATTCTTATTTTCTTCGGAGCCTTACTTCTATCCTTATCTATTAAAAATAGTATAAAAAAAAGTATAAATAACAAACTCATATAGTATATAAAGTTCATAAAAACTCACTCCTAAAACCATATTTCTGTTATTTATACTTATTAAATTAAACTCTTCTTTATTCCTTTAACCCTAAAACTTCTATTCCACCTTTTATACACTGAACTCTAAGTGGAAACTCAGGTCCTTTTTCTCCATCTATATCTGTGACTATATCTTCATCACATTCAATTAAAACATCATTTGTCTTAAAGTAAACAACTTTTTCTGAATCTAAATGGTCCCCTCTTAAAACTTTTAAGAAAAGCGGTAAAAGTTCAATTACTTGAACTGCTTTAAATAATATTAAATCAAGCATTCCATCTTGTATATCTGCTCTTGTTGCTAAATTTAAATTCCCTGCTGTTTTTCCGTTAAATAATAATAATAGATACATTTGCCCATCATAATTATATTCTTTTGATCTTATCTTAACATCAAGTTTTCTAAAATTAGGTAATTCCTCTAATCCTTTAATATAATAAGCTAGTTTTCCAATAGCATTTTTAAGATGTACATCTGTTTTTTGTGATATATCTGTAAAAAGTCCCGTACTTGCAACATTTATAAAATATTTATCATTTATTTTACCTATGTCTACTGGTTGTGGTTTTGATTTAACTATTCTTTTGCAAGCTTCAGTTATGTTATGAGGCATTTCTATAAATTTTCCAAAGTCATTTGCTGTTCCGACTGGTAATATTGCTATTGGAAGCTTTACTCCCTTTTTCATCATAGCGTTTAAAACTGAATCTACAGTACCATCGCCTCCAGCTATAAGTATATATGCATAACTTTTATCAATATAATCTAAAGCTTCAATTATATCTCTACCACGTTCTATTCTATATGGAACTATTTGATATCCATAGTTTTGATGAATTTTTATAACATTATCTAGCTCACTTAATATTGAATTCTCCCCCGAATACGGATTATAAATGAAGCGTACCTTTCGCATTATTATTCCTCCTTATGATAGAACTAACTTATATTATACATTTGGTTTCATATGTTGTCTACTGCTTAATATAACACTAAATACTATATAGTTTATTCCTTAATAGTACCTAAATTTTTTCTTAAATCTTATTTAAGCCTTTATATTATCCTAATTTGTATGCTATAATTACTTACTGTAAGTTATTTATGATTTTTAGGAGTGGTTATATGAGAAAAAGTTGTATTCCTAATATATTTACCTTTATTAATTTATCATGTGGGGTATTATCAATTTTATCAACATTTGACGAACAGGGTAAGTATGTTCAAGCTGCTTTATTAATATTATTTGCTGGATTTGTAGACAGATATGATGGAAGAATCGCTAGATATTTACAAGTATCAAGTGATCTTGGAAAGGAATTAGATTCCTTAGCTGACCTTGTGTCATTTGGAGTTGCGCCTTCACTACTAATCTTTGCATTATTCAATTTAAAGGACTTTGGTCCATTTGGAATTTTAGGTTACATAATACTTCTAGTGTTCCCAATTTGTGGTGCATATAGATTAGCAAGATATAATGCTACTGAATTTGATGGTATATTCAGAGGAATACCAATCACAATCGCCGGTTGCTTTATAGCATTCTTTGCAATTATAGTATTTTATATTAAAGTTGAAAATGTAAATGTAATAATACCAGTAATATTAATGATTCTAGGATCTTACCTAATGGTAAGCAATTTAAAATTAAAGAAATTATAATGTATTTCATATCCCAGGCTAAGTCTAGTCTGGGATATTTTTTTAATCATCCTCATCTCTTATAGGTGATGATTGATTAGGTAGTGGTTGATTAAAAAACTTAAGTTCTTTATCTATCTCTGTTTGTATTACACCTTTAATTTCCTCTTTAATCTTTCCGTTTTTATAGTTTATTGATACTATTTCATTTTTAAGCTTACTATAATTTAGATAACTATCTTGATATAAGTCTATCACCTTAATTAATTCATCTATTTCTCCACCAATATCATCAGCCCTATCTATAGCTTTTTGTACTTCCCTAGATTTTCTACCATATATAGTGTTAAGTTCTGATGCACCTGCAACAAGAAGTCTATATGAATTTACATATGAACTAAGCAAATTAGTAAGCTTTACTAAATCATCATAATGAGACGTCATTACTTTTTCATTCATAATAATACCTTCTAAAATAAATTATTATATTTAATAATATTAATTCCTATATTCTTTTATTACAAAAAACAACTGGCACTATCAAAAGTACCAGTTATCTTTTCATTTACAAGTCATTTCTTCCGAATACTCATCATCTGTCTTTATCCATTTTGCAAAATCTATAGGATATTCTTTATTAGAATGCATAATCTTTTCACAGCTACAGCTTTTATTGCTCTTACATCCATCTTTGCATTTTTCTTTTTTATTTCTATAACACATGTCTAATTCTATAAATTCATCAAATTCTAAATCTTCTCTTACATTGACCTCAAAAAAGAAGTCTCCTTCCGGATATCTATAATACATACATGTTTTCCTCCTAGTCTACTTAACTTTACAGTATGGTTTAAAGTAAGATCTTTCATACTTACATAGTGGACATATTGCAGGAGCCTCCATACCCTCATGAATATACCCACAATTCATACATTGCCAGTAGGTTTCCGTATTTGATTTAAACATGGTATCAGTCCTTATTTTTTCACAAAGAGTTAAAAATCTCTTTTTATGAGATTCCTCAACCTCTTGTAATTCTTTATAGAATTGTGCTATTTCTTCAAAACCTTCCTCCATAGCAACCTTTTCGAATTCTTTATAAATACTTTTACTTTCTTCATTTTCAAAGTAAGCGGAATTTACTAAGTTATCCTCAGTACTGTTTACTTTACCAAGATATCTTTTAAAAGCCTCTCTTGAATGGGCATATTCATTTGCTGCTGTTTCATCAAATATTTCTCCAACCCACCTGTATCCTTCTTCCCTTGCTTTTTCTGCATAAAGATTATATTTACCTCTTGCTCTGGATTCGCCTGAAAAAGTTTTGTAAAGATTTTTTTCTGTTTTGCTTCCCTCTAATTTCACTTTATACTCCTAAGTAATACTTGTTATATTTTTAATTTATTCTTATCTAGCGTATTTTGTTACCTTCAGAGATGGCAACTTTTCCATTATCACATAATAAAGTAAAGCTTTCTCCATTTCTATCTGTTGTATTTAATCTAACTTTATATCCCCAAAGCTTTCCTAAATACCTTAATGTTTCTTTTGCATAAGATAATTCTAATTCTCTTCCATCATATACATGTTCTAAAGTTAAAGTATAATCTTTCTTATTTAAATCTATAACTCTTATATGAGGTATTCCCCCAATTCCTGATGAGAATGATAAATTATCTCTAATACTTTCCCAGCCCCTATCATCAGATACTTCTTCTACCACAAAATCAAAACTTCTCTTTCCATATTGGAATAAATTAAGTTCCTCACAAAGTTCTTTGGTTAAATATCTTCTTATAAAAGAAGCATCTCTTTCTAATGCCCTAACTTCAAATATCTTTTCTCTACCATACCTTTTATCTAAATCCATAAATATTTTAAATCCAATATAATATGGATTAAGTCCTCCAGGTATAGGCGATACTACATCATTATGCCTCTTTAAGAATTCAAGATAAAGATCTTCTGATAATCCAAGACTTTTTAAAATGTTATAATGACAGAAACATGCCCATCCTTCATTCATAGTCTTTGTTTCTATTTGAGGAATGAAATACTCTGTCTCTCTCTTAACTATTCTTAGTATATTCTTTTCCCACTCTTCTAACTTCCCATACTTTATTATAAATCCAACTACATCATCTCTAGGTTCTAATGGTATCTTATCTACTTCTGGTGGTTCTATCTCTTCATCTCTATCTAAAAAATCTCTATTTACTATTTTATTTTTATAATCTTCTATTCTTCTTTCTCTTATTTCTTCATCATTTAACTCTTTTACTCCAATACTTCTACCTATACTATATCTTATAGCATGGGCTGCATCTAAAATCTTTTCAACCTTCTCATACCCTATGGTAGGATTGTTTATATATCCTCTTATTATTTCTGAGTCTAATTTAAACATTTCAAGAGCTCTATCTGCATTTGTTCCTCCTTTAAATAATCTATTATTTTTAAAGAAATCATTATGACCATAAACATGAGCCATTGTTAATATCTGAAGTAATAAAGTATTATCCTTCATTAAATAAGCTAAACAAGGGTTACAATTTATTACCATCTCATAAGGTAGACCTGTTAAATTTAACGAATATAGAGTTTTATTTTTTTCATAAGATTTTCCATAACTCCAATGAGGATATTTTGATGGCATTCCAACATAGGCCTCATATCCTATCATTTCATTAAAGCCTATCACCTCGAATTCTTGAGGATAGTAGTTTAATCCTAGAGCTTTGGCTTTTTCTTCTATTCTTTCATTCCAGATTTCTAAATCTTTTAAATTGTATTCCAAAACAATCTACTCCTCCTTCATCTCCTTGCTAAGCATAAGCTTTAATGCTTCCCATAAATCTTTCTTTTCTTTAACTATAACAGGAATAAAGTTATCTTCTTTTATTTCCTTCTTAAATCTATAGTACATTGTTGTTGAATATGTTGATGGAAGTAACTCTGCATACCCAAACATATTACTAATTCCGCATAAATCTTTAACTGCTTGCATTGCCTTTTCATTATCCTCAGTCCAGTTATCACCATCACTTGCATATACGGGATAAATATTCCACATATCCTTTGGATAATGCTCTTTTATTACATCTAAAGCAACATTAAGACCACTTGATATATAAGTTCCTCCTGATTCTGCTTTATGGAAAAATTCATATTCACTAACTCTCTTTGCAACTGTTGTATGAGATATAAATTCAAAGGCTAAATTATTATATTTTCTTCTTAAGAATCTTGATAATACAAAGAAGAAGGACCTTGCAAGGTATTTCTTTGTACTATCCATTGAACCTGATACATCCATTATAAATATCATTACAGCATTACTTTCTCTCTTTGGCTTTTGCTTAACTCTATAAAATCTTAAATCATCTTCTCTAAATGGGAATCTTTCAATTTTAATGTCTTCTTTTCCTGCTCCAGCTTCAAGTAATGCACGCTTCTTACCTTGCTTTCTTGCAATTTTAGACATAACAGTTTTCTTTTTTGCAAGTCTTGGCCTTATACCATATCTTTGATATCCACTTCTTCTACCTGCACTTTCTGATATTATCTCAGAATATTTTTTTCTATCTAAATTTGGAAGATCTAAATCCTCTGCAATATAATCAAGTAATTCATCTAATGTTATTTCTGTATCATAGATATCATCACCTTCTGAATTACCTGCTCCCTTATTACCTTTTCCTTGTCCTGGCCTTCCAGAACCTATCTTATCCCCACGTTTCTCTTCTCCAGTCCCTGTTGCAACCCCTTTGGAATTCCTTCCATAAACAAACTGATATTCTTTAATCCCTCTTATAGGAATTTTAAACTTTTTATTTTTACCTTCTCCAATAATGCTCTCTTCTGATAAAATATCTCCTAAATTCTCTTTAATGGATTTTTCTACTAATTGCCTATGCCTTCTTCTATCTTCAATAGATCTATCATGATCTACTGGATTTATTGTATTATCTCTAAAGATTGCCATAAGCTTTTAATTAATCCTTCCAAAGATTATTAGCAGCATACTTTAATATTACATCACAGCAATGTAGACAATAACCATTTCTTTGCATTTCTTCTACCATAGCATTATATTTTTCAGTTTGCTCTTTATCTCTAACTCTTGATTTTGTAACTATTCTTGAAAGATCCTTAACTGATGCAATAAGTTTCTTTTCAATTGCTTCTTTTATAGGCTCATAAGATGTGTAATCCATTGTTCCACCATTTCTAACTAAGTAGAACATATAAGATGTAACATCTGCTCTAAATCCTTTAGCTGATGATTCTGAAACTCCTATTTGTTCTTCTATACTTCTCATAAATTCTTCATCTGGATTTAATTCTTCTCCAGTTGAAGTATCTTTTATTTTGCTCTTATTTACAAAAGCTTCTGCATTATCAATGTAGTTATTGAATAAACTTTCAGCTTGCTCTCTAAATGAATGTATAAAGGCTTTAGTAATTTCTTTTTCTAAAATCTTGTTATACTCTTTTCTTATTGTATCTTGAATAAATCCTAGATATCTCTTCTTATCATCTGAACCAATATCCATTTCCTTAACAGATTTTATTATGCTTTCCATAATACTAAGTGGATTTATACAATTATGCTCTGAATTTGAAAGAGCATTATCAATAGCTTTTATTATGAATCTTGTTGAAATACCCTTCATACCTTCATATGAACCGGCTTCTTCTCTAAGCTCACTTATATCAATTCTCTTAGTTGAACCTTTTTCAACAATTTCTTCTCCATTATATATCTTAAGCTTAGTAATTGGATCTACTTTGTTTGATGCTGTAAGTCTTGATAAAATAGCAAACATTGCAGCTATATCAATTGTATGCGGTGCAATATGGGCATTAAAACTACTCTTCTTTAATATTTTTTGATAAATTTTCACTTCTTCATCAAGCTCTAAACAATATGGCACTTCTATTTTAACAATTCTATCTAGTATAGCTTCATTAGTATGATCTGCCTTAAACTTATTCCATTCTGCTTCATTTGAGTGGGCAACAATTACTCCATCAAAATAAATCATTGAACCCTTACCTGGTGATGGAACTGATTTTTCTTGTGTTGCTGTAATAATTGTATGAAGATATTCAACATCATTTTTGAATACTTCTATAAATTCAACCATTCCTCTATTACCAACATTAAATGCTCCATTTAATGAGAATATTCTTGGATCATCTTCTGGATACATATCCATTTTTGAAATATCAATTGATCCAGTAAGAATAGATGTATCTTGATTATTTGGATCAACTGGTGGCACAACTCCAATTCCTTTTCTTGATCTAATAGAGAAACCTTTTTTCTCTATAGGAATCTCTTCATATCTTCCACCATATTCGTGTAATAATCTATACTTACATACAGGACAAAGATCACCTTCTATCTTAACACCTAAAAGTTCTTCAAACTCTGGTCTTAAATGCTTAGGAATTAAATGAAGTGGTTCTTCATGCATTGGGCATCCTTTAATACTATAAATTGGCTCACAGCTTTCTAAAGCTTTCTTTAATGATTCAACAAGTGATGACTTACCAGCACCAACAGGACCAACCAGATAAAGTACTTGTCTAGCTTCCTCACCTTGCATTGCAGCTGAATGGAAATAATTCACCAATTTCATTAATACTTTATCAATACCAAAGAAATTATCTTTAAAGAATCCATATTCTCTTATAATGTCATTTCCATATATCCTTTTTACCCTATAATTATCTTCTCCTTTTAATACTTCAACACCATCTTTTATGATAGTATCATAAAGTCTCTTATGAGATAGCTTTGCAATACTAGGATTTTCTTTGACTATTTCTAAATAATCTAAGAAGCTACCGTTAAACTTTTCCTTTTCTCTACTCTCTCTATCGCTTTGAATAAATTCTTTAAAATTCATATTACACTCCCTCCCTTTAATTAAAATATATTCAATGAAATACCTAATCTATGACAAAAAAAAAGAATTAGAAATATTAAATTTCTAATTCTTACTCTTTACAATACTGTAATACCTTAAATTTTATAATGTAAACTATTTTGTTTTTATCAATTTATCTACCAAGTAATTTTCCATAAAAATAAGATTTATCTCTTCACCAATCTCACTATAATAGTGAATTTTTATCTTACCTAACCCATACCTTTTTTGAAATGGTGTAGTTTTAAATTCAACTGCTTGTATATCTCTTTTATTTAATATATTTATCTTCTTAAAAAAGCCTCCATTGGCTGCCCTAATTTTATCATTTTTGATTCTTAAATTCATATTTTTCCCTTTAAGTATTGAAGATGGAATTGTAAATATAATAAATAAATTTATTATAAAAACATAATTATTTCTTAAAATAATATAAGCTATTATTGAAATAATAAATATATTTATAATAGGCTTTAATACTATTATAAATTTTCCCCTCTTCATCCCTTCTCCTTTTTCTAATCCAATATTCCAATCAGGAAGTATATCTTTTAATATTCTAATATGATCCTCTTCTTTTCCTAATGGGCAAAGAATTATCTTCTCATCATCATTCCCGCTATAACCTTTTATTACAACTTGCATCTCATATAAATTTAGCAATTGCCTTAAAACATTTGCTTTCAGTTTTATTATTTTAACGCTACTTTCATTAAATGAAAATTCCTTATTACTTATTAAGCCATAACTTATTTTTATATTTTTATTTTCCTTTGAGATAGTAAAATTATAATATTTTATCATATTATATGATATTGCAATTGCTTTCAAAATAATGATCAATGCTATTATTGCAAATATAGCATAAAATATATTTAATTCATTCGAATACTTTGGTGCAACGCTTGAAATAATGCTACTTATTCTACTTTTACTTATAATGTTTTCTAAGATATCATATCCTTTAGCTAATCCTATAAAAATTATTACTATATTAAAGCTTGTTAATCCATACATAAATAGAGTTTTCTTATCTATAATTTTTCTATAAATATTTAGTTCATTACTTTTTTCTTCTATTTCAATATCTTTATTAAGGATTTCATCACATCTAACTTTGGTGATTTCTTCTTTTTCTAGACTTATATTTTTTTCTAAGAATGCAAATTTTTTAAGAATATCTATATCATCTATTGTTAGATACATTTTTATCTCTTTAAATTCTGAATTCATTGATGGGCTTTCTATCTTTACTGCATTATATCTTAATAACTTATCTACTATTCCTCTAGAAATATCCATTGATTTTAAATTACTTCTAGGAATTATAATCATTTTTTTAGATAGTATTCCAAAACAATACCGAACTTCATCTTCTTTTAATAATATATACTCATTAAGCCAATTTAGATATGTATATACTAACTCTAAGATTATAAACGCTGGAATCAAAATAAATGCTAATTTACCTGCAAATATAATAATAGGTATAAAAGCTACTATATTCTTTATTATATTTGATAAAAATTTATAGACTATGCTTCTTATATTATTTCTAATTTTCTTATCATTATCCAAATTATCAGGAGAAATTATTTTATCTTCCACCTTTATGAAAACAACTCCTCTCTAACATTCTCATTTATCTTTTCTCTTAAAAATTCTATTATCTTTAAAACCTCATCTTTATCTAAATTAGGAATTTCAAATCTTCCGCCTGCTGTTCCTATACTTACAGATGCAAGATTGAAGTTTTTATTTATAGGTCCTTCTTTTAATTCTATGTGTTGTATTCTTACGATTGGAATTGTAACACTTTTAGTGAAATATATTCCTTCTCGAAAAACAATTTCTTCTTCATTAATTTTATAACTCCATTGCTTGTACTCAAAAAATGGTTCAATGAATGCACTTACAATTGATATAACTATTAGAATTAAAAATATTATGTTTATAATTTTGTTATTGCTAGAAACAAAATTACTTACCCAGGAAATATTTAATCTAGGAACTATATAAGTAACTATTATATATATAGCTATTAATATTGCTAAGAATATAGTTCGTGCTATAATCCATGATTTTATTGCATTGCTGCTTAATTTATTTTCCACGTACCCTCCCCCTTATATGTATTCATTTTCAACATATCATAAAAGATATATATGGTCAATTTTTCATATTACTTTATATACCATCAAATAGTATAAAAATTAAAGCCTCTTATGATACTAAGAGACTTTTACACTTTAAATTTATAAAATTAAATGCAATTAGAACCTAAATCCTAATTGCATTTAATTAGTCTATTTATTTTTACTTAAAAGTACGAGGAATAAATTCGTAACCCTTAGCTTTTGGTTCACCAAAAACTGCTTTTGAACTTTCTGATTGTGGGTCATGATCTATATGCTTCTTTTTATTATTCTTTTTATCACCCATAACTATCACCTCAAAAATAGTTTGTACAATCTATAGCTATGTTATTCCTAGTATATTTTAACTTAATTTTTATTTAGTTAAATCTACTTTAAAACTATCTTCTTCTGATATTTTAATATTGTTATTTTTATATACTCCGACTTCTATTTCTTTTGCTTTTCCAATCTTAAATATTCCTATATTACTTTGGGAAATATCATACTTTTTATATAATGAATCAATGTATTCAGTATCCTTCTTATTATCATCTATACTTTCCCTTAATTCATTTATTTCTTTACCATCAGCGTTAATATATAAATTATGTGTTGGTATATAGTGATATGCATTATTCTTATAAATATCATCATATTCTAATATTAAATATTCACTATCAAGTATAGTTTTATTTATTCTAATACCTGAATTTTTATCTATCTTAATATCAATTGGATTTTTGCTATTTAAATCCAACTTACCGCTCTCTAACTTAACTTCATCTTTACTGTCTCTATTTATGTTATAGAAAGGTATAAACTCTATACTCTTCATATCTTTATTTCCTATAAATAGAGTACTATGAAACATTTTATTTCTACTCCAAAACTTTCCTGAACTTGTTCCACCTCTCCAATTTAAAGGTTTTCCCTTATCATCTATAGCTATATAATCAACCAACGTCCTTTGATTTTTTTTTGTACTTCCTCTTACTGAAACTGTAAGTGGTGATGCTATTACTTTATCTATATTAAATTCTTCTCCTCCAACATCAATTCTTTTAGATATTTCTTTTTTTACAGTTTTATTTGATATATCTGTTTTATCTATAAAAAATTCTACACCAAAGTCTGCTTCTTCTCCTAGTACATCATCTATTTCTATTTTTATATTACTCTTATTTGGAATTCCTTTATCTCCCCATTCAAGTTCTTTTATAATCCTTATTGTGTTATCATCAATGAATTCCCAATTTCCTCTACTTGCAGCACCACTATTTTTTCCATTTATTTTTAATGATGTTGGAATAAGTAATAGATCTGAAAATGTGTCAAGATTATCTTTTTCAAATTTTTTATTGTTATTTTTTACAACAAAACTTAAAAGTAACATATTATCGTCTAATGCTGCCTGTTCAAATGTAATATCTATCCCACCAGCTGATTTAGTCTTTCCTATAACATTAAAATAATCTAAATAATTTGTATTTTTATTAATATGCTCTCTAAGCACATCCCCTATTATAGGTATATCATATGCAAAAGCAGGTTTAACTACAAAAAGAGAACTTATTCCGATAATCATTGTAATTAGTGCTACTATAACATATCTCTTATATGCAAACTTTCTCTTTATAGATTTATTTAACCTATCTTTAATTTTTTTCTTCTCTATATCATTACTCTCTAATTCAAAAATTTCATTTTCATCTATTTCTAAATCATTTAATAACTCATAAATATCTTTCATCTTAATGCCTCCTCTAATTTAATACATTCTATCTTATCTTTTAATTTCTTCCTACATCTATATATCCTGTTATTAATCGCAGTCTCAGATAAGCCCTTTATCTCTCCAATTTTCTTTGAGGTCATTCCTTGGAAAAATTTCATCAAGAATATATCTTTATCTATCTTTTCTAAAGTATTTATGAGTTTTATCAATTCTTCTTTGCTTTCTAAAGATTCAATTCTATCTTCTATATAATATTTATTACCTAGATCTACATCACTCTTGCTTAACTCAACTTGCTTTATTCTCTTTCTATAATAATCAATAGCTTTATATTTACTTATCTTAGCAATCCAACTTTTAAAACTATTTTTATCTCCATCAAATTTCTTAGCATTCTTCCATATAGATACGAATATATCATTTATACATTCTTCCACTAATCCATTATCACCAAATTGATTTAATATTTTATAAGTTATTCCTTTAACTAATGGTAAATATATATCGACAACATAATTTAAAGCATCCTCTTTTCCCCTCTTTAATTCCTTTATATAATTCCCCTCGTTTATTTTCATAATTATATTTTCTCCCATACTCTACAGCTTATTGTAAAAACTTCTACACTTTATATAACGATATAAAAACACTTTTCTCTCATATAAATTCCATTATAATTATTTTTTTATATTTTTACTATATTTTACCTATAATTTGACTTATAAATTAATTGCTATTATGATTTTCTTATTAGAAAATAATTAAATAAACTAAAGAGGTAGCTTTATGAATGAACAAGACTATGAAACTCTCCTTAATATAAAAACAAGCGGGAAGCAAGATTTAGATGAAACTTCAATTCATTACAATAGGTATGAACCAACTGAATACTCAGCTTTAGATAAACTTTTTAAAGAATATAAGATTACTGATAAAGATTCCATAATAGATTTTGGATGTGGAAAAGGACGCCTTAATTTTTATATAAATTATTTCTTTGATTTAAATGTTACTGGCATAGAAATGAATCATTACTTCTATGAAGAATCTCTACATAACAGAACTAATTATTTAAGTAAACATAAAAAGAACTTAGAAGATATAAACTTTTATTGTTGTCTTGCAGAAGAGTATAAAATAAAGCCTAATGATAATAAATTTTATTTCTTTAATCCTTTTTCAGTTCAAATCTTTATGAAAGTATTAGAAAATATTTTAGTTTCTGTTGAAGAAAATAAAAGAATAGTTGAACTTATACTTTATTATCCCTCTGATGATTATATATTCTTCTTAGAGAACTATACATTCTTTATGCTAATTAAAGAAGTTAGACTTGAAAATTTTGATAATGATAATAGAGAAAGATTTCTTATATATAGATTAGCTTATATCTAAAAAAACTCCCTTATACTAACTATAAGGGACTTTCTTAATATTAAATAGCTTTATATATTCACTATATTTTCTAATTAGTTATATAACTTTTTTCTTTGAAGATTTCTTTTTCACAATAATTATAGATATTAGCAGAGCTATTCCTATAACACTAAATATCATACCTAATCTTAAAAATGGAGTCTTGTATACTAATTCCACATAATGACTACCAGACTTTAAATTCACACCTAGAAAAGCCTCATTTACAGGAAATGCTTCCACTTTCTCTCCATCTATTTTTACTTTCCATCCTTTAGAATATGGCATTTGGAAAGTGAGTACTCCATCTATAGCTGAATTTATTCTGCCAGTTATTTTATCATCATTGATACTTGATATTTTAAAATCATTTTCTCTAAGTTTTTCAAATTGATTATTATATTTTTCAATCGGCAAATTAATCACATCTAATGATTCATAACTGTATTCTCCCGCTTTATTAAATGTTAAAACAATAGAATCTCCACTTTTAATATCTTTATAATATACTAAATTATAAATTAAGTCGTCCATTTCAAAGTATCCTGAAGCATCTAACATGTCAGGCTTATTAAAATTTTTATTCATATTCCTATATGAGGCATTTATACGAAAGCTATCTCCTTTATTTATTTCACAAAATCCTTTTATAATAAACTTTATTTTATCATTAAAGTTCCCATTATTAAATTTATCTACTTCTTTTTGTGTTTTTAGTCCTTTTGGAAGCTTTGTATATTGTAGATTTTTTATGTTAACAAATAAATTCCCTGCCTTAGTTTCATTAGGATTGATATTTAAAATAACTTTTTGATTAGGTTCTGTAATTATAATTTTTTTATCTATAATTTTTGCTGTACTATTTCCAGTATCAAAAGATATACTTTCTAAATTTGAAGTTGCTACATCATCTATATTACTTTTTAAATATTTTGAATCAACACTTGCAGTGTTTACTAATGATTCTTCTTTTTCCAAACCATTTAAATCTTCAAAAACATCTTTATCTAATATATTTGAATAGACATATCCAAAAGGTAATACATCCTCTTTTTCATATATTGAAAACTTTCCTTTATCATAAATTTTCTTTATTGATGGATCAAATCTTGGATCTTTATCTTTTCTACTTACATAGTATTTAACACCCATTATATTGCTAACAATAGGTCTGTTATCAAAATTAATTATTGGACTATTTGGCGTAAAAGCTCTGTTATTTAATGATCTAGAAAACTCAGCTAAATATCCATTATTTATTGATAAAAATGAATCTATTCCATTATAATTTAATACAAATGAATTATTTCTAGTTTTATCACGAGATATATTATCAACTTTTCCTATTCTATAAAAAGTCTTATCCTTCTCTTTAATATAATTTTCTGCCCCATCAAAAGAATCTCCATAATACGAGAAAGCCTTATCTCTACTTAAAAACTCTTTAATATAATTATTTCCTGAAGGACTGTATCTATAATAATTATTAAATACTATATTTAAGGAAAGTAATGTTAATAAAATTATAAACGTAGTTCTATTGCTTTTTGATATATTATTTTTTAATGCCTTCATATAATAAAAAATAAATATGACTGTTATAATACCTAAAAAAATACTAGGAAATACATTATTACTAACCTTTTTAAATAATATATTTAAAACTCCAAGTCCTACAAAAGATAAAAGTATAAATATACTAATAAGCATCCCCTTCTTACTTATTTCCTTTAGGTTATCAAAACCTACTGCTATTATTACACTTGAAAGAAATGTAAATACAAATGTCCATCTATTTGATATAGATGAAAATCCATTCATCATTGATCCAAAAAAGGGTATTAAAATCATTATAGAAAAAATAATAGTCATATAAAAATATGTTTTATATCTTTTTCTCATCTTAATAAATACAGGAAGTAAAATAAAGGTCAATATTGGTAGTGTAAGAACTGTCCAAAATGCATAACTTCCACTTGATATAGATGAGTATAATAAATTAATATAATATCCAATTGGATAAAGTAATATTGTTCCCTGTGAATTATCAGATGAAATTCTAGATGATGTAACTATTGAATATAGTGTTGGAAGTAAAATAATACAAGATATTAAAATCCCTATAGAAAAATAGATAAATAAGCTTCCAAAATACTTTCTAAATTTTACACCTCGTATCTTTCCTATCTCAATGTATCTTAAAAAAGCATATATTATACTTATAATTGCAATCATATATGAAAAATAAAAATTAGAAATCATTGATACGGCAACAATGATTGAAAATAAGTATTTTTTCTTATTTTCTAATATATTCTCTATACAGATAAAAATAATAGGCAAAATTATTAATGGATTTATAAAATATGGATGTCTAATTGCTGACATTAATATAAATCCTGAAAAAGCATATGAAATACTTCCTAAAATACTCCCATAATTTGAAAATCTCATTCTTTTGCTGTAATAAATAAAAGCTAATCCAGTGCAATATAATCTAAGTACTATTAGTAAATTATATGCAAGCTCTAATTTATTAAGTGGAAATAATAATGATAAATATGAAAAGAGATCCCCTATAACATAATAAGAGTATGCTCCTATAACATCACTTCCATAAGCTATATTCCATGACCATTCTGGAAATCCAGCTGAAGGATCTTTAATAAAGTTTCTAATCATTTCATTAAAATCATATAAAATAGAAAAATGTTGATTAATACCATCCCCACTCCATATTAATGTTTTACCGTCTTGTACGAATACAATATAATATAAAGAAAAAATTATAATAAATATCATCGTATAAATAGTTATTGGTGATTTTTTTATTCTATATAAGTTTTTCATAAATTTCTCCCCCATCGTTATTTAAGTTATACCATCTAATAATGGTGTCCAAATAATATATTTGAATACTTAAAATTAAAATATATTCAATTATTTCCATTTAATCTTTTTAAAATATATTAACTTATATCATTGATTTTGTAAAATTTTTCTTGTATAATTTGGTTATAAATTCAAATTTATTTTAATATTATTTAAATAATCACATTAAAAGCTATGAGTAGAAAAGTATGATATATCTAACTTACACAGAGAATAGTCTCCTTAGGCTGAAAGAGACTTTAAGATGGTCTATCAATTGAGTGCGTCTATGAGCTCTTTTTTCGAAATTTTTAAAGAGTAGATTAAAGCGTGTACGCCCGTTACAGCGTTAGGGTATGTTAGTACCTAAATTTTAGAGTTTTATGCAATTAATACTTTGCATATAAACAGAGTGGAACCGTGGAAGCTATTACTTCTGCCTCTGTATTTTAGAGGCAGAAGTTTTTTTATGCTTATAAATACATTTATAAAAAGGGGGACTTTTTTTGAAAAAACTTTTCAACAATCTAATTTTCAAACTACTTTTAGGAGTTATTATCGGTATTATAATCGGAAATGTTGCTTCTATTTCAGTAATCGGAGTAGTTGTTACCATCAAGTATGTACTAGGACAAATTATATTTTTCTCAGTACCATTAATTATTTTAGGATTTATTACTCCGTCTATAGCAAAACTTAGGGAGAATGCTGGTAAGCTAGTAATATATACTATAGTTATAGCTTACCTTTCATCAGTATTTGCTGCATTATTATCTATGGTAGCTGGATATAATTTAATTCCTAAGCTTTCAATAGCTTCAAATACTTCTGGTTTAAAAGAACTTCCAGAATTACTATTTAAGCTAGACATACCACCCGTTATGAGTGTTATGAGTGCACTTGCATTAGCTCTACTTGTAGGTCTTGCAACGGGTTGGACAAAAGCTGATTTAGTTGAAAAACTATTAGATCAATTTCAAAATATAGTACTAAGTATTGTAAACAAAATAATTATTCCAATACTTCCATTTTTCATTGCAACAAATTTTGCTGCTTTATCATATGAAGGTGGTCTTAAGACTCAGCTACCAATATTTTTTAAGGTAATAGTCATTGTCTTAATAGGTCACTTTATTTGGCTTTCTGTCTTATACATAATAGGAGGGTTTATATCAAAAGAAAATCCATGGGAAGTTGTCAAATACTATGGACCTGCATATCTTACTGCTGTTGGTACTATGTCAAGCGCTGCAACTTTACCTGTTGCTTTAGAATGTGCTAAAAAATCTAAAGCACTTCGAGAAGATATTGTTGATTTTGCTATCCCACTTTGTTCTAATATACATTTATGTGGTTCAGTTCTTACAGAAGTATTCTTCTTAATGACGGTATCTCAAATACTTTACGGTAAGCTACCTAATCTTACAACAATGATATTATTTATTTTATTATTAGGAATATTTGCAATAGGTGCACCTGGAGTTCCTGGTGGTACTGTTATGGCATCTTTAGGTATAATAATTAGTATATTAGCTTTTGATGAAGCTGGAACAGCCCTTATTTTAACTATATTTGCTCTTCAAGATAGTTTTGGGACAGCTTGTAATGTTACTGGAGATGGGGCAATTACTCTTATGCTTACAGGTATAGCTAAAAAGAGAAATTTATAAAATGTTTGAAAATGGAGCAGGTAATATTGCCTGCTCCATTTTTTCTTTATGGATGTAATATCTTATGTTTTATAAATTTAGAATAATCTTTAGTTATAACTAAAAGATCTATTGCACCTCCACAAGTTGCAATACCAACATTAAACCTCTGAGCTTTTATAGTTAAATCAACCATAAATTCTGCAAAATCCATTCCATCTTTTAGTTGCATAAACTTCCAATCTACCTTAATGCTTTTACTTGATGCCATTAAATTAACTAATGCATCAGTTTCTCCATCCCATGATGCACCGGCAACAATAGTATTATTATTTAGATTAGGCCTAATAACTTCATTATTTTTAATATTATAGACATACTGCTCATCTTCGTAATATCCACAAACATGATAAATCACTCCATTACCATGTTTTTCTTGAGTATAATTTACTAACTTTCTAACTACATCTTTAATATTATCTTCTTCTGTAACCTCATCTATTTCAAAACTTCTTATAAAATCTCCTACAGACTTTCCACCTATAGTAGCATCTCCACAACAAGAAATTCCTATTGTATTTTTCTTTATAAGAAATAGCTTTTGAGAATTATCACTTAAAATACGTCTATCTCTTGTACCATCTTCATGCTCTGTAATACCTGTTAGTCTACTATCTGCTGCCATTGCAATTCCTTCTGGCAGAAATACTGTTGCTATTATTGACATATTCCCATCTCCTCTGTTTAATGTATATCTATTAAGTTTTATATATTTAATAAAATCTTACCTTTTTAATTAATCATCTAAATTACAAAAACGAGTTTATTACTTTTAGTAATTCATCTCCATACTTTTCAAGCTTCTTTTCACCCATTCCTCTTATATTCATAATCTCCTCTTCAGTCCTAGGTTTATTATTTGCAATTTCAATTAATGTTGAATCTGAGAAAATTATATATGGACGAATATTTTCTTTAGTTGCTTTAATCTTTCTCCATGATTTTAATGCATTATAAAGTTCTTTATTTATTATTTCATCTTCACTCTTTTGAAGCTTCATAATAACCTTCTCTTCTGATTTTAAAACTTTTATAGATCTATTGTTTAGTATAAGCATAGAATACGTACCTGGCTTTAATTCAATATACCCTAAATCTATAAGACTTTTTATAAAATCTCTTATGAACTTAGAACTAAATTCCTTCATAAGAGCAAATGTTGTAACTTTATCTAGCTCATATTGAAGTATCTTAGGTCCTTTAATTCCCCTTAATATATCAACCAAAACTGATATGCCAAACCTTTCTCTAGTCCTAAATACAGTTGATAATATTATCTGAGCTTCCCTTGTAAAGTCTTGAATATCATCACTATTTAAACAGTTAGTACAGTTATTACAGAAGCTAGTTACATATTTATTATTAAAATATTTTAATATAAACTCTCTATAGCAATTATGAGTTTCTGCATAATCAACCATAGATTGAAGCTTACGAAGGGCTATCTCTCTTCTATTCATTCCACTGCTTTTATTTATTAAAAATTCTACTCTCTTAATATCATCTCTTGAATAGAAAAGATAACAATCGCAATTCTCTCCATCTCTTCCGCCCCTACCAATCTCTTGATAGTAAGTCTCTAAGTTTTTAGGTAGAGTTGCGTGTACTATAAATCTTATATTTGATTTATCTATTCCCATTCCAAAAGCATTGGTAGCTATCATTACATTTTTTCTTTCAAAAAGGAAATCTTCCTGTGCAATCTCTTTATCACTATCTTTCATACCAGCATGATATTTAAGAACACTATATCCTATATCATTTAGTCTTTGGTAAATAATTTCAACTTCTTTTCTTGATGAGCAATAAACTATCCCCGATTCATCTTCATGACTTCTTATAATATCTTTAAGCTCTTCCTCTTTATCAATTTCCTTTAAAACTTCTATGTTTAAGTTTGCTCTATTAATATCACCTAAATATATGTATGGGTTTCTAAGGCCTAATAAACTTATAGAGTCTTTTCTAACTTCATCTGTTGCAGTTGCTGTAAAAGCTGAAATAACCGGTCTATTTTTAAACCCTTCATAAAAAGCCTTAATATATCTATAACTCTTTCTAAAATCATGTCCCCATTCTGATACGCAATGTGCCTCATCTATTGCTATATGAGAAATATTTAAATCTAAAATCATATTTTTAAAATAACTTGATTCAAGCCTTTCAGGTGCAATATATATAAGTTTATACATTCCAAGAGAAGCATCTTTCAATATTTCTTTTATTTCATCATTTTTCAAACTACTATTTATATAAACTCCTGTTATACCATTTTCTCTTAAAGCATCAACTTGATCTTTCATAAGAGAAATAAGTGGAGAAACAACTAATGTAATCCCTTCAAAAAGAATTGCAGGAATTTGATAACAAATGGATTTCCCTCCGCCTGTTGGCATAAGGCAAAAAACATCTCTTTTATTTAAAATTGTATTTATAATATCTAATTGTCCTTCTCTAAAGCTTTCATATCCATAAAACTTCTTAAGGGCATGGTATGCTTTTTGAGTGTTATTCATAAACCTACTCTCTCTTTCTTTTAATTTAAGATTATTATACATTATTTCCTCATAAGGATAAAATATATAAATTACCTTAAAGTAAATTTATCATTTTGTAATGCATAAATATTTATAGGGGTGATTTTTTTGATATCTTTAATAGTTGGGTTTATTTTTCTTATAACTGGAATTCTTTTAGCACTTAATCCACCAAGAAGCAGAAATGGTGTTCTAGGTTATAGAACTTCTATGTCTATGCTTAATCAAGATACATGGGATGAAGCTCAAAAATATGGTGGTATTAGTATGAGCTTTTTCGGAATACTAAATATAATTTTTGCTCTTTGGATCTATATATTTCCTATGTCCATAAATGCCGATAAATTTCAATTAATCTTTTTCATTATAACTTCAGTATTGATGATATATGTAGATGAACTTCACTTAAAGAAATTATTTAATAAAGATGGAACAAGGAAATAAACCACTATAATTAAAAACGATAATAGAAACATTTCTATTATCGTTTTGACTTAATTTAAATACTTTTAATTAGACACTTATTTTAAGAAATCCGTTAGAAATTTTAATTTTATATACTATATAAGATGTAATTCCTTTTAAAACACTTGATAACGCAATACTAAGCCATATTCCATTTACCCCCATATATCTTATAAAAAATAAAGACATAGGAATTCTAAGGAGCGTAAATCCTATACTTATAATAGCTGGTATTTTTGGCATTCCAAGCCCTGTGAAAAGACCATTCGATACCATTTCTATAGCGCTAAAAACTTGAGAGAAACCTATTATTTGAAGATATGTGCTTGCTATCTTTACAGTGCTTTCAGATCTAATAAATAATTTTACTAAATAACCCGGCCATAAAATAAATATAATAGCAATTATAGCTGAATATATTACTCCTATTTTCACTGCTGATTTATATCCTTCTTCTATCCTATCATATCTTTTAGCTCCAAAATTTTGTCCAATGAAACTTGAAACAGCTCCATTTAATCCACCTATTACCATATAAGTTATAGATTCAATTTGAAGCCCTATCTTTTGAGCAGCTATTGCATCTGCTCCAAATATAGCAATTATTTTAGCAATAACTATATTAACAAGAGTAAATAGAATTCTTTGAAAAGCCATTGGAAAACCAAGTCTTATTATTTCTAAAACTCTTTTTTTCTCTACTCCTAATTTAAAATCAAATCTAAATAATCTATTAGATTTTATCTTATATAGAATAAACATTATAATATTTGCAACCAATGTAGCAAGTGCCGCACCTACCACTCCAAATTTCAATATATAAATAAATATTGGATCTAATATTATGTTTATACCTATTCCTACTGCATTTATTTTTAATGCAGTTTTATTATTTCCAAAGCTACCAAATATTCTTGTATATAATGAATTAAAAAATGTAAAAAACATCATAGGTGCACTAACTGCTAAATATAAATAAGATTGTCTTTCAACATAGGAATTATCAAGTCCTAAAAATCCTATGAAATTTTTACCTAAAAATAAAAGGGCCAATACATAAACTATTCCCATTACTGCATTTATAAATATTCCTGAATTTATATATCTTTTTACATCCTCCTTCTCATTCTTTCCTAATGAATGAGAAACCTTTATTCCAGTACCAATGACAACTAGTGCATTTATTGAATATCCTAGTCCTATATAAAAACTAGCTGATCCAATACTTGCAACAGCATCACTTCCAAGTCCTCCTACCCATAACATATCAACCAAATTATACGCAAATTGCAATAGTGAACTTCCCATTATTGGTAATGCTAAAACTGCCAAAACAGATATTACATTTCCTTTTGTTAAATCTACACCTTTCATATTTCCTCCATAATATTTTCTATATTTTGAAGTTCAACTCTTAACTAAAATTCTATTTCATTATTTCTAATTCTATTTGTCAAATCTTTAATTTTCTCTTCTATTAATCTTACAGTTTTTATAAATTCTTCTTCGCTTTTTCCCGTTGGATCATCTAGTCCCCAATCTTCAACGTGTCTTGAAGGAATATATGGACATATAACATTACATCCCATTTTTATAACTATATCAACTTCTGGAATATCACCTAGTAATTTTGAATATTGACTTTTTTCCATATTAATATCATATAGCTTCTTAATTACATAAACTGCATCTTGGTTTATATTGGGTTTAGTCTCTGTTCCTGCTGAGTAACTTAAAAATATATCTTTACCATATATATTTCCTAAAGCCTCTGCCATTTGAGATCTACAGGAATTATGAACGCATATAAATGCTACTTTTGGTTTCATATAATCTACCCCTTAAATAATCAATTTTTTTCTATTTTACAAATACATTTTTCTGTATCGGTTATTATATTCATTAAAAATAGTGCTAATCTATTTGCATTTACAGAATTTAAAGTATAATAATTCCATGTCCCCTCTTTTCTTGCTACTACAAGATCACACTCAATTAAAACTTTCATATGATGTGATAATGTTGGTTGGGTAAAATTAAAATTTTCTAATATATCACAAGCACATTTTTCTCCGCATGATAATATATCAATTATCTTAATTCTATTAGGATCGCTTAATGCTTTAAATATTTTTGCATTCACTTCATAATTTTTTTCCATTTTCACCACTCCTTATATAGATAAGTATCTATATATAATATAGATTACTATCTATATTTTGTCACTATATTTCTTTAATACCAATCTATCAGCATATAATATATTGATAAATATAAAAAGAGACAATTATTTTTGCCTCTTTTTTATATAATATATAATATTTATAATTTCTAAATAACCTTATTTACTTCTTCTGCAAATTTTTTAGTTATAAGTTGTGGTCTTGTAATAGCACCCCCAACAACTACACCATAAGCTCCAAGTTCTATTGCCTTTCTTGCTTTTTCTGGAGTATCAAAGTTACCTTCTGCAATTATTTTTGCCTTACATAACTCTAATAATCCTCTTAATACATCAAAGTTATTCATCCCCTTTGAGTGCTCATTATATCCTGTAAGAGTAGTTCCAACAAAATCAAACCCTAAATTTCCAGCTCTTATTCCTTCTTCTACAGTTGAAATATCAGCCATAAACTGTTGCTCTTTATATTTTGCTAATACTTGTTTTAAAAATTCAACATCTTGATTTATTGTAGCATCAAGTGCCACAACATCAACTCCAGCCTCTACTAGTGCATCAACTTCTTTCATAGTAGGTGTTATATAAGATTCCATACCTTCATAATCTTTTTTTATAATTCCTATTATAGGTAGCTTTACAACCGCCTTAATAGCCTTTATATCTTCCACACTATTCGCTCTAATACCTACAGCTCCTCCAAGTTCTGCTGCTACAGCCATTCTACTCATAATAAACGAACTATGCAGAGGCTCCTCCTTCAATGCTTGACATGATACTATTAATCCTGAATTCATAAAAAATCCCACCTTATATATTTTTTCTTATAAATAATATATTTGAAAATTATTTTTATTTTTAAATCATTAAAGAAAATTATTTTCTTTAATCACATAATACCATAATGGATTATCCTTTACAACGTTTAAATTCTCCTAAATAATTACACTTTTCTATTTAATTTTATGTTATAATTTTACATATATTGATAATACAAGGAGGTCTCTATGAATAAAAAAACTGCTATTATAAATATAACTCTAATTTTCATTGCGCTATTTGGACTTAAATTTGCTCGTCCTATTTTCTTTCCAAATTTTACTGAGTCTATTGATAAGAAATGGGGTATGGATATACCTGACCCATCAGAGGAATCTAAAATTGAAAGTTCAAAAGAAGGTAATAACAGTGAAAAATCCTTATACAAGCTTATCTATAATAGTGAATCTGATTTAGAAAAAATTAAAACATCTTTTAATTGGGTATTTAAAGGTGATACTGAAGAATTTATACCTGTAGATATTATGGAAGTTATAGAAAGTGATAATGAAAATTCTAGATATTTTTATAAAAGAGAGAAAGATGATATGATTGCACTTTCATTAGATAATAATGTATTAACTGTATATCAAACATATAAATAAATGTTTTTTAAAGTTTAAAAAATATCCTCTAAACATTAACATTTATATACTATAATATAAATATATAGAAAGTAATTGTTTACTTAGTAAGGAGGAGATTTTATGAATATTATAAATTCTTTTACTGACTTTTTAATTTCTATGACCATGATTTTAGTTGGCTTAATTTTTATAATTAAACCGCCAAAATTTAATGAATTTTACGGATATAGAACCACATATTCAATGAAGTCTAAAGAAGCTTTTGAATTTGCTAATAATCGCTTCGGTAAACTTTGGCTTATATTTGGTACAATTTCCTTTATATTTGTTATTGTTTTAAAGAGTTCTTTAACTCTAAATTCTGAGCTTACATCAATTATATGTATGATTATATCTTTATTTAATATGTTTATACCATTAGTATTAGTAGATATAGAACTTAAAATTAATTTCACAAGCTCTGGAAAATTAAAAAATTAATTAAATATAAAAAGCTAGAATAGTGATTTGCTACTCTAGCTTTCTTAATAACACTTTATTTAATTCATATAATAAATATATTGTTACTATTACAACAAAATATGTAAGCCATAAACTAAAATTATATCTATGCCAAAATACTGTATCCATCAATCTAATATTTGCTCCAATATTATACCAGTCAATTACTTTTAATGTTAATACATCATTTTTCACTTCATCTTCAATGAATTCTCCTATAACTACAAAATCAATATATTTTCTATTTCCAAGTTCAAACGTTGATATCTCCTTATATGGAACATTGCCTATAATATTTATTTCGGAATAATTTATATCTTTTATTCCATTTACACTTGCGTATGATTTTATATAAGCTGCACCTTTAACAACACTTGGTATATCAGAACCTTCTTTATATTGAATTATTAAATTTACCTTGGTCTCATCGAAGTTTTTTAAAGTAAACTCTTTTTTGTACGGAAGAAAAGGAACTGTAAAAAGTATAATTAACAATATTATATTTAAAATAATTTTTTTCACTTAATAGGCTCCTTTATAATTAATTTAAAGATCACTAATAATAATTTAGTAGTCCTTTGTATAATTATATAAAGTTTACCTATTAATTATTAACTATTTCCTATAATTCTTATATTAAAATTTCCACTTTATTTTTATGCTAAGAACATCCTCTATTTTCTCTGATGTAATCTCATGACCTTGTCTTTCTACTAATATTTTGGTTATTGCAAGACCAAGACCCGTGTTTTGCCCAGTTCTCATTCTATCTCCAGTAAAGAATCTCTCAAATATCCTCTTTGCGTCATCTGCATCAAGGTCTGGTGCTTTATTTGAAAACTCAGTAATAATGTAATCATCATATTTTTTTAAATATATTTCCACTTTCCCTTTTGAGTGTTTTAATATATTTTGAATCATATTTGTAAAAATACGATTTATTGCTTTCTTATCCCCATATATTAATGGAATATTTTCCTCTATTTCTACAACTGGCTCAAGTCCCTTTTTACTTATCTCATCATAAAAAGCTGCTATAAGTTCACAAAGTATATTGCTTATATTAACCTTTTCCATATCTAAAGCATACTCATTTGCCTGTAATCTTGATAAATCATAAAAACTTGAAATTAACTCCTTTAAAACCTCTGCTCTCTTTTCTATTATACCTAAATATTCTGACTTATCTTCATCTGATATATTAAAATCTTGTAGAAGTTGTATATACCCCATTATAGATGTTAATGGAGTTCTTAAATCATGTGACATATTTGCAATCGCCTGTCTTAGTTCCAAATCAAGTTCCCTATGCTTTTCATCTGTTTTTATTCTATAATCTATAGTCTTGTTAATTTGGAGTACAAGCTCTTCAATATACTTATCAGGTGCCGGTATTTTAAGCCTTGTATTACTCTCCATATTATTTAAATATTTAAGTTTTTCTGTTACTGATTTTATATTGCTTATCTTTAATCTATAAAGGGCAAATATAATACATAATAAAATTACTAATATTACAATTATTAAATCTTTCATCATATCTCCCCTCTAACCTAATCTATTTTATTTCTCTATTTTTAAATATAGTTAATCCTAGACCTGTAAATACTATAGTCCAAAATATACCTAAAACAACAGCATAAATCATTTGCTCATTAGTTGCTGCTGTATCAGTTAATGGAATAAGTGCATACCCTATTGATAAGTATTTTAATTTTTCAAATATATTTGAAAATGAACTTAATATACCTAGAACTATTGAAAGTGCAAATGGTACAAGATAATATGCTAGATATACTGTTCCTTTTTTAAACATAACTACTAATAAATCTATAAAAGATAATAAAGCTATATATACAGGAATAACACATAGACATCTTAATAAGAAGCTCATAGCGTATACTCCAAAATCATCTCCTGATGGCAATAAAAGCAATCCTATAAATAAAGCTATTAAGCATACTGCTGATGTAATTAATCCCATTATTGTTTGAACTATAAGTTTTCCTATATAGTACTTACTTCTTGATATATCTGATGACATTATATTTTTTAAGGTTCCGTATCTATAATCATCTAAGAATACTGAAGTGAATACTGTTAAAAATACAGCTATAATAGGGAATATTCCACCCATTCTCTCTAAAATAAATCCTTTAGTTGCAATATCACTTTCAGTGCCATTAAATGATAAACAAACCAAAATTAATCCCGCTACTAATACAGCATTAATTACATAAATTAGTGGTAACTTAAATTGCTTATATAGCTCAGCTTTAATAAAATTAAGCATTATTATCACCACCTCCAATTAGATTTATAAAGTACTCTTCTAAGCTAGTACCCATGGTTTGTAATGAATACACCCTTATTCCATTTTTAATTAATTCTTGATTTATTATATATGGCTCATCTAAAAAATCATATACTCTTATAAATCCATTATTTAAAACATCATAAGAAGAACAATTTAGTGATTCTAATATAACGCATGATTTCTCTAGATTATCAACTTTTACTGATATATAATTTTTACATTTATCATTTAGATCTTTAGCTGAAATTTCCTCAATTAATATACCGTCATTTATAAATCCATAACACGTTGCAAGTTGAGATAATTCTCCAAGTATATGACTTGAAATAAGTATTGTTGTATTTTTCACTTTATTTAATTTCTTAAGTACATCTCTAATTTCTTTGATTCCCATAGGGTCTATCCCATTTATAGGCTCATCTAAAATTAAGAATTCTGGATCTCCAAGCATTGCTAATGCTATTCCAAGCCTTTGCTTCATCCCTAAAGAAAATCCTTTTACTCTTTTATCTTTTACTTTATTTAATCCAACTAAATTCAATAACTCTTCTATACAGTCTTTATTAGGTATACCTTTTTGAATTCTGTAATATTCTAAATTTTGTCTTGCAGTAAGCTTTGGCATAAAAGATGGTGTTTCAACTATTGCTCCAATTCTTGAATGATCTTTTATTCTATCTTCTACTCTAACCTTATCAAATAATTCAATCTCTCCGTCACTTTCATTTGTTAATGATAAAATCATTCTTATTAACGTAGTTTTACCTGAACCATTTTTTCCAACCAGGCCATAAATATCGCCTTTTTTTATGGTCATATTTAGGTTGTTTACAGCTGATTTATTTATATAATTCTTACTTAAATTTCTTGTTTTAAGTACAATTTCATTCACTTTCTTCATCCTTTCTTAAACTCTCATTCTAATCTAAATTTTATTCTTACATTATTGTAAGATATAAACACTAATATAAATTAAAGAAAACCTTAAGAAAGCATTAAATTATTCCATTTTAAAACCTATTCCCCAGATAGTTTTTATATAATCATTTTCTTTATCTACAGCAGCTATCTTAGAACGTATATTACTAATATGTACATTTATAGTATTATCATCTCCTAAGAATTCATCCTTCCAAACTGATTCAAAAAGGTTAGCTCTAGTAAAAACTTTATTAGGATTACTCATTAAAAGTTTAAGTATTAAGTATTCTTTTGCTGTAAGTGATATAGGCTCATTATTTACTTTTACTTCTATAAGTTCCTTATTTAAAGTTATATTTTTATGCTTTAAAATTTTACTATTACTCTCTTCTTTATTATTATCTGAAAAACGTTTATATCTTCTAAGCTGTGCATTAACTCTAGCAACAATTTCATTTACATCAAATGGTTTTGATACAAAATCATCTGCACCTATATCTAAGGTATTTATTTTATCATCTTGCCCTGTCTTTGCTGAAATTACTATAATTGGCATATCCTTTGATTTTCTTACCCTTTCAATGATTTCTTCTCCACTCATACCTGGAAGCATTAAATCAAGCAAAAGCAAATCAAATTCATATAATTCTACACACATTCTTCCTTCTGAACCTGAAAAGGCCTGTGTTACATCATATCCTTCTTTAATTAATATTCTATATATTAATCCATTTATATCTAAGTCATCTTCAACAATTAAAATTTTTCCTTTTTTATTTTCATCCATAAAAACACCTCATCTACTCAATAATTAGTAATATAATATCAAACTTTTACTTAATAGGAAAATTATATTATATCTCTATATTTAGAATAACATAATAATAACATTATAACCCTATTCATATTACAATTATATAACTTCACTCCCTATAGTATATATTACTTATATATCTGCAAATAATAGTCTTGAAGTTAAATTTATATTTATATACTTCTTTAAGGAGGATTTATAATATTATGAGAAGATCATGGATTGTTGCAATAGTTATAGGACTTTTAATTTCAATAATAGGATTATTTTTTGTATTTGAGCAAATTCAAAAACCTGATAGATTAGTAAACTCTTCTACATCAAAGGATATAACTTATATGACATCAACAGAGTTTAGTTCATTATTAAGTAAGGATAATGGTAGTGACTACAATGGGAAAGTATTTGAAATTGCAGGTGAAGTTAACATGGTTCTTCCTGAAGAGAATAAAATCATAATAAAAGGAATGGTTAAAAACATAAAAGTTAACCTCCAAAGCAATCAAGATTTAAGCGGGATAAAAAATGGATCTTTTGTTGCAATTAAAGGCATTGCAAAAGCTCCTATAAGTAATGAAGGTCTAATTGAACTTAAATCAGCAGTAATTAAAGTTAAATGATATAAATTAAACCTAGATAAAATATTTTATCTAGGTTTAATTTTTCTTATACTATTTTTCATATCCATTTACTATTACATCAATTTTTCCAGTCTCAGGACTAATTGCAATTCCATGTACTACAACTCCCTCTGGCATTAGTGGATGATTTCTAATAACTTTTACACTATTCTTAATTGATTCTTCTATTGAATCAAATCCATGCAACCATTTCTTTATATTAATTCCTGAATTAGAAATAGTCTTTATAACCTCTTTAGATATACCTCTATTTTCTATTTTATCTAATAAATTATCAGTATCTAAGTTACACATACCACAACCATAATGACCTGCTACAATAACTTCATCTGCCAAAAATTCATATATAGCTACTATTATACTTCTTGAAATACTACCAAAAGGTTGCATTACTGTTGCACCTGCATTCTTTATTATCTTTGCATCTCCATTTTTAAGATTCATAGCCTTTGGAAGTAATTCTGTAAGCCTTGTATCCATACAAGATAATATTACTAGCTTCTTTTTCGGATTCTTTGATGTTATATATTCTTCATATTCTTTATTCTCTACAAAAGCTTTATTATATTCTAATATCTCATCTAATTTACTCATAATTATACCTACCCTTTATATTTTTAAATATTATATCATAATATAAATGTTATATATTATTTATTTCTTAAAAATTCCAATATTAAAAATATTAAAGTAATAAAATAATAAAAGATGCAAAATTATAAATCCTGCATCTTCTCTTTACTATACTGTTAAACTTTTTATTTTATCTACACCATTATATACTTCTATTATATTACTTAATATTAGCTTTTCATCCAAACTATGAGAACTATGAATATAATCTTCTAATTTAATTTCAAATCCTTTTTCATCCTTATCTTTTTCTTTTTTTAATTCCTCAAATTCAACTTCAAGATCCTTCTTATCACCATTAAATTTTGCAATTCTTATATATAATTCATAAATGCTACATACAAGATTTCTTTCCTTTATCATAAGTTCCATAAGGTCATCTTCTGGATTTATATTATTAGCCTTTAATCTCTCTTCTATAAAAGAAGTAACTATAAACAAATTATTTATCTTATCTCCTCTTTTATTCTTATAGGCTTCCTTTAAACTATCTATCATCTCTTTTATTACATTAATATACATAACCTTTAATATTTTAACATCTTTTTCAATGCTATATGGTAATATAAATTTATTTATTAAGATGGCAAGTATAGCCCCTAGAATAACAAACATTATTCTATTTATAGCCATAGTGTTTGTGTCTCCTAAAATAGCTGCTGCTCCTATTGCAGATACAGTTACACATATCATATTATATTTATACTCTTTCATATATCCACTTATATAACCACTTATCATAAGGATTAATGTTCTCTCTACAACACCTTTAAATATATAGAAAAGTATTTCTACTATAATAGCACCAATTATTGTAGCAATTATTCTATCTCTTGTTTTTGTCTTTGATACTTCATAAATAGGATTTACTAATGATAACATAGTAAATGCAATCCATCTTCCCTCTCTTAAATGGAAGTAATCCATTATAAATGCAGCTACTGTTATACCTATTGCAATACGTACTGCATAAGAAAACTTTGCTGACCTTGCTTTATAATTAGATTCTATATTATGTGTTAACTTAAAGTTATTAGGTATTCTTTCTATTTTATTTATTAGGTTATATTGTTCCTTACCTAAATCCTTAAGCTCACCTAACCCTTCATATATAAATGAAATATTATTTAATATCTTAAGGGCAGTTAAATCTTCTATATCATGTCCATTATAATTTTTTATTGAATTAATTATATCATCACTTATAGTGCTTTCATCGTTTAAATACCCTCTAATTTTTATTAAAGATGTTTCTATATCTGATATAATCTTTTCATTATTAGAATAATTTAATTCTTCTAGTAATATAGATATTTTCTCTAAAGCCACTGATATATTTAATTTTATTCTACTCTCTTCTGTTAAATAAAAATTTTGCTCTCTTTTATTATATATAATATTTCTAAAAGCATTTAAGCTAGTCCTTACATTCTTATCTAAGTTTTCATCTTTCTTATTTAAAGAACTATTTTTTATTTTTTCTATCATATCATCACAAGCTTTTACTAATAACTTGTTTCCCTTTTTTAGTACATTATCTCTATTAGCTATTAATTGAACTATCATAATTATAATAGCACCAACAACTAATGATAAAAATCTCATAGGAAGTCTATCATCACTAACTGGATTTACTAATAAAAATAAATATTGAAGTGAAAATGGTAGATATACTGGACTCTTCAAGTTATAACATAGAGAATAACTTAAAACAAACATCATAATAAAATTAACTGGAATAGCTATCCACATGTTCATGCTGGCAACTGTTGCAGCTAATCCTATAACTACATTTAATATAATCAGCAATGCAGTATTTTTAATTGGTGATAAAGTCAAATCCTTTTGTAATAACATCAGCATTGCTGTTGCTGTTGTTACACCTATTAGTGTATTCTCATCTCCAAATATACTTTTAAAAGCAATAACAAAACCTACAACGAATATAAATATTATAGTTTTTGATATAACTAACTTTTTATTCATAATTCATACACCCTTTCCATGTATAGTACAACTTATACAAGAAGCAATTTTACTCTTAAAATATATATTTTTCAATTAAAAAGATAATATTTTTTTACAAAATTCATATTATTTAAACTAATATATAATTATTTAATATTATTTAAAATAATTAAGACGAAATTGTTAACAATTTCGTCTCTTAAATACTTTATTTTTTCTTTGGCAGAACAATACCTTTATATAATTGAACTGTAATAAAATAATATAGTAAATATATTACTCCAAATACTGATAATGATATCCATATATGATAGTAAGGATGTACTAAGAATATTTTAAACATCTGCATACCTATTAGTACATGTGCTATACCAACTATAGCTGGAATTGCGTATATAAATAATATTTCCTTATATATTGATTTGATTAATAGTTTTTTACGAACTCCTATTTTTCTAAGCATTTCATAACGCTTAATATCTTTTGATGCCCCTGTTAATATTTTAAACATTAGACAACTTGCCATCATTCCAAGGAACGCAATACCTAGGAATAGTCCCATAAATACCATACCACTTGTCATTTCATAATACTGAGTATAAAATTCATATTTACTACTTATATCATTAGTCTTATATCTTAACCTTTCAATATCATCTATCTTCTTAAAATTATCTAAGTCTTTAATAAAATCATTAGTTTTTATAACAACAGCTTTATTTACATTACCTGTTATTGAATTAAATTTCTTATCATCAACTACTTTTATTTTTAAATCTGAATCAGTATATCTATTCTCTATACTATAGAAAAAGTTTAACCACTGATTATCTTTTTTACTTTTATCATAAATACTATTATTTACAATTAACTCTGACTTAACTTTACCACTATATGTGAGATTGCCCATCATATCTCTTTCTAATATAATTGGTTTATTCTTTAGCAAATCACTTGAAATATAATATACAAACTCCTTATCTTTTTTATATCTATACTCTAATTTTTCTTTAGTATCTAATTTGCTTAATATATTATTTTCTTGTGATGTTGGATTATTTAAAACTACATCATAATACTCAGATTCCTCTGCTATAAATTTTGCGTTGTTTTTAAATGCCATACCACTTGAAATTGCTCCAGCAGATAATGCTATTAACATTGCAACAGTTGCCAAAACTTTAGTAAGTTCTTTTACACGGAAACTTAATTGAGAAAGAGTAAATACATTTACTCCTTTTTCTTTTATATGTTTATTTTTAAGTAATATATCAATAAGTATAGGAACAAATGCCATAAATAATAAATATGTTCCTGCTGTTATAGTTATCATTCCTATAAATAAGCCCGCTATCATAGTTACTTTAATATTAATTATGGCTGCATATCCAATAACTAAAAGTATAATAGCTAAAATAGCTTTAACTACTGAATTCATTGGCTTAACTTTTACGTTATCTGCTTGATCTTCTGCATGCAATAATTGAAGGACAGAGGACTTAAATAACTTAATAGAATTAAATATTGCTGCGATCAAAAATAATATCATAAAGAAAATACATGTAATTGATATAGAAGGCATATAAAATGGATAGTACTTTCCACCTTCAAAATTTAATTGTGTCATTAATATATAGCTAATTATTTTGGAAAGTATAGCTCCAATTATAATACCAACAATTAATGAGACCACTCCAATTACCAATGTTTCTATAAACATTATAAGTGTTATTTTTTTCTTTTTTGCACCTAGCATCATATACATTCCAAATTCTTTTTGTCTTAATAAAAGAAGGAATGAGTTTGCATAAATTATATAAAATACTGTAATTATAGCAAGTAATACAGCGCCTATTTGGAATACTGACATTATTGAATTAATGATAGAATTAGATTTAACAAAATCCTCATTTAATGCAAGTGTCTGAAACATATAAAATATTGAGATTGCCATTACAAGACCAAAAAGTAAAACTAAGTAATCTTTAAATTTACTTTTTACTCCTGACATTGAGAGTTTTAATAACATATTACTCCTCCCCATGCTTTATATTAGTATCCATATTAGCTACTACATCTAAAATTTCTTTATAAAATTCATCTTGAGTTAATTTCTTCTTCAACTCATTAAAGATTTTTCCATCTCTAATAAATAAAATTCTATTACAGTAACTTGCACTATAAGCATCATGAGTAACCATTAATATAGATACTCCTTGCTCTTTATTTAAGTTTGTCATTGCTTCAAGCATACTTGTTGCATTTTTAGAATCAAGTGCTCCTGTTGGCTCATCTCCTAATATAATTGCTGGATTATGTACGAGTGCTCTTGCAGCAGCAGTACGTTGTTTTTGTCCACCTGACACCTCTGTTGGATATTTTTTTAGTATTTCTAAAATATCTAAAGTTTTTGCAACTTCATTTACTCTCTTTCCAATTTTCTTTGATGACATTCCTTGAAGATATAGTGGCAATGCTATATTTTCATAAAGTGATAGATTCTCTAAAAGATTAAAATCTTGGAATATAAAGCCTAAATTTTGTGATCTAAAGTCTGATAATGCATCTGATTTCATATGAGTTATATCAGTCCCATCAATTTTAACTACCCCACTTGTTGGACTATCTAATGTAGATAAAATATTCAAAAGAGTTGTCTTACCTGAACCAGATGGTCCCATTATTCCAACAAACTCTCCTTTTTCCACTGAAATCGAAATACCATTTAAAGCATAAAATTTATTATTTGTTTTTCCATATACCTTTTTTAAATCTCTTACGTCAACTACAGGTTTCCCCATTTTAACGCCTCCTTTTTTCATTCTTGTTTCTATCTCATGTTAGCACCTTCACTTTTTATTACATATTGATTAATCTTTCACTTATCTTACAGTTTTGTAATCATTCTCTTTAGATAAGCTTTACTCTATAATTTAAGTTAATTTTAAGTGACTAAAATCTTATCTCATAACAAAGACTAATATTGAGATTGGAGTGATTTTATTGACAGATAAATTTATTAAAATAAATGATAGTATGATTTCTGAACTTTCCTCTATGCTTTCGAAGGAATTTTCCTCGTCTCCTGTTGTTAATTATATATTTCCTAATGAATATGATAAAAATATAGTTCTTCCTCTTATTTTTGATAGACTACTTAAACTTTATAAAGATATTGGAGTTACATATGTAACATCAATTGATATGGAAGGTACTTTTTCTTTAGTTAATTTTGATAAAGAAAATAGACTTTATTATGAATCTTTAATTACCTCTATACCTAACATACTAAGAGCTACTTTAAATATTGATGTAGCTGAGACAATAAGTAGGTTAATTAAAGCAAAGGATACTTTACTTAATGTAAAAGATTATATTAATTTTAAAAATAGCTATATTTTTATATCTAGTATTGCTTCATCTAATAGAGATAATAAGGATATATTTTTAAAAGATATGTTAGATTATTTAGTTAAGGAATCCTATGATAAGCAGACTCCGCTTATTGTTGAGACTGAAACTGAAGAAATGGTTAACTTATACAAAAGCTATGGATTTAAACTTTCTAGGAAATTCACAATAGATAATACTGATATTAATATTTTTTTACTTACTTATAATCCTAAAAAGACTAAAAGAAAATAATATATATTAATTCTAAAATAAGATAAGAGGTAAAACCCATCTTATCTTATTTGCTATGTATTCTTTTTGATGTAATATCTTTTATTACCTTCAAAATAATTTTCTAATATTCCGAAATCTTCTCTTAATCATTTATGATCTTTACAACTAAATACTTAGCCATATTTATTCTATTAAATTTTTATTTTAAACTATAAAAAAAGACCATATTATAAAAAAAATATAGTCTAAATTATGCTTTAATTTATTGCCCAATTATTGATTTTTCTTTATATATATTTTTAATGCCTTAATAAATAAAATAAGTGCATATATCCCAACTCCCCATACTATTATCATTATTATTAATGGTATTAACGAAAAAATCATAGTATTCATAAAAATCTCCCCCTCTTTTAATTCTTCCTCTAGTTTTAATTTTACCATTTAAAGTAATATTAGCATATTAATTCATAAAAAAGGCTATATTACTTAAGTAATATAGCCTAATATAATAAAATTATTCTCTAATTTCTCTATTTGTATCTATAGTCTTATGTTGACCAATTGGTTTAACATTAAAGTTCGATCTATATTCTGTTTCTGCCCAGAATATATTATCAGCAACTAAAGCTTCTGGATTTAACTCTACTCCATCTAGAATTATCTCCTTAAATTTATGATATCCTGCTCTGTCTATTAAATGTCCACCATGTAAGTATTCTGGTTTATAATCTAAAGCCCATGCAGAGAATTTTTGCCAGTTACCAAATATTCCAAGTACAACTTCCTCTGTTGCGAAGTTTATGAATGTCTTACCCATTCTTGGAGTTTGCTTTCCTGTTCTTCCTCCAATAACTATTCTGTAAAACTTTTCTGGCTTTCTAGTCCATGCACTTGCTGGGCATGCAAGAACACATTCTCCACAACCAACACAACAACAAGGATCTTTATCTACAGTACCATTCTTATTCATACTTAATACTCTAGTTGCATGATGTTCACATGCTCTAACACAAGCTCCACATCCAATACATCTTTCTGGATGATATTCCATTCTAGCTTGTCCTATAACACCAAAATCTTGAAAATGTCCTTTACCACAGTCATTTGGGCATCCTGAGACTGATACCTTTATATGATAATGTGAAGGGAATACTAGCTTTTCTATCTTTGTAGCTAACTCTTTTGTATTAACATTTGCTTTTATACAATGTGTATTACCAATACATGCCATAATATTTCTAGCACCTATAGTTGGATAACCATTTTTATCAATTTCCATATCACAATTACATTCATCTACTTCAACTTCTTTTAAATAATTTTCAATAAATGAATTTACAGCTTCTATATTTTCATATTTTATTCCTGGTATATTAAAAGTTTGTCTCATACCAACATGGAAAGTTCCATTTCCCCATGTTTCTGCTATTTCTTGAACAGTAGTTAAATATTTAGCGTTTACTGTCCCTCCTGGAATACGCATTTGAAGCATGAATTCTCCTGGAACTTTAGATTGACGATAACAGTTAATTCTTACTTTTTTAATATCTATATCATGATTCATATATAACACTCCTCTAATCTAATAATGTTTTTGCTTTAGTATAGTTAAATACAGGTCCTTCAAGACAAACATAAGTTTCATCTATTCTACAATGTCCACATTTACCAACTGCACATGACATCTTCCTTTCAAATGATACCCATATTTTTTCTTCAGGAACCCCAAGTTTTAAGAATTCTAATGCTGTAAAGTGCATCATTATTGGAGGTCCAACTATAATAACTTCATAGTTATCATCAAATCTATCAAGTGGAAGCTTTTCTAAATGAGTTGTAACAAGTCCAGTCTCCCATCCTTCTTTAACGCCTGAATCTAAAGTATAGATTGTATTAAATATTTCTTTCCACAAATATAATTCATTCTTAAATAATATTCCACTTTCATTTTTAAATCCAAATATTAAATTTAAGCTCTTAACGTAATTTGGAGTATTATAGAACTTATTTATCATACTTCTAACAGGTGCTACCCCTGTACCACCAGCGACGATAACTATATTTTTATCCTTAAACTTTTCTACTGGCCAACCTATACCATAAGCTCCTCTTAGGAATAAGGTATCTCCTGGTTGTAAGTTAAAGATAGCATCTGTTACCTTGCCTACTGAACGTATTGTAAAATCTAAATATCCATCTCCAAATCCGCTAACTGATATTGGAGCTTCTCCTATCTTTGGTATTGATAATTGTAAGAATTGTCCATGTTCTGGAACAATATCAGTTTCTACTCTAAATGTATATTCTGAATTGCTTTCTTTATTTATGCTAATAATTTTGCATGGTTTTGGTGTTAATACATTATTACTCATTATCATTACCTCCACAAATTTCATTAACTGCTTTTGTGACTTTATTTATTGTTGCTGTAATTGAAATGTTTTCAGGACATCTATCTGTGCATCTTCCACAACCAACACACATATGATTATCTCCAAATTTTTCTTTATAATCATGGATTTTATGAAGTACTTTATATCTCATTCTGTCTCCTAAATTATTTCTAAATTTATGCCCTCCAGCCATTTCATCAAATCCATCTACATGGCATGAAGCTTGCACTCTTCTTCTTTCCCCAACATTTGCATTTTCATTATATATAATATCTTTAGTTGTAAAACATGTACAAGTGCTACAAGCTAATGTACAACTTCCACAACCTATACATCTTTTGTTATATTCTTCCCACATTGGATGTCTCTTTAGCTTTTCAATAACTTCTTTATCTTTTATTTCCGGTAATTTTACTTTTGCTTTATTTTCTTTTATAAACTCAAGTGTAAATTCTTCTTGTTTTTCATTTCCAAAGTAGTCTTTAAATTCTTCATCATTTACATTAAATAAAATAGCATCTTCTAAAAATCTAACTGCTAGGCTATAATTATCTGTCTTGTTACTTTTCATAGTTGTACAAAAACATGTATCCCATCCTTCAACACATTCCATACATACAAATTTAACTTTATCTCTTACTCTCTTATAGAACACATCTTCAAAGTTTCCATTTTCAAGATATATTTTATCTTGTCTTTCTTGAGCATTAATATCACAAGGTCTTGCAAATATTAATATTTTTTTATTATGTGGATTTTTACTTTCTCTAAATTCATCTTCTGTAAAATAGTATAAAGTTTGATTTATTGGTGTTATTACTTCTTTTACAGGATATGTAGACTTTTCCTTATAAACTATCTCTTCTACTGAATTAACTTCTGCGTAACGAATTATATCAGTATCTGAATACCTTCCTTGCTTTTCAAATCTTTTTGGTGCATAAATCTTGTACTCTTTTTTTAATTCTTCAAACAAATCATTAACTTTTTGGAATTCTAACTTGTATCCCATATCTTTCCCTCCGAACTATCTTATTTAATCTAAACACAGGATTGTCTTTTTTTTGACAATCTTACATCTTGATAATACTACTATGCTTCTTATAATTCCAATCCTTATTTTTTATAATAATAATAAGTAAAAACCTATTAGTAAAATTCCCATAAAAAACTATCAAATTTCTCAACCTAAAAATTTGATAGTTTTTTATAATCATTTTATTTAATTATTTAATTTTCCGACCTCTGTAAGACCTATTCTATCTATAAGTTCTGCAAATCTTTCTTTTGTCTTTGCATTTTTCTCATAATAATTTATTACTTTTTCTACTACTTTAATTAATTCATTTTCTTTAAATCTTCTTTTCATAGGTACAGCTAACCTTGCCTGATTTCTATATATGATACTAATATTATTTATACATCTATTATAAATAAAAATAAAGTTAGGTAAATTTAGTCTTTACCTAACTTTATTCAATAATATTTATATGTAAACTATTAATATAGTTCATATATATCTGATAACTCTAATTCAACTTTTTGCATACCTGAGTTAAAGGAAGGTATTATTGCACTCTCTTCATTGTCTAATTTAACATTAGGTAAAAATATATTAAATGTAGTTCCTTTGTTGACTTCACTCTCTACTAATATATTTCCATCATGTATTTCAACTAATGATTTAACAATACTGAGTCCAATGCCACTTCCTTCAGTATTTCTGTTTAATGATTTATCAACTTGTACAAATCTTTTAAAAATAAGATTTTTCATAGTATCTGGAATTCCTCTCCCCTCATCTCTTACCTTTATATCTACCCAATCATCATTTGATGTTATATTTACAAAAATAGTTTTATTATCATCAGTAAATTTTATAGCATTAGAAAGTAAATTTAACATTATTCTTTCTATTTTTTCTGCATCACACTTTATGATTAGTTCCTCAACATCTGTATCAAAAATTATATTTATATTTTTTATCTTAGCATATGATAATACAGATAAAGTAACATTTTCAACAAGCTCTACTATATTTAAATTTACAAATTCGCCCTCAACTGATCCAACCTCAAACTTTGTAACATCAATAAGATTATTAACAAGCCTAAGCATTCTATAACAGTTCAATTTTAATACTTTTTTGTATTTTATATAGTACTCCTTAAAAGCATTTACATCGCTATTTTCCATTCCATCAAGTAGCTGCAAAGTTGAATATATTATATTTATTGGAGTTCTTAATTCATGTGATAAATTCGCAAAGAACTCATTTTTAGACTTCTCATATACCTTTATTTCGTTATACTTATAGTTTAATTTATCATATTTATTTTTTTGAGTTAAATCCTTAGAAATTATTATATTCTTTACATCTAACTCATTATCTTCACTTATATTTCTACATATAGACTGAAGCTCTATCTCATTATCTCTAGAATCAATTCCTATGCAATTAAACCTTCTATTTACCTCTTTAAATATATTATCTTTATCATATGAATAAACTAATTCACTATAATTTTTATTGATTAAGTCACCATACCTATATTTAAAAGTTCTTATTGCAGCTTTATTTGCATATTCTATAGAGCCATCAGCAGATAATCCAATAATAATATCTTGTATATTATCATTTATTGTTCTTAAAAGTTCTTCTTTCTTTCTTAATTCTTCTGTTAATTTATATTCTTTAGTTATATCATTAAAGGATATAAAAAAATATATTTCTTTATTATATGCAATTTGCTTTATATACAATTCCATAACTTTATCTAGCTCTTTTAATATAACATTCCCTTTCCAGAACCCAATGTCTGTTATATCTTTATATACATCAGTGAAATTAAATTCTTCTACATCATCTGCATATTTACAAAATATTTTATTTAATTCTTTGTATTGAGCCTCTACCTCACTTTCACTACAATAATTATTTATTATTGTTTTATTTGCATAAGCTACGTTCCACTCACTATCAAATAATAAAATATTATTTGTGTAATCAAACTCTGTTATATAATAAAATATATTCAATTCATTTTCTAATCTTTTGTTTCTATTTATTTCTTTTATTATTTCTATAAACAATCCCGATATAATTACTATATTTGATATAATTGTTAAATAATTTAGTGCATAATAATTTTGTTGAACAAAATGTATGCTTGGATATCTAGCAGAATATAAAAAATATACACCTCTTAAAATTAATAAACACATACTTGCAATTACACATGTATATACTATCTCAACTTCTTTTAAGCTTTTTTTAACCAACAATATGTTCGATATGATATATCCTATTATTATCATTATTATTATAATAGATATAATAATATTTAAATAATCTAATGTTTCATCACTTATAAGTAGCTTACTTATTTTAATATCTAATATTGAAAATATAATAGTTAATATAGATGCTTCTATACTAGTTTTTATTTTATTATCTATGGAAAAAATCTTCTTTTCACTTATTACTTTAGTTAAAATAAATAATCTAAATGTAGGATTCAATACTTGAATAAATGAATCATTAATAACATTACTATTTAAATTCATTAATGAGCTTATAAATAAATTTAAATATAACAATGATATTAAAAAGAAGTTATCCTTTTTATTACTAAAATAATATATTAGTGAACTTATATATGCCATAATTCCAAGCATTAAATTTAAGTTTATCACTCCATATGGATACATTACTTCCTTATTAATTAAAACCTCTCTTTTATATAATAAATCTTTAGATATAAATATAGATATTATTACTCCTACAATAAAAATTATAGTCAAAGTCCCTCTTATAATATTCTTCTCTCTCAATAAATTTCTCTCTCTATTAGCTAAATTCAGCATTTTTCCCCTCCCCACCAAATCTATTATATAATAACATCTTTTTTGGCTAATTTGTATCTTTTTGTAAATTTTTTGTAAATTTAGCCTTATTATTTTTAGAGATAAATATTAAGTAAGTAAAAAACAGGATTGCTAAGAATCCTGTTTTTTTGATTATTTTTATACTATTTATTTATATCTCTTATTATAGCTTTTAAACTTTCAATTTCTTTAGTAAGAGATTCCATATTACCTTTTAAAATATTAATTTCTGTATCATAATTAGTATTTTGTCTTATTCCCCCATGATCAGCTGCATTGTCAGGTGTTGGATTTGCTTCACAAAAAGGATTTCCTACATTTTTATTTTTTCTCTTATAGTATCTTCCCGGTCCATTTTGAAAATATTGTTGCTGAGCACTATATGTTAGAATTACCTGTCCTATTAATTCAAACCAATTTCCTATGGCATTTTGAACGTTAAAAGGCATCTCTCCTGCCATAATTTGTCCCATTATATCACCAATTAGCACAAATAACTGAGGATGTAAATCTTGAAATCCACCTGGTATATCTTCGCATCTTTCGTCTGGATCAAAATTTTCTGCATTATCTCTATTATTGCAGTTATTATCTCTAAAATTAAAACCAAACTGTTTCATAAATTCATTAAAATCATTCATGCTATCAGATTTCATTTACTTCTCCTTAAATAGTGCTTCAATTATTATATTATTCTTATAATATAATCTTATTCCTCTAGTATGCTTTTAAATCTTTTAATACTTTCTTTTATATTATCTGTATTTAATATGGCTGTTATAACAGCTGCTCCATCTAATAAGTCTTTTAATTCATCCGTTATATTCTCTGTATTTATTCCTCCGATTCCGTATATAGGAAGATTTATATTGTCTTTTATTTGTTTAAGGGCACTTATACTTAAAACACTTGTATCTTTAGTGCTTGTACTATATATAGCACCACAACCTAAATAATCTGCTCCATCATCTAAAGCTTTTTTGCTCTCTTCTAGTGTCTTAGTAGATACTCCTATTATTTTATCTTCTCCAAGTAAATTTCTAGCTAAACTGCAATCCATATCATCTTGTCCAACATGAACCCCATCAGCATCAATAGCCATAGCTACATCTACTCTATCATTTACTAAAAATATAGCATTATAATTTTTGCAAAGATTAGACAACCTCTCTGCTCTGTCACACATTAATTTAGTTGAAATATCTTTATCTCTATATTGGACAAGTTTTACACCTGCTTTTAACGCTTCTTCTGTTTTTTCTAATAACTCCTCAAAAGGTATTCTATAATCTGTCACTAGATATACTTTTTTGTCACTAAAATTCTTCATAAGTTATCTTTCCTCTTTCTATTATCTCTTCATCTTTCAAACAAGATATTTTATCTAATGTTTTATGTTTAAATGAAAGTATTCCTTCTCCTTCATTATTTTCCATAGCTATTTCCCCAGAAATATTCATTGTAATAACTGCTTTAGCTACTCCAAATATAGTGTTATCCCCTAAGTTTTTACCACATTCTACTGCAAGCATTCCACCAAGCATACATCCTGTTCCTGTCACTAATGAAAGCTCTGATACTCCATTATCTATTGTAATTTCTCTTTTTCCATCTGTAATATAATCTACTTTTCCTGTTATAACTATAATGCAATTATTATTTCTTGCATATGTTCTTAAAGTACTTCTCAAGTTGTCTGTAAATTCTCCATCATCTAGTGAATCTATGCCTATAAAATTACTCTTAACACCTATAAGACTCTTTATTTCAGTTAAATTTCCTTTAATTAAGCTTACACCAACCTCTAGAATATTTCTAACTACTGTCTTTCTAAGCTCTGTAACATGTACACCAACAGGATCCAATACTACAGGAATATTATTTTCTTTTGCTACTTGTGTTCCTAATACCATACTATTGCCCTTTTCATATCCCATTGTTCCAATATTTATATGCAGGCAGTTTGATATAGCTACGCCTTCTCTTATTTCTTTTAAATCATCAATCATCATTGGCTTACCACCATATGAAAGTATAGTTTGTGCTACATCATTCATAGTAACATTATTAGTTATTGAATCTACAAGTGGGCTTTCTACCACATATCTATTAGCTCTCTTTAAAATTTCTCTTATTTCCATAACACTACTCCTATTAATATTATTTAATTTCTAAATTATATTTTTTAATATAACAACTATTTTTCTATACCGGCTGCTTTATATAGCTCATAAAAATGATGCGTAGGTCCAACTCCACCACCAAGCTCTATACCATGTTCTATTGCTACTGTTATGTATCTCTTAGCTTCTCTTACAGCCTCCTCTATTCTCATACCCTTTGCAATATTTGCAGCTATAGCAGATGATAATGTACAACCTGTCCCATGTGTATTTTGGCTATTTATTCTTTCTTGTTTTAAATAAATAAAGTTTTCTCCATCATATAAAAGGTCTGTTGCATCATCTTCTAAATGTCCACCCTTTACCAAAACAGACTTAGGTCCAAGATTTTTTAAATTAATTGCAGCTTCCTTCATATCATCTAAAGTTTTTATTTCTACTCCAAGTATTTCTTCTGCTTCTGGAAGATTTGGAGTTATAAGCGTAGCTATAGGGAATAGTTCTTTAATTAGTGTATCCTTAGCATCTTCTGATAAAAGTTTAAATCCACTTTTTGATACCATAACTGGATCAACTACAACTGATGGAAGATTATTTATTTCTCTTAAAGCTTCACCTATTACCCTTATTGATTCTTTTTTTGATACCATTCCAATTTTTATAGCATCTACTCTTATATCATCAAATATTACTTTTATTTGATCTCTTATCATCTCTTCATTTATATCTTGAATTCCAAATACACCTTGTGTATTTTGTGCTGTAATTGCTGTAATTACGCTCATCCCAAATACTCCATTTGCTGAAAATGATTTTAAATCTGCCTGTATTCCTGCACCTCCTGAACAATCTGATCCTGCAATTGATAATGCTCTATACATGTATATCATCCTTTCAATTAATAATTTTTTCTACTTGCTTATTTAATCCTTCATCATAGACTCCAAGTACACTTTTAATAGCTGGAACACTTATAAACATATAAGCTATAATAGCCCCCACTATACAACTTGAAGAAAATGGCACTATATATAAAAATAATGATGATTCTTTTCCAAGAATTAATGAAGCAACTGGATAAGCAAGTATAGCTCCCAAAATTCCTGTTCCAATAACTTCTCCAATTACAGCTCCTAAAGAACTTTTAAACTTTTTATAAATAAGCCCTGCGAGTAATGCTCCTATCATACTTCCTGGAAAAGCAAGTAAACTGCCTGTCCCTAAAATATTTCTAAGAAGAGATGCTACAAAAGCATTTCCTACTGCAAATGCTGGCCCAAGAGTTATTCCAGAAATAACGTTTATAAAATGCTGTACTGGTGAGACCTTCGCACCTAAAATAGGTATTGATAAAGTTCCTAAAATAGTTGCTATTCCTATTAAAAGTCCACTTAAAGCTAGTTTGTAGGTTAGATTATTTTTCCTATTCATAAAATTCCCCTTTATACATGATTTTAAGTAATAAAAAAAGAGTATAACCTCATAAGGCTATACTCTATCTATCAATATAAAAATTCATAAACAATGCTATCCCTACGATGGTACTAACCATATCAGGTAATAAGGGTTTAGAAATTAAAATTTCAATCTCAGCTAAAAACTTATAGCTCCCCTAGCTCTATATTCTATTTACTTTTCTATTTTAATTCTATAACAAAAATTTTTTAAAGTCTACACTAACTTAAAACTTAATAAAATTATATATAATCTACTTTGCTTATTTTCTAATTATCACCGAAAACTTTTTTCTTAAGTTCAAGTCCTGTTTTAGTTATTGCAACTCCACCCATTGCTGTTTCTCTAAGTGATGGTGGTAATTGCTTACCTACTTTATACATAGCTGAAACTGTATCATCAAATGGGATTTTTGATTCAACTCCTGCCATTACTAAATCTGCTGTACAAAGTGCACTTACAGCACCTGCTGCATTTCTTTTAGCACATGGAATTTCAACAAGTCCTGCAACTGGATCACAAACTAATCCTAAAATATTTTTTATAACAATTGCTGCTGCATCCAAGCTCATCTTTGGAGTTCCACCCATCATTTCAACTACTGCTGCTGATCCCATAGCTGCTGCTGATCCACACTCAGCTTGACATCCACCTTCTGCACCTGAAACAGTTGCATTCATTGCAATTATTGTACCAACTGCTGCTGATGCAAAAAGAGCCATTACAAGTTCATCTTCAGTCTTATCAAGCTTTGCTCCTGCTGATAATATAACTGCTGGAAGTATTCCACATGAACCAGCTGTTGGGCATGCTACTATTCTTCCCATTGAAGCATTTACTTCTGATGATGATAATGCCATTGCCATTGCCATAACTGTTGTAGTACCAGTTAAAGTTTCGCCTTTTTTTAGATACTCATTTATCTTATATCCATCACCTCCAATAAGACCACTTACTGAATAGACTTCTTTTTCCATTCCTTCTGTAGCTGAATCAATCATAACCTTTAAAGTAGTTCTCATTCTATTTATTACTTCTTCTCTAGTTGATCCTGACTTTTCTATTTCCATTTCTATTGCATATTCACTTAAAGATATTCCTCTTTGACTGCATATTCTTAAAAGATCTTCTCCACTTCTTGCAACCATTATTCTTCACCTTCCTTTACAGGATTTATCATAATTACTCTAGTTATATGTTCAATTGTTTTTAGTTTTTCTATTGTATTACTATCTATACTATGGTCTAATTCAAATACCATATTTGCTCCATGCCCTCTTTGTCTTCTAAATACACTCATAAATGCAATATTTATACCTTCATCATAAAGAAGACTTGTAACTTTAGATACGACTCCTGGAACATCTCTTTGAGCTATTATAAGCGTTGGATAATCTCCTGTAAACTCAACTTTATTTCCGTTAACTTCAGTTATTTTAATACTGCCTCCACCTATTGATGATCCAATAACTTCTCTTCTTTCGCCACTTTTTGTTATCATATCAAATTTAACTGTATTTGGATGCACATCCCCAAGATCTGTTTCAGCAAAAGCAAATTTTAATCCCTTTTCTTTAGCTATTTCAAGAGAATTTCTAAGTCTTTTATCACTTGGTTCCATTCCAAGAATACCTGCAACTAATGCTCTATCTGTACCATGTCCTTTATATGTTTTTGCAAATGACCCATGTAAGTAAAACGTTACTTTTACAACCTCATCACCTGCCACTGCCCTTGCAACTTTTCCAAGTCTTGCAGCACCAGCTGTATGTGAACTTGAAGGTCCAATCATTATCGGTCCTAAAATATCAAAAACACCTACATTATTCATACTTCTCACCTTATCCTATGCGTAAATTTTCTATATTCTTTATATTTATAGTTTAATCTATTAATATAGCTTTTATCAATATAAAGAATCACTTTAGAGTATAATATTAATGAATTTAACTATTATTTAATAATTCTCATTTATAAACATCTAAAATAATTAATTTAAGTTAAATTTAGACATGCTTTCAATTTTAATTCAAATCTTATTAATTTATTGTTCACACAATGATGTTATATTTAACTTACTATTAATGTTAATTTAAAAGGAGGAAAACCTATGAATTTATTCTTAATTATAGAATTAGTATTTATTCTTGTATACTCCTTCGCTATGCTTAAAAACTACTTTAAAAGAGTAGCTTTAAAGAAAGAAGGACCCTTTGTAATAATAAAAAATTATAATCTATCATCTACAATAACATTAATAATTTTACTTATTATAGTTTGTTTTTACTTAATCTTTGTAGATCAAAATTCAATTCCTGAAAAAATATTATCTAGTATAATAATTTTAATTTTGATACTAAATACTATTATTAATACTGAAATCTTGCTTACACATAGCTCACTTTATTACATGTACTATAATGTGGACTATAAAGAAATAAACTCTGTTATATTTAAAAAGAAATCTGAAAATAGGTATTTATTAAAATTAAAATTCGAAAAGACAACTTTTAATTTTTCAATTAATAAATTGTCTGCTGATGACTTCTATGAAGTATTGAAAAGTAGAAAAATAAAAGTTATAAAAGAATAATAAAAATACCTCGCATTAATTATGCGAGGTATTTTTATTTAAACTTTATTCCTGTATCTACTGTCTTTGGCTCAAAAAGACTCTTATAAAAGTTATCAAATCCATCGTCCTTAATTTCTATATTTGACTCATCATTTACATAGAATTTATTCATAGTTGATGTTATTAAATCAAATTTTTTAATATTACCTTCTTCTAGAAGAACATTATACAGGTATGCTAAATGATTTTGAAGATATTCTTGCATATCTTTAACCTCTTCATCGGTTAATCTCCCATCTTCATACAGCTTCTTAACTGGACCATTTCTAAATATGAAATATGCTGATGCCTTTGTTATATCTTTTAAATAATCTTTAATTTCCTTGTTTTCCACAGTAACACCTCATTTATTTGTCTAGATTACATAATAATTTAACTACATTTATCATAAATGTACAAGTTTTTTGGATATTTAGAAGTTATTTCTTTTATTAATATTTAACACTTTATTCACACCATTATCTTTTTTTAGCTATAAAATTTAAGGTATATAAATTTTTAAGGAGGACTCTTATGAAATTTTTTTCTATAGCACTTAATATAGTTATTGTTTTAACTCTAGTATTTTTAGTTGGTAAAGCAATCTATATTGAACACATATCTAGCAAAACATCTACAAAAACAAGATTTGTTATCTTTTCAGGTGTAGCTTTAATAAACATAGGTTTAATTATTATCCCTCTTGCATACATAGCGGCAAACGGTATTAATCTATTTTCATTTAAATACATATTTATACTTTTTATATTAATATTATTTGTATTTCAAACATTCCAAGCTTCAAGATTAGTTTTATTTAATCATGGCTTACTTTGTATGGGACAATATATTGACTATAAAAAGATAACTAAATTAAGTATTGGCAAAAAGCGTCATTCATCAATTGTTCTAATCGGAACTGGTAATGATTCTCTAACTTTTAGAATTGGTAATAAAAAGATGGATGCTTTAGCTAAGCTTTTAAGAGAAAATCGTGTTAAAGTAAAAATATATGAATAAAATTTTTAATAAAGATATCTAAGAAGATATCTTTATTTTTTTACTCCATATTTTGTTTAATTGTTTACATACTCTCAACATTTTGACTTTAAAAATTTGTTATTATGTAATTATCCTAATAATAAGGAGGATTTTTAATGAATTACACGATACTAATAGAAATACTATTATGCATAGCTGTAGCTTTCTTTATGGCAAGAAGTTTTACTATTGAAAGAAATCATAAAAAAAAGGGACCATTTATAACAATTGGAGTATTTTCTTATATTGCAATATTTAATGTACTAATTGTAATATTTATAATAATAACCTCATTTACATCCCTTAGAAAAAGTGGTGTAACATCTCTCCTTGATCCTGTGAATTTACTTATATTAATACTTGTATTATTCGTTATTTATCAAATAGTTCTTTCTTTAAAAGTTACATTCTGCCAAGATGGTATATGCTATTTAGGCGAATTTTTTAGTTATACTAAGATTAAAAGCGTTCAGACTTCAAAGAATAAAAATAAATACAGTATAGTTATTTATACAAATAGAAAAACTCTTACTTTTAAGGTGAGTAAAAACAATAAAATTCTTATGGAAGAAGTTTTTAATAAACATAAAATTAAAGTTTCAAACGTAGCATAAGTTTATACCTATTCTATAACTAAATAAAATATAAGAAAAACTCCTTAGATTTTCATTCTAAGGAGCTTTTTTTATTTAATAATTTCTAATATTTATAGAAGCAACTTCCACCAATAAATTCACGTAATATTGAGTTTTCTGGTACTTTATCCATAGGAATATCTTTAAAGAAATTAAGTAATGATATAAGCCTTTGCGCTTCATTGAATACTGAACTTTCTTTACTAATTTTCTTTAATTCATTTAATGCATATGGTTTTAAAACACATAATTCATATACTAAAGTTGAATTGAACATATCATTTGCTTCTTCTTGGTATACAAATATATTTTTCTTTTCTCCTCTTTTAATTGAAGGCCACATCTTTAATGTTTCCTCTCCACCATATCCCCTTGATAAGAAATCTCTAACTATTCTCCTTATCTTTCTAACATCTGTTGTTGGTATTCTATTATGATTATCAAGATTTAATTGGGTTAAAGCTGATATATAAATTTTGTGCTTATATTCATCTGATATTGATTTAGTAAGTATTGGATTTAAAGCATGAATACCTTCTAATATCAGTACTCCATTTTGAGGAAGTTTAACTTTATGTCCAAGCCACTCTCTCTTTCCTTTCATGAAATTATAAGTTGGTATTTCAACTTCTTCACCATCTAATAATCTTTCTAGATGTTCATTTAAAGTCTTTAAATCTAGTGAATATATTGATTCAAAATCATACTCACCATTTTCATCTCTCGGGCTAAGTTCTCTGTCTATAAAATAATCATCTAAACTAAGAGGTACTGGTACAAATCCATTTACTCTAAGTTGAATACTTAATCTATTTGCAAAAGTAGTTTTACCTGATGAAGATGGTCCTGCAATCAATACCATCTTAACCCCATTTTTTTCTGATATTTTATCTGCAATATATGCAATCTTTTTTTCATGAAGAGCTTCTGATACAAGTATTAAATCTTTAAGATCATTATTTACAACCTTATTATTTAAGCTACCAACATCTCCAACACCTATTATATTAAGCCATCTTTCTGTTTCATAAAAAATGTTTGATAATCTTTTTTGTTCCTTATATGGTGGAAGGTTATTTAAATCTTCTGGCATAGGACTTCTAAGTATAAATCCTGGCTCATAAAACATTAAATCAAAAGCTTTTATAACTCCTGTTGAATATGCCATTTTTCCATAGAAGTAGTCATATCTTCCTTCTAATTCATAAAGCTTTACAGTATCAAATTCCATATACTCTAAAAGCATTACCTTGTCTTCCATTCCATAGTCTTTAAATATACTTATAGCCTTATTCTTTGAAACCTCTATTTTTTTTATAGGTTCATCTTTGCTTATAATTTCTTTCATTCTTTCTTTTATTTTTGTAACATCATCTGCATTTAAAACTTTTTCTTTATGAATTTCTCCGAAAAGTCCCTTACTTATTGAATGTTCTATAGTTATCTTTGAACCTTTAAATATATCAAGAGCTGCCTTAATAAAAATAAATTGAAGTGTCCTTGTATATATATTCATCCCCTCTTCAGTATTAAATGAAATTTTTTCTAAAGGTCCACTTTCCTTTATTTCTTGGGAAAGCTCATAATATTCATTATTTAATTTGCAAAGTGCAATATTCTTTACATCTTCTCCATAGTATTTATCCATTAATTCCTTGAATTTAGTTCCTTTTGCTACACTTTCTTGTCTTCCATCTTCAAGCGTTATATTAAAGTTAGTCATTTTCTTCCCTCCTCTAAATTCTTATATATCTATATTAATACCATTATATTACTTTCTATTCCTCCTGGAAACTTTTAAGATAGAAACTTTTTATCAATTTATTCTGAATATTAAATAACAAATCTACAAATATTATTTTAAGAGGTGTTATTTATGTTTATTGTTTTTATAAGAACTGCAATTTTATATGCTCTTGTTGTCTTAGTAATGAGACTTATGGGAAAACGTCAAATTGGAGAGCTTCAACCCTATGAATTTGTAATAACTATTATGATTTCAGATTTAGCTTCACTTCCAATGCAAGATACTAGATTACCATTACTTTTAGGGGTAGTTCCTATACTTACCTTACTTTTACTTAAAATTTTTCTATCACAGCTTCAACTAAAAAGCCAATTTACTAGAAAAATTATAGAGGGTGAGCCATCTATATTAATTTATAAAAGTAGAATAAATTATAAAGCTTTAAAGGGTCAACAAATAAATATAGATGAACTAATGGAAGAAATCAGGCTCCTAGGATATTTTGATTTAGAAGAAATACAATATGCAATACTTGAAACAAATGGTCATATTTCTGTATTACCTAATTCATCCTCTGGATCTTCTGGTGGTGGTTCTTCAACATCATCAGGTAATTCAAACTCCAGTGGTAGCTCTCCTAATAGTAGTACTAGTCAAAGTGGCTCTCAATCAAGTAATCCAAAGCTTGGAGCTAGTTCTAATAATTCAAATAATAATAGCTCTAGTAGCAATAGCTCTAATAAAAAGAAAAAATCTAAATCAAAAAATAAAAATAATTCAAATAGTAATTCAGGTAATAGTTCAAATAATAATTCAAGTGGAAATACTAACACTAATTCCAATCAGCCACTTTTTCTTCCAAGAATATTAATTTCTGATGGAAAAATAAATAAAAATTCTTTAACTAGAATAGGCGAAGATAAAGCGTGGATTGAAAATAAATTAAAAGAATATGGAATAGATAGTATAAAAAAGGTACTAATTGCTTTGTATGATACCCAAGGTAACTTTAAATACCAACTTTTTGATAAATATGAGAAGGAGAGCGAAAAATGAAAAATGTAATAATTTCTCTTATTTTATTTTTGGCAGTAATGGGATTCATGCTATTTGCTAATTCAAAACTAATACAACTCTGTAATGATATATCAACAGAAAGCGCTCAAATTGAAGAACTTTTAAACGCTAAAAAATGGGATGAATCTTATGCTGCAAGTGTTAAACTTCTTAATAAATTAGAAGAAGATGGAACAGTATCTTCTGTATACATAAATCATACAGAAGTAGATGCTCTTATAGATAATACAGTTAAATTAACTGTACTTGTAAAATGTAAAGATGAAAGCGAATCACTTTCTACGCTCCATGTAATTAAATACAATGCAGAAAGAATTAAAGAACTTCAGTACCCATCACTAGAAAATATTTTTTAAAAAAGGTTCTATCTATATAGATAGAACCTTTTTAAATTATATTCTTTGTCTCTCAGTGAATGATAGACATTGTGCATGACCATCATTACTTAAACTTTCTACTGCTATATCAACATAGCTTGATACACATCTTTGCTCTTCATTGTGTATACAATTTATAACATCACAACCTATTGCCATATTAGGATTTGGTTGCCCAGCACTTCCACATCCTATCCCACTTTGCATTGATAACTCCTTTTCATCAAAATTATCACATACTGTTTCAGCTGATGACCTTGATTCTCCACCGCCAACATGTATTGAATGGTTACAACACTTGTTATCTTGGTTATGTACACATTCTATAACTCCACATCTTAATGTAGCCATTAAAATCACTCCTCTTTTATTTTAAATTTATAGCCTTTATTAGTATTTGTATTTTTTAAAATTTAATTCTGATTTCCGCTTTATCTGGTATGCATAAAATTCAGTGTTTTATGCATATTTTCTGTTTATTTATTTATATTTTAAATTTTTATACAAAAATAGTTGCATAATTATACTTTTGCGAATATAATATTTATTAAATTACAACTTAAGGTAATACAAAAAGGGGGCAATTATTATGAAAAAATATAACAAGGTGGTTTTAGCATATTCAGGAGGACTTGATACTTCTATTATTATTCCATGGCTTAAAGAAACTTATGGATGCACAGAAGTTATTGCAGTTGTAGGAAATGTTGGCCAAAAGGATGAGCTTTGTGGCCTAGAAGAAAAAGCTATAAATACTGGGGCTTCAAAAATCTATATTGAAGATTTAAAAGAAGAGTTTGTAAATAATTATATCTTCCCTACTATTCAAGCTGGGGCAATTTATGAAGGGAAATATTTACTTGGTACGTCATTTGCAAGACCTATAATTGGAAAAAGAATCGTTGAAATAGCAAAAAAAGAAGAGGCTGATGCTATTTGTCATGGTTGTACTGGTAAAGGGAATGATCAAGTTAGGTTTGAACTTGCAATAAAAGCTTTTGCACCTGATATGCCAGTCATCGCACCTTGGAGAATATGGGATATAAAATCCCGTGAAGAAGAAATTAAATACGCACTTGATAAAGAAATTCCAATAAATATAACCTATGAAACTAATTATAGTAAAGATAAAAACCTTTGGCATTTAAGTCACGAAGGCTTAGACCTTGAAGATCCATCAAATGAGCCAGACTACAAAAAAATACTTGAGCTTTCAAAAACATTAGAGGATGCACCTGATAAAGCAACTTATATAACTCTAAGCTTTGAAAAAGGTATCCCAGTTGCACTTGATGGTCAAGTTTTAAATGGAGTTGAAATAATTGAAGCTTTGAATAAACTTGGTGGAGAAAATGCAATTGGAATAATTGATATGGTTGAAAATCGTTTAGTTGGTATGAAATCAAGAGGTGTATATGAAACACCTGGTGGAACAATTTTAAACTATGCTCATAAAGAACTTGAATCTATTTGTTTAGATAAGGAAACTTCACATTATAAAGAAATGGTGGCATTAAAATTTGCGGATATAGTTTATAACGGACAATGGTATACACCTCTTAGAGAAGCACTTTCAGCCTTTGTTTTAAAAACTCAAGAAAATGTAACTGGTGATGTAAAACTTAAATTATACAAGGGAAATATAGTTAATGCTGGTCTTTCATCACCTTACTCACTTTATAGTGAGGAGTTTGCAACTTTTGAAGAAGATGATGTTTATAACCAAAATGATTCAGAAGGATTTATAAATCTTTTTGGATTACCTATAACTGTTAAAGCTAAACTTGATCAAAATTTAAAGAATAACTAAGGAGATGATTTAAATGAAACTTTGGGGCGGAAGATTTAAAGAGGGAACAAATACATTAGTAAATGATTTTAATTCATCCATAAGAATAGATGAAAGAATGTATAAAGAAGATATCTTAGGAAGTATAGCACATGTGAAAATGCTAAAAAAACAAAGTATAATTCCTGAGGATTCTTGTAATAAAATTGAAGATGGATTAAATGATCTTTTAAAAAGACTAGATAATAATGTTATAGATATAGATGAAACTTCTGAAGATATCCATAGTTTCATTGAAGGCTTATTAACTTACTATATTGGACCTTGTGGTAAGATGCTTCATACTGGAAGAAGTAGAAATGATCAAGTAACTCTTGATTTAAAACTTTATTTAAAGGGATATGTTCCCCTTCTTACAAAAGATATTATTGAACTTTTAAAAGTAATTTATAATAAAGCATCAGAAAATATAGAAACAATAATGCCTGGATACACTCATATGCAAAAAGCTCAGCCAATTACTTTCTCCCATCACATTTTGGCCTATGGAGAGATGTTTAAACGCGATGTATCTAGAATAAATGATTATCTAGTAAGATTAGATGAAATGCCTTTAGGAAGTGGAGCTTTAGCTACCTCTACCTATCCTATTGATAGAGAATTTGTTGCTAAAGAACTTGGATTTTCAAAAATAACATTAAATAGTCTAGACTCTGTATCAGATAGGGATTATGTTATAGAATTGCTTTCTACTTTATCAATTATAATGATGCATCTTTCTAGATTCTCAGAGGAAGTTATTCTTTGGTGCACAAATGAATTTAACTTTGTAGAACTATCTGATGAGTATAGTACAGGTAGTAGTATAATGCCTCAAAAGAAAAATCCTGATGTTGCAGAACTTGTTCGTGGCAAAACCGGAAGAGTTTATGGGGATTTAGTTACTCTACTTACATTAATGAAGGGCCTTCCTCTAGCATACAATAAAGATATGCAAGAAGATAAGGAAGCTTTATTTGATGCACTAGATACAGTAAAACTTTCACTTAAGACATTTACAGGAATGATAGATACTATGAAAATAAATAAAGAAGCTATGAAAGAAGGCGCTTCTAAAGGATTTACTAACGCAACTGATCTTGCAGACTATCTTGTAAAGAAGGGTGTGCCATTTAGAGAAGCTCATGGAATAGTTGGAGAAACTGTTCTTTATTGTATTAAAGAAAATAAAGGTATATCCGATCTAACTCTTTCTGAACTTAAAAACTTCTCTCATATCTTTGAAGAAGATGTATATGAAGCAGTTAATCTTTTGACTTGTGTTAGCGGAAGAAAGGTTCTTGGTGGACCTGCAAAAGAATCTATAGAGCTTCAACTAAAATACCTTGGAAGCTTTATTAAAGAGCATGAACTTAAATATTAGTGTATATCTTTGGTTATTAATATTTAATATTCATACTAAACTAAGTACTAACAGACATAAATCATATATATTAGTCTAGAATCTCTTATACTTTTCTAAATAAATATATAAAAAATAGGTATTTAATCAATGTGATAATTATATTATTACTTACTTTTGATTAAATACCTTTTTACTTCAATGTTTCTATTATTTATTATTTTTCTATATAGTTTTTAACATGCTTAATTACCATATTTATACTTCCATCACCATTTCTAACTATCTCAAATTTACTTGAATCATTATAAACTTCTTCATCTATGTAAAGATCTATTTCCTTATCTATCTTAAGTCTAACTCTCTTAAGCTTCTTTTCTACCCATGTCTTATCAACCTCTACTTCTTCAACACTTTGCTCTTTAACAAAGTTTGAAAAGTTATTCTTTATATTCCCTTCATGTTTAAATAACTCTTCTGAAAGCTCATCAACATTTATTATTTCTTCTTCTTTAAGCTTTGCTTTTACAGTTGAACGAACCTTTTCTGCTTGGTCTGCATCCTCTGCAAAATTTTCTCTAGTCCATGCCTCTGTTGCTTTTAAGAAATTCTTTGTCATATCTCTCTCATTAGTTACGATAGTACATCCTAAGAAATTATTTATAAAATAATTAGCCCCATACTCATCTTCATTTTTACTCTTCTTTTGCTTATCTAAAACCATAAGATTATATCTATCTTCTTCTCTTAGAGGTTTAATAAAAGCAGCTTTTTGAATCTTTTGTCCACTCCCTGGAAGTCCTGCAGCTTGTGGAACAATTCCTATACCTATTTTATCATCCACAAAGTTAACTTGATGAGTAAAATTCTTTATGTAATCCATCTTTAAAATAGCAATCATTGGTCCTTGATCTGTTACTATTGATGCCACTATAAGATCACAAGAAGGTATATTAACATTACCATTCATTATAGCAAACATTTGTCTTGCAAGTTCCTTTGAAAGTCCTATTAAATCACTATCTATACCATTTAAGTAATCTTGAGTTACTTCTTTTACTATACTTCTTCCTTCATTAAACTTCGCATATTTAAGTTCCTCATCCTTAAAACATTTCTCTATATGTTTAAATACAAATTTATATATATCTTCATTTAAATCTAATGAGTATTCATTAAGTACTGGCTCTCCCCCATTGCTATCTAATATATGTATTACAGCTTCATTTATATTAATATCACTTATGTATTCCATCCTACAACTACCTCCACCAAATTATCAACATTTTATATTGTAACATAAAAAATATAGTTTTTATAAAAAGATTATTGATCAAAAATAAGAAAAAGTAGTAATAACTCCAAGTCTATTACTACTTTAAATTAATAATCCTTAATTGTATTCTAGTTTAACACCTAATTATATTTTAATAACTAAGTTTAACTATTAAAATACTTCATTATATAAAATTCACCATAACCTATGTAAGTTTTATTATTAATCATATCTATAATCTCAAACCCTTGAGACTTATAACAATTAATAGCCCTATCATTCCAAGTTCTAACTTCTAATTTAATATCCTTTCCTTTAAATCTTCTTTTACTTTCTTCTATTGCCATCTTAGTAATTATCTTTCCAATACCTTTACCACACATCCTTGGGTTTAAACCTATCCCAAAGAAAACTTCATCACCTTCATCTAATAGATTAGTAAACCCTACTAATTGCTCATCTTCATCTAAATAACCTCTAAAACTATTTCTTTTTATATCATCACACAAGGAACATCCACTTTTAACTAACTCATCCCATGTTGATAAATTATAAATTTCATATATCCCTTCATATTTCCAATTTACTATTTCTTTTGCTTGCTCTTTGGTTAATACATTACTTATTAGCTTCAAAATTATCATACCTTCTTTCATGAGAAAGCTCTCTATTAAATATTTTAATAATATTATATGCTTAATTTTCTTGGAATAGTTTAATTAACACACTCATTAAGTTCATTAAATAAAAAATACACCTCCAAATGTTAGTTATTTTAATCTAACATTTGTGGTGTATTTTAATCTAATATCTTTTTTATTACTGCGAAATAGCTCCTGCTATATTTACTGCATGGTCTCCTATTCTTTCTAGATTGCTTATAACATCTAAGAATATTACACTTGCATAAGCGGTTGTCTTTCCATTATTAAGTCTCTTTATATGACTACTTCTTAATTCTTTTTCCATAGCATCAATACCATCTTCTAAATTACTAAGAGAATTTACATTCTTAAAGTCTTTTTCTTCATAAGTATTTATAGCCATTTCCATTGATTCTAGCGTATTATTATACATAACTTGAAGATCATGTATATCTTCACTATCATATTTCACTTTTTCATATATCTTTTCTCTTGCAAGATCTGATATATTCTTAGCATGATCTCCTATTCTCTCTATATCATTTATTACATTAAAGGCTGATGTAACATCATTTGTTATATCATCTGATAATTCTAATTGAGATAACTTAACTAAATAATCTGCAATTTCTCTCTCTAATGTATTTATAAGTGTCTCATTTTTTATAACTTGTTCTGCTAACTCTTCATTACCTTCACTAAAACATCTCATAGCAAGCTCAAAGTTTTCTTTAGCTTTATTTGCCATTCTAATTGTTTCTTTTTGAACTTGTATTGTAGCTATAACAGGATTTTCAAGTAGATTATCATCTAAGTATAATGCACCATTCTTTTCAACTTTAATATCACCTGGAAGTATCTTATTTGCTATAAATACCAATACATTTGCAAATGGTAATAAAATTAAAGTTACTATAACATTAAATATTGTATGTGCATTTGCAATTTGTCTAACTACTTCATTTGGACTTATTACTTGAACTGCCTCTATAAGCCATCCTATAAATGGCATAAATATAATTGTTCCTATAATATTAAATAATAAATGTATTATTGCTGCTTTTTTTGCTGTTCTATTAGCATTAACTGCTGCAAGTAATGCTGTTACACAAGTTCCTATATTACATCCTAAAATTATTGGAATTGCAACATAAAGATTTATTTTACCAGTTGTTGCAAGGGCAATTAATATCCCAGTTGTTGCTGATGAACTTTGTACTATAGCTGTCATAACTAATCCTGTTAAAAGTCCTAAGAACATATTGTTTCCAACTAAAAATACAAATTCTTTAAACATTTCTGATTCAGCAATTGGCTTCATAGCATCTGACATTAATCCCATTCCTAAGAATAATAAACCAAATCCTAATAAAATATTTGCAATATCTCTCTTTTTTTTGCTCTTAGCTATAAGAGAAATAAATACTCCTATTCCAATTACAAAAGGTGCTATTCCTTCTAAATCAAATGATACCATTTGAGCTGTTATAGTTGTACCAACATTTGCTCCCATGATTACACCAGTTGCCTGAATTAAATTCATAATTCCTGCATTAACAAAACTAACAACCATTACTGTCGTTGCACTGGAACTTTGAATTATCGCTGTAACTAAAGCACCCACTGCAACACCTATTATTCTATTGCTAGTTACTCTTTCAACTACGCTCTTTAGCTTATCTCCAGCTGCATTTTCAAGACCGTCTCCCATTAACTTCATTCCATATAGAAATAAACCTAATCCACCTATAAGACCTGAAATTATCCCTAATATCTCCAATTCATTATTCCTCCAAACCTCTTCTTTTGTTTACAACTTAATTTTATCTATTATTCTATGTAAAGTTAATAGTAGTTCTATTTTATTAATCATTTATTTACATTGGTCTTTTTTTGTTAACTTTATAATACTTAGTTATTTGTGTTAGTTTTAATTTATATTCATTTGATGTACTATTAAAGAAAAGTATTTATTTTAGGAGGAAAAACCTTATGGGAAAAGAGTTAGAAACAAGAGTTATAAATATAAATGTAGATGATATGAGAGCAAAACTAAAAGCTATAGATGCTAAGATGGTAAAGTCTGAAAATCAAGTAAATGATATATATGACTTTGATGATGGTAGACTTTTAAAAGCTAAAGGATATGCAAGAATTAGAACAGTTAATGATCTATTAAATTCTAAAGAAGTAATCTTTATGACAACAAAAAAAATGCTATCTCAAGGCAAGTTTAAAGAAATGGAAGAAAATGAAGTTATAGTAGATAATAAAGATATGGCTGAAGGAATATATAAAGCTCTAGGGCTTAAACTTCATCAATCAATAAAAAAATATAGAGAAAGTTATAAGGTTTTAGATGGCTTAGTTGAAATAGATATAAATGATAAGGAATTCTGCCCTTTTCCTTATATTGAAATTGAAACTTCATCAGTTGAATCTTTAGAAAAAATATTAGACCTAATAGGATATACTATGGAAGATACAACATCTAAAACTATATATGAGCTTATTGATGAATATAATAAAAAATAAATATTCTGAGTTAATATAAGGGTGTGTACATAGTACACACCCTTTATGTAAATCCTTAAATTTTTTCTTCTTTTAGCATATTATTTAAATCATCAAGCATTAAGTTAGCTGCCTTTATACCACCTGCTGTATTCCATATAGTATCATCTACTTTAAACGCCTTGTTGTTTTTAACTGCATTTAATGATTTAAATAACGGATCATTCATCCATTCTTTTTCTCTTTCAAGACCTTTTCCATCACCTAATTCATAAGTAAAATAGAAAATTACATCTCCATCAGCTTCCTTTAATCTTTCCTTACCAATTTCATTAACAAATTCAGTTCCCTGTTGAGCTGCTGGTCTCTTAAACCCTATTTCTTTTAAAATAGTTCCTGCAAATGTATTTCCAAGATATATTCTAGTTTTTCCAGGCATAAATCTAACAAGAGATATTTCAGTATCTAATTTATCTTTATAATTTTCTCTTATAGCAGTAACTTTATTTTCATATTCTTGTATAGCTTTATCACCTTCTGATTGCTTGTTTAAAACCTTAGCATAGAATTGGAAATTATCCTTCCATGCTCCTCTTATTGTATCTGAAAAAACAGTTGGTGCTATTGATTTTAATTGATCGTATATTTTCTCATCTCTCATTTTATTCCCAATTATTAAATCAGGCTTTAATGCAGCTATTGCTTCTATATTTGGTGCCTTTTCTTTTCCTACAGGCTTAACATCTTTAAGCTCATCTTTAGCGTATTCATACCACTCACCCATAACACCCGTTACGGCCCCAACTGGTTTAACCCCAAGTGAAAGAAGTGCTTCTACACCTTCATTAGTTAATACAACTACCCTTTTAGGATTCTCTGGAACCTCTACAGTACCCATAGCATCCTGTATAGATATAGTTTTACCCGTTGCTTTATCCTCTGTCTTACTTCCACATCCTACAAATAGACTTGTAGCTAATATGCTTGATAAAAGGATAGACAATACTTTTTTCGTCATATAAAATGAACCCCCTAATTAATTATTTATTTTTTGTCGAATTTTGTAGATTTATCGACACGATTATGATACCATAATCGATATGGATTATCAATATTATTTGATAATTAATTTCACTATAAAAACGGAGGAAATTATATGATAAACATTCTAAAAAGCAATAGAAATAAATTTATATTACTTTTATTGTTAATAATTTTAATTTTCATATTATGTTATTTAAGTATTACTAAAGGTTTTATAAAGACATCTTTCCATACAGTTATAGAGTCTTATAAAAATTTTAATAATTCTCAAGAACATATAATAATAAGAACTTCTAGAATTCCAAGAACTCTAAATGCTCTTTTAGTAGGGGGAGCCCTTGGAGTATCTGGTCTACTAACTCAAGGATTAACAAGAAATAAATTAGCATCTCCAAGTATATTAGGTATAAATTCTGGAGCAGTATTTACTATAGTTATAGCAATGACCTACCTTCCACAAGTATCTACTTTCGGTTTGGTTTGGATAGCTTTCTTTGGAGCACTTGCAGCTGCTGCATTAGTATATATTTTATCTGGTGGCCTTTCGGGAGATGTAAGATATATGGATTTAACATTAGGCGGAACTGCTCTTGCTGCGTTACTATTTTCTTTAACTCAAGGAATTTTATATAAAAATGATATTGCTCTAGAGGAAGTTATATATTGGATGACAGGCTCAGTTGAAGGAAAAAAATTAGAACTAATTCTTGAATTTACTCCAATAATTCTTATAGTAATAATATTTACATTGTTTATTGGAAAAAAACTTAATGTATTCTCGTTGGGAGAAGAAATGGCAAGATCTTTAGGAATGAAAACACTATATTTAAAGATACTTATAATATCAATAATTTCAATTTTATCGGGTGTATCTGTCGCTCTTGCAGGACCTATCGCATTTATTGGTCTAGTAACACCACACATAGTACATAAATTTATTGGGACAGACTATAGATGGCTTATTCCATTTTCATTATTAGTAGGTTCATCAATATTATTACTTGCAGACATACTATCAAGATTCATAATTTATCCAAAGGAAGTTCCAGTTGGTGCTTTAACTGCACTTATAGGTGGACCATTCTTCATATATATTGCTAAAAGGAGGACTACTTAATGGTTAATATAAATAAAAAGACTATCAAATTAATTGGCATTTTATTAGCTATTACACTATTAATAGCAACTATATCTTTAGCTATGGGTGAAGTAATAGTAAATCCTTTAGATATTATTAAAAGTATACTAGGCTTAGATACAGGATTTTCTTCTATCTTAATATTGAATGTAAGGTTACCAAGAGTTATTGTTGCCTTCTTTGTTGGTGCTTCACTGGCATTATCAGGATCTATACTTCAAGGAGTAGTAAAAAATCCTCTAGCATCTCCTAATATATTAGGAATAGTTAACGGCGGAGCTGTTGGAGCTCTAGTATTTTTAACGATTTTTACGAATCCTACAAACAACTCACTAACTACATCAATATTGTATATGCCTATATTCACTTTTGTATTTTCATTCTTAGCTTTAATACTTATTTTCTTTATTTACGGAAAATCTTCTTCAACTAATAAGCTAATAATAATAGGAATAGGGATATCTGCTATCTTTAAAGCAATTACTAATATTCTTGTAATAAATGGTCCTGTAGTATTTATGAAAGAAGCTACAACTTGGATAACAGGAAGCATATATGGAGCTAATTGGACTCATGCTATATTAATAACAGTAATATTTATTGTCTTTACTATATTAACTTTAATATTTATAAAAGACCTAAACCTTCATCAGTTAGAAGATGAAGTTATAACGGTACTTGGTAATAATGTACATAAGAGTAGATTAGTTCTTTTAAGTATTTCAGCGGCATTAACTGCTGGTGCGGTAACTATTGGTGGTGGAATTTCCTTTGTAGGTTTAATTGCTCCTCATATCGCTAGAAAATTAGTAGATTCAAAATTTGAAAACTTAGTTCCACTTTCTATATTTATAGGTGGAATTATAACATTACTAGCTGATTTTGTATCTAAATGGTTATTCTATCCACAAGACTTACCTATAGGAATATTTACAGCCGCAATCGGCGCCCCTTACTTTATATATCTTTTAGTTAAAAATAGAAAGCAAATAAAAAGGAGATAATTATGATAAAAGCAAATAACTTAAAATTATGCTATGATGAAAAAATCATATTAGATGATATTAATTTAGATATAGAGAAAGGAAAAATTACAGCTTTAATTGGTTCTAATGGTTGTGGTAAATCTACCTTAATAAAAGCTATAGCAAGGATACTTTCTCCTAAAAGTGGTACCGTCTTAATGGAAGATAAAGATCTTCTTAAAATGCAATCAAAAGAAGTATCAAAGCTATTAGCAATGCTTCCTCAAAGTAGTACTGCTCCAGATGACTTAACTATCTATGATTTAGTTAAACAAGGAAGATACCCATATCATACCCTACTATCCTTTTGGAGTAAAAAAGATGAATCTATAGTTTTAAACTCCATAGAAAAGATGGGACTTATAGATGATAAAGATAAAACTTTAGGAAATCTTTCAGGTGGACAAAAACAGAGAGCATGGATTGCTCTTGCATTAACTCAAGATACAGAGATTATTCTTTTAGATGAACCTACAAATCATCTAGATATAAAGTATCAACTAGAAATTTTAAATATACTAAAAGAATTAAATGAAAAAGAAAATAGAACTATCGTGTTAGTTATACATGATATAAATCATGCTTTAAAGTATGCTCATAATATAGTTGCATTAAAAGATGGAGATATTTTTGCACAAGGTCCAAAAGAGGACATTATAGATGAAAATCTTATAAAAAATGTCTTTGGAGTAAGCTGCAAACTTATTGATTCACCTGTAGACAATTATAAAATGTGTGTACCTTTCATATAAAATTATTAAACTATACAATAAAAAATGACTGAGCAAAGTCTAACACTAAGTTCAGTCATAATTTCTCTTTATACTATATTATATTAAAAATTTAAAGATTTGCTAAATTTTTTGATGGACCAAACATCTCATAATTTATTGCATCTTCTGAAACATCCATACCTCTTAACGTATCATATACATGCTTCATAAATCCTAGAGGCCCACAGAAATAAAAATCACCATCTTTAGGTAGATTTTCTTCAATCCACTCTTTAGTTGCTACTCCCTCAAAATCATAATCTTTACCCTTTTTATCTGATTCTAATGGGTTTTGATAAAATATTGCAGTTTTAACATTAGTATTCCCATTCTTTATGCTATTAATTTCGCCTTTAAAAGTGTGTGCAGTTGAATTTAATACTGCTTGCACAAAAATTACATCCCTTTTTTCTTCTACTGCTTTATAAAGCATAGACATCATTGGTGTAACTCCTATACCTCCACTTAATAATACTAAAGGTTTATTGCTTTCTTTTAATATAAAACTACCTAGCGGATCTGATATTTCAACTGTATCTCCTATTTGAACATTATCATGCATATATCTTGATATCAGTCCATGCTCTTCTCTTTTAATGCTTATTCTATAAAAATCTTCTCCAGGTTTCATAGATAAACTATATTGTCTAATTGCACTTTTATTCTCTCCATCTTTAATTGGTTTTATTGCAATGAATTGACCTGCTTCATTTTTCTTAAGTTCTTTTCCATCTTCTGATTTTATATAAAATGAAGTTACAACATCATTTTCTTTTACTTTGTTATATATCTTAACTTTATTCATAATATTTAACCATCCTTACTTTTATATTATTGATTAGATTATCTAATCTATCAATAACTCTTTTCTTTTGTTAAA
>NZ_JAFBDA010000007.1 GCF_016907995.1 Clostridium sardiniense | reverse complement strand
ATAAATGTTATGAAAGTTTGTAATAAGTATCAAGTTATTCATAAATAATATAATTAATGAATAACCTGATTATTTTTTGTGAAATTATTATTATTATAATTTATAATATTATAAATTTATATTATTATAAATATATACAAATTACGGAATTAATGCAGAACCAATTAATTAGATGAAGGGAAGTTTAAACATGGATATTTTACTTATGAAAATAACAATAAGAAATTCTTGGGTAGGTTCCTTAAAAGAAAAAAGAATGATAGTTAGAAGTGTTACTCAAAGATTAAAAAATAAATTTAACATATCAGTTGGAGAAGTTGATAAGCAAGATGATCATAAGTTTATGGTTATTGGTATAGCAGCTGTATGTGGCAATGTAAAAATAGCACATTCTACAAAGGAGAAGATATTAGATTTCTTAGAAGAAAACATTGAAGGGGAAATTATAGATATTGAGGAAGAAACAGAAATATTTTAATTAGTATGGAGGATATAATGAAGTTTAGGGTAGCTAAGTATGGGGATTTAAATCAAATAAAACTAATGATAGATGAGGTATTAGAAAGCGGTGTAGGGACAGGGCTTAATTGGACAAAGGAATATCCAACTATTAAAGATTTTGAAATGGATCTTAAAAATGGAGATTTATTTGTAATGGAATCTGAGGATTCAGAATATAATATAAAAAATAATATTGTTGGAACTGTAGTTTTAAATAGCTCTGAAGATATAAATTATAAAAAACTAAAATGGAGTAATTCACAAAAAGCTTTAGTTATACATAGGTTAATGGTAAGTCCCAAGTTTTCAAGAAGTGGTAATGGAAAAAGACTTTTAAAGTTTATTGAAGAGGAATGCAGACGACGTGAATTATCACATATAAGACTAGATACAAACACTGAAAATATAAGAGCTAAGAAGCTATATATAGGAAGTGGATATGAAGAGGTTGGAGTGATAAATCTTCAAGGAAAAGACGGGGATTTTATCTGTCTAGAAAAAATATTATAAAAACATTGATAAATTACTGGAAATTTATTATTGACAAAACTTTTTTTTAATATTATATTAATATACAAGAAGTTTGAAAAAAATTTTAAAATTAGAATATTAAAACTAAATAATAGGTTTCTTATCAAGAGTGGTGGAGGGACTGGCCCTATGAAACCCGGCAACCTACGGACAATACTAAATGTTCAATTATAGATTCTTCAAGAGTGAGGAGTTTATTTGTTATGAGTATTTATACTTTATTGTTATGTGTGGTGCTAAATCCTGCAGCAAGATAATTGCTGATAGATGAGAGAATGAATTAATAGGGTGATTATATCATGCACTAGGGATTTATTCTCTAGTGCATTTTTTATTTTATTAAATTTAAGATGCAAAGAGTAGAAGAAACCTATTCTTTAACCAAGAGTTAAAGAATCATTAAAAGGTATTTTTCTACTCTTATTTATTTTCATAAAAGGGGGCAAAATTTATGATAAAGATAGAGAGCATAAAAAAGAATTTTGGAAAATCAGAGGTTTTAAAAGATATATCATTAGAGATAAAGAAAGGAGCGATATATGGAATAATTGGACATAGTGGGGCAGGTAAATCAACATTGCTAAGATGTTTAAATGGGCTTGAGAGTTATGATTCAGGTTCAATAAAAGTAATGGGAAAGGAGATTAAAACATTAAATAAAAAAGAGATAAGGGAACTTAGAAAAGACCTTGGAATGATTTTTCAAAGTTTTAACCTCTTAAGCCGTAAGAATGTTTATGAAAATATTGCATTACCTTTAGAGGTTTGGGGATTTAGCAAAGAAAAGATAAATGAGAGAGTATTAGAATTATTAAGATTAGTATCTCTAGAAGATAAAGCGAGTAGCAAGCCAGCTGAGCTTAGTGGGGGGCAAAAGCAAAGGGTGGCAATTGCAAGAGCACTAGCCTTAGAACCAAAGATTTTATTATGTGATGAAGCAACATCAGCACTAGATCCAAAGACAACTAAAGATATACTATCACTATTATCAAGAATAAATAAAGAACTTGGAATAACAATAGTTATAGTAACCCACCAAATGGAAGTTGTTAAGGAGGTATGCGAAGAGATAACACTTTTAGAAGAGGGAGTAGTTAAAGCACAAGGTAAGTCAGCAGATTTATTCTTAAAGCCAGGACTTTCACTTAAAAAATTCTTAGGGGATGACGATGTAGATATATTACCTGATGATGGAGTCAATATAAAAATATTCTTTCCAAAAGACTTCTCAGAGAATGCGCTTATAACTAAGATGGCAAAGGATACAAATAAAGATTTTTCAATAGTTTGGGGCAAACTTGAAAGATTTAGAGGGGATGTACTTGGAAGTTTAGTTATAAGTATCAATAGGGAAGATGAGGTCTGTATATTAGATTATTTAAGAAGAAAGAATGTTCAGTGGGAGGTATTATAGATGTTTGAAGAAATATTAAAAGCTACAGGTGAAACGGCCTATATGGTAATATTATCTACAATTTGTGCATTAATAGCTGGAATTATAATAGCCATAGTTCTTACACTAACTGCACCAGATGGATTAAAGACAAATAAAAGTGTATATAGAGTATTAGATTTTATAGTAAATATTTTAAGAAGTTTTCCATTTGTAATACTTATGGTAGCATTATTCCCACTTAGTAAATTGATAGTTGGGACAACTGTTGGAAAAGAGGCTATGATAGTTCCGCTTGCTATTGCAACAGCACCTTTTATTGCAAGAATAATAGAAAGTGCATTAAGAGAAGTGGACAAAGGGGTAATTGAAGCTGCAAAATCATTTGGGGCAACAGATAGTCAAATAATATTTAAGGTAATGTTTAAAGAAGCAATACCAGCTATGATTTCCGGATTAACATTAACAATAATAAGCGTAATTGGATATTCAGCTATGGCAGGGGCAGTAGCTGGAGGAGGACTTGGAGATGTTGCTATAAGATATGGATACCATAGATATGAAACAGATTATATGATAGTAACAGTAATACTTTTAATAATCATAGTTCAAGTTTTACAGACTTTAGGAAATTATTTTTATAAGAAACTTTCAAAATAAAAATTAAATTTAGCAAAAAGCAATAAATAATAAGGGGGATTTTCAATATGAAAAAGAGAGGATTAATATCAACAGTTTTAGTAGGAGTTTTATCATTAGCGTTAGTAGGATGCGGGGGCAGTTCTAAAGATGACAAAACAATAACAATTGGAGTTACACCAGTTCCACATAAGGAGATTGTAGAACATATAAAACCTAAGTTAGAGGAAAAGGGATATAAAGTAAATATAAAAGAATTTACAGATTATGTTACACCTAATAAGGCATTATCAGAAGGAAGTTTAGATGCAAACTTCTTTCAACATATACCATATTTGAATAAACAAAATGAAGCTGAGAATTTGGGATTAACTTATACAGCAAAAGTTCATTTAGAGCCATTAGGATTATATTCAAAAACTATAAAAGATATTAAGGATTTAAAAGATGGAGCAACTATAGCAATTCCAAATGATCCATCAAATGAAGCAAGAGCACTTAAACTTTTAGAATCTCATGGACTTATAAAGGTTAAAGAGGGAGAGCTTGTAACTCCAAAGGATATAACGGAAAATAAGAAAAATTTTGAATTTAAAGAATTAGAAGCAGCTGCAATTCCAAGAGCATTAGATGATGTTGATGTAGCTGTTATAAATGGAAACTATGCAATAGATGCTGGATTCTCAGTTAAAAATGATGCGCTTATTGTAGAAGATAAGAACTCAAAAGCAGCAGAACAATATGCAAATATTATAGCTGTTAAAGAAGCTGATAAAGATAGCCAAAAGATTAAAGACTTAACAGAAGCTTTAACATCAGAGGATGTTAAAAACTTTATAAATGAGAAATATGATGGAGCGGTTATTCCGGCATTTTAAAACTGGGCTATACTTTAAATTATTGTTTATAAATAGCAACAATTAAACGGACAAGTGTAAACTTGTCCGTTTTCTGTTAGATTTGTATAGTATTAATATTGTCTTTATAAAATTCTATATAGGCTATCCTTATATTTTAATATATATAATATCTTCAGTAATAACTGTACCTTTGATTTTATCTTTTCTTTCTGATACAACATTTCCACCCATATGTTTGTAAAACTCTATAGATGGATTTCCTTGTAGACAATTTATTATTACTGAAGAATATCCTAGATGTTTTAATTCCTTAGCGCCAGCTAAAAACAGCTCTTTACCCAGACCCTCGCCTTGAAAACCATGAAGTACATAAAGTGCATTAATTTCTCCTGAATCCATAAATGATTCATTTCTTGAGTTTCCGTAACTACAGAATCCGATAATTGTATTTTCAATAGACGCCACAATGAAATTATTATTCTTTTCTATATCTTCTCTTATTTCTTTAGCTAAATATTTCAGGCTATCAATTCTTTTATCAATCAGTTCATCAGGTATCAACCCTGTATAGGTTATTTTCCACGTATACACGTTTACTATAGTTATTCCCAATGCATCATCAGGAATAGCTTTACGAATTAAAAACATCAATTCACCTCAAAAAATCCTATTTATAGGTTAGTTTAATAAACAATTACCTAATAATTAAATATTATTGTCTATTATATTATAGTTTTTATGAAACTTATTATAACATAATTTCTAAAAAATAACATGTGGGATGTATTGAGTATAACAGATGGACGATTTCATCTATAATTTTTTGTTCTATATTTCAATACCATATTAAGACATAGACTCTTATAAAAATTATTATTTAAAAATATTACTTAGATTATATATAATTTACATTCTAACTATAAAAGGGTAAAATTAAATGAATAACAGAATATTTGGGGGAGGAAAATTTTATGAATATATCAAAGGTATGCGTAAACCTTACAGGAAAAGATATTTTAAGTATTGTAAACGACTTTGTTCACGTAAAAGGATTAATTTTAGATGAAGTAATTATAAATAATAATGTTTTAATTAAAGGTAGTTTTACTAAGGGATTAAAAATAAATTTTGAAGCAATTATAGATGAACTTGGAGTAGAAAATGGAAAAATAATTGGAAGATTTTCTAAGCTGAAAGTGTACAAGCTTGGAATCTTTAAAGTTTTTAGAAGTTTAGCTTTAAAAATTGGATTAAAAGCTGCAGGTGATATTGGAATAGATGCAACTAAAGATAGATTAACAGTTGATATAGATCAAATTTTAGAAAAAGTACCTTTTGTTAAAGTAAGTGTTGAAGAAGCATACATAAAAGGAAATGTTATTGTAGCTAATGTTAATGATATAACTGTAAACATAGGTGAGATAATTAATAAATTTGAAAAAGATGAAGTTTCAGAAAAAGAAGAAGCGATAGAAAAGATTAATAGTAATGATATAGTATCTACAGAAGCTTTAGGATTAAAAGATAGTGTTACTAGATATAATAAAGAATATATAGATGAAGAAATAGAAGAATTAATTGAAGAAAAAGAAATTCTAGAAATAAAAGAAGTACTTCAAGATACTGATAAAAAAGATGATTATTATTCAGTAGGAAGAAACGCTACTAAAGAAAAAGTAGAAAATAAATTACCTGATAATGCAAAACAATATTCAGATTATTTATTCTTAATACCAGATTTAGCAGCATTAATATTTAGACTATTAAAGGATGATAGAGTGCCACTTAAAACAAAACTTGCAGTATCTGGATCTATAGCATATATAGTTTGTCCAACAGATATGATACCAAGTAATATACCTTTTATAGGTAAGATTGATGATTTAGCTGTCCTTTTCTTTGCATTAAATAGAATAGCTAATGATGTTCCTTTAAAGGTAATAGTTGAAAATTGGTCAGGTAAAAATGAATTAATATTAGTTTTAAAGAGTGGACTTGATTATGTATCAGGATTCACAGGTGCAAGAAATGTGGAGAAGGTTTATAATGTTGTAGAACAATTAAGTGTATTGTAAATTAAAAAGGAGCAAAGTATGGCAAAGTATTATTCAGTATTTAAAGGAAAATCAGGTGTACCTAAAATTTTTACAACTTGGGATGAATGCAAAGCCGAAGTTATAGGATGCAAAGGTGCTATATATAAAAGTTTTAAAACAATGGATGAAGCGAAGGAATTTATTCTTTTAAATATAGAAGGCGGAAGTAATAAAAGTACAAAAAAAATAAAATCAAATAATATAAGTAAGTGTGATAATGAAGATGTTTCTTCTGAGAGCTTTGTAGCAGAAGAGGGTTTAACTATTTATGTTGATGGAAGCTTTTCTGTACAAAAAGGAAACTTTTCATATGGGCTTTTAGCAATAAATAATGGAGAAATTATTTATGAGGACAATGGTGTTGGCTTTGATGAGAAGGCAATTCCACTTAGAAATGTTTCAGGTGAGGTTCTGGGTGCTAAAAAGGCAGTTGAATATGCAATAGAAAATGGATATAAGTCTGTATCCATAGTTTTTGATTACCAAGGAATAGAATCTTGGGCTCTTGGAACATGGAAAAGAAATAATGAAATAACAGCAGAATATCATGAATTTATGCAAGAAAAAATGAATGAGATAAATATAAGATTTAAAAAAGTAAAAGGTCATTCAGGAGATAGATTTAATGATAAGGCAGATCTTTTAGCAAAATCAGCATTAGGCATAATATAGTGCACATAGCCATAAATTTCTTAGTTTAAAAATAAATAAACTACATAACATAAAAATAGCATCAGAAACAAATAAAATTTTATTAAAGAGGTGTTATTTATGGGTAGATTAATTAGAGGAATGGCTGCAGGTGCTGTTATAGGTACAGCAGTAAGTATGATGATTATGCCACAAATTGATAGAAGAACTAGAAGAACAATGAGAAGAGCCGGTAGAAGAATGATGCATGCAGCTAGAGTAGACAATATGATGTCAATGATAAGATAGTCTAAAAAAACACTTACTATAATATAGTAAGTGTTTTTTTATAAATTTATTACCTTAAATATGTCGAGTCTTTTGAAAAATATGTGAGGAATTTAATTTTAATTAAACTTTACTGTTAAAAAAATTAACAAACTTTAACAAGAATGTTGTATATATTCAAAGAAGCGTGTTATAATAGGTTTAAATTTATACAAAATGTAAATAAAATTAACAAACATTGAATAAAATAAGAAATAGAAAAGGACGAAAGAGTATGGAAATTCTATCTTTAGGAGAAAAGATAAAGAGAAAAAGAAAAGAACTAAATATGACATTAAAAGACTTAGCTAAAGACAGAATAACTCCTGGTCAGATTAGTTTAGTTGAATCAGGAAGATCAAATCCATCAATGGATTTATTAGAGTATTTAGCAACAAATTTACAGACAACAGTCGAGTATTTAATGGAATCAGAAGAAAGTCAAGCTGAAAAAGTATGCACTTATTATGAGCAAATAGCTGAGGCATATATATTAGATGAAGGATTTACAGCAGCTGAGAAATATATAGAGAATGCACTATATTATGCAGAACTTTATAATTTAGAATATAAGAAAGCAAAGATACTTTATTTAAGAGCGAATATACATGTTGGAAAAGGTGAGCTTACATTAGCACAACAATATTTCTTATCAGCAAATGTTATTTTTATAAAAAATAGCAGACATAAAGAAATAATTCAGACATTCTTAAATCTTGCAAAGATAACTTTAGAACTAAAAGCATACTATTCTGCAAATAGTTATTTAAAACAAGCAGAAAAAGTATTTATGGATAATGAAGTTGGAGAAGATTATCTTTTAGGAGAAATCTACTTCTATCTAGCTAAGACTTATTTTGAAATGGACAATATAGGACGAGCTATAGATTATTCATTCTTGGCTAAAGAGAAGTTTGAAAAGATAAATAATAAAGAAAAATATGCGAAGACATTATTATTCTTATCAGAAGAATATAATAAAAATGGAGATTTAGAAAATGCTATAAAGTATTCAAAGAAAACTTTAAAGATTTATAGAGAATTAAATGATTTTTCAAATATATCAAATATAGAAAATGACCTAGGAAGACTTTTCTATAATTTTGAAAATATAGAGGAATCATTTAAGCATTATGAACTTGCAAGGGATATGAGAGTACAAAATAATGATAAAAAGTTAATTGAAACTTTAATAAATATATGCAGAAACTATTTAAAGATAAAAGACTTAAATAAGTGTAAAGAGGTATTAGAGCAAATATCTGATAAACTTACTGATGAGGATGCAGAAGAAAAAATAGAATGCAATTTAATAAAGTATAGAATGTGTATTATTGATGATAGAAAAGTAGAGGCAGAAAATATTTTGTTAGATAGCTATAGGTATGCAAAAAATAAAGAATTGGTCCAAAAGGCAGGGGAACTTGCTATTATGCTTGGAAAATTCTATATTGATGAGAAAAATGATGAGAATGCAGCGAGATATTTAGATGAGGGAGTTAGTATATTTAGGGAAATTGGAATACTAAACAACTAGCTAAGTGGGGGGTTAAAAATGGAGATACTTTCAACAGGAGAAAAGATAAAAAGAGCTAGGATATATAAAGGAATTACGCTAAAAGAGTTGTGTGGGAAAGAAATTTCTATATCCAAGATGAGTTGTATAGAGAATGGAAAAGTAAAGCCAGATGAAGAAATATTAAGATATATAGCAGATATCATACAGCTAGATTATAGTTATTTGGCAAAAGATATTTATGAGCAAATAATTGAAAATATGAAGATCTTTGATGAGGAAGCTAAGACAGATAGTAATATAGAGAATGATATACAGTTAAATTTAGAATATGCTATTGATTATGAATACTATGAATTAGCATTTGATTTAATACATAGACTATTTAATTACTATTTAAGAGGAAAGAAGTTAGATGAGATATTAGAACTTGTTCCAAAGTATTATGACTTATATAGAAGAAATAATACAGATGAGAATACTATAATATACTTTAAAGATATGGCAAACTATTTATATTCAAGTAAAGAATATAGTGAGGCTAGAAATTACTATAATAGGGTTTTAGAAATATTAATTGATAAAAATGATACAAAAAATGAATTATACCCTTACATGAGTTACAGAGAGGGAATGTGTCTTTTAAGATGTGAGGAATATGATGAAGCAGAAAAGTATTTAACTATAGCAAAAGAGAATTCAGATAATATAGAATCAGATGACCTTAAAGGTAAGATATACTATGCTACTTCTCTTATAAGTATTCTTAATAATAGAGAAGGAAAGGCTGATTATTTATCAAAATCCTATGAGTTTTTAAATAACAATAATATAAGAATTGCAGAATCGAAAATTGATTATGCTGACGCTTATTTTAGGGTTAATGAAGATGAAAAAGCTTTAAATGAGATAAATGAAGTTGTTGACTTATTACCACAAGAACAACTTTACGATGTTGGAAGTCTCTATGTAAAAGGGGCAAGACTCCTTAAGAAAAATAATAAGCTAGATTTAGCAGATGAATTTGCAGATAAAGCTTTGAATATTGCAATAGAGACAAATCATATAGAGTTAATTGAAGAGGCTTATTACTTAAAAGGAATGCTTCTTCAAATGCAAGAGAGATATAGAGAAGCAGAGCTTTATATGAATCTATCATTAGATTCCCTTGTAAAGTTTGGTACTAAAAAAGATTTATATAGTAGATATATAGATATGGCTAATATGTACCATAAAACTAAATCTGTTCAAGACTCAATAAAATATTTTACATTAGCAATGAACATAAAAAGAAAAATATAATATGAATTTTAAAGGAAAGTATTAAATTTTATATTGATACTTACCCATAATAAAAGGAGGATTCGAATTTGAATCCTCCTTTTTGAATATAATAGTATAAATAAATATTTTTAAAATGGTTACTTATGAAACAAGCAGGTTTCTTAATAAAGACAAATTTATACTAATAAAAATATGTTTTATTAATTTTTTTTAGTTTTATTAAATGAATTTACAAATAAATATTGAAAACGTTTAAAAAATAATATAAAATTAAATTGAATTTTATATAATCAATATAAGGGGGAATATTATGAGAAAAGGATATCTATTAAATACATATTGGAGGGATATATCTAAGTTATTAGTAGTTGTATTTATTATAAATTTAATTTTACCAATTAAATTTGTTAATGCAGACACAAATAATAACTTAATAAAAAATTATAAGTATTCTGATGACAATTTAGACAGTAAACCGGATTACTGGAGTTTTTATGCAAAAGGTAATAATTATGATTCCCATATTTCAGATAGTGAATATAAAAAAGAGCCTAATTCACTAGTAATTGATGTTAAAACAAAAGATAGCAATGCAATAATAGTTCATCAGACAGTTAATTTAACTAAAGATCAACTAAATAAAAAATATAAATTTACTCAATGGATAAAGACAGAAAATTTTGTTGGAGCAGGTGCTCATATTAGATTACAGATAGTAAATAAGAGTAATCAAAAGCTTGATATATTTGAATTAGATCCTAAGGTTACAGGGAATAAAGATTGGACAGAGTTAAGTTATGAACTTGATATACCAGATTCAATGGGTGGAGTAGAAGTTGGCGGCTTAAAAATTGAAAACTATATTTCAAATAATAGTACAGGTAAAGTTTACTTCAATGAACCAAAGCTTGTATGCATTGGGGATGCAGATAAGGAAGAAACACCGGACCCAGAGGTTCCTGAATACAAAGATAGCCTAGTATTAAATGGATACTTTGAAAAAGTTAAAACTGATGGAACAGCAGAGAAATGGGGAAGATGGCAAAGTGGAAGTAATAAATTTAATACAGAAATTGATAATAAAGTATTTTTTGAAGGAAAGAACTCAATTAGATTAGAAAATGGAGAAGCAGATAAAACTGCAAGAGGTACATTAAATCAAACAATAAGAGATATACCAAAAGATGCACAAGGTAAATCACTTAAAATAAGCCAATGGATTAAAACAGAAAACTTTAAAGGAAAAGGTCTTATATTAAGACTTCAATATAAATCACCAGATGGTCAAAAAATTGAACCAATGGGAATGGTTGATTTAAATATTAAAGAAAATATGAATTGGACAAACTTTGAATTTAAATTAGATCTTCCAAAAGAAACTTTAGGTAGCATAGTATTTGAATATTTATATGACGATGCTAAAGGTAAAGTTTGGATAGATAATGTAGAAGTAAATCCATATACAAAATTATCTAGTATAGAAGCTAAATCAAATGTAATTAAGTTAGAAAAAGGTAAAAGTGAAAAAATAGATTTAACTTTCACTCCAAATAATGCTACAAATAAAGATGTTACTTTTGAAAGTTCAGATGAAAAAGTAGCAACTGTTAATAATGAGGGGATAGTAACTGGAGTAAACAATGGAACATGTAATATCATTGTTAAGAATAAAGATAGCAACATTAAGTTAGAGATACCAGTTATAGTTGGAGAGTCAGATCAAATAAATATAAAAGATATAGGAACAATAAAGGGGAAGGAAAATTCAGTTATAAAAGGTAAAATAGAAGCTAAATCCCAAACCGGTTTACACCTAAATTATAGCGTTTTAACTGACCCAAACAATGGAACTTTAAACTTAAAAGAAGATGGAAACTTTGAATATTATCCAAATAAAAATTATTATGGAGATGATATATTTACAGTAAAGGTTAATGATATAAACAACAATTTTGCTGTTGCGAATGTAAAAGTTCAAGTTGAAAAAAATAATAAAGCTCCAATATTTGAAAATTTCAATATTACTTTAAATGAAAATCAAGAAGTAAAAGATAAAAAATTCAATGCAAAAGATCCAGAAGGCGAAGATTTAAAATTCCAAATTGTTGATAAAGCACAAAATGGTGAATTTACTATAAGTGATAATAAATATAATTACAAGCCGAGTAAAGATTTTAATGGATATGACTCTGTAAAAGTTAAAGTTACAGATACTTTTGGTAATGAAGTTATAGCAGAGGGGAACATATTTGTTGCACCTTCAATAGAAAATATAAATAAGCTTGTAAAGAATGAGCACCCAAGACTTTTAGCATCACAAGATGAGTTTGATTCATTAAGAAAATTAGTTAAGACTGATGAAAATGCTAAAATGTGGTTTGAAAAATTAAAGGTTAAGATAGATAAAATATTAACATCACCAGTTGTAGAATATAATAAACCAGACGGATTAAGATTGGATACAACTGCATCAAAAAATATTGTTGATTTAGCCTTTATGTATCAAATAACAGGTGAAAAGAAATATGCAGATAGAGCTTGGCTTGAACTTGAGAATGTTTCTGTTAAATATCCAGATTGGAGCCATCAGCACTATTTAGATGCGACAATGACATCCTTTGGAGTTGCAATAGGATTTGACTGGTTATATTCATATTTAAGTGTAGAACAAAGAGCTACTATAGAGAAAGCTTTAGTTAAGAATTCATTAAGTATAGGTCTTGGATACTATAAAAATAATTCACACTTCTTTGTTGAAGATAAATATAATTGGAACTTTGTTTGTAATACAGGATTAACAGCAGGGGCACTAGCTATAATGGGAGAAAATAATGATGAAATGGCTGGTGAAATAATTCAAGAAGCATTTAAATCAATTCAGAATGGTTTAACTCAATATTATCCTGAAGGAGATTCAATAGAAGGAATATCATATTGGGATTATGGTACAAGATATTTAGTTTATTTCTTATCATCTGTAAGCTCAGCAGTTAAAGGAGAAAATTTATTTATTAATGCACCAGGAATTAAAGAAACTCCAGATTATCCAATGTTTATGACTGGAAAGGATGGCGCATATAACTATTCAGATAATGATAGAAACTTACCAGCTGGTTACTTAAGTCTTTGGTTTGCAAATGAATTAAATAGACCAGATCTTACATGGTACCATAAGTACTATATGTCACAAGATGAAGCTGTAGTAAATGTATATGACTTATTATGGTATAAGCCAGAATTATATACTGGAGAAAGTCCAAAAGAATTAGACAAAGCTTATAAAGAAAGACAATCTGTAATAACTATGAGAAAAGATTGGGAAGACCCACTATCAAGTTTCGTAGGATTTAAGGGCGGATTAAATGGTGCACCACATGGAGATTTAGATATTGGTTCATTTGTATTTGATGCATTAGGTGAAAGATGGGCATTAGACCTTGGAAAAGAAAATTATAATCTTCCAGGATATTGGGAAAAAGAAGAAGGCGGAAGAAGATGGAATTATTACAGAAAGAGAGCAGAAGGACATAACACTTTAATAATAAATCCAGGTTCAGGATATGACCAAGAAGTTAATGTATATTCACCTATAATAGATATGAAATTAAATCAAGGCAATAACGGTTATGGAATAATAGATATGACAAGTGCTTATGATAGAGAAGCTTTAAGTATGAAGAGAGGAATTAAATTCATAAATAGAAAAGAAATTCTTGTAAGAGATGAATATATGCTAAAGAAATCAGGTGAAGTTGCATGGCAAATGCATACTGATAAAGAAGCAGAATTAACTGAAGATGGAAAAGCAGTTATTTTAAAAGATGGAGATAAAAGACTATATGTAAAACTTCTTAATGATGGAAATGAAAAGTTTGAAATAGTTGATGCTAAGCCATATGATGGATCACCAAATCCAGAAGGACAAAATCCTAACAAAGGAATAAAAAAATTAATAGTTAAATCTAAAGGAAAAGAAGGAAATATTAATGTATGGATGGCTCCATTTATGGAAAGAGACAACATTCCAAATAAAACTCCAGAAGTTACAAACTTAATGTCTTGGAAAAATGAATCAGATGACGACAACACATCAATACCAGAAGATAAACCAGAAAACAAACCAGAAGATAATACTAAACCAGAAAATAAGCCAGAAAATAAGCCAGAGAGTAAACCTGAAAGTAAGCCAGAAAATAAACCAAGTAATAACCAAGGTGATAAACCAAGCTTAGATAAAAATGAGTCAGGTGAAAATGATAAAGATATACCAAAAACAGGACAAGAAGGTTTAGGAACGATATTTTTAGGATTAGTAGCACTTGTTGGAGGAGCTTTTATCATAAGAAAATAAAATTTTAAAAGAACAATAGATAAGGGGCTGTATCAAAATAAATTTTGATACTAACTGATAAGAAAAGGAGGATTCGAACTGGAATCCTCCTTTTTTGCATAACAGTATAATGAAACAATTTTCAAAAATATTAAAAAGAAACCCATCAACGTAAATAATTCAAAGATAATTTGAATTATTTAAATAAAATGAAGGTTGAAAAGCTGAAATGTATATTTAATTTTTCTATAGGAATAAACATATTAATAATAAGAATTATTAAATAGAGGTTAGATAATTATGAATAAGATTGTAATAGAAGCTGTAGCGAGTAGTATGAAATCTGATTTATATAAAAATAAATCTATTAGTAATACAAAAACACTTACAGTTGGAAGTATCAAAAAGGGATTTAGAGTAGAACATTCTAGTACATCAATAAAATTTAATTTAGGCAATAAATTAAATGAGTTTAGAAATATTAATAAGGCAATATTAAAACTATATATAAATAAAACCTATTATGAGAGAAGAAAATATGGAAACAACATTAATATCTATATAAATAATGATGAATTTATAGGAATTAATGAGAATGTAAAAGGGAAGAAAGTTTATAATAAATCAATTTCTAATACTATAGTAACTAAAAATATGCAAGATAAGTATATTTACTTAGACTTAACTCAAGTAGTTAAAGACTTAAATAGAAAGAATATAGAGAATAAGGATATAATCATAAGCACTACTAAAACTGAACATAGTAGTTATATAGTTATAGATTCAGCTTTTGGTAAGTTTAAGCCAAGTCTTGAGATTTATGGCTGTAATTATTGCAATGATATGAGATGTGATGATTTAAATTGCCCAAGAAATATTTACGGAGTATTAGAATACTTACATATTGGTCATAATTATCCGTTGATGTTAAATAAAAATGAAAAATTAAAATTTAATAATAAGAGATTAAAGAATATTCTAGTAAATAATGAACAAAATAAATTGATAGTAGAGATGGAAGGCATGTATGTTATCACATGGAAAATAAAAAAAAGGTTTATAAAAAATTTTAATTTAAACTCTTTAAACCTAGCTGTTTCAATAAATAACGCTAAAGAGGTATGTGAAATTACAGAATTAAAATGTGATAATAATGATGTAATTACAGCTTCTGATATAACATATCTTCAAAGAGGTGATGAACTATCGTTAATAAATATAGGCTTAGAGAAAATAACTTTAATAGATAATAATAGAAATTTAGAGAAAAATAGAGCTTTAGTAAGATTATCTTTAGTAAAGATATAAAAACAAATAAAAATCAGAGTATTTAATAAAAAAATAATCTTTGACTTTCTTTGACTAATATAATATTATGATGTTAAGAAATGAAACGTAAGAGGTGAAATAAGAGATGGATGTAGAAAGAATGACTTTAAGAGTGCAAAATGCTCTAAATGAAGCTAATTTGATAGCTGTTAAAAATAATAACCAACAAATGGATGTAATTCATCTTTTTTTAAGTTTAGTTGAACAACAAGATGGATTAATACCAAATATATTTACTAAAATGGGAGTGCCAGTAAAAGCACTTGAAAATACAATAAATCAATCAATAGGTCTTTTGCCTAAAGTAACTTCAACATCAGACGCAGAGTCAAGCGTATATATAACTAAGAAGATACAACAAGTATTAATAAAGGCAGATGAAATATCAAAGAAGTTTGAAGACTCATATATAAGTGTTGAACATTTAATGCTTGCTATAATGGAAGTGGACAAAGACGGGGCTGTAGGAAAGATTCTTAGAACATATGATATAACAGAAGATAGATTTATGGAAGTATTAAAAGAAGTTCGTGGAAGTCAAAGAGTTGATTCTCAAGATCCAGAAGGAACTTATGATGCATTAGTTAAGTACGGAACAAATTTAAATGATTTAGTTAAGAGCCATAAATTGGATCCTGTTATCGGAAGAGATGAGGAAATAAGAAGAACTGTTAGAATTCTTTCAAGAAGAACTAAAAATAACCCAGTTTTAATTGGTGAACCTGGTGTTGGTAAGACTGCAATAGTTGAAGGTCTTGCACAAAGAATAGTTAATGGGGATGTACCAGAAGGATTAAAGGATAAGATAATATTCTCATTAGATATGGGTTCATTAATAGCAGGTGCTAAGTACAGAGGTGAATTTGAAGAAAGATTAAAAGCTGTACTTAAAGAAGTTCAAAATAGTGAAGGAAGATTAATCTTATTTATAGATGAAATTCATACAATAGTTGGTGCAGGTAAAACAGATGGTGCAATGGATGCAGGTAACTTAATTAAGCCATTACTTGCAAGAGGTGAATTACATTGTATTGGTGCTACAACTTTTGATGAATATAGACAGTACATTGAGAAAGATAAAGCATTAGAAAGAAGATTCCAACCAGTAGTTGTAAATGAACCTTCAGTTGAAGATGCTATATCAATTTTAAGAGGATTAAAAGAAAGATTTGAAATTCACCATGGTGTAAGAATCCATGACTCAGCTATAGTTGCAGCAGCTAAGCTTTCAGATAGATATATCCAAGATAGATATCTACCAGATAAGGCTATCGATTTAATTGATGAAGCTGGAGCTATGATAAGATCAGAAGTAGACTCACTTCCAACTGAACTTGATGCAGTTAGAAGAAAAGTGTTCCAATTAGAAACTGAAAAGGAAGCTCTATCTAGAGAAAAGGATGAAAACTCTAAAAAGAGATTAGATATAATAGAAAAAGAACTTGCAGAACTTAGAGAACAAAACGATGAAATGACTGCTAAGTATGAAAAAGAAAAAGAACACATCGTAGAACTTAGAGAATTAAAAGAACAAATGGATGAAGCTAAGGGCGAACTTGAAAGATATGAAAGAAATTATGATTATAATAAAGTTGCCGAAATTAGATATAGCGTAATTCCAGATTTAGAAGAAAAGATAAAAGCAAAAGAAGAAGAAGTTAAAGAAAATTCAGATGGTGCTTTATTAAAAGAAGAAGTAACAGAAGAAGAGGTTTCAGAGGTTCTTTCAAAATGGACTGGAATTCCAGTATCAAGATTATTAGAAGGAGAACGTGAAAAACTTCTAAGATTAGATGAAGAATTACAAACAAGAGTAATAGATCAAGATGAAGCAGTAGAATCAGTATCAAATGCTATATTAAGAGCAAGAGCTGGACTTAAGGATGAAAATAAGCCAATAGGATCATTTATATTCCTAGGCCCAACTGGTGTTGGTAAGACAGAACTTGCAAAAACTTTAGCTAGAACATTATTTGATAGCGAAGATAGCATGATTAGAATTGATATGTCTGAATATATGGAAAAACAATCAGTATCTAGATTAGTTGGACCACCTCCAGGATATGTTGGATATGAAGAAGGAGGTCAATTAACAGAAGCTGTTAGAAGACATCCATATTCAGTAGTATTATTTGATGAAATTGAAAAAGCTCATCCAGATGTATTTAATGTATTCTTACAAATACTAGATGATGGTAGACTTACAGATAATAAAGGTAAGACAGTAGACTTTAAGAATACTATAATAATTATGACATCAAATATAGGATCTCATTTCCTATTAGAAGGATCTAAAGATGGTGAAATCTCAAATGAAGCTAGAGATTTTGTAATGGGAGAAATGAAATCAAGATTTAAACCAGAATTCTTAAACAGAGTTGATGATATCATAATGTTTAGACCATTATCAGAAAAAGGTATTAAGAAGATTATTGATATATTCTTAAAAGATGTTGAAAAGAGATTAATTGAAAAGAATATAACATTAGAAATAACAGACGGTGCTAAAGATATATTAGCAAGAGAAGGATATGATCCAGTATATGGCGCAAGACCACTTAAGAGATATATCCAAAATACTTTAGAAAATAAATTAGCAAGAATGATAATTAAAGGAACTATTGGATATGGTTCAAATGTAAAAATTGATGGTGAAGGGGATAACTTAACAATTAACCCTACTAATTAAAAGTATACAAATATATAAAACTACAAAAAATAAAGACAAATAGAATAGGTAGGATGAAAGAAAAATTTTCTTTTAATCCTACCTTTTTTATAAATCTTATAATTTTTAGGAGGGATTTTAATGGAATACTTGACTCCAGAAGATAATTATCTAGTAGTACTTCCTGGTGGAAAGGCTATCACCTTTAAAGATATAGAAGAATGTGATGCTTATATTAATAGATATTATGAGAAAAGAGTAAGCTTACATACAAATGAAATTTATGAAAATTATGATTTAACACAACAAGATGCAAGAGATATAATAGGAACAATACTAGGAGCAGAAGAAGGAGATGCCAAAGTCTACTATTTAGATGATGTTTTTGAAGCTATACAGAATTCAGGTGCCTTTATAGAAGAACAACAAGAAGTAATAAGTAAGCTTTTAGGTAGAAATTCAAGAATAGATACTACTCATTTTGGATTAGATGAGATGTTAGTAAATATACCGGATATAATAGAAGGAAGATTCTAATAAAAAACTTAAAGTTAATTTAGGCTAATATGTAATTAAATTATTATGTATTAGCTTAAATTATATGTATATTGTTAAATAAAACTTAGTATTTTTTAATATTAATAAAAGTTAAGAATAGAAAGTAAAATCATGCAAAAGAATGCAAATAACTAATATTTACATAAAATAATAATATTTACACAAATTTGAACAAATAGTGAAGAATTAAGGCGTTGTAATATATGGTAATTAAACCTATAATTTCATTAGAAAAGAAGAGAAAGGGATAAAGGTATAGGGGATGTTATCATATAGGTTTTTATTTGATATAGCAGTTATTCTGCTAAGTACAAAGTTATTAGGATTAATAACAAAGAAGTTTAAAATGCCACAGGTAGTAGGAGCATTAATGGCAGGTATAGTACTTGGACCAGCTATGTTGGACGTGCTTCATGAAACTGAATTTATTCAACAAATGGCAGCATTAGGTGTAATCGTGTTGATGTTTACAGCTGGACTTGAAACTGATATAAATGAATTGAAAAAAACAGGAAAGGCATCAGTTTTAGTTGCTATATTGGGTGTTTTAATTCCATTAGTTGGAGGATTTGTAGTAGCATATATTTTTAATAGAGGAGAAATTTCTCATGCTAGTACAAGTTCTTTATTACAAAATATATTCATAGGTGTAATAATTACAGCCACATCAGTTAGTATAACAGTTGAGACTTTAAAGGAACTTGGAAAGCTAAATACAAGAGCAGGAAATACTATACTTGGAGCAGCTCTTATTGATGATATATTAGGAGTTGTTGCACTAACAATTATAACTAGTATGGCAGATTCATCAGTTCAAATAGGAATCGTATTATTTAAAATAGTATTATTCTTTATTTTCTCTGGAGCTATTGGGTATTTATTTTATATATTATTTAGCAAATGGATGGAAAGATACCATAAGGATATGAGAAGATTTGTAATTGTATCTTTTGTTTTTTGTTTATTACTATCATTTGCAGCAGAAGAAATATTTGGGGTAGCAGATATTACAGGTGCATTCATAGCTGGGCTTATAATATCAAATACAGAGAGAACAAAATATATAAATACTAGATTTGAGACATTATCATATATGTTATTATCACCAATATTCTTTGCAAGTATTGGTATAAAAGTTGAACTTTCAGGGATGTCTGCTGTAATATTATTATTTACTTTAGTATTATTGTTAGTAGCTCTAATAAGCAAGATTGTTGGTTGTGGATTAGGAGCAAGAATATGTGGATATGATAAGGAAGAATCTCTTCAAGTGGGAGTAGGTATGATATCTCGGGGGGAGGTTGCTTTAATAGTTGCAAATAAAGGTATAGCAGTTGGGCTTATGAATCCAGCATTTTTAGCCCCCATAATAATAGTAGTCGTAGTTACGACCATAATAACACCTATACTTTTAAAAGTAGTATTTAAAAGGCAACAGCAAATTAAAGTAGCATATGCAAAATAATAAAATAAAAGTAATAGAATTAGAATAATATAATTTAAACAATAAAAGGAAGCATTCATATAATGAATACTTCCTTTTATTTATCTTATATACAAGAAATTTAAGAAATGTCTAATTATATTATTCTGTTTCTGAGAATTGATCTTTACCAACTCCACATAGTGGGCAAACCCAATCTTCAGGTACATCTTGGAAGCTAGTTCCAGGGTTTACTCCATTGTCTGGATCTCCTACAGCTGGATCATAAATATAACCACATACATCACAAATATATTTTTGCATAATAAATTCCTCCTAATATTGTTTATTTTATATAATAAATTTTTTATTTAGCTTAATAATAAATCTACAATGTAGTAAGCAGCTCTTCTAATTTTATCTGCTTCTTCATCACCTATTGAGAATCTTATTCTAACTGGAAACTCAACATCATTCATACCAGTAGATTTGATTATACTTGAAGTATTCAATATAGTCATATTAGTCTTATTTAAATACTCTTGTATTAATTCAATACCTTCGCCACTCCAACCAAATGAACCAAAGGCTCCAGCAAGAATTCCTTTTAAATCTTTATTTTGAAGTAATTTAAGTAATACTTCCATGTTTCCGACCATGTCTCCATATCTTGTTGAAGTACCAAATAAAGTACAATCAGAATTTTCAATAGCTTTTATTATTTCATCTGATGAATCTTTATCGGCATTAAATAATAGAACTTCTATATTATTATTTGAGATTAAGTCTTTAAACATTTCAGCTATCTTTTTAGTATTCTGTCTAATAGTAGTATATACAATAACCACCTTTTTATTATTATTTTTAGTTTGGCTTAAATCATCATATATTTTAATAAATTTATCTACATCTTTTCTGATTATAAATCCGTGAGATGGACAAATCATTTTTATATCTAAATTTTTTATAGAATCTAGCATTATTCTGACATAAGATCTATGAGGTTTCATAATTGCATTATAGTATGAAATGAAATCCTCTGTTATATCAAATCCACATGTATCATTAAAATAATCTTTAACTGCAACATGTGTACTAAATATATCACATGAGAATAATGTTTTATCTTCTATGCAGTAAGTAATCATTGTTTCTTTAGTATGAAGATAAGGAGTTATTTTAAATAATAAGGTTTTACCACCAATATCTAATTTATCTCCATCTTTCACAACTAAGAAATTTCTATTTTGTAATCTATACATTTCTTTAAGTTCATATACAGCAGGTTCTGTACATACGATAGTAGCATCCTTTGCTCTTATTGCAAGTGAGCCTAATGCACCAGAGTGATCTGGTTCTGTATGATTAATAACGATATATTTAATATCTTCTAAATTTATTAGTTCTGAAAGATTATCTATATAAGATTTACCAAACATCATATCAACGGTATCAATAACTGTTGGTTTATTAGTTTTTAATAGATAGCTATTGTAAGTAGTTCCTTTCTTCAAAATAAGTCTATGAAATGGAACGTCCCTATCATCTATTTTTCCAATACAATAAGAATTTTCATTTAATTTTTCAGTTTTTATCATTAATTTTGCCCTCCTCATAAAACTCAAATCTTTTGTATAAGATAATGTTACCACATATGGAAAAATAAAAATGTGATTACAGTTACAAAAACATTTAATAATAAGTGAATAAAATTAATAATTAGTAGAAATAAATCTTTATCCTAACACTTACTAATATATTACTGATGATAAATCTTGATACAAATTCTATTGAATTTATAAAGAGTAATCTTAATATATAAGTTAAATACTTTTATATAATATGTAAAGTTACATAAAAGTGAGAAAAATATCGAAAAACGAAGATAAATACAAAAAATAAGATAATTTAATAATGATAATCATTTTCAATAAGAGAAATATTATGTTATTATGTTTCCATAAAGTATTTTTATAGGAGGTAAATAGATGGCTAAAATGAGAGGACCACGCTTTAAGATGTGTAGAAGATTAGGACTTAATGTTATAGGTCATCCTAATGCAATGAAGCGTGCCGCTAGAGGTACAAGTAGAGCAGATAAAAAATTATCTGACTATGGTGTAAGACTATTAGAAAAACAAAGATTAAGAGCTTACTATGGAGTATTAGAAAAGCAATTTTCAAGATACGTAAAAGAAGCCTTTAAATCAAAAAGACAACCAGGTGAAGCTTTATTATTAAGACTTGAATCAAGACTTGATAATATGGTTTACAGAATGGGATTTGCAAGCTCAATTAGAGCTAGTAGACAAATGGTTAATCATGGACATTTTCTAGTCAATGGGGAGAAGGTAAATATTCCTTCATATAAGCTTAAGCCAGGAGATAAAGTGATGCTTAGAGAAAAATCACGTAAAGTAGAACTTTTTACTAATACATTTAAAGAAAATGAATTAAATAGCTTACCATACATAGAAAAAGATGTGGATAACTTTATTGGAACTTATGTAAGAGAACCAGAGAGAAATGAGTTGCCAATAGAAATAGATGAACAACTAATAGTCGAATTCTACTCTAAATAATAATAAAAAAGCCTTCATATATAAATACAGTATATTTTGCCATAAGATAAGTATTAGGCTCGTGCAGGAGCCTAATACTTATTTTTATATAATAAATTATAAAAATTTTTATGAAAAATGAAAACATACAATAAATTGACACAATTACAATGTATAATAACTTTATAAAGTGATAGAATTAAATTTGAAGGGAGATGTTTATATGAATATAGGAGAAACTAATCCAGCATTAGAAAAGGGATTTAAGAGTGCAGTTGCAGATGGAACTACAATGACTATTGGAGGAACAATAGTAAAGATATTAATTCTACTTGCAATAGTTGCAGCATCATTTGTATATAGTTGGTTTTATATACCTTATAGTGCTGGAATAATGGGAGTAGTTGCTATAGGAACATTTATCGTAGCTATGATAACAAGCTTTTCACCAAAGGCATCACAGTTTACAGCAGTAATTTACGCAGCTTTTGAAGGATTACTTTTAGGAAGTATATCACAATTATTTAATGCTATGTATCCTGGAATAGTACTACCAGCAATTATGCTTACAATTGTTGCAGTTGTAGTAACTGTTACAATATATGGCAAGAGACCTAGCATAGCAGAAAGAACTAGAAAAGGTGTAATGATAGCAATTGGGACAATAATAATTACATCATTAATAGGAATTGTCCTTATGTGGTTTGGAATAACATTACCAATATACAGTAATGGTCCAATAGGTATTATATTTAGTTTAGCTGTTGTAATTATTGCTACAATAAGCTTAATGCAAGACTATGACTTTATATTAAGAGGAGTTCAATATGGAGCACCAAAATATATGGAATGGTATGGAGCATTTGGATTAATGGTAACATTAATCTGGTTATACATGGAGATATTACAATTATTAGCGAAGATATTCTCAAGCAATGATTAGTTCATAATAAGTAAAAAGCTACCACAAGATTTGTGGTAGCTTTTTTATAGTAATTTTATTAATGTTTTAGGAAATAATAAAAATTATTTAGTAAATTTCCTTGCTGGTATGTTAAATAGGAAAGTAAATACAAACTTATAGAATACAAATCCTATAACTGCAGTTGCAATAAAGAATTCAATACCAGCTATTTCAGTTACAATTCTTGATGCTGTAGTATATCCAAGGCTTGCTAAGTATCCCTTTACTTTAAATGATGCTGCAAATGAAACAGCAAGTGGGAATGTAAGGGCTGCAAATGTTGGATTAAATCTTAATGAAAAGAATTTAGGGAAATTAATATAAACAAATAAAGTTGTAAGTAGTGTTAATGCAAAGAAGAACATTACTATGTATATATTAGCATCCTTAAATAATGTTATATAGCTTATAGTACAAAGACTTGCAGGCGCTGCAAAAATTGCAATTAATGGATAATGTTCATCCGGCACTTCTAAAGTACAAAGTCTATATATAACTACAGGTAAGAATGTTAAAAATGCTATAACTACAAAATAAAATATTGGCTTAACTAATGCTGTTTCATGCATCTGAGGACTAGTAGTGCAAGAAACAGAAACACCAACTAAAAGTGCGTACCAACAAGGCAGCACAAATTTCATATTAAATCCAATTATAACGTGTCTTACTAGGAAGAACAAAACAAATATAACATTTAATATTAGTCCAAAAAACCATAATCCTTTTCCAAGTGCATAATTAAATTTAAGGAAATATACACCTATGTTCATTAGAAGCATTGTTGAAGTTGGATATAATGCCATTAAAATTGTATTATTCATTTCATTCCATACAACATCAGGATGTCTTAATACTTTATAAGCAGCGAATATTAGAGCTAAACATCCTATAAATATAAAGATTGATCTGACTGCTGTAAATTCAAAATTATCATATAAATTAGTAAGGGTAACTGCACCAAGACATGTACCGATAAATGCTATAGGGTATTCCTTTAGCTCTATTTTGGAAATACTATTATTGTTCAAAAAATCACCTCGAAATTATTTCTTAATATACATTTAGTATTAATGTATTATAAAATTTGAATTAGATAAATTATTAACAAAGAAAAGCAAAAACCAAGTAAAGCAAGAACTTTAACTAATGGAGTAGCTTTTAACTCTTGTGAATTCTTTTTTTTCAAAGAAATCCCTCTCTTTCCATAGTAAATATTATTAATAATATACTATGATAATAAAGAATTAGCAAAAAGAAAAATGTGATATTTATCACGAAAAATTGTAAACAAACTGTGAACAAAATATAATTTGTGATGATTATCACATTTATTGAATAAAGATACTGTTAAAATTATAACTAAATATGGCGTTTAAATTAAGGAGATGAATTGTTAATGGAAGTTAAACAATCTGTGTGTAATTACTGTTCTACAGGATGTAATCTAGATTTTAGTGTGGAAGACGGAAAAATAGTAAAAATATTAGGTGATAAAGATTACCCAGTAAATGCAGGTACTGCTTGTATTAAGGGTTTAAATTTAGATAAACAATGTACTGAATACGGTGCTCAAAGACTACCTCTACTTAGAGGTGAAGATGGAAAAATGCATGAAATATCATGGGATGAAGCGTTTAAGGTCTTTGCAGAGAGAATGACAGAAATACAAGAAAAGTATGGTAAAGAAAGTGCAGCATTTATAAGTACAGGACAATTACCAATGGAGGAGATGGCTCTACTTGGATTAGTTGGAAGAGGATTTATGGGAATGCATGGAGATGGTAATACAAGACTTTGTATGGCAACATCTGTTGTAGCATATAAACAAAGCTTTGGATTTGATGCTCCACCATATACTTTAAATGATTTAGAACTTTCTGATACAATGATATTTATAGGAGCAAATCCAGCTGTAGCACATCCAGTATTATGGGGAAGAATAAGAAAAAATAAGGGTGCTAAAAAGATAGTTATAGATCCTAGAAAATCAGAAACTACAAAATTTGCAGATGAATGGTATGGAATAAAGCCAAAGGCTGACTTAGAATTTCTTTATACATTAGCTAATGTTCTTATACAAAAAGGGTATATTGATGAAGGATATATTGAAAAGTATACAGAAGACTTTGAAGGATTCAAAGAACATGTTAGTAAATATAAGTTAGAGAATGTTCTTGAAAATACAGGAATAACAATAGAAGAAACAGAAAGATTGGCTGAAACTATACATAATGGAGAAAAAGTTTCATTCTGGTGGACTATGGGAGTTAATCAAGGATATGAGGCAGTTAGAACAGCACAAGCAATAATAAATATTGCTGTAATGACTGGAAATATAGGAAGAGAAGGAACAGGTCCAAATTCAATTACAGGTCAATGTAATGCTATGGGATCAAGACTATACAGTAATACTGCATGTCTTTATGCTGGAAGAGATTACGCAAGTGAAGAGGATAGAAAGTTTATAACTAAGGTTATGGGAATAAAGGATGAATATATCCCAACTAAGCCAACAATGGCGTATCCAGAGATAATACAAGGTGCATTAGATGGAACTATGAAAGCACTTTGGATAGTTTCAACAAACCCAGCTGACTCATGGATTGATAATAATAAGTTTAAAGAAGCAGCAGAAAAAATTGATTTCTTAGTAGTGCAAGATTTATATAGTGATACAGATACTGCAAAACTTTGTGATTTATTCTTACCAGCAATACCTGGAATAAAGAAAAATGGTACATATATAAATACAGAACGTAGAATGTCTGCATTAGTACCTTTAATTGAAAAAGGTGAAAATGAACTTACTGATTTTGAAATACTAACTGGGATAGGTAAGGCTATAGGTAAAGAAAAAGAATTAGAAATGTGGAAAACTCCAAGAGATGTATTTGAACTTCTTAAAAAATCATCAGAAGGAATGCCTTGTGATATAACAGGTGTAGAATATGATATGATTAGAGAGAGTAGAGGAGTTCAGTGGCCATTTAAAAAGGGTGATAAATTAGAGCAAGATGAAAGAAGACTTTTTGAAGATGGAAAGTACTACAGACCAAATGGTAAGATGAAGTTTATGTATGAAGATGTAAAGGAGAATAAAGAAAAGCAAAGTAAAGAGTATCCTTACATATTAAATACAGGAAGAGGTACTGTAGGACAATGGCATACTCAAACTAGAACAAGAGAAATACCAATAGTTACAAAGACTACATCAGCTGAAGCTTATATAGAAATAAGTGAAGAGATAGCTAAAGCTCATGGTATAGAAGATGGAGATATGATTGAAGTATCATCATCAAATGGAGAAGTGGTTAAAGTAAAAGCTAAAATAAATGCTGGACTTAAGAAAGATCAAGCATATGGTCCAATGCATTATATTGAAATTAATACTTTAACAAAAGGGGCTTTTGATACTTACTCAAGAGAACCATCATACAAATATGTAACGATTAATATAAAGAAATAAAATAATTAAATTTAATGCTCATTCTGCATAAGGAGTGAGCATTATTATTAATTTTAAGGAGAGAGTGTATTATGATAAGTCTAGAGGAAGCTAGAGAGTTATTATTTAGTAAATTAAAAAAAATGGATTATGAAGAAGTTAGTATTGAAGATTCATTAGGTAGAGTACTTTATGAAGATATATATTCTGAAATTGATAATCCACCTTTTCCACGTTCACCTCTAGATGGATATGCAGTACGAGGAGAGGATACTAAAGGTGCATCTAAAGAAAATCCTATAGAACTTAAAACTATAGATAAGATATATGCAGGCTATGTATCAGAAAAAGAACTGGGAAAAGGTGAAGCAATAAGAATAATGACAGGAGCACCAATACCAAATGGAGCTGATTGTATTATAAGACAGGAAGATACCTTAGAAGATAAAGATTCTATAGTGAAAATATATAAAGAACATAATTCTTATGATAATTATTGTTATAAAGGAGAAGACTTTAAGATTGGAACGAAGCTTTTAAAGAAAGATGTACTTATAACATCATCAGAAATAATGTGTATAGCATCACTTGGGATTGATAAAATTAAGGTTTATAAAAGACCAGTTGTTGGAATATTAAATACTGGAGATGAGATTCAAAATCCAGGAACAAAATTAAAGTATGGAAAAATCTATAACAGTAATGGATATTTTTTAAAGAGTAGATTACAAGAGCTTGGTTGCGAGAGTATAGTTTATAGTCTTATATGTGATGAAGACCTAGAAATAATTAAGGGTATAGAAGAGCTTGAGGAAAATTGCGATATTATAATTTCTACAGGAGGAGTTTCTGTTGGAGAAAAGGATAGAGTTAGAATAAGTGCTGAGAAAGCAGGTTATGAAATTTTATTTTGGAAGATAGACATGAAGCCTGGTTCTCCGATGTTTGGAGCTCATAAAGATGGGAAAGTATATATAGGGTTATCAGGAACGCCAGTTGCAGCGGCTACAAGCTTTGAACTTACTTGTAGAGAAGTCATAGGTAAGATGCTATCTTCAGATGAAATAGCACTTAAAGAGAGAGAAGCTATATTAATGGATGATTTTAATAAGGTATCAAACAAGAGAAGATTTTTAAGAGTTAATATAAATTCTAAAAATGAAGTTCATATAAATAATGTATATCAAACACCAGGTCAAGTACACACTATGATAAATAGCAACGCAATACTTGAAGTAAGACCCAATACATCTTTAAAGAAAGGTGACAAAGTTAAGGTATTAATATAATTATGATTAGAAAGAGTGCAGTAATACTGTCAGGTGGAAAAAATACAAGAATGAACTATAAAATAAAAGCGTTTTTAGAGTTTAAGGGAAGTAGATTTATAGAAAGAGCATTAAATGCAATTTCAGATTATGAAGAGAAGATAATATCTTGCAATGATATAGACAAATATAGCGAGTTTAAAGATAGAGCTATATTAGTTTTAGATGATTTTAAAGACATAGGACCGATTAGTGGTATCTATTCTTCATTAAAGAAGGCTAGCTTCTCTTCTGTATTAATAGTTGCAGGAGATATGCCTTTTTTAAGTAGAGATATTTTAAAGTATTTAGGGAAATATGACTTTGTAGAAGATGCTTTAATTCCAGTAGTTAATGGGCGTATACAACCTCTTTGTGGCATTTATAAGAAAAGTATTTTAGGTGTTATAGAGGAAATGATTGAAAAAGATAACTACAGACTTAAAAGTTTATTAGAAAATATAAATACTAGATATATAGATATAAATGAAGAAGATAACTTTTCAAACATTAATACTGTAGAAGAGTATAATAAACTAATTAGAAAAGAGAGTGAGTAACATGGCATTTGTAGTAAATGTTGTTAGTGAAGTATCGAATGTTGGAAAAACAACAGTTATTGAAGGTATGATAAAAGAGCTTAAAAGTAGAGGATATTCAGTAGGAACAATAAAACACGATGCTCATGGATTTGATATAGATAAAAAAGGAAAAGATACTTATAGACATAGAGAGGCAGGTTCTGAAACTGTAATAATATCATCTGAAAATAGAATGGCAATGATAAAAGAAGTAGAAAATGAAGTGCCTCTTGAAGAATTAATTAATATGGTATCTGATAAAGATTTTGTAATAGTAGAAGGATATAAAAAAAGTTCTCTTCAAAAGATTGAAATATTTAGAGGAGAAGTTAGTAAGAAGATAATTACTCCAAGGAATAAATTAATATGTTTAGCAACAGATACAAAATTAAATATACAAGGAGTAAAAGAAGTCTATATTAATGATTACGAAATGTTGATAGACTGTTTAGAAAGTTTGAAATATAATGGAAAAGAGAGGAGATGTTAAAGATGTATACTCTAGGGATAATAACCAGTAGTGACAAAGGGTCAAAAGGAGAACGTGAAGATAAGAGTGGAGAAGTTATAAAAAATATAACTGAAAAGTGTGGGTTTATAACAAAAAGGTATGTAGTTCTTCCAGATGAAAGAGAAGAACTTGCAAATGAAATGAAATATATGAGTGATGAGATAGGTGTGGATTTAGTGCTTACAACAGGAGGGACAGGTTTTAGTGATAGAGACATAACTCCAGAGGCAACTAAAGATATAATACATAAGGAAGCTCTTGGAATAGCAGAAGCTATTAGAAATTATAGCTTTACAATAACAAAAAGAGCAATGTTATCTAGAGGGACTGCTGGTATTAGAAACAAAACACTAATTGTAAATATGCCAGGAAGTCCAAAGGCATGTGAAGAAATATTAGATTACATATTAAATGATTTAAAACATGGATTAGATATAATGAAAGGAAGTGCTTCAGAATGCGCAAGAAAGTAATAGCAGGACTGTTAGTTGGAGCTATGACGTTTTCGTTAATATTAGCTGGATGTGGAAGTAAAAAAGAAAGTGAAAATAAAGAGATCACTGTAAGTATAGCAGCAAGTCTACAAAAACCAATGGATAAAATTAAAGATGAATTCCAAAAAGAATCTGGAATAAAGGTTAATTATAATAGCGGTGGATCTGGAACACTTAAAAAGCAAATTGCTGAAGGTGCAAATGTTGATATATTCTTTTCAGCAAACACTAAGTATGCTAATGAATTAGTAGATGAAGGATTAGTAAAAAAAGATGAGACTTATAATTTCCTAAGAAATTCTTTAGTGTTAATAGGAAATAAAGATAATGAGAAGGAAATAGATAATTTAGATGAATTAAAGAAGGTAAAAGGTAAAATTGGAGTTGGAGAAGTATCAACAGTTCCAGCAGGGCAATATACTAAACAAACTTTAGATAACCTAAAGATTTGGGATTCTTTAAAGGATAAATTTATTTATGCAAAGAGTGTTACAAATGTAGTAAACTATGTTGAAAGTGGAGATGTAGATTATGGATTTGTTTATAAAACAGATGCTATGAATCTAAAAGATAGTAAGATAGTTTATGAAGTACCAAATGATTATCATAAGATGATAGAGTATTCTTTATGTATCTTAAAAGATAGTAAGAATATGAATGAAAGCAAAAAGTTTATTGACTTTTTAAAGGGTGATAAGAGCAAGGAGATATTTAAGGAATACGGATTCGGAGTAGAATAAAAATGATGTTAAGTGCATTTGTCATATCATTTAAGGTAGTAATAGTTTCAGTAGTTATAACCTTAGTATTATCAATAATTGGATCATATTTCTTAGTTGAAAGAGGAATCAAGGGGAAGAGTTTTATAGAGACTATAATGATTTTTCCAATGTTTCTTCCACCTTCAGCTGTAGGATATTTAATATTAATAATTTTAGGAAAAAGAGGATTTATTGGAGAATTTCTTTCTAACAATTTTGATTTAACAATAATATTTACATGGTTTGCAGCAGTAGTTGCAGGTGTTATTGTTTCTCTTCCTGTAATGTATCAGAGTATTAAAGCACCACTTTTAGGAGTGAATGAGGATATAAAAAATGCAGCAAGAGAAATGGGAGCAAGTAATATTCAAGTATTTAAAAAGATTAGTTTACCATTATGTAAAAAGGGTATTCTTACAGGGCTAATATTAAGTATTGCAAGAGTTTTTGGAGAATTTGGTGCTACTATATTAGTTGCAGGAAATATTCCAGGAGAAACTCAGACAGTTCCGATGGCTATGTATTATGCTATAGAAAATAATGATGAAACAACTGCAAAGACAATACTTATTATAATTGTTATTATTTCTGTGATTTTAACAATGTCATACAACAGAATACTTAAAAGAATATCTTAAGGAGAGAACAAATATGAAGAGTGTTAGAGTACAAGATGCTGTAGGAATGGTATTATGTCATGATATTACAAAGATAGTACCAGGAGAGTTTAAAGGAAGAGCCTTTAAAAAAGGTCATATAATAAAAGAAGAAGATATAAATGAATTATTATCAATAGGAAAAGAACATATTTATGTCTGGGAAAATAAAGAGGGTGTTCTTCATGAAAATGATGCAGCTATAAGATTAAAAGATTTAGTTTGTGGAGAAGGATTAGAGTTTGGAGAAATAAAAGAAGGTAAGATTAACTTTATAGCTTCAAAAGATGGTCTTTTAAAAATAGATAAAGAAAAGTTACTAGAAATAAATATGCTAGGAGATATAATAGTTTCAACTATACAAAATAATACTCCTGTAAAGAAAGGTGAGCTTGTTGGTGCAACAAGAGTAATTCCTTTAGTAATTGATGAAGAAAAGATAATAGAAGCAGAGAAATTAATAAAAGAAAAGATAATTAAAGTTATAGATATTAAACCTAAAAAGGTACACATGATAACTACAGGAAGTGAAGTATATCATGGAAGAATAAAGGACGCATTTGGACCTGCTGTAAAGAAAAAGATAGAGTATTTCGGATGTACTTTAGAAAATCAGGTTATACTTCCAGATGATAAAGAAGGAATAGCTTTAGAAATTAAGAAGGCTATAGATTCAGGTGCAGAAATGATAGTATGTACAGGTGGTATGTCTGTAGACCCTGATGATGTAACTCCAACTGCAATAAAAGAGTGCGGAGCAGAAGTTATAACATATGGGGCACCAGTACTTCCAGGAGCAATGCTATTATTAGCATATAGTAGAGATATTCCGATATTAGGTCTACCAGGATGTGTAATGTATTCTAAGAGAACTGTCTTTGATTTAGTGTTACCTAGAATATTAAGTGATGAAAGATTAAGTTTTAGAGATATTGCGTTATATGGACATGGAGGATTATGCTTAAGCTGTGAAGTTTGCACCTTTCCACATTGTTCCTTCGGAAAAGGAGAATAATTTTATGAAAGATAGATTTACACATTTTGATAATGAAGGAAATGCAGTTATGGTAGATGTAACTGAAAAGAATAAAACTGAGAGAGTTGCAATTGCAACAGGAAAAGTTAAAACAAGTAAAGAGACTATTGACCTTATAAAAAATGGAGAGATAGGAAAAGGTGATGTTCTTGGAGTGGCAAGAGTTGCAGGCATTATGGCAATTAAAAAAGCATCAGATTTAATTCCTATGTGTCACCCACTTATGATAAATGGATGTAGTATAGACTTTGAAATAGATGAAGATAATTCAGAGATTATAATTAATTCTAAAGTGAAAATCTTTGAAAAGACAGGTGTTGAAATGGAAGCTTTAACAGGAGTTTCTGTTGCAGCATTAACTATCTATGATATGTGTAAAGCTGTAGATAAGAGAATGGAAATAGGCGGAATACACTTAGTTAAAAAAACTGGTGGAAAGAGTGGAGAATTTAATTATTAGTGTTTTGAGGTGAGGACAATACAAGATAGATATGGAAGAAATGTAGACTATCTTAGAATTTCTATTACTGATAAATGTAATTTAAGATGTGTATATTGCATGCCAGAGAAAGGAAGTGTATTCTGCAAAGAAGAGAAGAGACTTTCTAATGAAGAAATTTATAGAATTGCAAGGGAAGCATCAAAGCTTGGTATTAGAAAGATAAGACTTACAGGGGGAGAACCTCTTGTATGTCCTGGGATAGTTGACTTAATAAAAAGGATAAATTCTATAGATGGAATAGAAGAAATTGCAATTACAACAAACGGAATATTATTAGATGATAAAGCAAATGAGCTAATTGATAATGGACTAAAGAAGGTAAATATAAGTTTAGATACATTAGATAAAGTTAAATACTCTAAAATAACAAGAGGCGGAAGCTTAGATAAGGTTGTATCAGCTATTGATAAATGTTTAGATAGAGGAATTAAGGTTAAGCTAAATGTAGTTATAATTAAGGGCATTAATGATGATGAAATAATTGATTTAGTAAACTTAACATTAAATAAGAATATGGATGTTAGATTTATAGAACTTATGCCAATAGGTGAAGGTAAAAAGTATACTGGATTATCAAACGAAGAATTAATTAAATTTTTAAAGGATAAAGAGCTTAAATTCAAAGAAGAAAAGAGAAATATGCACGATGGACCGGCTGAGTATATAAAGCTCGAAAATGCAATAGGTAGAGTTGGATTCATAAGTGCTATGAGTAATTGTTTTTGCAGTGATTGTAATAGAATAAGAATTACAACAGATGGAATGCTTAAGCAATGCCTAAATTGGAAAAGTGGAATCAATCTTAAAGCTCTTTTAGAAAATGGAGTTAGTGATGATGAGTTAAAAGCTACAATTAAAGATGGCATATATAATAAGCCAGAAAAGTATTTATTTAAGGTTCAGGATAACAATAAAGAAGAAAAGTTTATGAATGAAATAGGAGGATAGCTATGGCAAAGATAGCAGCAATTTGCACAAGTCCTAAAAAAGGAACTGCGAAATATAAAGTAGAAGAGGCGCTTTTAATTGAAGATTTTGGAGTAAAAGATGATGCTCATGCAGGAAAGTGGCATAGACAAGTAAGCTTATTAGAGCTTAAAAAGATCGAAGACTTCAACGCACAAGGCGGTAATGTTAAGTTTGGAGATTTTGGAGAAAACATCGTAATAGATGGAATAGAAGTTGATGAACTTCCAGTGGGTCAAAAGATTCAAATAGGAGAGGCTATCCTAGAAATAACTCAAATAGGGAAGAAGTGCCATAATGAATGTGAAATATTCCATAGAGTAGGAAAGTGTATAATGCCTATACATGGCGTATTTAGTAAAGTTCTAAAAGGTGGAACTATTAAAGTTAATGATAAAGCAGAGTTAATATAAAAAATAGCTAATGTAAATAGTAAGAATAAATATAGTTAATGTAATAAGAAGGCATATAATTTTAAGTAATTATATGCCTTCTTTTATATTTATTTTTTAATAAGATATTAAAATTACTTATTAAATTTTAGTTTCTTTTCGTATCTATCATAAAGTATTAATGCAATAGCACCAAATACTACTGGTCCTGCAATTTGGAATATTGTTGCAACATAGTCACCAGAGTCTAATATCGGTTTTATTATAGTAAATATATTTGCAAAGGCAATAGTTATTATAACTATAATTGTCCAAATTGTTGTTGCTGTATGGCTCTTATACATAACAAATGGCTTATGTATATTTTCCTTTTTCTTAAATGAAATAAATGCAAAAGCAATAAATGCATAAGGAATTGTCATAGCAACATTACTCATTAGTATTAAATAATTTAAGAATGTTGAAGCTGTATCTCCACCGAATGATGAGATTAAAATAATAGCTACAACTACAATGCATTGAACCCACATTGCATTCTTTGGCATATTGTTTTTATCAAGTTTAACCCATGATTTTGGCCATATTGCTTTAGGTGTACCCTCGATAAGTTGTTTTATTGGAGAGTATGTTAATGTAAAGAATGCACCCATTAATGCTAAGAACATTGATAGTCCAATAAATCTTGAGAAGAATGCGCCTAAAGCTGCTGCACCAGATGCACCAAGATTTAATGCAAGACCTAAAGTATAGCCTAAGTTATTCATAACAACGTAACCTGCATTAGCCATATTAACTGTAGTTTTATCTAGCGTAATAGACCAGTTTGTAAAGAAACCAACACATAATATTCCAAGTGAGTATCCAATTGCAATAACTATAGCAGCTATTTTAACTCCCTTAGGGAAAGTTTTTTCTGGATGTTCAGTTTGGTCAACTAATCCACCAATAGCTTCAAGTCCACCATATGCAAAGATTGCAAATACCATAAAGCCTAAAATACCAATAGGTGATTGATAGGCCGGATTTGGCGAAGAAACGAAGGAGGATGCTGCAATTGGTTGTGCTAATTTAAAATCATTTGCTACAAGTACTATAATTGCACCAATTAATAAAATTATATTTGAAAGTGCTATAAATGTACCACCAATAGATGTAACTTTTTTAATTCCATTTAATCCTTTTGAAGCAGTAAATGTGATTATAACAAATAATATTATTGCAAGAACTGCCATAGTATGTGGAGCACTTAATCCAAATAAAGACCAAGTAGAAGTTTTATCTTCTCCAAATATCATATTAGAAAGTGGAACCCATATTGATGATGATGTAGATACCATCCAAATTATGTATGAAGTATACCACATAAATGTTACAACAAATGCATACTTAGATCCTACAGATTTGTCCATCCATGAATAAATCCCACCTTTTTCATTTTTAAAAGCAGCACCGTATTCAGCCATCATGAATGAATATGGAATAAAGAATGTAATTGCTGATAATATGTACCATGGAATTGCACCATAACCCATAAGTAAGTAGGCTCTAGCTATATTTGTAAATCCAAATACAGAGGTGAATATCATTAGTATCAGTGATATAAGTGTCAGTTTTTTATGATGATTTTCGCTCATTATGTTCCTCCTAAATGTCAATGTTGTTTTATATAATATTTAACTTTATCACATTAAAGCTATAAATAAGTTAAATAAATATAAACATTTCATTAATAGTTATATATAGATATTGAGATTTTATGCAGCATAACGACATGTGGTAGAAAATAAGACATAGAAACTTAACAGAAAATTTTATAATAATACATTTAAAGTTGATAAAATTAATATTGTGAAAATATTTGGAGGTGAATTATGAAAAATATTCTTTCTGTATTTAAGAGAGATATGAGAGCAATTATTAAAAATCCAGTTGCAATGTTAATAATAGCTGGAGTATGTGTTATCCCTTCACTTTATGCATGGGTAAATATAGAAGCTTGTTGGAATCCTTACGAAAATACAAGTACAGTTCCAATAGCTGTGGTCAATAACGATAAAGGGACAACAATAGGTTCTAAGGAAATGAACATGGGGGATGAAGTAGTTTCTGAACTTAAAAGTAATAAATCAATAGGATGGAAATTTGTTAATTCTAAGCAAGCTAATATAGGTATTATAGATGGTACATACTATGCTATTATAGAAATTCCAGAGAATTTCTCAAAGGATCTTACAAGTCTTACAACAGATAGCCCTAAGAAGCCAGAAATTACATATAAGGTTGATACAAAGGCGAATCCAGTTGCAGGTAAGATTACAGAAGTTGCAGAAGGACAGCTAGTTAATGAGATTAAATCTAATTTTGTATCAACTGTAAATAAGACTGTATTTTCTTCACTTAATCAAGTTGGAGATAAGCTTGAAAAGAATAAGGATGAAATAATTCAGCTTAAAAATGCTGTAATTAATATAAATAAGAATATTAATCTTATTTTAGGTGCATTAGGAGATACAAGTAATAATGCTAAAAACTTAAATACTTATCTAAACAGTATAAAAGATACTCTTCCACAAATAACAAGTGGAATTAATACAATTCAAGATAGTACTAAAGAGTCAAAGGAATTAACTACTTATACAAAAAATACAATGAATAATTCTTTTAATAGCTTAGATATTAACTTAAATCAAATACATTCCTCAGGAAATAAAATGAGTGTTTTATTGGAAAGTTTAAATAAAGCATTATCATCTGGAACTTCTGAAGGAGTAAGTACAACAATATCAATAATGAAGCAAGAAATTAGCTACATGAATGGTAGTATTGATAATATCGTAAAATTCTTAACTGAATTAAATAAGAAAGCAAGTAATAGTAAAATTTCTGATATGATTTCTTCATTGAACAATTTAAAGGCATCATTAAATAATGAAAATGATAAGCTAGATGATTTAGATAAATCTCTTCAATCAACAGGAAAGTTAAATAGTGATATATTAAGTCAATTAGATTCTTTAAATTCTTCAATGAACAACAAAACAAATTCAGTTATAAATGAGTATAATACAAATACTAAAAAGGCACTTACAGGAATTTGTGATAATTATATTAAAGCAACAGAAGAAGCAAATAAGCTACTTGGTAGTTCAAAGGGAATGGTAACAAATATAGATAAACTTATAGGATCAGCACTACAAGGTACAAGCTTAACATCAGATACAGCAAATGATTTAAAAGAAAAACTAGAGTATTTTAAAGGTGGAATAGGTGAGCTAAGCAAAAAGCTTGGAGAAGTTAGCAATGATAATCTAGCTGCTATTGTATCAATACTCCAAAGTAAGCCAGAAGTTATGGGTGAGTATATATCAAACCCATTTAATATTAAAGACGAATCAATATATAAGGTTGCAAACTATGGCTCAGGTATGGCGCCAATATACTCTGTACTTGCAACATGGGTTGGAGGCCTTGTATTAACATCACTTCTTTCAACAGCTGTAACTGAATTTGAAGGAAGCGAAAATCTTACTATAAGACAAAAATATTTAGGAAAATTTATTACATTTGCATTACTTGGATCAATACAAGGATTTATTATTGCATTAGGTGATAAGTATTTATTAGGAGTTCAAACTGTAAATACACCGTTATTTATACTATTTGGTGTCCTTTGTTCCTTATCATTCTGTACAATTATCTATACATTAGTATCACTATTTGGAAATATAGGTAAAGCAATTGCAATAATACTTATGGTAATTCAAATTGCGGGTTCAGGAGGAACTTATCCAATTGAAGTTGATCCAAAATTCTTTAGAGTATTGCAACCATTTTTCCCATTTACTTATGGACTTGGAGGTTTTAGAGAAGCTATAGCTGGACCTCTTATAAGTAGCGTAGTACTTGATATTGTAATGTTAATTGTATTTGCAGCAATAGCATTAATTATAGGTATATTATTTAAGGAAAAGGTATGTAAACAAGTAAAGAAATTTGAAGATAAATTTGAAGAATCAGGAATAGCGGAATAGAAGGATTATTCTTTAGGAGGAAAACATGAAAAAAATATTCAAGGTTTTTAAGAGAGATATAAAAAATATCATTAAAAATCCAGCAGCTATAATTATTATAACTGGTCTATCCTTTATTCCTTCACTTTATGCATGGGTAAATATAAAGGCATGCTGGAACCCTTACGTAAATACAGGATCAATACCTGTTGCAGTAGTAAATGAAGATACAGGAGCAACTATAAATGGTGAAAGTGTCAATGTGGGGAATAAAATTGTTGATCAATTAAAGAAAAATAAAGATATAGGATGGCAGTTTGTTGGGGATTGGCAAGGAAATTATGGATTAAATGAAGGAAACTATTATGCGTTAATAGAGATACCTCAAAATTTTTCTAGCGATTTAGTTAGTTTATCAACTAAAGACCCTAAAAAACCAGATATAATATATAAAGCAAATGAAAAAGTAAATGCTATAGCAACTAAAATAACATCTGTAGCTAAAAGCCACTTAACACAAGAGATAAAAAGTAATTTTATAGATACTGTAAATAAAGAAGCTTTTAAGTATTTAAATAAATTTGGAGACGAAATTAAAAAGAATAAGCCACAAATATTGCAACTTAAAACCTCTTTAGATCAGGCACAAAATAACCTAGATAAAATATCAAATCAATTAAATACTTCAACAGGAGATATAAGTGATATTCAAAAATATTTAGGTGAAGCAAAGAATCAATTACCAACTGTTACTAATTCAATAAATTCTCTTCAAGGTATGGTACAAGGAAGTAAGGAGTTAATAACAAATACACAGTTAAGTACTCAGAATTTAAGTAATGGAATGAAAAATGATTTGCTTCAAATACAAATGATAAATGATAAATATAATGAGCTTTTAAATAAGCTTGGGGATATAAATAATAACCCTGTAGATGTTATAGCACTAGATAAAACAATAGATCAAATGCAGTCAACTCTTGATACATTAAATAAAACTATAGAATCCAATAAACAGACTTTAGAAGATATAAATAAAACTTCTAAAGATGATAAAATACAAAAGCAAATAGATATTTTAAATGCTCTTCAAGGAACAATAGCCCAAGATAAGAGTACATTAACTAGTTTAAAGGGACTTATTGATTCAGGAAAAATTACAGATGGTGCAGATAAGCTTCTTAAAACATTAGATAACTTAAGCACAAGCTTTTCAAGCAATTTAACTTCTTCAAGTAATACTTTTTACAATAGTACATTGCCAGCATTAAATGCAATAGGAAGTAATCTATCACAAGGAGCTACAAATGCTAACAATGTATTAGAGGGAAGCAAGGTTGTAATTCCACAATTAAATGCTTTAGCAAACTTTGGAATAGCAAGTGGGGATGTAGCATCATCACAAATATCTAATGTAAGTTCTAAATTAACTGAATTCAGGAGTAAATTAAATTCAGTTCAAAATGAAACAAAAGATATTACAAGTAGCAGTTTAGATGAAGCAATTAAAATGATGGAAAAAAGCCCAGATGAGATGGCATCATTTATGTCATCACCTATAGAAGTTAAAACTGTAGAGGTTTATGATACAGGAATATTTGGTGTTGCACTTACACCATTCTATACCGTACTTGGTATATGGGTTGGAATACTTCTAATGTTAGCTCTTCTAACAACTGAATGTGAAGATTTTGAAGATGGAGAAAAAATATCAGTAATGCAAAAGCATTTTGGTAAGCTATTATTATTTTTAACAGTAGGTATAATTCAAACTGTTATAGTATTAGCAGGTGACATTGGGATTTTAGGTGTAAGACCCGAAAATACTTTATTATTCTTTGGAATGGGACTTTTATCATGTATAGTATTTACTATGATAATATTCACCCTTGTTTCATTATTTGGTAATATAGGTAAGGCAATAGCAGTAGTAATTATGGTATTCCAAATAGCAGGGGCAGGAGGAATATATCCAATACAAACAAATCCAAAGATATTTGAAATTCTAGAACCATTATGGCCATTTACTTATGCAATTGATGGATTTAGAGAAGCCATCGCAGGTCCGATATGGAGTAATACAATTCATGATATAAAGATGCTTTCTTTATTTGGAGTAATATTCTTTATTCTTGGAGTTGTAAAGAAAAATATATATAAAGTAACAATGTTTATGGAACATAAATTTAAAGAGTCTGGATTATAATAAAGAAAGGAGCAAAGCTCCTTTTTTTTATTTTTAGCAAACATAGATAGATTAAATTAACTAAATTTAGTTAATTTTTAAAAGATAATCTTTATATAAATTTAATTATAATTATAAAAAATAGAAATATCTTTTAAATTGTCTAAATTTTGAGTATTATAAAGAGAGATAGACACTTAACGGGGGCGAGGAATTATGAAGAATCATGTAAACGAAAACATGAATCGTAAGAGATATGAGTTTACATGGGATGAACTAGATTCAATAATAGAGTCATCCTATGATGGGATATATATAACTGACGGTGAGGCAAATACCCTAAGAATAAATAAATCATATCAAGATATTACAGGATTAAAAAGAGCTGATATGATAGGAAAGAATATGAGAGATTTAGAAATTGAGGGTTTTATATCAAAATCAGCTACTTTATTAGTGTTAGAAAGTAAGAAAAGTGTGACAATGGAACAAGAGTATAAAAGCGGAAGAAAGGTTATGATATCTAGTACGCCTATATTCAATAAAGAAGATGGAATTTCATTAGTAGTTACTAATGTTAGAGATGTTACTGCTCTGGCAGAACTTAAAGAAAAGTTAGAGATAAGTGAGAAGATTACAGAAAAGTATTATCAAAAGCTAGAGCATATGAAGGCGAGTGTTTTAAATACTGATGAGATAATTGCTGAAGACCATAAAATGCTAGAAACACTAAAGCTAGCTAATAGAGTAGCGAAAGTGGATACCACTGTCCTTGTTTTAGGAGAGACTGGCGTTGGAAAAGAAGAGATATCTAAGTATGTACATAAAAATAGTAATAGAAGAAATGAACAGTTTTTAGAAATAAATTGTGGAGCAATACCTCAATCTCTTATTGAAGCAGAATTATTTGGTTATGAAAAAGGTTCATTTACTGGAGCAAATAAAGTTGGAAAGATAGGACTATTTGAAGCGGCAGATGGTGGAACTTTATTTTTAGATGAAATTGGTGAATTGCCATTAGATATGCAAGTTAAGCTGCTTAGAGTATTACAAAAGAATGAAATTACAAGAATTGGGGCTATAAAACCTATAAAGGTTGATGTTAGGATAGTTGCAGCAACTAATAGAAACTTAGAAGAAATGGTAGCAAATAAGACTTTTAGAGAAGACTTATACTATAGACTTAATGTTGTTCCTATAGTAATACCACCTTTAAGAGAGAGAAAACAAGATATAATGCCGTTATTAAATCATTTTTTATCACATTTTAATGGGAAATATGGGCTTGAAAGCTATTTTAACTCAGAGGTACTTAAGTGCTTTTATGAATATAGTTGGCCTGGAAATGTTAGAGAACTAAAAAATGTGGTAGAAAGATTAGTTATTATGAGTGATAAACAAAAAATATCTATTAATGATTTATCTGAGAACTATAGGCTACATTTAAAGGATAAATATATTTCACAGGATGAGGAGATAATTCCATTAAAGCTAGGGGTAGAGCAGTTAGAGTACAAGCTTATAAAAAAATCCTTTGAAAAATACGGAAATGTTAGAAGTGCAGCTTCAGTTTTAGGAATAGATGCATCTACATTTGTAAGAAAAAGAAAAAAATACGAAAAAAAATATAAGGAAGAAAAAGAATAATGGCACAAACCTTGCTTTAAATATAAGTATAAACTTAATAAACAAAATGGAGGAATTATATATGAAAAATTTAGACAAATTAAATAAGATACTTTGTGAGCTTTTTGAAATTAAGGATGTAGAAGATTTAAAGGATGAGTTAGGTCCTGATGAAATAGAGGGATGGGATTCTATGGCACATATTGAGCTAGTATTAAAGTTAGAAGAGGGATTTGATATTTCCCTTGAAGTAATAGATGTATCAAGGATGTATACTATTGGAGACATAAAGAAGATATTAGGAAAGTATGAAGTAGAGTTATGATTTTTACTGATTATATTTTTGAGTATTCACATAATCTAGATGAGATAGCAGTTATTCACAATGAAAAAATAAGGTATAGAGATATATATGATGGTGTAATAAAGATACAATCCTTATTAAAAAATATAGATATAGTTAAAGGTGATACTGTTATTTTAATTTCAGATAACTCTAGATTTTTTATTGAATCCTATTTTGGAATAATAAAAAATGGAAATGTATGTGTTCCAATAAATCCTACTTTAAAAGAAAGTGAAATAGGTTATATTATTGATACTGTAAAGCCTAAAGCTATATTTATACAAAATAAATATATGAAGAAAATAAATTACATGGAAGATAAAGGTGTATTAATTATAACTGAAGATTTTTCTGACAATGTACAAATAAGTACATCAGATAACTGCAATAAAAAAAAAGAAAAAGTTTCAGATGAGGATGTAGCAGTTATGATATTTACTTCAGGATCTACATCAAAGCCTAAAGGCGTAATGTTAACTCATAAGAACTTAATTCATAACACAAATTCTATAATAGAGTATTTAAAACTTACTAAAAATGATAGAGTAGAGGTTGTGTTACCATTTTATTATTGTTATGGAACATCCCTTCTTCACACACATTTTAGAGTTTGTGGAAGCTTAGTCATAAATAATAAATTTATGTTTTCACAAGATGTTCTAGAAGATATAAATAAATATAGTTGTACAAGCATTGCAGGGGTACCAAGTACATATCAGATTTTATTAAGGATGACTAATATGAAAAATATGAAGTTTAACAGCCTTAGATATATAACTCAAGCAGGAGGAATGCTTGCAAATTCTTTTATCAAAGAGCTTATAGATACATTGCCAAATACAGACTTATACATAATGTATGGTCAAACAGAAGGGACTGCAAGACTTTCATATCTTCCGCCTGAAAAGATAAAGGAAAAGCTTGGGTCTATAGGTAAAGGTATACCTGGAGTAGCACTTAAGATTGTTAATGAGAATGGAGATTGTGTAAAGGTTAATGAAGTTGGACACCTTATTGCAAAGGGTGAAAACGTTATGAAGGGATATTTTAATAATCCTGAAGAAACTAAACTGGTTATAAGAGATGGATGGCTTTACACTGGGGATTTAGCTCAAATTGATGAGGATGGATATATTTATATAGTAGCTAGAGAAAAAAATATAATAAAAAGTGGTGGAAATAGAATAAGTCCAAGAGAAATAGAGGATGTAATAGTTAGAATTCCTCAGGTTATAGAATGTGCTGTGGTAGGGGTAGAGGATGATTTTCTAGGAGAAGGAATTAAAGCATTTATAGTCGTAAATGACAAAAACATAGATCATAAGTATATAATTAACTTTTGCAAGGAGAATCTATCAAGTTTTAAGGTACCTAAATATATAGAATTTATGGATTCACTACCAAAGAATTCTTCAGGTAAGATTCTTTTTAAAAAGCTAAAAGAAAAGAGTGAGAGCAATGGGTAATGACAAGAGTATTGATGAGATTATATTTAGGGATCAATTTTGTAAAAATCAAAGTGATAAGGAAAAAGAACTTTTAGAAATTATCAAACCTCAAATTAAGCATAATAGAAACAATGAAAATATAAATAGTTTATATAACAAATTAAATTTAAATATAGAGAAAGTAAATTCTTTAGAAGAAGTACCCTTTATACCTGTTAATATGTTTAAGTCCTTTGATCTTAATACTTGTAATTTTAATGATGTAGTCAGAATCCTAAATTCAAGTGCCACTACTACCGGTATACCTAGCAAAATATACATAGATAAAAAAACTTCAATAAGACAAACACAGGGTTTAATTTCCACCTTAAATAATTTTCTTGGTGGAAAAAGAAGGCCTATGCTAGTTATAGATAGTGAGGACTCTAACAAAAGAGGAGACTCAATTACAGCTAGAGGTGCAGCCATAAGAGGAGTTAGTAGTTTCGCTAGTAAAATTGTATATGCTATGGATAAGTCAGGTGATGACTTAAAGCTAAATTTAAAAAGGGTCCAAGACTTCGCAGATAATTATGGTGAAGAGGAAGTATTAATTTATGGGTTTACATATATAATATGGTCAAAGTTTATACAGGAACTAGAGAAAATAGGATTATCACTAAATCTACCAAAGTCTAAATTGTTACATAGTGGTGGTTGGAAAAAGCTAATTAAAAAGAAGGTTGATAAAGAGGAATTCTCTAAAGTCCTAGCAAAGCACTTAAATACTAAAGAAAATAATATAATTGATTTCTATGGAATGGTAGAGCAGGTTGGAGTTGTGTTTATAGACTGTGAATGTGGTTATAAGCATGTTCCTGATTTTGCAGATGTTATCATAAGGGATATCCTTACCTTAGACGAGGTTGAGGTAGGTAAGTCGGGATTAATAGAAGTTATAAGTATTTTAGGCTCTAGCTATCCATCACAAGGTATTCTAACTGAAGATATAGGAGAATTGCTTGGAGTAGATAATTGTAAATGTGGAAGAAAAGGAAAGTACTTTAAATTTAAAGCGAGAGCTGAAAAAACTGAAACCAGAGGGTGCGGAGATACTTTTGCTGAGAGGACTGGTGACATATGATAAGATGCTATGGAATTGATGGTAAGTTTTATTGTAATGGATTAGAATATGAGGACTTTTCATGTATTGAGAAAATAATGAAGCACAATATATCCGAGCTTCAAGGAATGCCTATTCAAGTAATGATTTCATTATTAGATAAGTACAGTAAAAAGCTATTAATTTCTAGGGGGTTAGCAGATATAGAAGGAGTTGCATATCTATCATTATATTTAAAAAAGAATAATTTAATTAGATTAATTAAGACAAGTTTAGGGGATTTAGAATATCTAGATAAGTTTTTACAAGTTGAAGGTGGAAAGCTCCTGAAGGCTCAAGGGAGAGGCATAACTTCACATTGGATAGCAGGGAATGTTCCTACACTATCTATATATTCGTCATTTCATTCATTATTGTGCAGAAACAGTAATATTTTGAGGATACCTAAAGAAGTTATTAAGGATGCAATCAGATTATTCAGTTTATTAGAGGATATAGAAGTTGAGTATGATGGGAGAATATATACTGGCGTGAGCCTTTTAAAAAATATATGTCTAGTATATTTTGATAGTGATAGGATGGATTTAAATAATAAAATGTCTTTAATATCAGATGCTAGAGTTATTTGGGGCGGTGAGAGAGCAGTTAAAGAAATACTGAAGCTACAGAGGAAAACTACTTGCAAGGACTTAGTATTTGGTCCTAAATACTCATTTGCCGTATTTGATAAAGATGCTATTGAATCATCAAAGAATAATGAGTATTTTGAAGGACTTGTAAAAGATATAATAGCTTTTGATCAAAGAGCATGCTCTTCACCACAGGTAGTATTCCTTGAAAAGAGCTTGTGTTCTTTGGAAGAAGTAGGGGGAAGATTAGCAGAAGCCTTTGAAAGAATTAATAAAAGAGCTCATCTAACTGATATTTTAGAGGGGGTAGCTGTAAAGATAATAAATAAACGTGGTGAATACGGATTAAGTATAGATAAGGCATTAGTGTGTAGTAAAGGATTAGATTATACAATTTTAATTGATAGAGATATAAAATTAGAAGAGCCTGTAGGATGCAGAACTATATTTTTAAAAGAAGTAAATAATGTAAAGGACATAGTACCTCTCATAACACCTAGAATTCAATGTGTTGGAGTTGCTTTTGAAAATATTGAAAAACTAATGGAATTTTCTAATATGAGCACTGAGAAAGGTGTTGATAGAATAAATAGAGTAGGTACAATGAATATTTATGATTTGCCATGGGATGGTTCACTTGTATTAAATGAGCTTGTTAGGTGGTGTAGTGTTAATTATTAAACAATTTCATTTCTGTTGCATTATTGCAATTTGTTGCAATAACGCAACAGAAGTATGCTGATAGGCTAATATACTTACTTATAGAGGAATAATATTGAGGAAATATTAAATTTGTTGATATATTGCAACAAAAAATAAATTTTCATATAAATTTATAAATTCAAATTAGTTAAAAAATAAACAATCTATTCTACGTATATAGTGGGTTTTAAGAAATTTTTATAAGAAATTATATATATTGGCATAAAGATTGCTCTATATATAGGCATAACAAAAAATTAAAAATATTTAGATAATTCAAAAAATACGGGAGGAATGATTAGTAATGGCTTTAATGACAGGAGAACAGTATGTAGAGAGTCTAAGAAAACTTAATTTAAATGTCTATATGTTTGGAGAAAAAATAGAGAATGTTGTGGATCATCCAATCCTTCGACCATCTCTTAACTCAGTTAAAATGACATATGATTTAGCTCAAATGCCTGAATATGAGAATTTAATGACAGCTACTTCAAATTTAACTGGTGAAAAAGTAAATCGTTTCACACATATGCATCAAAATACAGAGGATTTAATCAAAAAAGTAAAGATGCAAAGACTTCTTGGTCAAAAGACAGCTGCATGTTTCCAAAGATGTGTTGGTATGGATGCTTTTAATGCAGAATATAGCACAACATTCGAAATAGATAAGGCTTATAAAACAGATTATTTTGAAAGATTTAAGAAATTTGCTAAATATGTTCAAGAAAACGATTTAACAGTAGATGGAGCAATGACAGATCCTAAAGGAGATAGAGGTTTATCACCAAGTAAGCAATCTGATCCAGATCTATATTTAAGAGTTGTTGAAAGAAGACCTGATGGTGTTGTTGTTAGAGGAGCAAAAGCTCACCAAACTGGTATGACAAACTCTCATGAAATATTAGTAATGCCTACTATAGCAATGAGACCAGAGGATAAAGATTATGCTATATCATTCTCAGTACCAACAGATACTGAAGGAATAGTAATCATAATGGGTAGACAATCATGTGATACAAGAAAGTTAGAAGAAGGAGCAGACATAGATGTAGGTAACTATAATTTTGGAGGACAAGAAGCGTTAGTAGTATTTGATGATGTTTTTGTTCCAAATGAGAGAATATTCCTAGATGGCGAAACTGAATTTGCTGGAATGCTAGTTGAAAGATTTGCAGGATACCATAGACAAAGTTACGGTGGATGTAAAGTTGGAGTTGGTGATGTTTTAATTGGAGCTGCTGCATTAGCTGCTGATTATAACGGAGCAGCAAAAGCTTCTCATATAAAAGATAAGCTTATAGAAATGACTCATTTAAATGAAACTTTATTTGCATGTGGAATAGCTTGTTCAGCAGAAGGAGATAAGACTGAAGCAGGTAACTATTTAATAGATTTACTTCTTGCTAATGTATGTAAGCAAAATGTTACAAGATTCCCATATGAAATTGCAAGACTTGCTGAAGATATAGCAGGTGGAATAATGGTTACAATGCCTTCAGAACAAGATTTCAGAAATAAGAAGGTCGGACATTATGTTGAAAAATACTTAGTTGGAGTAGACTCAGTACCAACTATAGATAGAATGAAGATTTTAAGATTAATTGAAAATATTACATTAGGAACTGCAGCAGTTGGTTATAGAACTGAATCAATGCATGGAGCAGGTTCACCACAAGCTCAAAGAATAATGATAGCAAGACAATCCAACTTAGGTAAGAAGAAAAAACTTGCTAAAGCTATTGCTAGAATAGAAGATTAGTTCAGTATATAGCCAAAGGGGGAGAGATGACTAATGGAATGGAGAGAGACTTATAAGAGTAAGATTGTAACACCAGAGGAAGCAGTTTCTAAAATAAAATCTGGAGACAGAGTTGTTACAGGTCATGCTTGCGGAGAACCAGGAATTCTCCTAAGAGCTATGGTTGATAATAAAGATCAATATAAGGATGTTGAGATAGTTCATATGGTTGCTATGGGAGGAGCTGAATATGCTCAGCCAGGAATGGAGGAGCATTTCAGACATAATGCTATATTTGTTGGAGGAAGTACTAGAGAGGCTGTTAATTCAGGAAGAGCTGATTTTACAACTTGCTTCTTTAGTGAAGTTCCTAAAATGTTTAGAGAAGGTTTTTTGCCTGTAGATGTAGCATTAGTACAGGTTAGTTCACCAGATGAAAATGGTAATTGTAGTTTTGGAGTATCAGTAGATTACACAAAGCCAGCAGCAGAATCTGCAAAGATAGTAATTGCAGAGGTTAACGATCAAATGCCAAGAACAGGTGGAGATACACTTATAAATGTAAAGGATTTAGATTATATAGTAGAGGCTTCATATCCTTTAATTGAGCTTCATCCACCTAAAATAGGAGATGTGGAAAGAGCTATAGGTGAAAATTGTGCATCATTAATAAATGATGGAGACACATTACAACTGGGGATTGGAGCTATTCCTGATGCAGTTTTACTATTCTTAAAAGATAAAAAAGATCTTGGTATACACTCTGAGATGATTTCAGATGGAGTAGTAGAATTAGTAGAAGCAGGTGTAATAACAAATAAAAAGAAATCACTACATCCTGGAAAAACTGTAGTTTCATTTATTATGGGTACTAAAAAATTATACGACTACATAAATAATAATCCAGATGTGGAAATGTATCCAGTAGACTATGTAAATAATCCTGTAGTTGTAGCTAAAAATGATAATATTATTTCAATTAACTCTTGTGTTCAAGTAGATCTAATGGGACAAGTATGTTCAGAAAGCATAGGAGATAAACAAATAAGTGGAGTTGGAGGTCAAGTAGACTTTGTAAGAGGAGCAATGATGGCAAAAGGCGGTAAATCTATAATTGCTATGCCATCTACAGCAGGTAGAGGTAAAGTATCTAGAATAGTATCTAGACTAGATGATGGAGCTACTGTTACAACTTCAAGAAATGATGTTGATTATATAGTTACTGAATATGGAATAGCAAGACTTCGTGGTAAAACATTAAGGGATAGAGCTAAGGCACTTATAAATATAGCTCACCCAGATTTTAGAACGGAATTAATAGAAAGCTTCGAAAAGAAGTTCAATACAAAATTTTAAATGATTTTTTATTTGCGGAAAACTGTTAAAACATTAACAAGGCTGTTAGAAAACGTATACTTTTAAATGGACATAATTGATTTGACTTTTTGAGTGTTATAAATTCAGTTTAAGTTTAAAGGAGAGAGAACTTTATGAAAAAAGGATATATATTTATAATTTTGACTGCTTTGTTATATAGTACACAAGAAATATCCAATAAAATGCTTATGCAAAACCACCTTGATATATTTCAATTAAACTTCATAGTATCTTTAATAGCAGCAGTATTATTAACTCCATCAGCTATTAAAGATTTGAAACAAAAAAATATGAAAATTAAAGGTAAGGACTGTGGATATTTTGCAATAAATGCTGCGTTATCTATACCAATATCAATGAGTTTATTATCCCTTGCAGGAAAATACGTTCAAGCATCAACAAGTGCAGTAATATTTAGTGCTAATGCGGTATTTACAGTACCTTTTGCATACTTCCTTTTAAAAGAGAAGGTAAATAAAAAAACTTTAATATCTTTAATAATAAGTATTATAGGTGTTGTTATAATCTTTAATCCAAGCAAAATTATTCAAGATTCTGAAGGAGGAACAGATTTAATTGGAATAGGTCTTTCTTTAGGAGCTGCGATAGCTTGGGCGTTATTTGCAGTAGTAAGTAAGATGAAAATAGCAAAATACGGTGGATACATATTTAACTGCTTTGTCTTCTATTTTGGATCAATAATGTTACTAGCTATATTAATAGCTACAGGAAGACCTATACTATCAGGAATAAATTTCCAAAGTATTTTAGTGCTATTATACATGGGAATTTTCATCAAGGCACTTGGATATATATTCTATCTTGGAGCTATCAAGCTAACATCAGCTGTTACAGCATCAATGGTTTTTTTAATTAAACCAGCACTAGCGACAATATTAGCAGTTATTATACTTGGAGAAGATATTGTTCCAACTATGATAATTGGAATAGGATTTATTATAGTTGGTTCATATATTAGCTTTAGTGCGAAGAAATCAGAAGAAAAGTCAGAAGAAAATATTGAATCAACTATGGTAGTGGAATTAGAAAGAGAAAAGTTATAGAGAATCTTATGAGAAAGCTTATGGGAGAAAGTGAGGATACATATGATTAATATGGAACGAATCAGAAGCAAAGAACTATTGAATAAAGTTGTATCCGCTGAGGAGGCAACAGATTATATAAAAGATGGAATGGTCATAGGAGTAAGTGGATTTACACCATCAGGTTATCCAAAGATAGTACCACTAACACTTGCAGAAAAGGTAAAGAGAACAGGTGAAAAAATGAAATTAACCTTATATTCTGGTGCATCATTAGGGCCAGAGGTTGATGGAGCATGGGCTGAGGCTGGAATAATAAATAAAAGATTGCCATATCAAACAAATTCTACATTAAGAAATGAAATTAATGCAGGTAATGTAGAGTATTTAGATATGCATCTAAGCCATTCAACACAATATTTAAATTGCGGAGTTCTGCCAAAAGTAGACCTAGCTATTGTAGAGGCATTAGCAATTACTGAAGATGGGGATATAATCCCAACAACAGCAGTTGGAAATACTCCAGCATTCATTAAAAGTGCAGATAAGGTAATTGTTGAAATTAATACAGCTAAACCAATGGAGCTTGAAGGAATGGCAGATATATATATCAATGAAAATCCACCATATAGAAAACCTATTCCTATAAATAAAACAGGAGATAGAGTAGGTAAACCTTACATAGAATGTGGGTTAGATAAGATAGTAGCAATAGTAAAAACTGATATGAAAGATAAGGCAAGACCTCTTACTGAACCAGATGAGGTTTCAAGAAAAATATCAGATAATATATTAAAGTTTTTTAGAAAAGAAGTTAAAGAAGGAAGACTTCCAGAAAATTTACTTCCACTACAATCAGGAGTAGGAAGTGTTGCAAATGCTGTACTTTATGGATTGTGTGAATCTGAATTTAAAGGACTTACATGCTATACAGAAGTTGTACAAGATTCAATGTTAGATTTATTAAGGTGCGGTAAGGCCAATATTATATCTACAACTGCTATTAGCCCTTCACCAGAAGGATTTGAAAGATTCTTAAAAGAGATAGATTTCTTTAAGGATAAGATAATATTAAGACCAGAAGAGATTAGTAATAATCCAGAGGTAGCTAGAAGACTTGGAGTTATTGCTATGAATACAGCTCTAGAAGTAGATATTTATGGTAATGTGAATTCTACTCATATAATGGGCTCTAAAATGATGAATGGTATAGGTGGTTCAGGAGATTTTGCTAGAAATAGTTATATAACAATATTCACAACAGCTTCAACAGCAAAAAGAGGAGCTATATCATCAATTGTTCCTATGGTATCTCATGTAGATCATACAGAGCATGATGTAATGGTTTTAATAACTGAACAAGGTATTGCAGACTTAAGAGGGCTTAGTCCAAAGGAGAGAGCATTAGAAATCATTAATAATTGTGCCCATCCAGATTATAAACCTATGTTGTTAGATTATTATAATAGAGCAAATGAAAGAGGTGCAAAGCATACTCCACACATGCTAGAAGAAGCATTGTCATGGCATTCTAGATTTATGGACACAGGTAGTATGAAGATAACTGAAGAGTACATGGAAGCTTAAGAAAATAAATTAAAATGGATTTTAGGAGGAATTAATATGGATAACAAAAAATTAATCGAAGAAATGGTAGAAAAGGCAAGAGTTGCGCAAGCTGAATTAGCTACATATTCTCAAGAGGAGCTAGATGCTATAGTTAAAGTTATAGGAAAGACTGTTTATGATAATGCTGAAGAATTAGCTAAAATGGCTGTTGAAGAAACAAGAATGGGAGTATATGAAGATAAGGTAGCTAAAAATAAGGGGAAATCTAAGACTATATGGAATAATTTAAGAGATAAAAAGACTGTTGGTATTATAGAAAGAGATGCAAAGAAAGCTCTTACTATGGTTGCTAAACCAGTAGGAGTTGTAGCAGCAGTAACACCAACTACTAATCCAATAGTTACTCCAATGTGCAACTCAATGTTTGCAATCAAAGGTGGAAATGCAATAATAATAGCACCTCACCCAAGATCAGAAAAATGTAGTGCTTATACAGTAGATTTAATAAAGAAGTCACTAAAAGACCAAGGAGTTAAATGTCCAGAAAATGCTATTCAAATAATAAGAGATTCATCTATAGAAAAGACTAATGAACTTATGAAGGCTGTAGATGTAGTTCTTGCTACTGGCGGAATGGGAGTGGTTAAGGCTGCTTACTCAAGCGGAAAACCTTCTTATGGAGTTGGTGCAGGAAATGTACAAGTTATTATTGATAGAGATGTAGATTTTGTAGATGCTACTGCAAAAATAATAGCTGGAAGAAAATTTGATAACGGTATAATATGTTCTGGAGAACAAACAATAATAGCACCTGCTGATAAATATGATGAAGTTATAAAAGCTGCAGTTTCAAATGGAGCTTACTATATAGATGATCCAGAAGTTGTAGATAAATTCAGAAAAACAATCTTTGTTAATGGACATATAAATAAGGATGTTGTTGGACAATCAGTACAAAAGGTTGCAGAACTTGCAGGAGTTGAAGTTCCAGAAGAAACTAAGGTTATATTATTAAAGGCTGAAGGAATCGGAGCAGAGGATGATTTATGTAAGGAAAAAATGTGTCCTGTAATGGCTTCATTTAAATATGAAACATTTGATGATGCTATAAGGATTGCACAAACTAATCTAAACTTAGAAGGAAAAGGACACTCAGCTGCTATTCATTCTAATAATCCAGAGAATATAGATAAGGCAGGAATTAATCTAACAGTAAGTAGATTAGTTGTTAATGCACCATCATCAACAACAGCTGGAGGATCTTTAACTAATGGATTTGCACCAACTACAACATTAGGATGTGGAACTTGGGGTAACAATGTAATATCAGAAAACCTTGATTACAAGCACTTAATAAACGTATCAAGAATTGGAAGAGTTATTGAAGATGCTAAAGTTCCAACTGATGAGGAAATCTGGGCATAATAAACTAAATGGTAAGGAGGTCTAAGATATGAGAGTACTAAAGGTTCAACCTGAACTTCATAAATTTGATACTTTTAAAGAGTTCGCAAAAGAGTTTAATATAGGTGAGGGAGATTTAATTCTTACAAATGAATTTCTTTATACACCATTTATGCAAGATCTTAACTTAAAATCAGATTTTATATTCCAAGAAAGATTTGGACTTGGAGAACCATCTGATGAAATGATAAATGCAATAATGGAGGAAATGAGAGGTAAGAACTATAATAGAATAATTGCTATTGGGGGAGGAAGTATAATAGATATTTCTAAACTTCTAGCACTTAAGGATGAGGGAGACTGTGTTAAGTTATTTGAAAAGACTGTGCCAATAGTTAAGGAAAAAGAATTAATAATTGTTCCAACAACTTGTGGTACTGGTAGCGAAGTTACCAACATATCTATCTCAGAGATAAAGTCAAAGCATACTAAGATGGGACTTGCAACAGATGAGTTATATCCAGAATATGCTGTATTAATTCCAGAACTTGTTAAGGGGCTTCCATTTAAATTCTTCGTAACAAGTTCAATAGATGCATTAATTCATGCTATTGAGTCATATGTGTCACCAAAATCTAATCCTTATACTGAAATATTCAGCGTTAAGGCAATAGACCTTATTATAAAAGGATATAAAGAAATAATAAAATACGGTGAAGATCATAGAACAGAAATAATAGAGGATTTTGTTATTGGAAGTAACTATGCTGGTATAGCTTTTGGAAATACAGGTGTTGGAGCCGTTCACGCATTATCTTATCCTTTAGGTGGAGTTTATCATGTTCCTCATGGTGAAGCTAATTACCAATTCTTTGTTGAGGTATTTAAAACATATAACAAGAAGAATCCAGATGGAAAAATTAAAGAGATAAATAAAGTTCTAGCAAATGCACTAGGTGTTAGTGAGGATGCTGATGTATATGCTGAACTTGCAAAGCTTCTTGATAAATTATTAGAGAGAAAACCTCTTAAGGAATATGGAATGAAGGAAGAAGAAATAGAAAGTTTTACAGACAATGTTATAGCAGGTCAACAAAGACTTTTAGCAAATAATTATGTACCACTTTCTAGAGATGAAATTCGCGATATATATAAGAGTTTATATTAAATTATTGGAGGACTTCTCAAGAATGAGAAGTCCTTTTTGATAAATAATTATATTTCTTTATTTATTTAATTAGGTTAAAATAAAACTATGAAATTGTATACAATAAGGAGGTTTTTATGGATAATAGTTACATATATAATAGGCATAGCGTTAGAAAATTTAAGGATGAGGAAGTTTCAATAGATGCTTTAAAAGAAATAATTAAAGCTGGTTCCTATGCTCCTTCAGGGAAGAATAGTCAAAATTGGCACTTTGTAATATTAAGGGGAAAAGATCAAGTTGATAAGTTAGCTAGTGCTATTGAAAAGAAAAATAAAGATATATGTGATAAAATCTCTGATGAAACTATTAAGAATAAATTCTTAAATGGCATAAAATATCAGCTAACTTTTAAGAGTGCGCAAACATTGATATTAGTATATGCTAGGAAGTATACCCCAACAGGATATGAAGAATTAAAATTAAGTGGTGCCCCTGAGGAAGAAATTAAAGATTTATGGAATACTGCCCCTGGAATACAAGGAGTATCTGCTGCTTTAGAAAATATAATGCTTACAGCAGCAAATATGGGGTATGGAACATGTTGGATAACAGGACCAGATTATGCAGCTAAGGAGATAAATGAAGTTATAGGCTTTGAAAAAGAAGATTATTCATTGATAGCAATGACTCCAATTGGAGTTCCTTTAAGCACTGATTTTAAGAGACCACCAAGAAAACCTTTGGAAGAAATAATGACAATAATAGAGTAATAGAGTAGGAGAGTTTTTATAGTATGTACAATAGAGTTAATAGTATAATAAATGAAAAGGTAAGACCAGCTCTTAAAGAGCATAATGGTGATATAGAATTAGTAGATGTTAAAGATGGTGTAGTTACTGTTAAATTATTGGGTCAATGTAGTGGTTGTCCATCTGCTAAGTTTACACTTGAGCATGTAGTTCAGACAACATTACAGAATGGAGTTCCTGAGATAAAAGAGGTTATAGCGACTCATGAAGTTAGTGAGGAGCTTTTGGACATGGCTAGAAAAATACTTAGTAAGAATAAATAATCAATAGCTATTTCTACAGAAGTGGGTATCGCAAAAATAAACTTTAATGAAAAGCTTAAGAAAAAAACATTAAAATAGAGTAGTTACAAATTGATTTTTGTAACTACTCTATTTTTTATTTATTATCTATATCTTCAAAGGTAAGACCTTTATTATATATTCTTTTATTTGTATTCTCTCTAAGAAGCTTATATATAACTGCAAATAGAGGAATACCAAGAAGTAATCCTAAGAATCCAAGTAAACTTCCACCGACAAGCATTGAAAACATTACCCAAATTGCAGATAGTCCTATAGAATTTCCAACAACCTTTGGATAAATTAGATTTCCCTCAACCTGTTGAAGAACAATTATAAATATTAAAAATATAATTGCTTTTATTGGATTTATTATAAGTATTATAAGAGCTGATGGTATTGTACCTATAAATGCTCCAAAGATAGGGATTAAGCTTGTGATACCAACTATAAATCCTATTAAAAGAGCATAAGGGATTCTTAATATAAGCATACCAATACAGCAAAGAGTTCCGATTATAACTGCTTCAGTACATTGACCTCCAATAAATCTTTGGAAAGTTTCATTTGCTACACGTCCAACTTTAAGTATTTTATTTGCATGTCTTTTCTTAAGATGTGCATATAGAAACTTTTTACATTGGAAGATAAGGAGTTCTTTACTAGATAACATATAAATAGCGAAAACTATTGATAAGAAGAAATTAATTACTCCTGATGTTATACTAACAGTTAAATTAAATATATGGTTTATAGTAAATCCTAAGAATTGACTAGCAAAACCAAAAATATCCTTCCAAGCATTCATTATATCGGACCATATTTTATCAAAGCCTGCAATAGACCCAAGATTATTAGTAACTAATTCTTCAAAGGATTTAACATATGATGGAACACTATCAATAAGTGTTGAAACGCTAGTTATAAGTTGAGGTATAATAAATGTTATTAAAGTAGCTAATAATCCAACAACAAGTAAAAGTGTAACTACAATAGAAAGTGGTCTTTTAAATGATTTTAAAAATGGAAATTTTTTTGAATTATCCATAAAAAAGAATACTTTATCTTCTAAAAGTCTCATTGGAATATTTAAAACAAAAGCTATACCAATAGCAGTTAAGAATGGACTAAGAATCCCAAGTATCTTCCCAAAAAATGTCCAAACCGTTGATATATTTAAAACTACATATGCTAAAACTATTATATATGTAGAAAGTAGAATATAAGGCTTTAACTTGGTATTAATATTTTTCAAAAATAAACCCCCTTATTATTTGTTAAAGATATATAGTATCCTTAACTAGTATAAGAGTTATTATACAGGGTTAAGCATTTTATAACAATATATTAAAATGAGTTATTTCAATGTGAAATCTATGTGAAGTTTAATAAATATATATAAGATAATGATAAAATTAACAAAAAGGAGGGTACTATGAAAAAGATATTAGTTGTAGAAGATGATATAAAAATAAATGAACTTATTATTGAATTTTTAAAAAGTGAGGGATATGAGGTAGATAGCTCTTTTGATGGATTATCTGGATATTCAAAATTTAAGGAGGATAATTATGATCTAGTAATATTAGATATAATGATGCCAAAGCTTGATGGATATGGGTTATGTAATTTAATTAGAGAGGAAAGCGATGTTCCAATAATATTTTTAACAGCTCTTAGCGAAGCCGAAGATGAGATAAAAGGGTTCGATGCTATGGCAGATGATTATATAACTAAGCCATTTTCTTTTAATGTTTTAATTAAGAGAGTAGAAGCTGTGCTTAGAAGAAGTGAGAAAACAAATAATGTAAAAGATGAATTATCCTTTGGGAATTTAAATATAAATTTAAATACATATAAGGTTTATATTGATAATAAAGAAGTAGAATTTACCCTTAAAGAATTTAATATACTTAATATACTTATGAAGTCTTATCCTAATGTAGTTTCAAGAGAGATGTTAATGGATAAGGTGTGGGGGTATGATTATTATGGCGACATGAGGGTAATTGATGCTCATATTAAGAATATAAGAAAGAAGATAGATTATGATTATATAGGGACAGTAAAGGGTGTTGGATATGTACTTAAGGAATAAATGGGATAAGATAGGGATTAAGAAAAAACTATTTGTAATATCTAGCACAGTAGTTTTAATAACATCGGTAGTTATATATAGTATATTATTTTTAATTGTTCCAATGATATATTTAGATATAAAAGAGAATAATGTTAAAACCTCGACAAATGAGTTAATTACAACATTAGAGAGTGAAAATGATAATAATATTGATTATACAGAGGTCTTAGATAAATATTCTTATGATAATGGAGGTATGGTTTTAATAACAACTCTTTATGGAGATATTGTATATTCTTCAAATAGAATTTTTGGAAAGCCACCTAAAGAAGAGGGAAGAAAAGATATCTTCTTTAATGACAAGTTTAATGATCAAAATGATATAAAAGTTAGTAAGCAGTTTTATTTTAAAGATATAGGTAGAGAATGCATAATTACAACAAATGTTCCAATTAAATTCTTAAATGATATGAGAAGGGTAATGATTAGAATACTGCCTGCTATAATTTTAATAACAATAGGAATAGGAGTTTTATCACAGTATATATATTCAATTGTAATTAGTAAGCCTTTACTTAAAATCAATAGTGTTGCTAAGAAGATCTCCAAATTAAACTTTAATGAAAAGCTTCCTTATGAGGGAAAGGATGAAATTGCAGAATTATCAAATAGCATAAATTCTATAAGTAGTAACCTTGAAGAGACAATATTTAGTTTAAAAGAAGCTAATGAGAAACTTGTAAGTGATATCGAGAAGGAAAAACTTCAAGATAAAAGAAGAAGAGATTTTATAAAGGCAATTTCTCATGAACTTAAAACACCTATAACAGTTATCAATGGTCAAATAGAAGGAATGATTTATGAAATAGGTCCTTATAAAGATAGGGATAAATATTTAAGAGAAAGCTTAGATAGTGTATCGGATCTTAGAACTCTGGTTTCAGAGATAATAAATCTTGCAAAATATGAAGAGAGCATAGATTTAAATTACGAAGAGTTTATATTAAATGATTTAATAATTGATATTATTTCAGGATATGAATACTTTAAAAATGAGAGAAATTTAAATATAAAGTTAAATGAAGATGGTAAGTTAAAAATAAGAGGAGATAAAAATATAATAAGAAAGGTTATATCAAATCTTATTAATAACAGCTTAAAATATTCATTAGATAATAAAGACATAGAAATAGATATAAATAAAAATGGAAGAGTTCAGATAATAAATTATGCAAACAATTTAGATAACATAGAAACAGATCTTTTATTTAAAGCTTTCTATAGGGCAGAGAAATCTAGAAATAAAGAAACAGGCGGCAGTGGACTTGGATTGTATATAGTAAAAACTCTTTTAGATACTCATGGAGATATTAATTATGGCATAGATACTCAAGGAGAAAAATTTAAGTTTTTTTTAGATTTTAAAAATAAACAGTAAACTTCACATAGAATTCATGTTGACTTCACTTTACTTACAGTTTGGTACTTTAAGATAAGTACATAACTTGCAAAGAGAGAGGGGAAAACATGAATTTTTTATTTAGAGGATTTTTAAGTGTGAAAGAAAGAATTGGAAAGTCGGCAATACTATTTTTAGTTATGACATCTATTTGTGTATTTGTATTAGCAGGATTTTCAATTCAAAGTGCTACGGAGAAAGCAGGAGTACTTGCAAGGCAAAAGCTTGGTGCAACAGTTACTTTGTCACCTAATATGGAGAAGATTAAGGAAAAGATGAGAGAAGAAGGAGGAGAGAAAGGATTTAAATTAGAAAGAACTCCAATATCTTTAGAGGATGTAGATAAGGTATTAACCTTAGATAATATAAGTAGTTATAATGTAACTTCATCTACTGAGGGTACTGCTGATGGCTTTACTCCAATAACTAGCACAGAATCAAATAACAATGAAGAAGAACAAGGTTTTATGAAGGATCCTAATAGAGAAAGTAGAGTAATGGGAGATGTTACTTTAGATGGTATTTTAAATTTAAAAGATGTAAGTGCATTTATAAATGAGGAGGATGCTTTAGTTGATGGAAGTGGTATTACTAGTGATGATAAGGATAAAAACGTTGCTGTCATTGAGAAGACATTAGCAGATCAAAATAGCTTAAAAGTAGGAGACAAAATAAAGGTTAAGTCTACTCAAGATAGCACGAAAACAGTAGAACTTAAGATAATTGGTATATATCAAAATAGCTCAGAAATATCAGAAGGAGCTATGAGAAATGAAGTAATGAATCCATATAATAAAATTTATGTACCATATACAGTTTCTAATACTTTAAAAGGAACAGATTATAAAGATAAAGTTGATAGCGCACAATTTTACTTAAATGATCCTATAAATGTAGAGTCATTCTTAGAAAAAGGTAAAAAACTTGATATAGATTTTAACACATATACTTTAGACGCGAATAGCAGAGCCTATGAAACAATGATGGGACCTATAGAGAATATAGCATCGTTTGCTAAGATGACAGTAATTATTGTATCAATTGCTGGAGCTGTGATATTAGGACTTATAATTATGCTTTCAATAAAGGAAAGAAGAAATGAAATAGGTATTCTTTTATCACTAGGAGAGAAGAAGCTTAAGATAATAGCACAATTTGGGGTTGAGATACTTATTATATTAGCATTATCCTTTGGAGTATCAGCTGTACTAGGTAATTCTATAAGCAAAGAAATTGGGAATGTACTTCTTGCAAAGGAAACTTCAGTTGAACAGAATAGTAATTATGATATGCCTGGAATGCAAGGCATGCAAGGAGTACCAGACATGAGTGCATCTGGAGGAGGTGATATGAAAGAAAGAGGAGAAGGTAGATATAATAAATCTAAAGTAGAGACAATAGATTCATTAGATGTTAGCGTTTCAGGAGATGACTATGCAAAAATGTGCGGACTTGCAATACTAATATCATTTATAGGTGTTATAATTCCTTCAATTGGAATAATGAGATTACAACCAAAAGAAATTTTAAGTAAGCATGATTAGAGGTGAAGTAAATGAATTATCAAAAAATATTAGAATTAAAAAACGTATCATATTGGTATGATAATGATAACAAAATAATAGAGGATTTAAGTGTAAATTTTGAGAATGGGAAATTTTATACTGTAATTGGACCATCAGGTAGTGGAAAAACTACATTTTTATCTCTTATATCCGGTCTAGATAAGAATAAAGATGGTGAAATATTATACAAGGATAAAAGTATAAAGAAAATAGGGCTTACTAAGTATAGAAATAGGTATGTATCAATAATATTTCAAGGCTATAATTTACTTACCTATATGACTGCACTACAAAATGTAATTTCAGCTATTTCTATAAAAGGCTTAAAGGTTGATAATAAGAAAGCTAGAGCTTTAGACATGTTAAAAAAGGTAGGTCTTACAGAAGAACAGGCAGATCAAAAGGTATTAACTCTTAGTGGAGGGCAGCAACAAAGAGTAGCAATTGCAAGGGCATTAGTTTCAGAAACTGGAATAATAATAGCTGATGAGCCAACAGGTAATTTAGATGAAAAAACATCAAATGACATAATTAAGCTATTTAGAGATATTGTGAAAGAAGAAAATAAGTGCTTAATTATGGTTACTCATAATAACGATATTGCTAGAAGTTCAGATGAAACATATAAATTGTCAGATAAAAAATTGATAAAAATATTATAGCTTATAATAAAAAATGGTAGAAAATTAATTCTACCATTTTTTTTATTTAATTAAGAGATTATTTGATTTTGTTTTCGTATTGTTCAACCATTCTCTTAACCATTTCTCCACCAACGCTTCCGCATTGTTTTGAAGATAAGTCTCCGTTGTAGTCAGTGAATGGAACTCCCATTTCATTAGCTACTTCATTTCTGAATTTTGCTAATCCTTCTTTAGCTTCTGGAACTAATTTTGTTGATGAACTTCTTCCCATGGTTCATTCCTCCTTATATCTTATAAATATTTCGTAAAGTTTGTTTGTTTTACTTTACACTCATAGTTTGCGTCAGTTTACTTTTTATAAACTATAATATTATAACCAATATTGGAAAGTAATTAGACATAAGGAAAAAATGTGTATATCAACATTTGTAATTAAACAGGAACCTTCCTATTATTAGCGTCTTAATGAAATATTATTCTATTTTTTAAAATCATTAAAAGATATAATTCCATTTAAAGTATTTGCTTCTTTTATAGCTCTTAATATAGCTTTTTCCATAACATTAGCTGCAAGCATACCAACAGTTGTTACATCAGCCTCAACTTTATTAGTCGCCATAGTAAATATTGTATCACCATCAAACATTGTGTGAGCAGGCCTCATAGTTCTTGCAAATCCATTATGAGCCATTGAAGAAATCTTTTTTGCTTGAGCTTTTGTAAACTTAGCATTAGTTACTATTAATCCGATAGTAGTGTTACCTTTAAAAGGGTCGCTTGGTGTTTTTATATTATTTATTAAAATTTCTTCACTATTTAAAAATTCATTAGTTTCTTTATTTAAAGCGCCTGCAATAATTTCTAAATTTTTAGGATCAACAACATCACCTAAACAATTTACAGCAACTATAGCACCAACTTTAAGATCTCCAACTTGGACAGCATAAGTTCCAAGGCCACCTTTCATAGCTGTTTGAGGTCCAAGTATTTTTCCTACAGTTGCTCCATAGCCAGCACCTATATTACCATTTATATCACCATTATAAGCTTCACTATTTAAGCAAGCTTTATATCCCATTTCTTTATTAGGACGTATAGTTGGATCACCAAAAGCTAAATCAAAAAGTACTGCTGAACATACTATAGGAACTTTGGCAACCTTAACATCAAAGCCGACCTCTTTCTCTTCAAGATATTTCATAACACCAGATGAAGCATCAAGGCCAAAGGCACTTCCTCCAGATAGAATAACTGCATGAATTTTTTCAATCATTTCAGAGGGATCTAAAAGATCAGTTTCACGAGTTCCAGGTGCACCACCACGCACGTCGACTCCTCCTGTTGCGCCTTCTTCACATATAACTACAGAGCACCCAGTACAACCTTCTTCATTTTGTGCATGACCAAGTCTTATATTATCTATATCAGTAAATTTTATTTCTTTCATAAATTTAAAACCTCCATTATATATTAAAAGCCCCTATAAAAAATATAGGAGCGTGAATTTATTATTTTTTAATCTTTCTAAGTGTAGCAACTACTGGTATTGTAATTACGGCTGATAATATGGCCTCTGGAATACCATTTGTAACTCCAACAGTTGCAAGTGCTGCCCCTGTTGCAGAAGGTGCTATACCTAAAGCATGTGAATATTTTTCTAAGTAAAAAACATAAGTTAATCCTAAAACACCTACAGTATTAGTTAATGTTGCAAGTACTGCAGCTATACCTATTGGTAATGAATCTTTCTTAAATTTGTTTTTTAGTGCTCTATAAACATAGTATGCAACAATTGCAATTAAAACTCTTGGAACAATTGCAACTATTGGATTATAGAATACAAATGATGTTGGGCCTGGAGCTGTAAATGCTTGATACATTGAAAATAATCCAAATACTCCTCCGACTAATGCCCCTACTATAGGTCCTTCAACTATTGCACCAATTATAACTGGTATGTGCATTATGGTTGCTTTCATGAATGGAAGTGGAATAAATCCAAGTCCTGTTAACCCCATAAATATTGATATACCTGATAGCATACCTACAATTACCATTTGGCGAAGACCTAAAACTTTTTTTGTTGTACTTCTTTCCATTTTGTAACCTCCGTTCTTATTCCCCCATTTAGGATATAATTCGGCAAAAAACAATTGATAAATTTTTGATTTTTGCGTTCAGTTTCTGTAAAAGAATACCGACAGTTTATATTTTACAATGAAGTATATAGGGTTGCAATAGATATTGTTAAAAATTTATCGATATATTTTTGTCGAAAAAGAGAGAGTGAGGAAATAAGTGGTCTTACTCATAGAAAGTAATTATATTCAAAAAATTCTGATAATTCAGATTGATAAAAAAGATCAATTTCTTGACCTTAATATTTTGTGAAATTGTTGTTGTCATTATTTATTACATCTTCTTTATTAGGAATTATGAATATGCATGCTATATAACCGAAAATAGCAGTACCACAAGAAATGAAAGCTAAGACAATCCATAAAAGTCTTATTATTGTTACATCAACATTAAGGTATTCAGATAACCCTTGGCATATACCACTTATTTTACCGTGCCCTGGAACTTTGTATAATCTTTTCATTTATAGTATTCCTCCAATAAATATTTATAAAAATTGAATTAAGATAAAATTAGTATATGCTACTTTAATTAACATTACAATAAGATGATTTTGAAAAATACAATATTTAGTATTTTTTAAGATTTGATAGAGTTTATAAGAAGATTTTAAGATTTATATCTTGCAACATAGACAGTAGTAACAAATATTTATTTTTAGAATAACATATAAATGAAATGCTAAATTTTTATGAGGTGAAAAGTTTATGTCATTACCTAAGATACCGGATTTAAATTCGCAAGTAGATTTTGATAGAGAAAAAGCACTAAATTTAATGCTTGCTTCAATTGGGATGGAAGAGATTGGACTAAGTCATATAATTAATGTAGAAGGTGAGAAGATACAATATTTATTAGGTACATTATTAGATGGAGATGGAAATCCTATACCACAGCCTAGAGGCGTCAGAGTTGAAGATTTATTAAATACTAATAAAGCATTAAACTTAACTCTTAAAAATGTAATAAGAAATCAATTATTATTACAACTTAAATTAGAAGAGTTGAAAGAGTTTTTACCAGAAAAAAATATAAAATAAGTTATATTTATATAATTAACATTAAATAGAACATAATAATATTTAAAAAAGTGAGGGGTTATATTCCTCACTTTTTATTTGTAATAAATAGGAATTATTATGAAAAGTAAAATATATAAATATATTAGGAGGTGAAGTGACGTGTCTATGCCTAATATACCCAATATGAATCCACAAATTAATATAAGTACAGAAGAAGCATTAAATATGCTTATAGCATCAGTTGCTATGGAGGATATGGGACTTAGTAATATAATTAATGTCCAAGCAGAGAAGATGCAATATATTTTAGAAACATTAAAAGAGGAAGAAAGGGAGATTTCTGGCTTTACTTTAAAAGATATAAATGATGTAAATAAATCTTTAGATAAGACATTAAGAAATGTAATTAGTAATCAAATGTTACTTCAATTTAAGTTGGAGGATATCTTAGAGATGTACTCTAAAGTATATTCTGTGGAAGAGGAGACTTTACTAGATTAAGGACTTAAGAAGTATATGAATAATTTAACAGAAGGTGAGAAAGTGAATTCTATAGATAATGACAATAAAAATAAATTAGAAGAGCTATATAAAAGTTCAATTAGTGAAGATTCTATGCTAGAACTTTTAAGATTAGAAATAGAGAAGATAAAAATATCTATTAAGATGTTAGATGAGAATTCAAAAATTAGCGAGGAAATGACATTAGATATATTTAAAGAATGCAATAAAATAATAGATTCATTAATAATGTATGAATGGATAAGATTAAAAAAAAATGAGGTTATAAGAGAAGCCTTTATAAATAATAAAAGGATGTGAATAAATGAAAAAATGTTCTGTTTGTTCTAAAAGAGGATGGTTTTTAAAATTAAAGAACAATCTTTGTGAAGAATGTAATAGAAGATTGTTAGATTTAGAAGAAGAGGGCGAGAGCATAATAGAGAAAATTAATAACAAAGAAATAGAAAAAGAGGAGATAAATGAAGCGGAAGAGGTATTTAGAGGATTAAAGATATTTTTAAAAAGTGGTGCGAAGGTAAATATCGATATAAACAAAGAGATAAATATTATTAAAAGATATAAAAAGAATATTGAGGCTAAGGAAAAAAATTTAAAAGAGATTAAGAATCAAGAAATAGAAAGACAAGAAATAGAAAGACAGGAGATAGAAAGACAGGAGATAGAAAGACAAGAAGTAGAAAGACAGGAGATAGAGAGGCAAGAGATAGAGAGGCAAGAGATAGAGAGACAAGACATAGAAATTCTAGAGAGGGAAATGCAAAAGAGCAACGAGGAAGAGATAAAAAGGAATAAAGAAATAGTAGAAAAAAATATAGAAGATAATGAAGATAGTATGGAAGGGACATTTGATGAATTAAAAGAGGCTGGTAGTCTTAGAGGTAAAGAGCCAGGGATTGAAGAGAAAGATGATAGAGACGAGGTAAAAGATAGAGACGAGGTAAAAGATAGGGAAGTAATAGAGCAGAATAACGAAGAAGGGAATAACAAGGAAAAAAATAGTAAGGAAGTAGCAGAATGTATTGAAGATAAAAAAGATTATGAAGAAGAAAGAATATTAAATGATAAAAGAATGATAGAAATGAGTAGAATTTTAACCTTTAAAAATGAGTTATCTATTATGGAAAGTGAAATAAACGATTTAAAGAATAAAATCGATAATAAAAATATATCTATAAGTAATTTATCAGAAAGGCTATTTAAAATTAAGGATATATATCTTCCAAGGATTAAAGAAATATCTAATGCGGGAGTTAATTCATTAACTTTAAATTATAGAGATATTAATAAATACGTAGAAGAGCAGGTTAGAACATTAGAGTTTATAACAATGAGAAGTGAAAGAGAGATAAGGGATTTTTACAATTACACTGCTATATGTATACAAACAACAGGTAAATTTTCAAATAACAGCTCAATTATAGAGGTAGCAGCAGTTAAAGTATCTTATGGAAGGATAATTAAAACATTCCAAACATATATAAATCCTGAAAAGGAGTTACAAGCAAATATTGAAGCAGAAACTGGTATAACTAATAAAATGTTAGAGGGAAAACCTAGTATAAGGAATATTATGCCTCAATTCTTAAATTTCATTGGAAGTGATAGATTAGTTGGCTATAATATGGGTTATCACTTAAGGTTTATAAAAGAAGAGTATAGCAAAATATATGGAAGAGAATTTTTAAATCAAGAGTTATGTATTATGAAATTATATAGACAAAAATATAAGGAGCGTTTTGGAGTAAAGGCAGAGGACACAAGTATAGAGGCTTGCATAGAAGGTGTATTAAGCACAGAACCTGATAAGATTTTGTATGCCTATGATTCAAAAGCATTAAGTACAGCTATGGCTGTTTATAAGATTTATGAGAATTTAAAAAATTGATTTTAGCAATAAGGTTCTTTAGAAATTAGAAATTTTCTAGAGGGCCTTATTTTATTAAAGTTTTTCAAGGAGTATAATAATTAATATATAAAGTAATAATGGAGGAAAATATGAGGAAAGAGAAGTTCTTAGTTAAAGATTATCCAGAAAAGTCATGGAGTATTTCAAGGATAAAGAGTATAAAATCTTGTCTAAGAGAATATTATTACACTTATTATGGGTCTCATAGGGGGTGGGAGTCGGAGGTATCATTAGAAAGAAAAAGAGCTTGGAGACTAAAAAAATTAACTAATATATGGATAGCTTTTGGGGATATAATTCATGAAGGAATAAAAGGAATAGTTAAATATAAAATTAATAATAAAGATAGTGAGATAGATGTAGATAAGTTTAAATCTTTTGTAAGACTTAAATTAAATAATATAGTTAGAAAAAGTAGTAGAAAAGGAAGTAAGCTTCAGTGGGATGAGTATCCAAATGGACAGATGTTACAGGAGTATTATTATGAGGGAAAGTTAGATTCAGAGGATATAAGTGAAGTAAAGGAAAGAATAGAACAATGTGTAGAGAACTTCTTTGAGAGCAAGACGTTTTTTGATATACAAAAGGGGAACTTCTTAAAAGTACTGGAAGTTGATGAAGGAAATTTTGACTATATATTTATAAATGGAGTTAAGGTTTTTGCAATAATAGATATGCTTTATATTGATGATAAAGGACATTGCATCATAGTAGACTGGAAAAGTGGTAAACATAATGAAGATAATAAAGAGCAGCTATTAGTATATGCCCTTTATGTAATGGAAAAGTATAAAATTCCCGTTGAAAATATAAGAGGAAGAATAGAGTATTTATTTACAGGGGAGAACTATGAATTTGAAATTACAAATGAAGAAATTAAAGAAATAAAGTTAAGAGTAGAACAAGAGATTAATGTTATAGATGCCATGCTTTCTGATAAAGAGATTAACAAACCAAAGGATAAAGAGATGTTTATAATGAGAGATGAGGATTATAAATGCAATAAATGTAAGTATAAAATATTATGTGAAGAAGAAAGAGGAGAGAACGATGAAAATATTAGGAATTAAAAAACAAACAAATAATAAATATTTAAACATGTATGAATTAGATCTTGAGAATAAAAAAGGGAATCCTAAAAAATATTTTTTTGCAAGTAGAAGAGATGAAGAAGATCTTGCTTGTAAGACTAAAGATCATACAAAGGCAGATGGGGTTATGATAATTCCAATAACTAAAGAAGGAGAAGTAGTTTTAATTAAACAATTTAGACCTGTAATTGATGATTATATATATGAACTTCCAGCTGGCATTATAGATCCAGGAGAAGATATGGAGGAGGCAGCAAAGAGAGAACTTTTTGAAGAAACAGGACTTACTGCTACAAGTTATGAGGTATTTTTAAAACCAAGCTATACATCTGTTGGAATGACAGATGAAACAACAGCTATTGTAAAGGTGGGAGTATGCGGAGAAATAAGTACAGATAATATAGAAGAAGATGAAGAAATAGAAGTTATTAAATTAAAAATAGAAGATTGCAAGGAATTTGTGAAGAATAACAATATATCAATAAAGGGTGGAATAATACTAAATTTAATAGCTAATGGAATATAAGCTATAGAGTAAAAGAGAGGACTTATATAACTATTTTTAATACATTAATAGTTATATGTAAGTCCTCTCTATTTTTATAATTAAGTTTACTTTATACTAATTATATTCCTTTAAATGAATCAACTACTACCTTATAGTCTTTTTCAAGTTCTTTATATAATTTATAGCTTGAATTATTAGGATCCAGTCCTATATCAGATGGTAGACCTAATATATATTTGGTGCCGTTTATAGTTTTAGATGTAGTATTATTTAAATAGTGTCCATCCTCAATGTCATTAGTTATTTCAAGCAATAGTCCTGGAGTACCATCGGCTGCATTAAAAACTATACTAACTCCAGTAGCACGCTCTTTTATTGAGTAATGGCCTATCCAAGATGATGGTATTTTAAAGGTAAAACCAAATTTTTTGTTTGTGTAAGTTACGCTTTTTTTAGAAGCAGGTTCTTTTTTAGTTTTACTATTATTATTAGATTTAGATGTACTATTATTTGCAGAACTTTTTTTAGAAGAAGCTTCTTTATGTGAAGTAGTATTTTTACTTGTATTTTCATTAGGTTTAGATTCTATACTAGCTTTTTTGTCAGCTTCAGCTTTTTCTTTGTTTATTTTATTAATTTGATCACCTATTTTTTTCTTTTGATCATTATCAGCATCATCTAATTTAATAGATTTGATTTCATTTTCTGCATCAGTAAATTTTTTATCATTAATTAACTTATCTACAGAATTAATTTGATCGGATATTTTATTTATTGCTTCTTCTTTTAAGGTTATATCTTCCTTTAATTTATCTATATCCTCTTTTATTTTATAATTTGAATAATCTGATCCTATTTTAGATAGATATTCTTCAGCTTCTTTATAATTTTTAGATTCATAACTTTTCTTAGCAGATTCATAGTTTTCTATTATTTTTAATAAATCAGAAGCGTCTTTATTATCCTTATCCTCTTTTAGTGCATTTTCAAAGTTAGTTTTAGCTTCATCATATTGCTTAGAATTTAAAGATGATTTTCCAGCTTCAATATATTTATTTACTTTACTATTAGTGCAGCTAATTAAAGATAGAGAAAATAAAGTTGTTATTATTAAAACAACACTCAATTTTTTAAAAATTTTTATCATTTGTATTCCTCCTTACAAAATTTAATTAGATTAATTTTATATATTGCATATATTGAAATAATATCATATATTGAATAAAATTACCAGTAAAGGAATTTTATATTTTTAGAATTTAGAGTTAGAATAGAAGAAAATTATTTGAGAAATAAAATCGAGTAACTAGGTTAAATGCAAAATGGTAGATTATAGAATTGAAGGATGGGAATGAAAAAAGAAGTGTATTTAAATAAAATACAGTTGTATTCATGATGAGTACATGATATTATGATAAATAAGGGTATATTTCTAGAATTAAACTTTTGGGGTGGTTAAATGAAATTTAGGAGTACAAGGGGGGCTGAACAAGGAATAAATTCATCCGAGGCAATAATTAAAGGGATTGCATCTGATGGTGGGCTATTTGTTCCAGAGAGTTTTCCTAAAATTTATGAGAATTTAATTAAAAGTAAAGATTGCACATATGAAGAGTTAGCATTTGAAATAATAAAAAATTTCTTTACAGATATAGATAAAGATAAGCTTAATGGGGCTATAAATAGAGCTTATAATAAAAGATTTAAAGTAAGAGTTAGAAAAAAATTTTTAGAGTTGTATCATGGACCTACTTGTGCATTTAAAGATGCTGCATTATTATTTCTTCCTCAAGTTATGAAAGAGGCTAAAGAACTTTGTAATATCAATGAAGAAGTAGTAATACTTACAGCAACTTCAGGGGATACTGGAAAGGCGGCACTTGAGGGCTTTAAAAATATTGAAGGGTTTAGAGTAGTTGTTTACTATCCAAAGAATGGAGTAAGTGAGATACAAAAGAGACAAATGATAACTCAAAGAGGAAAAAATGTTAAGGTGATAGCTATTGATGGTAACTTTGATAATGCTCAAAATGGTGTTAAATCTATATTTAATGATAGTGATTTAAAAGATGAATTAAGAAAAAAGGGCTATTTATTATCATCTGCAAATTCAATAAATATAGGTAGATTAATACCTCAGATTGTTTATTATTTCTATGGATATTTTAATCTTTGCAATAAAAATAAGATTAAAATAGGAGAAGAAATAAATATAGTTGTTCCAACAGGGAATTTTGGGAATATTTTAGCTGCATTTTACGCAAAACAAATGGGATTACCTATTAATAAATTTATATGTGCATCTAACGAAAATAAAGTACTCTCAGATTTCTTTAAAAGTGGTATATATGATAGAAGAAGAGAACTTATATTAACTGAATCTCCATCTATGGATATTTTGATTTCATCAAATATAGAGAGATTACTCTATGAAGCAAGTGGAAGAGATTCAAAAGAGGTTAATAACCTTATGAATGATTTAACTACAAAAGGCGTATATGAAGTAAATGATAAGATGAAAGAGTTCTTAGAAGAATTTTATGGGGGATTTTCTACCAAAGAAGAAGTATACGAGGCTATAAAAGAAATATTTTTCAAAGACAACTATTTAATCGATACACATACAGCTGTAGGGTACAGTGTATATAAGAAGTACAAAAAAGAAACTGGCGATAATACACCAGTACTTATAGCTTCAACTGCAAGTCCATATAAATTTCCACGAAGTATATGCAATTCACTAGGAATAGATGTGGATTTTATGGATGACTTTGATGTTTTAAAAGCTTTGTTTGAACAAAGTAGTAATAAGATACCAAAATGTTTAGCAAAGTTAAAAGATAAAAAAATAAGGCATGATGAAGAGTGTACAAAAGATTCTATGAAAGAGGTTTTACTATCATATTTAGAAGGTAGTGAATGATATGATTAGAGTTAGGGTACCAGCTACATCAGCGAATATGGGGCCAGGTTTTGATGCTATAGGAGTAGCGTTAAATCTATATAATGAATATGCTTTTGAAGAAATAGAGAATGGATTAGAATTTTTTGGAATAGAAAAAGAGTTCTGTAATGAAGATAATATAATATATAAAGCGATGATTGAATGTTTTAAAAAAAGGAATTATAAGATAAAAGGATTAAGAATATCTATTTTAAAAAATGAAATACCAATTTCTAGAGGTCTTGGAAGTAGTTCAAGTTGCATTGTTGGCGGAATTATTGGAGCAAATGAAATTATGGGTCAAAAGTTATCAACGGAAGAGTTATTAGAATTAGCTGTTTCTATGGAGGGGCATCCAGATAACGTTGTACCAGCACTCCTTGGAGGAATTATTGTTGCTATAGTGATAAAAGGCAAAGTGATTTACGATAAGGTTAAAGCAAAAGATGACTTGAATTTTATTCCAATAATACCGGATTTTGAATTATCTACAGAAAAAGCAAGGAAAGTGCTTCCAAATAAAATATCCTTTGAAGATGGAGTATATAATGTTGGAAGGGCAGCTTTAATGGTAACAGCTCTTAATAATGGTAGTTATAATTTGCTTAAATTTGCATGCGATGATAGATTTCATGAAATTTATAGAGGAAATTTAATAAAAGGGTTTGATATTATTAAAAAAGAATCATATAATAATGGAGCACTAGCATCTTTTTTAAGTGGTGCAGGGCCAACAATAATGACAATTATTAATAGAAAAAATAGCTTTAGCAATAAGATGAGAGAAGTGCTTGATAGGGAAGGGGTAAATTACTCTATTTTGACTCTCTCTATAGATAATGAGGGTGCAGTTGTTATAGAAGGTGGTAACAAATGAAAGGTAATTATTTAGTTGTAGACAAGAAAGTTTTGCCTGAGGTATATGAAAAAGTAATAGAGGTTAAAAATTTACTTAAAGAGGGAAAAATCAAAGAGATAACCGAAGCAACAAAAATAGTAGGGATAAGTAGAAGTGTTTATTACAAGTATAAGGATCATGTCTTTGATTTTGCAGAGAGCATACAAGGTCGTAAAATGACTTTTAGTATGATTATAGAACATAAAAAAGGTGTCCTATCAGATGTATTAAATTATATTTCAGATAAGGGTGGAAATGTTCTTACAATAGATCAAGGCATACCAATAAATGGTTCTGCAAATTTAAGTATAACAATTGATATGTCATCTTTAGAGTGCGATATATCAGACCTTTTAGATGGATTAGGTGATATGCCTAATACTCAAGAGGTTAATTTTATAGCAATGGAATAACTTTTTTAAAAGCGATGTGTATATACACATTGCTTTTAAATTTTTAAATTGATAATATTGTTCTTGTAGTTAGTATAAAATAGTTATAAGGACATATTAAATATGGTATAATATAACAGTGAAAAGGGGGCTTATATATGGAATATATAGACACAAATATTGAGGGCTTTAAATTAAGAAAAGCAGAAGAGAATGATATTAATTTAATTTTGGGGCTTATAAAAGAACTCGCAGTTTATGAAAAAATGTTAGATGAAGTTATTGCAACTGAAGATAGCATAAGGGAGTCGATTTTTATAAGAAAAGATGCTAATGTTATGATAGCAGAATTTAATGGAAATCCAATAGGATATGTTTTTTATTTCTTTAATTACTCAACATTTATAGGAAGATCAGGTTTTTATCTAGAAGATATTTATATAAAGCCTGAATATAGAGGAAGAGGAATTGGAAAAGAAATATTTAAGGCTATTGCTAAAATTGCATTTGACAACGGATGCAAGAGAATTGAGTGGAGTTGCCTTAATTGGAACAAGCCGTCAATAAATTTCTATAAGGGCATAGGAGCAATTCCAATGAGTGATTGGACTGTATATAGATTAGAAGAGGATAAGATAAGAAAGTTGGCAGGAATTTAAAAACAATATTTAAATTAGAATGTGAGGAAAATTTAGGGTATGAGCAAGTATTACAATTCAGTGAGAGAAGAAATGATAAAATTATTAAGTAAGCATTGCAAGGAGGGGGCTCATGATATATATCATCTAGACAGAGTATATAAAATGGCAAAGCTTATAAACGAGAAGGAAGGACTATCAGGTGATGAAGATGTACTATGTCTTTCAAGCTATATGCACGATCTTCATAGATTACAAATGAATGATGAAGTAGAATTAAAACATTCTCATGAAATGGGAATAATATTTTATGAATTATGCATAAAGCTTGAATTAGATATGGAATTAATAAAAAAAATAAAAGAATGTATAGAATCAACAGACAAGCATTGCTTCCTAGGGGATGAGCTAGAAAGTGATTTGCCTATTGAAGCAATAATACTAAAAGATGCTGATAATTTAGATTCTTTAGGAGCAGTTGGAATAGGAAGAGCATTTATGTTTGGTGAGCATATAGGAGAAAAGATGTATGATCCACATACAAACTTAGATGGTGGGCAGTACAACTTAACTGAAAAGAGTAAGTCAATAGTACATCATTTTTATGAAAAGCTATTTAGATTAGAAGAGGATATGGGAACTAATATAGGACGAAGAATTGCAAAAAATAGAATAGATTATATGGAAGAATATTTAAATAGATTTTTTGAAGAATTTGAAGTTATTTTATAAATTCAAATTATAATTGTAAAAATAATTAACAAATATTTTAAAATATAAATATATTGTATCTATAATTCTGATATATGATATTACAATCGGACATATTATTGATAAATTAATACAGTGAAGGTGAAAATGATATGAAGAATGTAAAGAGAAAAAAGCAATTAATCATCGGAATTATAGTGGCAATACTTGTATTAGGATTGTTAATTTTCAACACACATAGAGAAAATGAAAAAATCGCCAAATTCCAAACATACTTAGATGGACATAAAACAGCATTTAAACAATATATGATAGGAAAAGAACAAAACACATATAAAAGCTTAATAAAACAATCAAAGGATGCAATCTCATTTAGAAATGTAAAAGTAATGCCTGAGCTTGAAAAAAAATTAGATAATTTAATTGAAAAAGCTGAAAAAGATAATGGACAAATATTAAATAGACAATTAGAGGATTTAAAGAGTATTGATTTAAATAAAATAGAAAAAGGTTCAAGAGCCAAAATAGAAGGTCAAATAAAAGAAGTAGAACAATTATTAAGTAATAAGCATTATGATAGTGCTAGTAAAGAGATTACTAATATAAAAAATGAAATGTATGGTGCAATGAGTACTAAATAATATTAGACTATAGATAAATTTAATTTATCTATAGTCTTTTTTTATAAATTCTTTTATGTCTAAAAGTATAAGATTAAAAATATAAATTTAGTATATAAAGGAGTGATTTATATGAAAAGATTAAAGAATAAGTTTAGTACAAGAAAAATTTTAGTAACAGCGATGTTTATTGCAATAGGTGTAATATTGCCTTCTATATTTCATACTTTTAATATGGCAGGCAATATATTCTTGCCAATGCATATACCTATTTTAATATGTGCAGTTATATGTGGAGAAAAATATGGAGGGATTTGTGGATTAATTGTTCCAATACTTTCATCATTTTTAACTGGGATGCCACCTATATTTCCAGTAGCTATAATAATGAGCTTGGAGCTTGGATGTTATGGATTAACTTTAGGAATTTTATTAAAGAGAAGATCTATAATAGTATCACTAATTGTAACTCTTTTAGTTGGGAGAACATTATCTTGTATAGCTAATTTTATTATTTTAGGAGTTGTACAAAATACATTTACTTTTTCTGCATTTTTAATGGGTGCTTTTGTTACAGCATTCCCTGGAATTATAATTCAATTAATATTAATACCTATATTATATAACTTTTTAAAAAGGAGAAATTATATAAATGTGTGATATAAAGACGTTCTTTGATAATTTAGCATCGGATTGGGATAGAAGAAGTAATCATAAATATATAGAATATATAATAAGGAAAATAGATATTCATGAGAATTCGAAAATATTAGATGTAGCTTGTGGAACTGGGATATTAGAAGAATATTTATTGCAATATAATCCAAAAGAGATACTTGGAGTAGACATATCTAAAAATATGATAGAAATAGCTAAAGAGAAAAATAATGATCAAAGAGTAAAATACTTATGCGAAGATATTTTCAATATAGAAGCTGGAAAATGGGATTTTATAATAGTATTTAATTCATTTCCACATTTTGTAGATAAGGAAAAGTTTCTAAGTCATTTAAGTAAGCTTTTAAAGATAGGTGGAAGGCTTATAATATGTCATAACTTTAGTAGGAAAAGTATAGATAAAATACACGAAAATATGTCAGAATCAATATCATCACAGCTTATTTCTGGAAAAGAATTAGTTGAAATTGCGCCTGTATTTTTAAAAGAGAATTTAGTTATTGATAATAATAAAATTTATCTTGTAATATTAGATTATTTTTCTTGAAGTGCTTATATAAAAATAGTAATATTTAATAGTAATTTATATATTTTATCAAAGGAGTGGACCAGTGAGAAGGGCAATTTTAGGGGTTGGTATTGGATTATTATTAGTTTTTGCAGGAAGATATTGCATTAAAAACGGCGATGAAGAAAAAGTGGTACAAGCACTTCAAAATTATAATAAAATTGATGATGTTAAAGAGGATAATCTAGAAAAGAATGAAAAAGGATCTATTGATAGTAATAATGTTTTAGAAAGTATTAAAGGAATATGGGGAACTGGAGTTATGTATAGTTATAAATTAGACTCAAAGCCAACAGAAAAAATTATGGAAAAATATTCTGGGTTAGCTAAAAAGAATATTATAATATCAGATCATAGATACTTTAATATATTTGATAGTATTTATTATGATAAAAATTTTAAAGAGCCTTATTATAGAATAAGTAAGGTAGATGATAAAATTATCGATTATAATGATAAGAATTTATATATAATGAAACCTGCATTGCTTGGACTTGATACAGAAGGTCCGGTATATAAGGTAGTAGTTACTGATGAAGAGCATAAGAATGATGATAATTACAAAGATACACCAGTTTTCTATACTAATGGGAATATCTTAATAATTAATTATGAAGGATGTTCTTTTAGATACACAAAACTTAATTAAGAAAAAGGCATTTAAAGACATTGAATAGTAACTTCAATGTCTTTTTAATTATAAATTAATACTAGGCTCCATAATACGGTCAATAAATCCCTTACGGAACTCTTTTATATCTTATTTTTTACATGAATTTTTAAATATGATAAGGAGAAAGATAATATTTGAAGGGAGTGTGATAGCCATGCCAAAGAAAGATAACCTTGGAAATCCTATGCAAAAAGGTGAACGAAGACAAAGATTACATCAAAAACAAAATAATGTAGGTAATGATAAAAATCCACCAAAATATAAGAGTTTTGATGGAGAAGACATTTAAGTAATAACTAAATTAGGTAGTGTATATATTTTTATATGCACTACTTTTTTATATAATTTATTTAATATTAAATAAATTATATATTGAAATATTAACTTTTATAAGTTTTATTCTATAGTTATAAAATTATTTAAGAAAATTTTCATTTTACTTTCATAATATTATTAGATAATAAGTTATTGAAGATTTTAAGTAGTAAATTATTTATTTTAAATTATTACACAAATTAGAAAAATATAGTATACAAAATATGAAAATAATGTAGTTGAAAAAATTAATTAAGCAGATAATATTTAAATTTTAGATTGTTAATTTAAAAATACAATTAAAAAGTTAATAGATAATATAAGACTGGATACTTTATAATAAGTTTTATAGACTACAAAAATATATTAATAAATTATAGTAGGTGATAAATTTGATTAAAATATATTATTTCACATCAACAGGTAACTGTCTGTATGTTGGAAAGGAAATTAAAAATAAAATAGATGAAGTAGAATTAATACCTATAGCAAGAGCAATGAAAGAGAAAAATCTTATATGTGATAGTGATATGGTAGGGATAATATATCCACTACATTGCTTTAGTCTTCCAGCTGTTGTTGAAGAATTCTTAGAAAAACTAAAATTAGAAGGTAGTCCTTATGTTTTTGCAGTACAAGTTACAGGAGGTGGATCTTCAAAGAATGGTTTTGTAAGAATAAATGAAATCTTAAACATTAAAGGGCTTAGACTTAATAATTTTGAAGAGATAAAATATATATCTAACTATATAAGAGCAGGAAGAAATCCTTCAAAAGATAGAGCAATTAAATCTATAGAAGATGAAAAAAGTAAGCTTAATGATTTCATAACATCTATAGAAAATAAAGATGATAAGAATTTAAAGATTAGAAAACAAGCAGTAAGCAATTTTGTTCATTCTCTTTGGAAAAACAAATATAAGAATAAAGATAAGAAATTTAATGTGAATAGTAATTGTACAGGTTGTGGAACTTGTGAAAAAATTTGCCCAGTGAGTAATGTAAAATTAAAAGAAAGTAAGCCAACATGGAATGGGAAATGTATAGATTGTATGGCTTGCATAAATATTTGTCCAAGCAAAGCAATTAATATAGGCAATAAAACATTAAAGAAGGATAGATATATAAATCCATATATAAAAAGAAGTGAGTTAATTAAATAATAGATAAAATATTTAATATAAAAGCTAATTTTAATATATTTTATTTAGAGTAGAATTAAGATATAATTATAGTAAAAAATGGGAAAATATAACGAGAATAGTGGGGGATAAACCTTTGAGAAAAATAGCATTATTTATTTTTGAAAATATGACTGATTATGAAGTTACCTTTGTATCACATCTTTTAAATACTCAAGAAGATATACAAGTTGTTACTGTGGCTTATGAAGAGAGAAGTATTAAAGGACAAACTGGATTTATATATAGTCCAGAAATGATATTAAAAGATATTGAGTATGACGAATTTGATGGTCTTATAATTCCAGGTGGTTGGAATTGGGACTATAGAGAAGAACTTCAAGATTTAATATTATACTTTAAAGACAATAATAAGTTAATTGCAGGAATTTGTGGGGCTGGTACAGTATACTTAGCTAAATCAACTGCATTAGATAATGTACAATATACAACTCCAATAAAGAAGTGGTCAAATAGACACAAAATTATATTTGGAGAAGAGGATCCTTTTAATAGAGAGAACTTTGTTAATGTAGATATAGTTAGAGATTGTAATGTAATAACTGCAATTGGTAATTCATTTATAGATTTTGGAGTTGAGATATGTGATTTCTTGAATTTATTCGAGAGCAATAAAGAAAAACAAAGTTTTAGAGAGATGTTTAAATAAAAGAACATGTATCTTAAAACATTATATTTATAGAAATATAAGTATAATATTACATAAATAATAAAAATAAGATAGATTATAATAAATATAGGATATAAGCATATATGCTTATATCCTATATTGTACTATTTATTATCATATATAAATGATAAATAGTAATTTAAAAATTAAAATAATCGTAGTTTAATAGTATTCTGTGGGCTTTTTATTTATTAGAATCAGATAATGTTATATCTAAATCATTATTTAAAGATGTTCCTTTAAAGATGTTTCCAGCTAAATCTTTTGCAACGAACTCTCCTTTAAGTAAAGAACTATCAATATCTTTATTTATATCTTTTGAAGGAATAGTAGAGCTTAGTAAAAATGTGTTGCTTGCTCCATTATTTCTATTGTCAAAATCTTTAGTAGTATACTCTTTAATTAATTTTCCATTATAAACTATTCTATAGGTTAAGTCGACTACATTAAACAAATTACTATTATCGCCTCTTAGATTAGTTGAAAAATAAAAATCATTGCCTATAGAATTATTAAAAGGGTTATAGTATAAATTTATAGAATGAACTATAGAAGATTTAGCTAAAGCTTTAAATGAGTAGTTATCCATTTTAAATGGATATACTTTATTGCCCTCTATAAAGTATAGAGAAAAATTATAGTCCTTTGATGGATCAAAATCAATGCTAGTGAAATAGTGTGGGTATTCAGTAGTAGTCATCTCTTTTTCCCGCCAGTTATCTTTAGTAGAATCTTTATATTTAACCACTACTTTAGATGGTTTAGAAGGAGAGGTTATATCTGCTGTTATATATATATTTTTATCTTTTATTTCAAAATTATAGCTACTTAATAAATGTGTTGGAGCACTCAAAACTTCCATTTTAGAATATATGTCACTTATATGTGAATTTATAGTGTTAATTGATAAATTTAAATTATTTATTTCTGAGTTTAAAGCCTCATTATTTTCCTTTAAGTTAATATTTGATATGGTTAATAGTCCTATATATGCAGAAAGCATAATTAAAAAAATATCCTTTTTTTTCATATTATCCCCCTTTGAAATACATCCTATATTATAGCATAAATAGAATTATAAGTAATGTGATATAATGTTAAGAGGTAAAGTTATAATGAATAAGTTTGTATATTATTTAAAAGGAGTAATAGAAATGAGGTTTGAAGAGATTACTTTAGAACATTTAGAAAGTGTAGTTAATTTTTACATTAAATCATTTAATTCAGAGCCATGGAATGATAGATGGACAGAAGAAAGTGCTACAAAAAGATTAACACAGATGATAAATTGTGAAGGATCATATGGTTTAGTTTGTTATTTGGATGAGGAGCCTGTAGGAATGATTCTTGGAAATCATGAGTACTATTATGATGCCATGCATTTTAATATAAAAGAATTCTGTGTAGATCATAGTAAAAAAGGACAAGGAATAGGCAAGAAAGTATTAAATGAATTTACAAATAGATTAAAAGATAAAGGTATAAATTATATATATTTATTTACATCAAGAACAGATAAGACAGAAGGGTTTTATAAGAAAAATGAATATGAATCTGTGGATGATGTAGTAATGATGGAAAGAAATATATAATGACATATAAAAAATGAATAACTAAAGAGAGTGGGGAGCAATTTATGAATTGGAAAAGGGAAATAGAGGAGTATATACCTGTAAATGAACAAGAGGTAAAGGATAAAGAAAGTATACTTATGTGTATAAATAATTTTGAAGATATCTTTACAAGAAAGAATATAGTTTGCCATTTAACAAGTTCAGCATTTGTAGTTAATAAAGAAAAGGATAAAGCACTTATGGCTTACCATAATATTTATAAGTCATGGGCTTGGACTGGTGGACATATGGATGGAGATGAAGACTTTTTAAAAGTAGCCTTTAAAGAACTTGAAGAAGAAACAGGATTAAAGAATGCAAGACTTCTTTATAATGGAATAGCTTCATTAGATGTTCTTCCTGTAAATGGACATATAAAAAGAGGCGAATTTGTATCACCACATCTACATTTATCAATTGCTTATCTTTTTGAAGGTGATGAAGATGAAGAAATTAGAATGAAGGAAGATGAAAATAGCGGAGTTAAATGGCTTCCTATAAAAGATCTTATGAAATATACAGAGAAAGAACCATTTATGCAAAATGTATACCAAAAGATTTTAGATAGAGTAAATATAAAATAGTATTTATATTATAAAAAGGAATTATTTATTATGAAGAGGTTAATTGTTATAAATGGGACAATGGGTGTTGGTAAAACAGCAACTTGCAAAGAATTAAACAAAAGATTAAATAATTCAGTTTGGTTAGATGGGGATTGGTGCTGGATGATGGATCCCTTTATTGTAAATGAAGAGAATAAGAAAATGGTTAAAGAAAACATTATATTTCTGCTAAATAATTTTATGAATAACTCTAATATAGAAAATATTATTTTTAATTGGGTAATTCATGATGAATCTATAATGGAAGAAATTCTATTAGGGCTTAAGAATAGAGGATATGATCTTGAAAAGATAACTTTAATATGTTCTAAGAGTGCATTAAAAGCAAGAATTTCTAAAGATATAGATGAGGGTAAGAGAGATATAGCTTGTTTAGAGAGAAGTGTTAATTACTTAGATTTATATAAAGATATGAATACAGAAAAATTTGATACATCTGAAAAGAATGTAGATGAAGTAGTAGAAGAAATCTGTACTTACTTAATAAGACAGTAGATGAAGAGTATTTTAAAAGATTAGTTATAGAATAAATAAATGGTTATTTAGAATAATCACTTATTTAAAATAAACTTATAAAAAGGGATTACAGGTTGTAATTCCTTTTTATAAGTTTAAAATTTGGTCTATAATAATAATATGATTTAAATAAAGAGGAGAGTAATTTTGAAGAATGCATTAAAGGTTTTAAAAAGTTATTTTGGATATAGTAATTTTAGAAAAGGACAAGAAGAAATAATAAATGAAATAGTAAGTGGAAATGATGTAGTTTCCATAATGCCAACAGGGGGAGGCAAGTCTATATGTTACCAAGTTCCAGCTCTTATGATGGATGGCATAACAATTGTAATTTCACCACTTATATCTCTTATGAAAGACCAAGTAGATGCTTTAAATAGCGTTGGAATAGAATCAGCATATATTAATTCATCTCTTTCAACTTTAGAAATAAGAGAGGTTTTTAGAAAGATAGAAGATGGAGACATAAAAATTCTCTACGTTGCCCCTGAACGATTAGAATCAATGGAATTTTTAAATATAATATCTAATATAAATATATCTCAAGTAGCAGTAGATGAAGCACACTGTGTGTCAACTTGGGGACATGATTTTAGAAGTAGTTATAAACATATAAGTAGATTTATAGAACTGTTAAATAAAAGACCAGTTGTATCAGCATTTACAGCAACAGCAACTAAAGAAGTAAGAGAAGATATAGTTAAGCTTTTAAATCTTAATAATCCAAAAGTATTTGTAGCTGGATTTGATAGAGAAAATTTAAAGATAATTATAGAAAAAGGTGTTAATAAAAAACAATATATATTAGATTATGTTATAGAAAATAAGGATCAATCAGGAATAATATACTGTGCTACAAGAAAAGAAGTAGATTCATTATATGAGGTTTTAAGTTCAAAAGGTGTAAGTGTTGGAAGATACCATGCTGGACTTTCAGATGAAGAGAGAAAAGAAAATCAAGAAGATTTTGTATATGATAGAAGCAGTCTGATGATAGCAACGAATGCCTTTGGTATGGGGATTGATAAACCTAATATAAGATATGTAATACATTTTAACATGCCTAAGAATATAGAAGGATATTATCAAGAGATAGGAAGAGCTGGTAGAGATTCAGAAAAATCAGAATGTATATTATTATTTTCACCAGGTGATGTACAAACACAAAAATATATTATAGACACAGGAACACTTAATCCACAGAGAAAAATGAATGAATTATCAAAACTTCAAACTATGACTGATTTAGTGTATTGTAATGGATGCTATAGAAGGTTTATATTAGAGTACTTTGGCGAAGAGCTTAAAGAAGATTGTAACAATTGTAGTAATTGTGAATCAACTGCTGAAGTTGTTGATAAAACAATAGATGCACAAAAGGTTATATCATGTGTTTATAGAATGAAAAGACCATATGGAATAGGGATGATAGTAGATGTTTTAAGAGGGTCTAAAAATCAAAAGATAATTGACTTTAAACTTAATGAACTTACCACGTATGGAATAATGAAGGATTACTCAAAAGAAGAATTAAAGGATTTTATAAATACATTAATATCTCATGGATATATAAATTATGGTGGAGAATATCCTGTAGTTAAGCAAAATACCAAGTCATTAGAAGTGATAAAAGGTAATGAAAAAGTATTATTTAAAGAAGAGAGGAAAATTCAAAAGCTTGATACGAATAATGATTTATTTGCTATATTAAAAGATATTCGTAGAGATATTGCTATGGAAGAAGGAGTGCCTCCATATATAGTATTTGGGGATAATACACTTAAAGATATGAGTGTTAGAATGCCTATAAATAATACTCAGCTTATAGAAATAAGTGGAGTTGGAGAGAAGAAGATAGAAAAGTATGGGGACAAATTCTTAAATAAGATAAAAGAGTATATAGATGAAAACAATATAGAGGTTAAATGGAGCCATAAAGATAACAATAAAAAAAGTGATAAAGGTAATGATAAAAAACAATCTAAAGGAAGTAATAATGGAAAACAAAAATCTTATGAAATAACAATCAATATGATAAAAGAGGGAAAGGATTTTAACTGTATATCAGAGGAAAGAGGTCTTGCTATAACAACAATAATATCTCATATAGAGCAATATATGAATGCAGGAAATGATATAGATTTTAAAATAGACTTTTCAGATTTATTTAATAATGAAGAAGAGAATAAAGTATTAGAAGTTGTAGATAAGATTGGATTTTATAGAGTAAAACCTATAAAGGATGAACTTTCAGAAGAGTTTTCTTATGATAAAATAAAATTTATTATACTAAAAAAGATTATTGAAGAAAAAAGAGCTTAATACTTATAGTATTAGGCTCTTTTTATAAATTTTAAATTTAAAATATAGAAAACATAACTAAGATGATATCTTAGTAGAATTTTCAGATTCTTGCCATCTAGATATTAAATCTATCATTAAATTACGCATAATCTTACCTATTCTATAGTATTCACGATCATCTAAATTAGCAAGAGATACTCTAAGTGACCATTCAGAATCATCAAAACCACTTCCAGATAATAATATTACAGAACAATCTTTAGCTAGATGATAAAGTATATGAACTAAACTATAGTTATTCTTAAGATAGTCTGCGAAATCAGAACCAAAGCTAATCTTTGCCCACTCAAGTATATTAAATTCTGTATAGTAATAAGCACTATATGGATCATCTTTTAATTCAGCACCTAATCCATCAAATAATAATTGCTTACGACGACGACATATATTTATTGTTAGATTTTTATAATTATCATCTGTATCTAATAAAGCAAAGGCACAGAAAAATGCCATTTGTATTTGTTGAGGTGTTGAAAGGCCAGCTGTATGATTAAGGGCAACCTGTCTACTATCTGCTACAATTCTATCTATAAATGGTATGTTTTCGCAATCAGTACATAAATCTTTATAACGTGAGCGTATAAGTTCTTTTTTATCAGAAGGAAGATTTTTTATTAAATCATCAAGTACATTAATTTTTTGAAGTGCTATTGTTCCTAATCTATATCCTGTTACTCCAAAATATTTTGAGAATGAATAAACTCCAATTGTGTTATATGGAAGATCAGCCATTAATGAACGGAAATTAGGTACAAATGTTCCATACACATCATCTGATATTATGATTAAATTTGGATTATATTCATTAACTATTTTAATTAAACTATGTTTACTTTTATCTGTTAATGCAACTGATGATGGGTTACCTGGATTTACAATAAATAAAGCTTTTATTGTAGTATCTTTAAGCTTATCTAATTCGCTTTGTGGTACTCTCCATGAAGGTGTTCCATTGGCTGAATACTCCTCAGCCTTTATTTGGATTATATCTAAACTATATCTTGGAATATTTGGAATCTCTAAATAAGGAGTAAATACTGGTGTCATTATGGCAATTTTATCTCCCTTACATAATAATTCATTAGCTTTTAATGAATCAAAAATATAGCACATTGCAGCAGTTGCCCCTTCTACTGCAAAGATATCAAAGTTTCCATCACTAATATCGCCAGAACACATTTCTTTTACTAAGTAATCATGAACTATGCTTTCAGTGTGAGTTAGCATTCTATCAGGAAATGGATAATTGTCTCCAATTATTCCATCAGCTAACTCATATACATAGCTATCAGGGTCAAATCCTTTTTTATTTATTCCATATTCAATTATATTTATTAAAAGCTCCATACCTGGTGCATTTATATTTTCATCAGCAAATTCTTTAAATCTGTTATAAATTCCTTTTTGGTGAGGCATACCAGCAAGATCACCTTCTTGCCAAACTCTTTGAGTTTCAAGTACAGCAAATTGTCCAAATGTAAAAAACGCTTGTCTAGGAGTTGCAGCTGTCCAATTAGGATTTCCTCTTCCAGCATCAAGCAATGAACGCTTACTTCCATCAAGCTCTTTTTTTGCAACTTTAATTAACTCATTCTTAAATTCAAAGGGACTTATCTTCTCATAGATTTCCTCTATCTCTTTAAGTTTTTTATTCTCATTCATTTTTTATCCTCCTAAAAGTGTAGTTAACTTTAGCCCCAAAAAAACTATACAACAACTTTTCGCTAATAAAAGAAATAAACCGTAATAATATTGTTAAATTTTTTGAAAAGTTACTAAAATATATTTAATTAAATCCATAAAAGTAATATTATGATAAATAAAGGAATATATTCATAGAGGATATTTATAAATTATAATGGATTAATAGATAAATTAATTATTAGGGAGGTAACTATAATAATTAATTTAATGGTCAATTTAGTTAATGGAAATAGGAGATAATTATTCAGGGTTACGCAATAAAAATGTATTATATATTAACAAATTATAGATAGTTTTGAATAATAATTATCAATTAACAGAAATATCATACTTTGTCTATTGAATTAAAGGTAGAATAAAATTATAATTTGAACATGGTTCATAAAGAAGGTGATTCATAGATGCCAAAGATATTAGATAATCCTAAAGAGAAAATATTAAGCGAAGCTAGATTTATGATTAAAGAAGATGGATATAGTAAATTGAGTATGAGAAATTTAGCTAAAAGTTGCGGGATAGGTCTTGGAACAGTTTATAACTATTTTAAAAATAAACATTCAATAGTCCTAGAGATAATTAGGGGTGATTGGAAAGAGGTTATTTTAAAACTTAAAGATGTTAATAAGTTAGATAAAGGCTTCGAAGAAAAAATGAAGATTATATATGATGCTGTGGATAATTATTTCTCAAATCATATGGGGATATTTTTTGAAGTATATAAGGAAGAGAAGTCTAAGCCAAATCATAACATTGATAGTATATTTGGACCTTTATACGATATAACAGAGGAGATTATTGTATATCATATAAATAATGGCGATATACAATCAGCATTAAATGAGAGAGTACTTAGTAAGTTTATAGTTAGCAATATGATTACTATTATAAAAAGTAGAACCTTTTCTTTTGAAGATTTAATATGTATATTAACCTCTAAATACTCTAATTAATAATTTGGTTTATTATTATAAAAAATATAAATAGCAGTTACAAAGGAGGAAGAAAAATGGAAAATGAGAATGGCTATAGTAAAAAGACACAAAAAGCACTAATGATAATGTTTTTACTTGGTATATTTATTGGAGGTATGGACTCTGGTATTGTATCACCGGCTAGAACTATTATTGCAGATGCATTAGGTGTAAGTGCAGATAGTTCTATTTGGATGATTACAATATATACTCTGGCCTATGCAGTTGTAATGCCTATCTCAGGAAAATTATCAGATAGGTATGGAAAGAAGAAGATGTTTGTATTTTCAATAACTCTATTTGGTATAGGTTCAGCTTTATGTGGTATATCAGATTATGTTGGAGGATATAATTTCTTACTAACAGCTAGAGTTATACAAGCTATTGGTGGTGGAGGAATAATGCCAATAGCTACAGCGTTTATTGGAGAAAGTTTCCCAAAAGCAAAAAGAGGTGCTGCACTAGGTTTAGTTGGTGCAACTTATGGTATTGCTACAACTCTTGGACCATCAATAGGATCAGGAATTATACAAGGCTTTGGTGCTGATAACTGGGGATTATTATTCTTTATAAATGTTCCTATATGTATAGTAGTTATTATAATGGCTCTTAAGATAAAGATCGTAGAAGTAGAGCATACTAAAAAAAGAATGGATACTTGGGGAAGTATAATTGTAGCAATAATGATTTTATCATTAATGTATGGAGTTACAAATTTAAATTTCCATAGCTTCTCAGCATCATTAAAGTCAGTTGATGTATATCCTTACTTAATTGTATTTGTTGTATTATTACCTATATTTATATATCGTGAAAATAGAGCAGAAGATCCAATAATAAACTTAGGTTATTTTACAAACAGAAATATATGTATAACTTTAATTATGAGTTTAGTTGTTGGATGTGGAATGATGAGTGTTGTATTTATACCTCAATTTGGTGAAAATACATTAAGATTAAGCCAAGGCTCAGGTGGATATCTAATAACAATAATGGCTATTTTCTCAGGAATAGCAGCACCTATAGGTGGTAAGTTTATAGATAAATATTCAGCAAAAGCGGTACTGTTAGTAGGTTTTGGGTGTACAGTAGTTGGAACTCTTACTTTAGCTTTATTTGTCTCAAAGTCAGATAATGCACCTTTATTAATTATAGCTCTTTGTATAATGGGTGCTGGTATGGGACTAACAATGGGTACACCACTTAATTATTTGATGCAAGTAAATGTACCAAAAGAAGAAGCAGGATCAGCACAGGCAACACTATCACTTATAAAAAGTGTTGGTATTGCAGTATCACCTAATATATTAGTAAACTTTATAGCTGAAGCTGGGGATAAAATGCCAGCAAAACTTATGGAAGTTATGCCACCAATTCAGGGAGCATCAGCAAATATGGGACATGCAATGGGAAATGTTCCACAAAATATACTAAATTCATTCCAAAATGCTGATGTAACAAGTATTACAGGTGTAATGAAAGAGTTTGCAAGTTTCATGTTTGATAAAGCAAAACCTGCAATAGAACAAGGTCTTGCAGGTCATATACCACCACATACTACTGTAGATGCAGTATTTAATGGAATGAAGGCAGAATATTTAACTAAAGTAGATGCTGCAAGGGTTACAATAGAAAATACTTTCCAACAAACCTTAAATAGTGGATTTGCAGAGTTATTTATTGCATCAGCAATAATAGCTGCAGTTGGATTTGTACTTGCACTATTTTTAACTAATAAGAAGAAAGAAGAAGCTTAAATATGTATTAGTTTTATATTACTAGTGTGATTCTATAATTTTTATAAATAAAAGTGGTATATAAAACTAATAAATATACATTTTATAATAGTTATTAAAATGTTAAAAATATGAATTGAATACATAATTTAAGAATGATATATATTTATTATGTGTTAATTATATAATGAGAAAAGTGCTTTGTTTGATTAAAACAAAGCACTTTTTGTTTGGTTAAAATTTACAAAAAGAAGTTTTGATAGAAAAGAGCAAACACTACTAAAAAGCCAAACAGCGCGATTATTCCTAAACTAATTTTAACAGCATCAGATTTTGTACTCATAAATTCCCTCCCCACAAAATAAAGATGTTATTTTAGTATTCTATACAAATATACTAAAACCTTCAAAAATGTAAAAAAATACTATAGACATATGGGCATAATATTGAAAAATATTTGTAATAATATTTACAATAAAATTTCTATATATTGTATTTTATGTTAATTTAAGAAGTATTTATACAATATTTATTTATTTTTATAAATAAAACAGTAGAGAAAACGGTTTACTAAGACTAAATTTAGTTAATAAAAAGGTAAAATATAAAAACGAATTCATATTGGTATCACCAATAATTTATGAACAAATATTTAAAAAAACTAAATAAATCTATTATTAGACTGAATATAAATTAGATTTAATAGCATTTTAAATGAATAAAATGAAAATAAAATTACTTAAATGTAAAAAATATAAACAAACTGTGTTCGACACATTCTTTGCTAATTTGACAAAAAAATAAAAGAGAATAATATAGAGTATGTGCTTCGTAGAAAACACATTATGTTTTAATATGAAGTAAATTTTAGAGTAGATTATATAACTAATATATCTTTATACATATAAATAATTTACTCTAGATTAAAAAATTAAATATTTTCATGAAAGGAAGTAGTCTTATGAGCAGTGTTAAAAAACTTACACTTTTCCAACTTATAGGAATCACAATGGCCTTCTTTGGTACAGTTAGAAGTGTTCCTACATTAGCAATAAACGGTTGGACTCAAATCTTTTACCTTGTAGGAGCAGTTGTTGTTTTTGCTATCCCTATATCATTAATAGCAGCAGAACTAGCTACAGGATGGCCAGAAGAAGGAGGTCCTCACGTTTGGGTTAAAGCAGCCCTAGGAGAAAAATGGGGATTCGTAACATCATGGCTTTTATGGGTTCAAATGTTCTTCGGAATGGTTATGGTTGCTTCAACAGTTGGAGTTTTACTTGGCTATGTTGTAGGAAATGCAGAATTAGCAAGTAACCATGTATTTATATTTATCGTTATACTTATTTCTTATTGGGGAGTTACTTTACTAAACCTTAAATTCGATATGGTTAAGATCGTTGGTAACTGGGGTGCTATAATTGGTGTTTATATTCCATTCGTAGCATTAGTAGTACTAGGTTTAGCATACTTCTTTAAAAACGGAATCCAAGTTGATAGTTACTTAGGAACATTCAGCGCAAGCAAGTTAATACCAAACTTCAGTGATTTCGGAAGTTTAACTTATTTCTCAGGAATTATATTTATATTTGCAGGGGTAGAAATATCATCAGTTCACGCTAATAATATTGAAAACCCAAAGAAAAATTATCCAATAGCTGTTATAGGTTCAGTTATTCTTTTAGTTATATTTAACTTAATAGCTGGTTTAACAGTTGCAAATGCAGTCCCAATGGGAAAAATGGAATTAGCTAATATAACTCAACCATTTGTTATATTCTGTGCAAGTCTTGGAATACCAGCAGTATTCTCAAACATAATATCAGCTATGATAGCAATCGGTGTATTAGTTCAATTAAGTGCTTGGGTACTTGGACCATCAAAAGCAATGATTAAAGTTGCTGACGAAGGAAACTTACCAAGAGTATTCCAAAAGAGAACTTCAAATGGAGTACCAATAACATTCGTTTTAATACAAGCTATAGTTATTTCATTAATATCAATAACTTACTTAGTAACAGACGATGTTAACAGTGCATTCTTTATGATCACTGTAACTACTACTATACTTTACTGCGTAGTTTATATCTTAATTGCAGTTTCAGCTATAGTTTTAAGATACAAAGCACCTAATGTTGAAAGACCTTTCAGATTAGGATCAGGAAATGGATTAATGTGGATAGTTGCATTACTTGCTTTATTTGGTGTAGCAATCACTATAATAGTAAGTTTAATACCACCATCAATATTACCAAAAGAACAACATACTGGATATATTGCATTCCAAGTAATTGGAACAATAGTAAGTGTAGTAATACCACTTATAATATTCAAATGTAAGAAACCAGAGTGGAAAAAAGTAGATAATAAATAATTTAAGCATTATTTTATTATAAATTAAAAGCATTATTTAAAAACAAAAAAGCATTATTTAAAACAAAAAGCATTAAATCAATATATTTGAAACGTATGATTATTTAAACTGAGGTTAATCTTTCATTTTAAATGGTCATATGGTTTGTAATATATTACAAAGCATATGAAAAGGAGACTTATAAATGAGCGCACAAGATTTAAACTTAAAAGCATTATTTTTAGGACCAAAGTCAGAAAACAAAGATACATTTGAAAAACATTTAAAAATGTTATTCGAAGATCACAGCGAATGGAGAAAAAACTACCATCCAGAAGATAAGAACATAATAAAGAAAACAGACATGAGTGAAGAAGACTACATGATGACTGCTGACAGAATGGAAGAAGTTTTAACTGAATTATCAAGAAAGTTAAGATCACAATCATTACCATGGCATTCACCAAGATTCTTAGGACACATGAACTCAGAAACTTTAATGCCAGCTATATTAGGATACTTCGCTGCAATGTTATACAATGGTAACAACGTTGCTTATGAATCATCACCAGGAACTTCAGAAATGGAAGAAGAAGTTGGAGCAGATTTTGCAAAACTTATGGGATACGAAGATGAAATAGGTTGGGGACACATCTGTGCTGACGGATCAATCGCTAACTTAGAAGCTATCTGGTATGCAAGAAACATAAAATCACTACCACTTGCAATGAGAGAAGTAGCACCTGAATTAGTTGAAGGAAAAACTGAATGGGAATTATTAAACATGTCAACTAAAGATATCTTAGACTTAGTTGATAGAGTACCAGAAAAGTTAGATGATTTAAAAGATAAATCAGCTAGAAGCGGTAAAAACTTAGGAAAATTAGGAAAATGGTTTGTTCCACAAACTAAGCACTACTCATGGCTTAAATCAGCTGATATAATCGGTATCGGTTTAGACCAAGTTGAAGCTGTAGAAGTTAACGAACAATACAGAATGAATACAGAAGTTCTTGAAAAGAGAATAAGAGAATTAGCTGCACAAGGAATCCCAACTCTAGGAGTTGTTGGTGTTGTTGGTTCAACAGAAGAAGGAGCAGTTGATGATATACACAAAATCATAGCTGTAAGAGATAAATTAGCTAAAGAAGGAATAAACTTCTACGTACACGTTGATGCTGCATACGGCGGATATGCTAGATCAATATTCTTAGATGAAAACTTCAACTTCATCCCTAAAGATGAATTAAAAGCTAAATATTTAGAGCATGGAGTATTCTTAAACGAAGAAACAGAGTGGCCTTCAGATGATACTTATGAAGCATTCAAGGCTATAAGCGAATGTGATACAGTAACTATTGACCCTCACAAGATGGGATACATCCCTTACTCAGCTGGTGGTATAGTTATAAAAGATAAGAGAATGAGAGAATCAATCTCATACTTCGCAACTTACGTATTTGAAAAAGGAATGGACATCCCTGCATTACTTGGAGCATTCATGCTTGAAGGATCAAAAGCAGGAGCTACAGCTGCATCAGTTTGGACAGCTCACAGAACATTACCATTAAACATAACTGGATACGGAAAACTTATCGGAGCTGGAATTGAAGGTTCATTCAACCTTTACAACCACTTCAACGGAAAAGAATTCATGGTTGGAGACAAGAAGGTTATACTTAACACATTAATAAGACCTGACTTCAACATGGTTGACTTCGCATTCAACGAAGAAGGAAACACTGATTTAACTAAGATGAATCACTTAAACCATGATTTCTATGAAGAAGCTTCATATGTAAGAGGTGGATTATACAATAATGATTTCATCACTTCACATACTGATTTCGCAGTACCAGACTACGGAAACAGCCCATACCCATTTGTTAAATCACTTGGATTCTCAAGAGAAGAGTGGGATGAAGTACAAAAGGTTACTGTATTAAGAGCATGCGTACTTTCACCATTCATAAACAACAAAGAAACATTTGCTGAATACATGGATAAAGTAGATGCAGCAATCCAAAAGAAATTAGAAAATATCTACGACGTAAGATAATATAAATTTCTTATATAAGAAAGGACTTCACATTTTGTGAGGTCCTTTTTAGCTTTAAATATTATTTTATATCAAGGTCACTTAAGACTAATTTTAAATCATTAACTATAGCTTCACTAATTTTTTCATTATAAGTATTGAAGGTTTCTCTATCTGCAAAGAAAGGATTCATAGCTGTAGCCCTTAATACACTTACTTGATGAACTTTATCCCATTCATCTTTTGATATATTAAATTTATTTACAAAATCTACGAGACTATCACCATAATCTACATAATCAAATACTGTATGAGATGTTATAAAATCATTTGTAAATAGTTTTGTACAGAAGGAAGCTTCCTCATAAAATTTATGATTTAATTCATTCATAAGTTCTAAATCAGTATTTCCTTCTATATTAAAAGCAAAATCTACCATATTAAAGTCAGGATTAACTAAAGCATGTACTACTAAATTCTTACCACGAATCTCAAAGGTTTTTTGAGACTCTATTCTATTATAAATATTATGAGCACCCTCTATACTAGATCCTATTAATTTACCATATCCTGTGATATTAAGGGGTAATACTTTATGAGCAGCCCAAACAGCAGCGGCAGATGCACCAGCTTTAGAACCTTCTAGAGTGAAAGCACCTAATAAAACTGGAATATCCATACCTTTTTCAAAAACATAATTAGCAAAATATGATATGCAATCTTTCATTCTTTTATCCTTAATGCATATTCCACCTGCTGCATAAGGAACATAACCCATTTTATGAGGATCTATGGTTATACTGTCTGCCCTGTCCATAGATTTAAAAGCATTATATATTGAAGAAGATGGCCAATCTACATCATCAGGGTTTTGGAATATATTATGTTCCTTAAACTTTTCCTTTAGATCTGATTCTTTTATAAAATTAAAGTTTTCATCTAGGAATATTGAACGTGCATAGGCGCCAAAAGCAGCATCTACATGGAAATAGAAGTTAATACCTTGCTTTGAAAATTTATCTTTTAGGGCTACTATTTTATCTATATAATCAACAGCACCTTCTTCTGTAGACCCAACCACACCAACAACACCTAAAATAGGAACTTGATTTTTTATACAATTATTTATTATGTTCTCAAGGGCAGTTATATCCATCCTGAAATGGTTATCTACTGGAACTTCAATTAAATTGTCACTGCCAATACCTAATATATCTGCGGCCTTAAGCCATGAGTAATGTTTTGTTTGTGGAACTAATAACTTTCCGAGTTTTGGTATGATAGAAGATACAGCTCTTGCAGAATTGGATTTTATTTTATCAAGTTTCTTAGGATTCTTTTCTAATAAATCTAATATTTCATCAACTGACATGTTTAATAATTCCCACTCAGACTTTCCGGAAACAAGTTCAGGAGAAACTTCTTTAAGGGCAAGTGGGATAGATTTTAAGTTTCTTGCATACCATAAGGCTTCTAAGTTTGCAGTTGTACCATCAGCACTTATGTGTCCCCAACCTGTTTGAGGATTTATTCCCATAAGAGTACAGAAGTCTTCACCAACTTCACCTTCTAAAATAGTAGTTGCAGGTGCACCTTCATAAGCACAATTGTTACCATTGTAAAGCATAGCAGCAAAATATCCAAGTAAGGAAGGCATAAGTGTATCTGTATTCATATGACCTATATATCTCATTGAATGCCAAGGCATCATGTTAGATCTTAATTTAGAAGAAAGTTCTTCTAATATATTTTCAGTTTTATTTTGTGTATTTATAAAGTCTTGAGATGAAATTGTATCATTAAGTATTACATCACCATCTTCTGGATGAAAGTTTTTTCTCCATTGAGAATGTTGATTAAACATTTTTGTTAGATTTTTTAAGAAAAAATCCTCGTTTTCAGATTTTGGTCCTAAAAATAGGGCACCTAAATTTACATCGGTAGTATTTTCCATTAAAAACATCTCCTTAATATATTTAAAAATAGCCAATGTAAGAAATATATTATTATATTAATTACATTGACTTGAATTATTACTACTAAATAATAGATGTTTAGTAAATATAGTGCAAAAATTAACAATATTTGAATAAAGGGTATATACTGGGAAGAATTATTAGTTTAATAAAAAAGGTACTTGATAAATGATAGAATAGGAAAAAAGTATATATAATATATAATTATTGGAATAAAGTATCCAATAGATACTATGAAAAAGATTACAAAGGGGATTTTTTTAGTAAATATTATTAATTATTTATTATGACAAACTTCATACAAAAATTAGTAGTTATAGATAAATTATAGATTAGTGTTAATGGTTCATGAATTTAATGATTAAAAAAAGAAGATATTAATAAAACTACTTTGAGAAATATAAAAAAATATTTAACTTTCTTAAGTATGTAAAGATAAAATTTAAATGCAAAAAAATGATAATTAATACTATGTTTGACAATGAAGGCGAAAGGTTTATCATAAAGTTAAAAAATACGTACTTGTCAGTAATGGTTTTATTATCATATGAAAACAAGTATTACGAGAGGAAGTAAGGAGATATGAGCAGTGTAAAGAAACTGACACTTTTCCAATTAATTGGTATAACCATGGCGTTTTTTGGAACTGTAAGAAGTGTACCTACATTAGCTATTAATGGATGGACACAGATATTTTATTTTGTTGGAGCTATAGTGATTTTTGCTATTCCGATATCATTAATAGCAGCAGAACTTGCAACTGGATGGCCAGAAGAAGGAGGACCACAAGTTTGGGTTAAAGAAGCTCTTGGAGAAAAGTGGGGGTTTGTAACTTCATGGCTTTTATGGGTTCAAATGATGACTGGTATGGTTATGGTAGGAACTACAGTAGGGGTATTACTTGGATATGTTGTAAACGATCCAACATTATCACAAAATAATGTTTTCGTAGCACTTTGTATACTTATATCATTCTGGGGTGTTACATTATTAAATTTAAAATTTGATATGGTTAAGATAGTTGGTGATTGGGGAGCAGTAATAGGTGTATACATACCATTTATAGCACTTGTAGCATTAGGAATAGCTTATTTAATTAAATTTGGATTAAATCCTAATGGTTATCTAGGAACTTTTAGTGCAAGTAAACTAATTCCTGATTTTCATGATTTGGGAAGTTTAACTTATTTCTCAGGAATTATATTTATATTTGCAGGGGTAGAAATATCATCAGTACATGCTAATAATATTGAAAATCCAAAGAAGAATTATCCAATAGCAGTTATTTTATCAGTAATAGTACTTGCAATATTAAATTTAACTGCAGGACTTACTGTTGCAAATGCAGTTCCTGATGGACAGATGGAACTTGCAAATATTACACAACCATTTGTTATTTATTGCAAAGGACTTGGAATACCAGCAATATTTAATAATATAATATCAGCTATGATAGCAATTGGGGTATTGGCGCAAATAAGTGCTTGGGTACTTGGACCATCAAAAGCAATGATTAAGGTTGCTGAGGAAGGAAATTTACCAAAATTGTTCCAAAAGAGAACCGATAAGGGAGTACCTATAACTTTTGTAATAATACAAGCTATAGTTGTATCTCTTCTTACATTAGCATATGTAGCAATTCCAAATGTAAATAGTGCATTCTTTATGATTACAATAACAACAACTATACTTTATTGTATAGTATATATTTTAATAGGGGTATCCGCTATATTGCTAAGATATAAAGAACCAAATGTTAATAGACCATTTAGATTAGGTTCACATGGAAATGGCTTTATGTGGGTAATAGTTTTACTTGCTTTGTTCGGAGTTATCCTTACTATAATAGTAAGTTTAATACCACCATCAATATTAAAAGAGAGTGAACATACTTTCTATATATTATTCCAAATAATTGGAACAATAGTAAGTGTTATAATTCCATTATTAATATTTAAATTTAGAAGACCTGAATGGAAGAAGAATTAAAGAAGAATAAGTATAGAATAATCACTGCCTTAATAATACAATAAATGTATTATTAAGGCAGTGATGTTAAAAGATTGATTTACAAAGCTATATTTTCACATTATTAATAAAGTAATCATGTAAATATTAATGTTTATCCATATTAATACAGAAAAATTAATCAAATATGAACTATTAATCAAAATCTTTTCAATAAGATGAATTATATGTATATATGGGAAAATTTTGCATGAATAAAAAATCAACAAAGTATTAAAAAGTAAACAAATTTTTTTAAAATATACGCAATTGAATCTGGGCAATTTGACAATAACTCGCTAAGGTATAAGATAAAGATGTAGCCAAGCTACAGCAGTTTAGTGATTATTGTTTTGTTAAATCCAGATATAGATTATTAAAGCATTAAATTTATTAAAAGCATTGGTAATAAAACAAAAATCACTGATTGTAAGATTAAAAATTTAATATTGAAAGAGAGGAATTATTCTTATGAGCAGTGTTAAAAAACTTACACTATTCCAACTTATTGGGATTACTATGGCTTTCTTTGGTACAGTAAGAAGTGTACCTACATTAGCTATTAATGGTTGGTCTCAAATTTTCTATTTAGTAGGAGCAGTTATTGTATTTGCTATTCCAATATCACTTATAGCAGCAGAACTTGCAACTGGATGGCCAGAAGAAGGTGGTCCTCAAGTTTGGGTTACAGAAGCGCTAGGTGAAAGATGGGGATTTGTAACTTCATGGCTTTTATGGGTTCAAATGTTCTTTGGAATGGTAATGGTTGCTTCAACAGTTGGAGTTTTACTTGGTTATGTTGTAGGTGATGCAAAACTTGCACAAAACCACATATTCGTATTTATAGTAATTATTATTTCTTATTGGGGTGTTACTCTATTAAACCTTAAATTTGACATGGTTAAGGTTGTTGGTAATATAGGTTCTTTAATAGGTGTTTATATTCCATTTATAGCATTAGTTGTATTAGGTATAGCATATGCAATTAAAGTTGGTATTCAACCAGGTAGTTATTTAGGAACATTTAGCGCAGATAAAATTATACCTAATTTCCACGATTTCGGAACTTTAACATATTTCTCAGGAATTATATTTATATTTGCAGGGGTAGAAATATCATCAGTACATGCTAATAATATTGAAAACCCTAAGAAAAATTACCCAATAGCTGTTATAGCATCAGTTATTTTATTAGTAATAGTTAACTTAATTGCAGGTTTAACTGTTGCAAATGCAGTTCCAATGGGTAAGATGGAACTATCAAATATAACTCAACCATTTGTTATATACTGTGAAGCTTTAGGAATACCATCAATATTTAATAATATAATATCAGCTATGATAGCAATTGGTGTTCTAGCACAATTAAGTGCTTGGGTACTTGGACCATCAAAAGCAATGATTAAAGTTGCTGAAGAGGGGAATTTACCACCATTTTTCCAAAAGAGAACAAAAAAGGGAGTACCAATAACATTTGTTTTAATACAAGCTATAGTTATTTCATTAATATCAATAACTTACTTAGTAACATCAGATGTTAACAGTGCATTCTTTATGATTACAATAACAACAACTATTGTTTATTGTGTTGCATATATCTTAATGGCCATATCAGCAATTGTATTAAGATATAAGAGACCAGATGTTAAGAGACCATTTAGACTTGGAGCAAAAGGAAATTCATTAATGTGGATTGTTGCAATACTTGCAATTATTGGTGTATCAATTACTATATTAGTAAGTTTAATACCACCATCAATATTACCAGCAAGTGAAGGTCCTGGATATATAGCATTCCAAGTAATTGGAACAATAGTAAGTGTGGTAATACCACTTATTATATTCCACTTTAGAAAACCTGAATGGAAAAAAGTAAAATAATAAATTATCAATAAAAGCATTAAAAATACTATTAATATAGTAAAACATCATATGACATTTAAGTCTTAGCATTATCTTAGATGTCATATGATTTTAATAAATATTATAAAGCCCTCAATGAAACGTGTGGTAATTTAAAATGAATTGCATTAGTTTCATTTTAAATGGTCATATAGTTTTAATTGAGTCTACGAAGGAGAAGATATAAATGAATGGACAAGATTTAAACTTAAAAGCATTATTTTTAGGACCAAAGTCAGAAAACAAAGAAACTTTCGAAAAGTATTTAAAGATGTTATTTGAAGATCATAGTGAATGGAGAAAAAATTATCATCCAGAAGATATGCCAATAATCAAAAAGAACGATATGAATGAAAAAGATTTTGGAATGACTTCAGATAAAATGGAAGAAGTTTTAACAGAATTATCAGTTAAACTTAGATCAAAATCATTACCATGGCATTCACCAAGATTCTTAGGACACATGAACTCAGAAACTTTAATGCCAGCAATTTTAGGATACTTCACTGCAATGTTATACAATGGTAACAACGTTGCGTATGAATCATCACCAGGAACTTCACAAATGGAAGAAGAAGTTGGAGCTGATTTTGCAAGACTTATGGGATATAAAGATGGAATTGGTTGGGGACACATCAGTGCTGATGGATCAATAGCTAATTTAGAAGGTATTTGGTATGCAAGAAACTTAAAATCATTACCACTTGCAATGAGTGAAGTTTGCCCAGAACTTGTAAAAGGAAAAACTGAATGGGAATTATTAAATATGTCAACTGAAGAAATCTTAGATTTAGTAGCTAAGGTTCCAGAAAAATTAGATGATTTAAAAGATAAATCAGCAAGAAGTGGTAAAAACATTCAAAAATTAGGTAAATGGTTAGTTCCACAAACTAAGCACTATTCATGGCTTAAAGCTGCTGATATCATTGGTCTTGGATTAGACAATGTTGAAGCTGTAGAAGTTACTGATAAATTTAGAATGAACACAGAAGTTCTTGAAAAGAAAATCAGAGAGTTAGCTGCACAAGGAATTCCAACTCTAGGAGTTGTTGGTGTTGTTGGTTCAACAGAAGAAGGAGCAGTTGATGATATACACAAAATCATAGCTGTAAGAGATAAGTTAGCTAAAGAAGGAATACATTTCTATGTACACGTTGATGCTGCATACGGTGGATATGCAAGATCAATATTCTTAGATGAAGATTATAATTTCATAGCTAAGGATGAATTAAAAGAAAAATATTTAGAACATGGAGTATTCTTAAATAAAGAAACTGAATGGCCTTCAGATGATACTTATGAAGCATTTAAAGCTATAAGTGAAGCTGATTCAGTAACAATCGATCCACATAAAATGGGATATGTACCATATTCAGCTGGTGGTATAGTTATAAAAGATAAGAGAATGAGAGATTCAATTTCATACTTTGCAACTTACGTATTTGAAAAAGGAATGGATATCCCTGCATTACTTGGAGCATTCATGCTTGAAGGATCAAAAGCAGGAGCTACTGCAGCATCAGTTTGGACTGCACATAGAATATTACCATTAAATATTACAGGATACGGAAAACTTATAGGAGCAGGTATTGAAGGTGCATATAATTTCTATACTTACCTTGAAGGAAAAGAATTTAAGGTTGGAGATAAAACTATAAAGATGCACAATTTAACAAGACCAGATTTCAACATGGTAGACTTTGTATTTAATGAAGAAGGAAATACAGATTTAGCTAAAATGAATAAGTTAAATCATGATTTCTATGATGAAGCTTCATATGTTGATGGAGGATTATACAATAATGACTTCATTACATCACATACTGATTTCGCTGTACCAGACTACGGAAATAGCCCACTTAACTTCGTTGAAAGATGTGGAATAACTGAAAAAGAATGGGATAAAGAAGAAAAGGTTACTATCTTAAGAGCTTGTGTACTTTCACCATTTATAAATGATAAAGAAGTATTCAATGAATATATGGACAAGATTCACATAGCTATTCAAAAGAAATTAGATAAAATCTATGATGTAAGATAGTATATTATATTAAAGTAGCAAGGTTTATTACTTTGCTACTTTTTTTATTTTGATATAGTAAAAGAATGACAAAAAAATAAGGCAACATTATATCAATTATAATGTTGCCTTATTTTTATATAAGTAAGTATAATTAAAAGATACTCATAATTATAGGAATAGTTATAATTGAAAATAGAGTAGTTACAAAGACTAATTTAGCCGCCAGATCTTTCTGTATATTATATTGTGCTGCAAATGCAGAACATACAACTGCGGCAGGCGTAGCTTCTAGTAGTACACAAATATTTTTTAAAAAATGATTTGCATTAAAAAGGCTTATTAAAAGAAATACCATTACAGGTATTAATATAAGTTTTATAAAACTTATGTAATATATAATTTTTCCTTTGAATATTTCTTTAAGTTTTAAATTACCAAGCATAGCTCCAACTATAATCATGGCAAGGGGAGTAGTTGTGTTACCAATTAATGATATTGTCTCTGACATTGGATCTGGTAATTTAAATTTAGTTATAAGTAGAATCATACCTAAAAATATAGCTATAATACCTGGGTTTAAAATTATCTTTTTTAAAGCATCTTTATAGTTATCCTTTAAATTGGTTTTACTAAATAATATAGTTCCGTAAGTAAAAAGAATTATATTATAAGGAATTCCATAAATTGCTGTATAAAAGACACCAATTTTTCCATATAAACCAGCCATTAAAGGGTATCCCATAAAGCCAGCATTTGAAAATATAAGAGCACATCTAGATACAATTGAAGTATCTTTATCAAACTTAATACATAATATCTTTGTTATAAAGATTAAGAAAAGGTGTATAACTGTAGAATATAAAAATATAAGTTCTGCATTAAATATTTCCTCTTTTGATATATTATAATCAAATGAAGAAAGGATCAAAAAGGGAAGTGCTATATTTAATAAAAACTTAGAAAGAGATTCATTACTTTCTTCAGTAATGATGTTCTTTTTCCTAGCATATACTCCAACAAGCATAATTAAAAATAGTATTATAACTTGATTTATTATTGTCATATTCAATTTTATCAACTCCAGTGTTATATTTTAATACACATTATAATTATACATTTATAATAGATATAGTGTTGATAAAATAAAGAAGCTTAATATATTATTAACATGAAAAATAAAAGGGTATCGACAAAGCATTACATCGATACCCTTTTAAGCATTATTTATCTATTTGAATTATAAATGAGTGACTTATTTAAACATTATTTTAAGCATTATTTTAAAATTTATTTATCTATTTTAAATTATCTTTTATGAACAGTGTGTATATTTAAATTTTTATTTTAATTTATTAAGCATTAACTAAATTAAAATTTTCCGAATCTTTATTTTAAAATTATTTTAGCATTATTGTTTAACTATTTCCGTTTAAAACATTATTATTTGTTATAGTATTTATTACAGTATAATTTATCCCCTAAATAAATTATTACTTACTAAATCACTATTTAACTATTATTTTAGTGAAACCTTTTTTACCTTTTTTAATCATTGCAAAACCTTCTTCAAAATGTTCTTTTTCTAAAGTTTTTGCTATATCAGAAACTTTTTCTTCGTTTATAGCTAATCCACCTTGAGATACGAATCTCTTAGCTTCTGATTTTGATGGGAATACATCAAATTCAACTAATACATCTAATAAGTTGTTACCTAAATGAGCTTCAGTTATTTCAATAGTTGGAACGTGTTCTAAATCAACGCCACCTTCGAATAAAGCTTGTGAAGCAGCTAAAGCTTTTTGAGCATTTTCTTCACCATGAACTAATTTAGTAACTTCGAAAGCTAAAGTTTTCTTAGCTTCGTTAATTGCTGCGCCTTCAAGAGCACATAATTCATTTATTTCATCTATTGGTAAGAATGTTAAAAGTTTTAAGCACTTTTCAACATCAGCATCAGCTATATTTCTCCAGTATTGGAAGAATTCAAATGGTGAAACTCTTTCAGGATCAAGCCATAAAGCTCCTCCAACAGTTTTACCCATTTTTTCACCTTCGCTATTAGTAAGTAGGCTACAAGTCATAGCGTATACGCTTTCGCCTTTTTTCTTTCTTAATAAGTCAACACCAGCAATCATATTTGACCATTGGTCGTCTCCACCAAGTTCCATTTTACAACCGAACTTTTCATTTAATACTAAGAAATCGTAAGCTTGCATTAACATGTAGTTAAATTCTAAGAATGATAAACCTCTATCAAGAGCAAATCTTTTCTTGAAAGCATCAGCTGCTAACATCTTATTAACTGTGAAGTGTCCACCAACTTCTCTTAAGAAATCGATGTAGTTTAATCCTCTAAGCCAATCAGCGTTATTTACTAAGATAGCTTTATCATCTGAGAAATCTATAAATCTTTCCATTTGTTTCTTTATTGATTCAACGTTATGATGAATTTGTTCATCAGTTAACATTTTTCTCATATCAGTTTTTCCGCTTGGATCTCCGATAGTAACAGTACCACCACCAATTAATACAATTGGTCTATGTCCAGCTCTTTGCATGTGAGCCATGAACATCATTGCGATAAAGTGACCAACATGTAAGCTATCAGCTGTTGGGTCAAATCCAATGTAGAAAGTAATTTTCTCTTTTCCTAATAATTCTCTTGTTTCCTCTTCATGAGTAAACTGTTTAATGTATCCACGTTCTTTTAGGATATCTAAAACATTTCTTTCCATTACTAAAACCTCCAATAATTAATGTATTTTTTATTTTTTTTTGCATTAATTATTGACCTTCTTTAAATAAAACAATATAATATATCTGTGAAATAATGATATTGTAGAAGAGCAATAACTATGCAGTTTTGTGGGCTCTTTTATTTGCTATACGAATTTTTATTTATGACACTAAGTACTATTTGCTTAATAACTTTTAATTATACTTCTTTTTTGGACGATTGAAGTAGTGAAGTTATAACATTAGATACATTGTTATAAATATTAATTTGATATAGTTTTTTTTTGCCTCAAATGTGTGAGTATAAAATCTTTTTATATAACAAAAAAAACCCCATCCATAATAAGGACGAGATTACTCACGTGGTACCACCTTAATTTATTATATACTTTAATTAATATATAACCTCATTAAAAGTTTTTAACGATACTTAATCGATAACACCTAATATCTAATAAATAGAGTTCAATGTATGACTCCGAGATGTATTCAAAATAAATGTCTTAGCGCCTCTCATCACCCGGCAACTTTCTGTTAAGCTTAGGTATTCCTACTTGTTCTCTTCATTGTCTTTAGTTATTAATTTATTTAGCAGTGCTTTGTTTGACTGCTTGAACTCATTATATCTCCATAAAATCTTAGTGTCAACATTAATTTAAAAAAAATTGCATTAAATACCATTGAAACATAGATTTTTAAGTTAATAAATTTTAAAAGTATTATGGGAAACGTAGTAAATACGAGAGTTAAGCTATTTATATATATTTAACAATTATATTGTATAATAATAAAAAAAATAATAAAAAATAGAATATAGTAAAGAAGAAAGAGGTATTAACATGAAATTTTTAAAGTACTTATTAATATTTATACCTATAAGTATAATCGGTGAGTTTATGCATTTATCACCTACAATATTATTTATATTAGCAGCACTTGCTATAATTCCGCTTGCTGGACTTATGGGGGAGGCTACAGAGGAAATATCATTTTATACAGGGCCAAAACTTGGTGGATTTTTAAATGCCACCTTTGGGAATGCAACTGAGCTTATAATATCATTCTTTGCATTAAAGAGTGGTTTGTTTGATGTGGTTAAAGCATCAATAGCAGGGTCAGTAATAGGAAACACGCTGTTAGTTCTAGGTGCAAGTATGTTAGTTGGAGGACTTAAATTTAAGACTCAAAAATTTAATAAAAAGGTTATAGATATAAGCTCAAGTATGCTTTTATTTTCAGTTATAGGATTAAGTATACCAGCTATATTTACACATACAGTTAGTCCAGAGCTATTAAATACAAAATACGAAGGATTAAGTATAATAGTTGCTGTTATAATGTTTGCAATTTACATATTAAGTTTAGTATTTTCATTCTTTACTCATAAGGATATATATGAAGTAGAACATGAAGAGAATGGAGAAATAGCTAAATGGTCACTTAAAAAATCTATATTAGTTCTTGCTGTAGCAACAGTTTTAATTGCAATTGAAAGTGAACTTTTAGTTGGGGCAGTGGAACCTATGACACAATCACTTGGATTAAGTGAATTCTTTGTAGGTATAATTTTAATACCTATAATTGGAAATGCAGCAGAGCATAGTACTGCTGTTGTTATGGCACTTAAAAATAAAATGGATGTTGCCGTAGAAATAGCACTTGGATCAAGTCTTCAAATAATTTTATTTGTTGCACCAGTTCTAATTTTCTTAAGTCTTTTGTTCACTCCGATGAGTATTGTATTTAATGTTTTTGAGCTTGTTGCTTTAATTGTTTCAGTCATAATTGCAAATAAAGTTGCAAGTGATGGTGAATCAAATTGGCTTGAAGGAGTACAATTATTAGCTGTATATATAATTATAGCTGCTGCCTTTTTTGTAGTGTAGAAGTTTAATTTTATTGATATAGAGTAGATAGTTAAAGTTAAACAATTATTAAATTTAGATATATAGAGTAGATAAAATTATAAAATATAAAAATCACGTGATTTTCCTTGTTAAGATACACGTGATTTTTAATGCAATAAATTATTTATAATCTTCAGTTATTTAAAAAGTATTATATCTGGATCAGTAGGTATATTATGGATAGAAACGATGTTTTATATCAATCAATTTTAAATTTAGTGCTAAATAAAGTTTTTTCATCTATTATGGTTGTATTTCCATTTTCATCTGGAATACATAAGATTTCTTCAAATAAAGACAATGTTAAAGATCTTGAATTAATATTTTTTCTTTCTAAAATAACTGAATAGCTACCATCTTTAAAGGTTTGTGAACTTGATGATACAAGAGAATCTTTATCATCTTTGATATTTATTCCATATTGATGGATTTTTCCGCCAGCTTTTGTAGGTGGGATCTTTTCAGTTTTGCCTTGTAACTTAATTTCAAACGGAGTGATTGAAATACTATCCAAACTAGAACCATAGTTATTTCTCTTATTTACATTTATTATTTTTACTAGTGAATTGTCAGTAGATATAGGTATATTAAACTTCCAATTTCCCCTTAATATTTGATCTTTATTAACAACAATATCCTTCGCTGGTTCATAAAGGGTTGAAGGGATACTTAAAGCTTTAAGGTTTATATTTAATTTAAAATCTTTTGGTATTGTTGTATTTAACTTTGGAATATCATATTTTGCAGCACCTATGAATGTATTTTTATCTAAATAATTACCTTGTATACCAGATGTAGCAGTTGGGATTTCAATGTTAGAAAAGTTAGTTTTAATTGTACCCTCCTCTAAAATTTGCATCAATTCATTTTCTTTAACTCCAATATTAGAATTGTCTATATAATTTATTAAACTTTCATCAGAAGTCGTGTATTTAAATGGTTTTTTACTTTCGATTTTATATGTTATATAAAGAGATTCACCATCACAAAGAGCTTCAGATATAGTTACAGAAGTACCATTACTATGAGATATTTCATTAATATTGCTAGAATAATCCTTATAATTTCCTGAGAAATTAATCTTATCTTGAAGTTTTTCAAATATGCCACCAATAAGTGGGATGCTTGATGCAAAAGCTGGATTTTTGATACCTAAAATAGTAAGAGTAGTAGTGATTATTAAGATTGTTGAAGCTACCTTTATCTTAAATTTTTTATTTTTATTCTTTTTTTGAGCACAAGCTTTTTCTACACCTAAATCTATAACATCATCTATATTATTTGGTAATTTAATATTATTAAATTGATTATTCATTTAAATAGTCCTCCTTTAATATTTTAGATAATGATTCACGACCTCTTTTTAAGTAGGTTTTTACTGTATTTTTAGGTATGTCTAAAATTTTTGATATTTCGTCTATTTTCATATCCTCGAAATATTTTAAAATTATAACTGTTTTATATTCATATTTTAATAAGTCAATTGCATTGTATAGATCAAGATTTGATTCAATTTTGGATGTATTGTATTGAATATAAATTGAGCTATAATCTATATTAGTAATAGGGGTATGAAGTGCTCTATCTCTCTTTTTAATAAAATCTATTGATGTATTGATTAATATTCTTGATAACCATGTATTAAAAAATTGAACATTTTTTAGTTTGCTAATATTTAAGAATCCTTTATATACGGTTTCTTGAATTATATCGAGGGCATCTTGCTCGTTTTTTACATATAAAAAAGCAAGTTTATATAAGTATTCTTTATTGGCTTTGATTAACTTCTCATAAGAAATCTTGTCACCTTTTATGGCTCTTTTTATAATTAATTCTTCTGAAGTAAATTCTGAATTAGATTTTGGTCTTAAAATTAAGCTTTTAATATTTATAGTATCAATCATAAGTTGTCCTCCTTGATTAGTAACATCGATGTTTCATATATTAGTCTTTATACTATACCAAAAAGTTTCAAAAAAATTAATAATATCCAATTAATTAGTTAAATTAAATATTAGGTGATATAATAATAAAAATGCAATTTGAAAGGATGATTTCAATGTTAGAAATGCTAAGAGAAAGAAGAAGTATAAGAAAGTATAAAGAACAAAAAATTGAAAAAGAAAAGATAGATAAAATACTTAAAGCGGCGCTCCTTGCACCATCATCAATGAATAAGAAACCGGTTGAGTTTATATTAGTTGATGACAAAGAAACATTACTAAAATTAGAAGAATGTAAGGCTAAAGGAACACTTGGATTAAAGACCGCACCACTTGCAATTGTAGTTATTGCAGATACGGAAAGAAGTAATGTATGGATTGAAGATGCTTCAATAGCATCAACATTAATTCAATTAGAAGCTCAAGAATTAGATCTTGGATCATGCTGGATACAAATAAGAAATAGACAAAGTGAAAATGGAGATTCAGAAGAAGCTGTAAGAAATCTCTTAGGGTTACCAGAAAATTATGGAGTGTTAACTATATTGACTATAGGATATAAAGATGAAGAAAAGCCTGCTTATGATGATTCAAAGTTAAATTATGAAAAAGTTCATTATGGTAAGTTTTAAGATTAATATTTAATATAAAATGAATGGTTATACTAATAATATTTAGTATAGCCATTTTAATATTTACTTTTAAACTTGAATGTTAAATTTAAATTGTATAAATGATATACTAAGGGTAGTAATTATGAAAGGACGTGTATAATTTGGAAAAGTTATATTATATAGATCAATACATAAAAGAATTTACAGCAGAGATAGAGGATATAATTGAAAAAGATGATAGATTTCATGTAATTCTAGATAAAACTGCATTCTTCCCAGGTGGGGGAGGTCAGCCTTGCGATTTAGGATTCATAGGAGAACATGAAGTTTTAGATGCATATGAAGAAGCTGGAAAGGTATATCATGTTGTATCTAGAAAGCCTATAAAAATACATAAAGTAAAGTGTAAGATAGATTGGGAAAGAAGATTTGATTATATGCAACAGCATTTAGCACAACATATACTTTCAGGATGCTTCTTCAAACTATTTAATCATAATACTGCAGGTATACACTTAGGAAAAGAAATAAGCACTATAGATATAGTAGGAGAAATTACAGAAGAACAAATAAGAGAAGCTGAAAAGTATGCAAATAAAGTTATAAATGAAAATTTAAAGGTAGAATTTTTATTCCCAGAAAAAAGAGAACTTAAGAAGATGGGACTTAGACGTGATCTTCCGAAGACAAATGAAAAAATAAGAATTGTAAAAATAGAAGATTTAGATATAAATGCTTGTTGTGGTGTTCATCCAAGTAGAACTATAGAACTTCAAGCTATAAAGCTTGGGAGATATGAAAAGCATAAAGGGAATACTAGAATAGAGTATTTAGCTGGCAATAGAGCTATTAATGATAGCTTTAAAAAAGATGAGTTTTCAAGGAAAATATGTAGATTCTTAAGCTGTAGCGAAGATGAAGCTATAAATAGTATAAATAACTTGAATAATGAATTAAAAACTGCAAATAGCAAGAATAAGGAACTTACAATAGAAATATCAGAATATAAGAGTAAAGAACTTATAGAAAATGCTGATAAGGTATCTGATGTATCAGTGATTAGAGAAATATATGATAATGAGGATGTTAAATATGTAAGTAAGCTTGCAAGTAAGCTTACTGAAATGGGCAAAGTGATAACTTTAATGGCAGTGAAGAATAATGATAGAGTAAACTTGATATTTGCAGCATCAAAAAATATAAAAAATGCAGATATGAACAGTCTTCTTAAGGATTCAATTAGTTTAATTGATGGAAGAGGAGGCGGAAGTAAAATATTAGCTCAAGGTGGAGGAAAGAATAATAATAATCTTGAATCTCTTCTTGACTATGCTTTCAAAAAAGTAAAGAGTTCATTAGAATAAGATAAAAATATAAGACTTATCTATGTTTATAGATAAGTCTTATATTTTTATAAGTTCCTTATAAATCTTGTTAAGGAGTGTTCCTGTACTATCAGCAGAATAATGCCAAAACATCATTCCTAATAGGTTATTCCTCTTTAGGTAATTACATTTATGCTCTAAAGATTCTTCATCATCATATGATAAAAAATCGAATCCATTAAATAGGTAAGGTGCTTTTGCTTCGTTATCCCAATATCTTTTAAATCCATTTTTGTTTATAAAATTACTCTCTAACACATCGTAATTTCCACCAAAGAGACCAACTGTTTTTGCCATTTGGAATAATCCGTTATTAAAGTTTGGAACATATCTCCAAGCCCTTGCATAGAAGGCTGAACCTATTACTAACTTTTCCTTAGGAACACCAGATTCAATAAATAATTTAACTGATGAATCAGTGGATATTCTAAAGATATCTCCAGTTGAATTATATAAATTAGTATGGTGACCAGTTAAAATTTGAAATCCACCTCTTAAATCATAAGTCATAAGTTGGACATAATCTAAATAATTATGTGCTTTATTCATTTCAGTTGCATCAGTATAATATTTATCAGCACCAGCAGCTATGGTTAAAAGAAAGTGTTTGTTATATTTATTTTCCTCAATATCTAATTGATTTCTGAACTCTTCTAATAAAAGTGTGAAATTTTCTTTATCAGCAGGAGATGAATCTATTCCAGCTACTGAATAGCATGGATATTCCCAGTCAAGATCAATTCCATCTAATTTGTGAGTATGCATAAATGTAATTGCATTTTTAACAAATAATCTTCTGTTTATAGGATTTGAAGAAGCTTCAGAAAAACCTCCAGCTCCCCATCCACCAATTGATATTAAAATAGTTAAATTAGGATTAAAAGTTCTTATTTTATCTAATTGATCTAATTTTTTAAGTTTAGTATATATTTCACAGTCATCTATTTTGGCAAATGCAATATTTATATGAGTAAGTTTTAGTGCATCTTTCTTTGTAATATCTTTAAGGCCTGAATCTCTTAAATAAGCGATTACATATTTTTTTCTCATAAATGAATCCTCCAAGATTTTTTTGATTTATTAAATGTTTTATCAATTATTACATGGAACATATTATAAATAACTTATACATAAACTTAGGATTAGTGATTGATATAGTAATAATTGAATCAAACTAACAATAATAAGTAAGCGATTTATAGGTTAAAAAATTATATTAAAATATAAGAAAGATTGTTAAATAATATTTAAATAGAAAAAGTCAGCAAAATTTATTATTATATACTTAAGGAAGTAATTTAAGGTGATAAACATGGAATTTTTTAAAAGAAATACATTCAAAATGGCAGTATCTGCAACTATTGCAATATTTATAGCGGAAGGATTTGGCTTAAAATTTGGAGTAACTGCTGGAATAATTGCAATACTTAGTATACAAGACACAAAAAAGGAAGCATTATTAGTTGGTGGAAGAAGAGTAATAGCAGCTACTATAGCTGTATTATTATCATATTTACTATATGTATTACTTGGAAATAACTCTTTAGTATTTGGACTTTTCTTACTTATATTTATTCCTATAACTAAGAAGTTCAAAATAGAAGAAGGAATGGTAGTTGGAGCTGTTTTATCAACTCACCTTTTAGTTAGTAGTGATATAAACTTGAGTTGGATAGTTAATGAAGAGGCTCTAACTTTTATAGGTATAGGCATAGCATCGTTATTCAATTTATATATGCCATCTCTTGATGATAAATTTAATCTAAATAAGGAGTTTATTGAGAATCAGTATAGAAATATAATTTTTGATATGTCAAAGAGCTTAATTACAAAAGCTGTTCCAGTAAATGAAAGAAAAAGACTTATTGAGGTAGAGAAGGTTATAGAAGAGACTAGAGCACTAGCCTATCAAATAAATAATAATTATTTATTTAAAGATGAGCTTTATTACATAGATTATATAGAAATGAGAGTGAAGCAGCTAGAAGCAATAAAGAGAATGACTTCACATTTTTCAAGATTTTCAATAACTTATGATCAAACATTAATAATGGCTACTTTTACAGAAAATATAGCAACTAATATATATGCTGATAATGATTGTATAGAACTTCTTTATGAATTAACTAAGTTGAGAGCGAGTTATAAGTCTATGCCTCTTCCAAAAACTAGAGAAGAGTTTGAAAATAGAGCAATGTTATTTCAGTTTTTGAATGATTTAGAAGAGTTTTTATTAATAAAGAAAGAATTTAGAAAAATATATAAAAATAAAGCTAAGAGACTATCTTAGCTTTATTTTTATATATTAATAATATGCATTTTTCTTTCTTTAAAATATACAGGAGTAAGATCAGCCTCTTTTATGATATATTTTGCAGCATCAATATGTAACCCTATGCCTTCTTTAGAATGAGCGTCAGATCCAATAGTTACGTATTTTCCACCTAGTTCCTTATATCTTTTATAAATAGGTATAAGTGATTTAATTGCCTTTTCATCACCAAGACGTCTAGTATTTACTTCTAAGACCTTGTCCTTTTTTAGTAGTATACTAAATATTTTATCAAGATAACCTGAGAACTCAGATAAATATATTTCATTATCAGCATATTTTAAATATCTGCAAGGATAATCAATGTGAGATAACGAATCGAAATTATCAAATTCGCTTACGTCTTTTATAATCTCTTCAAAATACTTAGATAAATACTCTTGTTTTGACACATTTGTTTTTGGTGCATCTAAGAAGATATCAACATCATTTATTGAATGTATTGAACCTAAAATAAAATCAAAAGGATATGAATTAGATATGATATTATTTTTATGAACTATAGTATGTGAAAGTCCAATTTCTATACCTAGTAATAAATTATCACTTCTGTATTTAGAATATCTATTAAAAAATTCACTACAATCAACTTTAAATAAATCTTTTTTAGGATAATTATAATCCATATGTTCTGTTATTATAGTGCCTATATTTAATTGGTTACCTTTTTCTATTACATCTTCTATCTTCATTTTACTATCTGAAGAAAACTCTGTATGCATATGACAATCGAAAATCATAAATAACCTCCATCAAAATAATAAATTGCTTTTTTATATTATAGCATAGTATTATAAATTATAAGGATAATAACCTATATATGGAGGAATGATTATGAAAGAGTTATTTAAAATAAAAGATATGTCATTTTATGAAGAAGATTTCTTAGATGAAATTGAAGAGTATGAAGATATAATTCCTATAATACAAGATTTAGCGGATCAATTAGATTATGAAAGAATTAGCTGTGTTGAAATTAATGAATGCTGTAAAGTAAGTAAAGATAATTATTATATCGAAATTCATGGATATATAAATGAAGAAGACGAGTTTATAACAAAAGAAGAAAAAGAAAAATTTGAAAATGTATTAAGCAAAGAAACATTAGATTTATTTGTTATAAGAGTATACAAATGTGTTGATTGCGGAAAGTGGATTATAGATATTTTAGAATAGTGAAAATAAGGCGTTATATAGACGAAAATGTTTATATAACGCCTTAAATTATTACTAAAATATTAAGTTTAACAATAAATGATTAAAAAAATAAAGAATTAGGTTAATAAAATATTGATTTTATGGCAAATAATTTATTATTATATATTTAAAGGTTGAGGTGAAAAATGGCGATTAAAGAAAAATTAGATAGATTTATTAAGAAAACAAAGGATATCTTAGTTAATAAAAGTTATGAAATAAGAAAGTTAAACAAAGATACTTATAGAGAATTTCTTAAAAAAAATATCAAGATAATTATTTTAATTGGTATTGTAATATTTTTGTTATCTGGATATTTTGTAGGAAATATTAGAACTACAAAAGAGCAACTCCTTAAAAAATTAGAGATAGGTCTTGAGGATGGAAGTTCATCTAAACTTCAAGATGTTATAAGAGTTAATGATAAAAAACTAAAGAAGAAGGATTTAGCTCCATTAATAGCTTATTATAAAGGACAAGATTCACAGGTTAATAATATAATTGATGGACTAAAGGATGATAATAAAAAGGCTATTTTTGAATTAGTAAATGAAAAAGGTATATTTGGTGATAATTATTATGTAAATTTAAAGACTTTTAATCTTAAAATTGTAAGTAACTTTAAAGATGCCAATATATATTTAAATGAAAAAGAAAAAGTAAATTCAGGAGATACATTAAATAACCTTATACCAGGTAAATATAAGATTAGTGGATCAATAGATAATGAATATGGGAAAATCAAAAAAGAAGAAGACATATCCTTAATGAATGATGAGACTGTAGAGATTAAGCTAGACGGGATTATGGTAACTGTAGATAGTAAATTTGGAGATGCTAATGTATTTATAAATGGTAAGGATAGCGGGATAAAGTGTGAAGATTTTAGAAATATAGGGCCAATGCCAACTGATGGTAGTATAAAGCTTTCAATTCAGAAGGAATTTCCTTGGGGGCTTGTAAAGGGAAAAGAAAGTGAAGTGCTTCAAACACCAAATATATCTTTAAAACTAGATATAGAGAATGATGCACTGTGGAATGAAATAAATACATCTTTAAATACTTTTTATAAAAGTGTATTTGAAGCTTTAAATAATGAAGATAAGGAGGCTATAGAAGGAGCGACTAATGAAGCAAGGGATAAAATATATTCAGTTATAGAGAAGCAGTATTTCATACTGAAAAATAATTATGAAATGAAATCTTTAGATATTGATAAAGAAAAGAGCAATTTTCAATATAAAAATGGAGAGTATAAAGCAACTATAGTTTGTGAGGTAAAGTATGATACTAGCAAAGTATTGTTTGGATTAGGAAGAAAAGAAAATAGCAAGAAGTTCTTAACTAAGCTTATATATAAGAATAATAAGTGGACTGTCGATGATGTAGAGAACTTTTCGTTATAAATGAAAGGGGAATGGGGCATGAAAAAGAAGGTAATATCACTGACGATAATTATAACCATGGTAACTGTATTAGCTCCAATTGATAATTTTAATGTATACGCAGCTAATAATTCTAAAAAAGAAAAGATTGAGAGTAATAAAGAAAAAATTAATGATTTAGAAAAAGAAAAGAATAATATAAAAGAGAAGAAAAAAGAGCAAGAAAGTGAACTTGATTTCCTTATGAAGGAGATAGAAGAGAAAAGCCTTCAGCTTACAAAGTCAGAAAATACACTGAAAAAATACGAAAATGAAGTACAGAGATTGAATAAGGAAGTAGATAAAATCAACACAGAAATATCTACAAATGAGAAGGAAATAGCACAAAACGAAGAAGAAGCTAAAAATACAGAAGAGTTATTAGAAAATAGACTTAGAAGTTATTATAAAGCAAATTTTCAATCTCAATATTTATATATGATTTTTTCAAGTAAAAGTATTGGAGAGTTATTTTCAAATATATTTAATGTAAATAAGATAATAAAGACAGATAATGAGCTTCTAAAAGAAATAAAAGAACTACATAAAGAATTAGAAGAAAAAAAGGAAACCCTTAATAATAAGAAGATTAAAGTGCAAAATGCAAAAAAAGAGCAAGAAGAATTGAAGCAAAAGTCTAAAATAGAGAAGGACAAGCATGAAGCAGAGGTTAATAAGCTGAAAAGTTTAGAACATGAAAAAGAGAGTAAAATAAATAAACTATCATCAGAAGAGAAGAACGTGAAAAATAAGATTGAGGATATATTAAGTTACAATGAGGAACTTCAAAATGAAATAAACAAGATATTTAATGAAATAAATAAAAAAAATAATAGCGGTAGTAATAATAACAATAATAGTGGTAGTAGTAATACCAATAATGATAATAATTCTGATTTAAGTAATAATAATCCAAATGAAAGTGGATTCATGGTTCCTACAGTAGGACCTATAACTAGTTCTTATGGGGCAAGAGTACATCCAGTAACAGGTGCTAATGGCTTCCATACAGGGGTAGATTATGGAGCACCCCATGGAGCACCTATAAAAGCATCAAAAAGTGGAACTGTTGTTACAGCTGGATGGATGAGTGGGTATGGAAAGACTGTAATAATAGATCATGGGAATGGGAAGCAAACTTTATATGCACATTCAAGTGAACTTTTAGTTTCTGCTGGACAGAAAGTTTCTGGCGGACAAGTTATAGCTAAAGTTGGAAGTACTGGGATGAGTACAGGGGCACATTTGCATTTTGAAATAAGAATTAATGGTAATCATACAGATCCTATGAGATACTTGTAATAATATAACCGCTTAAGTTTTTTAGCGGTTATATTATTATATAAAATAAAAAACCTGCACTAAAATAGCACAGGTTAAAGGGTTATGTTCATTTAAGAAAGGGAATAAATGAACATTTTGTGGGGTTTATTTAAACTCTATAGCGTTTGCTAATAGAGTGGTATGGGCTTTAATTAATTTTTATTTATCTGTTAATGTAATTATACTAAAATTTAAAATAAATTCCAATAGGTAAAGGATTAATTTACTATTTGTTAATTAATAGTTAAAAGAATGTTTAAATATGTTGAAAAAAGGAGAAAAATAAAAATATTTATATAAAGAGTATTATATTATCGGATTTGTGCTAAAATATAATTTAGAAAATTACAAATTTTTGTTAGAATAAAATACCACACATAGTGTTAATAATTTAATAAAGGAGAGTAGTTATGTTAAGACTAGAAAAGAAGACTTTTTTAAAAGATGCTCCAGAATATGAAGAGTATTCAGATAATGTGGCTAAACTTACAGATGATGAGAAGAGATCTTTAGGAATTAAAGTGTGCAATTGTCGTTGTAAAAGCAAGGCTAAAGTAAAAAAGTAATTAAAATATAAGAAAAAGTTATTATTTTAATTAAATAAATATTGTATACTATATTTATTATTAGTAAATTTAGGAGGTAAATATTTTGGCTAAACCAAGTATTTTTAGTAAAGATTATGAAAAGAAGATGAAGCGAAGAAGGCTTAGAATTATAATAATAGTTGGCTTGGTAGCAATTATTGCTGGATTGCTTATATATAAATTTAAAATAGAAAATATGGATTTTTCTAATGTAAGAAATAAATTGCAAGCATGGGTTGATAGTGATAATCCAGACATAAAAAAACCAGTAGAAGAATCTAAAGTGCCAGAAGTTAAGGAACCGGAAGTTAAGCCGGAACCTCCAAAGAAGACTTATATAGAAGCGAAGCTTGATGGGGACATTGTAGCTAAATGTGAATATAAAATAGTTGATGACAAGAAAGAATTCGTTGGAATGGAAAAAATAGAAGGGGCTAGCTATGATATATCACCTAATAAACAGTTGTTACTAATATTAGATAAAGATCAAAATATTAAACTAGTAGATATAGATGGAAAAGTTACAGATATAACAAGAAAAGAATATGTATCTACAAAGGGAGATAAATTCCCTAAAGATACTATAATCAAAAAGGACAAGGGTTATGTCTGGCATAATCAAGCTAAGTTCATAGATGATGATAATATAGCTTATGGAAGTAATTTACCATACTTTGGGACAGCAGCTAATAAGGAATATTTATGGATATACAATATAAAGAGTAAAAATAATACGTTAGTAAGAAGTATATCTGGTAAAGATATTACTATAGGTAAAGTTGTTCCTAAAAAAGGGATAGAAGTTAAGGTAGATAAAAATGAATATATAATTAATAATAAGGGAAGTATTGTAAAGTAAGATATACCAAATTTGCTATATAACACAAAGCATTTGAAAATGTGTAGAAATCTATGTTATAATAACGTAGTTAATAAACGAGAATAAAGAACTATTTTAGGAGGAAGAACAAAAATGGAAGCTAAAATGGAAAAGATAGAAGCTAATGTTGTTAAATTTGAAGTGAGAGTAGAGGCAGAAAAATTCACTGCTGCTTTAAATAAAGCTTACAACAAGAATAAGAAGAATTTTAATATACCTGGGTTCAGAAAAGGTAAAGTGCCAATGGCAATGGTTAAAAAGCACTACGGTATAGAAGTATTATTTGAAGATGCTATAAACACAGTAGTAAGTGAAACATACCCAACATTAGTTGAAGAAAACAACTTAAAGCCAGTTGATTTCCCAAGCATAGATGTATTAGAAGTTGGAGAAGGAAAAGATTTAGTTTATACAGCAGAAGTTACTGTATATCCAGAAATCGAACTTGGAGAATACAAGGGATTATCAGTTAAGAGAAAAGAAGTTAAAGTAGAAGATGCTGAAGTTGAAGGCCAATTAAAGAACATGCAAGCTCAAAACGCAAGAGTAGAAACTAAGGAAGAAGGATCAATTGAAAAAGGCGACATCGCTGTTATAGATTTCAAAGGATTCATCGACGGAGTTGCTTTTGAAGGTGGAGAAGGACATGATTATTCATTAGAAATCGGTTCAGGATCATTTATTGATAACTTTGAAGATCAATTAATAGGATTAAGCACTGATGAAGAAAAAGAAGTTAAAGTTAAATTCCCAGAAAATTATGGAAAAGAAGACTTAAACGGAAAAGAAGCTACTTTTGAAGTTAAAGTTAAAGAAATAAAAGTTAAAGAAATGCCAGCTTTAGATGATGAATTTGCTAAAGAAGTATCAGAATTTGATACATTAGCTGAATTAAAAGCTGATATAACTGGTAAAATAGAAGAAACTAAGAAATCTTCATTTGAAAGAGAATTTGAAGATGAATTAATAACAGCAGTTATTGAAAATTCAAAAATGGACATTCCAGCAGTAATGGTTGAAAAAGAAATTGATAACATGGTTAAAGATCTTGAAGCAAGATTAAGCCAACAAGGATTATCATTAGAACAATACATGCAATTCACTGGAAACACAGAAGAAAAAATGAGATCATACATGAAAGAAAATGCTGATAAGAAAGTTAAGGCTGACTTAGTATTAGAAGCTATAGCAAAGGCTGAAAAAATCGAAGCTACTGAAGAAGAGATTAAAGAAAAAGCTACTGAAATAGCTAAGATGTATGCTGGAGATGAATTCGAAAAAATGGCTGAAATGCTAGTTCAAACTCAAAAGCACATGATTGAAAAAGATATCGTTGTTGGAAAGACAATTAAGTTATTAGAAGATAACTGTAAATAATTGATATATTAAAAGTTAATAGATGTAACGATTAGATAATTGCCAGAAAATGTTTTTCTGGCAATTATTTCAAATAAAAAGATTAACAAAAGATAAATCTTGAGGTATAATTTTATTTAAAGTTACATTAAAAAGGAGGGAACAGTAATGAGCTTAGTTCCAATGGTTGTTGAACAAACAAATAGAGGAGAAAGAAGTTATGATATCTTCTCTAGATTATTAAAAGATAGAATAATAATGATTAATGGTGAAATAAATGATGCGACTTCAAATTTAGTAGTTGCTCAACTTTTATTCTTAGAAAGCGAAGATCCAGATAAGGATATATATATTTATATAAATAGTCCAGGAGGATCAATTACAGCTGGTATGGCTATATATGATACAATGCAATATATCAAACCAGACGTTTGTACTATATGTATTGGATTAGCTGCATCAATGGGATCTTTCTTACTTTCATCAGGAGCAAAAGGAAAGAGATATGCCCTTCCAAATGCTGAGATTATGATACACCAACCTTTAGGTGGATTCCAAGGTCAAGCAACTGATTTTGATATACATGCAAAGAGAATTTTAAGAATAAAAGATAAATTAAATCAAATACTAAGTGAAAACACAAATCAACCTTTAGACAAAATAAAAGTTGATGTGGAAAGAGATTACTTCTTAGAAGCAGACGAAGCTATGGAATATGGATTAGTTGATAAAGTTATTACTAAGAATGAAATCGAAAATGCATAATAATTAGGATTTGTCCTTAGCGAGGTGAAAATATGGCTAAATACGAAGAAAAGAAACAGTTAAAATGTTCTTTCTGTGGCAAGAATCAAGATCAAGTTAAAAGATTAATAGCTGGTCCGGGAGTCTATATATGCGATGAATGTATCGAATTATGCTCAGAAATTATAGAAGATGAATTTGAAGAAACTAGTGATGTAGTTTCTCAAGATTTACCTAAACCACAAGAAATTAAGGAATATCTTGATTCATATGTAATAGGTCAAGAAGGAGCTAAAAAATCATTAGCTGTTGCAGTATACAATCATTATAAGAGAATAAATACTAAGAAAGTCTCAAATGATGATATAGAATTACAAAAGAGTAATATATTACTACTTGGACCAACAGGTTCAGGTAAAACATTACTTGCTCAAACATTAGCTAAAGTTCTTAATGTTCCATTTGCAATTGCAGATGCAACAACATTAACAGAAGCTGGATATGTTGGAGAAGATGTAGAAAACATCTTATTAAAATTAATACAAAATGCTGATTTTGATATAGAAAAAGCAGAAAAAGGTATTATTTATATAGATGAGATAGATAAGATTGCAAGAAAGTCAGAAAATCCATCAATTACAAGAGATGTTTCAGGAGAAGGTGTTCAACAAGCACTTCTTAAAATATTAGAAGGAACAACTGCTTCAGTACCACCACAAGGTGGAAGAAAACATCCTCATCAAGAATTATTACAAATAAATACTTCAAATATATTATTTATTTGTGGTGGGGCTTTTGATGGAATAGATAAAATAATTGAAAAGAGAACAAGAAAAAGTTCAATTGGTTTTGGAGCAGAAATTCAATCAAAGCAAGAAAAAGATTTAGGAGTAGTATTCAAAGAGATTATGCCAGGAGATCTTTTAAAGTTTGGGTTAATACCTGAATTTGTTGGAAGATTACCTATATTAGTAACTTTGGAATCTCTAGATAAGAAAGCTTTGGTTAAAATACTATGTGAACCTAAAAATGCTCTAGTAAAGCAATATAAGAAGCTATTTGAACTTGATAATGTAAATCTTGAATTTACAGATAAAGCATTAGATACAATAGCTGAAGAAGCTATTAGTAGAAGCACGGGTGCAAGAGGGTTAAGAGCTATAATAGAAGAAATGATGATGGATATAATGTTTGAAATTCCTTCAGATGAAAGAATTACAAAGGTAGTTATAACGGAAGATACCATCAAAAAAGGTGAAAAACCTGAGGTTCATAGATTACCAGAAGGTGAAGTAAGACCTATGCTTGTTGATAAATCATCAAAGAATAAAGAAGATATGGAAACAGCATAAATAAAAAACACTCTCTAATAAAGAGTGTTTTTTTATTTATAGGATTACAATTATTGAAAAAAGTTATGGTTATGGTATACTTATTAGGTCTAATAAAAATAATGATGAAGATTGGAGGAAGACAGGTATGACAAACGAAAACATTCTTCCTTTAATTCCTCTAAGAGGGATAACTATTTTCCCAAATATGGTTACTCATTTTGATGTTGGAAGAGAAAAATCAAAAGCAGCTATAGAGGCTGCAATGCAAAATGGAGAAAAGATTTTTTTAGCACCACAAAAAAGTGTAGAGATAGATGATCCAAAAAAAAGCGATATAAGTAAATTTGGAACGATATGTGATATAAAACAGATAATTAAATTACCTGATGATGTAATAAGAGTTTTAGTTGAAGGTAAAGAGAGAGCTAAAATAAAAAAATATCAGGCAAAGAAAGTTTATTTAGAAGTTGAATTAGAGAGAATTAAAGAAGAAGAAATAGATAGTATTGAAATAGAAGCTTACATAAAGTCTTTAAAGGAAACATTTATAAAGTTTATGAAGCTTACAGGAGAGAATTCAAAGGATATTATTAAGGCTGTAGAACTTGATGATAAAATACATGAGTTTATAGATATGGTAAGTTCTGTAGCTGTTACAAGAGAAGATTATAGACAAGAATTATTAGAAACAGTAGATTTAAAGAAGAGACTTGAAAGACTTCTAGAAATGATTGAAGAAGAGATTCAAATTATAAAGATTCAAAAGAAAATAGCAGATAGAGTTAAAGAGAAGACTGATAAAAGTCAAAAGGAATATTTCTTAAGAGAGCAACTAAAGGTTATACAAGAAGAGCTTGGGGAAGATGATGAATCAAAGCGTGAAATAACTAAGTATGAAGAGCAAATTAAAGAAGCAGATCTTCAAGGAGAAGTTAAGGAAAAAGCAGAATATGAGCTTAATAGATTAAGAGGCGCTGGAGCATCAAGTTCTGAAGAAGCTGTAATAAAGACATATTTAGACTGGATAGTGGACATGCCTTGGAATAAGAGTAGTGAAGATACTATAAATATAAAAAGTGCAGAAGAAGTTCTTCAAAAAGAACATTATGGTTTAGATGATGTTAAAGAAAGAATTATAGAATATTTAGCAGTAAAACAAATGAGTAAGAGCATGAAGGGACCAATACTTTGCTTAGTTGGGCCTCCAGGAGTTGGTAAGACATCTATTGCAAAATCAATAGCTGAAGCGATGAATAGAAAGTACTCTAGAATAGCTTTAGGTGGTATGAAAGATGAATCAGAAATAAGAGGACATAGAAAGACTTACGTTGGAGCAATACCAGGTAGAATAGCCTATGCATTGAAAGAAACTAAGACAAATAATCCTCTTATATTATTTGACGAAATTGATAAAATCAGTTCAAATTACAAAGGTGATCCATCAGATGCATTACTTGAAGTATTAGATAGTGAGCAAAATTTTAATTTTAGAGATAACTATCTAGAACTTCCAATGGATTTATCTAATGTGTTCTTTATAGCTACAGCAAATAGTTTAGATACAATACCTAGACCATTACTTGACAGAATGGAAGTTATAGAGGTTTCAGGCTATACTTATGAAGAAAAGTTCCAAATAGCTAAAAGATATTTAATACCTAAGGCTTTAAAAGAACATAATATTGAAGAAGATAAGATAAAAATAAGCGATTCTTCAATTAAAGAGATTATTGAGGGCTATACTCTTGAATCAGGAGTAAGAAGCTTAACTAGAGTTATAGCTTCATTAATTAGAAAAGCTATAACCGAAATGCTTAAAAAGAATAAAGATAGTATGAGTATAAATTCTAAAAAAATGGAAAGTCTATTAGGTAAAAAGTCATTTAGCTACGATAGAGTAGATAAAGAAGATAAAATAGGAGTAGTTACTGGAATGGCGTGGACTGCTTATGGTGGAGACACATTACCTGTAGAAGCAATGGTTATGGAAGGTAGCGGTAAGCTCCAATTAACAGGACAACTTGGAGATGTAATGCAAGAATCTGCAAAGGCAGCATTTACTTATGTAAGAGCTAATGCTTCCAAGTATAGAATTGATTTAGATTTTTATAAAAATAAAGATATTCATATACATGTTCCAGAAGGAGCTGTTCCAAAAGATGGTCCTTCAGCAGGAGTAACTATGGTTACAGCGTTAGTATCAGCTTTATCAAATAAAAAGATTAAGCATAATGTTGCTATGACTGGAGAAGTAACTCTAACAGGAAGAGTATTACCAATCGGAGGGCTTAAAGAAAAGTCACTTGCAGCTGTTAGAGCTGGAATTGATACTATAATTATTCCAAAGGATAATGAAAAAGATGTAGATAAGATACCAGCTTCAATTAAAAAGGGCTTAAAGATAATAGTGGCAGAACAAATTGATACGGTATTAAATAATGCAATAGTGCAGTAATTGGAGATGATACCTATGAGGATAAAGCAATCAGAATTTATTATATCAGCAGTTAAAAAAGAGCAGTATCCAACTGATGATAGAGTGGAAATAGCATTTGTTGGAAGATCAAATGTTGGTAAGAGTTCAATAATAAATGCTCTTACAAATAGAAAAAAGTTAGCAAAAGTGAGTCAGACACCAGGAAAAACAAGACTTATAAACTTCTTTTTAATCAATAATGATTTTTATCTTGTTGATTTACCAGGATACGGATATGCAAAAGTATCAAAAACTGAAAAAGCAAGCTGGGGTCAAACTATTGAAAGATACTTAAATGGAAGAGAAGAATTAAAGAGAGTTGTTCTTCTAGTTGATTCAAGACATAAACCAACTGCAGATGATGTAATGATGCATGAATGGATAAAACACTATGGATATGATGTAACAGTAGTTGCAACAAAGAGTGATAAATTATCAAATAATAGCTTAAGAAAAAGTGAAAAGATAATAAGAGAAACATTAAAGCTTACAAAAGAAGATAAACTTTATTTCTTCTCATCATTAAATAAAAAAGGTAGCGAACAGCTAATTGACAATCTTTTTGGAGATTTAGCACAAGATACTGAATAAAATCATATTAATATAAGGTTCTAGTAAAAGTTATATAAACTTTTACTAGAACCTTATTTTCTTTTGTAGAACTTTAGACTAATTTCAAAATTTAGTGTCAAATTATTTAGGGAAGAATAGTATATAGTATAAAAACTAAATAAAATCAAATTTAAGGAGGTCAGGAAGAAGCATATGGAAATTAATGATATCCTAAATGGATTCAATGATTGTTCCGAGTGCGACGACGATTGTGATTTCGAAAGAAAAGATCATGATTTCGATGAGAGATGCGATCGCAATAATAGTTGTGATTTCGATAATTGTAACTTCAATGATGATTGTAATTTCGATGATTGCGACTTCAATAATGATTGCAATTTCAATGATGATTGCAACTTCAATGATGATTGCAACTTCAATGATGATTGCAACTTCAATGATTGTGATTTTGGATTCGATAATAACAATTGTGGCTGTGGATGTGGTGGAAACTGCGGATTCGGTGGCTTCGGCGGATGTGGAAACAATTCTTGGTTTTTATTAATTATAATATTATGCTGCTGCTGCGGTAGAGGCAGAAATAGCGGCGGATACGGAGGATATGATATGGGATATAATGATTGCTGTTGTTGTTGTTGTGAAAAACCTAAATTTAAGAAGTGTAAACAAACAATTTATGTACCAGAATGCATGGATGGACTAGGTGGATATGGCAATTATCCAACTCAAGCTCAAGCTCCAGCATATGGCTACGGTGGCTTTGATGGTGGATGTGGCTTTGGTGGTGGAGGCATCTGGTGGCTAATAATAATTTTACTAATATTCTGCGGTGGATTCGGAAATAACGGATGTGGCTGTGGAAACAACGGATGTGGATTTGGAAATTGTTAATTAAATTAAAAGAGAAAGATATAGGAGGAATTTAATATGTCACACAAAAAATGTTGTTGCGATAGAACCGTTGTAGTTTCACCTTATGCTCAAGCACCTGCACCTGCACCTTACGGTGGATATGGTGGATATGGAGGCTGCGGCTGTGATGGCGGATTTGGCGGCTGGTGGTGGATAATAATTTTATTAATCTTCTGCGGCGGATTTGGAAATAATAGATGTGGATGCGGAGATGATGGCTGTAATAATGGATTCGGCGGATTCGGCGGATTCGGAATCTGGTGGATAATAATAATAATAGTATTATTATGTGGCTGCGGCGGCGGCGGAAGATTCTAATATAAACAAATTAATCAATTGTATATAATTGGTGATTGTTGGAGGGCTTTTAGCCCTCCAAAAAAATGAGCAAAAATAATAACAAATATGCACATTATTACATACAATATAACTAGAACAGTCCTTTGGGAGGGGTTGAAATGGCAAAAAAGAGACATAAAAGTAAAAATGATTCATATGAGAATCAGCAATCTCTATTTAATAATTTAGCGAATAATCCATTTGGAATAGATCCAAATCAACTTATGAATATGCTGGGGAATATAGATCAGGATAAATTAAAGAACATAATGTCATCTATGGAAAAGGAAGGAATAGATTTGAGTTCATTTCCACCTTTAAATTCAATGAATAGTAATGGAGATAATAATGGCAATAATAATGGAAATGGAATGAATCCTATGGAAATATTAAATAATATTGCAATGAATATGAACAATGGGAATGGAATGAACAATGGCAATACTATGAATAACGGAAGTGGAATGAATAATGGTAATGATATGAATAATGGTAATGATATGAATAATGGGATGGGACAGATGGGAGCACTAGGTAATATGAATCCTATGGCTATATTAAATCAACTTACTAGAATGAATAATAATAATGGCAATAATAATAATGGTAATAACAATAGAAATAATAATGGAAACAATAACAGAGCTAGAAATAAAAATAAGTATAATACAGGGGATCCTAATATGGATATGCTACTTGCACTAAGAAATTCTGTATCTAGTGAAAGAGTGGAATTCGTTGATAAAATAATAGGATTATATAAAAAAGGAGATTTAGATTAAAAAATTGTATAAAAATATGGGATAGGGTTAATAATATAATTGTACCGGAGAAAGTATTCTCCTACAGGCTATATTGAATTATAAATTTAATATAGCTCCCCCCCCCATCCCCCTTTTAGGCCGCAATTAGCGGCCTTTTATTTTATTTCAATATTAGATATATTGAAACTTGTACCATTCTCTCTAGAGAAATCTAATTCAAAGAATATTTCATTTTTTTTAGATGATATTTTGTTAATCCTTTCAAATACTATATTCCATCTAATATTTTCAATTAAACCATAATTATCAACTTTGTTATCATAGAAGAATGCATTCTTAAAAGAATACGTAAATTCATCTTTATTAAGTTGCCATATCTTTGACAGAATAGAGTTATCAATATATTTATAGAATATATCAGGATAGTCTGTAACCTCATAATCTAGTGTAACTAAATTAATAAATTTTAAAATTTTATCATAGTCAGTTACTATTTTTGAGTTTTTACTTATATCTACAAAATCATTATTTATAAGCATGAAATTTTTAAAAGATGATTTTGGGTTAGATTTATCAAAAAATTGTATTTGTGGTGTTCTATTCATATTTGAATCTATTAAACCTACAATTGAATCATTTGAAGAAAGTTTTAATACGAACTTATCTGATTCATATGCGAATAAGTATGCTATAGGTAGATCTTTTTTATATCCTTGAATTAATATTTCAGGTTTATTATCCCTTGATATGTTTAATATAAAAACATTCATATTATAAGAATTACTATAATCTGATAAATGCTTGTCCGAAATTAATGAGCTTAATAAAATAGTCTCTTTAAGAGTAGTTATTTGAATGTCACTATGATTATTAGATTCTAATATTTTTATATTTTCAGATATTCCATCTCCAGTTAAATCAATATTTGCATCACTATCTATAATAATAGGAGAATTTACTTGTATTACTGGCTTATCCATAATATAGATTATATACATTATAGATAAGATTATAATAATTAAAGAAATAAAAATTAATATAATAGAGTTTTTAGTAATTTTATTTTTCATGGTATAAACCTCCTCAATAAAGTATATGAAACATATATAATTTAATGATTAACTAGGCAAACTATAATAAAGGAGGTGTAAAATTTGAAAAAAAAATTAAGCTTAATGCTGATTTTACTATGTTTAAGTTCATTATTAACAGCTTGTGGTAATAAAAAAAATGAAGAGGTGGATAGCGTAAATCTGTACTATAATGCTCAAAATGTAAAATCAATAAATTGTATAACTGATTTAATAAAGAAATATGAAGAGGAGAAGGGAGCTAAAATTAATATTATTCCTGTAAATGATATTGAAGAAATAGAAAAAAATATAAATGAAAAAAAGGATTCTTCCTTAGTACTATTAGATAGATATAATTTTATTGATTATAAAAATAAAAATTATTTAAGAGATTTAAGTTATTTATTTAAGGAAAAGAAAATAAAAGAAAAATTTTTCCCCATAAATAATTTATATGGAATGGATGAAGAAAAATATTATGGTATTGGAATTACTCCATATTCAATAGATCTTATATATAATGAAGAGGCCTTAAAAAGTAAGGAAATAGAAATACAAGAAAATAGTTATATAGAAATATTAACTAAGTTAAGAGAGAAGAATATAAAAATACCTACTTATATAAAGAGTCAATATAGTAAAGAAGTTCTCTTGAGTTGTTTGGTTGCTAATGATACAATATCTTATGACTTGTATAAGGTAGATAAAGCAAGTAATCTTTCAGAAAAGATTAATTATATAGAAAATGGTCAAAAGATTTTTGATATATTGCATGATTTATATAATAAGAATGTAATAAGGGAAGATATGTTTATTGAAAGTGATGAAGCTGTTATTAAGGAATTTAATGAAGGGAAAATCCCAGTCCTTTTAACAACAACATTATCATCAGAAGATATAACAAATAAAAAGGGAATAGGTTTAATAGATAAGATGCCTATAGAAAATAAAAATATAAGCACAACTGTTGGGATGGATGCTACATTATGCTCGGTTATTGGTAGCTTAAAGACGGATTCTGTAGATGATTTTTTTAGATTTCTTATTGAATCAAATCCTTTTGGAGAATTAAGTAAAAAAAATTGTGTTACAGGAAATAGAGAAGCGGATAGTAATTTAAAAGGTGTACAAAGAAAGATGGGTAATGGAATCAGGGTAGCCAATGAAATAAATATGTTTTATATTAATATAATATCAAATGAGAATATTAAGAAAATAGATAAAGAATGTAAAAAAATTCTTAGTGGGCAATATGATGGGAAGGAATGGGATAGAGTATTAGGAAAATAAAAAATAAAAGCAAATCTATTATAGATTTGCTTTTAATAAAATTTTATTGACAATCCTTACAAAGACCGTAAAAATAAGTTTGATTAGATAAAATCTTATATTCTGAGTTTTTTTCTACCTCTGAATTTAAGTGATCAAAAGAAAGATTTAATAAATCATCAACTCTTCCACAATTTATACATTGTATATGTGGATGTGAGTCTATATTTCCATCATATCTAAAGTTTCCTTCACCAACGTTTAATTCTTGTATTAAACCAACTTCAACTAAAGTTTTTAATGCTTTATAAACAGTAGCTAAGCTCATTGTAGGGAAGTCAGTTTGAATAGCTTTATATATAACTTCGGCTGATGGATGCTCTTTTGTACTCATCAAATATTTATAAACAGCAAGTCTTTGAGGTGTTAATTTAAGCTTTTTTTCTTTGAAAATAGCAGTAATATTATCCATACCTATACACTCCTTAACTTGATAATAATCATATTATATCTTTTTAAATATATAAAGTCAACGATTGTTAATAAATTACTATAATTTGTAGATAATAGATATTAATTAAATTTTCTAACAATTTTAAAAAATTTTCCTTGCTATATAAAGAAAACAATGTTAAAATATAAACAAAGTTGTTAATTGATTAACAAATTCCGTGTTCATTTCATTTTATATAGAACAGTTAAATCTGTTCTATCTTTTTTTTATTTTTAAATTATTTAATAAGAAGTTAATTTATTGTTTAAAGGTAATAATTAGTTGAAAGTAATATTTTAAAGTGCTAAGATATTACTGAAAAGAGAATTAAAAGGAGGAAGTGTTATGGCTAAATATAAAGTTGGAGATGAATTATTAATAGTAAATGATCCTACAGAAGAAAAAGAGAAATTAAAAGAGTTAACTAAGTTAAATATCGATAATGATTTTGCACAAATATCATGGGGTATTAAAATATTAAATGTAGAATATGATAAACCGAATGTTACTCTTACATATAGAAATATAAATGGTGAGACTAATAAGGTATTTGCTATATGCAAAAACATAGAGAATTTTGATCAACAAAAAGTTCTTGAAAAAGCCTTATTAAAAGCATTCCAAAATGAAATAATTGATATTTCAGTAGGAAAAAATACTGGATGCTTAAGATAAGAAAATAATAGCCACACGAGAAATCGTGTGGCTATTATTTTATTTACAAAATTTTAAAAAAATGTAAGAAAAGACTTTATTTTTCTTTGATGATATTATATAATGAAGTGGTATAAAATGTGGATTCGTTTACAAGGTGGGGAGAAGTATGAGAAAGTGTCCGTTTTGGTCATCAGAAGAGGAAAATATAGGTTGTAATACTGAATGTCCTATGAATCAAGATCTAGGTAAGGAAGAGGAATGCATATTCAAAGAATATCTAGATGGAACGAATTTAAAATTTAGTGATTTAATAGATGCTAATGAGTTCCAAGGTGAGGATGAATTTATTTAAGATATGGAAACGTAATTAAAAGTAATAAAGCAACATTGATATTAAAATATCAATGTTGCTTTATTTTATAACTTAAAATACTAAAAATTTTCATTATAATATTCAATTATTTGTCTATGAATAATAATTTGTTGTTGAATGTAATAAAGTTTGTTTTAGTGACCAAAGCTTATCAGATAAATCAACATAGTAGTTATGGGGATTTTCAAATCTTAAAACTTCAGGCCAAAGTTTTTCACTTTCTAAAATAGCATATTCTCTAATATCCATAACTGATGGGGAATCATATACTAAAGTTCCCTTATCAAATATTTTAACCATTAAATCTTTTAAATAATAATTCTTAATTATTTTCTTTTTCCAAGTATGTATTGGATGGAAAATTGTTAATGGACGATTTTCGTCTATAACTTCATCATGAAGCATTATTAAATCGGCTATTGCTTTGTGAGTAGTTTTGTCAAAAATTCTTACTGTCTTTTTAAATCCAGGATTAGTGATTTTCTCATTATTTTCACTTATCTTTATTTTAGGAATTATCTTTCCTTCCTTTTCAACAGCAACTAATTTATAAACGCCTCCAAAGACTGGTTCTGATTTTGCAGTTATAAGCCTTTCGCCCACACCAAATGAATCTATGCAAGCACCTTGATTTAGTACATCTCTAATAATATGTTCATCAAGGGAGTTAGAAACTACTATTTTACAATCACTATATCCTGCTTCATCTAAAAGTTTTCTGCATTGCTTAGTTAAATATGTTATATCACCTGAATCTATTCTTATACCTGTTGGTCTTTTACCTTGTGGTTTTAGTACTTCATCAAATACTTTTATAGCATTAGGTAAACCAGACTTTAAAACATTATATGTGTCAATTAAAAGTAGACAATTATCAGGATAAACCTCTGCCCATGTTTTAAAGGCTTCATATTCTGTATCAAATAATTGAATCCAACTATGAGCCATAGTTCCAATTGCAGGAATATCGAAACGTTGATCTGCAATTGTACATGCAGTTGCATGGCAACCTCCAATCATAGCAGCTCTTGCGCCATAGATTGCACCATCATATCCTTGAGCACGTCTTGATCCAAATTCCATAACAGTTCTTCCATCAGCAGCTCTACAAATTCTATTTGCTTTTGTAGCTATAAGAGTTTGATGATTTACAGTTAATAGAATCATTGTTTCAATAAATTGAGCTTGAACAACAGGTCCTCTAACAGTAACTAGAGGTTGATTTGGGAATACTGGATTTCCTTCAGGTACTGCCCAAACATCACAGGTAAATTTGAAATTCTTAAGGTATTCTAAAAAGCCTTCAGAAAATATATTCTTAGATTTTAGGTAAGCTATGTCATCATCTGTAAATTTTAATGAGCTTAAGTATTGTACTATTTGTTCTACTCCAGCCATAATACAATATCCGCCGCCATCTGGTACTCTTCTGAAATACATATCAAAATAAGCAATTTTATCTTGGATATCCTTTTCAAAATAACCATTTCCCATAGTTAATTCATAGAAATCAACTAACATAGTTAGATTTCTATCATCTTTAACGTTAAAAGTTGTTATATTGTCCATAAGTCAACTCCTCTAAAAAAATACTTAAAACTATTGTACAACTTAAATAGAATTATTACAATATAGTTATTCCCTATAAGATGTGGCAATAATCAAGAAAGAAGGAGGGAATTTTATTGCAATTAGATTCATTTCAAAAAGAAGCAGTTAATGCAAAAGAAAGAAATATATTAGTTGTTGCAGCTCCTGGTTCTGGAAAAACTACAGTTATAATAAATAGAATAAATCATCTTGTAAATAACCTTAAAGTGTATAATAAAAATATAATCGTTATAACTTTTACAAAAGCGGCAGCACTTAATATGAAAGATAGATATATAAAAGCTTTTAAAACAAATTATTCACCATTCTTTGGTACATTCCATGGCCTATTTTATAAAATGTTACTTAGAGAAGGGCATGAAATAAATATAATAGAATCTTATAAGGCACATAGATTAGTTGAAGCGGTTTTGAAAAAATATTTTGATGATATAAATGAAGATAAAATAAAAGAAGTAATAAATAACATATCATTATTTAAAAATTCAAGAATAAGTTTAGAAGACTTTAAACCGTCTATAACTAAAGAGATATTTGAAGATTGTTTAAATACCTATAATCAATATAAAGAAGATAATAATCTTTGGGATTTTGATGACTTAGCTTTAAAAGTATTAGAAATGTTAAAGGAAAATAAAGGACTTAGAGAGGGATATAGAGGTTTATTTAGATATATATTAGTAGATGAGTTTCAAGATTGTGATGAGCTTCAAATCGAATTTTTAAAGATGATGAATGAAGATGAAGAGAATTCACTTTTTGCAGTTGGAGATGAAGACCAGTGCATATACTCATTTAGAGGTTCTAAGCCTGAATATATGGTTATATTTAATGATATATTTAAGAGTGGTAAGAAATACTTTCTTTCAAAAAATTATAGAAGTTCAAATAATATAATAGATGGAGCTAAAAATGTTATAGAATATAACAAAGAAAGAAATAAGAAAGAAATAATAGCGAATAAAGAAGAGAGTGGTATTATAAAGGTTTCTACTCCTTATGATGAGAAGATACAAGGAGAGGGGATTGTAGATGATATAAAGTCACTTATAAAAAATGAAGGATATTCTTATAGAGATAATATAATTCTTTATAGAACTAATATGGAAGCTATGACTTTTATAGATGTATTTACTAGAAAGAGAATACCATTTACATTATTAGATAAAGAGTATAATTTCTTTGAGCATTTTATATGTAAAGATATTTTAACCTATTTAAAGTTATCAATAGATCCTTATGATAGAGGAGCATTTATAAAAATTATAAATAAGCCATTTAGATATGTAAGCAAAAATAATTTAGAATATGTAAGGGGCTTTAGAGAACATAAAACTCCTTTTGATATATTAATGGAAAAAAAAGATATTCCGCCATTTCAAATAAAGAAATTAGATGACCTTAAAAAAGATATACATTATTTATCTAAATTATCATTAAGCAGTGCAATACAATTTATAGTAAGTGATTTAGGGTATTTAGATCATTTAAAAGCTTACTGTGAGAAATTCAATCAAAGTATCGATGATTTAGAAGAAATACTTGAAGAGTTTAAAATATCAGCAAGCGGGTTTAAGACAATACCTGAATTTTTCTCTCACATAGATACTGTAAAAGAAGAAATTGAAAACTCTAGAAATAAAACAGATGAAGATAGAGTTCTTTTAAGTACTATACATAGAGTTAAGGGAATGGAATTTAAAAATGTATTCCTTGTAAACTGTAATGAGGATACAATTCCACATGTATCTGCTGGGGAAGAAAATATAGAAGAGGAAAGAAGATTATTCTATGTTGGTATAACACGAGCTATAGATAATTTATATATATCATCACCAAAAACAAAAGGTGGTAAATTTAAAGAGACATCTAGATTTATAAAAGAAACGGAATTTAAAAGTGAAGAAGAAATTTCACATGAATTTAAAAGAGGAACAACTGTTTATCATAATGGAAGAAGAGAACCAGGAATTATAGATGAGTGCTCAGGTGATAGAGTAAAGATATTATTTCAAGATGGAATAAGCAGAACTTTTTCTATAAAAGTTCTTTTAGAACGAAACTTAATAATGATCATAGAATGATAAGTGAATATTTAAAATAAATTTCATCTAAATTACTAAGAAGATGTTATACTTAATATGTTGAATTTTAAAATAAAATGTAAATAAGAGAAATGTATAGATAAGTTATGAGGATATAGGAGGAATATGAATGATTAATTTTAGAGATGAAGCAAATAAAATAAAAGAAGATTTAATAGCCATTAGAAGAGATATACACATGCACCCAGAAGTTGGATTTGAAGAAGTTAGAACTTCTACATTAATAAAGGACTTCTTAAAAAATGAAGGTATAGAATATAGAGAAGTTGCTGGAACTGGAGTATGTGGCCTTATAAAAGGAACAAAAGAGGGAGCAGTTAAGACTGTAGCATTAAGAGGGGATATGGATGCGCTACCAATACAAGATAAGAAGGTATGTGAATATAGCTCAAAGGTTCCGGGGAAAATGCATGCTTGTGGACATGATGCACATACTACAATACTTTTAGGAGTAGCTAAATTATTAAATGAAAATAAACACTTATTCAGTGGAAATGTTAAATTATTATTTGAACCAGCAGAAGAAACAACTGGTGGTGCAAGTGTAATGATAGAGGAAGGTGTACTTGAAAACCCAAGAGTAGATAAGGTATTTGGTCTTCACGTTACTGAAGATTTAGAATGTGGAAAAATTAAAATAAAAAAGGGCGTTGTAAATGCGGCTTCAAATCCTTATAAAATTAAGGTAATAGGAAGTGGTGGTCATGGAGCATCACCTAACACTACAGTAGATCCAATTGTAATAGGGGCTAATATAGTATCAACATTACAAACTATAGTAAGTAGAGAAATCTCTCCTGTTAATCCATCAGTTATAACAGTTGGAAGTTTTCATGCAGGAACAGCTCAAAATATAATTCCAGGAGAAGCAGAAATTACAGGGATTATAAGAACTATGACCCCAGAGGATAGAAAGTTCGCTTGTGAAAGACTTTGTGAGGTATCAGAAGGCATTGCTAAGACAGGAAGAGGAAGCGCAGAAGTAACAATTGAAGAGAGCTATCCATGCCTTATAAATAATGATGAGTGTGTGGATATAGTTAAAGATGCAGCTATAAAGATTCTTGGAAGTGAAAATGTAGTAGAACAAAAGGCTCCAAGTATGGGAGTTGAAAGCTTTGCATACTTTGCAATGGAAAGAGATGCAGCTTTTTATTTTTTAGGAACTGCAAACCAAAGTAAAGGAACTTTCAGATCTGCACATAGCAGTTTATTTGATATAGACGAGGATGCTATACCTTTAGGTGTTGCAATTCAATGTGAAGCAGCATTTAATTATTTGACAATAGAGTAAATAAATATTAATCTATAACAATGTAGAAAAAGATTCACGAAAGAGTTTTATTAATTAGGAGTGATTATATAGTGAGAATAGAAATAGGTGCTAATGAAGCGGGACAAAGATTAGATAAATTCTTAAGAAAATTGCTTAAAGATGTTCCATTAAGTGCAATTTTTAAGGCCTTAAGAAAAGGTGATATAAGAGTAAATGGAAAGAAACAAAAGGAAAAATATACATTAGAAGTAAATGATGTAGTTGAAGTGAGATATATACAAAGTCAAAAGATGACAGAAAAGAAGGAGAAATTTGTAAAGGTTGATCCAAGTGGATTAAAAGTAGCCTACGAAGATAACAATATGGTTGTTGTTGAAAAGTGGCCAGGAGTGTTAGTACATCCTGACAGCAATAAGAAGATACCTACACTTACTGATTATGTTTTATCATATTTAAATGAAAAGGGTGATTATCTTCCAGAGAAGGAAGTAACATTTACTCCAGCTCCATGTAATAGACTTGATAGAAATACGTCAGGTATAGTTGTCTTTGGTAAGAATTTTGAAGGGTTAAGAGAACTTAATGAAATAATTAGAGAAGGTAGAATTAAAAAATACTACAACGCTCTAATTAAAGGAAGAATAAAGGATGGTCTTTATACAGGGTACATATTAAAGAACGAAGAAGCTAATATATCAAGAATATACGATAAAAAAGTAAAAGATTCAAAAGAAATTTCTATGGAAGTTAAAACTATTCAAAGTGATGGAGCTTTCTCATTTATAGAAATTGATTTAATAACAGGAAGAAGCCATCAAATTAGAGCACACCTTGCACATATAGGAAATCCTATAATAGGTGATAGTAAATATGGGGATAAAAAGTTAAATTCATATTTCTTAAATAAGTATGGATTAGATTATCAATTTTTATATGCATATAAGCTAAACTTTAAAAATGTAGATGGAAAGCTTGATTACTTAAAGAATAAAGTTATAACAGTAGCATTGCCACCTATATTCAAAAAAATTAAGCATGATACATTTAAAATCAGATTATAGATAGGGGATTAAAAATGAGGGAAGAATCATCATCTACTAAAGGGTTTATGATACTATCTCTTGCTGGAATATTTGCAAAAGTCCTATCAGCTTTTTATGTTCCGTTATTAAATAGAATTATTGGTGTAGAAGGCGTAGGGATGTATTCGAGAAGTTATGACATTTTCATGTTTGTTTATGCAATAACAAGCATGGGATGCCAACCAGCAGTAGCGAAGGTTGTAGCTGAACTCAGGGCATTAGGGAATGAAAGAGATGCGGTTAAGGCTTTAAAAATTTCAAGAAAAGTTTATGGATTAATTGGTGGAGCGCTTACAATAATATTATTACTTTTAGCTTATCCAATTGCTAAGGTAGGCGAAATAGAAAACTCTACTTTTGCAATAATGTTCTTAGCACCAAGTATTTTTCTAACTGCTATATTATCAGCGTATAGAGGTTATTTCCAAGGGAAAAATGAAATGACTGGAATAGCAGTATCACAAGTGCTAGAACAATTGCTAAACGTATTTATAAGTTTGTTATTTGCATTTCTTCTTTATCATATAACTGTACAAATGGGAGCAGCTGGAGGAACTGTTGGTACTTCTGTTGGAGCTATAGTTGCCATATTTTATCTTGTGTATATATATGATAAGAAAAAATTTGAAGAAGTAGCATATAATTCGCCAAAGACAGGAAAGAGAATTACCTCAAAAACTATACTAAGAAAATTAATTAGATATGGATTTCCAATAACATTAAGTGCAGGTATACAAAACTTTGGTGGGATGGTTGATATGATGAATGTCAGTCGTAGATTGATACATGCTGGATTCACGCAAGCACAATCAGACTCACTTTATGGGCTTTTATATAACTATAAAGTTTTAATAGGAGTTCCACTTATCATAGTTACTGCACTTACTACAATAGTATTACCTGCAGTTTCAAGAGCATCGGCTTTAAAGGATAGAAAATCAATAAGAAGAAGTGCAAATTTTGCATTTAGAGTTACATTTGCAATAACAGTTCCAGCAGCTATAGGACTTGCAGTTTTAAATACTGATATATATACATTACTTTATCAAAGTGATAAAGGGGCCTATATTATGGAGTATGGATCATTTATATTAGTGTTTACAGCAATTGCTCAGGTGCAGAGTGTAATACTTCAAGGAATAAGTCAGTTCTATCCAATGATTATGTCATTTGCAATAGGTATTGTAATTAAGATAATTGCAAACTATATCTTAGTTGGAATTCCATCAATAAATATACTAGGTGTTTTAGTTGGTAACTTCTTAAGTTTCTTTGTACCGGTAATTATAAATCATAGGATACTTACAAGAAGTATCAGATACAAAGTGCCACTTATAAGGAATTGTGTTAAACCAATAATTGCATCAGTATGTATGGCTATTGTTATACTTATTTTAAAACAACCTATATTAATTATAGGTGGATTTATTGGAACTTCAAAAATTGTTATGTATTTATACACAGTAATTTATACAATATTATTAGTTGGAATAGGTGGATTAGTATATCTATATATAATGGTTTCTTTGGGTGGAATAAGAAAATTAGATATAGAAGCACTATCACCAAGAATATATACAATGCTTCCAAGATTTATAAGAAAGAAATTAATGTAGAAAGTGTAGGGGATTCCCTACACTTTTTTATGTTTCTCCAAATTTTGAATAGTAAATAAAAATAAGAAATGTTATTAATACAACTAATAGTATTTCAGCTGTACCAAGTGGGAATAAGAACTTCTTTATAAATATGTTTAAAACCAAGAAGGTTAATATAGATAATAATATAAAAATTATCACATTAATCAAAGAGATATCCACATTAATTTCCTTCTTCACTTCATATAAGTTAATAAGTAAACATATTGAGGATGTTATAAATAAAGTTAAACTATATCCGTAAATATTTATACTTGGAATAGATGTAAATATAAATAAGCATATTAAATCAATAAATGCTATTATAAGAGAATTTCTAACGATAATACCTTGCTTATTTAATCCATTTAAGATTCCAAACATAGTTGAAGAGGTAAAGAATATAGGTGCTGATAATGATGCCATAAATATATAACCACCAAGATCATCTCTACCATAAAATAAATTACCTAGTTCATATGGAATCAAGGAGCAGATTACTGTTGTTGATAGTCCAAGTAAAAAAGCTATTTTCATAACTTTTCGTATTCTTATAGATGCAAAGTAATTATCACCTCTACTTAAAGATTGGGATAAGTCAGGTATAAGAAGAGAGTTTATAGACCCAACAACTATAAGAGGTATACCAATTAACGTAATTGCCATACCTGTATATTTACCTATTAGTGATAATGCCTCAGAATAGGTAAATCCTGCGGCTATAAGCCTTCTTGGCACAATTAAAGTTGATAAAGTAGAAAAAATATTATTAAGAAAACCATTAATACATAATGGAAGTGATATAACTAAAACATTGAAAAGTAGTTGAGCTCTACCATCTGCTGGAGCACTTGATCTAGGTAATTTAGAAACACATCTTCTGTAATAAAAGAACAATAATATTAAGCTTTGAAGTTCTCCAATTGCTAAAGAGACATATGCTAAAGTTACAAGTGTAGTTAAGTTTTCTGTACTAAAAGCATATACTAAAAGCGTAATAGTTATTATTCTCATACCTTTCTCAAATATATCCACAAGAGCTGGTACTTTAATTTTAGATACTCCTAAAAAATATCCCTTTAAAATATTACTAAGTGAAATAAATACCATTGCTGGACAAGTAACCTTAATTGCGTTTATAGTTCTAACATCATTTACTCCATATTTTCCAATCAAAGGTGCAAGGAAAAATACAAAAACTCCTATTAAAAGAGCCCATATAATATTGAAAAGAGCAACTGTATTTATTGTTTTAGTAAGATTATTTGTTTCCCTGCGCTCATAATAAACTGCTGATACCTTAGATAGAGCAGCTACAACTCCAGCTGTCATAAGACAAATGAAGAGATTATAAATAGGCATGATAAGATTATAAAGACCAATGCCCTCTGCTCCTAAAATCTTCGATAAGTATATGGAGAATGCAAACCCTAATAAACCTGTAGTTATATTAGAAGCTGTTAGTATGAAAGAATTTCTAAAAAAATTGTCATTAGCCAAAATAAATGTTCACCCCTTTAAACTACAGTAAAGCATATTCAAGAAAAGTATAAATTATACAATCTATTTAATAAAAACTATAAATTAAAATAATAGGAATATTACTAAGCATTAGTAAAATATAAATCAAGTATAAGGTTAGTAGATGGAGGAATATATGAAGAGATTCTTTAAATTTTTTATTTGCTCAATTTTTATAGTTGGTATATCCCTTGGTATATATGCTTATTCAAATAGATATGGACTTAACATTATTAAAGAAGGTATAGATAGTAATTTATTGATTAAGGGGTGTGAGGGTGCTACAGCTCTAGTAATTGGAGAAAGTTCAGATGTTTATATGTCTTTAAAAAATGAAATTGTAAAAATTAATAAAAAAAATAAAATAGATAAAGTATATAAAGACTCTGATTTAAACATACAAGATATGGTATATAAAGATGGAAATATATATCTATTATCTAATGAAAATTTTATACTTATAGATTCTAATGGTGAAAGTGAAATTTTAAAAAGTGGATTACCATATGGAGAGAATATGTATAGGAACTTATTAGTTAAAAATAATTCAATTTTAATTTCTATAGGATCTAGGACAAATGCAGGAGTTGCAAAAGAAGGAGAAGAAAAGGACATATCTCCTATAAATTTAGAATTAAATGGAGTTAATTACGGAAAAGAAAATACAGGAGCTTTTAAAGATTATGGAGTAAAGAGTAGTAGCGGAGAAAAGATATCAGGTGAAGAGATAGGAACTGCATCTATAATTGAATTTGACATAAATACTGGCAAGTATAGTCTATTTGCATCGGGAATAAAGAGTATAAAAGGATATGATATAAATAGTAGAGGTGAAATTTTAGCTACAGTTTGTGGCATAGAAGAAAGTGGAGAGCGGGGAGCAATTAGAGATACAGATTATATATATAAGATAACTGAAGGCCTTTGGTATGGATGGCCAGATTTTAGCGGAGGGGATCCTATTACATCTCCAAGATTTACAAATGATAAAATAATAGAACCTTTAATAAAAAATCCACCAGAAAAAATAGGACAAACACCTAGCTACCAGCATAGCTCAGTTAATTCATTAGGAAAATTAGCTATAGATAAAGAAGGTAAATTATTATGCAAAGATTCTATAATTTTTTATGATGATAAGGAAAAAATTATTTATTCATTAGATGATAAAAAGATTTTATCTAAAATATTGGAACTTGAAGAGGATAGCAAAATAGAGGATATAGTATTTAGAGATAATGATTGTATTTTTTTAGATAGCGGGAAAGGCTGTGTATATAGATTAATAAAGAATGAGAATATAATAGGGGGAAGTATACCTTATGGAGTTGCTATATTTTCTTTAACAATAATGATAGTAGCCCTTGTTATAATAATTAGTAAAATTAAAAGAAAAAAGTAATTTAAATAAAAAATTAATTAGTGATTGGTTATGTTATAGTGCTAATCACTTTTTTCTTTATGCCTATGTAAATAAATGGTAATATATAAATATACTATATTTAGGGGGAGGATAACTTTGAGAAAAACATTAGTGTTAAATTTTGAAGATATTAAGATTGAAGGAAACATATTAGATGTTGCCTGTGAAAGCTTAGGAATTATTAATAGTATTTCGGAAGAAGCTAAAAGTGAGATTGCAGTAGATTATGTTGAAAAAGAGGAGGAAAGTATGTTACAGAATAGTAAATATGATGCATGTACTTTTTTCTTTAATTTAAACACCTTATGGAATATAAATAAAAGAGAGAAACTAATTAATGAAATATCAGATTATTTAGAGAAAGATGGAAGTATATATATATGGGATATAAATAAAAATATAGGAGAGTTAGTAGATAGTAAACTTAAGGTACTATTACCAAAAGGAGACATAAGAGAGTATAGAATAAAAAACAATAATCTATTTTCGTCTTCAAGTTTTGAAGAAACAAAAAAAATCCTTGAAAAAACTTTCAAAATAGAAGAAACTAAAGTTTGGGAAGATATTTATTTCATTAAAGGAATAAAAATATAACTTTAGAGAGGAAGACGTATATGAAAATATTACTTACAGCTATAAACTCAAAATTTATTCATAGTAATCTAGCTGTTAGATACTTAAAAGCATTTACAAAGGATATGCCTTGTAAGTGCAAAATAAGAGAATTTTCAATTAATGATAGAGAAGAGAGGATCTTAGAAGAAATAATTAAAGAAGAGCCTGATGTAGTAGCACTCTCAACTTATATCTGGAATGTAGAGATGATACAAAGACTTTCAGAATTAATAAAGAGAGTAGACAAAAATATTGAGATACTTTATGGAGGTCCTGAGGTATCATATGATAGTATGGTTTTCTTAAGAGAAAGTGTTGGAGACTATATAATAGAAGGTGAAGGCGAAAAAACATTCAGGGAATTTATAGAGTACAAATTAGGTAAAAGAGAAATAAATACAATTAGAGGCTTAGTATATAAGGAAAATGGAGAGGTTAAATTTAATGGTAGTAGACCTCTTATGTCTATGGATGAACTAGTATTTCCTTATGAAGAAGATGAAGTCTTAGATAATAAAATTGTATATTATGAAGCTTCAAGAGGATGTCCGTTTAATTGTAAATATTGTTTATCCTCAACTGTTCATGGAGTTAGATTCCATAAAACTGAAAGAGTGCTTAAGGAGCTTAAATATTTTATTGATAAAAAAGTTAAATTAGTCAAATTCGTAGATAGAACATTTAACTGTAATCATAAATTCTCTATGGAAATATGGAAATTCTTAATAGAGAGTGATACAGAGACACAATTCCATTTTGAGATTTCAGCAGATATTCTAAAAAAAGAAGAGATAGAACTTTTAAGAAATACCCCAGAAGGAAGATTCCAATTTGAGGTTGGAGTGCAAACAACAAATGATGAAGTGCTTTCTAATATAAATAGATTTGTTAACTTTAGTGATATAAAAGAAAAAGTAGTAGAGTTATTATCTATAAGAAATATAAAACAGCACCTTGATCTAATTGCAGGACTTCCAGGAGAGGATTATGAATCTTTCAAGAAGTCCTTTAATGACGTCCACTCAATTAAGCCAGAAGAAATTCAATTAGGATTTTTAAAGTTACTTAAAGGTTCATCTATGAGAGAAGAAAGCAAGAATTATGATATGAAATATTCACCATATCCTCCATATGAAATATTAAGTACAGATAAAATAAGTTATTTTGAATTAATAGATTTAAAGAAAGTTGAACATATGGTAGATAAATATTATAATAGCCAAAAGTTCAATAATATACTAAATTATTTTTACCCTAAGTTCACAGAACCTTTTAAGTTTTTTCATGAATTAGCTGTGTTTTATGATAAAAAAGGATACTTTGATAGGAGTATAGGAAATAATGAATATTATAAATTATTTTTAGATTTTAATGAAGAAATATTAAAGGAAGATAATGGTCTACTTAAAGAGGTAATAAGATATGAGTATTTATTACATAATAAGAGAAGAGGAATTCCAGATTATATAAAGGCTGATCTTTCAAAAGAGGAAGAAAAAGAAATAAAAGATTCCTTGAGAGATGAGTATTCCTTTAGAGAGTATAGTGTAGAGAAATTTAATGTTGATATACTTAAGTTTATAGAAAGTGGAGATGTAGTATACTCAAATAAATACGCATTATTAAATAACAGTAAAAACTTTATATTTTTAGACAAATAAGTAAATAAAAAGTCGTGAAAAAGTATACATGTTTAATAGCAATTTATATTATTCACACTTGATTAATATTTTAATGTATAAAAGTGAAGAAATTTATTGAAATTATCCTCAAAAAGTGTATAATTAGAATTATGAATTAAAAAGTAATTAATACTATATTAAGTATTAATTCATATATTATTACACATTTAAGCGAAAAGGTGGTGAGATTTTGGCATTAGAAGCAATAAAAAAAATCAAAAAAGCAGAAGCTGAAGCAGAAGAAATGGTTAAAGCTGCAAATGCAGAGGCAAAGGATATCGTTCAAAAGGCTACCATAGAGGCTAGTGAGAACTATAATAAGGTTATAGGAGGAGCTAAAGACAAGTGCAATAGTATAATGAATGATGCTGTTGAAGCTGGTAATAAAGAAGCTGAACCTATTTTATTAAAGGGAAAGCAAGATGCCCAAGATATCTATGACATGAAAGAAGATAAGAGAAATAATGCTGTAAAATTAGTGATTGAGAGGATTGTGAAGATTCATGGCAATAGTTAAGATGAATAAATTCACTTTGCTTGCCTTTGAATCAAAGAAAGATACTCTTTTAGAAAAGTTGCAAGGATTTTCTGAAGTAGAATTCATAAATCTTCAAAACGAAGACTACCTTGAAGATAACAAAGAATTAAAAGAGTTATTTAAAGATAATATTGATTCAGAGTTTGCAAAATGTGAAGAAGAATTATCAAAAGCTAGATTTGCCCTAGACTTTTTAAGGACTTACGTACCTCAAAAATCAGGATTAAAAGCAATGCGTGAAGGTAAAAGAGCTTTAACTTTAAATGAATTAAAAGAATCAGTTAATAAAAGTAACTGGCAAGATTTATATGAAAAGCTTAAAGAGAAGGAAGTTCATCTTGCAAATCTAGAAAATGAAAAGACTAAGCTAGAAGGGGTTATAGAATCTCTAAAACCTTTAGAAGGATTAGACGTATCTTTTGAGGAGTTAAAGAGTATTAAGACACCTTATTTCTTAGGAAGTGTTTCTAAACAATATGAGAATGAATTAATGTCTAGTTTATCTGATTATTATGTAGAAACAATATCAGTAAATAGTGATGATATTTTCTTATTAGTTTTAGCTTATAAGGATAATAAGGATCAAGTTGAGGATATTTTAAGAGGTTTTGGATTTAGTGGATTTAAAACTGAACAAAAAGATACTCCAATAAGAATCATCCATGAAAGCATGGACAGAATTGAGAAAATAGAGTCAGAAAAATTCTTCATTAAAGAAGAATTATCAATACTTGAAGAAGAGGCTAAAACTTTAGAGTTAGCATTTGAATATTATTCAAATGTTTATCAAAGAAAGACTGTTAAAACTCATTTCTTAAAGACAGATAAAGTAAGCTTAATTCAAGGATGGATAGCGGTATCAGATAACGAAGACTTCAAGAAAATCGTGAAGGATACGCTAGGAGAAGATTACTATCTTGGATTTGAAGATGTAAAGAGCGAAGAGATAGATGATGTTCCTATAAGATTACAAAACAATGATTTAAACAAGTCATTTGAAAACATAACTGAAATGTACAGTATGCCAAGATATGATGAAATTGACCCAACACCACTTCTAACACCATTCTTCTTAATATTCTTTGGAATGATGGTTGCAGACGTTGGTTATGGATTACTAGTACTTATTGGTTCAATAGTTGCATTAAAGGTACTTAAGTTAGATAAAGGACAAAGACAATTTGCTAAGTTCTTCTTCTATTTAAGCTTCCCAACAATTTTATTTGGATTTATATATGGGGCTTTCTTTGGAGATTTACTTCCATTACCAGCTCTTATAGATACAAATAAAGATGTAACAACAATTCTTATTATGTCAGTTGCATTTGGGGTAATCCAAATCTTCTTTGGACTAGGAATAAAAGCTTATGTACTTATAAGAAATGGTAGACCATTTGATGCTTTCTGTGATGTAGGATCATGGGTTATTACATTAGTTTCAATAGGTGTATTTGGATTTGGATCATTTGCTGGAAATGGTATTGTAAAAACAATAGGTATGTGGTGTATGATTATTGGTATGGTATTAATAGTTGTTACACAAGGAAGACATATGAAATCAGTTGGTGGTAAATTAGGAGAAGGATTATATTCTTTATATGGAATAACAGGATATATCGGAGACCTAGTTTCTTATACAAGACTTATGGCTTTAGGACTTGCGGGAGGATCAATAGCTGGTGCACTTAACCTTATTATAGGTATGTTCCCAGGTGTAGCGTTCTTCATATTTGGACCAGTAATATTTATCTTAGGACAATTATTTAATTTAGGATTATCATTATTAGGTGCATATGTTCACACATGTAGATTAGAATATGTTGAGTACTTCTCAAAATTCTATGAAGGTGGCGGAAAGCCATTTAAGCCATTTAAAACATTAGACAAATATATTGATATTAAAAAAGAAATTTAATTTTACAGTAAATAGGAGGATTTTAAAATGAATACTTGGATAGAGTTTTTTACACAAAATGGAGGATTTGTATTTGCAACTTTAGGTGTTGCATTAGCAGTAGGTTTATCAGGAATAGGTTCTGCTAAAGGGGTTGGACTAGTTGGTCAATCAGCAGCTTCATTAATGACAGAACAACCAGAAAAGTTTGGTAAGGCGTTAGTACTTCAATTATTACCAGGTACACAAGGATTATACGGTTTCGTTATTGGGTTATTAGTTTTCTTAAAAGTTACACCTGAAATGACATTCCAAAACGGTTTATACTTATTACTTGCATGTTTACCAGTTGGTATAGCAGGATTATGGTCAGGTATAGCTCAAGGTAAGACAGCTGCAGCTGGTGTTCAAATATTAGCTAAAAAACCAGAACAAACTACAAAAGGTATTATCTTTGCAGCGATGGTTGAAACTTATGCATTATTAGGATTCGTTGTTTCAATTTTATTAGTATTTAAGATTTAATATTGAGGAAGTGAAGTTATGTCAAACGTAAATAATCTTACTTCTAAAATCTTAAAAGATGCGGAAGAGAGAAAGGATAATATTCTTAAGGCTGCAAATGAAGAAAAGGCTAAGATAATTGCTAAAAAGGAAGCTATTGCTAAATCAGAAGAAGAAGTAATGGTAGAAAAAGCAAAGATGGAAGCTAAAACAAGACATGAAAGAATTGTTTCAAGCGCAGAACTTAAGGCAAGAAATGAAAAACTTGCAGCGAAACAATCTATAATAGATTCAGTTTTTGAGCAAAGTATAGAAGAATTATGTAAAATGTCTGATGATGACATGAAAAAGTTCATTAAAGATATGATATTAAGCTCAGATATAGCTGGGGATGAAAAAATTATTTTAAATGAAAAAGGTAAATCAGTACTAGACGGAACACTACTTGTTCAAATAAATAGTGAATTAAAGTCAAAAGGTAAAAAGGGAGAACTTACTGTAAGTAATGAAGTAAGAAATTTCAAAGGTGGATTTATCTTAGAAAAGGATGGCATAGAAATAAACAATACTTTCGAAGACCTAGTTAACTCATCAAGAGATGAATTAGAATTTGAAGTAGCAAATGTTTTATTTAATTAAGGAGGAGAGTAAATGGATTCAATGGAATTTACTCAAGTTATACCAAGACTTAGAGTACTAGAAACAAGACTCCTTGATAAAGCTAAAATCGATAGAATGATTGATGGAGATTCTGCAAATGAAGCACTAAAAGTGCTTCAAGAATCTGAGTATGCCAATGTAATGACAGGTGTTAAAAGAGCTGAAGATTATGAAGAAGTACTTTCAAAAGAGCTTAAAAGAGTATATGAGCTTATGTATGATGCGTCACCATCAAAATCTTTAATAGATATAATGAGTATAAAATATGACTATCATAACATTAAAGTGCTTTTAAAAGGAATATTCCTAAATAAAGATCTAAGTGATATGTTAATTCCTGTTGGAAAAATTAATCTTTCACTATTAAAGCATAGCATTGATAATAATAATATGGCTGATTTACCTTCTGCCATGAGAAATGGTATAGAAAAGACTAAGGAAGTTTTTGAAGGTACAAAAGACCCTCAACAAATTGATATTATTTTAGATAATGCAATGTTTGAAGAGATGAGAGAAATTGCTAGAGAACTAGATGATAGATTCGTTGATAAGTATGTTAGTGCTTTAATTGATTTAACAAACTTAAAGACTTTATTAAGAGTTAAGAAGCAAAATAAGAATAGAGATTTTCTGCAAGAAGTTATCATAAATGGAGGAGCAATAGATGAGGATACGTTAGTAGCTTTATTAAATGATGCTCCAGAAAACATATCTAATAAATTAGCTTTTACTAATTATAATGAGGTTATAAAAATTGGTATTGAAGATTACACAAAAACTGATTCAGCAAGCCTTTTAGAAAAGTTAGTTGATAATTATATTATGGATATGATGAAAGAAGCTAAGTTCATTCCTTTTGGAGTTGAACCTATATTAGCTTACGTTTATGCAAAAGAAACAGAAATCAAAGTAATTAGAATTATAATGGTTGGTAAACTCAATAATATTTCAGGGGAAGTAATCAGAGAAAGGCTGCGTGATATTTATGTATAAGAAGATCGGTGTAGTTGGAGATAAAGATTCAGTTTTAGCTTTTAAAGCTTTAGGAATTGATGTATTTCCAGTTGTAGAAGCTGATGAAGCTAGAAAAACTGTAGATAGATTAGCAATGCAAGATTACGCAGTTATATTTGTAACAGAACAAGTTGCAAAGGAAATAGAAGAAACTATTGAAAGATACAATAGAGCTACACTTCCAGCTGTAATATTAATTCCAAGTAATCAAGGATCATTAAATATAGGAATGCAAAGAATCAGCGATAATGTAGAAAAAGCTGTTGGCGTTAATATCTTATAGGAAGGCAGGTTTTGTATGGTGAAGACCGGAAGAATAATTAAAGTTTCAGGACCTTTAGTAGTTGCTGAAGGAATGGATGAAGCTAACATATTTGACGTATGTAAAGTTGGAGAAAAAGGTCTTATCGGAGAAATCATTGAAATGAGAGACGATAAGGCATCTATACAGGTATATGAAGAAACTTCAGGAATAGGACCTGGAGATCCAGTTATTACAACTGGAGAACCACTAAGTGTTGAACTTGGACCAGGACTTATTGAATCAATGTTTGATGGAATACAAAGACCTCTTGATGCTTTCATGAAAGCAGCAGGATCAAATTTCTTAACTAAAGGGGTTTCTGTTAAATCATTAGATAGAGAAAAGGTTTGGGAGTTTGTACCTACAGTTAAAGTAGGAGATGAAGTTGAAGCTGGAGATGTTATTGGAACAGTTCAAGAAACACCAGTAGTAGTTCATAAAATAATGGTTCCTTTCAAAGTATCAGGTAAAATAAAAGATATAAAAAGTGGAAATTTCACTGTAGAAGATATAGTTTGCATAGTTGAGACTAAAGATGGAGACAAAGAAGTTAAAATGATGCAAAAATGGCCAGTAAGAAAGGGAAGACCTTATGCAAATAAGTTAAACCCAGTAGCACCTCTTACAACAGGTCAAAGAGTTATAGATACATTCTTCCCAGTTGTTAAAGGTGGAGCAGCTGCAGTACCAGGACCATTCGGAGCTGGTAAGACAGTAGTACAACACCAAGTAGCTAAATGGGGAGATGCAGAAATAGTTGTTTACGTTGGATGTGGAGAGCGTGGAAATGAAATGACAGACGTTCTTAATGAGTTCCCAGAACTTAAGGATCCAAAGACTGGTGAAAGCTTAATGAAGAGAACAGTTCTTATAGCTAATACATCAAACATGCCAGTTGCAGCTAGAGAAGCATCTATATACACAGGAATTACAATAGCTGAGTACTTCAGAGATATGGGATATTCAGTAGCTATCATGGCTGACTCTACATCAAGATGGGCAGAAGCTTTAAGAGAAATGTCAGGTAGACTTGAAGAAATGCCAGGTGACGAAGGTTACCCAGCATACTTAGGATCAAGACTTGCAGATTACTATGAAAGAGCTGGTAAAGTTGTTTGTCTTGGAAAAGAAGGAAGAGAAGGGGCAGTTACAGCAATCGGTGCAGTATCACCTCCAGGAGGAGATATCTCAGAACCAGTTACTCAATCAACTTTAAGAATAGTTAAAGTTTTCTGGGGACTAGATGCACAACTTGCATATCAAAGACACTTCCCATCAATTAACTGGTTAAACTCATATTCATTATATGCAGATAGAATTGGTAAATGGATGGATGAAGAAGTAGCAAGTGACTGGTCAGAACTTAGAGTAGAGGCTATGGCTTTATTACAAGAAGAAGCTAACTTACAAGAAATTGTAAGACTTGTTGGTATAGATGCACTTTCAGAAGGCGATAGACTAAAGCTTGAAGTTGCAAAATCAATAAGAGAAGATTATCTTCAACAAAATGCTTTCCATGAAGTTGATACATATACTTCATTAGAAAAGCAACATAAAATGCTAAAACTTATACTTCAATTCAAGCATGAAGCTGATAGAGCTTTAGAAGCTGGAGTGTACTTAGATAAGATTTTAGGTATGAGTGCAATAAGAGACAGAATAGCTAGAGCTAAGTATATATCAGAAGAAGATATAGCTAATATTGATCAAATCGGAGTTGATTTAACATCTGATATGAACAAATTAATCAGCGAAGGAGGGGTTCTAGATGCCTAAAGAATATAGAACAGTTACAGAAGTAGTAGGACCTTTAATGGCTGTTGAAGGTGTTGAAGGTGTTAAGTACGATGAATTAGTTGAAATAGAATTACAAAATGGAGAAAAAAGAAGAGGTAAGGTACTAGAAGTTAATGGTTCAAAAGCTATGGTACAGATCTTCGAAGGTTCTTCAGGAATTAACTTAAAAGGAACTAAAGCAAAATTCTTAGGAAGACCTCTTGAACTTGGGGTTTCAGAAGATATGCTTGGAAGAGTCTTTGATGGTATGGGAAGACCAATAGATAATGGTCCAAAGATAATACCAGAAAAAAGACTTGATATAAATGGAGAAGCTATAAATCCAGTTGCTAGAGATTATCCATCAGAATTTATTCAAACAGGAATATCAGCAATAGATGGACTTAACACTCTAGTTAGAGGACAAAAGCTTCCAGTATTTTCAGCATCAGGACTTCCACATGCTGAACTTGCAGCACAAATCGCAAGACAAGCGAAAGTTTTAAATTCTGATTCAAAATTCGCTGTTGTATTTGCAGCTATTGGTATCACTTTCGAAGAAGCTCAATTCTTCGTTGATGAATTTAAATCAACAGGTGCCATAGATAGATCAGTTCTATTTATGAACTTAGCTTCTGACCCAGCTATCGAAAGAATAGCTACTCCAAGAATGGCATTAACTACAGCTGAATATTTAGCATACGAAAAGGGAATGCACGTTCTTGTTATAATGACAGATATAACAAACTATGCAGAAGCTCTAAGAGAAGTTTCAGCTGCTAGAAAAGAAGTTCCAGGTAGAAGAGGATATCCAGGATACCTATATACTGACCTTTCAACATTATATGAAAGAGCAGGAAGACTTAGAGGTAAAGAGGGATCAATAACTCAAATTCCAATACTTACAATGCCTGAAGAGGATAAGACACATCCAATTCCAGATTTAACTGGATATATAACAGAAGGACAAATAATACTTTCAAGAGAACTTTATAAGAAGGGTATTATGCCTCCAATAGATGTTTTACCATCACTTTCAAGACTTAAAGATAAAGGTATAGGTAAAGGAAAGACAAGAGAAGACCATGCTGACACAATGAACCAATTATTCTCAGCATATGCTCAAGGTAAGCAAGCAAAAGAATTATCAGCAATCTTAGGAGAATCAGCTCTTTCAGATACTGATAAAGCATTTGCTAAATTTGCAGAAGCTTTTGAAAATGAATATGTTTCACAAGGATTTGAAGCAAATAGAACAATCACTGAAACTCTAGATTTAGGTTGGAAGTTATTAGCACTACTTCCTAGAACAGAGCTTAAGAGAATTAGAGATGAGTACCTTGAAAAATATATGCCAAGAGAGGAAGAATAGGCTATGGCTAGATTAAATGTGAATCCTACTAGAATGGAGCTCACAAAGCTGAAAAAGAGATTAACAACAGCTACTAGAGGTCATAAGCTTTTAAAAGATAAGCAAGATGAGTTAATGAGACAATTCATTAATCTTGTTAAGTATAACAATAATCTAAGAAAAGATGTTGAAGGGCAACTTGAAGGATCATTAAAGGATTTTGTTATGGCTAGAGCCGTAATGAGTTCAGAGTTCTTAGAAGAGGCAATTGCTTATCCAAAAGAAAGCATTTCTGTAGATGTTGGAAACAAAAACATAATGAGTGTTAATGTTCCAGTTATGAACTTTAAAAGACAGCTTGAAGGTGACGAAGGTAGTATCTTCCCATATGGATTTGCAAATACATCATCAGAACTTGATGATGCAATAACAAAGCTTTATGGAATATTACCTAAGCTTTTGGAACTTGCAGAAGTAGAAAAGTCATGTCAGCTTATGGCAGATGAAATAGAGAAAACAAGAAGAAGAGTTAATGCTCTAGAATATATGACAATTCCTCAACTTCAAGAGACAATCAAGTACATAAGAATGAAACTTGATGAAAATGAAAGAAGTGCTTTAACTAGACTTATGAAAGTCAAGAGTATGATAGAGCAAAGAGGATAATTAATTCTAAAATACACCTTAGGTTTTCTAAGGTGTATTTATTTTTGAGTTTAAAAAATAAATTAGTTTATGTAAAAAGTGTTTAAAATCAAGATTTTGGTAAAGAATTAAAAGTAAATTAAAATTATCGTAATATAATTGATAATAACCTACATTAATAGTATAATTCTTATAGGTTATAATTTTTTTTACATAGAATTAACAATCTAACCTAATTTAGGAGAAGGAATATATGGATTATTTTATAGAGTTTATGATTTCTTTCATATTGGTTGTAATTTTAATGCCGATATTAATGAAATTATCGCATAAAATTGGTTTTACTGATAAACCTACAGAAAGAAAGAAGCACAAAAAAGTAACACCACTATGCGGTGGACTTGCAATGTTTATAGGATTCTTTATAGTATATTATTTCGTTGGAAGTGAAAGTAATTCTGAAAGTATATGGATCTTCATTGGATCTTTATTAATAGTATGTATAGGATTAATAGATGATTTCTACAAATCAGTTGGAAAAGAATTTCCAATACTTCCAAGACTGATAATTCAAATATTAGCAGCAGTATTAATATTTAATGCTGGTGTTGCATTTAAAGGCTTTACTAATCCGTTTACAGGGGATTATGTAGCGCTTAATACTTTTTTACAGTTTGTTTTGAGTATTACTTGGATATTTGGAGTTACGACAGTAATAAATTGGTCAGACGGAATGGATGGACTTGCAGGAGGAATTTCTTTAGTTTCTTCAGGTACATTCTTCATTGCAGCAATTATTTTAGGACAAAGTTACTCAGCATCTACTTCAATCATACTTGCTGGGGCAATTGGAGGATTCTTATTATTTAATAGATATCCTGCAAAGGTATTTATGGGAGACTCAGGTGCAAATTTTTTAGGATTTATTTTAAGTATCATTGCATTAGATGGTGCCTTTAAGCAAGCTACTGTACTTAGCTTATTGTTACCAATATTAGCACTAGCAGTACCTATATTTGATAACTTATTTGTTATATTTAAAAGGTTTAATGAAGGAAAACCAGTGTATCAGGCAGATAGAAGTCAGATGCATTTTAGATTAGAAGAAAAAGGATTAACAAAACCACAAATAGTGCAGTTTATAGTTGGAATAAGCATAGTTTGTTCATTCTTATCTATAGTACTATTATTTTACAATCATCCATAAAATAAGCATCATATTAAAAATGATGCTTATTTTTTTATAAAAATTTAATTATTAGTGTATTACTGATTCATAAATTATAAAAACAATATTTAATAATTATAGATAATATATTAAGTATATTGACATATAAACCATATTTTGTTATTATGATTAGAAAATAAAAAAGGGGGCTTAGATTTATGTATAAGGGGAAGAAGGTAATTCTTAGAGCACATAAGGAAGATGATATAGCAAAACTTAATGACTTTATAAATGATTATGAAGTAAAAAGGCTTCTAAATATTGAAACTTCATTTCCATTAGCACTTTGGCAAGAAGAAGAGTGGGTTAAGAAAAGAAGAGATAATGATCAAACATATGATTTTGCAATTGAAGATTTAGAAAGTGGATGTATAATAGGTGGTTGTAGCATAAACTCTACTAGTATTAAAAATAGAAATTGCATAATTGGAATCATGATTGGGGATAAAGATTATTGGGGAAAAGGTTATGGGTATGATGCTCTATCTGTACTTATCAAATTTATCTTTGAAGAATGTAATATGGAAAAAATAAAACTTGGTGCATTTTCATTAAATCCAAGAGCAATTGCTTGTTATAAAAAGCTTGGCTTTAAAGAAGAAGGTCGTCTTAAAAGAGAAATATATAGAGAAGGAAAATATCATGATGAGATATTGATGGCTCTATTTAAAGAAGAATACTTTGAAAATATGAAAGATAAAAATTAGAATATATTTACAAAAAAGTATTTTTAATGTATAATTATACAAAATAGAATATATACTTATCAAGAGTGGTGGAGGGACTGGCCCTATGAAACCCAGCAACCTATGTATAACAATAATTTATTAGGGGTTTTTATATATAAATTTGTTATAATATGTGGTGCTAATTCCAGATAGATAAGGATATGAGTTTAAGATTAAAGTCTTAGGTGTAATATCCTAGGACTTTTTTATATTTCAAAGTTTAGGATATAAATAAGGGGGCATTATGAATATTAAGGAGATTTTTCATAAAAGAAATTTAGTATTTTCTTTTGAGGTATTTCCTCCAAAGAATAATTCACCAGTTAAAAGTATATATAGAGCTTTAAATGAGCTTTCAGATTTAAAACCGGATTTTATTAGTGTAACCTATGGGGCAGGTGGTAGTCTAATAAATAACAAAACTACAGAGATATCATCACTTATAAAAAATGTGTATAATATAGAACCTTTAGCACATTTAACATGCATATCTTCTAAGAAAGATGATATAGATAAGATAACAGAGAGATTAGAACTTGAAGACGTTAGTAACATACTTGCATTAAGAGGTGATGATAATGGTGACTCTAGAAAAGACTTCAATTATGCAAGTGAGCTCATAAGTTATATAGAAAAAAAGAAAAGATTTAATATAATTTCAGCATGTTATCCAGAAGGCCATATAGAAAATAAATCAATAGATATGGAAATAGATAATATGAAAAGAAAGATAGATTCAGGTACATCAAGCTTTATTTCTCAGCTGTTTTTTGATAACAATATTTATTATGATTTCTTAGATAAGATAAATAAAAATGGAATAAAAACTCCAATTCAAGCTGGAATTATGCCAGTAATAAATAAAAGGCAGATAGAGAGAATAACAGAATTATGCGGTGCAAAAATTCCGCATAAATTTTCAAAAATAATGAATAAGTATGAATATAGTCCAGAAGCTTTAAAAGAAGCAGGTATTGCATATGCAGTTGAACAAATTATAGATTTAGCTTCTAGTGGAGCTCAGGGCATTCATCTTTATACAATGAATAATCCTTATGTTGCAAAAAGGATTAAAGAAAATATTAAGACAGTCATTAAAACAATTAATAATTAGGAGGCAAATGTATGAAAAAAGTAGAAAGTTTTGAACTAGACCACACTAAGGTAAAGGCACCATTTATAAGAAAATGTTGTGTATACGAAGGAGGACATGGTGATAAGATAAGCAAGTTTGATATAAGATTCCTGCAACCGAATAAGGAGGCTTTTGGAACAGCAGCTATGCATGCACTAGAGCATCACCTGGCTTATAATATTAGAGAAAATTTAGATGGAGTTATTGATATATCCCCAATGGGATGTAGAACAGGATTTTATTTAAGTACTTGGGGTGATAAAGATCCTATAGAAATAAAAGCAGCAGTTGAGACAGTTCTTAGAAATTTATTAAAATCAGAGGATATACCAGCAAGTAATGAAGTTCAATGTGGAAATTATAAAGATATTTCTCTTTTTGGAGCAAAGGAATATGCAAAAGATGTAATTAGCAAAGGATTCTCACTTAATATATATGGAGAGTAGTGGGAGAGAGATTACTCTTCAGGAATCAGAAATTTTAAGATACTTAGGATATAGAGGGCAAGAGAAGCCCAAAAATATTATGAATAAAATTTCGGGTGTAAAGAAAGAGTGTAGAGATTTCTTTACACCTAAATTTATTTATGAAGAGTATAATCTTAAGAAAAGAGAAAATAAAATTGAACTTATAGGTACTAGCTTGCTTTTAGAAGGAATAGATATATATAATTTATTAAAAGACTGTGATAGGTGTGTGCTGATGGCTGTGACCCTTGGAAATGATGTAGAGAGACGGATAAGATTTTATGAAAAAGTAGACTTAACAAAGGGATTAATATTTGATGCTTGTGCAACTACAGGTGTTGAAGAAGTTTGTGATTTAGTAGAAGAAGAGATAAAATCTAAGTATGTAAATGAAGGTGAGGAGCTAACATTTAGATATAGTCCAGGATATGGAGATTTAGATTTAAGTATACAAAGGGATTTTATAAATGTATTAAATTGTGAAAGAAGAATAGGAGTCAAGGTTTCAGAACATATGGTTTTATTTCCAAGGAAATCAGTAACTGCTATTTTAGGTATAAAAAAATATAGTGGAAAAAAGGAAAAGAAGAGTTGTATAAATTGTAATAATTATGATAGATGTGTATATAGAAAAGAGGGAATAGATTTTGAATGTAAGAGAGTATATTAAAGATAATATTTTAGTTTTTGATGGAGCTATGGGGACAATGCTTCAAAACTTAGGCTTAAAACTTGGAGAAAATCCAGAAATATTTAATATAACCCATAGAGAAGAAATAATAAAGATACATAAAGATTATATAAATTCTGGAGCAAAGATTATAACAACAAACACATTTGGGGCAAATGAGCTTAAATTAAAAAATACGAAATTTTCTGTAGAAGAAATAATAAAATCTGGAGTTGATTTAGCTAAAAAAGCAAGAGGGAATAAAGAGTGCTATATTGCTCTTGATATAGGGCCAATTGGAGAATTATTAGAACCTATGGGAACTTTAAGTTTTGATAAGGCTATTAATATTTTTAAAAGACAAATTAAAGCTGGAGTAGATAGTGGAGTAGACATAATTCTTATTGAGACTATGACTGATTTGTATGAGATGAAAGCGGCAATAATTGCAGCGAAGGAAAGTTGCGATATTCCTATATTTGCAACCATGACATTTGAAGAGGATGGAAGAACCTTTACAGGATGCATCCCAGAGAGTATGGCAATTACACTAGAAGGATTAGGGGTAGATGCTGTTGGAGTTAATTGCTCTCTTGAACCAAGCGAACTTAATAATATTGTAAAAAATATAATTAATAATACTAATCTACCTGTAATTGTACAACCTAATGCAGGACTTCCAAATATTATAGAAAGAAAAGCTGTTTATGATATAACAGAGAAAGGGTTTTCAAATTCAGTTAGAGAATTAGTAGATATGGGAGTCTCAATTATAGGCGGATGCTGTGGTACAACTCCTAGCTTTATAGAAGAACTTAGTAAAATAGCTAAAGATAAACGTAAGGTAAATAGAAGAAAAGTAATAAAATATGCAGTAGCATCACCTTATAAAGTAGTAGAGATTAATGAGGTAAGAGTAGTTGGAGAAAGAATAAACCCAACAGGTAAAAAGAGATTTAAAAAAGCTATTATAGATAAAGATATGGATTATATATTAAGACAAGCAATAGAACAAATAGAAGGAGGGGCAGAAATACTAGATGTTAATGTTGGTCTTCCAGAGATAGATGAAGAGTCATTAATGGAAAGTGCAATAAAGGAGTTACAAAGTATTGTTGATGTTCCGCTTCAAATTGATTCAGGAAAAAAGAATGTAATTGAAAAAGGTCTAAGAGTATATAATGGTAAACCAATAGTAAATTCAGTAAGTGGAGAGGATGAGGTATTAGATAATATTCTTCCTCTAGTGAAGAAATATGGAGCCGCAGTAGTTGGATTAACACTTGATAACAATGGTATACCTAAAGACCCTGAATCAAGATTTAAAATAGCAGAAAAAATAGTTAATAGAGCCATTGAATATGGAATAAAAAAAGAGGATGTATATATAGATTGCTTAGCTTTAACTGTTTCAGCTCAACAAGAAGAAGTTATGGATACATTAAAAGCTTTAAGAATGGTTAAGGAGAGGTTAGGAGTTAAAACTCTTCTTGGGGTCTCAAATATATCCTTTGGATTACCAAATAGAGAGCTTATAAATGAAACATTTCTAGCCTTAGCTTTAGGGGCTGGATTAGATCTTCCAATTATAAATCCTAATAAAGAAGGGATGATGAACGTTATAGATTCCTTTAAAGTGTTAAATAATAATGACCGTGGAGCTAAAAGATATATAGAAACTTATGGAGATAAAAAAGTAGAGAAAGTATTAATATCTAAAAAAATAGATTTAAATATAAATCATTCTAAACAACTAGATGATAACGAAGAATCTTTAGAAAAATCAATATTTCAAGGATTGAAAAACAGTACAAGGAAAATAACAGAAAGATTATTAGAAGAAAAGACAGAACTTCAAATAGTAAATGAAGATTTAATACCCGCCCTTGATAAAGTAGGTGAAAAGTATGAAAAAGGAGAAATATTTTTGCCACAACTTATACAAGCTGCAGAAACAGTTAAGATATCTTTTGATTTAATTAAAGATAGATTAGTTAAATTAGATAAAGGAGATGTAAGCAAAGGAAAGATTATACTGGCTACTGTAAAAGGTGATATTCATGATATAGGGAAAAATATAGTTAAAGTTATATTGGAAAACTATGGATATGACATATTAGACCTTGGGAAAGATGTTCCAATAGAGAAAGTAGTAAAAGAAGCTACAGAAAATAATATAAAACTTGTAGGGCTTAGTGCATTAATGACAACTACTATAGTATCGATGGAAGAGACGATTGTAGCCTTAAAAAAGGCAGGTTTTAAAGGCAAAATATTTGTTGGTGGAGCAGTTGTAACAACGGATTATTCAGAAAAAATGGGTGCAGATTTTTATGCAAAGGATGCTAAACAATCTGTAGAAATAGCTAAAAAAGTATTTAATAATTAGAAATAATATAAAGATAGTAGTATATATAGTAATAGATATATACTACTATTTTTTTAATTCTTATAATTATCTGAATATTATATAATTAAATTATTAATAAGTATTTGCATTACTTTACACACATATATTTTTATGTTACGTTTAATACACAAGGGGATATAAATGAAAATTAATTTTAGCAAGGGGAAATACATGGGGAAAAATAAGAATTTATGTAGGGTAAAGTTTGTTGTTTTTTTAGCGCTAATATCAATATGTATATTTACGTTAGTTAAAAATTGGGATGCAATTAAAAATATTGATATGGAAAAGATATCAATATTTATTGAGGAGAAGGGAACTTTTTCGGCAATAGTATATGTGTTATTTTATACTATAAAACCATTTTTTATAATTATTCCAACAAATATAATAGCTATAGTAGGTGGAACATTATTTGGGCCGATAAAAGGTTTTTTACTTACAATGACCGGTTTCTTAGTATCAGGAACTATTGCTTTTTATGTTTCAAGATTATTAGGGAGAGATTTTGTTGAAGGGATTATAGGAAATAAATTTATTAAATTAGATAATAATATAGAAAAAAACGGATTTAAAATTTTATTTCTATTAAGATTACCACCGATACTTCCTTATGATCCATTAAGTTATGCTTGTGGGTTTACTAAAATAAAATATAAAGATTTCATTTTAGCATCACTTCTAGGAGTTGTTCCAGAAACTATGTGTTATTCAATGCTTGGAAAGAGCTTCACTAATCCTTTTTCAATTGAGTTTTTAATACCAATAGCTATATTGGTTATAGGGGTTATTTCTTCTAAGCGCATAATGAATTCAAGAAAACAAACTAACATAGAGAGTTAATTAACATAGTCTAAGATTTATAAATCTTAGACTATTTTTGTTAATTATTAAAATAATAATTTTAAAAACATTAAATGTAATATAATTCCTTTTATGTGATATAATTGTTATAAGATATATACAGAGGGGATTAAGCATATGGGGTGGGGAAAAAAGTTTAGAAATATATTAAAAAATTTTGTGCTTATAGTTCTTGCGATTATTTTAGGAGTAGTAACCTTAAACTTGCCAACAATTAATAGTGTTAAGGCTTTTGCAGAAGAGAATGTAGTTAAAAAAATTGTGAATATTAAGGTTACGAGGGGCATGGAAAGCCTTGAATTAGAAAATGGATCAGAGTACTATGAAAAAAATATAAATAATGAAAATAAAGACATTATAGAAAAATGGTTAAAGCAAGCAAGGGAAGATACATCTACAGTATTTGATATAAATGATGAATATAAAGTAGATATTGTAATATTTAATAGCGAAGATGAGTTTATGGAAGCTTTGAAAATTAATATTAATGATGTTGCTGCAATATATTTAAATGATACTATTTATATGTATAAAGGTAGTATCAAGGGACGTAATATAATTCATGAATATGCACATCATATAGTTAATTACTATTGCAAGGAAAATGATATAAATAAATATAATATTCCAACATGGTTTGAAGAGGGAGTAGCTGAATATACTTCAATGATTCACAATGAGGGAGAACTTATATATGTAGTTGATATAGATAAAAAAGTTGACTTTAGAAATTTAGGTAATAGTAATGAAGAAATATCTAATATGATAAATGATGGTTACAATGTTTATGGACAAAGCTACTTAGTAATTAAGGAGATAGTAAAAGAAAAGGGCATAGACATAATAATGAAGATATTAAATGACTCTAAATATATGGAGTTCTATGATGCTTTTGAAAAAAATGTTGGTAGAAGTATAGAAGATATAATTGATAATTTAAAAGAGATATAGAATATAAAAATACTCTATGAAAATTTTGTAGTGATAGAGTATTTTTATAAAGCCTAATATTGGTAATTATTAATAGTGAGTCAATAATTACCAATATTGTAAATTATGTAGTTTAGTGATATTATTAAAACTAAAGATAAATTGGTATTAAGAGATTTTATTTTTGGAAACGTTTCTAAAAGGGGGAATTTAATTGATTAAAGTTCAAGATTTAACTAAAGATTTTAAGATTAGAAAAAAAGATCCAGGTTTTAAAGGCGCATTAAAATCATTATTTTCTAATGAATATGATATCAAAAAAGCAGTATCAAATATCTCATTTGAAATAGAAGAGGGGGAAGTGGTTGGATATATTGGATCCAATGGAGCAGGAAAATCTACTACAATAAAAATGATGACAGGGATACTTACTCCATCATCTGGAACTATAGAAGTTAATGGAATAGTTCCTTATAAAGATAGAGAAAAGAATGCAAAGGATATAGGCGTAGTATTTGGACAAAGGACACAACTGTGGTGGGACTTGCCTCTAACGGAAACTTTTACGATACTTAAAGATATTTATTCTGTCGAGGATAATTTATTCAATAAGAACATGGGATTTTTAAATGAAGTTTTAGGATTAGAAGAATTTATGAATAATCCTGTAAGAACATTATCACTTGGCCAAAGAATGAGAGCAGACCTTGCAGCGTCACTTATTCATAGTCCAAAAATTCTTTATTTAGATGAACCAACAATTGGGCTTGATGTTGTAGTTAAAGATAAGGTTAGAGAAGCTATTAAGAAAATAAATAGAGAATTTAATACAACAATTATATTAACTACTCATGATTTAAGTGATATAGAAGAACTTTGTGAAAGAATTATAATTATTGATAATGGGAAGAAGATATATGATGGAAGTTTAAAAGATATAAAAAATAGCTTTGGATATATGATTACATTAGAAGCTCAAATAAAAGGGGATATAAAGGCTAATCTTAATTTAAAGGAAGAATTTAATATTAATGATATAGAAGAATATATATATGATGGAAGATTGATAATTAAATTTAATAAAAACAAAGTAACTTCATCAGAAGTAATTTATAAAGTGATGCAAAAAATTGATATATTAGATTTTTCATTAAAGGAGACTAGTATAGAAGATATAATCAAAAAAATATATAAAAAGGGGGTATAGGAATGAATCTTATTAAAGGGTTTAAAATATATAGCTCTTTTTCAAAAAGTGAAATAAAAAAATACTTTGCATATAAAGCTAATATATTTATGGGAATTATAGGACAAGTCATAATGGTTATAGTTACATATTATCTATGGAAAGCTATTTATAGTAGTTCTCAAGATGGAATAATGAATGGATTTACATTAAATGATATGGTTATTTATATTATGATTTCATTTGTTATTGTCATTGCAACATCAAATGATATAAGCTATATTATTTCAAGTGAAGTTAGAGATGGATCTATTGCAATGAATTTAATAAAACCTATAAATTATGAAAAGAGACTTATTTTCATAGGAATTGGTCAATTTATTTTTAATTTTATATTTTTATTTATGCCAGCAGCTATTGGTATAACAATTTATAGAATTAATATTGGGCTAAGTATTACATCAACATCTATAATGTTATTTCTGTTAAGTATAGTTTTAGGAACTATGATAAATATTTATTACAGTTATATATTTGGACTACTAGTTTTTAAATTTTATAGCCTTTGGGGAATTAATCAAATAGCACAAGCTATTGTCATGCTAGTTTCAGGTGCATTGATACCATTGTCTTTTTTTCCAGATATAATACAAAAGCTTTTTAATTTTTTACCTTTTAGCTCTATAATATATACTCCAGCTATGATATATCTAAATAAACTACCTTCTAATGAAATAATAAAGTGTTTATTGCTGCAATTATTTTGGATTTTTGTACTAAAAGTATTATCAAGATTAATGTGGAATAAAGTTATTAATAAATTGAGCATTCAAGGAGGTTAGTATATGAAAAGATATTTAAAAATATATTTTAAGTTTCTAAAACAATATATAAAGACTTTAATGGAATATAAAGAGGATTTTATATATGGAATGATTGGATTCTTTCTAATTCAAGGAACTTCAATAATATTTATAAACCTTATATTTGATAATATTCAATCATTAAAAGGCTGGAGCTTTTATGAAATTATATTTATATATGGATTTTCACAAATTCCAAGAGGAATAGATCATATATTTACAGACTATCTTTGGATATTTAGCGGAAATTCAATTGTCAGAGGAGAGTTTGATAGATACTTGCTAAGACCATTAAATCCGTTATTTCAAGTAATTGCAGAAAGATTTCAACCAGAAGGATTTGGAGAATTAGTTGTTGGATTTATATTAGTTATACTTAGTGGAATAAAATTAGGAGTTACAATAACGCCTATATTAATAATAGGATTTATAATAGCTACAATTGGAGGAACACTTATATATACAGGAATAAAACTTGCATCAGCATCAATAGCTTTTTGGACTAAGACAAGTTTTAGACATGTACAAATGGCTTACGAATTAAGCGGTTTTGCAAAGTATCCAGTTACTATATATCCAAATGCAATAAAGAATCTTTTAACCTTTATAATACCATTTGCTTTTACTGGATTTTATCCAGGTGCATACTTACTTGGAAAAGAAAGTTTCTTCTTTGGAGTAATAATGACATTAATTGTAGGAGTAATAACTATAACAGTAGCATATTTTATTTGGCTTAAAGGTATATCAATATATGAAAGTGCAGGTAATTAGTATTTATTTTTAAAATTAAATAAAGTATATAATAAAAATAACCTATTTAAATTTTCTAAGTTAAATAGGTTATTTTTAAACAATTACATTAATGATATCATAAAAGATTATTGCCATTTTCCGTGATTATAGACAAATCTCATTTCTGATTTTGATGGAAGCTCTTGAGACATAACAATAACTATATCAGAGTAATCATCTTTTAGTACTTCATTAATTATTTGTTTGAATGAAAAAACCCTATCAAACTTTAAAGCTTTATCTTTGTAAGTTATACTTATTTTTAAATTACTTTTATTATCAACAGTACTCTCTAGGAATTGAATATTATCTAATTCCTCAACCTCTTCATAAGTAAATTCTGCAATTTCTTGTAAGTCAGATTTTTTATTTTCATCAGAAATGTTTATAAATTCTGATATTTGACTAATTTTATTTTTTTTAGTTTCTTTAATTATTATATTGAACCCAAACACAATACAGATAATAAATAAGATGCATAAAAAAAATAAAATTAGTAATTTTTTATACTTACCCATAGAATCCCACCCCATACAAATATATTAAATTTTTGATTAATAATAAAGTTAGTAATTTATTTAATGTTAATAGAATATTTACATCCTATTTAATTATAACTTTATAAATCAATAAATTTAAAAAGTTGTATATATATTAATCGAAATTTAAATATTTATTAACTAAATTAACCTTTTAGATTTATTTAGTTAAAATGTTAAATTTTATATAAATATTTATAACCAAATTAATAAGAAACTGAGCATATAATAATTATATAAATTAAAAGAGATTGACACATATATTCTATTTGTTATATATTATATATAACAAATAGAATATATAGAGGGGGATTTATATATGTTAACTATAAAAAATTTTTATAAATATTATAAAAGTGATAAACCAGCAGTTAAAGGTGTATCTTTAGAAATAAAGGATGGGGATATATTTGGATTTATTGGTCATAATGGTGCAGGAAAGACAACGACTATAAAATCAGTTGTTGGTATACTTGATTTCGAAGAGGGAGAGATACTTATAGATGGTATATCAATTAAAGAAAATCCAATTGAATGCAAAAAGAAGATTGCATATATACCAGATAATCCAGATATTTATAATTCACTTACAGGAATACAGTATTTAAATTTTATTGGAGATATATATAAAGTTCCTAAAAAAGAACGAGAAAAACTTATAGCTCTATATGCAGATACTTTTGAGATTACAAAATCTTTAGGAGATTTAATATCATCATATTCACATGGAATGAAGCAAAAGCTTGCTATTATATCTGCACTTATTCATAAACCAAAGTTACTTGTATTAGATGAACCTTTTGTTGGCTTAGATCCAAAGGCATCTCATATATTAAAGCAAATAATGAAGGAGATATGTAAAGATGGTGGAGCAATATTTTTCTCAACACATGTATTAGAAGTGGCAGAAAAATTATGTAATAAGATTGCTATAATCAAAGATGGACAAATTGTAGCAAAGGGAGATATAGACAAGGTTAAAGGCGATAGTTCTTTAGAAGATTTATTTATGGAGTTGATTGATAATGAATAATTTAGGTACTCTTTTAAAATATGATTTAATAAATTCTTATCAGCTTAATTCTATATTAAATAGAGAGGATAAGAAAAAGTTTTATAAAACTTTAGCTTTTATAATATTAATGATAATTGCGATAGGATCTTTTGGGGTAACAGTTTTTATGTATTTTAATTTTATGGTGGATCCTCTAAAGAGTATGAATATGTTAGATATTATAGTAGCTCAAGGATTTATAATGTCAGTATTCATAATATTTGGGACATCAATATATAAAGCGCCAGGATTAATATTTGGAATAAAAGACTATGATATGCTAATATCACTTCCTATAAAACCATGGATAATATTATCTGTAAAGCTTATTAATTTAATATTAGTAAATTATGCATTTATGACAATTTCACTAATACCAGCTTTAGTAGCATATTTTATAAATACTAAATTTACATTTATTATGATTTTAAATGCTGTTATAATGTATCTTTTTATTCCGCTAATTCCAATAGCCATTGCTAGTATATTTGGATTTATACTCACTTATATTTCATCAAAAGTAAGGCGTAAAAATATTTTTTCTATAATATCAGTATTTATTGTAGTTCCAGGGATACTTTTATTATCTTCAAATATGGAATCTATAATAAGTTATATAACTAAGAATGCAACAAATGTAAATGAACTTCTAAATAAAATATATCCACCTGTAAAGTATTATATAGATGGGATAGTAAATATGAATTTTGCTGGAGTCTTAAAATTTAGTGCTATATCAGTTGGAATATTTATATTATTTGTTATTTTATTAAATAAAGTATTTGTAAAAATAAACTCAAATCTTTTAGAAAGTTATAAAAAGAATAACTTTAAAATGAAAGAACTAAAAGAGTATGGTGTGGTAAGAACACTATTTAATAAAGAGGTAATTAGATATATATCAAAGCCTATAGTTATATTAAACACATCAATAGGAATGTTTTTATATCTAATAATGGCAATAGGAATATTATTTGTAGGAGATGGCTTTATAGGAATGATTTTTGAGATTAATACAACAAAAGAATTAATTCCATTAGTATTGATAGTTACGACATCTTTATTTGTTGCATTATCTAACACAACATCATCTTCTATATCTTTAGAAGGAGAAAACTTTTGGATTTTAAAATCATTACCTATAGAAACTCTTGATATATTTAAATCTAAGATATATTTAAATCTGGCAATAACAATAGTTCCAATTTTAATAGGTACACCAATACTTATACTTGCTTTAAATCTAACTATTATGGAGAGTATTTGGTTATTTGTAATACCAATATTAGTTTCATTTTATATATCTCAAATGGGACTTATAGTGAATCTTATATTTCCAATGATGATATGGACTTCGGAAGTAGTTGTTGTAAAAAGAAGTATTTCAGTGATTATAGCCATATTAATAGGGGGATTAAGTATTGCGATACCTTCATTTATTTATTATTGGTTTAGTATAAGTAATGTAAATATATATCTAGCTATAATACTAATAATATTACTTATAGTTAATGTTGTTTTATATAGAGTATTAAGAGGATTTGGTACTAATAGACTAGAAAAAATAAAAATATAATAAGTAAGTTAAAGACTTTTAGAGGCATCAATTTTGATGTCTCTTTTTTTCTTACATAAATGAAAGGATAAAGTAATGAAGTTAAATATGAGATTTATCTTATAGAACCTATAATAAGAACATAGAAAGCAACAAGCAAGCAGATTTAAGGGGAGATGTTTTATGAGACACTTTATTATAAATGGGAGATGTATGCTTTTTGGAATTATGACTTTAATGTTTTTATTAATTATAGCATTAGGATATTGTAATCAAAATTTAATAATAAATAATAAATCAATGGAGGCGAGAGTTAATATGGTTAGAGAAAATAAAAATTACGTAAAAATAGAAAACATAGATAAGAAATTTCTAAAATCAATGATAGCTATTGAAGATCATAGATTTTATAATCATGGAGCTCTTGACTTCATTTCAATTGCAAGAGCAACTTTAAATAATATAAAAGCTAGAAAAGTAGTAGAAGGTGGAAGCACTATAACTCAACAATTAGCTAAAAATCTTTATTTATCAAATGAAAGAAGTTTTAAAAGAAAATTTAAAGAATCACTTTTTGCAATACAATTAGAAAGGCAATACACAAAAGATGAAATTTTGGAATTATACGTAAATTCAATATCATTTGGAGATGGATATGTTGGAATAGGTGAAGCAGCAAAAGGTTATTTTGGAAAAGATGCTAATAGCTTAAGCTTTGATGAGGCTACACTTTTAGCAGGATTACCTCAAGCACCTAGTTTATATGCATTAAGTAGGGATAATGGACTTGCAAAGAAGAGACAAAAACAAGTTATAAATGCATTGGAAAGATACAATAAAGAAGTAGAGACAGAATTTGTATCAATTGTACAAGTAAAAAAATATACAGAAGGATTTAATGGGGTAGGACCTAGCTTATAGGAGGAATAGAATATGAAAAATAAGAGAGAGTTTAAAGAAAATAAAGAAAAACAAATGAGATTTTGGAATATGTTATTTAATTATGATCGTTGGAGCATGGGAATTGTATATATAGATTAGTCATATTGAAAAGTGGAAAAGAAAATAGAATTGATAAAATACTAAGCAATATAAGATAAAAAATATAAAATTAATAATGGATGTGGAGGAACTTATGATAAGAAAAATAATGGGTATATTAATAGTTTTATTAGTGATAACTATAGGGGGTGGCTTTATAGTTAGAGAAACTATATTTCCAATAAAAGATAAAGAAATAATAATTAAGCATGCAAAAGAATATAAAGTAGACCCAGCATTAGTAGCAGCAGTAATAAATTTTGAGACGAATTTTGATCCTATAGAGTACAAAGAGGGAAAAGCATGTGGTTTAATGAAGTTAACAGATAGTACAGGAGCAGAACTTTCAAAGGAAATTGGATATAAAGATTTTAAGAAGGAGAAGATAGCACAAGATGATATAAATATAAAACTTGGAACATATTATCTATCAAAATCAAATGGAGATACTTTAGAAGATCAAGTAGGAAACTGGGTTATTAGAAATGGTATAGATAAGGATGATAAACTGGATATAAAAGCTTACGCTAAGGAATATTACACAGATAAAATAGCAACTAGAGAAAAGATATATAAAATATTGTATTTTACATTTAATATTTAATAAATATAGATTAGACTAAGTCTAGAGAAAGGGGTTAATCCTAACTTTAGGCTTAGTTTTTTTATAATGAGGATAAGAAAAGTATATTTTATGATATAATTAAGTGGAATATTTTTCTAAATAAGTTATGGAGACTTTATTAGTTATTTAAACATAATAAAGTCAAAGATATGTTAGTTTCAATTTATATAATAGATATTTTAAAATGACTTAATTATAATATTTATATTATAATTTTACATAATTAATAATATAAAGATTGGAGGATTTATATGGTTGTTAAGAGTTTTAGAGAGTTAAATGATTATGAAAAAGATAAAGTTCTTTTATTTATAGATAGAAAAGATTGTAATACTTCTTTTTCTGAAATGGAGAAAATGTTTAACAATAAAATTTATGATTATGGAAATGGAGTTATTATAGTATTTAATAATAATTCTGTAGTAGGAATAGGAAGATGTGTATTGCAAGAAATACCATTACATGGAATAGCGTATATACATTTCTTAGATGTATTAGATGAAGTAGATTATAAAAAAGATATAATAAGAGAACTAATAAATAAACTATACAATAAATGTGAGGAATATGGAGCTACAAAGATATTGCTAGGGTTTAGAAAAAAAGAAACTCTAGAATTATTGAATGAATTAAATTTTGATGTAGATTATGAAGCTAAAATAATGTATTTAAAAGATAGGAAGAAAAGAAATAAAATACTTCATATTGAAAATCTTAATGAAGAAAATAAGTTTGAATATATGAGACTTTATAATAATGCGTTTAATAATATGCCACATGGAGCCTCATTAGATGAAAATGAATTAAATGAATTTTTAAATGATAACTATCAAAGGAATTATTATTTTATAGTTTCAAGTGAAGACGAAAATTTAGGAGTACTAAATGTTACGATTGATGGTAATGAAGGCACCTTTGATATTGGATTAAGTAATGAATATAGGGGAATAGGATATGGAAAACAATTGTTAGAGACTGCTATAGATTTTTTAGAAAAGAAAAATATAGAAAAAATATATTTAGTAGTTATTGGAATAAATGAAATAGCCTATAAGATGTATAAGAAAAGAGGATTTGAAGAAGAAAGAGTATTGAGTTTTTGGTCTATACTAAAAGAATAAGTATTAAAGTTTGATAATAATTATAAAGATAAGCTTAGTTAAGCGCTAATTAACAAATTAGCGCTTTTTTTATTTAGAACTTAAAAATATTAAAAATCAAGAAAAAACATTTAAAATTATCATAGTAATTATATCCATAGAATATACTGGAAAAGTTATTAGGGGGCAGCTATAGAGCCAAAGTGTACAAATTTTAAGGTTGGAAAAAAAGGATAAATTTTGACGTAAAGTAGTATATATCAATGAATAGCAATGATCTACCATGAATAAGATAACAAAAATATGTTATAACTTTAAGTGTTAGCAGTAGAAAAAGTAAAAAGTACTTTAACTAATAAGATATTGGATTTAAAGTAAGAATCCGAAAAAATAAAAAGGAGTGGTACAGATGAAAAATAAACTAATTGCTATATTAGTAACAGCTACATTATTAGGAGGTGCTGGTGCAAGCGTTTTTGCAGCGAGTGGACAAGATGCAAAAAATGAAGTTGCGCAAGTAGAATCAACAAAGGGAAATCCAGATAAAAATGTTCATATTAATAGTGATAGCAAAGTTAAAGCTACAGAATTAAGTAGCTCACAAAATGTAAAAGTAGTAAAAGAAAATTCAAATAAGGGTGCTTATACTGATAAACAAGTTTCAAATTATACACAAAACTGTAAGTTGCAAGATAGTAAAAATGTAGAGAAGAAAAAAGTTTCTAATACTACTACGAAGAAAGAAAATCTAAATACAGATAATAGAAATACAAATGCAAATACAGATAAAAAAAATACTTCAGGCGATAAAAATGGACAAGTATCAACAGCTAATGAGAAATTTATGGCTCAAGTAGAACAAAAAATATTTGAAAAAGTTAATTCAGAGAGATCAAAAGCAGGAGTTCCTACTTTATCATACAATAAAACTATGGAAAAATATGCTAGAATAAAATCTCAAGATATGGGAGATAGAGGATATTTCGATCATAAAGACCCACAAGGAAATCTTATAACTGCAAAAATGAAAAATGATGGAGTAAGCTATAAAGCTTGGGGAGAAAATATTGCATATATTGGCGGAGAGTCTAATGCTAATGCCTTAGCAGATCAATTTATGACTAATTGGATGAATTCACCAGGACATAGACAAAATATATTGTCAAAGAATTTCACAGGAATTGGTGTAGGTGTTTATAAGTCTGGAGATAAGGTTTATGCAACACAAGAATTTTATAAGTAATATATTATAAATTAATCTGTATTTAAGTTTATATTAAAGTGATAACAAGTTATATGAGAATATAGTTAAAAGATTCACTAAGTAAGTTTGTTATACATATTTATAAGGGAAGGGGTATTTAATATCTCTTCCCTTAATTTATTATAACAATATACTAAAAAATTTTAATAAGAAATAAATAGTAATTTAGGATTGAAGGAAGTAATTTTAGATTCATTAGGTAATAAGAATAAAATGCGGTTCCATTTTATAAGCTTATGCATAATATGTAAAGAGTAGACTCTTTTCTGTTAAGAATGCTTTATTAAATATTAAAATTTACAGGAGAGTGTATTATGTATTATAGCAATAGAGATAGAAGAAGAAGTGAAGATAGATGTTGCACTGAAAGATCTAATTATGATGATGAGTGCATTAAAATAATAAATGAATGTTGCTGTAATTGTTGTAATTGTTGTGATTGTAAGCACAAATGTCCAACCGGACCAACAGGACCAACTGGACCAACCGGACCAACAGGACCAACAGGACGAACAGGACGAACCGGACCAACAGGAGCAACCGGAGCAACAGGGGCAACAGGAGCAACAGGGCCAACAGGAGCAACAGGGCCAGCAGGAGCAACAGGACCGGCAGGACCAACAGGAGCAACCGGACCAACCGGAGCAGTAGGACCACAAGGACCAATAGGACCACAAGGACCAATAGGAGCAACAGGACCAACAGGGCCAACAGGACCAACAGGATTGATAGGACCAACAGGACCAACAGGACCAACAGGACCAACAGGTGCAACAGGAGCAACAGGACCAATAGGGCCAACAGGAGTAACAGGAGCAACGGGAGTAACAGGACCAACAGGAGTAACAGGAGCAACTGGAGCACAAGGACCAATAGGACCACAAGGACCAATAGGACCAACAGGACCAACAGGACCAACAGGACCAACAGGAGTAACAGGAGCAACTGGAGCAACAGGACCAATAGGGCCAACAGGAGTAACAGGAGCAACGGGAGTAACAGGACCAACAGGACCAACAGGTGCAACAGGAGTAACAGGAGCAACTGGAGCAACAGGACCAATAGGAGTAACAGGACCAACAGGAGTAACAGGAGCAACAGGAGTAACAGGCGCAACAGGACCAACAGGAGTAACAGGACCAACAGGCGCAACAGGACCAATAGGACCAACAGGAGTAACAGGACCAACAGGCGCAACTGGAGCAACAGGAGTAACAGGACCAACAGGAGCAACAGGCGCAACAGGACCAACAGGAGCAACAGGCGCAACAGGACCAACAGGACCAACAGGACCAACTGGAGCGACAGGATCTATTGCATTAGAATATGCATATATCTATAATTTAGGAGCACAAACTGTATCATTAGGAGAAAATGTAGTATTTAGTAATAATGGAGTAATTGTAGGTGCTATTACTCATGTAGCTGGAGGTAATACAATTACTTTAGGTTCAGCAGGAAATTATGCAATATGGGTTAATGTATTAGGAGTTCAACCAAATCAATTTACACTATTCCAAAATAATAATGTAGTTCCTGGAGCTATTTATGGCTCACAAGCTGGAACACAACCTAATCCAGGTATGGTTATAATTTCAGCAGCTGCTGGAGATGTTTTAACTTTAAGAAATCATACTAGCTTTGTAGGTGATATCAACCTACAAGTTTTGGCAGGTGGATCAGAAGTCAACGTTAATGCATCTATTCTTATTCAAAGATTAAGTTAACAAGCTATAGATGTATTAGATAATTATCATAGTGAAATTAAGAGAGCATACTAGCTAGTGTGCTCTCTTTCAATTAGTATATTAAAAATTAATATTATTTACCACCCGCCAGAAGAACCGCCACCACCAGAAGAACCGCCACCAAATCCGCCGAATCCACCACCGGACCCACCACCAAATCCACCAGGACCATTTCTACGACCAATATTACTCCAAAAAATAATTTTAAGTATTGTAGAAAAGACTCTACCTCTATTAAATATTGCATCTAACAAGATGAGTACCAAGAATATACCACCAATGCCAATAACACCATAGCCTGAAAAATCTTTTTCATCGCTAGGAAGTTGTATATTTAAAGATTTGCTTAATGTAACGTTATATTCCTTTGCTATATAATCAGAGAATGTACTATAAGATTCAAGTAGACCTTCTCCATAATTTCCTTCAATAAATTTAGGCTTAGCTATAGATTCCATAACTCTATTACTTAATACATCAGGCATTGCACCTTCAAGACCACGACCAACCTCAACTCTCCAAGCTTTATCCTGTATAGCGAGTAGGATTAATAAGCCATTATCTTTTCCTTTTTGACCTATTCCCCAAGTTCTAAATAAATTGATAGCATAATCTTCAATTGGAACTCCATTAGTTGAATTTATTATAACTGTAACTGCTTGAGCTCCAGTTTTATCTTCAAGTTCCTTACCGATGGAGACAATACTTTTAATTTTAGTAATATCTATTGTATTTGTATAATCATTAATGTATTTATAAGAAGTTGGAGATGGAATATCATTAGATGCATTTGCGGTAAATGCATCTAATGATAAAAATAATATTAATAAAAAAAGAGAAGAAAATAAGATTTTAAAAGCATTATTTTTAATTCTCATAATTATTTAGAAAAATCCACTGAAGGTACTTGTTCTGCACCAGTACTTGCTTTATATAATGGTTTTTCTTCAAAACCAAAAATACTAGCTATTATATTACTTGGGAATTTTCTTCTCTTTGTATTGTAATTAGTTACTGCAGTATTATAATCTTGCCTTGCAATTGCAATTCTATTTTCTGTTCCTTCTAATTGAACTGATAAATCTCTAAAGTTTTGATTTGATTTTAAATCTGGGTACCTCTCAACAACTACTAGTAATCTTGAAAGTGCATTTGAAAGGTCACTATCAGCATTAGCTTTATCAGTAACAGTTGATGCACCAGCTAGCTTACTTCTTGCATTAGCTATATCAGTAAATATATCTTTTTCTTGAGTAGCATATCCTTTTACCGTGTTAACCAAATTAGGTATAAGATCAGATCTCCTTTGAAGTTGTGTATCAATATTTGATTGAGCAGTATTTACATTTTGTTCTAATGAAACTAAGCTATTATAGCCACTTACTACAAACACGCCTAAAAGAATAACAATAGCAATAACTATAATTGCTATTTTAGAATTATTTTTCATATATATAACCTCCCTTCTATATAGATTATTATGTGTAAAAATTTAAAATATTATAGTATAAAAAAACTTGACAAAAATAATAATAGAATATATTATAGTTTTAATAAATTAAATTGTATACAATTTAATTTAGGCAAATTATTATAAGGAGATATGAAGAATGAATTTTTATGAATTTTTAGCCAAAGATATAAATGGACAGGATATAGAAATGAGCAAATACAAAGGAAAAGTAGTACTAATAGTAAATACTGCAAGTAAATGTGGGTTTACACCTCAATTTAAAGAGTTAGAAGAGTTGTATAATTTATATAAAGAAAAAGGATTAGAAGTATTAGGATTTCCATGCAATCAATTTAAAAGTCAAGATCCAGCAAGCAATGCTGAGATAAATAATTTTTGTCAATTAAATTATGGAGTTACATTTACTATGTTTGAAAAGATAAATGTAAAAGGACCTGATACACATCCTATATATAAATATTTAAAAGATGAAGCAAAAGGAATGTTAAATAATGAAATAAAGTGGAATTTTACTAAGTTCTTATTAGATTCTAATGGAAATGTAATTAAAAGATATGCACCAACTACATCACCGCTTAAGATAAAACAAGATATTGAGAAGTTATTAAAATAAAAGATGTATAATGTTGACATATAAAAGTGAACTATATACAATAATTGATATTAATTGAGTTTAAAAATTAAGTTAATTAAATATAAGATGGGAGAAGTATATGAATAAAGATAATTGTATTAAATTAGATAATCAAATATGTTTTTCTTTATATGCAGCATCAAGAGAAATAATAAAATTATATAAGCCAGTGCTTGATAAATATAATCTTACATACACTCAATATATAACAATGCTTGTATTATGGGAAGAAGAGAAGTCAACAGTAAAAGGTATAGGTAAAAGATTGCATCTAGATTCAGGAACTCTTACACCATTACTTAAGAAACTAGAATCAATGGGGTTAATTACAAGATATAGAGATTCTAAAGATGATAGAGTTGTTATAGCAGAACTGACAAAAGAAGGAAAAGAGTTGAAAGAAGAAATTATTGATGTCCCAGAGCAGGTCTTTTGTAAAGTAAATATGAGTATAGAAAAGGCTAACGAACTAAAAGCTAACTTAGATGAGTTATTAAATGTATTGAAAAAATAATAAAATTTTTAATAAATATAGTATAGTGTTATATTAGCTAGTAAATATTAGAGTATTTATTAGCTAATTATTTTATATAAATTATTATGTAGAGTTATAATAGTTTATATAAAATATAATTTTTTAGTAGGGAGATGATTGTGTGGATGTATTTACAATTGGACACTCTAATTATAGTATTGATAGATTAATAGAGATGCTAAGGCACTTTAATATTAATTGTGTAGTTGATATAAGAGGAACTCCTTATTCAAAATATAATGTTCAATTTGATAAGGAGTCTATAAGATATTCATTAACAAAGGCAGGATTTATATACATATATATGGCAAAAGAATTAGCAGCTAAGAGGCTAAATAAGATTTCATATAATAATGAAGGGTATGCTGATTTTGAGAAGGTAATACATGAACATGATTTTAAAAAAGGAATAGAAAGACTTAAAGATGGATGCAGAAAGGGATATAAGATAGCTATTCTTGGAGCTATGCAAGACCCAATAAGATGTCATAGAAGTATATTGGTTGGAAGGGCTTTAAGGGAATATGGTTTTAATGTAGAACATATATTAGATGATTATAGTATAGCATCTCAAGAAGATATAGAACAAAATTTATTAGATAAGTACTTTAAAAATAGAGAACAAATTACTATAGACTCATTGTTAGGTAATGGATTAACTGATGAAGATATGATAAAAGAAGGATATAGAATGGCTAATAAAGAGATAGGATATAGAATAGAGAATTTAGAAAGTAAATAGAGAAGATTAAAGAAATAGATAAAAAAGTCAGTAATTATTATGGTACTTATAATAATTACTGACTTTTTATTTAAGCTCTTGGAGCTGGTGGAGTAAATACTCTTGTTGCAAGTTCATCATCCATCATATAGATAGCTGCTGGATTTCCTTCTGATCTTCTAACTCTTTTTAGTAAAGAATTGAAGCTGTTTTCTTCTTCAACTTGTTCATCAATAAACCAGTTAAGTAAACTCATTGTTGCATGTTCTCTTTCTTCACTAGCTATATCTGCAAGTTTATATATCTTACTTGTAACTAGTTGCTCGTGGTTATATCCTTTTTGGAATACATCAATTATACTTTCAAAATTCATTTCAGGTTTTGGAATAGTATCTAGAGTAACATTTCCATTCTTTTGGAATATGTAATCATAGAACTTCATTGCATGAGCTAATTCTTCTTGTGCTTGAACTCTGAAAAAGTTAGCAAACCCACTTAAATCAACAGATTCAGCATATGCTGCCATTGATAAATAAACGTAAGATGAATAAAATTCAAAGTTAACTTGTTCATTAAGATGCTTTAGTAAATTTTCACTTAACATTATTATCTCTCCTTTAGTAAATATGATTTTTATTTATATGTTAATATAAATATTTTACCTCTTATGCTACAAATTATCAAATTATGATTATTATACATATAAGAATAAATTAAGAAATTTTATATAGATATATTTTTTTAATACTATAAAGTTACTTCACTTATATTACCATCATTAGTATGCTTAATAATTTTAATATTAGTATTTATATAGGATTTATTTAAAATAAAACGGATTAAATCATTGATTTTAATAAGATATTAGTAAATAGAAGTAGGTAGTTGTTAGCTGATAATTATTGATGTTATAAAAAATTTGATATATAATTATCTAAAACGATTTCAAAGAGAGTCATTGATTTTCATAGGGGGTACTAATGAAGAATTATGATGAAGATATCATAAACAAATTAAAATATTTAAAGCTTCTTGCGAAACAATATCCAACTATAGCAGAGGCGTCAACAGAAATTATAAATTTAAATGCCATATTAAATTTACCAAAAGGAACTGAACATTTCTTAACAGATTTACATGGAGAATATGAGCCTTTTGTACATGTGTTAAAAAATGGATCGGGAGTAGTAAAAAGAAAAATAGAAAGTGTATTTGGAAATTCATTAATGGATAGCGAGAAAAAGAGTCTAGCTACCCTTGTATATTATCCAGAACAGAAGCTAGATATAGTACTTAAAGAGGAAGAAAACATAGATGATTGGTATAAAATTAATTTATATAGATTAATAGATCTTTGCAGAAATGTATCATCTAAATATACAAGGTCTAAAGTTAGGAAGGCATTGCCTAAAGACTTTAATTATGTAATAGAAGAGTTATTACATGAAGAGTTTTATGGAGTAGATAAACAAGAGTATTATGATGGAATAATAAGTACAATTATAGATATAGGGAGAGCAAGAGAATTTATAATATCTTTATCTAATGTTATTCAAAGATTAGTTGTTGATAGATTACATATATTAGGCGATATATATGATAGAGGCCCAAGAGCAGATATAATAATGGACACTCTTATGGAGTATCATTCCCTAGATATACAGTGGGGAAATCATGATATGCTTTGGATGGGGGCGGCAGCTGGTGTAAAAACATGTATAGCAAATGTTATAAGAATAGCTACTAGGTATGGAAATCTAGATACAATAGAAGATATATATGGTATAAATCTTATACCACTTGCAACTTTTGCATTAAGTAATTATAAAGATGACCCTTGCAAAGAATTTATTCCTAAAATAAATGATAAGAATAGATATGGAAAATTTGAGATTGAGTTAATAGCTAAGATGCATAAGGCTATAACAATTATACAGTTTAAGTTAGAAGAAAAAATAATAAAGAGAAGACCAGAATTTGATTTAGAACATAGAATGCTTTTGGACAAGATAAATTACAATGAAGGAACAATAGATTTAAAAGGTAAGATATATCCACTAAAGGATAAAAACTTTCCAACTATAGATCCTAAGAATCCATTTAAGCTTACAGAGGAAGAAGAGAGGCTTATAGATAAATTAAAGCTTTCATTTTTAAATAGTGAAAAACTACAAAGGCATATATCATTCCTTTTTGCAAAGGGGAGTATCTATTTAAAGTATAATTCTAATTTATTAATACATGGATGCATACCTTTAAATGATGATGGTTCATTTAAAAGTATTAATATACATGGAATAGAATATAGAGGTAAAGCTCTTTTAGAAAAATTTGAAGTTTTAGCTAGGGAAGGTTACTTTAACAAGCCTGATACTCCGGAGAAAAAATATGGAATGGATATAATGTGGTATTTATGGACAGGATCTGCATCTTCATTATTCGGTAAAGAAGAAATGACTACATTTGAGAGATATTTTATAGAAGATAAAAATACTCATAAAGAGAAGAAAAATCCATATTATGAACTTAGAGAAAGTGAAGACATGTGTCGTAGGATATTGGAAGAGTTTGGGTTAGATCCTCAAGAATCTAAAATAATAAATGGACATGTTCCGGTAAAGAAAAAGTATGGAGAAAGTCCTATTAAATGTGGGGGAAAAATATTAGTTATTGACGGAGGTTTTGCAAAGGCATATAGAAGAGATACTGGAATAGCTGGATATACTCTTATATACAATTCTTATGGACTACAACTTGTATCACACCAACCTTTTGAATCAATTGAAAATGCAATTGTTGAGGAAAAAGATATATTATCTACAAGTATTGTTGTTGAGAGAAAACTTGAAAGAAAGACAGTTGGAGACACGGATGTTGGAGCAGAACTTAAAAACCAAATTAAAGATTTGAAATTATTATTAGAAGCATATAGAAAAGGATATATAAATGAAAGTAGATAATAAAAGCACCAGAGTTTCTGGTGCTTTTATTATATAATTTCTATATTTTAAGGAATTATATATATGTAGAAATTAAGTTACATAACATTAATAAAATAGTAAATTAATTGGTATATACTAAAATTATTATTTATTTGTATAGGAAGGAAGAAGGATGAAAGATAGTAAGATTAATGGGTTCTTTATGAAAATAGGATTTACGCCTAAAAAGATTATTCAATTAATTATTATTGGATTTGGACTTATGATAATCTTTGGAAAGTTTTTTGGAATAAAAAGTGTAATTTTTAGTATTCCATTTATATTAAGTATAGTTTATTTAAAAAGTACTGACTTTACAAAACAGCCTTTTAAAAGATTAATTATAATTTCGATATTATTTATATTAATAACTATAATTCCATATATTGCATTTAAGTATACTTACTATGGGATAGTTATAAATTTTATAAGTATATTTTGTATTGCATATACACTTACATCAAAATATAAAGCATCATTATATTTTCCAGTTGTATATTATTTTGTATATGCAGAAACTTTTAAGGTAACATTTTCAGAATTGAAATTAAGAATCGTAGCTTCAATAATAGGGAGTGTATACATAGTATTTGTTTTATATATGTTATCAAAGAGAAATATATCAAATGATATATTAAATGATTCAATTGAAAATTCAATAAAGTTAAATATATCAGAGATCCAACATATTCTTAATGGTAATTATGATGAAGAAATTTATAAATCAAATAAGAAGTTATTAAAGAAAATAAGCAAAGAAATTTATTTAGGTAAAGTCAAAGGGAATATAGATTTTAATGGGGAAAATATAAGCTTAAACTTACTTGCAATTAATAATGGTATTAATATTACACTTAAAGAAGTATATTCAGCAAGGAGCGATTATGATGATAATGTAAAAGAGTTTTTAGAAGATTTAATAGTAATACTAGATAATATAATTAAGTTTAGTAATAATGAAATAGATAAAAATAAATATAATTTAATTATAGAACATTTTATATTAAAATATGAT
>NZ_JAFBDA010000006.1 GCF_016907995.1 Clostridium sardiniense | reverse complement strand
AAATACAATCATAATTCTAATACAACTTATAATAATTGCTATGATTCTAGTAATATTAATACTAAAGCTTATATAAATAGAAAACTTAATCATAAAAAGTCAACTTTTAAATCAACTAATAAATTAACCACTACGCCTAAAGATATTAATAAAAATGATTTAATTGACTATAATAATACATTATTTAAGTCATACGATTCATCAAATACTAGTAATGATATTATAGATGAAACTATAAATAATACTACAGACATTAAACATAACATCAACAATTCAAATTCAGACAATATTTGTGCTACTAATATTACTGATACCACATCCTATGAAAATAGAAAAAACAGTAATGAAAAGTCCCCTTTAAACTCAACTACTCCATACGCAGATATAAACATAGATAATTTAGCTTATTATAGTGATGAATTATTTAAATTCTTCGATTTATTAGATATTAATAATGATATTGTATATGAAAATATAAATAATACTACGGATAATAATCATAACATTAATAATTTAAATTCAGATTGTATTTATAATGCTAATATTACCGATACAAAAGCTTCTATTAATAAAAAGATTAATAGTGAGAATTCATCTTTGAAATCTTCTAATAAATTAGCTACTGTATCTGAAGATATTAATACAAGTGATTTAATTGACTTTAATGATAACTCATTAAAGTTATCCGATTCATTAAATACTAAAAATGACACTACTGATAGCATAGAAAAGAATATAAATAATCATAATTATATTAACCTTAGTGCTGATCATTTAAATTCAGATTGTATTCTTAATTCAGATATTATTGATACCAATGATTGCCTAGATAAAGAATCTAATACTAAAAAGTCGACTTTAAAATCACCTAACAAATCAAATACTGCATCTGAAGATATTAATACAAGCGATTTAATTAATTGTAATGATAAATCATTTAAATCCTGTGATTTATTGAATACTAGCAATGATGCTAATGATAGTATTGAAGAGAATATAAATAATCATAAGGATATTAGCCATAGTATTGATCATTCAAATTCAGATTGTATTGATAATTCGGATATTATTAATACCAAAGACTACCTTGATAAAAAATCTAATAAAAAGTCAACTTTAAAATCACCTAATAAATTAATTACTGCATCTGAAGATATTAATACAAGTGATTTAATTGATTGTAATGATAAATCATCCGATTCATTAAATACTAGCCATTCTAATACAGAAAATATTGAAGATAATAATATTAACCTTAACACTGATGACTTTGTATCTAATTGCCAATTTAAGACTACTAACAAAAGTAATCTTAATAAAATTACCAATACTATTAAACATATTGATAATTCAACTTATATTAATAACTGCTATTTATCTAATAAGGCAACCTATGATAATTTTAATATAGCTGAAGATATTAATCGTACATTTAAATTGCCTACATTACTAATTAAATGTGATATCTCTGATTCATTTAAAGGGGATATAAATTTCTGTAATTACATAGCCTCAATAAATGATATAAAAAATAAATTAGTAATAACATCTAATTTACTGCTACTAGATGTTACAAAAAGAGATAGAGGTACATTATTTTTAGATGGTTATTTAGAAACTGATATAGATTACTCTATACCTTTAGAGCTTAAAGTTCCACTCATATGTAAATACAGTAATTTTCTTCTTAGAAGTCCACTTAATATTTCAGTTCCTATTGAACTTCAATATACTGTACCTAGTGAAGAAAATGCTTTTAGCGATTTAGATTTATCAATAGTTAAATCATCTTTTAATATAAAAAATGACCTTTGCGAAGATCTTTTGTTAGAAGATTGTATATCTGTATATAAGGGCTGTGAGCTTACTATTATAGCAAATTATTATATAGAAGTTTTTAAGAATGAAGTATTTCATTATTAATCTTTTAGAATATTTTGTCACTTCTTGTATTGTTTTTAATAATATATATTATACGTTTAGTATAAGACAAAAGATTATTTATGAGGTGATAAAATGAGTTCCAAATGTGAAAAAAATTTCCCTGTATGTTCAGATAATATAGATGTAGATGTTACTAATTTTCCAGCAAATACTGATGAAAAGTGCAAAAAAGATTATCATAAAGAAGAAGATAAAAAATGTGATTATTATGTAAAAGCAAAAGTTCTTAGAAAAGTAGCAGAAGCTAAAATAACTCAACCTATAACTGATTCAATATTTATCCCTGAATCATTTTTTAGCATAAAACGTATCTCTAGAAGAGTTGTATTAACTCAATGTTTCGTAGTACCAGAGAAAAAAGAACGTGATTATTATAAACATGATTATTATGATCATGATGAATGTAATGCACATCTTTTTGTTGAAGGATTTATTCTAAAAAATGTAGAATATGCAACTCCATCTGCTGACCAAGATCCAGCTGATCCTTGCGAAGATTGTCTTGCTATGAGAAATGACTATAACGATTTAACAGCAAAAGTTAAATTCAACTTCTCTGTTCCTATAAAATTAGAAGATGCAGATCTTGCTGAAAATATTAAGAATAAAGAAACTGCTATACTAAAAGATTGTATGAAACCTTGCGATAAAGGTAGCTTGAGCGAATCAGATTGTGAAAGAATTCATTATCAATCTGTTGAACTACAAGAACCTTTTACTTGTGAATTAGACAAGTATCAAATTTCTGAAGCTGTTATAAGTAAAACAGCTTGTAATACAACTGATCCTGATTTATTTGACACAGTAGTTGAGAAATTAACATTAAAATTAAATATATCTATTTTCCAACTTCAAACTAAAAAAATAGAAGTTCATCACGATAAATAAAATTTCACTAAACTTTATAGATTAGTATTCTAATATAATATAAGCTATAAGTATATTTAAAAATTTAGTGCAACGCTCTAATGATGTATAACATTTTAGTGTTGCACTTTTTTAGCCTTGTATTTAATAATATTAATTATTTAAACACATTTATATTAGTGCTTTCCTATTTATATCTTAATTTTTATAATAATTCTATATTTTTATTAATATTTTATATAGAAGACCAATTATATAAAGGATTGCATATGAATCCAATTTGTTTATTAATATTTTATATTATTACTTACAAAGATAAAAATAAAATTAATACACTTCCATTTATAGCACTAATTTTAATTTATAATAATATACTTCAAAATAATTTTAATAACCCAAAACCTAAATCACATAATAACATTAATTTTTATAATACTAATAATCATTTAAATGATAAACCTATTAAACACTCTAAAGAACTTAAAAACAATCTAATAAATACCAATTATAATAAATCCACTTATGATCACTATGATAAAATTAATATAGATGCTCTTGTAGAATCATATAAAACACTATATAAACCATTACCCCTAGAGCGAAATTACATAAGAGATTATATTACTTCTACTGATATTATTCCAAATGATAACTCTACTTTTAAAACATCAATTTATTTAAATAATAACATTAATAATGATTCTTCTAATATTAACACTAACCTAAAAGACACAAAAAATATAAAATTTAATTATTATAATAAAGATAATAATATAATTTTAACTCCATCTAAAAAGCCAAAATTTAATATAAGCAAAGGAAGTGCAAAATTTAATTCACTTTATATAAAGAAAGTAGACACTGATATAAGCCATATCAGTAAAGCTACTTGGATAAGAAATCCTAAAATTAATGAAACTATTAACCTAGATAATAATTTTAATATAGCTGAAGATAGTATTTGTAAATTCACATTGCCAACATCAATAATTAAATGTGATATCTCAGATTTATTTAAAGTAACTATTGATTTCTTTGCTTATATAGATTCCATTTCTGATATTAGAAGTAATTTAATTGTTACATCTAATTTAAGCTTATTAGATATTTATGATAAAAATAAGGGAGTTTTATTTTTTGATGGTTATCTAGAAGTAATCTTAGATTATTCTATTCCATTAAAACATACACTTCCCCTTAAATGTGATAATAGTAATTGTATAATAAATATACCTTTTAGTATATCTGGTCCTATAGACCTAGAATATACTATTCCTCTTTCAAAAAATTCTTTTAATAATTTAGATATTTCTTTAACCGAGGTATCATTTAATGTAGAAAAAGATTTTTCTAAAGAAAAAAAATTAAATGATTTTATATCATTATATAAAAAATGTGACTTAACTTTAGATGTTAAATATTCTTTAGAGATATTCAAAAATGAATTATTTAATTACTGATTATTTAACCATAAAATAATTAAGCCTTATTGAGATAATTTACCTCGATAAGGCTTAATTAATAGTAATTTAAATCTAATCATCACTACATACACACATACTATTCATTATTTTTATTATTTCTTCTTTTGAAAGTGATTTATAATATTTATCATAATGATCTTCTGAGCAGAAAATTCCTATTTTATTTTTATAACCATCTCCTTTTATCTCCTTTTTGCAATACAAACATTTTTCCATGCATTATTCATCTCCATTAAGTTTATTAGTTCTATCATCTATTATTTAAACTTTATCTTACTACTAAACATTAATTTTATAAAGTAAAATAAGTTCACTAATTGTGAGCTTATTTCTATAAATTTATTTAATTAACCTTTTATTTCTTTTAATAATTAAAATAGTACCTAATCTTATAATCATAATTCCAATAATTAAGAATAAAGCAGTATCTTATCTTCCTGTGCTCGTAATATCCTTATCAGCATTAACTGTTGCTTTAGTTGAAGTTACTCAATCGCTGTCACTTACAGAATATACAACTTTATATTCTCCAACTTTTTATTGTTAACTAGGTTTTCTTTAAGTTTCTATTAAAATCTTGAATTTTTCATGATTCTAATTATCATTTGATATTTTATCGCATTAACTGTATAATAATATTAAATTAATTTATTTTAAGGAGAACATAATTATGTCAGTATATATGATAACTTACCACTTAAACCACCACCATCATCATGATGAAGATAGCAATTTAACTAGAAAAATTAAATCTCTAGGCTCATGGGCTCAAATTATGCCTTCAAGTTGGATTGTTTATTCTGAATTCTCATCAAAAGAGATAAATGATTCTTTAAAAGAAGTAATTGAAGATAAGGATCTTTTATTTGTTTCAGAAATAAATAAAAATCATTCTGGTTCTATAGATGAAAGAGCGTTATCTTGGATAGACAGAAATCTTAATAAATAATTTTAAAAACATACTATTTAGAAGACAATCTAATATAATTAGATTGTCTTTTTTATTGATTTATAACACTTAATTTCTTTAATATAGATAGGTTAAACATTTACATACATACCTTTATATATTATAATATAGGTATAATAAGTTTTAAATTTTATATACTAAACTTATACGACTATTTATTTAAAGGAGATGTTTTATATGCCTAAATTTAATTTGTTAGACAAGGATAAAACTAAAATTATTTCTGGAAAATTAATAGTTGCAACATTAGGATTTATTTGTATACTATGTGGTGTTTTAGCTTTATTTTTTAATCTAGCCTCAATAACAAATACACATCATTTCATTAGTTTTTTAACTATAGCAAGTGGTTTATTTTGCTTATTAATTGCAGGTACACAAAAATAAATATTCTAACAAACAAAAAGAAGTAGGATTTTTATCCTACTTCTTTTTGTTATTTTGTAATTTTATGAGATTATAAGTTTTTACTTCCTAAACTTAGTGAAAATAAAAAAGCCTAAGTTTTAATCTTAGGCTTTTTTATTTAACAATTATTATATAGCTTATTGTTCTCCATATATCTTAACTATATTTATAATAGTTTCAACAGCTTTTTCCATTGATTCTATTGCAATATATTCATATCTTCCATGGAAGTTTTCTCCGCCTGTAAACATGTTTGGTGTTGGAAGTCCCATAAATGATAGTCTTGCTCCATCAGTTCCACCTCTTATTGGTTTTATTTCTGGAACTACGTCTGCCATTTCCATAGCCTTCTTTGCAACATCAATAATATGCATTACTGGCTCAATCTTTTCTTTCATATTTCTATATTGTTCTTTTATTTCTACTTTAACAATATCTTTTCCGTATATATCATTTAATTTTTCTGCAGCCTTTTTAAACTCTTCTTTTCTTCTTTCAAATTCATTTTCAAAGAAATCTCTTATTATAAATGACATCTCTGTTTTCTCAACACTTCCTTCTATACCTAAAAGGAATGAGAATCCTTCATAATTTTCTGTTTTCTCTGGTACTTCGTCTAATGGAAGTAAATTTAAGAATTCATGAGCAATTAATGCTGAGTTAATCATCTTCCCTTTTGCACTACCTGGATGTACGTTTCTACCTACTATAGTAACCTTAGCTCCTGCAGCATTGAAGTTTTCAAATTCTAATTCCCCAAGTGGACCACCATCTACTGTATATGCAAAGTCTGCATTAAATTCTTTAACATTAAAATGATCTGCCCCTTCTCCGATTTCTTCATCAGGAGTAAATCCGATTTTTATATCTCCATGCTTTATTTCTGGATGATTTATTAAATATTCCATTGCAGTTATTATTTCTGAAATACCGGCCTTATCATCTGCTCCTAAAAGTGTAGTTCCATCTGTTGTTATAAGAGTTTTTCCTATGTAGTTTTTAAGTTCTGGTAATTCTTTTGGATCTAATTTTATATTAAGATCTTCATTTAAAACTATTACTCCCCCATCATAATTTTCTACAATTTGAGGATTAACATTTTTACCGCTCATATCTGGAGCTGTATCCATGTGAGATATAAATCCTATAGTAGGAATATCTTTCTTGTCTGAATTGCTTTTAAGTGTTCCATAAACATATCCAAATTCATCAACATGAACATCTTCAAGACCTATTTCCTTAAGTTCTTTTTCTAAAATTTTTCCAAGTTCTAACTGTCCTTTTGTACTTGGAGTAACTCTTGTTGTTTCATCTGATTTTGTATCAACTTTTACATACTCTAAAAATCTTTCGTTAACCTTTTTCATAACATAAGCCCCTTTCGAAATTAAAATCTATCTATATTATACAATAACTCTGTATATAAAGTAATATTTATCCTCTTTTTATAACTTTATATACCAGATTTCCTATAATTATTTTAATTTTATTCACATTTGCATCTCTATAATAGTCTGCCCCATTATTTTTATAATAATTATAATCAGCTTCCATGGATTTATCATTACTAGACATCCCACGCCATGCATTATACATTAGCACTTGTTTAAAACCGCTTTTGGGTATATCACCTTTAATTAATTCGCTTTTAAATTTTCTCGCTTCTTTTTTTATATAATCTATATTCTTCTCTGTAAGCTCTTTCCTTCTATAAGCCACTGCAATTGAATTAACTTTATTTATTCCCCAAAATCCTAAAACTTCTTTCATATATTTTGTTGCATTTTTATGACCTGCTCCAGCTGTTGTTGCTATAACTAACCCTTTCTTTTTATAATATCCAGGTCTATGAAACTTAAATGACATATGATCTATAAAATTCTTTAAAAGTCCAGATACTTGCATTGAATATACTGGTGATGTCATTATTATAACTTCTGCTTCTTCAATCTTATCTCTTAAAATTTTCATATCATTATTATGTGGACATCTATCTTCGCCTTTAATTATACAATTAAAGCAACCTATACATGTATCTAATTTAATTTTCCCAAGCTCAATAATATCAAATTCTATATTAGGAATATCCCTTAACTCATCAATGACCATATTTAATACATTCCAAGTATTTCCCCTTCTTGGACTTCCATGTATAATAACACACCTCATATATTAAACTCTCCTTACCCCGTTATTTTAAATTTTAATTACTTTAAACAATGCATATATTCTCTAGCATCTTCGCCCTTTACTAAATATGATTGTCCCTTTGAGCAAAAAATTGAAGTGCTAGTATACTCAATATCTGAGTTTCTATCATAGCCTTTTTCTTCTATTATTTCTTCTTCATTATTACAAACATCATATCCATCAAATAATAAACTAAGGGTCCCTTTACCTTTTGTAAAACTTACAAATTCTAAAGGATAATTCATAAATGTTTTAACTGGCCCCCTACCTTTAATAATAACCTTATTATCATAACTTATAGGCTCCTCAAATTCACCCTTCATTTTTTGTATATCTGATAAAACTCTTCCTATCAAATCCATGCTTACATCGATCTTAAATTTATAATATGGCTCAAGTAGTCTACATTTTGCAAGTTCTAGTCCTTGTCTTAAAGCTCTTTTAGTAGATTCTCTAAAATCACCACCACTTGTATGCTTATTATGTGCTCTTCCTGTAAGCAATGTTACCTTAATATCAGTAATTGGACTTCCTGTAAGTATTCCTCTATGTTCTTTTTCAAATACATGGCTTTTTATAAGATTTTGATTACCTACAGTTAAATCATCAGTATGGCATTTGTTTTCAAAAATTATTCCGCTTCCTCTTTCTCCTTCTTCTATCTTAAAATGAACTTCTGAATAATGTCCTAATGGTTCAAAATGACCACATCCTAAAGTATCTCCTACAATAGTTTCCTTATATAATATTTCTGGACTTCCAAAATCTATATTTAAATTAAATCTATCAGATAAAACTTCTTTTAATACCTCAAGTTGTATTTTTCCCATTATACTTACATGCATTTCCTTTAGAGTTTCATCCCAAACTACATTTAAGCTGCCATCTTCACTTTCAAGAATCCTAAATATTTTTAATATATCGTTATGATTAAGTTTTTCATCATATATCACTTTTGCTTTTAATGTAGGAATCATTTCATAAATAAAATCTTTATCTAATCCAATTGACATTCCTGCTTTAAGATTCTCTACTCCAATTACACCAAAGAGGTCTCCAGCTAAGGCTTCATCTACTATATTAAACTTACTTCCATTATATATTCTTACTCCATTTACTTTTTCATTTACTTCCTTATTATTTAAGTTAAAAGTTATTTCATCTTTAGCTTTAAGCTTTCCACCTATTGCTTTTATAAAAGTTACTCTATTACCTTTATCGTCATATTTCACCTTAAATACTCTTCCCTTAAAGCTACCATCATTTCTATAATCTGTACTTGTAAGAAAATCAAATGCATCTAAAAACTCTACAATTCCTTCATCCAAAAGAGCAGATCCTTTAAAACATGGAAAAATATCATTATTTTTTATTAGTTCCTTTAATCTATCTCTCCATAATTCTTCATTACATTCTCCTTCTAAATAAAGATTAAGTAATTCATCATCTCTATCTGCTATAAATTCCTTATCATTTTCATTTATACCTTCATTTATATTATAATCTATGAAAAATATGTTCTTGCTTAGATTAACTTTTGCATCACTTAAGACTTTACTAATATCTGCCCCAGTTCTATCTACTTTATTTATAAATATAAATGTTGGAATATTATGTTTTCTTAATATATTCCATATAGTTTCAGTATGTCCTTGTATACCCTCTACCGCACTAATTATAAGTATTGCGTAGTCTAATATCCCTATAGCTCTTTCCATCTCTGGTGAGAAATCTATATGCCCTGGAGTATCTACTAAATAATATGTTGAATCTTTATAATTAAATTTTGCAATATCTGAAAATACAGTTATACCACGTTCCTTTTCTATCTTATGACTATCTAGATATGAATCTTTATGATCCACCCTTCCTCTATTTCTAATACTATTTGTATGATAAAGTAATTGCTCAGAGAATGTAGTTTTCCCTCCATCTACATGAGCAAATATTCCTATTGTTTTCTTCATTTTGTTACTCCTTAAATCTATTTATATACAATATATTTATACATATTATATTTTTTAGAATTCATTATTTTATTTACACAAATATGCCTAATTGATATAATTTTAGTGCATAACATTAAAATATTACTTATTGTTTTGCACTAAAAAGGGGGACAGCAATGATTTATATATCATCTATTGGAATTTTTATAATAATCTTAAGTATATCATTTATTTATTTTATATTTAAAATTATTAAAAATAAAAATATAAATTTTCTAAAGCTTGATTTATTATTTTTTATACTATTTTTATTGAATTTAATTCCTATCTTAATTACATATTTTACTGAATATAATCTTTCTTCTTTATACCCATCTATATTAATTAATTTTATTATATTGCTTTATTGTATTTTAAGACTTAAAAATATTAAAAATTTAAACATTAGAATATTTTCTAATATAATTTCTGGTGCATTAATAATGGCAACTCTTTTTATAGGGTTTTTAAGTTGTGATTCAAAAAAAGAATTTATATCTTCTCCAATGGGAACAAATAAATTTATTATAGAAAAACAATATCTTTTTACAGATAAACCTATAGGTTATATTATGGAACCTAAATATTTAATTTTTTCTAAGCCTCTTGAAGGTTTAAAGGATAATCTTTTAATCTTAAAATATGATGGAACCATCGAATTTAGTTGGTGTGGAGAATATGTTTGTTATTTAAAAGATAATAGTCATATATTAAAACTTCAGTTTTAAAAATAGAATTTAAGATTAATTACATTATTAAATTTCTAATATATAATGCTATAACAAGTACATATTTAAAATTATATACCAGTAAATTCCTTTTACTATGACCTTTGCAGTAAAAAGAATTCTCTGATATAATATTATCTATAAAAAGCCTAAAATATTTATTATTAATATCATAAAAAATTCAAATATTAGCAATAATAAAAGAATTAGTATAAAAATATATTAATTAATAAGTAGTGTTTATAATGATTGAAAAAGCGTCATAGAGAGTTTCTCTATGGCGCTTTTTATAAATTTATTATCTTTTTCCCTTATCAAAAGGTTCACCAACAGCCTTAGGCGCTCTTGAACTCTTTGAGAATATTATTAATGCAATTAATGTCATTACATATGGGAAAGCTTTTAATATAAATGGTGGGAATGTAGCAAGTTCTGGTATAACTTGTGAAACATTAGCTATAGTACTTGCAAATCCAAAGAAGAATGTTGCACCTAATATTCCAAGAGGTTTCCACTGTCCAAATATTAAAGCTGCAAGTGCTAAGAACCCAAGTCCTCCAACATTTCCATTGAATTCACCAGCATAAGTTGCAATTATTATTGCACCTCCAAGTGCTGAAAATCCTCCAGATACCATAACCCCTATATATCTCATTTTATATACATTTATTCCAGCTGCATCTGCTGCCTGTGGATGTTCTCCACACGCTCTAAGTCTCATTCCAAATGGAGTTTTATAAAGTACAAATGTAGCTATTATAAGAATCCCTATTATAAGCCATGTTGATGTATAAGTATTTGTAAATAATAGAGGCCCTATTAGTGGTATTTCACTTAATACTGGTATATCTTCTGGTATTAATCCTTGCCTTATTCTTATATTTCCACTGCCTGTAATATTTCTAGCTAAGAATACAGTAATAGCACCTGCTATCATATTTATAGCAGTACCACTTATTATCTGATCTGCATTTAAGTGAATACTTGCAAATGCATGTAATAGTGAAAATAATACTCCAGCTATGGTTGCAACTAAAAGTCCAATCCATATAGGTAGATTACCTGATAGTTTATCTTGAAGTGTTACTATTGTAAAAGCTCCGATAAATGATCCAACTATCATAAGACCATCAAGTCCTATATTAGTTACACCACTTCTTTCACTATATAATGCTCCAAGTGCTGTAATTAAAAGTGGTATTGTAAATGCAATTGCGTATGGAAATACATCTTGTAATGTATTTAGCATATTACTTCACCTTCCTTTCATTAACTCTATCATCTATTGGAAGTATGAGTTCTTTTTGCTTTTTCTTAAGTTTCATTTTGTTAATTAATCTTTCTATCATAACACTAGTTGCTGCAAAATAAATTATTGTTGCCATAATAGTATTTGCTATCTCTGGTGGAATTTCTGTCATAGCACTCATAAATCCACTTCCTGTGTATAATACTCCAAAGAAAAGTGCCGCAAATAAAACTCCTATTGGAGAATTTGCGCCAAGTAATGAAACTGCTATTCCATCAAATCCTTGGGTTGGAAGTACTCCTATTTGAATTATATTTGTATTTCCAGCATATTCAATCGCACCTGCAAGACCTGCAAGTCCACCTGATATCATCATTGAAAGAACTATGTTCTTATTTACTGGTATTCCAGCATATTCTGCACCATGTCTATTAAATCCAACCGCTTTAAGCTCATATCCTAAAGTTGTTTTATTTAATATAAATCCAATGACAATAATCGCTAATACAGCTAAAATTATCCCTAAGTTTATATATGAGCCTTTAAACAACTTTGAAAGCCATTCTAATCTAAATAGTGCTGTATCTGGTAATGGTCTTGATTCTGTTGCATATTGTCCTTGAAAATATTTTGGTACCGCATAATAAACAAACCAAAATACTGTCCAGTTCATCATAATTGTTGATACAACTTCATGAACATTAAACTTAGCTTTCAATATACCTGGAATTGTTGCAACTGCTGCACCTCCAAGTATACCAGCAGCTACCATTAATGCTAAAAGTAATGGTCTTGGTACATCAACTGTTAATCCTACAGCTGTAGCACAAAATCCACCAAATAACATTTGTCCAGCTGCTCCAATATTAAAAAGCCCTGTTCTAAAAGCAAAAGCTACAGATAAACCAGTAAGTATTAAAGGAGTAGCTGTTGCTATAGTATTACCAATTCTCTCCACGCTTTTAAGTCCACCCTGGAATAAATATGCAAATCCTTCTATAGGATTACTGTTTATCGTAAACATAAGTAATGCACCTGTTAAAAGACCTAAAATGATTGCTAATATAGATACTATTCCTCTATTAGTTTTCATTTTTCTTACCTCCTTTAACTCCAGCCATCATTAATCCAATTTCATTTTCATCTGTTTTTTTAGCATCTACAATTCCAATAAGTTCTCCACCATTTACAACTGCAATTCTATCAGATAAATTTAAGACTTCATCAAGTTCTAATGAAACCAGAAGTACTGCTTTTCCATTATCTCTTTGTTCTACTAATCTTTTATGAATATATTCAATTGAACCAACGTCAAGACCTCTAGTTGGTTGAACTGCTATTAATAAATCAGGATTTAATTCTACTTCACGGCCAATAATAGCTTTTTGTTGATTACCTCCTGATAATGTTCTCGCTTTTGATATTGCACCTTCTCCAGACCTTACATCAAATTCTCTTAATATTTTTTCTGCATATTTTCTTATAGCAGATTTATTAAGTATTCCTTTTTTTGAGAAAGGTTTTTTATTATAGACTTCTATTATCATATTTTCTTCTAAAGTATAATCCAATATAAGACCTCTCTTATGTCTATCTTCTGGTATATGTGCTATTCCTTTTTCAATTCTTTTTCTAGTCTTTTCGTTTGTTATATTTTCATCTTTATATATAACACTTCCACTTTCTACTTTTCTAAGTCCTGTAATTGCTTCTACTAACTCTGCTTGTCCATTTCCTTCCACTCCAGCAACTCCAAGGATTTCTCCTCCTCTTATAGATAATGAAAAATCTTTAAGACCTAATACTTTTTTATTATTTTTAACTGAAATATTCTCTACTCTTAATACTTCATCTTTTAACTTTGACTTTTTCTTTTCTACTTTAAAAGAAACATCTCTTCCAACCATCATTTTAGCCATTTGGGCTTCTGTTGTATCTTTAGTTTTAACTGTACCTATATATTTACCTTTTCTTATTACTGTACATCTATCTGACACTTCTTTAATTTCTTTAAGTTTATGAGTTATTAGGATAATTGATTTTCCTTCTTTAGTTAATCCTTTTATTATCTTAATTAACTCTTCTATTTCTTGAGGTGTTAAAACTGCTGTTGGTTCATCTAATATTAATATGTCTGCTTTTTTATAAAGCATCTTTAATATCTCAACTCTTTGTTGCATACCAACAGAAATATCCTCTATTTTTGCATATGGATCAACATTTAATCCATAACTTTTTGAAAGTTCTTCTATTTTCTTAGCTGCAGTTTTTATATCTACAACTAGCCCTTTCTTAGGCTCACAACCTAAAATTATATTTTCTGTTACTGTAAAATTCTCAACCAATTTAAAATGTTGATGAACCATACCTATTCCTAAATCATTTGCTTTATTTGGATTTGTAATCTTAACTTCTTTTCCATTTATCTTAATAGTTCCTCTATCAGGCTGGTACATCCCAAAAAGCATTCCCATAAGTGTTGACTTACCAGCACCATTTTCTCCTAGTAGTGCATGTACTTCACCTTTTCTTAATTGAAGAGTTACATTGTCGTTTGCAACAATACCTGGAAATTCTTTTCGAATATTAAGCATTTCTACTGCATATTCCATTTATATCCTCCCCCACATGTTGTTTATACTAAAAAGGGGCGATTTCACGCCCCAAACCTTTTATATACTTAAAGTTTAATTTATTTAATTAAATTTCCTTGTTCAATTGATACTTTTATATCACCTGATTTAATTTTTGCAAATGCGTCATTTGCTGCTTTAACTGCTTCATCACTTAAATTAGGATTTTCTGCTGGAAGACCTATACCATCATTTTTAGCATCATACATTAAAGTTTTTCCGCCTTGGAATTTACCATCTATTTCATCTTTAATCATTTCAAAAGTAGATTTTTTTATGTTCTTAGTTGCTGAAGTTAAGATAATTGACTTCTCTTTACCATCTTTATCTTTGTATAATCCCTCTGCATATTGGTCAACGTCAACACCTACAACCCAAGCTTCTTCACCCTTTTGAGCTCTGGCTTTTGCTTCTGTAATAGCCCCAGCTCCAGTACCGCCTGCTGCTGTAAAGATTACATTTACGCCTCTATCATACATCTTGGCTGCTATTTGTTGTCCACCTGCTGTATTGTTGAATGTTCCTTCATATATAACATCTTCTTTATTTATAGTAATCTTAGTTCCTAATTTTTCGTTAGCGTATTTAACACCTTGTTGGAATCCCCAGTTAAACTTTTGAACTGCTGGTATTTCCATTCCACCTATAAATCCAAACTTAGCTTCTTTCATTTGAACTGCTGATGCAACTCCTGCTAAGAATCCTGATTCATGTTCAGCAAAGAATATTGCTACAGTATTTGGCTTAACTACTGCTTTAAAATCTCCATTATGTGGATTTCCATCAAGTATTACAAATTTAGCATCTTCATATTTATCTTGAGCCTCAAATATAGCTGTTTCAAACTTATATCCTGGTGTAACTATAAATTTATTTCCAGCTTCATATTGGTCACCTATTGACTTTAAGTAATCTGCTGGCTTTTCACCTGCTGGTTGTAAGTATTTCTTTGATACTCCAAGTTCCTTTTCAGCTTCAATTATACCTTCCCAAGTTCCTTGGTTAAATGACTTATCATCAATTGTCCCTGAGTCTGTTACCATACCTACCTTTAAATCTGATTTTTTAGCTGATGAATCACCCTTGTCTTCACCGCCTCCACATGCTACTAATCCTGTTGCCATAACTAATGTTAGTGCTAATGCAATAAATTTTCTTTTCATTATTAACCCCTCCTAAATCGCCCTCTTGTATTCAAAAAATTACAAGTTACCACACAATTATACAACAGGTGTCATAGCATCTCAATACTTTCTGTTACATTTATTAAAAATAGATAAATTTTTTATAAACATATATTCATTTTATTTTTTTAAAAATAATATGTGTTTCTATAATTTCTCACTATTCATCTTACTTTGTTATCATTTTAATCTTGCATATGACGTTTTAATAAATATGATTTTATAAACAATTAATAATAATTTTATTAATACAAATAATATAGATTAACAGTAGGGAGTGAGAATTTTTTATGATAAAATCTTTTTTAGCTAAAATAAATTTAAATACAAAGACAATGCTTAAATATGGAACAATTGCTAATTTAACAGTTTTGTTAATAATAATTTTATTAGGTCAAGATAATGTTATGTTAGCATTCCCAATAACATTGACAGCTATTGCATTATCTTTTGAAAATTTAAATATAAAACCAATATACAAAATTATAAGATTACTATTTATTGATTTCCTATTAGTAACACTATCATTCATATCTTCTTTATATCCTTATATTGGTATAATAATAAACTTTATAACCATATTTTTTATATCCTATTTTTTAACGGTTAGATATAACCCTAAAATATATAAACCTTTTATTATGCTCTATGTTTTTACATCATTTTCTACTCCAATCTTATCTTCATATATAAATAGATTGTTAGTTATATTTCTTGGTATTTTTATTGTTGTAATATTTATCCTCATTTCTTCTCTCTTTAGTAAAAAAGAGTTTATAAAAGATACTCTCTGCCATCCACTATCACTATTTAGTGAACAACTTAGCTCATTAAGTAATGGATTCTTTAATGAGAAAATTTATTCAAATATATCAAAAGAACTAAGAAGATTTTGTTATAAAATATATACAACACGATATAAAAATAGTTTAACTACGAACTTAGGAAAAATAAATTTTGATATATATATTATCTTAGGAAAAATAAATATTTATTTAAAAGAATTCGCTTTAAGTAATAACTATAATAATCACATTTCTTTAGAACTTAGGGTATTTTTTGGAGAACTTAAAATATTAATAGATTCTATACTTAAAAGAATTGAAACAGATGACTCTTCTAAAAATATAATAAAAGATATAGATATATTTATATCTATATATTCTGATATATCATACTATAATTATTTAACATCTATTTTTAAAGAACTTCAAAACTCTATAAAAGAGCTATATAACTTAAATAAAAAAGATATTAATAAGAAATATATTACTTGGAAAAGATCTGATATTGATAGGATTAAAAACTATTTTATAAATAATTTTTATTTTGGGTCAATTAGACTTAATTTTGCCCTTAGAATTTCTATAACCCTTTCTTTAACTATATTTCTAGGTAATATTTACTCTATATACAAGTTTATTTGGGTTGCAATTACAATAATGTCTGTAATGCAGCCCTATTATGAAGATACAATAAGTAAAGGAAAAGAAAGATTGAAGGGAAATTTTATAGGAATATTTCTTCTAATAATTGTATTAACTATTTCAGATAATAAGTATTTAACTATTATAATATTAATTATTTCTCTTTATTTAGCATATGGATTTAAAGAATATTATAAGCTTTCAACTTTTACAGCTATGGCATCCATATCTGTAGCCTCCTTAAATACTTCACTTAACGTTATAGCCATACATAGAATTATATTTATATTATTAGGTGTTATTATAGTTATAATTGCGAATAAATTTTTATTTCCTTATAAACTTAAAACAGGAATATATCATCTAATTACAAAGCTATTAAAATATAATTATTTTCTGATAGATGCTTGTATTAATGATAAGCAAATAAGAATACGAGATTTAATAATATTATCTACTCTTTCTTCTGATAAATTATATATGAGAAACTTAGAATTTAAAGATAACCGTGTAAATTTAATAATTGAAGAAACAAATAAAACATTTATAAATATCGGATATAATGAACTTATTTTGAAAAAGGAGCATCAAAATTGATGCTCCCTTCAGGTGTATATAATAATGTAAAACTAAAGATTAGATGACATCTTCTGTTTCTATCTTATTACCTTTTTTATCTAATTCTCTAATCCATTTTTGTGCAATTCTTTCTTCATGTTTTTTGAAGTGTTCATACTTTTTAACTTCTTTTAATGAATGTTTTAACTTTTTATCAAGCTCCTTAGTTTCTAAATCACAATCTTGGAACTCTGCATATATTTCTCTTAAAGCTTTCATTTCAGCTCTCTTATCTTTAATCCCCTTTAGATTGTCTAAAACTCTCTTTAATTCTTTCTTCTTGCTTGTAAGCTTAGAATCTTTTCCCTCTTCTGCTATTGCAAGTAATACTTCTAATCTCTTTTTAAGATGTTTTGCTGTTATATCTTGAAATGTATCCTCTATCCCAAAACTTCTTAAAAAGTCTTTAAATTCTTTAATATTTTCATCATCTTCTCCTGATAAAATCTTTTCAATTTCTAATTCACTAACTTCTTCTACTACCATTTTGTATTCCTCCTAATAAGTATTAAGATAAATACTAATGATTCAATCTAGATCCTATCCTCTAGCCTCAACCTTTAGTGTCTATCTACCTTCTATATTCTTAATTTTACTCTTTTAAGAATACAAAAATGTGATTTTAATCACATTTGAGATTAATGATATATTAAGTGTGTAACAATACAAGGTATTTTTACTATAAATAATTAACTATTTAAATGTAATGTATACTTTAAAGACTATATCTAAAAAACTTATCCATATTTCTCTATTATTTTATACAAAAAGAACCATTTTAACTATCTATAGTTAAAATGGTTCTTTTTCCTGCTATCTTCTATGCTTCCTATGAGATTTTTCATTACTATACTCATTATCATTTGATGAATTATTCATATTTTGCATAAACATCTCCATAATCCTCTTCATGTCTTCTTGATTTATATTATTAGGATTAATATTGTTTAAATTCATATTATTTGGGTTCATGTTATTTGGATTCATGTTATTATTATTCATATTATTTGAATTCCTACTATTTGAATTTCTATGATTTGATCTATGATTTCCATTGTTTTGATTCATATTTCTATTCATATTATTCATAGTATTCACAGTATTCTGATTACCCATACCGTTCATATTTCCCATCATATTCATCATCATATTCATTAATGGATTTTGTCCTTGCATATTTGATCCTTGCATATTATTCATTTGAGGTGGCATGTTATTTCCCATACCGCCCATCGGATTTCCCATACCTCCCATTGGATTCATTCCACCAAGTAGCATATTCATAAGTCCTCCCATTGGATTTCCCATGCCTCCCATTGGATTTCCCATACCTCCCATTGGGTTTCCCATGCCTCCAAATAGCATGTTTAGTAATGGATTCATACCATTCATATATATTATCCTTTATATATTAATTCTCTCTATAATATATTTGGGTTTAATTGTTTTTGCTACATTTCTTTTGGTTACTTTAATATTAATTGAATAAGTGATTTTTGAATTTCTTCTGAATACTTTCCGCTTCTAAATTCTCTAACTACATCTTCTTTTTCTTCATTTGCCAATCTATCTTTCACACATTTTGGAAATTCTATATACTTATCTATTATATTAAATTCATCATCAACTTTTAATATAGTTGGTATTCTACTCTCTCCTAAATTATTTTCTAAAAATTCTTTATAATTCTCAGTCTTAAAGAATTTAATATTTATGTTTTTATTTAATTCTTTAAGTCCTAATAATATAGGTATTGCAGTTGCTGCATCTCCACATCTAGTTTCTGAAAATACTGCAACTTTAACTTCTTTATCTATTTTCTTTAGTTTATCTAACCCATAATCACAAATTTTAGAAACTCCCGCTTGTTTTTTAATCATCTCCATTTGATCTGAAGTTGCCTCTTCTAAAAATTTATTATAATCCACTCCGTCATTAAAGTTCATATAAACACCACCCTGTAATTTATTATTAATAAGAATATCACTCACAATATTAAGTTTCAACAATTTTTATTTTTATATACAAAAAAACTTGTATCAAAATTGATACAAGCTTTATAAAATACTATGCTAATTCTAATGCAACTTTCATCATATTAGTAAATGCAAGTTGTCTTTCTTCTGCTGTTGTTACTTCACCAGTAAATGGACAATCTGATATTGTCAATATACATAAAGCGTTTACACCAGCTCTAGCAGCATTCATATAAAGTCCTGCTGATTCCATTTCTACAGCAAGTACTCCCATCTTTTGCCATTTCTTTAATCCATCTAATCCTTCTTCTCCGTAGAATACATCACTTGATAGTATATTTCCTACTTTAACATTTACATTTAAGTCTTTAGCTGAATTAACTGCCTTTTCTAATAATTCATAACTTGCAATCGGTGCAAATGTTCCTGGTAAATTAAATTGACTTGCAAAGTTTGAATCTGTACATGATCCCATTCCTATTACAACATCATGTAATTTTAAATCTTCTTGAATAGCTCCTGCTGAACCTATTCTTATAAGATTCTTAACTCCATAAAAATGTATTAATTCATAAGTATATATTCCTATTGATGGAATTCCCATTCCAGTTCCTTGCACTGATATTCTCTTTCCTTTGTAAGTTCCTGTATATCCATACATTCCTCTTACAGTATTATATTGAACAGGGTTCTCTAAGAAAGTTTCTGCTATATATTTAGCTCTTAATGGATCCCCTGGTAGAAGCACTGTTTCTGCTATATCTCCTAATTTAGCGTTATTATGTGGTGTTGGTACTAATTGTGTCATAAAACAATTCCTCCTTTGATTTTCTGTTGTTATTATAGCACATTTATAATAATTTGAAAACCTTTTCTGATATTTCATAATGAATCTCTCACTAAATTTTAGTGAGAGATTCATTTATTTATATAAAATATATTAATTTTCTTCTAAGATATTTTGAGTCACATTTTCTTCGCAAACTTCTTTAGTTACATCTCTTTTCAGCGTATCTACCTCTAAATCTACATCCTGTAACTTAACTATTTTTGATTTATGTTTTATCTTATAACAAGCCCATAAAATTATAAATAGCGGTATTCCTATATAAGATGAAATTATACCCATCCAGTCTATCCCTTCTGGCTTAATATAAGAAAAGCCTTGACCTACAATAACTACAGCACAAAGTAATAGTGCTATTATAGGACCTATAGGAAACATTTTAGCTTTGTATGGTAAATTACTTAAATCTTTACCTTGATATATATAAGCTTTTCTAAATCTATAGTGACAAGCTGCTATTCCAAGCCAAGCTATAAATCCTGCAAGTCCTGATGCTGCCACAAGCCAAACATAGACTGTACTTTCTGCATAAAGTCCTGTAAGAAAACAAGCTGATGCAATAATTGTAGTTAATATTATAGCATTTGTAGGTACACCTCTTTTATTTAATTTTGCAAATATCTTTGGTGCCATTCCGCTCTTTGCCATAGCATATAACATTCTACTTGATGCATACATTCCTGAGTTACCTGCTGATAAAACTGATGTTAATATAACTGCATTCATAAGAGATGCTGCACCTGCAATACCTGCTTTTTCAAATACCATAGTAAATGGACTTGTGCTAACTCCAGCTTGTGCTGATGGTATTATTAATCCAATAACAAGTATTGTTCCTATATAAAATATAAGTATTCTCCAAAAAATTGTATGTACTGCTTTTGGAATTGTCTTTTCTGGGTTTTCTGACTCTCCAGCAGCAATACCAATAAGTTCTGTACCTTGGAATGAGAATCCTGCAATTAAGAATATTGAAAAGATTGATTTAAAACCTCCAACAAAAGGTCCCCCATTTGCATATATATTCTTAAATCCAACTGTATCCCCATTCATAATACCAAATATCATAAGTACTCCAACAACTATAAATACAATAACCGTAACAACTTTAATTCCTGCAAACCAAAACTCGGACTCTCCATAGGCCTTTGAAGATAAAAGGTTTAACCCAACTATTAGTACTAAGAAAATACTACTCCAGATTATACCTGGAACATTTGGAAACCAATATTTCATAACAAGAGATCCCGCAACCATCTCTGTTGCAATTGTTATCGCCCAGTTATACCAATAATTCCATCCAAGGGCAAATCCTAATGCTGGATCAATAAATTTAGAGGCATATGCACCAAAAGAACCTGATATTGGCATATACGTTGCCATTTCTCCAAGGCTAGTAATTAAGAAGTATACCATTATTCCAATTATTCCATATGCGACTATAGATCCTCCAATCCCTGCTACATGAATACTATCTCCCATAGCAAGAAATATTCCTGTACCTATAGATCCACCAAGTGCAATCATATTTAAATGCCTTGCCTTAAGACTTCTTTTTAACTCGCTATTCTCTGTTTCACTCATTTAAATTCCTCCTTAGTTTATAGCGAAAATAAAACCCTGAGGAAAATATCACTCAGGGTAATAAGTCAATCGTATTAATATACGTATATAAACTAATTAGGACCTTTGAATGATAGCTCTCCACAAAATATTTGTGACAATCTAGTACATATTATGTATTAGACCAGCAATACAACCTTAAAGCATCAGTTGAATACTTCGGCAAATTTACCTTTCCTATTAATTCATTGTGCTTACCTCATTAATAGTACTATTTAAATTTGCACCTCTACCTCAATTATTATTCATTTTATTTTCTTTTTTAATTATGTTCTAATTTTTTTTAAAACTCAATACTATTATTGTCCTATTTTCACTTTGTTTACATTATAAATTTATGTCATACTATTATTTTTTTTAATTATAAATGAATGATCCTCTCTATTTTACTTACTTTAAAATATATTTATAGATTATATTTTATATGGATACTATTTAATTCAGCTTTGTTCATTCATTATTCATATGTGCCTACAATAAATGTTATTTGTCCCTCTATTTTCCTAAAACCCTCTTTTATTTTTAAGCTCATCGCTATAATATTTAGTAATTATATAAAAAAACTACCTTAATTAAGGTAGTTTTTTCTTATCTTGTAGCTATTAAAAACTTAGTTTTTATTCCTTGTGCAGTAAACATTTCTTCATGCTCTGTTTTAACATTTCCTTCAAAACCACTATTATGAAGATCATATGTTATATATTTTATATTTAATCCACTCTCTTTAAAATACTCTAACGATTCTTCAAATAACTCATCATCATCTGTTTTAAACCATATCTCACCGTTACTTGTAAGGAATTTTTTATAATTTTCTAATTGTCTAGTATGAGTAAGCCTTCTCTTCTTATGTCTCTCCTTTGGCCATGGATTGCAAAAATTAATATATATTCTTTCTATACTATCCTCTTCTCCAAGTATTTCATCAATTAATAAAATTTCCTGTGCCATAAGTTTAACATTATCTAAACTTTCTCCTAGCTCTTCAAAGGCTTTTTCTATGTTTCTTTTTGCTAATACTAAAACTTCATCTTTTATATCTATAGCTATATAATTAATATTCTTATTGTGTGATGCATGCACTGCCATAAATGTACCTTTTCCGCATCCAAGTTCTAAATAAATAGGTTGTTCTTTTTTATAAGAATTATTCCATTTTCCTTTTAATTCTTTTGGATCTACTATGAAAAAGTCACATGCTTCTAACTCTGGTCTTGCCCAAGGCTTTCTTCTCATTCTCATCTTTATGTTCACTCCATTTTTATAATTATCATTCCTATTATACATATTTTAAATATTATTAACAATAGAAATTAAAGTTACTTATTATCTATAAGATTTTTAAGTTCTTTAAAGTGAGTATGTTCTTTATTGTACTTTGCATGTGGGAAAGCTTTTAAAACTCTTTTATTTTGTTTTGCTTCATTTTTAAGTGAATCTAATTTTATCATAACCTTATTTAACATATCTATATTTTGTCCATTATTTTTTCTAGTAGCAATTTCCATCTTAATCTTTTCAAATTCAGCTTCTGTAAATTGCTTAAATTCTATATTTAGCTCCTTTAAGTCACCCTTAATATTTTTAAGTCTATCCAAATGCTCCTTTAAGTGAATTAAGTGTGCTACCGTAAATGTTAAATCTATAATAAATATTATAATTATAATAGTTGACACTGGATATATTATACTTGATGGTATACTGCTTACAGAATCTCTAAGCATAGGTTCTAGGATTTCTACTATAAAAAGAGCTAATAAGCCAAAGAATATAGAATTTTTTAGGCAAACCCTACCATTTATATTAAATTTATAAGTAGAATAATCCCACCACTTCATATGAAATAATTTTTCAAGAACATAAGAGGTTATATATTCTAATACAGATGCTAATATCATTCCTCCCAAAAATACTTTAATTGGATTATTACCTATTCCATGAAGAAATTTAATTACTATAACTCCTCCAAATCCATATATAGGACAAACTGGACCATATAAAAAGCCTCTATATGTAAATTTCTTATCTATTATAAAACAATAAATTGTTTCAGCAACCCACCCTAAAAAACTATAGATTGTAAAATATATTACAATTTCTCTCAAAATAAAAACACCTCCATTATATATAATTATATACCTATGAAGATGATTTATGTTTAATGATTCTGTTAATTTTGTTTTCTATTCCAATAGTCAGCTATACTATCTTTTAATTTTTTAAACTGTTCCCCATATATGTTGGATCTCATATCTGGGAATGCTCTCATTAATCTATTTTGTATACTTGATTTAAGTTGCATTTTCTTAAAATTATTATAAGTATCTTCAAATTTAAATTTGAAATTCTTAATATCTTCTGTCATCTTAAGCTTATTGAAAACTTTATTAAATTCAATATCATTAAATTTATCCATTGAAATCCCTAAACTTTTTAATTCCACATTAATTTGTGTAATTTTTCTAAGCATCTCATTCATATCAACTAATGAAGTAACTGTAGCAATTATATCTACAATAAATATAATAATTATAATTGCAGCAGATATAAATACATATTTATCTGGTATTAATGAAACTTTCTCTATAACAAATGGATTAAGAATTTTAATTAAAAATAATGATAAAAATCCGAATATAACTGAATTTAATACACAAATACGACCCTTATAATTTAATTTATAGTTTGAATAATCCCACCATTTCAGGTCAAATGCATTTTCTAATATAACAGCAGTAATATATTCTATTGCTGTAGTTATAATTACTGCCATTACAAAAAGCAATAACATATTTCCTTTAAATCTATCTAATAACCATATTACTAACATTGCACCAAATCCATACACTGGGCACACAGGACCATTTAAAAATCCCCTATTTACCCATACCTTATCTATAGCTGCGCAATATATACATTCACATATCCACCCTAAGACACTATAAACTGTGAAATATAAAATTAAATACGCCATACCTCTATCTCCTAATCTCCTTTTTTGTTTTATTGTTAATTATGTTAAATTTTCTTTAATTTGAACTCTCTTTATAATACACTTTTTAGTACTCAAATTCAAATAATGAAGCAAAAATAAAGGAAAATTTAAGAAATCTAAAGAAAGTATAAAAAAATTAAAAGGAGTATATTATATACTCCTTTTTCTATCTTTCTTCAAATATAGCCATACCAAGTGCTCCTGGGCCCGTATGAATTCCCATCGCAGCACCAATTTCTTCTAATGATATTTCCGTTATATTTGGCATATCTTTTACTGAATCATAAAAGGTCTTTGCTTCATCATCAGCATCACCTGATAATATCCACACTCTACATTTACCTTTAGCTAGATATTCATCTAATATTTCTTTCATCTTTGAAATAGCTTTTTTTCTACCTCTAGCTTTCATGTAATTATATAGCTCGCCCTCATCATTTGATGATACTATTGGTTTTAAATGTAACATTTCACCAATAGTTCCAGCTACTTTTCCTATTCTGCCACCTTTTTTTAAATACTCTAAAGTTGCAAAAGTTATATATCCGTGAGTACGCTTTCTTATATCTTCAAGCGACTTTAATATTTCTTCTAAAGGTTTGTCCTCTTTTATGAGTTTTGCAGTCTCTATAGCAATTACTCCTTGAGGATACCCTAATGTTCTTGTATCAAAAAAGTGAAAGTTCAATTCGTGATGAGCTTCACATATTAATCTTATACTATTATATGTTCCTGATAACTTACTTGAAACAGTTATTACTATAGCATCAGTATAACCCTCATTTTTAAGTCTCTCTATTAAATCTTCAGTATACTTTAAATCTGGAAGTGATGTAGTTGGCACTTCTTCCTCTAAATTTGCATACATTTCCTTGGGAGTGATTGTAATTTTATCTAGAAATTCTTTATCCTTGTATATTATTCTCATTGGTAATAATTCAATATTATATTCTTTTAATGTAGCTAAACTTAAATCACAGCTACTATCAGCTATTAACGCAATTTTCTTCAAAAATCATTCCTCCTCTTTTGTTATTTAAAATAATATCACAATATTCACACTTTAACAATAATTTAAGTGTATTTTTGTTGTTTTTTGTCTTATATTGATACATATTGGATATTTTCCAGTTCAAAATTAAAAATTTATTTTAAATAAACACTATAAAATCTATTTTAATCAAAAAAACCTTTCACACCTTATATCTTCTTATTTCCAGCTATATTTTTATTTTATAAAATAACTACTCTACTGATAAAATATTGCCATTACTTCCAATAAATTAATACTATCATACATATATATCTTCAATAAAAATTATATTTGAACAAACTATTAACTAGGCTTACAATAAACGTTTACTTAATCTAAAATAAAAAATATTATAAAAATAGACTTAACTGATTAGTTAAGTCTATTTTGTAAACTTTTCTAGTATATTTTTTATAGAACTTTGTGAATATGTAAATTGTTCATAAGCCTTAATGTTTGAGTAATTATCTATAGTAATTCTATTTCCAGCAATTAAACTTATTCTATTATTTATTTCTGCATTATTTAACTGTATTGAATCAGTAGAATATATAAAAAATTGATTTTCTCCTGAACCCTCTAATAGAGAAATATATAGATTTCCCTGTAATGTTAATTTACCATTGCATAAAATTACATAATTATCATAACTTGAATCAATTGCTATTACTGCTGCCGAGTAATTTTTCAATGTATCATCATTTAATTCACTTAATCTTGCAAATTCATACCCATTATTATTTATTAAAATAACATTATTTTTTGATACCCAGCTTTCTGCTTCTAACCACTTAATTTCTTGTCCTAAGTCATACATATTTGCATCTCTTTGTCCAAATTTTAAATTTAATCCATCTACTCTCTTCATACCATTATTGATATTTTTAGTATTATAAACATAAGAATCATTAATTTTATCATCCGGTAAAAATTCATCTAATTGCTTGTCTGCATTAACAGTATTACTTTTAAGGACTCCTTTTATATTAAAAGTTGAATCTTCTAATATAACAAACGAATTATCACTAACATTGAAATTATTTGTATTTAATAAAGTAAGTCCTGAACTATTATTTAAAAATAGCTGTATCCTTTCCTCTTTTGTTAAATTATTTTCCAATTTTATTATTACTTTACTTTGCTTTATACAGTTATTATTATCTTTATGCGCTGTTGCACTTATAGTATAACTTTTATCTCCATTATTTTTTAATGTAATATTATAATTATAAAAATTCAGTTTATTTTCTTCATCAATATTATTTCTTTCATTAAAATTACTATCACTAATTTTCTTTTGTATATATTCATTTGGAATATCTTTACTACTTCCTGAGCTAATATTTTTATAATTTTTATCATTTATTAAATAATATTCTCCGATATTAAGTGCTGACATTGCTGCTGTTTCAATAGCTTCTTTCTTCATTTCTCCATTGTTTGTTTTACTTGTATTTACTATATACGAATAAACTGCTAATCCTGTTATAAGTAACGCTGTTAAGGTTAATAAAACTACTACTAGGGCTGATCCTCTTTTTTTCATAGTTTTCACTCTTTCCTATTCTAAGCTTTATTTTATTAATATGATGTCTATTCAAAAAACTTTGAAATATAAAATTTAGTTGTATCTGTTTTACTATATTCCCCATTTATACTTAATGGGCCATAAATATAAATACTTCCTCCAGAAACTAAACTACTATTTCTACACTTAACTGAACTTAAATTTATATTTTTGTTTGTATATATTAACATATTATTTACTGTACAATTATCTAAGTTTATCGATAAATTAGTTAATAAGATATGACTATTATTTCCATCTCTTATTATAGCCAAAACATATTGACTTAGTCCTCCATTTATTTCTTCAAAATTATTAAATAAATTAAATTGACCATTATTTTTAACTAAAATTATATTATAATTTCCCATTCTTTTAATACAGTTCTTTATATAATTATCATAAATAGTATAATTATAATCTGTTTTAAGTTTCAGACTTAATTCTATAGAATTCATATTTCCATTATTCAAATTTTTAATATTATTTGTGGCTACAGTTCCCCAAAACTGACTATTATTTTGAACTATACTTTCAAAATTTCTATCATCCTCCTCACTTCCCTTAGCTTCTCCATTGACGTAATAGGAAGAGTCCGTAAAATGAAGTGAAGAATTTAAAACAATATTATTACTATTTAAAAGAGTCATTCCTCCTATGCTATTATAAAAATCATCCAATGGTTTTGATGAATAAGGATCTCCCCTCTGATTATTATCATCTTCTACAGTGACCACCCTATCATCAGTCTTGTTTACTGAAAAATCATAATCTCGTATAACTTCCTTTTTAGTATATTGAATATAAAAATAATAAACATTATTATTTTCACTTATATTAAATTTTGTTACATCATCACATAATTTCTGATATGATAATATGTCTCCTGTAATATCTACCTTTCCTTGATTATTGTTATTAACATCATAATTATACTCTACATCTTTTCCATTAATTTCAATCATATAAAAAGATCTTACCTTACCATTTCCAAATGAAACCAATATTTTTTCTTTATCACCTGTACTATTTTTCGTTGCTAAATAAGCTTTTTGAACAGAATAGCCATCTTTTTTTCCTTCATTAATAAAATTGATATTGGTACCTGATTTTACATAGAAATTCCACCATTGTTTTGATTCATTATTATAAAAAAGATGAATATCCCCTCTATTTTTACTTATTGAATCTTTAGTGACTTGATAAAAATTTCTATATTTATTTTCAATATCTCCGTTAATTTTTGTACTTTCTGCTCGCTTTATTCCTGTAATATAAAGGCCTCCTATTGCAACTAAAATTACTGACATTATTGCCATAACGGCTATAAGTTCAACTAAAGTAAACCCTTTCTTCTTCATATATAACCTCCTCTCTAAAGGTTATTTATCAATATTATTTCCATCATCACTAATTGGTCTTATAATCATCTGCTGACTCATCACTTGAATACCTTTAGTATTTAAAGTTATATCATCCCCACTTGGTACTCTTTGTCCATTCTCATAATAATAATATTGTGATTTATTTAATGGTATTATTGATAAAGTTACATTATATAATCCTTCTGTTTGCGATTTAGTATTTATATATACGATATATTTTATAGGGTTATTTTTATCGCTATCTGATATATAGCTATCTCCTTTTAACATTTCACTTCCATTTTGTATATCATCAATAAGCATTCTTTGTATAGAATATACATTGTTTAATTCAAACCTAACATCTTTACCATTTAAATAGTTTTTAAAAAATGTATTATCTTTGTTATATAATGTATCCCTTACACCTTGTATAATACTTGTTGATTTTATTGAATTATTAGTTGAATTTTCACTTTTCATAGCACTCATTATAAGACTACTAACACTAATAAAAAGAACTGTAAATATTGCAAGTGCTGCAACAATTTCTATTAAACTTATTCCTTTCTTATTGGAAATAATTTTGTTTACCGTATGTTCCTTTATTAAAATCATACTTCTCATTCTCCTTATAATTTAAATTGTAATACTCTATATTAATTGTTGCTTGAAGTATGTTTTTTATATTTCCATTTTCATCCAAACTCGTCTTCTCTATTTTTAAATTATTTATATTTATTTTTCTTTTTGTCTTTTCTATTCTCTTTATAAAATCAACTAAGTTCTCAAAGCTACCAGTTACTTTAAAAATTGCACTATGAACTAATACATCATCCTTTTTCAATTTAGATTTATCAGTCTTGTTACTTGTTTCATTAGAACTTGTACCATCTATTTCATTACTATTATTTTCTATATTGCTATTTAAATTTCTATCATTATCATCTACTTTTAATATTCTATCTTCATTTCCAAAACTAATATCTGTTAATTTTATATTAGTTTCATTTGAAATTGTTGTTAATTCATTGAGTATTTCTGCCTGTTTCTCAGTTCTTGGTAACTCAGATAAAATTTTATTATAATCGTATGTAATATCATTTAATTTTATTTTTAATTCATCTTGCTTATTTATTCCATAGAGCGCGTCTACTTTATTTTCATTAAGAGCAACTTCTTCTTCTTTTAAATTATTTTGTTTATTATTTAAAGGCCTTATTACTAATTCCTGTATTATAAGAAAAGTAAATATTAATACGCTTGTAAATAAAAGTAACTTTTCTTTTCTCTTCAATCCCTTTAAATGTTTTATAAATTTATTACTTTCTTTACCTTTTTTACTTTTTCTCATCATTCTTTACTCCTTCTACTGAAATAGTAAATTTAACCTTAGTAATCACTTTTGGTTTTTCATCCATTGATTGGTTGCTTTTATCTTTATTATTATCATTAGAATTATTAGCTGTATTTTTATTATCACTAATATCTTTACTCTTTACATTATCATTTATCTTCAAGCTTTCCATATAATTATTTAATGTAATACTAATATCATTCATAGAAACAAGTCTTGCATTCTTATACATTTTGCTCATTTGTAAATTTGCTAAAAATACAGTTACTTCTTCTTCTTTATTTGCTATACCAGTCATATCAATTCCATTAGTAGTAAAACTTATATTTTCTAAAGATACATTTCTTGGGAAATATTTTTTTAATGTATTTATATATTCCCATGCAGAAATATCTCTATCTATTGTCTTAATTTTATTTATAAATTTCTCTTTATTTTTTATATCATCAGATATGTTGTTGTAATCACTGCCTGCTTCTTTATAATTACCTATCTCCAACTTTATAGCTGCATTACTCTTCTCTAAAGCTTTATTATCATAATATATAACTCCTGCATTTATAAATAGTATAATAGTTATTAATAAGTAAATACCTATCAATAGCTTTCCTATATCTTTTTTATTACCTTTTTCTATTGCTTTTGGATTAAGATTTAATTGCTTTCTCATATTAATATCTCCTTAAAAATAAACCATAAAGAGGCAAGAATCTTCCAAACTCTTTATTTGTATTTTTAACTTGAAGTCCTAACTCTTCTATGTTTCTTACTAATTTACTTTTTATTGAAAAGTAATCTTCTATATATTCTGCAGCTACTTTGTTAAGCTCTAGGCTATGTAATATTACAAGTCTATTTACGTTATTTTCATTTTTACCTGAATCATAAAACTTAATAGTCTTATATACTATAGATAATAAATTATCTATAGAGTCTTTTATTTTAGGACATTCTTCAAAAGTTTCTAATAAATCAAAGTTTTTTATGTATAATTTATTTGAATTGCTATAGCTACTTTTCTCTCCACTAGACTTATAATCTGAAGAACCTTTTTTATATTCTCTTATAATATTTTGAAATCCAAAAGGTATATTTCTTTCAAGTCTCATGATACCATCGTTTATTATAGAAACAATACTAAAACTATATCCTAAATAAAATAATGCTATAGTTTTATTTTTGTATTCTAAATCACTGTTAAGCAAAACTTTATTTATAGTATTGGTTAATACATCTATTACTTTCAACCTTTTACCTAAAGATTTACTTAATTCTACATATCCATCTATTTTACTTTTTATACATGCAGCAACTAATACATCTAGCTTTGGATTACGTGTCCCTTTTTCTTTTCCTACAATTTCATAATCTACATAGTAATCTTCACCATTTTGAACTAATTCTTTCACTTCAAATTCTATAGTTTCTCTTAAATTCTCACTATTCATATATGGTAATTGAATATGTCTTGTTATAACATCACTTCCAAATATAACAAAAGATACTTCATCTTCATCTATATCATGTTCTAAAAAATATTTTAATAATAACTCTGATAATCTTGCTTCATCTTTTATAGTTCCTTCTACACATATACCTTCTTCTATAGGAATAGAATCATATAATTTAATTTCATTTTTATTTCCTACCACTATATCTACAAACTCATCTTTAAAAGCCAAAACTATACTATTTTTCTTGCCTAATTTAAACATTTTATTCCTCCCATCATAATGTAGATAAATATATATTTAGTATATTAATACCCCATAATACCGAAATAAGTGCTCCTATTGAAATAAACGGAACAAAAGGTATTGCCATTTTTCTTTTTCCCATTAATAAAAGTACTATAGCAAAAATACCTCCTGTAACTATTGAGAAAAATATTGTAAGTCCCATTAATGTTGGATTTAAATATAAGGCTATAAATAAATAAACTTCTAAATCTCCTCCTCCAAATCCATCAAATCTCTTTGATAGTAAATATATAATTCCTACTATAATAAGTGGTATAAGTATACTTATTACCCCTTCAATTATTGGTTTCCCATTTACTATTTCAATTATAGAAAATATAATTCCAAGTAAAAATCCAACTAATGATACATTAAAATAGACTTCTTTAGTTTTAATATCTATAACCGTTGCTATTATAAGTATTGAAAATAGAACTATATACTTAAATGTATTTATAGAAATACCAAATTTAATATACATTCCTAAAAATGTGAATGCTGTAATTAATTCCACTAAAGGATATATAAAACTAATTCTTTCCTTACAACCCTTGCACTTCCCCCCTAAAGCTATATAGCTTATTACAGGAATAAGTTCATATGCTTTAAGCTCTCTACCACACCTTGCACAATGTGATGGTGGAAACGCTATGTTTTCTTCTCTTGGTATTCTATAAATGCATACATTAAAAAAACTTCCAAATACTAATCCAAATATAAAAAATATTAATCCTATCATTTGAATTCCTTTCTAATAAAATTTATTGAATGATTTATTTTATTTAAATCCATCAAAGTTTCCTTTTTTATCTAATTTTATATTATTAGAGCTAGAATTTATTATCCTTTCTAACCATTCAATAGTTGCAGCTTTACCTACTAAGCTTGTTATATCTTTCTCTTTACTTGTCAAAAGATTATTTTCTTCTAATACTTTTATTACGCCTTTTTTATCTTTCGAATTACTATAATTAAAAAGTGCCATATCTTTAAAAAGTGGAGTATCTTTATTATAGTCAAATCCAGCTGGTGGATATATATTATACTTTGTTGGAACTAATAACCCATTGTTATAAGCAGCTTCTGCTGCATTATATATAACTTTTGCTTCTGCTTTAACTGTTATCACCTTTGATTTTTCTACATATGATATTACTCTTGGTACTGCTATTACAGCTAATATTGCAAGTATTGCTATTGTGGCTATTAGTTCTATTAATGTAAAACCTTTCTTTTTCATAAATCGCCTCATCTTATTTTATAGGATTTCCATACCAATTGTTTAATGTTCCATCTTTATTTAAGACAATATCATTTGGATTAGCATCAATTACTTGTTTCAATGAACCTATATAATATGCAGCTCCAAGCATTCTATTATCTTTTTCAGCATTTACTTTACTTATTAAATCATGCTTTTGAAGAATATCAAGAACAGGTTCTGAACCATTTTTACAATAATCCTTTTCGAATACTATCATATATTCAAACTTCGGAGTTTGCTTTTGAGTACTACCATTATTATAATCCCAGATATTATTACTTGTAGGAATTAATATCCCCTCATTATAAGCTCGTTCTGCTGCATCATATATAACCTTAGCTTCTGTCTGTATTGCAACTTTTTTTGATCTATCTACATATGATATTACCCTTGGAACTGCTATTACTGCTAATATTGCAAGTATTGCTATTACTGCTATTAATTCTATTAGCGTAAAACCTTTCTTTTTCATAGACTCCTCTCCCATTTACATAATTCATTAAAAGGCTGCCATAGGACAGCCTTTTAATATTTTTAAGTAATTTATTTTGCTGGTGTTGAATCTGGTTGGTATTTACCTGATTCCCCATTAAAGTTACCAGTCAAAACATTTCCATTAAGTGTAAATTTACTAGCATCTGCATTAATTAAAGCTTTTAAATTTCCTAATGTCTTTGCTGGTCCAAGGTTAGTAGTATTTATACCACTTAATAAATTATTTCCTTCAAGACTTGCAACTGCATTATCAACAGTAATTGAGTCGAAGTTATCTTTATTAACTAATGCTGCATCATTACCAGTTCCATTCTTTAATGTTCCATCATTATATGAAGCTTCAGCAGCATTGTATATTGTTGATGCCTGTGTTTGTATAGCAACTTTCTTTGATTTCTCTACATATGATATTACTCTTGGAACTGCTATCACTGCTAATACTGCAAGTATTGCTATTACTGCTATTAGTTCTATTAGCGTAAAACCTTTCTTTTTCTTCTTAACAAGTTTATTCATAACTTATTCCTCCTTAAATGTCATTATATTTTATATAAAACCTTATTAGGCTTATAAACTTTATTGAATAGCATCATACATTGAAAACATTGGTAATAATAATGATATTACAACGAATCCAACTAATACTGCTAAAATTACAATCATTATCGGCTCAACTAAACTTGATAATTTCTCTAATGCAAAATTTGCTTCTGAATCATAAAATTCTGAAGCTTTTACTAATATTTCATCAACTGTTCCTGATTCTTCTCCAACCTTTATAGATTGAATAAGCATCTTTGGGAACACATTTCCACTTTCTAAACTTTCAGAAATGCTTGCCCCATCATTTATTAAATTTTTACTTTCAATCAGCTTTGTACTTAGATACGAATTTCCTATAACATCTGCACTTATTTCCATACACCTTACTGCGCTTATTCCTCCTGCAAATAATATAGAGAAAGTCCTTGCAAATCTTGCTGTATATATTTGCATTGTCATATTTTTTATAAGCTTAAACTTTACTATAAATTTATCTATAAAAAGTCTATATACTATGCTTTTATCTAATACAGTTCTTTTTATTAGAACCAGTCCAACTACCACCAATATAATATATATCCATTTTGATTTCATAAACTCACTTATATTAATAATTATTTGAGTTGGTAGTGGTAATTTTTGATTTGCAGATATCAAATTTTGAACAAATACAGGTACTACAAAAGTAACTAACCCACAAACTACTAATATAGAAAATATAAATAAAAATTTAGGATATATCATAGCATTTTTTATTTTCTTTTCCTGCTTATATTGATTATCATAATAGTCAGCAAGGCTTCCCATTACATCGTCTATTTTCCCAGTCTCTTCTCCAACTTCAATCATATATATAAAAAGATCCGGTAAATCCTTGTATTTTTTAAAAGCCTCTGAAAGCAAATTTCCTTTCTCAATATCACTAAAAACATTATTTAATATATTCTTTAGTTTCTTATTTTCAACTTGATTTTTCACTATCTCTATACTTTTAAATACTGTTATTCCTGATGATAATGAAAGATACATTTGCCTGCAAAATATAGAAATATCTTTTTTAGGTATTTTCATTAACATACTAAGATCTATGTTAAGTGATTTCCCTTCAGTATCATATTTAGCTAAAAAAAAGCCTTTTTGCTTTAATACTTTTCTAAGCTCATCTAAATTTTCTACGTCAAGTTTTCCTTTTAACATTTTACCTTCAAGGTTTTTTGCTTCATATTTATATAAAGGCATATTTTCTACTCCTTTATCCTTCTATTAAAGTTATTCTCATCAATTCGTTCATACTGCTTGTACCTTTTTTTACAACCTCTACTCCACTTTCAAATAAAGTCTTCATTCCATTTTTCTTTGCTTCATCACTTATTTCATAGAAGTTTGCACTTTTTGCTATTAATTCTCTTATATTTTGTTTTACTTCCATAATCTCAAATATTCCTGTTCTCCCTTTATATCCAGTCCCTGAACATTTAAGACATCCAACAGGTCTATATAGCTTAACATTCTCTTCTTTACTAATACCTAAAATTTCTTTTTCGTAATTATTTGCTAAGTATTCTTCTTTACAATTATTGCAAAGTTTTCTCATTAACCTTTGAGCAACTACTCCCGTTAAAGATGCTGCAATTAAATATGAAGGTATCCCCATATCCATAAGTCTTACTATAGCTGCTGGTGCATCATTCGTGTGTAATGTACTTAAAACTTTATGACCTGTTATAGCTGATCTTATTGCCATAGTCGCTGTCTCTTCATCTCTTATTTCACCAACCATTATTATATCTGGATCCTGTCTTAAAATTGCTCTAAGACCTGAATTAAATGTAAGTCCAGCTTTACTATTTACATTTACTTGTACTATTCCGTCCATGGTATATTCAACAGGATCCTCTAATGTAATAACATTATTTTCTTCATTCTTCATATCTCTAAGTATTGAATATAGTGTTGATGTTTTACCACTACCTGTTGGTCCTGTAACTAAAAACATTCCATATGATTTATTAGTTATATCGTTTATAATTTCTATTTCTTCACTTGTAAATCCTAAATTTTCCTTTGAGAATTCAAAAGAATTTTTATCTAATATTCTAATAACTAAGTTTTCCCCATTTACAGATGGTAATATTGATACTCTTAAGTCTATTTCTCTCTTATCAATCTTAATTACTATTTTCCCATCTTGTGGTGCTCTTCTTTCAGCAATATCCATCCCACTTAATAACTTTATCCTCGTAACCATAGAATTTAATGGCTCTTTTGGCGCTTCAAATTGTTTTCTAAGCTTGCCATCTATTCTATATCTTATTATTATTTTATTTTGCTGTGGTTCTATATGTATATCACTTGCATGATTTTTTATTGCATTTTCTATAATTCTATCTATAAGTCTAACTGATGGAGAATCATTTTTATTATCCACTATAAGGTTTTCATTTATTTTTTCATCTATTTCTTCATTTAATTTAGCTTCAGTCTTTGTTATGTAATCTTTTGAATAATATTTTGCAATGGCATCTACGATTTCCTCTTCCATTGCTATTCCAATATCTATTTTATACCCAGATGATAATGCTACGTCTTCTTCTGCAAAAACATTAAGTGGATCTGACATAGCTACAATAAGCCTTCCATTCCTAAACTTTATTGGTATTAGATTATACTTTTTAGCTAGTCCTTCTGATATTGTTGATACTGCATTCATATCCACATCTATAAGATCTAAATTTATTCTAGGTATTCCAAGTTGAAGCTCTAATATATTTAATAATCCTTCTTCTGTTATGTATCCTAAATCCACAAAAATTCTACCAAGTCTTTTTCCTGTAGTTTTCTGTATTTTTATTGCCTCATTAACTTGCTCTTCTGTTATATATCCAAGTTCAACTAAAAGATCACCTAATCTTTTTTTCTTATTCATATAATCACCTTAAATTCCATAAATTCAACATTATTATACAATATTTATAATGTATTATTACTACTTTCTCCCTATGTATATTTAAATTTACAGTTAGTTCATTGTTTTTTTAAAATACTTAATTTAAATTTAACTTTATATAATAAAAAAAGTGTAGAAAATTAATTTTCTACACTTTTTATTAATAATTAATAAGCAATTATTTCTATACCATCTTCTGTAACTAAAATTGTATGTTCCCATTGTGATGATAATGATCCATCTTCTGTTATTGCAGTCCAATCATTATCTTCATCAACAAACACTCCATAATCACCTTGATTTATCATTGGTTCTATAGTGAATGTCATTCCTGGTACTAGTACCATACCTTCTCCTCTATCACCTACATGTGCAACAAATGGATCTTCATGGAACTCTACTCCAACTCCATGTCCACCAAAGTCTCTAACAACAGAATATCCATTCTTCTCAGCATGTTCTTGAACCGCTGCTCCAATGTCTCCTAAGAATCCCCAAGGCTTAACAGCCTCAATTCCTTTTTGAAGACATTCTCTTGATACTTCAACTAATCTTTTAGCTTCCTCTGAGGCATTTCCTATAATAAACATTCTTGATGCGTCTGAATAATATCCATCTTTTATTGTTGATACATCAACATTTATAATATCACCATCTCTTAAAATTATGCTTTCATCAGGTATTCCATGGCATACTTCTTCATTTATTGAAGTACAAACACTCTTTGGAAATCCACCATAGTTTAGAGGGGCAGGTATAGCTCCTTGACTTACTGTATAATCATATACAATCTTATCTATCTCTTCAGTACTCATACCCTCTTTTATTTTTTCTGAAACAAGGTCTAATACTGCATTATTAATTTTTGCACTTCTTCTTATTCCTTCTATTTGTTCTTCATTCTTTATAATTTTTTTAGGAGGCATTAAAAATCCTTGTCTTTTTAAAGAATCGTACTTTTCATCAAAGTCAGCATGACATTTCTTATACTTCTTTCCACTGCCACACCAGCAATCATCATTTCTATTTATTTTCATCTTTTTACCTCTTTCCTTATCTTTCAAAATAATCTCTTATTCTATATTATATCCATTTCAAATAGTTTTTTCAAAAATAATATAATTTAAATTGAAGAAAGGAACTTATAGCTATATAATTATATTTATAGGATAGTTTTCAGAAGATTAACTATCGTTTCAAAAATATAACTCAAAATGGATGTAATTTAATTAAAGTATATCAAATTCATTATATTATTTAATTAAACATAACCATTTAATGTAAAAATATAAAAGTAATAATTACTTCTTCTATATTTTTAAATGCAAAAGAAAGGATGCTCTAATAGCATCCTTTTTTAATTATTCTAATTCATTATTATATTGTTGATTGAATACACTCTCTTTATCTAATTCTAGTTCAGCACATGCTTGTTCAAAGCTACATCCATTCTCGTCCATGTACTTTGCTACATAACTATCGATATTTGGTATTAAGTTAGTATGCATAATTGTTTGCCCCTCCTTTTTATTTAAATACTGAACATTATTGTTCCCTGATAAAAGATTTATATTCTTAATGTAAACATTTAATTACATTATACAGTAAATATTTTGAATATTCACTATATTTTATAAAAAATTATATTTTTATCATTATATGTTTAAAATATCACTTTTTAGAAATACTAAATAATTGAAGTTAGTTCATGTTAAGTTAATATTTATTAATTATTATTTAGTCATCAAACTAATTTAGGAGGATCAATAAATGAGTAAAAAAGCAAAAACAATTATAATAACTGTAATATGTACTATTGCAATATTAGGAGCTGGTGCTGCTTTTACAATTTCAAAAGCAAAAGAAAAAATAGAGCAAAATGTTGATGTTTATCAAACAGCAACTGTAAGTAAAGGTGAATTAAAGGTCTCTGTATCATCATCTGGTATAGTAGTCCCTGAAAATAAAATTAAACCTGATTATGATAATTTAGAGTTTGAACTTACTGTTGATGAAATTGATGTAGTTAATCTAAAAAAAGGTCAAACTGTAAATATTGATATAAACGCATTTCCTGATAAAAAATTCAAAGGAAAAATAGAAAGCATAGCTGATGTTGGCAACACTGTAAATGGAGTTACTACATATGGTGTTATCGTATCATTTGATAAAACTATAAATGGCCTTAAAGCTGGTATGACTGGTACTGGAACAATAACAACTGAAAAGAAAGATAATATTTTATATATTCCAATTGAAGCAATAAATCAAAATGATTCTGGAGAAAATTACGTTATAATTCCTTCAACTAAAGAAGAAAAAATAGTTAAGACAGGAATCCATAATGATGACTCTATCCAAATCACAGAAGGTCTTTCTTCAGGGGACGAGGTGCAACTTCCTACATTAGTAAAGAAGCAAACTAATGGCTTCCCTCCAATGATGAATAGTTCAAAATAATCTTTAGGAGGATATTAATTATGAAACAATATGTTATTGATGTAGAGAATGCTTGTAAAAGCTATACTATGGGGGATGAACATCTTCAAGTGTTAAATAATATTTCTCTTAAAGTAAAAAAAGGAGAATTTGTTGCAATTGTAGGGCCCTCTGGTTCTGGCAAATCTACTTTCATGAACTTTATAGGATGTTTAGATAAAGTAGATACAGGAGTATATCTTCTAGATGGAGAAGATGTAAGAACACTAAATGATAATAAATTATCTGAAATAAGAAATAAAAAAATCGGATTTATATTTCAACAATTTAATCTCTTAAGTAAGTTATCTGCTCTTGAGAATGTTGAACTACCACTTATCTATAGAGGTATGTCTTCATCTGAAAGAAAAAAACGTTCAATGGAAGCTTTAGAGAAAGTTGGATTAGCTGATAGAAGAAACCATCTTCCTACACAATTATCAGGAGGACAGCAGCAAAGGGTTGCAATAGCACGTGCCATTGTAACTGATCCAGAAATACTTCTTTGTGATGAGCCTACGGGAGCTTTAGATACAAAAACAAGTAAAGAGATTATGTCACTTATAAAGGATTTAAATGCTGAAGGAAGAACCATTGTAATTATAACTCACGACCTTAGTGTTGCAGATCAAGCAAAAAGAATAATCAGAATTAAAGATGGAACATTATACGAGGAAAGGGCGTGATTATATGGGTATAATACAAAGCTTTAAATTAGCTTTTAAGCAACTTCTATCAAATAAGATGCGTTCAATACTTACAATGCTTGGAATAATTATTGGAGTACTTTCAGTAACTCTTCTAGTTTCTGTTGCAAATTCAATGACTGAAAGTGTAAACTCTCAAATGACAGATTTAGGATCTAACCTGATAAGTGTTATGGTTACCTCAAAGGATCCAACAGATAAATTATCTTATGATGATTCAAAAAAGTTTAAAGAAATACCAAATATAGATAAAATGTCTGCTGATGTAAACGGAAATGTAGATTTAATATATGGTGATAATAACAAAATAGTTTCAATCACTGGAACAGATAATAATTTTATTTCTTTAGAAAATAAAAAGTTAGAAGATGGTAGATTTATTCTTCCTATAGATGTTGAATATAGTGATAAAATCGTTGTGCTTGGTAATACCATTGCTACTGATATATTTGGATTTGAAAATCCCATAGGCAAATATGTAAGGTTAAATGGTATTAAATATAAGGTAGTTGGTATATTAGCTAAAGATGGCTCTGCCTTAAATTCAACAGATAATAAAATTTATGCACCTATAACTTCAGTTCAAAGACTTATAAAGAATACCTCAGTCTCAACTATGTACTTAAAGGTTAAAGATACTGAAAATATAGATAATACAATGACAGCTATCGAAAGAAAACTAGATAGAACTTTTGATATTAAAAATTCTGATAAAGATAAGATTAAACCTTATACTATAATAAATCAACAACAAATATTAGATACAATAAAAACAATGCAAGGTACAATGACAACAACGGTTGGAGTTATTGCAGGTATCTCATTATTAGTTGGTGGTATTGGAATAATGAATATAATGCTTGTATCAGTTACTGAAAGAACAAGAGAAATTGGTATAAGAAAAGCACTTGGTGCAAAAAGAAAAGATATTTTAATTCAATTCTTAATTGAATCTATAGTGATAAGTTTAATAGGCGGAATAATTGGTGCTATTCTTGGAATATTAGGCTCTATGGCATTTAATTCGGTGCTTGGTGTAACATCTGGTATTTCATGGGGAGTTGTATTCTTTGGTCTTGGCTTCTCAATTTTCATAGGTGTAGTATTTGGACTTATGCCTGCAAATAAAGCCTCAAAGCTTCTTCCAATTGATGCTCTACGTTCAGAATAAAATATTATATTTTAAATCTTAAAAGGACTTTATTATATCAAACTAATATATATTTATCCACTTATATTAGTAAATTCGATATGATATAGTCCTTTTATTTAAGCTCTTAATAATATATACTAAAAATTATTACTGCATTTTAGGAGAAGATTTAATGATTAATATTTTGGTTGTAGATGATGATAAAAATATACGTACACTATTAAACGAAGTACTTAAAAGAGAAAATTATACTGTAATATTATGCTCTAATGGACAAGAAGCCTTAGATGCTGTAGAAAATAATCAGATAAGTATAGCAATAATAGATGTAATGATGCCACTAGTAAATGGATTAGAAGTCACTAAACATATAAAAGATATACTTGATGTACCTATTTTACTTTTAACTGCTAAAGGCGAACTTAATGATAAAATAGATGGATTTAATAAAGGTGCTGATGATTATCTAGTTAAACCTTTTGAAGTTCTTGAGCTTTTACTAAGAATTAAAGCTCTTCTTAGGAGGTATAAAAAAATATCTAAAGATATAATATCTTATTGTGATCTTCTTATTAACTTTAAAGAATGCTCTGTGAAAATAAATAATACTATAATAGACTTTCCTCTCAAGGAATTTCAATTATTATTTAAATTAAGTAGTTTTCCAAATAAAGTTTTTACAAGAAACGAACTTATAGAAGATATTTGGGGAATTGATTACGAAGGTGATGATAGAACAGTTGATGTTCATATAAAAAGAATAAGAGAAAAGTTAGTTTCTAATAACAGTTTAGCTAAAATCACAACTATACGAGGTCTTGGATATAAAATTGAAGGAGATTAATATATGAAAAAGTCTATATATTTTAAGTTAGTAAGCATTTTCTTTTGTGTAATTATATCTAGTATAATAGTTTCTTTTTTTATAACATCGTTTATTTACTCATTTAAAATAAAAAATACTTTACAAAAAACTTTAAATAATACAGTTGAAAATATAGAATCACTATATAAAAATAATAATAAGTCTTCTATAAATTCAATAATTAATATGGATATATTTCATATATCTAATATATCTATTTATGATAAAGATGGTTTAGTTGATGAATTTTCAAAAAATAATTCTCATATTACCATTCCTAAAGATGAAGTTTTAGAGGTTTTAGATGGTAAAAATCATCATTCAGATATAAATTCTAACACTTATCTAGATTCTTCAAATAAATATTTTGCATCGTCTTTTAAGTTTGATGATACGACTTATGCATTATTTATTAAACCTATTAATCTATTTAATGCTCTTGGAATTCATAAATGGATGTTTTTAAACCTATGTATAGTTTTGATTCTTGGTACAATTTCTTATATGATAGTTGCTAAAAATATTGTTAAACCTATAAAAGCAATAACATTAGCATCAAAATATATAAGTAACGGTAGTTATGATATTCAGGTTCAAAATCGTAGAAAAGATGAACTTGGTGAACTTATAAATACATTTAATTACATGATTTCAGAACTTAATAAAACTGAAACTATGAGACAAGAATTCGTATCTTCTGTTTCTCATGAAATTAGAACTCCCCTTACTACTATAAAGGGATTTTCAACCCTTCTATCTTATGATACCTTAAGCGTAGAAGATAGAAGATATTATTCTAATATTATTAATGAAGAGACAAGTAGATTAAGCTTACTTAGTGAAAATCTTTTACGGTTATCATCATTAGATAACATTCATGACAATATAAAAAAAGATGATTTCTTTATTGATGAAGAGATACGAAAAAGTATTTTATCTTTGGAAAGTAAATGGTCTATCAAAAATATCACCTTTGAACTTAATCTTCCAAAAGTTAATATTACTGGAGATAAAGACCTACTCTTTCATGTATGGACTAATCTTATTGAAAATGCTATTAAATTTTCAAATGAAGGTTCTATAATAAATATTTCTTTAGAAGAGACTACTGAATACATCAATATTATTTTTAAAGATTATGGAATGGGAATTTCTAAGGAAAATATTAATAGAATCTTCGAAAGATTTTATAAAAGTGATTCTTCAAGAAATACAAATGGAACTGGACTTGGGCTTTCTATAGTTTCAAAAATCATATCTATTCATGATGGAGAGATTAACGTTAAAAGTGAATTAAATAAAGGAACTACCTTTATCATAAAACTTCCAATTAAGTACAAAAATCTTAAAGAGATAAATTGATTAATTTATCTCTTCTTATTGTTTTATTAAAATGGGAATAGAAACCATAGAATAGCCTCTATGAGCTCTATAAAAAAATTTTTTACACTCTTTATATTCTCTTTTGGTCCGCTTATCTTTAGTTTCATCCTTTAATCCCCCTTATAAGATTTCAATAGATTTATTAATTCTATATACTTACCTTACCATAAAATCAATCTATTATTACATATACAGTATATTATTTACATATCTTTAATTTATTGTGTTAGTAAATATATTAAATAGGGATAGTTAATATATTTCTTCATATTTAAAAAATTATTTTATAAAAATAAGCACTAATTATAAAAAATTAGTGCCTATAAACTACTATATTAAATATTTAATTTATATTTAAATTTCCATTCTCTAATACCTCAACATTTACAATAATATCATCATTTTCATTTACTATAACTATTTCATTTTTCCCATTCTCTTCTTTTAACTCTCCTAAAAATGACCTTAATTTCCATCCATTACTTAATTTTATTTCTCTCATATACTTAACACCCCAAAATATTTATTAGCTACTATATTTACAAACTTTTCCTATAAGTGCTATGAATATTATAATATACGTTGTTAAAATAATCCATAATAAATTTTATTTTTCTATTATCATAGTCCATTTGTCTATGTCCTTAAAACCTAGTTTTTTATAAAGCTTTCCTGCTATAGGATTATCATAAAATAGACATAGAGTTTTTCCTTCTTCTAGCATATCTTTACACAGTTTACTTAAACATTTAGTTACTAACCCTCTATTTCTATATTCTTCTTTTGTTGCAACAGCTACAATCATTCCAGACTTTGAATTTTCTGCAGTGGTTTGAACATTTGCAATAATATCATTTTTTTCATTCTCAATATAATATGTCCTACCTGATTTGCTTCTCATATTCTCTAAAAATTGTTCCTCTGAAGTTCCTGATATATCGCGGAACTCTTTTATTCCATTGACAAAATCACATATTCTTTTTGAATCATTTTCTGTTGCTATCTTTATACTGTCATCATATCCTTTTAATCTATGCTCATCCTTAAGCTCACAAAAGCTTGTTTCTTTAATTTCAAACTCTTTAAAAATGTTTTTAAAATCTTCTATAATACTAGCTTTACCTGATATAACCTTATTTCTACAATCATTACACCTTATAATATTTTTAAAACATTCAACATCACTATCAAACTTATCGTAATATGCAATATAATTTTCATAGTACTTTAAGAAAACTCCCTTTAATTTATTTTCTTCATTAAAACTTCCCCATACGGTCATAAAATTTTTTTCAAATCCATGATTTTCAATATCTCCTATAATAAATAAATTTATAGAAGCTTCTCTATATAAAAATTTTAAAGTGCTATTTCTATCACCCTCATTCAATTTTCTTATCATATCTACGCCCCCTAATATATTCAATTTTCTTATTATTTTTATTTTATCATTATCACTTACTAATTAACACAATTTTCCATGTATTTTCTCCCTTTTTTTATTAAAAAATGAATCATTATTATAATATAAAATTTATCTATAGGTAGAATACTATTACTGTAATGAATTTTAAGGAGATGATTTTATGAAGTATCAGAATGAAAGAATCTACTCAAAAACAAATTATAATTCTAATGGATCAAAACATCCACAACATTGGTCAAAGAATACATTCACAACAACTACGAAGCAACCTGGAATAAATGAAAGTGGAATTGACGCTAAAAACCGAGGTTTTTAAAAAATAATAAAACACCACTATTTAAAATAGTGGTGTTTTATTATTTTAAACTATATATATTAAATTTCCATTTCCATTCTTCTATTTCTTGTAATCATACCTAACGATTCATAGAAATATCTTGCATCTTCATTAAATTCCCATACAGTTAACTGTAATGAAGATAAACCTAATTCCTTAGCATATTCTTTTATATAACTAAATAAAGTTTTTCCTATTCCTCTTCTTTTATAATTTGATTTCACACAAAATTCTTCAATGTATCCATAATATTTATTTTTTGTTAATAACAAACATTTATTATTTATAATATTTAAAATGCTATATGCAACTATCTCATTGTTACATAAATTTATTGCTATAAATATATCAGTAGTTCTACATCTTAATAATTCGTAAAATTCATTTATTGTGATCGGATCTTCTGTAAAATTATATAAATCTGGTCTTGCTTTAGCATGTATATCATTTATTTCTACTACAAGACCCTTAATCTCTTCAAAATCTTCTTCCTTAGCTTTTCTAATCTTTATCATATAATCTATTCCTCCCATAGAATTGAGTCTATAGATACTATGTTTTAATAATAGAAAATATAAATAAATTTGTAGAAAATATTTTTATATAAACTAAAAACTTTAGAAATATAAATCTAAAGTAAATACCAATATTAATTTATATAAAATAAATGGAGCCTAGCGACCGGCGAAAGTCACACTAGGCTCCGTAATTAGCACTATACGTACCAACTGCTCATTTAATATAACATTAATATACTATTTTTGCAACATTTTTTTATTTATTTCTTTAAAACTGTTGTTATTTTACACTAACATTATAATTATACCATACTATTCCATATATTATAACACTATAATATATACAATATATAGTATATAATGGAATAAAAGGAGTGATTTGCTATGAAAAAACTTCTTAATAATATTTTTGTAATATTAATTTTATTTACTATCGCTTTATTTTTAGTTCCTACTTTATATCGTTTAAAAGGTTTTAATAACTCATTAATGGATGGTCCAATTATATTTTATACATCTATTTTATTTGTACTATTCTTATCTTTAAAAGGAGTTTTATCATTAATCGAAGCTCGTAAAAAACATACTAATTAAAAAAATTAAATCTAACATAAAAACTAGTAGCATATTTATAAAGAGATAGTTGAACTTTCGACTATCTCTTTATACTTATTAATTATTTTTTATATCTTTTTGCGTATCCACATCTTTTACATAAATCTTCTACTGCACACCTTCTTGAAAAACCATCATATAGATTTATCGCTCTATCGCCATTTAATATATCTTCTAGATCTTCTTTAAATATATTTCCAAGTTCTATATTTCCTTCACTATCTAAACAGCAGGGAACTACTGTTCCATCTACTAAAACTCCCATTTGATCTCTTAACCCATAGCAAAACATTTCACAATCCGTACTAATTTTATCTATATCTGGCCATTCAAACTTTTCAGCCATATTTAAATAAACTCTATCCCAAAGTTTTATTCCTCTAGTATTCTTAAGGGATTCCTTTAAATCTATTTCAAGTCCTAATTTTGATTCTATCATATTTATTATATCTTTATTGCACTTATTACTTCCTCTTAGCTCATCACTATCCATATTCCAAAGCCTTGTTGATGTAATAACCTTACTCTTTTCCCTTGCCTCTAATATAAAACTCATTACATTATCTATATATTCTTCTAAAGATATCTTATTATCATTTGCTTCGAAGCTATGAAGAGATATATTGACCTGTCTAAGCGCCTTTGATTCTAGTAATATATCTTTAACATTATTTATTAATGTCCCATTTGTAGTTATATTTACTTTTAATCCATTTTCATAACTTATTTCTAAAAATCTTTTTAAATTAGGATTTAAGAATGGTTCACCCATTAAATGAAAATATATATAATCAGTGTATGGCTTTATCTGCTTTATCACTTTAACAAACGCCTCTTCATCCATAAACTGCAATTTTCTACTTGTCTTTGGACAAAAATTACAGCTCAAATTACATACATTAGTTATCTCTATGTATACTTTTTTAAATCTTTTCATACGTATTCTCCTAGTTTTAATAATTTAAACTTCTATTAACCATTATATTTTATTTTAAGGTTATTTAACAGATTAAAATTTTTATATAATAAAATCATTTAAATTCTTATAAAAAATATTATAATTCATAATAAATTAAAAGCAACCTAGATATTTTATTCTAGATTGCTTTTAAATCTTCCGCTCTTCTTCTTCTAACATAATTTTTCTTTAAACTTACTATACCACCGTTTTACCGATGCCCTTTCTCCAATATTTATTCTTTTATAAACTATATTTAAAGGTAATACCTTATTATCATTTACTTCCAAGAATATTGTCTTCCCATCATTTTCTTCCCATACTCCACCAATATTTTTACTAATAACTTCTCCAAGATATCCACCAAATGTCATAGATAAATCTAATATTCTATCGTTATCAAATTGAGTATTTTCATTTGCTTTATGAAATACTTCTAATATATCATCTAGCCATACTAAGCTATCTTCTGAAAAGTCAAGTTTTACGCCTAAGTTATCTTTTGAAAAAATTACTGCTCTAAGGGATGCTTCTTTAAAAATTCTTTCTAATCTCTCCATATTTATGAATACACCTTCTTCCTCATATGCTTAAAGGAGGAAACCTTAAAAGAAATATGACCTTTTAAGATGCCCTCCCTAATAATAAGTATATTCATTTAAAACTATTAAGTGCCACATATTATATATAAATAAAACTATTTTGCTAAATATTCAAAACTACAATTATTGCTGTATAAATTAAATATTAATTCATCATCAATATAAAATTCGAATCTTCCTCTACATGCTAAATTTTCTTGTATTATCCTTGACATATCCCCATTCTCTGGAGCTAATAAATTTTGTGCACTATTGTTTGTGAAGTAAACTTTCAATTTATACTTCCCTCTTTTTAATAAAACAGATTTATCATTGCAATTGACTATTTTCACTCCATTGTATGTAGCTAACCTATATTCCTCGCCTTCATAATAAACACTACATATGCAACCTCTAAAATTTATTCCCATAAATGGAATATCCGCAATAGATACCATTATTGAACATTCATGATTTTCAAAGCAATTACACTGTATCCATAAATATTCTTTAGGAAAAGAACTTCCCCAATCTTTCTCTATATATCCTACTCCATCTTTAAAATCTATTTCCTTATCATTTAGCTTTATACTCCCAGTTAGCTTATGGTATAAACTTATAACTCCATGATTACACTCCATAAATGGGATTTCACGAAATGGTCCCATAATGTCATATTCTATAGTGGTAAATTCCTTATAATTAATTTTTCCTCTAATAGATATATCCCTATTCTCTATATTTATATCAATACCTTCTTTTGAAAAAATGCTTTTACCAATTTGTATTTCTAATTCATCTTTACTACATTTAAAATCTAAAAATGAATATTTAATATTATAAGAATTTGTATTTGTTATCACTTGAATAAATGCTGATTTATTTCCATATTTATCAATATTTATTCCAGGTATAAAGGCTATAGTGTTCTCATTTTTTTGATGCTTAAAATACCATCCTTCAAAAAAGTTCTTTGTCTTATGTTCACCATGGAAATTAATCATCTACAAGTCCTTTAATTGCAGGACCTCCTATTAATCGTCCTTTATAATCAAATCTTGATCCATGACATGGACAATCCCATGTTAGTTCATCTGCATTCCAATGAAGCTGGCATCCTAAGTGAGAACATTTTGTTGATACAATAAATTCTTTCCCCTCTTTATTTTTGTAAACACCAACCTTATCTCCATTATATTCAACAATTCCAGCATGACCATTTTTAATATGCTCTATTTGACTACTTGGAATATATATTTTTTGTGCAATAAAATTTTTAGCTGTTTCACTTATATCTTTAGCAACATTATTTATTGATGCTGACAAATCAAATCTTTTTGGAGAAAATATTTCTGAAAAATCATTTTCTTTTTCTAAGATCATATCTGATATTATCATTGCTGATACCATAGAACTTGTCATTCCCCATTTATTAAATCCTGTAGCAACATATATATTAGGTGTATCATCAGAATATCTACCTATATAAGGTATTCCATCTATAGTCATACAATCTTGAGCTGACCAATAATACTTTTCCTTTGAATTTGGAAATAATTCTTTTGAAACTCTTCTTAACTCATCATAGCTTCCTCCAGTTTCATTATCTCCTGTTCTTTGCTTTATACCACCTAACAATAATAAATCTTTATACATTCTAAAGGAGTATCCACTCTTATCATTATCTATATACATACCATCAATATCTTTTACATTTTCTAAAGCTATAACATAGGATCTTTCTTGATGCATTTTCAAAAAGTAATATCCAGGTTCATTCATTATTGGATAATGTGTTGCTATAATTACAATATCTGCAGTTATTTCTCCCCTATCAGTAAATACTGAGTTTTCTCTAATTTCTACTGCCCTAGTGTTTTCATAGATAATTAAATCCTTTGAAATATTTTCTAAAAACTTAAGTGGATTAAACTGTGCCTGATTATTAAACTTAACAGCTCCATTAACTTTAAAAGGCAGATTAGTCTCTTCAACAAATTCAGCATTAATTCCGACTCTATTAGCTGCTTCTACTTCTTCCTTAAGAATATCTGTTTTATCTAGTGAATATACATAAGCAGCCTTCTCTTCAAAGTCGCAGTCTATTTGTCTTTCTTCAATAATTTCTTTGTACTTTTTTATAGCAAGTTCATTTGCTTTTGCATATTGTCTAGCTTTTTCTTCTCCAAATTCTGATATTAATTTATTATAAATTAAATCATGTTGAGATGTTATCTTTGCAGTAGTATTTTTCGTATTTCCACTTGCTGTTTCAACTCCATCAATTAAAACTACCTCTCTACCATTTTGCTTTAACATATATGCCGTTAATATTCCTGCTATTCCAGCCCCAATAATTAAAATATCAGTTTTTATATCTTTACTTAGAACTTCCCTTCCTCTGAACTTACAACTTTCACTCCATACAGATTCCATAAAATCACCTCATTTTTATTATTCCATTTTTAAAATGATATACACAGGACATATATTGCACCTTTTCACAAATATATCTAGTCTTTCATAAAATAACTAACGATATAAATTCTTTAGGAGGCTTAAATGAATTCATATTATGACAATAATACAAATATAGAAGATTTACCCAAAAACTTTCCACCTCAACATCAGATGCTTCAACCTGGAATCGAATCAATAATGAAACCTCGCCCTATATTTGATAACCCTAAGTATAAAGGCAGTGGCAAGTTAAAAAATAAACGTGTTTTAATTACAGGTGGAGATAGTGGAATTGGTAGGGCAGTCTCAATCGCTTTTGCAAAAGAAGGTGCAGATATTGTAATTTCTTATCTTTATGAAGATGAGGATGCAGAGACTACTAAAAGATATATTGAAAAATATGGTGGTAAGTGTTATCTAATGCCTGGTGATATAATGCATAAAAAGTTTTGCAAAGAATTGGTTCAATTTACAGTTGATACTCTTGGAGGCATAGATATATTAATAAATAATGCAGGTGTTCAGTTTCCACAAAAAAGCATAGAATGCATTTCAGAATCTCAACTAGAATTAACATTTAAAGTGAATCTATATCCCATGTTCTATCTTACACAAGAAGCCGTAAAACATATGGAAAGAGGAAGCACAATAGTAAATACTGCATCTATTACAGCCTATCAAGGTAAAAAAAATCTTATAGATTACTCATCAACTAAAGGAGCAGTTGTAACATTTACACGATCCCTTTCGCAATCACTAATTAAAGATGGAATTAGGGTTAATGCCGTTGCACCTGGTCCTATTTGGACGCCACTTATAGTTTCAAGTTTTTCTGCTGAAGAAGTTACTAAGTTTGGATCTGACGTAGCTATGAAACGTGCTGGACAGCCCTTTGAACTTGCTCCTGCTTATGTATACTTAGCATCTGATGATTCATCATATGTAACAGGACAAGTTATCCATGTAAATGGTGGTGCAATGGTTGAAAGCTAACATACCTTAAATAATTAAGAATAAAAATGTGTGCTTAACTTTATAAACACACATTTTTATTAATTAATAACTTCTAATCCATTCTCTCTTAAATATTTATTTATAGCTGGAATTGTTACGTTTAAAAATTGACTAAATGATACTATTACTTCTCCTGATTTTGCTTCGTTTAAAGCTTTTAATATAGCCTCTTCTTCTTCAAGTAATATTGTTATTTTATCATCATTAAATCCTTTATTTTTAAGTCCCTTATATAATAGCTTTGCTGTTTCTTTCTCTTCTCTTCCCCGTCTGTCTTCCTGTTCTTTAATTATTACCTTATGGCAATAAGATGCAGTTATTTCTCCGAGTTCAACTATATGCTCATTGCTCCTATCTCCAGCAGCTGTTATAATTCCAGTTATTAAGGTTGGATTTAAAGATTTTGCCATATTGAATACTTCATGAAAAGATTCGCTATTATGTCCATAATCTATTATTAATTTAAAATCTTTTATATTTATAACATTTTGTCTGCCTCTATTAGTACTTAAATCGCATTTTAATCCTTTTATAGCATCAATTACTTCATAAATATTATTATGAATTTTATTTATTGCAGCTATTGCTGTCATTACATTTCTTGTGTTACTTTTAGATAATCCGTTATGTGTAAACTCTAGTTCTTTTAAATTTACTAATTTAATTTCTTTACCAAATTTATTATGTACTATAAATTTCCCCCTTGTATAAAATGCCTCCCCTCCATTTTCTGTATGTGCCTTTATTAATTCATTAGGATCATTATCAAATAATATTAATCTATCTTTCTTACTAAAAAGTCTTACTATATCTTTAGTTGCTCTAACTATCATAATACCATCATCATCTAGACCTTCTTTAATTAATGATTTTATTTTTCCTAAATCCTCTATTGTATTAATCCCTTCCATTCCCATATGATCTTCTGATAAAGATGTGATTATTCCAACTTTAGCATTTTTAAAGCCTAACCCTTTTTTAATTATTCCTCCTCTTGCCGTTTCAAGTACGGCAATATCTATATTCTTATTTTTAAGAACCTCTAAAGCACTATAATATCCTGTTGTATCTCCTGTCTTAACTACTTTATTTCCTATATATATTCCTCCAGTAGTAGATGCTCCACTCTTATATCCTAAGGATAATAAAGTGCTATGTATAAGTCTTGTTGTTGTTGTCTTTCCATTAGTTCCTGTTACTGCAATTATAGGAATAATACCATTGTCCTTTAAATTAGAAATAACCTCTGATATTTCTACACTACAAGTTTCTGATTTTGATAAAATAATTGAATTTTTACCATATCCAATTTTAAGATTATTAATATCAATATTTATTGATGGAATATTAATACTATCTAATTCTTTTATTATCTCATAACTCCAGTCATCTTCTAATAATATCTTAGCTCTTTCATAAACCTCTTCCTCATCATCTATTATTCCATAAATAATTAATGAACTGACCATTTCTCTATCATAGCTTAAATATGCTTCATTATCTTTAAGTTCTAATATCTTTCCTTCAATATTTAGTAAAGAGCATATATCTACATATTTTTTTATTATACCTTCTATATTATCTCCCTTTATATAGATAATCTTTGGTATACCTTTTATATTTTTTTCAGCTAGAAATCTAATTTTCTCTACTGTCATATGCATCACACTTCTTCCTATTTACTTAAAGCTTCTACCTTGCTAACCTTATAGTTTTCAATTTATATTAAAGTTATTCAAAGTAATTTTATAGTTTATCATAATCATTAAATAACTTACCTTATAAATATATTTAAAGAGAAAGCTTAATACCTATAGCTAACTTTAATGTATATTCTAAAAAAGCTAAAGATAATAGATATTTCTCTACTATCTTTAGCTTTTATAATTTTATTAAGTATTTATTTTTTTTACTTTATATTATTAATAATAGCTATAATTTGCACTTTCACTATTTTAAATCATTATAATCTTATAATTCTAATCTATCTATAACATCTAATCCAAGTTCTTTTGCAAAATTTAATCCCATATCTAAATCTCTCATATGGCACGGATCATGAGCATCAATTCCTATTATTCTCTTTATATTATATTCCTTTGATAATATCCAAAATTCTTTTATAGGATAACTATATCGTTCACCGTTATTATATCTAACCTTAGGCTTTCTAAATCCATTAATATTTATTTCAAGAGGTATATTTAAATCCTCAGCAGCTTGTAATATCCTTCTTGATTGCTTAATTGTATTCTCATCCCAATCTCTATAACTAAGTCCAAAAAGATCTGGATGTGCAACACATTTAAACAATCCACTTTCCATAGATTTTACTACATAGTCTACATAACATTCTAATATCTCTGGTGTTAACTCTATTCCCCCTACATAAAACCATTCTCCTTTATATGGGAAAAAGTGTACTCCAAGTAAAAGATAATCAACTTTATACTTCTCCATAAGTTCTTCATAAAGCCATCCGAAATCTTCAAAGTATTCGGACTCAATAGCTTTTTTAATAGATATTTTATCAGAATATTTTTTAATTGCTTCATTTATTTCATTGAAATATTCTTCTAACTCTTCATACTTCATTCTGCTTTTATTATCAATATTTTTTCCTGGATGAGGCAGATGATCTGAAATACCAACTTCATCAAATCCTTCAGCAATAGCTTCTTTTATGTATTCTTCTACAGTTCCCTTAGCATGATTACATCTATAATTATGTGTATGATAGTTACTTTTCATTTTATTTCCTCCTAAGTAAATGTCTTTATCTCTCTATTATACATACTTTTTTATATTTCTATCAAATTACCACTTATTAAATATAAATATTTACCATATAAATTTAAAAACATATATTTTTAAAAGAAGACTAAAATTTTAAATGGAATAATATAGATGTAAACTAGTTAGTATAATAGAACAATAAAGACTCTGTTATATAAAATTTAAAAAGAAAATTTAAAAGACTTGAAGAAGAAAACAAAGCATTTAAAGTTAATTATGCAGATATTTACAATATATTATAATTTTATAGAAATTGTCATATAATTAAATATATAAATTATATAACAATTGTATTATATAACTCAGCAAAGAACGTCTATTATTTTTAATTATATCTTACAACAATAATTTTTTAAAAGGAGGTGTGTAATATTAAAAAAATCAGTAAAGCTTATTTATTTAATATTATTATGTCAATAATTACGCTTATAAGCTTTTGGATGACTATAAAAGTAGATAATAATTCTAGATTGCCGCAAAATATAAATACAGATTATTATATGAATTCATTGCCTTATATTTATATAATATTGTTTTGCTTAATTGTGTTAGTTTTATTTAATTTATATCAAGCTATAACAAGTATAAAGAAGAGTAATACTACCAATTAAATTAATTATTAGACAAATCATCCTAAACTATTACAAACTAAAGTCCAGCAAATAAACTTGCTGGACTTTTTAATATAACATACTATACATATATCATGTTGAAAGTAGTCTTTTAAAAACTTTTTATAATTTTACTCTTCATAAGAAATCATTCATCTTAAATTATTCCTTATGATTAAATTTGCCTTTTCCTATACTAAAAAGCCATAATCTCTTCATCTTCTGATTTCACATACCACTTACTCTGAGCATTATACATTTCTCTATATTTACCTTCTTTATTTATAAGTTCCTCATGAGTTCCACATTCAACTATCTTACCATTGTCCATAACAACAATTCTATCTGCTATCTTAGCTGATCCTAACCTATGAGTAACAATTATAGCTGTATTTCCATATGACATTTCTTTAAATTTATTATATATCTTACTTTCTTCAACTGGATCAATTGCAGCTGTAGGTTCATCTAGAACTATCATATTATGATTTGAATAGAATCCTCTTGCAATTGCTACCCTCTGCCACTGTCCTCCTGATAAATCAACACCATTAAATTCTCTTGATAGCATTGTATCATAGCCATCTTTAAATATTTCTTTGTTCATAGTTAAATCTGCTTTTTTAAGCGCAATATCTTTATCTACATTATAATCATCAACATACTCAATATTACTTATTGATATGTTTTCTCCAAAAGTCATTTTGTATCTTTGATACCTTTGAAATACTGCTGACACTTCTTTGTATAAAGATTTTTGTGAAACTTCCTTAGTATTAAACCCATCTACTAATATATCCCCCTCAGTTGGAAGATATAAACCTATCATAAGCTTAACTAACGTAGTTTTTCCTGCCCCATTTTCTCCAACAATGGCAATTGTCTCTCCTGATTTTATGTGTAAATTTATATTTTCTATAGATAATTTATTTGAAGATGGATATGCAAATGATACATTATCAAGCTTTATATCTGGTACGTCTTTTATTTCAACCTCTTCTCCTTTTCGCTCTGGCAGTTCTAAAAATCTTATAAAATTCCTTACTGTTCCTAAATTTTGAGTTACTTCTCCTATATGTCTACATATTACTTCTTCCATTATTGAGAACAACATTCCTATTGATGAAAATACAGCTCCAAATGCTCCAACAGATATATCTCCATTAATTAAACAAATAAATAGCAAATATAGTACTCCAATATATCCAAGTAGCGTAAGAACTTTCATGCCAAGTTCCATAGATCTTATTTTTTTTTCTGCACACCATACTTTTTTATTTAATAACTTTAAAGAATCTAAATATAAGTTTTTAAAGTATCCAAATGCACCTAAAATACGTGTTTCTTTAAAATATTCTCTACTACCTATGCATTCCTCGTAATACTTATATTCTCTTCTAATAGGGGCTACCTCGTCCTCTAATTTACTAAAAACTTTAATTCTTATAAACTGAGTTAATGCAACTGGAATAAATATAAAAATTAGCGCTACTGCAAGTATTGGTTTTAAATTATATAAATATATTCCCATAAATAAAAAGTATGGAATGTACATGCAAGCAATCATTGTAATTACTCCTATGAGTCCTATACTATTTCTAACACCTTCATGTACTTTATTTATATCATCTAAAACATTAGTATCTTCAAAAGAAATTGAATCCGTATTTCCAACTTTATTATTTACTATACTAGTTATATATCCAGCTACTTTACTCCACCAGCTACTCCCCATAAAATTGGATATCCCATTTAGCATTTGAGCTCCTATTAAAACCCCACCTAACATTAATGCCATTAATATAGTTTTTGCCATCGTATTTTCACCAACTGTTAAAGCTGCTACAGAATCAAAGAATTTTTGACTTGCTACTGTGTTTAAAACCCAGAAAGCTGCATGAATAATATTTACTAATATTATAAATATAAAATATATCGGAGCTGCTTTTAATACCATAGGTGTTATCTTCTTTAGAATTTTAAAAATAGATATACTCCTATCTTTTTTATTATTTATCATAAATACCAACTCCTTTGACTTTCATACATATTAGCATACTTTCCAGCCATACTTATTAAATCCTCATGATTTCCCGTCTCTATTATCGAACCATTTTCTATAACAAATATCTCATCTGCTAATTTAGTTGAACCTAATCTATGACTTATAAAGATAGTAGTTTGTCCTTTACTTATTTTCTCAAACTTTTCATAAACATTACTTTCACTTATAGGATCTAAGGCAGCTGTTGGTTCATCTAGTATTCTTAATGAAGCATTACTTACAATAGCTCTTGCCATTGCTATACGTTGCCATTGACCACCTGATATATCAAGTCCATCACTTTTTATCTTCCCAAGATTTGTTTCTAATCCTTTATCTAATTTATCTACTACATCATCTAACTCTACAATATTTATTGCCTCTTTAAGCTCCTTTTCTTTTAACTTATCATGCATACACTCTAAATTTCCCAAAGCTATATTATCTTTAATCGAAATAGAATACTTTGCAAAATCTTGATAAACTACAGAAGTTAATTCTTTAAGCTCACATTGCCTATACTCTTTTATATCTCTTCCATTTATTAAAATATCTCCTTCAAATTCATCATATAATCCTGTTATTATTTTAGTTATAGTAGTTTTTCCTGCTCCATTTATTCCTACAAAGGAATAATGTTTTCCTTCTTCTATTACAAATGATAAATCTTTAAGTATATACTTTTCTGTACCAGGATATTTAAATGATACATTCTTAAATTCTAATCTTTCTAATTTAACACTACCTATAGTTGGTTTATCTATTGCACCTATACTTTCTGCTAAATTCATAAACTTAGCTAAATCTTTTAAGTGCTCTCTATTCTTTACAAGATTTTCGGTATAGGCTGTTAATTGCCATGACATTATTTGAATAATATCAAATACTGAGCTACTTATAGATATAAACATACCAACTGTTAATAATCCATTTTTTACTGGCACTAAAAGTATAACCACTATGATTATTGAAATTAAAGCAGTTATTATACCTCCAAGTTTCATCTTAGCAAACCATTTAAGTTCTATTTTTAACTGATGTTTTCTTACTTTCTCATATAGTTTAAGCCATTTTTTATTAAGCTCACTTGTATATCTAAATAAAGCTCTTTCATCTGCCGCTTCTCTTCCTGTAATAACATCACCTATATAATCTGATTCCCTTCTATATTCAGCCATCTCTCTAAAAGCATCATAGTTTGCTTTCCCTGATTTTATAGATAAATAAAATAATGGAATAGATATTGCCAAGATTAATAAGGCTGCCCACCACACTTTTGTAATAAGTATAAAAATTAAACCTGTTACTCTTACTATTAATGATATTGAATCTAATAAATCTATATAAGCACTCTTACATTTTAATTCAGGATCTTCAGATATCCTTGATATTAAATTCCAAGCTTCTTTATCTTCTATATATTTATACTTAAGCTTCGCTTTTTTTTCTGTTATTAATCCCCTAAGCTTTTCTCTAAGTCTTAATTCAAGCCTCACTTCAACAAAACCTACTAACTGCTGAGAAATCCAATCAAAAGCAATCAGCATTACAATTGTTATAAGTGGTATTATAATTTCGTTTTTATTATAAGTTCCATTAACTACACCTATAGCTGTATCTAAAAACTTTGCTATAGCTACTAATTGAAATGTAGGAATTAATCCCTGCAATATTTTTTGTAAAGCAATTATAATAGAATATATTGGTGCAAATTTAAATGGTATCGTTATCACTTCAATTATTTTTCCACTTATTTTTATATCCCCCATAAAATATTCCCCTCTCTTTTTCTGATTACAAATTAATTTTACTATACAATATTTCTTTTTACATATTTTTCTATAACATTTTATCTTTTTAAAGACTTATTCTATAATTTTTTCAGCTTTTCTATAATTTTTTCAAATTTTATTTCTAAGTTAATGACTTATTTAAATATCTATTTATAATTAATTTATTAGCTCTAATCTTGATAAAAAATACTAGTAAAATAAATAAGCGTAATATTATGCAAATAATACATAACATTGCGCTTATCATTTTATATGGAATTTGGTATCTCTATTACAAATTCACTTCCTTTATTAATTTTACTCTTTACTTTTATATCTCCACCATGAGCTTCAACTATCGCTTTTGATATTGTAAGTCCAACTCCAACTCCACCTGATGATCTAGTTCTAGATTCATCTGCTCTATAGAACCTTTCAAAAATATACTTTATATTTTTTTCATCAATACCTATACCATTGTCTTTTATAGATATATAGGTTTTACTTTTATCTCTATAATCTGATATTTCTATATATCCTTGTTCTACTGTATACTTAATACTATTAGATATTATATTTATTATAGCTTGACTTATTTTATCTTTATCAATATCACATATAATATCTTCTAAGTTTAATTCTATCTTTATATTTTTATCTAAGAACTGTTTTTCAAAATTAACTAGAAGAGTCTCTATTAAGTCTTTAATATTAGTTTTTTCTTTATTTAATACTAATGAATCACTCTCATATCTAGCTAACTTTTCTAAAGATTCAACTAACCTATTAAGCCTTTGAATCTCATCAAATATACTCTTTAATCTTTCCTCCGATGGCTCAAGCACCCCGTCAATTAAAGCTTCAACCTGTATTTGTATTGTAGTAAGAGGAGTTCTTAATTCATGAGATATGTCCCTAGTTAAAATTTTTCTTAATTTATCTTGTTCCTCTAGATTATCTGCTAGCTTATTCACAGAGTTAATCATTTGATTCATCTCTCTTATATTATTTTTAACATTAATTTTATGAGAGTAATTTCCTTCTGCTATAAGATTTGTTGCCTTTATTACTTTTAATACCGGCTTGCTTATATTGTGAGATATACTAAATCCAATTATTACCGAAATAATTATCGCTAATCCTCCAACAATAATTAATACTCTATTTAGTGTTTCAAAGAAAATTAAATCTGATTCATTGTAATAAAATGGTCCTATATACTCTATACTTAAAGTCCCTATATCTCTATTATCTTTTGTAAGATTTATATTGTCTATTGTATTTCCTTCTTTTAGTCTTGGATTAATCTTATTTGTATTACTTCTAATCTTTTTTAATACTGACTCACATAATAAATTATTAATTTCTCTAGCATTCCAAATAACATTGCCATTATTATCTTTAATTTTAATAATTAATCCATTTTCAATTGCATCTAAACCTATGGTGTTTATATTATCTTTATTCCATTCTTCTGATTTATAATTATTTTCTATAGATTTAACTATTTCATCTTTTCTTTTATCTATACTATCTTCTATGTACTTATTAAAATTAGATTTTATGGAGATATTTGCGAGTATTCCAATTAAAAATATTATTACCAAAGAAAATAGTATAAAAATTAAAGTAAGTCTATGCTTTAACTTATTCAAAATATTTATTCACCACCAAACTTATATCCTATACCATGCACTGTTATTATATATTTATTTCCTTTACTTCCGTCTTCTATTTTCGCTCTTATATTTTTTATATGAGAATCAATTATTCTGTCATATACATAATTCTCTTCCCCTATAACCTTATCTATAAGTTCTGATCTTGTAAAAACCTTTTTAGTATTTCTTGCAAGTTCTAATAAAATTTTAAATTCTGAGGCAGTAAGATTAACTATTTTATTATTTTTAGTAACCTCAAATTTATCTATATCTATAATAAGGTCACCATTTCTAAACACTAATTTATTTTCATTTAAATTCCCACATCTCTTTAATACAGCATTAACTCTTGCAACTAACTGTTTGGGACTAAATGGTTTAGTTATATAATCATCCGTACCTATATTAAATCCATTTAATATATTATCCTCATCACATTTTGCAGTTAACATAATAATTGGAACATCTGACAATTCCCTTATCTTTCCGCATACCTCTTCACCTGATATATCCGGCAACATAAGATCTAAAACCATTAAATCTATATTATTTTTTTCAAATATTTTAAGAGCATCTATACCATTACCTGCTGTATATACTATATATCCTTCTTTTTCTAAATAAATTTTAACAACCTCTAATATCTTAAATTCATCATCAACTATGAGTATGTTTTCTCTCATTTAATTATCCTCCAGCGCTTTAAATTATCTAATTATATAACAAAAAATCAGTCTAATATATAACTGATTTTTTATTATATAAATCTTTTATTTTCCTATAAGATCATCTATATTATCATCAAGCATATCTTGAGTAATAAGTCCTGTATGATCATTTACTAAATTACCGTCTTTATCTATAAATAAAGTTCTTGGTAATGCTTGTATTCCATATATTTTTGCTGCATTTAACTCTGTATCAAATAACACATTCATATTATATTTACTTTCTTTCATAAACTCAAGCGCAGTCTTTTTTGTTTCTCTACTTCCATCAGTAAGATTTACCATAAGTATTTCAACCTCTTTACCTTTATACTTATCGTTTGCTTTTTGGAAATATGGCATTTCATACTTGCATGGTGGACACCAACTTGCCCAGAAGTTTACAACTACTGCTTTTTTACCTTTATAATCAGATAATTTAACAGCCTTTCCTTCTTCATTATAAACAGTAAAATCAGGAGCCTTAGTAACATTATTGATATTATTATTTGATTCGTTACCTATAGACCCTTGCTTTGGCATCTGATTTTCTATTTCATCTTTAGAATATTTATTAGATAAATATTTATAAGAAACTCCTCCGATGGCTATTAATGCAACGAAAACTATAATTATATATATTAACCTCTTTTTTTCATTCATTTTTAAAATCTCCCCTTAAAATGTTAGTAGTGATAATAGTAAATTTAAATATCCTGTCATCATCATTATTCCTATGATAATTAATAAAATTCCTGATATTATATTTATTATCTTATAATTTTTCTTTATAAAACTAAATGTATTTTTTAAAGAATCAATTAATAATGCTGATAGTATAAATGGAAGTCCAAGTCCTAAACTATATGTTAAGAGCATGAATATTCCTTCCATATGATATTGTGAGTTTGCTGCTATCATAAGTGCTGATCCTAAAAAAGGTCCTACACAAGGTGTCCATCCTACTGCAAATATCATTCCAAATAATATAGCTGAAACTAATCCATTTTTCTTTCCTATATTACTTTTCAATTTAAAAGTTCTTTGTAATAATTGAATTTTTAATATTCCTATATAATTAAGTCCAAATATGATTAATAAAATACCTGAAATAACATTAAATAATTTCATATATTCATTAATAACACTTCCAAAAGTTCCAGCTAATGCCCCAAATATAGTAAATAATATAGAAAATCCTAGAACAAATGCAATAGAATTTCTAAGTGCAACATTTTTATTCTTCTCCTCATCACTTCCCATAAAATAAGAAATGTATATAGGAACCATTGGCAATATACATGGTGAAATAAAGGTTATTATACCTTCTAGAAATAGTATTATATAATTCATATACCCCTCCAATTAAAATGCGCAAGTTAATCTTTTTATAGCGTCATTATATACTTCTTCTACATTTATTTTATCATAACCTGGAACTACTCTAGTAGCTCCAATTAACCTGTTATTTAAAAGAACTGCATAATCTTTAGATACTTCCATGCTCATATCTAAAGAAAATCTACCCCCTCCTTCATTTTTCATTTCTACAGTATCACCTGTAAATGTATTTATAATCATTGGTTTATCATCTTTTTTTAATCCATCTATTTCAATTTTAAAGCTTGAACTTTCTTCAGCTAATGTTACTATTGGATTTAGAAAACTACCATCAAAACTTTTCTTAATTAGGTTTCCTTTTGCTTTAACATGTCTATATTCATCATTTATATCATCTTCTACTCTCTTACTCTTATTCTCTTCCTCATTACTCTTGTTTAAAACTTTAATAAATGTTATAGAACCTATAAGCACTGCTACTACTAGGATTCCTCCTATTATCTTTTTATGTTTCTTCAGAAAAATCATCCCTTTCTCCAGTTTATTATAGATATAATACTAAATTAAACTTTTGTAGATTTTATGAAGATTAAAACAAAATGAAAACAAAAACAAGTATAGAAAAATTTCTACACTTGTTTTAGTCTATAATTTATAAAATTTTATAACTAGTCTAATTCATTAATGCGCTTTATAACCTTGCATGGATTTCCAACTGCTACAACATTTTCTGGAATATCTTTAGTTACAACACTACCTGATCCAATTACTGAATTCTTTCCAATTTTAACTCCAGCATTTATAGTTGTTCCTCCACCTATCCAAACACAATCTCCAATTTCTATTGGATATGCATACTCAAGTTCTGCAAGTCTTTTTTTTGGTGATATTGGATGTCCTGCTGCAAATATATTTACATTAGGTCCTATTAGTACATCCCTTCCAATTGTAACTTTAGCACAATCTAATATTGTACAATTATAATTAATATAACAATTTTCACCAAGTTCTATATTATATCCATAATCACATCTAAATGGTGGTTCAATAAAAAACTTTTCTCCTGTCTTTCCTAACAAACCTTTTAGTAATTCATTTCTTCTCTCCACTTCTCTTGGTGGCAATGAATTATATTCAAAAATAACATCTTTTGCATGTTGCCTTTCATTAAATAATTCCTCTCCAAAAGACAAATATAATTCTCCATTTAACATTTTTTCTTTTTCTGTCATTTTAACTCCCTACCCTTATAACATTTGTATTCTAAGATTGTACTTTTCTATACATAATACATCTATAGTTATATTATACTTAACATCTTATAGATATACTTACACTAATTTGATTATTAATACCACAATATTGACTTAATTTATAATTATATATATTAAATTTTAATTTTTACCTAAGCTTAATAGCTTCGTCTTAGTATAATTATACTTTTCTCTTGATACATTAAATACTAATCCAGTATTTAAAAAAGCTGTATTTTCAACAACTAATGTTGGATCACCTTCATTTAATCCTAGAAGTTTTGCTTCATCCTCATTTAATTTTTCACAATATACTATTTTATCTGCGAATCCAATATTTAACTTTAATGCAGTTTCAATATACTCATATATTGAATCGTCACAAATTTCCTTATTTAAATACGGAATTATATCTTTATTATAATAAGATTCCTCATAAGCATATGGCTCAGAGTTTAAATATCTTGTACGCTTAATATGATACACTTCTGTGCCATTTTTACATTTCATCTTCTCTGATAATTCTAAATCAGCTTTTATAACACTAAGCTCCAATAATTCACTAGTTAAAATATCCTTAGAAAATTCTTTAGTTAAGCCCCTCATTCCATTTAAAGGTATACATCCAGGCTTAGAAAATTCCCTTAAAAATATTCCACTTCCTTGAACCTGATAGATATATCCTCTATCAACTAATATCTCTATCGCTTTTCTTATTGTATTTCTGCTTACATCAAACTTTCTCATAAGTTCTTCTTCTGTTGGTAATTTACTACTATAAGGATATTTTCCCTCTAATATCTCTTTTTCTAATTCATCACAAACTAGTTTATATTTAACCGCCATATCTCTACTCCATCTTTCTTTTAATATTTAATCTCATATAGATAATTCTACAATCTATGTATTTTATCAAATATTTTAATCTCTTAATATAACTTTTTATATAATATTAAAAGCCTCTTTACATAAGTATATTTTATATAACACTTAGTGTAAAGAAGCCTATTTAAGTTATTTAATTAAGCTAACATACAATTATTAATTAGTAACTTTATTCTCTTCATTATAAGATACCTTATCTTGTAACTTAACAAATGGAAGGTACATAAATATTGACATAGCAAGTATTGCTATTTGAAGTACAGCCCCTTGCCATCCGGACAATAAGAAACCTGATATTATAGGTGGTGTTGTCCAAGGTACTTGTACTGCAAGGAATGGTTCTATAAATCCTAAAGTTATTGAGAAGTAAGTCATAAGTACTGCAAATATTGGAACTAAAATAAATGGTATAATCATAAGTGGATTAAATACAATTGGTAAACCAAATATTACTGGCTCATTTATATTAAATATACCTGGTACAAGAGCCATTTTAGATAATTCTTTAACTTGTCTTGATTTTGCAACTATTAATGCTGCAATTATTAATCCTAAAGTTATACCTGCTCCTCCAAATTTAGCATAAATATCTACCATTTGAACTGTAACTACCTTTGCATTTTCACCTACTACTAAAGATTGTCCAGCATCTACGACAGCTTGATTAGCTAATGAATTAGCTGTAAGAATTGGAGCCATAATCCCCATTACTATGTTAGGTCCATGTAATCCAAACCACCAGAATATAGATATTAAAGCCATAATAACTACTATACCAACTAATGAATCCGAAAGATTTTGCATTGGAATTTGTAAAATCTCATATATAATCTCAGTCATTGAAACGCCTTTTAGTTTATCGCATACTATATAAACTATCATTGATAGTGTTGCTATTATAAAACCTGGTATAAGTGCTGAGAAAGCATTTGATACACCTGGCGGAACACTCTCTGGCATTTTAATTCTTAAATTTTTTCTTATACATAAAGAATATATTGCCCCAACTGCAAGACCAACTAATATAGCAGTTATCATACCTTGTCCAGCAGTCCAAGCTTTATGGATAACTCCATTTATGACTTCCCCTGATTCACTTACAACAAAGGAATTACTTACTATTAAGAATGATATAATCCCTAAAATCCCTGCTGGAACTGCATCTATATCATAAGATTTTGCATAAGAATATGCTATACCAAATACACCAACTAAAGCTATAATATCAAAAGTTGCGCCTGTAACTTGGTTAAGTGGTGCAGCCCAACCTGCACCAAATATACTTTCCATAATTCCATTCCAATTTGAAATTGGGAAGTTTCCAATTAACATAAATACTGATCCTATAAGTGTTAATGGCATTGTTAGTACAAATCCATCTTTAAGTGCACTTACTATTTTTGAATTTGCAAATTTCATAAATGCTGGCATCATTTTATTAAAAAACTTCTCTACATGCCCCATAATATACCTCTCCCTTATTTAATTTAATTCTTTATAAATCTTCTCCTCTTGTTTCAATAATATTTTTATACCACTGGAAAGATAGTTTCTTTTTTCTCTCTAAATTATTTTTGTGATCAACATATATAAATCCATATTGTTTTTTATATCCATTTAACCAACTTAATAAATCTATTACTGACCATGCATAATATCCTTTTAAATTTATTCCTTCTTCAATAGCTCTTTTAACTGCTTTTAGATGTTCTTCAATATATTTAATTCTTGGAATATCAACTATCTCATCTTCAATTATTGGATCTTCATCTCCAAGCCCGTTTTCAGTAATGTATAATTTTACATCACCATACCTATCTTTTAACATTCTAAGACTTTCTAAGAATCCTTCTGGTGATATCTCCCATCCCCATTTTGTATAAACCTTATCTTCCATCATTACAGTTTTATATACTCCATCAAATGAAGGATTACCTGGTTTTCCTGTTGATTTATCTCTATCTGCTTCTTTAAGTTCTACTACTTCATAGTTTTTAGCAACTCTTTGAGGCTGATAATAGTTAAGTCCCATAAAATCATTATATTCTGCAGTAGCTTTTAATAAATCAAGTTCCTCTGTTGTCCAATCAGGAGTTAATCCCTTTTCCTTTAAAATATCTACTATGTATTTAGGATATTCCCCCTTTAATATTGGGTCATAATACCAGAATGTTTCATAATAATTTGCATGCTCTTTTGCAAATATATTCTCTATATTATCATCAACACTAAATGCTGGACTAAATACGTGTGTTATTCCAATTTCCCCATACTGTTTTAACCTTTTATATACTTGTACAGCTTTTGCATGAGCTACAAATACATTATGTGTCGCTTGGAAATATTTCTTTTGATCGTTTACAATACCCGGTGGATGAGCCCCTGCAATATATCCTAATTTACAAAATACTATTGCTTCATTAAAGGTTATCCAATGTTTAACTCTATCACCAAATGCTTTAAAACAAGTTTCTGCATATTTAGCAAAAGAATTTACTGTTCTCTTATTTGTCCAACCACCATCTTCTTCTAATGTTTGTGGTAAATCCCAATGATATAGTGTTACAAATGGAACTATTCCATATTTTAAACATTCATCTATTAAGTTATTATAAAAATCTATTCCCTTTTGATTTATTTCTCCATCTCCATCTGGAATAATTCTAGCCCATGATACTGAAAATCTATATGATTCAAGTCCCATTTCTGCCATAAGCTTAACATCTTCTTTATATCTATTGTAATGGTCTACTGCAATGTCTCCATTTGTACCTTCAAACGTCTTTCCTGGTATTTTAGAAAATACATCCCAGTTAGTTAATCCTTTACCATCTTTGTTCCATGCACCCTCAACTTGATAAGAAGCTGATGCTGCCCCAAATAAAAAGTCTTTTGGAAATCTCATACCCTCTCTCCTCCACATTTCAATTTATAATTATGTATTAAATTTATAGGTATCAATTCATTGGTATTAATTGATTATATACCACCCTTTATTCTTTGTAAATGATTTCTTTAAATTTTTTAATAATTTCAAGTGATTATTAATTACAAAAAGTGGCTAATACTATCTTTAAATTTTGAACATACTATAATTATAATTTTTAAAGGAGTTGATAATATGGAAAGACAACATTATAAAGTTGATGGATTAGTAAATGAAACTATTAAAACACAAATGAAAAATTCATTAGATAAAATTGATGGAGTTGATAATGTTTGTATAGATCTTGGTCGTGGAACTGTGGAAGTTATATATAATCCACCTGCTACTAAGAGTGAAATTGAAAATTGTATAGAACGTACAGGACATTTTATAGAATAAGTCCTACTTAAATAAAATAGAGCTTTTATAATTATTGTAAATATAAAAGCTCTATTTCTATTAAATATTAAATTTTCTATATAATTCCCAAGTGTTATTTTGCCATCTATAGATACTTATATTATCAAATAAACATTCAAACTGACATGGATAGCTATTAACATAATTCCATACATCATTATAAATAGATCTTAGCTTCTTTGATGCAATTGTTATGTGAAAGGTTTTATCTCTACCATCGTTTTTATCGAATTCTATATAATCTATTTTTTCCATTCTATCTATTAAATTATCATGCATAATTTTACCTTCATTAGACATATTAACCTTCATGTAAATTACTCTATTATCGAAATGATCATACCCATCTATGCTATATGACTTAGCATCATATTTACTACAAAAATCTTCAATTAAATCTTCTAATTCTTCTACATTCTTATCATATTCAAAAGGTGCCTTTATAGTAAAGTGAGCTGGTAATTTAGATGATTTTACATTAAATTTTTCAAATACTTCTTTTCTTAAATTATTATTAAAGCCTCCAGCACTTCCATTTACAACACATACTATTACATATCTCATAAGCTTTCTCCTTAGCATATAAATTTAATTTTTCTAATACTACCTTATACCTTAAATTTCCCCTATATATATCATACATATTCTAACTACTACTTATTTAATAACTACTAGTTTTACTAAATATAAGTTATTATGTTAGAATACTCATTAATTTATATCTATTTTCCAATTATTAAAGCTATTAATATAATAAAAAAGGACAGGTTAATTTTAATAATAGCCCTGTCCTTTTTTAAAATTTTATTTATTAATAGAATATTTATTTTAGCATGTTACAATAATAAACTAAGCTTATATAATCATATCTATTTATAGCTCTATTATTTGTCCTTTTGGAGTAACAAGTACAGTAAATGCAACTCCATTTCCACCTTGTTTCATAAGTTCTTTAGATTTAACTTGAACTAAATAACCTTTTTCACCATTAACATCTTTCATATTTTCACTACTTGCATAAATAGTATCTGAATCTTTACCATATTTTTTTTCACATATATTTATAGCATCCTGTGGTGTAAATTTACTAGTTGAAGGTTTTGTTTCTTCTTTTTTGCTCGCTACTTGACTTTCTGACTTAACATTTTTATTTTTTTCTTCTGCTGTTACTACCTTTTTATTATTTTCATTACTTTTTACTTCACTTTTATTTTCTTGATTGTTAGCTGAAGCCTTTTCTTCACTTTTATTAACATCTTGATTTTCTTTAGTTGTATTTTTACTAGCTGCATTTTCCGTATTTGTAGTTTGTGTATTGGTAGATTGCGTATCTTCATCCTTATTACCACGACCTACAAAGATATACATTGGCGCTAAAATTAAAATTCCAACCATTAATATACTTAATAGAAAACTTTTCTTATGTTTCATTTCATAATCCCTCTTTTCATGAAAAATTAAGATTGATTTAGATGGAAGAAAAACTTTCATCTAAATCAATCCATAACTATAGACTATCTCTATACATTCTTATAGCATCTTCTCTTTCTCTTACATACCTACTTGCAACACCTTCTTGAACTGCTTTTGAAGAACTTCTGAAATAAACTAAATTACCATCTGAATCTCTACGTCCTCTTTCTTTATATACAGATGTTATAAAGTCTTCTACATTTGTAGTATGTGTAAGAGGTGCTATTATTTTATAAGCTCCATATCCACCATGCTGTACTGCTGTTGACCAAAGTACATTTTTAGCAGCAAAATTATTAAGCACACTAGTATAATCCCCACTATTTTTTAATCTTTTTATTAAATCATCATAGAAAGTTATTTTTGTATATTCATGTTGCAAATTATAAAATTCATTATAATGATTTTTTGCAATATCTCTCCAAGCATCATCAAAGTGTTTACCATATGATCCATTATCAAGCTTTCTTGCATCAGTTAATTCTTTATAAAAACTACCATTTTTGCCTGAAAGCCAGTTTATGAACCCACCTAATGAGCCCATATTTGATGACAACTGCCATGCACCATAAGACTTACCGCCGTAATCTCCTTCTCCTGAAGATACAGAACCTGGATCTCCATTTGATTCATATTTTTCTGATAAAACACCTAAATAATCATCTTCTCTATTGTCATCATAAACTTGTACAGCTGTATTTCCATTTAAATAAATACTTACATATCCATAATATGTATGACCATTATTAACATATTTAACATGATAATAAGTAAGATCTCCTTTTACTTTTCCAAGTATCTGCACCTTTGAATTTGGTGGCATTGTTGTTAAAACTTCAGAATTAAGACTTGGCTCTGATCTAAGATTCATTGTATAATCAGTAAGCTTTCCTTCACCAAATGGGTTGTCCTTTAATACCCCATCATTATTAAATTCATACATTTCACCATCTATTTCTACTTGTCCTGTAACTCTAACACCTGAATTATTTAAATAGTATTTTTTATCTCCAAGAGTAAGCCATCCTTTTCTCATAGATCCATCACCATTAAAGTAATACCACTCATTAGTACTTATATTTCTAAGCCAACTTGTTACCATTTTTCCTTCACTATCAAAATAATAAGTCTTTCCATCTAAGTCTAACCAATATTTTTTCATCTCACCACTGTCTTGCATATAGTACTTATTCCCTTCATACTCAAGCCAGCCTTTTCTCATAGCTCCATCACTATCAAAGTAATACAGCTGATTGTTACTTATTTTTCTAAGCCATCCTGTTATCATTTCTCCTTGACTATTAAAGTAATAAGTTTTTCCATTTATATTTGTCCAATATTTTGCCATTGATCCATCATTTTGCATATAATATGTATTACCATCAAGTTTTAAAAAGCCTTTTTGCATACTTCCATCTTCATTGAAATAATATCTGTTATCCCTTGCATTAAGCCATCCTGTTACTAATTCATTTCTCCCAGTAAAATAATACATTTTACCATCTATCTCTGTCCAATACTTTGCTAATTCTCCATCAGCTTGCACATAATATCTTTCTCCATCTCTAGTTATCCAACCTGTCTTTGATTCTTTTAATACTCCATTTTCATCAAATTGGTATTCTTTATTCTCTATTTTAACTTTTCCAGTAACTTTAACTCCTGAATCATTTAAATAATATTTTTTATCTTCAATAGTAAGCCAACCTTTTTTCATACTTCCATCACTATTAAAATAATACCACTGACCAGTACTTATTTTTCTAAGCCATCCTGTTACCATTTTACCTTCGCTATTAAAGTAATAAGTCTTTCCATCTAAATCTAACCAATATTTTTTCATCTCACCATTGTCTTGCATATAGTACTTATTACCTTCATATTCAAGCCAACCTGTTTTCATAGTTCCATCACTATTAAAGTAATACCACTGATCAGTACTTATTCTTCTAAGCCAGCCTGTTACTAATTCATTTTTTCCATTAAAGTAATACATTTCACCATTTATTTCTGTCCAATACTTTGCTAATTCTCCATCAGCTTGTATATAATATCTTTCTCCATTTCTAGTTATCCAGCCTGTCTTTGATTCTTTTAATACTCCATTTCCATCAAATTCGTATTCTTTATTGTCTATTTTAACTTTCCCAGTAACTTTAACTCCTGAATCATTTAAATAATATTTTTTATCCCCAATAGTAAGCCAACCTTTTTTCATAGTTCCATCACTATTAAAGTAATACCACTGACCAGTACTTATTCTTCTAAGCCAGCCTGTTACTAATTCATTTCTTCCATTAAAGTAATACATTTCACCATTTATTTCTGTCCAATACTTTGCTAATTCCCCATCAGCTTGTACATAATATCTTTCTCCATTTCTAGTTATCCATCCCGTCTTTGATTCTTTTAATACTCCATTTTCATCAAATTCGTATTCTTTATTGTCTATTCTAACTTTCCCAGTAACTTTAACTCCTGAATCATTTAAATAATATTTTTTATCTCCAATAGTAAGCCAACCCTTTTTCATAGTTCCATCACTATTAAAGTAATACCACTGACCAGTACTTATTCTTCTAAGCCAGCCTGTTACCATTTCACCTTCACTATTAAAGTAATAAGTTTTTCCATTTATATCAATCCAATATTTTGCCATTGATCCATCACTTTGCATATAATATGTATTACCATCAAGATTTAAAAAGCCTTTTTTCATAATCCCATCTTCATTGAAATAGTATCTGCTGTCTCTAGCATTAAGCCATCCTGTTACTAATTCATTTCTTCCAGTAAAATAATATATTTTCCCATCTATTTCTGTCCAATACTTTGCTAATTCTCCATTAGCTCGTCTATAGTATCTTTTTCCGTCTTTATTTATCCAACCACTCTTTACATCACTACTAATATTTTTAGCATTATCATTAAGAAGTGTTGCCGCATTTGCTTCTAGGTTTGGTGTAAAACCAGCTACAACAGCAGATAGGATCAACATTTTTATTATACTTTCTCTCTTCATTTGCTTTTGTTTCCCCTTTTTTATTAATTTTGTTATTTAAGTTAAATTAACCTATTGTAAATTATAACATATTTTACTGACTTTTTTTATTTCAATTATATTAATTCCATTAAAGTAATATTTTTAATATTATATGAACTTTTATTTCTTTTCTCTTTTTCCCTTTAAATTTACAGCAGATAGAAATACTATTGTATTTTTAATATAATATATTAAGCTTACTAATTATAATATATTATGTTAAAATACTCCTATAAACTTGAGAGGTGAATATATGAATATATTTTATGGTGCATATGGAATTGATATATTATCAATTTGTCTACTTATAATAAGCAGTCTTTTAAATATGAATCGTCACACTAATATGTTAGGATTACTTTTATTAATTCTAGTTATTTATAGAACATTCTCTAAGAATATCTATAAACGTACAATTGAATTAAATAAATTTACTACTTTTGTAAACAAGCTTTTAAATAAATTTGGAAAAAGACTTCCTGATAATTTACCTAGAGTTAGTCTAGAGCATATAGGTTCATTATTTAATAACCTTAAGTATAAATTAAATCAAAAGATTAAATTTAAGATAGTATCTTGCCCTAAGTGTGGACAAAAATTAAGACTACCTAGAGGAAAAAAATATATAATAGTAACTTGCAGAAAATGCTCTAATGAATTTCGTATAAAAACATAAAACAAATAAGACTCATGACTAATTTAGCCATGAGTCTTATTTTTATTTAATAAATGTATATTTTTTTCACTTTTCTAAAATTTATCCACTATATATTATTCTTTTACATATGGTAAACTTTTCATGTAATTGTTTTCAAATTATTATAATATTTTATTTAAAAAATTAACAATTTTATTCTAACTCAGAGAGGGGTATCTATATGTATTTAAGAAAACACAAGAATAAGGGTGCAAAATTATTAGTCCCAGCAGTATTAACAGTTACTCTTGGATTTAATCTTGTTTCCTGCTCTACAGGTTCTAATGTAGGGAATAATAGTAACATTAATTACAAAATTACTGCTGAACAAAAAACTGACCTTGTTATGCAAAATCAACCAACTGCACCACATTGGTTCCCAAGTGAACTTTTAGCTTGGAATCCATCTGAAGATAAGAATTTAGAGTTCAATAAAAGTATGGTTCCATTAGCTAAAAGAGTTGATAAGGAGAAATTATCTCCTGTAAATAAAACTCAAAAGAAAGATATGGACGTTGTAGCAATATCAATTATGAATGCTAGCACTAGTGGTAACCCATCACAAGGTTCAAATAAGTTTTCATCTAATACATTCTCCTACTGGCAATATATAGATAAACTTGTTTACTGGGGTGGATCAAGCGGAGAAGGTATTATAGTACCTCCAAGTGCTGATGTTACTGATTCTGCACATAAAAATGGTGTTCCAGTCCTTGGAACTATATTCTTCCCAACCACTGAACATGGCGGAAAAGCTGAGTGGGTTGATGAATTCCTAACAAAGGACAAAGATGGTAAATTCCCTATGGTAGACAAACTTATAGAAGTTGCTAAAACTTTAGGTTTTGATGGTTGGTTTATAAATCAAGAGACTGGCCTAACAAAAGGTGAAAATGACTTTATAGACCAAAAAGATACAGTTAAGGAAGCCTCAAAGATTACTAAAAAGCACTCAGAGCTTATGCAAGAATTTATAAAACAATTCAAAGAAAAAGCAAATGACTTAGAAGTAATGTGGTATGATTCAATTACTAAAGATGGTGAAATGGATTGGCAAAATGCACTTACTGAGAAAAATGATTACTTCTTAATAGATGGTGATAAAAAAGATGTAGCTGATAGTATGTTCTTAAATTTCTGGTGGACCAATAAAAAATTAGCTGATAAAGAACTTCTTAAAGCCTCAAATGAAAGAGCCAAAAAGGTTGGCGTAGATCCATATAATCTATATGCAGGTATAGATGTACAAGCTAATGGTACAAATACTCCTATCCGTTGGGATCTATTTGGAGGAAAAGATACTACTCCATTTACTTCCCTTGGTCTTTACTGTCCAAGCTGGACATTCTTCTCCTCAAGTTCTATAGAAGATTTCCAAGCTAAAGAAAATAGACTATGGGTTAATGAATTTGGTGATCCGTCTAAAGATACAGAAGCTACAGGTACAACATGGAATGGTATTTCAAAATATGCTGTTGAAAGAACAGTTGTAAACTCATTACCATTTTCAACTAACTTTAATATAGGTAATGGTTATAACTTCTTTATTAATGGAGAAAAGGTATCATCTCTTGACTGGAATAATAGAAGTCTTGCAGATGTAATGCCTACTTATAGATGGATTATTAATAATGAAGGTAACAATACATTAAAGGCTTCATTAGATTTTTCTAATGCATTCTATGGTGGAAATTCAATAAATTTATCTGGTAATTTAGAAGCTTCAAAACCTTCTATTATAAAACTTTATAGTGCTGACCTTGAACTTAATAAAGATGTTAAATTCTCAACTAGTACTAAAGCAAGTAAAAAAGTAAATCTTGACTTAGTTTTAGAATTCCATGATGGAAGCAGTGAAACTATAAAAGCTGATAAAGCTATCGAATCTGAATGGACAACAGTTACTTATGATGTTTCTAAGCTAGCTGGAAAGTCAATTAAATCAATATCTTATAGTATATCATCAGATGAAGCTATAAGTAATCTTTCATTAAACTTAGGTAATATAACAATAAAAGACTCTAAGAATTCTGATAAAGTTAATGTTACTAAGTTAAATATTGATGATACTAGCTTTGAAGAGGATAATATGTATGCGGGTATAAGGCTTTCATGGGAAAATGAAAATAAAGAGGCCGTTAGTCACTATGAAGTATATAAAGTTAATGAAGATAAATCGAAATCATTCTTAGGTGCTACTCCAAATACTAGCTTCTTCTTAAATGCACTTGAAAGAGAAGAAAAAGAAAATAAAACTAAATTTGAAGTAGTAGCTGTTAATAAAGATTCTGTTAGAGGCAAGGAAGCTTCTGCTGAAATGGAATGGCCAGCAAATGATGTTCCTAAAGCAAACTTTACAGTATCTAAAACAATAGTTGCACCTGGTGAAAAGATTAAATTTGAAAACCTTAGCTCCAAAATAACTGAAAGTATAGAATGGAGTTTCCCTGGTGCTGATATAGAGACAAGCACTGAAAATACTCCATCTGTAAGTTATGCTAAAGAAGGCGTGTACTCTGTTACTCTAAAAGCTAAAAATGAAAAAGGTGAAGATGTTAAGTTATTAGAAGACTTTATAACCGTAACTAAAGAAGCTGATAGTAAGTTTAAAGACCTTTCAAGTAAGAAAAAAGTTACAGCTTCAAGCTTTGTAAATGCTAATGAAGCTCCTGAATTTGCTTTAGATGGCAAGGGTGATACTAAGTGGTGTGCAACTGGAACAGCTCCACACGATATAACTATAGACCTTGGTGCAGTTAAAACTGTAAGTGAAGTATATGTAGAGCATGCTGAAAATGGTGGTGAAAGCCCTGATATGAATACAGAAAAGTATTCAATAGAAGTAAGTGAAGATGGTAAAACTTTCACAGAAGTAGCTGCAATAGATAAAAATAAAGCTGCAACTACACTAACTACATTTAAAGCTACTAAAGCTAGATATGTAAAAATTATTGTTAAAAAGCCTACCCAAGGTTCAGACTCAGCCGCAAGAATATATGGTATAGAAGTTCGCGGATTAGATGGAACTATCTAAATATATTAAAGGTAGAAGCATTTTTATTGCTTCTACCTTATTTTTATACAAATCTATCTGTAGTCCCCAAATTATTTTATTTATATTAATATAAATAAAATAAGCCAGAGATACTCTAATTTCCCTCTGGCTTAATAAGAACAACTTTCTTACTTTTGTTCTTCCATAATCTTCTTTAATTTATTCTGAACTAGCCAAAGCCTTTTTTGCTTTCTATTGTACGCTACTAGTTTAGATTTATTTTTCTTATTTAGATCAATTAATCTTATATATTCTTCATCTGCAATCTTAAGTGCATCTTGAATTACTAGAAGTTCCTCATCAGTAAACATTGTATATATCCTCCATTTGCTTAATAATCGCTACTATTATAACATAAGTGAAGAATACTTTTAATATAATTCTAAACTCTTATACTAAACTTTCTACATGTCCTTTAACTTTTACTTTTCTATAGATATCTTCAATCTTACCGTCTGCATCTATAACAAATGTACTTCTTTCAATTCCGAAAACTTTTTTTCCAAACATATTCTTTTCTTTTAATACATCATATAATTTGCACACTTCTTCATTTTCATCTGATAATAAACCAAATGGCAAGTCATATTTTGTAATAAATTTATCATGAGATTTTAATGAGTCTCTACTTACCCCTAAAATCACAGTATTATTATTTAAAAACTTTTCATGATAAGCCTTAAAATCTTGAGCTTCTAATGAACATCCTGGAGTATTATCCTTTGGATAAAAGTATAAGATTACTCTCTTTCCTCTATAATCACTTAATTTATGTTCTTTATTATCTGATCCCATTAAAGTAAAATCTGGGGCCATCATACCTTTTTCTAAAATTATGTTTTCCACAATATCACCTTCTACAATTATTTTAACTAATAATAATTATTATATAATAAAAACTTATTTAAATCAAATTTTTAACTTATCAATATAAAATTATTCTTTTAATAACTAATAGTGCTCTCCATTTTCATAATAGCAAGACTCATCTAATTTATAAAATACAACTTCTAAGCACTCACGATCCTTTTTAAAACAATCTGTTACAACTTTTGCTACTTTATCTTGTACATCTTGTCCTCTATCAAACCATAATATATCAATCATTGGAGAAGGTTTCACTTCCATACCATCCATGATAAATGTATTCCCTATTATTTCTATAGTGAAGTAATCTCTTGGACATTCTATTATTTCTACTAATGAGTCTACAAGCTTTGTACTTTCCTTTTTAACTTCTTCCTTTGATATTCCTTTAATTTTTAGCATTGGCATAACTATAACTTCCTCTCTTTATTTCTATTTCTCTAATTTAAAGTAAATCATATTTATAAATTTTATCTATCTACTATTATAATCAATTTATTTTGCATTAAATATATATTTTTTATTTTTGATAGATTTTGCTATTTATGTTACGAAATATTAAGTGTAAAGTAAAAATATACTAATCATCAAGCGCTTGAAGGGAAGGTAACAATGAAAATTGTAGAAGAAAATTTTATTGAACAATTAAAGAAAAAAAATGATGATGCATTATACTATGTAATTGATAATTATGGATGGATAATAAAAGCTATAGTTAAAAAACATTTGTATAAGATGCCTAACTACGAAGATGATTGCATAAATGATATATTAATGGCTGTTTGGGTCAACATAGATAAATTTGATCCTACTAGAAGTACATTTAAAAACTGGTTATCTGGTATATCAAAATTTAAATCTATTGATTATGTTAGAAAATACTTAAAAGAATTAGAGCATGCTAATATAGACGACCTAAGTATAAAAGATGAAGCTTCTTATAATATAGATATAAATGAGTTAAACGATGACTTAGAGTCTCTTTTAAGCTGTTTAAAAGAAGCTGATAAGAGTTTATTTTTAAAACTATATGTTGAAGAAGACGATGTAACAACCATCTCTAAAGAAACTGGGATAAAAAAAGAAATTATATATAACAGAGTATCTCGTGGAAAGAAAAAACTAAGAGAGATTTTTAGACTATCTCACATAAGGGGGCTTTAAAAAATGAAAAAAGATATTTATGAAATTTTAAATGATTCTAATATAGGTATAGATAACTATATAAAATATGAGTTAAACGATATAGAAAAGAAAAAAATGAAAAATAACTTTAGAAAGTCAATTAAAAATAAAAATTCTATAAAGAAATTACCAATAGCTATTGCTATATCATTACTATTAACAACTGCCCTTGTAACAACTAATTTAGGCTCTGAGATTCTTGTATCTGCTACTATAGCTACTTCTAATATCTCAAGCTATCTTGGTCTTAATAAAAATTTAGATAAGTACTCTACTATAATTAATAAGTCTATATCAAAAAATGGAGTAACAATTAGTCTAAATGATGTTATACTAAACAACAATGAACTTATAGTATCATCAACTATTCAATCCTCTAAAGGCGATGCTACTAATGAAGGTTTTCATGAATATTCTAAAATATTTATAAATGGAAAAAGGATAAAATCTGGTTCTACTGGTAGTTCAAAAGCAATAGATACATCAACTATGGCATCAATAACAAATTATATATTACCTGATATTGATTTAAGTAAAGAAATAGATATAAAAATAATCTATTCTGATGTTCTAGTAGGTAATAAGCCTATATATGGTCCATGGATATTTGAATTTAAAGCTAACGGCTCCGATTTATCTAAAGATACTAAAAGGATAGCCTTAAATAATAGTTTCTCATTAGATAATGGGAATGAAGTAACTTTAAATGAATTTACTTCAAATTCTATGGGACAGGAAATATTCTATACTATTAAAAATAATAACTCTACTGATAAAAATGTATATGATATTAAATTAGTAGGCACAGATAACTTAAATAATCCAATTGAATTTGATCTATCTTCTGGAAACTATACTGGTGGTATACTAAAACTAGAACCTGTTTTAGGTAAACTATCAGATAAAGCCACAAGTATATCACTTACTCCATATGCAGTTAAATTCCCAGAAAAATCAGGAAAACTTAGTGATGACTTTAAAAAAACCGGAGATAAATTTACTATAAATTTTGATAACTAATAAATAAATCGCAATAGAATTTAATTATTCTATTGCGATTTTTAATTTAAAGAGTTAAGTTCTTCATTTATAAAACTCTTATATAAACTTATCTATATGATGTTTTTAAAGCCATCTTTAATACTTTTGGATTCTTCTTATATTGAGTTACTGGACAAATCTTCTTATCTTTTACTCCAAATAATTTATATATAGCTGTTCTTGCAGCACGTATTGAGTATTCTTCAGTGAACACCATGTCTTCTGGAATCTCAACAAATTGGCTAATCATTGCAAAGTTTGTTGATCCATCTGGAACAACCTTTGGACGATCACTCATTTTACGAGGTTGGAATTGTGAATCTATATAAGGCATCATACATGGTATTACATTCACTACAGTATCCATAAGTTCATCCATTTCATCTTCTAAATGTAAGTGATATAAAAGTTCTTCTAACATTTCCTTACCTGTACAATCACGCATTGGTTTCTTTACATAGTCACCAATTTTTTCTGTATATAAACCATAACCCCAGAAAATAGTTGTATCAAGTGGTTGATTCTTAAAGTGTGGTTGAGCTGCAACAACAATGCTCATTAACCAATTTGAATCTTTAAATGTCATCAATGCTCCACTACCTGGTATATTTCCTGTTATCTCTTCTATAATTTTTAATATCTTATTTCCTTTACAAGTAACAGTGAAGCTTTCCCAGTTAGTTTCTTCTGGATGATCAAAGAATGGTTCTGGATTACCAAGCCCCTCTTTCTTATTAGCTACCTTTCTCCAAAGATCAGCTGAAATTGGATTATTTGGATTATATTCTGCTGGTGTATTCATATCACCTAGAGTTGCACAATCAGTCATACAACCATTTGTCATTATACATACATCACCAGAATTTAATTCAATAACTTTTTCTTCTCCATCTTGTTCTAAATGTATAGCTGTTACTGTAATTTCATCACCTTGCTTAAAGTCTAAATCTGTTACTGTTGAATTTGTATTAAAATCTACTCCAAATTCATCTAAATAAGCTTTTAATGGTAATATAAGTGAATCATATTGATTGTATGTTGTACGTGTGACCCCTTCTAAAGTATCTATACGAGAAAACTCTAGAATCATACGATTCATATAACGTCTAAATTCAAAAAGACTAGACCATTTTTGGAATGCAAATGTTGTTTGCCACATATGCCAGAAATTAGTTTGGAAGAAATGTGGTGTGTGGCTAAACCATTCTTGTATAGTCATATCATCTAATTTTTCTTCAGGAGTTATAAGTAATTTTCCAAGTGCCATACGATCAGCATTATTAAAGCCCATGCTGTGTGCATCTAATATAACTCCATACTTATCAACTAAACGTGCTTGTGAATGAGTTGGATGTAAGTGATCAAAATTAAGTATTTCTTCAGTTACACTCATATTTGGCATATCTAATGAAGGTACACTTGAGAATAACTCCCATAAATTTTCATAAGTTTCTTCATTTAGCATTCTACCACCACGGCATACAAACCCATTTACAGGATCTCCTATCCCGTCATTACTACCACCTAATATTTTCATTCCCTCAAAGATATGAATATTCTCGCCTTTAAAATTGCAATCTCTCACAAGATATAGTGCTCCAGCTAATGAAGCTAATCCACCCCCAACGAAATAGACTTGTCTATCTTCATTATTTATATCTAATACAGATTTCTCAGGTACTTGAGATTTGTTTTTTATCTTTTTTGTAGCAATAGTTGCTACAGTTGCAGCTCCTGCTATTGCTCCTAAAGCAAGTAGTGCATTTCTAGTATTATTTTTGTTTGATTTATTTCTCATTTTTCTCATAAAACTCACTCCACTTCTTTATTTCAAGTTATTGTATCTCTTATTTAATATTATAATTCAAAGAAAAATAATTGTATTTAGACAATATTATGTGTTTGTCTAAAAATATTATTCTTTATATTTAATACACATAATTATAATTAGAAATATTATTAAACTTAATAATATTAAAATAAGAAACTATATAAAAATGTATTTTTATATAGTTTCTTATAAAATTAAATTATGAACTTTTTTATAACAATAACTCTCTAAAAATATTTTTCTTTATCTCTAATTAATTTAATCATTGTAATATAACTATTTATTTAATATTATATATTTCTTTAACTTTTTTAGGTAAATCATTTGCTTTTACTTCTTCATAGGCTTTTACCTCATCATTTTTTTCAGCTACTTCTAAATATCTATCTACTTTTAGTACTTTATCAGTTGTAAAAGTTAATACCTTTTCATTACCATTTTTATCATAACCTTTGATATTGTATTCATATTGAGTATAATGATCTTTATTTTGATTACTAATGTCTTTATAATCCTTTATTGTCTTAACATAATATTTTGTTGTTCCTAATTTAAGTATTGTATTTCCATTAGTTATTGTAAATCCACCTCCAATTAATAATACAACTACTATTATTCCAATTAATTTTTTTCATACCTATATCTCCTTTATAATTAATATAACTTAATTATAAATTTGAACTAATTAATCTTATATTCAAATTCATTACATTATTCTTTCATTTATGTAAGTATTCTAAATATAATTCATGGTAATCTATAAAGTGTATTACTTATTTAAAACCTGTAGTCTTCTTTTTAAATCAATATTTAAAGCAACCGGCTTTTACTTCTTTCAAAATAAAAAAGATCTACCTAAGGTTATATACATTAAGTTGATCTACTTTTACTTATATATAATTAAATGCTAGACTTTATTATTTCTAAAAAATTTTCTAATATCTTAGCTGTCATTCCCCATATAACATAATCATTATATTTGTAAAATACAACTCTATAAGAGCCTTCTCTAAATTTATAATTCTTACCACCCTTTATATACTCATATGGAAAATCATCACTTGGAATAGTAATAATTTTATTAACTACTGATTTTGCCTCAGTAGTTAATAAGTAATTTAATGGAACAATTAAAAGCTCTTTTACTTCATCCTTATTTATAACAAAACTAGTACCATCTTTTATATATCCTAAGAATGGATATAGCACCATATTATTATTGGGTACAAATAAATCAAGTTCTGATATTATTTCTATATCAGAAGGCTTTGTACCTATCTCTTCATAACATTCACGCATAGCGGCTTCCTTTGGAGACTCTCCTTCTTCTATTGAGCCTCCTGGAAAACATATCTCTCCTGGGTTATCTTTTAAATTATCATTTCTTACTTCAAATACAATATTATATTCTCCACCTATCTCTATTATAGGAATTATTACAGAATAATATCTTCTTCCATCTCCAGCATTTATTCCAGGCTTATAACCTTTAAAAATCTTCTTTAATAAATCTCTCATATTACCTCCATACTCTATTAAATTCATTATGAATAAATCCCCTTATATAGTAATATTATAAGTAAGTTTTTAATTTTATAAAACCCATACTAAAGTTTAATTATTTACCTTTTACTTCTGATATAAGTTCATCTGTAGTTCTTGTTCTTCCTATCCTAGGGAAAATATATTTTATAGTACAATCATGTTCTTCCTTACTTGCTGCAGTCATTGCATCAGTTATAAAGATTTGATTATATCCATAACTATAAGCTTCACGTGCTGTACTTTCTACCCCTATATTAGTTGAAATACCACATAAAACTATAGTATCTATTCCTCTTCTGCGTAACTCAATATCTAAGTCTGTTCCAAAGAATGCTCCCCATTGACGCTTTGTAACTTTATAATCATCTTCTCTTACCTCTAACTCTTTTACTAAATCAGCCCATCCCTTTGGTAGCATATTCATAGGCTTTTTTTCACTATCTGTTATAGGCATTAATCTATCTTTTCCATCTAAGAAATTAACATTTACGAATGTAATAAAACCATTATTTTCTCTAAATAAATCTACAAGTAATTTGGCTTTCTTTACTGCCTCGCCCCCATTACTCATTTTTACTATTCCTTCTTGTAAATCAATAATCACTAATGCTGTCTTTTTAAAATCTAAATTTAAATCTTTCATAATTAAAGTTTCCTCCTATTATATTGCTAATCCTTTTATGTTTTTAACGCATATACCAACCTTAACAACTCTTAATTATATAGTTTTATAAAACAATTTAATTGAATTATATAATCTAATATTTAATCAATACAATTAACATACTATAAATTAAGTATGAATAATTATTTCTATTATTATTAACTTAATGTTATCTAATTGAATTTATCAAACTTGCGAAATTAAATTATGTTATTTACAATATATTTTATAAACTTAAGAAAAAGAAGGGATTCTATATGGAAGAGACTTTAAATTATGATTCTCTACTAATTTTGACTGTGGTAGCTTTCTTCACGCCATTTTTAGTAGCAAAATTAAAGAAAATAAAAATCCCTTATCAGGTTGGAGAAATCTTTATAGGAATTATTCTTGGAAAAAGCTTTTTAAATATTATAAAACCTGATGTTTGGATTTTATTTTTATCAAATTTAGGCCTTGCTTATCTAATGTTTTTAAGTGGTCTTGAAATAAATTTTGATGATTTAAAATTAAAAGATAATGAATCAGTTATTGATTCAAAGATATTTTTAAGTGTAAAGATGTTTATTATATCTCTTATAGTATCAATAATATTATCTTTCTCATTAAAATTTGTTGGAATAGATAATGGAACATTATTTTTTGCACTACTATTTACTGCTGCAGCACCAGCACTGCTTGTTCCTATATTAAAGGCAAAGCATATTTTAAATAGTGATTTTGGTCAATCTTTATTGATTTTTGGATTAATTGGTGAATTAGTAAGTTTAATTGGTATAACCTTTGTATCATCAGTGACTACTTATGGATTATCACTTAAAAGTTTTACATTCTTAATAATATTTGGTGCTGCTTTTCTCATGTATTTTTTAGCTAAAATTTTATTTAAGATAAATGATTTTTCAGCAGTAGCTTTTAAGAATTTACACTTAAGTATTAGAGGTGCTTTTGCTCTTGTATTAGTTCTAGTTGCAGTTGCTCAAAAAGTTGGTTCTGAGATTATACTTGGATCTTTCTTAGCTGGAATAATATTTTCACTACTTGTTGGAAAAGCAAAAGAAGAAATATCTCACCAATTAGATGTAATTGGATATGGATTTTTAATACCAATATTTTTTATTATGATAGGTGTAAATATAGATTTAAATGCTATAATTGAAAATCCTGGTTCTATTGCAAAGATACCTGTATTTTTAATTATTTTCTTCTTAGTTAAATTTATACCTTGCTTATTGCTAAAAAAGAAATATGGTATGAGAAATTCATTAGCATCTTCAATGATATTAACAGCACAACTTAGTTTAGTAATAGTTGGCGCTCAGATGGCTTTAAACTTAGGGTATATAAATAATTCTGATTACTCTGCTTTCGTTGTTACTACTGTTATATCCTGTATTTTATTCCCTATACTTTTTGAAAAGTTAATAGTTGAAGATGAAAATACAGTTCAAAAAGTTGCAGAGGAAGAAAAAATAATAATACGTGAATTCTTAATTAGTAATCAATTGTATCTTGGTAAATCATTAAAGGAATGTAAATTACCTGTTGGATGTAGAATTTTCTCAATTATTAGAGATGATGAAGAAATAATGCCAACCGCTGATACTGTACTTGAAGCAAATGATTTAATAATACTAGCTGGTGTGCGCCATGCAGTTGAAGATACAATAAATATGCTAACAGTCTGCAATTTATCAATGCCAGACTAAAATAAAAAATACTCAGTAGCGGTTAGTTACTGAGTATTTTTATTTATATATATTCACTAAAATCCAAATTCAGCTCTTCTTCTTTTATTCAAATAGTTTGCTACCCTCATCTTAAATCTTTCTGATTCTTTGTAGCTATAAAAGTTTGTAATGTCTGCCGCAAGGAATAAACTATCTAAAACTAAATATCTTAAATCCTTTAGATTATTTTCATTATCTTCTGAAGCTATCTCTTCATTACTCTTTTCCATTATCTCTTCAAACTTAGCTTTATAATTTTTAAGCTTTTCTAATTTTTCTTCACTATAATTTTCCAAATCTTCCTCAACTATTTTATTTGCAAAATCTAAAAATTTTTTATTTATAATATTATATTCTTCATATGTCATTACTAAGCTCATTATCAAAACCTCTTTCTAAAATATATATTTATATATTAACATTTTAATTTTATATAAAAAAGTAAATATTATTTTCAACTCTCTTTAATTACGCAAATAATGAAATATATAAGTTACTTTCCAAATTTCGCTGCCTATATATATTACATATTAGAATTATTCTTAGGATAAACTATATTCAATATGATTTTAAAAGGCAGGTATTAATTATGAAAAAATTTTTGAAGATATTTATGGTATCATTTTTAATTATTTTAAATATTCCTATAACTCCAAAAGCCTCTAATAGTGAAGATTATCTAATAGAAATGAAAAGAGATATATTATCATTAATGCTTGCTTATCCAGAGCATATACAAGGTGTAGAAAAAAAATCTGATGATAAGGTATATATCATTATGAAATCTGGCAAAAAAATTCTATATGATGATAAGAGAGAAAAAGGCCATGATGAGAAATTATCTAACCCAGATATACAAGATATGATGGAACAATACTATCCACTTACTAAAAATAACTCTGTTGTGGATAAAGGTTTTGATCCAGGTAGAGCTAGAAATTATGACTTATTAAATGAGGTATATGGAAGTTCTAAAGGTGCTATAGAAAAAAATTTATCTAGACTTAAATATGGCTATACTAATTATCAATTTAATAGTCAAAATTCTGCTAATGCATCATTAGAAAATGCCTTAAGAGAAATAATACCTTTATCAAAAGGACGAAATGATATAAGTGCTATACTATATCCTGCTAGTGGTACTTATAATTACAGGGTTATATCTGGAACAGGACGACTTAGTCCTCATGCTTATGGAATTGCCATTGATTTAAAAAGTGATCCAAGAGATTATTGGAAATGGAGTTCTAAAGAAAAAGGAAGCACCAGAGTTTCAGAATATCCTACTGAATTAGTAGAAGCATTTGAAAAACATAATTTTGTTTGGGGTGGAAAATGGAATCACTTTGATATATTACACTTTGAATATAGACCTGAAATCATTCTAAAAGCTAAATATTTTTCAGATGCTAAAAATAGCGAGAATTGGTTTGATGGTGCTCCTATAGATGAAGAAAATGCTAAGAAGTATATAGATTTAATTGATAAAAGTTTAAAATAATTTATTCTCTATGAAAGGGGTGATAAGTCTAATGCTAAAATCAAAATCTTATTTCAAATACCTTAAAATATTTATAATTGCTTTTATTTGTTTATGTACAATTTTTATGATTCCTTTAAAAGCTTTTGCAGAATCTAACCCAGATGATGAAATGAAAAATTTTGTTAAAAATATATTCTTATCAAAGAGTAAATCAGTGTTAACTCAAGATTTAGATTCAATTGAATCTTTGTATGACACAGATACAAAATATGGCCAATGGGCTTATGAATATGAAGAACGAAAAGTAAAGTATATTAATAACTGGGCTAAAAAGCAAGGTGTTAAATTTACCGATATAACTCCAGATATAGTGTTTAGAAAAGCTAAGGTTTCTGATAAAGCCTGCTCTTTTTATGTATTATGTAATACAGAATATACATATGTTTATGAAGATCAACCTCATATAGTAAACTCTTCAAGAATAGGAACTTATCACTCAATTAACCTTACTAAAAAGGATGATGAATGGATAATCACAAAAGAATGGTACACTGATCCATTTGCTGATTCATTAAAGCTTGAAGATATTAAAATGGATAAAATCAAAGAATATATAAATGCTCAACCCCCAAGAGATCTATCAGGTATTAATGATAGACGAAAAAATGCCGTTTCTTATGCTGACCAGTATTGTGGTTCTGCAACAGCAAAAGAATATGGATATAAATATAATAAAGCCTATCGAGACTTTAATCCTGAAGGTGGGGATTGTGCAAACTTTGCATCTCAAATTTTACATGAAGGTGGAAAGTTTAAGAAAAATGCTATTTGGAATTATGCAAAAAGTAGCGCTACTGGTCCTTGGGTAAATGCTGATAAATTTACTCATTATATGATAGGAAGTGGTCGTGGATATGTTCTTGCTAGAGGTAGTTATGAACAGGTATATAAAGCATCTTACAAGCTTTTACCTGGAGACTTTATAGCTTATGAAAAAAAAGGAGATATAACTCATATATCTATGGTTACTGGTGCTGACTCTAAAGGCTACTCTTTAGTAACTTGTCACAATACAGATAGAAATAACGTTCCTTGGGATTTAGGATGGAGCGATAAAAATATGAAGTTCTGGTTAGTAAGAATGAATTATTGAAAAAACCACTCATTTCTTGAGTGGTTTTTCTTTATCTTTTATTTCATTTTTCTCTTATAGTCTTTTTTACTGATGTATAAGTAACTATAAAATATCCACCATATATAACTAAAAGTACAATAACTGTTATGATTATATTCTTGAACATACCTTCATTCCCAAATATAGATACTATATCTGAAGAAATTTTCAATCCTACTATTGAATGAACTAATGCTAAAGATAGTGGAACCATAAAATATATTCCTATTTGAATTAATAGGGATTTATTTATTATACTATCATCAACACCTATCTTTCTAAGCAATTTATATCTTTCTAAATTATCTGTTGAGTCGCATAATTGTTGAAGTGCTAGTACAGCTGCTGATGTAACTAAGAATATAATTCCAATGTATATTCCTAAATAAGCTATCATGACCCCAGTGCTTGTATTTTTTGATAACAACTCACTTTTTGTAATTAACTGAATATCACTTTCCTTCTTACTATTAATTACTTTAATTTTTTCTTTCAATTCTTTTTCTATTTTACCCTTATTATCATTTAAATTTACATTTAAAAATGAATTAATGGGTTTTAATCCACTTACTATTGAATCATTTACTACAAATGTACATATATTATTTTTTATCATTTGATTATAAGTAGTCATATCTAATACCCGTATCTTAGCCGGAGTAAGTTTATGTCCATTAATATTTATTACTTTATTATCGTCTACCGATCTTTGAATACTACCTATCATATCTTGTACATCTCCAAAAACCATATAACTATCTTTCTCTAATTTTACGGTATCCTTACCTAATATCTTCATAATATCATTAAACTTTGAAAGTCTCATTACTTGAATGTCTATATTTTCAGCTATAGGATAATATGTTTTTCCTTTATTAATTCCTTTTGAATTTAAAAAATCTCTATATTTAACTCCACTATTAAAATTAATATAACTTACATATTCATCTGAATATGATCTAATATTTATTCCTTCACTTTTTAATACATTATCTATCTCCACACCTTTGTTACTCCAAAATGTTACATCAAATTGTGTTAGGTCTTTAACATCTGAATTTAATGCCTTATTTATTCCAAGTCCTCCTGAAAATGTACATATGGCTACAAATAACATTAAGCATATAAATGTCATGGATACAAATGTAGTATTTATTTTACTGTTAATTTGTCTAAATACAAACATATTTAAATCTCTTAAATATATTGCCTTATTACTTTGTACTACCTTTAAGAAAAAACCTGATATTGAAAAGAAAAATAGAAACGTTCCAATACTTCCCAAAAGTATACTTGTCAGGTCAATTTTAGCTATTCCATTATCTAATATATTATAATAAGCATATCCAATAATAGTAATACTTATTATAAATACTATTACAGATGTCCAAATATTTTTAATTCTTAATTTTTCATTTTTCTTTGATGATATTAATAAATCAATTAACTTAACCTTATTTATTATTATTGAATTAAATAATAATACAACCAAATAAATTATTCCAAAACAAATTATAGTCTTTAAGAATGCATTATATGAAAATATAAATTTAAACTTTGTAAGGTCTACTTTAAACATATTGGCGGTCAGAATAGATAATCCCTGTGATGCTAAAACACCTATAAAGAGTCCAATTACTAATGATGTAATTCCTATTAATAGTGTCTCTATAAATATTATCTTAGATAACTCACTCTTCTCCATTCCAAGTGTCATATATATACCAAATTCTTTTTTTCTTCTTTTTATTAAGTAATTATTAGCATATACAATCAAAAATCCTAATATAAATGCTATAAATATGGAAGCTACTCCCATAACATTTTGTATTAAATCAAAAGCTTTTGATTGTGTTTCATTTATATTCATCATAATACTTTGAGATTTTATTGAATTAAATGTATAGAATACACATACAGCAAATATAATCGTGAAAAAATATATTATATAATCCTTTAGGCTTCTTTTTAAATTTCTTAAAGCTAGCTTAAAATCCATCTCTAGAGTCACCTCCAAGAACTGCTATAACTTCAATGATTTTACTAAAGAATTCTTTTCTTGTGTCATTTCCACGAATAAGCTCATTAAAAACTTCTCCGTCTTTTATAAATAATATCCTGTCTGCATAACTTGCTGTAAATGCATCATGTGTAACCATAAGTATTGTTGCATTTAAGTTTTTATTTAAATCCTCTAAACTTTCTAAAAGCATCTTAGCAGATTTGGAATCCAATGCACCTGTTGGCTCATCAGCTAGTACCATTTTCGGATTTGTAACTATCGCCCTCGCTGCTGCAACCCTCTGTTTTTGTCCTCCTGATATCTCATATGGAAATTTATTTAAAATATCTCCTATGTTTAATCTTTTTGAAATCTCTTTAACTTTATTATCTATTTCTTTATGATCTAGTCTTAAAATACTTAAAGCTAATGCTATATTTTCATATACAGTTAATGTATCAAGAAGACTAAAATCCTGAAATATAAATCCTAATTCTTCTCTTCTAAACTTAGCTATTTTCTTAGAATTTAATTTTGTTATATCATTACCTGATATAAATATCTTTCCACTTGTTACTTTATCTATAGTCGATATACAGTTTAAAAGAGTTGTTTTACCAGAACCTGATGCCCCCATAACTCCAATAAATTCACCTTCATTTACTAAAAAGCTTATATTATTTATGGCCTTTGTAATATTGCCCTTTCTTCCATAGTATTTCTCTATATTACTAACCCTTAATACTTCTTTGCTCATAACTTTCCCTCCAAAATTCTTTCTATGATTCTATTTTAAATTCCATATAAGGTTACATCCATAGTAGAACCTAACAGAAAACTTACAAACTTGTCACATAAATTTATAAAGCTACTCAAAGAGCATCATTTTATTTATTGGAAAGAATATATATACTTTAGTTCCTCCATTTAATAAGGATTCTAACTTTATTTTGAGCCCTAGTTTTATGCATAGTTTATTACAAAGATATAACCCTATCCCTGTTGATTTAGTAAACTTACGTCCATTTGTACCTGTATATCCTTTATCAAATGCTTTTAAAACATCTTTTTCATCCATTCCTATACCATTATCTTCGATAGTTAAGACTATATTTTCACCACTTTTTTCAGAATAAAACTTAAGTATACTATTATCTTTTTTTCTGTATTTAATTGAATTAGATATTATCTGATTTAATATAAATTCAACCCACTTAGAATCTGAATAGACAATATTATCTCTATCAGTTATATCAATTTTTATTTTATTTTCTATTAGTTGATTTAAATTTTTCTTTACAGAACTATTTATACAATCTATTATCTTTATTTCTTTTATAATATAGTCCTTCTCAAGTGTATTACTTCTTGCATAAAACAAAGCTTGTTCTATGTAATTTTCAACTCTCTCAACCTCTTCTCCTATACTCTCTGTTACTGGGAAATCATTGTTTTCTATTAATAACTTACATGTTGCTATTGGAGTTTTTACTTCATGAACCCAAAGTTCTATATATTCCTTATACTCTCTAATATTAAGCTTTAATTTTAAAATTTCATCATTCATAGATTTATCAGTCTCTTTTATTATGCTATATAATATTTTCCCATCTAAGAAATCTGCCTCATCCATCACCTCAGAAATTAAATATTTTTTATCTAATGATTTTAAGTTACTTAAAACTTCATCATAGTATTTTTTCTTTTTTATATATTCATAAATATGAAATACTATTATTCCAATAAAATTTATAACTACTATAAAAATTATTGCATATAAATCTACTTTTAAAGCCTTTAGTAGTATTCCTGTAAATGATAGTATTAAAATATTTATTATTAAAAATATTACTCTCTCTTTAAAGAATTCTATTATATTCATATTAATATATACCCTTGTCCTCTTTTAGTTTGTAGATAATTGTTAGCACCAATCTCTTCTAACTTTTTTCTTAATCTATTTATATTTACAGTTAGAGTGTTATCATCTACAAACTCATCAGATTGCCATAACTCTTTCATTATTTTATCTCTTGATATTATTTTCTCTTTATTTTTCATAAACACGTATAAAATTTTACTTTCATTCTTAGTTAGTTCTATTTTATTCCCATTAAATTCAGCTTCGCTTTGAGATAAATTATATTTTAAATCTCTATATTGGAATACTTCAATATTTTCATTATTATAGGTTCTCTTTATAACTGATGTTATTCTAGCTAATAGAATTTGAGGATTATATGGCTTAGTTACAAAATCATCTGCTCCTAAATTCATACTCATTAGCTCATCAACATCACTATCTCTGCTTGTAACTATTATAATAGGAACATTACTCTTTTTTCTTATCTCTCTACATATATAATAGCCATCATAATATGGAAGATTTATATCTAATAATATTATTGTTGGATTACAATTTAATCCTTCTTCAATTACATTTTCAAAGTTCTCTACAGTTTTAGTTCTATATCCGTACCTTTCTAAGAAAGTACTTAACTCTACGTTTATTTTCTCTTCATCTTCTATAATAAATATTTTATTATCCATATAATTACACCTCTTTTTTATTATTTATAATTAACTACTGTATTATAAAGATACTTACTGTTATATTATAACAAAATATTTAAATTAATCTTTATTATAGAAATCATTATTACCTTTAGCATTTAATGAAGTTTAATTATTAAATTAGATAAAGGCCTAGGTATAACCATGAACAGTTATATCTAGGCTTTAATTTTAAATTCTTATATTTTATTCTTTAACGTACTAATACTCTTTGAATCATCTAAACTTATTTCACAGAGTTATAGCTTCCTGTTTTTTTAATATTTATGATATTAGTAAACAATATATTATCTGATTTTAATACTAATCTCTCTGCTTCATTTTTTAAATTGATTACTAAATTATCAATTTCTATTTGTTGTATGTCATTTCTATTAATCTCTTCCTTAGCTTTATTTATTTCTCTCATATAAGATAACCATGAATCACTTGTATATAAATTTTTATCTAGATTTTCACTTTTATTTATTTCTTTTAATAACTCATCTTTATCTACAAATCCCAAAGCATTATCTATTTCTCCAAGTTTTAACCTAACTCCAATTATATAGGGATTATTACTTTTATCATTTTTATCCCAATTGCCATAAGAGTTTAAAACAAATGTTCCATCTTGTAATACAACATTTCCAGCATATCCACAATCTCCTGATTTTGCTGTAGGCGTAAAATCTTCTGCTAATCTTATACGATACTCTCCTTCATTACCATTTATTAAATCATCATAAGTTCCTACCCATGCAATCCAATCACCAGCCATCCAATCATTATTCTCAATTACACTATTATTGTTGTAATCTAAAATAATTTCTCTAAATGTAATTAGTAATCTACCGCTTATAGGATCATATGATATCTTATGCCTTTCTCCATTTAAAGCTCCTTGAACTTCTCTTGGCTTACTCCATGTATCACCCTCATCCTTTGAAAATGCAATTGTTGACTTATGTCTATGTGATTGACTTCTAGCTAACATTACTAATTGATTTCCATCAGGTGATCTAAGCATTCCAACTTCACATAATTGTGTCTCTTTTTCAACGTCTCTCCATTCTGATAAATATGGCTCTGGTTTGCTCCATACTTCATTTCCAAGTTCATCAAACGTTAAATAAGTTTTATAGTTAACATAACCATAATCATGGTATACACCCATCCATTTATCAATAAAGTTTCCATTTTCATCTTTTAATTGCACTAAACTTGCCATAGCAACAATTGTTGTTGATCCTTCATGCCACTTTTTATAGTCACTCCAAGATTCTCCTTGATTATCAGATATCGATGTTGTCCAGCCCCTGAATCCATTTCCCCATCCTGGGCCACCTGAGATTTGAATTAACTTTGTACTTCCATCTGTTAAATTTAGTTTATATATTGTTGGTGTTTCCATTGACTCTTTCCAAGTAGAATTTGTTTCTAATCTTTCAGACCAAGTTATACCCCCATCATTAGATTTTTTCAATAATACTTCTCCAAGTCCATGACCCTTTGGATATACTGTAAATAATGTTTTATTATCATCTAATAAAATCATATCTGGTTGTCCTAAATATTGTCCTGCTTCACGATCTATTACTATTTGTTTATTAGAATCATAATTATATTGAGGTATTGTAAATCCTATATTCATTTTTTTATTGACACGCACATCTACTCTTTTACTAAATCCTGTTGCTTCATTAACTACTGTTATAAATGTATCTCCATATGCTACTCCTGTAATTAAACCATTTGGGGTTACTGTCGCAACCTCTGGATTATCACTTATATATTTTATTGTTTTATCACTATTATCACTTACCAATTCTGCAACTATTTGACTTGTCTCATTTACCATAACCTCAACAGATTTATCAACTATATTTAATCCAGGTACCTTTCTAATTTCATCAACATCTTTTTTTGAAAGAGCACGATTATACACCTTAACTTCATCAATAGCACCAATATAATTTCTTCCTCCAATTATCTTTAATGGTGCATTAAATGAGTTATTTTTTGTCCATGAATTAACTTCCGTTGATACTCCATCGATATAAATTCTTAATCCTTCAGACTTATTATTTACCCAAGCTAAGTGAATCCATTCATTTTCAGGTATAGTATTTTTAAAGGTTAAGAATCCTTGTTTTACGTGAACTCCCATATTGCCGCTATTATCTCTCTCAACATCTATTGACTCTGTTTCTTTATCTCCATTCTTAAATTCATTTCCATCCCACATTATAGATGCAGGTAAATTTTTAATATCACCTTTTTTTACCCACATTGCAAGTGTCCAGTCCTCTGATAATGTTGCAGGAGAGGTAATAGTAACGTTATCACTACTATTATTAAATTGTAGTGCCTTTCCTACTTTTCCATCAATTATTTCTGCTCCTTCTAGAACTCCATCATGTTCTCCCCACTGATCTACTACCTTATTATCAATTATATTATTAAAGTCATAAGATGAAATATTACTTTCACTATAATCTGCTTTTACTACATCTACTAATCTCTTCTCTTTAATTGAATCAACTCTATCAACTACATTTTTCTTTATATCAATATATTTTTTTGATATATTCTTAATTCCTTCTCTTAAATTCTCCATATCTCTCGGAATTTCTTCTCTTGTCTGACTTGTTGCAAATTTTGCTCCGCCATGATCTCCTACTCCATTTTTTACTCCAGTATAATCTACTCTTACAGTTTTTAATAATTTTTCTACATCACTTTGTAATCCTGGAATCTCTTTTACCATATGATAAAGTTTATTAACATCTCTTACTCCCTCAGCCATTTTCTCTAAACGAACGCTTGACTTAGATACTGGATTTTCAATATCCTTTTCATCAGGATATATAAGAGAGGTATCTCCAGCTTCAAATGCCCAATGAGTAGTATCTCTTAGCGGATCTTCAACCCATGCATCATATGCCCAACGCATGTACCCCGTTGCACCTTGTGCTGCTGTAAATAACATTGTCCAATAACTTTCTCCTGGCATACTAAGTGCAAGAGAATTAGGGAAGTGTTCTGTACATGTGTAGATTGTAGTTTTATATTCCTTTTCAGAATTTCTTCTCTCTTTAACAAACTTTCTATAACCATCTAAATCAGTTTTTGCTGCCGTAGATCCTACACTTAAATCATCAACACGTTTTGTTATATTGAAATAATTAGCATTAAAATGATCCATAGCCGCAGCTTTTTTTAGTATTAATCCATCTTTATTTTTAACTTTATCTATAACATCAAAAGCTTTATCCATATTTCTTCTTTCATCAATTCCAATATAAGTATCTTCAAACCATCCCTTTTCATCAAGATGAGGTATTAAATCATTAAGAAATTGAGTCCAAATAACTTCATAATCACTTGTTCCAGGATTTAATATAATATTTTCTTGATTTCCTGTAGACTCATTATAGTAATAAATCTTATTTCCCCAAGGGATCATACTATAGCAAATAATCTTATCTCCAATACCTAAATCTTTATTAAATTGTACCCATTTATCAAAATTAGTAAAATCAAAAGTAAATTTTCCATTTGATTTTTTAGTCCACTTAATCATAGATGGATAGCGAATATCATTTTTACTATAAGTTTGTCCTCCCCATGCTTCCTCTACAATTGATGTTGTGATAGCATGTCCACCCATTTCTTTATACTTAAGCATATGAGGTTTTAGAATTCTAAAATGTTCTTCTGAAAATGGAGTAACATTATAGTATTCGGCTGAACTATATGGATATTGCCACATTTCTATATCAAATTCATACTCTTCACTATTTGGCATAATTGCATCTAATACTTCTATATTATATGTGAATATAAGTGGATCATTGATACCATCAGCAGTTACTTCAATAGTACCAGTATAAATTCCTGCTTGGGTATCTTTTGGTATATTAAATTCCACCCATACTGGTTGTACCTTATTAAATTCTATATCCACAGGATCTGTAGTATATAAAATATCCGGTACATCTGCCTTTTCTCCATTAGGCATTGATATATCATTTTGATCATGATATCCTGCATCTCCTATATAAGCTTTTGTTTCCTTTAAAAAGGTAGTAGTAACATTCGTTTTTGATAATACATTTTCTCCTGAAACAAAATCGCTCACTTTAACGTTTACATTTTTTAATTTAGATTCTCTAGATATTAATGCTAACTCTGATATAGTTTTATCTGATTTCCAAGAATATAAATTTTTATTTACTAACCCCATTGATTTAATTAAATCATATTTATCTTGAGTATAATGTGTATTTGTATCAACTATACTTCCATGTATTGATGGCGTTGAAGCCTTTACTTTCACTCTAATATCTTTTGATATTCCAAACTCTTCTGAAACAACAGATATATTCGTTTCCCCTTCAGAAATAGCTTTTATTTTTCCTTCCTTATCTACAGTTGCAATGTTTTTATTATTAGAAGTAAACTTAATATCTGATATCTCTGCATAACTTGGAATAGAACTATATAAAATTTTTATTTCGGCCCCCTCCATTAACTCAATATTATTATTTTCTATCTTTATATCTTCTACTTGATACCTTTTATGATACACCTTTGCATAATCAACTTGAATTACTGCCTTTCCTCTTGGTGAATCACTTTTTCCTGTTGAAATGGCAGTAAGAGTATGCTTACCCTCACTTAATCCATATGCACTAAATAGCAGTTGATTTCCTACTCTATTCTCTGAATAACTACTTACTTCTATCGCTTCTCCTCCATCAATAGAGTAACTTACAATCCCATGGTTCCAACTTTTATGCCCATACACTTCTATCTTATTTCCAACAAACTCAATTTTATAGTATTTTGTAGATGCAGTAGTATCATTAGTGTTTATATCATTAAAATGCTCATCCCCAGCCCCATTAATGCTATCATTTGTATCACCATAGCTCCAACCGTCTCCGTAATAAGAGAATTTATTACTGTCGCCTTCAATGGTCATATCATTTATAAGTGACATTTCATCTGATTTATTATTTGTAGTTGCATATACTGAAATCCCCAAATTTTCTAATACCACTACAAACGACAGTACAAATAGTAGTAACCAGCTAATTCCTCTTTTCCTTCTCATATTCCCCTCCCATAACCTTAAAATATATTATTTTCAAATTTATTATCATTTTATATAAGCATCTCCCCCTTTTATTATTTAATTTAATTAAAATTTATACTATAGCATTTATATTTCCTAATTCATCCTTTTATACACCTATATTTCTATTAATATTAATACTTGGAATTAAATTTATCTAAAAATAAGTTTTTTACTTTATTTAATCTCCAATTATAAAATTCAATATCATGTATAATTTCTTTATAATAAAAAAGCTACTCAGATATTGAGTAGCTTTTTCTTAATATACATCTTCACGAACTAAATATTCATTTCTGTCTTGATCTTTAAATGAGAACATCTTTCCATAAGTCATATTTAGAAGAGTTCCTACTTCTACCCCATTATCCTTTATCTCGTCGTATGTTTTTTGAATATCTGAAGTGCTTAATATAATTGATGGATGCTCTACATTAGCTTCTGGATTTTGTTCTTTCATTAATTTTTTATCATATAATACAAATGTAGTAAAATCTTCATCCTTAGGGGCAACCTCTAACCATTTCATTCCTGGCCCCATTTGTTGTTCAAATTTAACTACAAAGTTTAATTTATCAACCCAAAATTCCTTTGCTTTCTCTTGGTTGTGCACATATAATGTTATCTTTCCTATTTTATTAATCATCTGTATCCCTCCTATATTTTGTGAATTTATTATATTATAGATTATATACCTTTTTCCTTGCTGTCTATTATTCTTGTTCTAATTATATTTTATCATAATAAGAAACCCCATTACTTTAAATTTATTATAAGATTATTATCTAAAAATTAAATATATTTATATATTAATTATAAAGACTAATGACTCAAAGCAATTTGATAAATCTGTGGAATCATTTATGAATTCAATCAAAAGCTTGCAATTATATTACAAAAACAAAAGGCAATTATAGCCTAAAATTTATCCTAATAGAATAAACAATAAAAAAGCTATCTCTATTTGATACGGTTATGTATAATTATACAGTTTAATTGAAATAAAAAAAGATGACTCCTGTTATATACAGAAATCATCTTCTTATCGCTACTTAGACTTTTTAAACTGTCATTCTCAAAGGAAGCAGATTATAATAATCCTTGAGCTTTTTTAAAATTCATTTATTATTTTACTTCTTTTGAAGCTGGTAATATAACTTCAACTTCTGAATGTGGTCTTGGGATAACGTGTACTGAAATTAATTCTCCAACTCTTTGTGCAGCAGCAGCTCCAGCATCTGTAGCAGCTTTAACTGCTCCAACATCTCCTCTAACCATTACAGTTACAAGTCCGCCTCCAACGTATTCTTTTCCTATTAAGTAAACATTAGCAGCCTTAACCATTGCGTCAGCCGCCTCTATTGATCCTATTAATCCTTTTGTTTCAATCATTCCTAAAGCATCGTATTTCATATTAAAATCCTCCTAAAAATCCTTTTATTTTTTTATATTAATTATTTTTATAAACTTTTTATTTAAGTGCATTTATTTTAAACACTACATTTGACTATCTTAATTTTTGATTTTGGCGTAATACCAAATGAATTTGCCTCTTCAACATCTAAGTGACATTCTAGGCTAAATGAATCATTAGTTCTAATGCTTACATTATTTAATATTCCGCCTCTTAATCCATCTACCTCAATTTTTACAATATCTCCATCACTAACTCCAAAATGCTCTGCATGTTTATTGTTCATGTGAATATGTCTTTGTGCTACTATAACGCCTTCTTCTAATTGAACACTTCCTTTAGGTCCTATTAGAGTTATCCCTGAAGTTTCTTTTAGATTTCCTGATAACCTAACACTTGGTGATACTCCAGTTTTTCTACAGTCACCTATAGATAACTCAACTTGAGTCTTACTTCTTATAGGTCCAAGTACTCTTATCTTTTCTATAGATCCTCTAGGTCCACATATTGTTATAGTCTCTTTACAAGCATATTGTCCCTTTTGAGATAAATCTTTTAATTTTGTTAATTCATATCCTTCTCCAAAAAGTATATCTACATATCTTTTTGAAAGATGTATGTGTCTATTTGAAATTCCAACAGGTATCTCAAATGATTCTTTAACTTCTTTTTTCTTATCTTCGCTTTCCTTAACTGCATTAAGTAAAAGCTTTAATACTTCTTCTAAATTTTCCATGTTTTAATCTACCTCTTCATAGTGGCTATGATTTTATTTACTAAATCCATTACTTCTTCATTATCTAAGTTATTAACTTTTTCTACTATATTTTCAGCAGTTACTTCTGTTTCAGTAGATTTTCTTTGTATTTCTGCTGGACTTAAGTTCATTTCTGAACCTCCAAAACTTAATCCTGTATTAAAATTAGTGTTTTTAAGAGGCTTAGTATTGCAAGTTTCCTCACATCCGCCTCTATCTTTTCCAATTTTGTCACAGTCGATTAATCCATAAGCAACTCTCTTTATATTTATAAGATGCATTGGAGTAACATTTTCAGATACTGAACTTCCTCCCCATGTTCCACATCCTAAAGTGAATGATGGCATAAGTCCTGTTGAAGCTCCTGTTCCTCCAAATGATCCACCTGTATTAACTAAAATTCTTGATGCTGGTTTTTTAGCAAACTTTTTAACTATTTCAACATCTTCAGTATGAATACTCATTGTGTGACCTATTCCATTTTGAAGAAGTTCTATACTTAATTCGCAAGCTTCCATCCAGTCATTAACTACATAGAATCCAAGCACTGTAGTAAGTTTTTCATATGAAAGTGGATATTTAGGTCCAACTCCACCTTGTCTTCCTATAAGTACTTTAGTTCCTTCTGGAACATAGAATCCTGCAGCTTTTGCAATTACATCAGCAGCTCTTCCAACAAATGCTGCATTCATTGCATTTCCTTTCTTAAATAGAAGATTACAAACCTTATTAGTTTCTTCTTCTGTCATGAAGTATCCGCCTTGTTTTTTTAGTTGTTCTACCACTTTAGCTTCATTACAATGTTCACAGATAATTGATTGCTCTGATGCACAGATAGTACCATTATCAAATGTTTTACTAGCTATTATATTCTTTATAGCTTTTTCAATATCAGCAGTTCTTTCGATATATGCTGGTGAGTTTCCAGCTCCAACTCCAAGTGCTGGTTTTCCAGAAGAGTAAGCAGCTTTAACCATTCCTGGTCCTCCAGTAGCTATTATTATACTTACTTCTTTTGACTTCATAAGCTCATTTGTAGCTCCAATTGAAGTTAACTCTACACAAGTTATTATGTCTTCTGGTGCTCCAGCAGCTACTGCTGCATCATGCATAAGTTTTGCTGCAGTAGATGTACATTTTACTGCTGATGGATGTGGTGAAAATACTATAGCATTTCTTGATTTTATGGCAATAATTGATTTAAATATTGCAGTTGATGTTGGATTAGTTGAAGGAACTATTCCCATTACTAAACCTACTGGCTCTGCTATATCAATTAATTTATTTTCTTTATCTTCTTTTATAATACCTATAGTTTTCATATCTTTTATTGAATCATATAAAACTGTTGATGCTAAATTATTTTTAGTAGCTTTATCTAAAACTTTACCAAAACCTGTTTCTTCTACAGCCATTTCAGCTAAGCAAACTTCATGCTCCTTTGCAACTTTAACCATATTTTTAATTATTTTATCTATTTGTTCTTCATTAAAATCGGCTATTTTATTTGCTGCTATTTTACCTCTTCTAGCTAAATTTCTTGCTTGTTGTATTGATTGTAAATCTTTATCGAAATTTTCCAAATCAATTTTCCTCCTTCTTTAAAACACTATTTTTTATAGTGATTTCTAAGTCTATTTAGAAGTGCTCCTTTGTCTTCTTTAGAAACAGTCTTACTTGTAATATCAAGATCTTTAAATTCTTTTGCTAACTTTCTTATTTTAGATACTTTTAAATCTTCTAAAATTTTAAGAGCTTCATCTAATCCTTTTTCTTCTACAAGCTTGTCTAATTCTTCTTTAGTCATATCTAAATCTATAACTTTATCTAGAATTTCTAAAGTCTGGACTTCTTCTGAGCCTTCATTTATTATTTCTTTATCTATAGATTCTTCTAAAGTTTCTTCTACTGCTTCATCTACAATTTCAGAAATTACTTCTTCTATAGATTCTTCTACCATTTCACATAAAACCTTTTCCTCTATAGATTCCTCTAATCTTTCTATAGCAGGTTTAGTTTCTAATATGCTTTCTAAATCATAATGTGGTCTTGCAATCACATGGTGTGAAACTAAAATATTATCGCCAAGTCTATTTACAGCTGAAACACCAGCATCAACTGCTGATTTTACAGCTCCAACATCTCCAGTTACTGTAACCGAAACATATCCTCCGCCTATATATACTTTTTCAAGGATATTAACGTTTGCTGATTTGACCATAGCATCAGCTGCTTCAATAGTAGCTAATAATCCTTTAGTTTCTATCATTCCTATTGCTTGCATAATCATCTATCCTCCTTAAGTAATTAAAGTAAATCTGCCCAATTGGCTGGATATGTTGTATAGAATAATTTAGCTTTATTAGGTGATCCCCAAACTACTTTAGATCCCTTAGGAACAAATAGTACATCACCGGCATTTGCTTCATAAGTCTTACCGTTAATTTCTACAGTTACTGTTCCTTCAATAACATAGTCTATCTCTTCATAAGTTAATTCCCATTCGAATTTTGAATCTTCAATGATTAAAAAACCAGCACTCATCTTAGATTCATCTTTACTTATTAATTCTTGGAAATAAACTTTATTATTAGGATTTCCAGTATCGAATACATCCATCTTTACTGAGCTTCCTCTTACTACTTTAAGTCCACTTTCATCGCGGGAAGATACAAACTTTGAATCTTCACCGCTAGCTAAAATTTTTAACATCTCTTGAAGTAACCCTTCGTTTATTAACTCCTTGAACATCTCTAATAACTTATTAGAATCTAAACTTTCTACGCCTTTACAGTTAGTACTACAAATTTCTTTTTCACTAACTTTTTCTGTAGTAATTGAGATATCATTATTTTTAGCTATATCTTTAGCTGACGGAGTTAAGATAACATCTTTATCTATATAGAAAACCTTTTCCCCTGTAGCTAAAAATTCTTCCATATCTTTTGCACAAATTAATCGTTTCACACTCTCACATCCTTTCACTAAATTTTTCAGTTTATATTTAAAGTATGGGGTTTACAACTATTTATAATTAAAATGCCTATCCTTACGTCAGAAATTATAACTTACTCACTAAAATTACAGTCCTGATCGATTATTCCAATTACTGCTGCATCAACTGGAATATCATCATTTCCAACCATTCTTCTTGCTGATGATCCTGTGCTTACGATAACTCTATCCCCAATTCCTGCCCCAATATTATCTACAACTATGAATCTTCTACCACTAAAGCTTCCACCAATCTCTTCTGCTAGCATAAACTTCAATCCATAAAGATTATCAGCTTTTCTAGTTGCCCAGATATTATCTATTAACTTTGCTGTTATCATAAGACTCATCCTTCTTTCATATTTGATTTGATTTCTTCTATTGCAGATTGAACTGATGAAGTATCACCTAATATAGCAATTGAAGTCATATGTTGAGGACATACTCCCTTGATATCTTCAACAACTACACCTGCTGCCTTTTCAGCAATATCTATTGCATAAATCATATCAATTAGCTTACCTTGAGCAAGTCCAATAGCATCTACATTCTCGATTACTTCCTTGCCTTCTATCCCCATCCTTTTTATAAGAGCACGTTTTGTTCCCTCTGTTGGTGATTTTATAAGTCTAAAATTCATAAAACTCAAACTCCATTTACTCTATGATTTCACTTGTGCAGCTAAGTGCTATTCCAAGTGGTGTAACAAACATTGGATTTTTAGGTTTATGCGTATATACCTTAATCTTGTTTTCTATTATTCCTTCAATTCCTGTAAGGCAAGCTGTACCACCAACTAATGAAATCTCTCTCACATCATAATCTTTTATATGATCATTAATTATTGATCCAACCTTTTCAATTACAGGTTTTAAAACTGGTAATAATTCTTCATGATTACTATTATCTCTTTTAAATTCATCAGCTTCTTTAAAATTCATTTTATATGCACCTGAGATAACTAAAGAGAAATGTGTTCCTCCAGTAGGCTCATCTGCTACGCAAACTACTTTTCCATCTTTTATAATAGAGGTTCCTGTAGTTCCTCCACCTATATCTACTACTGCACCATTTTGAATTTTTAAAACCTCATTTGCAGCTGTAGGTTCATCTAATAAATTCGTTAGTTCAAAGCCTGCAGCTTGTACAACATTTTTTATAGCACCACCATCTAAAGAATCTGTTCCTGGTGGAATGGCTGCTGCTGCATAAAGCAGTTCAGTATTAAGCTTTTCTTCTATTTCCTCTTTTAATTCTCTAACTATCTTTACAGCTCCGATATAGTCAACTACCATACCATCTCTTACTACATCAGCATATCTGTAAGCTCCTGCAACTGGTCTGTAATTTTCATCTAATACTGCTAAAACTACACACGCAGTTCCAAGGTCTACACCAGTATAATAAACTGATGATTTTTCTAAGATAGGCTTTTCTATAACTTTTTCAAATTGGCTTACTAATTTATCACAGTACTCGAAAGTTTTACTCTTATCACTCAACTCTTCTGCCTCCTATTTCCTTAGATATAGTCGTAGATAATATATTTATAATATTTTCTAAATTAATTAAAATTTTATTTATTAGCTCATCATTTTCATATCTTTCTAGAATGTCATATTTAAATTCATTTAGCTTACATAAAAGGATGTAAAGATTTAATATTTTTTCGCTATTTTTTAGGTATATATATACATCTGTAATTTCTATCTCTTCATTACTGAAATCACAAACTTTAGGATTAATGACTTCTAATTTTATTTTGCCTTCTGTAAACTCTCTTATATTTTTAATTTCTCTTTCTAAATCGATAAGCTTTTGAGCTAAGATTAAGTCCTCATTAATTATTTTGCTTGCTGCATTTAAAAATGATGCTTCAACAGATCTACATTTATATGTAAGTATTTTATACTTTACGTGTTTATTTTCATCTATTAAAATATCATCACTTTTTTCTTCTTTTTTGCTATCTGTAGGTAAATTACTATTTATCTTTATCCCTTTATCTAATAAGTACTGCCTACCTCCCGGAGTAAGCCTTTGACCTTCATTAAGCTTAAATTCTTTAAAAGACTCTTTTCTATACAAGTCCTTTAAGTAATCTTCAGTAATAAATCTAAGCATTTATATATTCACCTACCTATTTAAGTAGATATTCTTTAAGTTTTTTCATATCTACTTCACTATTTTCTCTAATTAAAAAATATGGCTCTATAATTCCTATTCTTTTTAAACTCTGCTTGCATTTGTCTATATTTTCATAATTACTATCTACCTTATTTATAACTCCAATAACTTCTATATTAAAAAGTTTTGAAAATCCGTCTCCAATAACTTCTTTAGGACTTTTAGAATCTAACACAAATACTATTTTTTTAGCATCTTGCGCTAAAGCGATAATATGTTTATACATCCAAGCATTTTCCATATAAGAACTAGGAATATCCATAGTATTTTCACCATAAATAACATCTGCTGTCCGCTTTAGAGGACCATTATAATCATTTAAGTAATTTACTATAGTTGTTTTACCAGAACGGCTTGGACCAACAACCATTATTCGTTTTTTTCTCATGTTCTAGTTATAGGGCATATTGCAAAACCTAACATATCTCTTAAAGTTTCGTTTACTGAATTAAGTGCCTCATAAACACTATCAACATCACCATTTATAAGAACTGATCCTGTAAATCTATCTAAGAAACCTATCTCTACATCAGCTACTTTAGTTGCGATATCAGCAGCTATAATTGCAGTTTCATATGGTGTTACTGTTAAGATCCCTATGGCTCCTTTTTCATCTACTCCTAATCTTTCATAAATATCTTTCATAGGAGATGCAATAATGTGTGATAAAGTTATCTGCTTTCCTGGTACTGATTCTTGAATTACCCTTTGTATGTTTTTTTCATTAAAATTATCCATAACTTTTCTACTCATTTCTAATGACGAACCACTTTTGCGTTCATATCATATCTTTTTATATAAGATTCAATTCTGTTTAAATCTTCATCGCTCAAACTAGGATCGCCATATACAGGGTAATCTATGCCAAGTTGGTTATATTTATTTACTCCCATCTTGTGATATGGTAAAAGATCTATACCTTTAAAATTCTTATAGTCTTTATAAGGAAGTAAGAACTCCATAGCTTTAGTTATAGCTTCTTCGCTATCATTTACACCTTTTAAAAGAGGCATACGAATTTGGACATTGAATTTATTTTGAAGTAGATTTTTTAAATTTTCTAAAATTTGCTCATTTCTAACTCCAGTCCATTTAAAATGCTCATCTGAGTTTATATGCTTAATATCAAATAGGAATAAATCAGTAAATTCTGCAATCTTTAGAATAGTTTCTGTTTTTGTATATCCAGAAGTTTCTATGGCCGTATTTATTCCTACATTCTTACATGCCATAAGAAGACTTAAAGCTGCTTCAGGTTGCATTAAAACTTCTCCACCACCTAAAGTAACTCCGCCACCAGACATTTCATAAAAGGTTCTATCCTCTTCTATAATTTCTAATAGCTCTGATATTGTTTTATTTTCCCCAATTATATTTATTGCTGATTTTACGCAAGCTTCTTCACATTTTTTACATCCAACACAATCTATATTTCTATTTATTTCATGTTTATTTGTACTGCTATTTACTGTGTGAATACCGACTGGGCAAACATCCACACATTCTAAGCAATTTTCACAAAGATTGCTTTTAAACATGACTCTATTTTTTTTAATCATCCCTTCTGGATTAGCACACCATTTACAGCGTAGAGGACATCCTTGAAAGAATACTATAGTTCTAACTCCTGGCCCATCATACATATTGTATTTTTGTATATTGAAAATCCTTGCCTTTCTTTGTATAATTCCATTTGTGTTATTATTCATACCTAAACTCTCCAGCTTTCTTAAGCTCATGTAGTAGAAAAATCTACTACATGACCTATAGTTTTATTAAAAATGTGTTAGCATAGTTCTACTTATAATCTCATCTTGAACATCTTTGCATAATTCTACAAAGTATGCACTATATCCAGCAACTCTTACTATTAAATCTCTATAAGCTTCTGGGTTCTTTTGAGCTTCAATTAATGTATTATTATCTAAGTAGTTAAATTGAACTTCTCCAAGTTGAAGAGCACAAGCACTTCTTAATAATGTTATGATTCCTTGTTCTCCTTCTGGAGTATCAAGAAGACCTGACATTAATTTAAAGTTATGAACCATTCCTATATTCATATTGTCACAAGCTAATTTTGAAACTGATTTAATTATTGAAGTAGGTCCTTTAAAGTCTGCTCCTTGAGTTGGACTTATTCCATCTGATAGAGGAGTCCAAGCTTTACGTCCATTTGAAGTAGCTCCTGTTAATTGCCCAAATGGAGTATTATTTGAAATTGATAATGTTCCGTGACTTAAAACTGAATATAATGTTTTATATTTTCTATGTTCCATTTCAGTAAAGTTTATAAGATCTGCTCCAATATAATCAGCATAATCATCATCATTACCGTATTTTGGTGCATCTAAGCAATCTTTTCTTAATTTTTCATATCCAACGAAATCAGCTTTTAATGCTTCTTTCATTTCTCTTAATGTGTATTTTTTCTCATCGAAAACTAATTTTTTGATTGCAGCCATAGAATCAATATAAGTAGCAAGTCCGCTCCATACTACTCCTGGACCGAAGTTGTACATTGCTCCACCAGCTTCAACACCTCTACCTTTTTCCATACATCCTTCATACATCATTGACATAAGTGGTTTTGGTGCAAGTTCTTTGTGAACTCTTTGAGAAATAACTGTAGCTACGCTTGTCCATTTAGTTATAAATTTAATTTGCTCTTTAACAGCAGCTTCAAACTCTTCATAAGTTTTGAAGTTATCAATATCTCCTAGGTCTGGACAAACTTGTTTTCCATACCATAGAGGTACTCCATTATTAAGTACTAACTCTATACATATTGGCCATTGAGTGTATCCTGTTGAAGTCCATTGATATAATCTTCCTGATTTTTGTGGTTCAACACATCCCATTAAACAATAATCTCTAGCATCTTCAATTGAAACTCCTTTAGCAAGCATCATTTTTATATGAACGTCATCAAAGTGACATGCTGGGAATCCCATTCCTGCTCTTATTACCTCAACTATCTTTTTAAGATACTTTTGTGGTGATGATTTATGGATACGACAAGCTAAAGATGGTTGATAAATCTTAACGTGTCTAACTGCATCCATTAATAGATAAGTTAATTCATTTGTTGCATCTCTACCTGCTCTTGTAACTCCTCCAACACACATATTTACAAATGGTTGGTATCCTGCGAAGAATTTAGATCCTCCTTCACTTGTTATCCACATCATTTCTGACATTTTTATAAGCATACATCCTGCAAGTTCAAATGCTTCAAATTCAGTCATTCTTCCTGATTCAATATCATCTTTAAAGAATTGATACATGTACTGGTCAACACGTCCAATTGACATACCTGTTTGATTTTCTTCTACTACTAGAAGTGATTCTATTGTCCAAACAGCTTGAATTGCTTCCCAGAAAGTTTCTGGCTTATGAGCTGGAACCTTAGCATTTACTTCTGAAATCTTAAATAATTCAGCTTTTCTCTTAGGATTTGTCTCTTTTTCAGCTAATTCTCTTGCATAATCTGACATACGTTTTGCATAAATCATTACACCTTCTGCAGTATCAATTAATGATTTATAGAAGTAGATTTTTTCTATATCCTCTGGATTTGCATAGTTAAGTTCTTTTAGCTTTTCTTCTGCTTCTTTAACTATGTCAACCATACCTTTTTTCATTAAAATAACATCATATCCTGGGTTTGAATCTCCTCCACCATTTATTGCATGGTATGAGCAATCAGAAACGAATGATTCTCCTGAAAGTTCCCAAACTCCAGCTTCTCTATATTGGTCTTCACAATATTCATCAACTGACTTACCTTGCCAGAATGGGAATAGTTCTTCTCTCATGAATTTCTTATCTTCTTCTGAAATATAGAATGGGTCTTGAGGTCTTTCACCTATAGTATCAATCTCATCTACCATCCATCTCCAAGCTATATCTGGAGAGAAAGCTCCAGCTCTTGGTGCACCATTTGGAGCTCCAACTATAAGTTCATGATCTTGAATTACAAGTGGTGCAGTCTCACAACAATGTTTGAAACATTTACCTCTTAATATTGATTTTGGTGTTCCTGGGTTTTGCTTAGCTATTTCAGTTATAGCTCTTGCTCTATGTGTTGTGATTGATGGAACTTGTTTTAAATAATTTTCTTTAAGTTTTGCTAAACGTTCTGTAATTCCTTCTGGAACTTTGCCATCATTTGAAGAAACTATACATTCAACCTTTACAGGTTCATCATCTTTTTTTATTTCATCTGAAACGCTCTCAAACATTTTTAATAATGATTGACGCTCATTTTCTGACATATTTTTAGTGGCTTCTATAAATTTATTTGAAAATTCACGAATATCCATTTTATCTACTCCTTTTCTTTTTAATTGGTTTCTTTTAATATTTGAGTTAAAACATTTTTAAGAAGCTTCATATTATCTGAAGAGTTGTCTAAATCTTCATCTATAACCTTATTAACCTCTCTATTCATGCCTATAGAATTTAAAAATTCATCTTTATCTCTGACTTCATATCCAACTTTTCTTATATATACTAAGTTCATTGGTGATACATTATCAGAAGTCATTCCTTTTCCAATAGATCCACTACCAAGTGTCATTGATGGGAAAAGATTTGTTGTAGCCCCCATACTTCCAAATACTCCTGAAGTATTTACTAAGATTCTTCCAACTGGTTTTTTTAGTGCGAACTGTTTAATTACTTCATCATCATTTGAGTGAATTATAAGGGTATGTCCTTGCCTTTCACTTAATAGTAACTCTATACATTTCTCACAAGCATGCATCCAATCATCTTCCACATAGAATGAAAGTATTGGGCAAAGTTTTTCTCTCGAATGAGGATTGTCTAAAGATACAAACTTTTGACTTGATATTAAAACCTTTACACCAGATGCAACACTAAAACCAGCTCTTTTTCCTAAAAATTCTGGTGATTTTCCGATAAACTCTTTTTCGAAATTTCCATACTTATCAAAAAGAATTTTTCCAAGAGACTTAGATTCATCTTCACTCATAAAATAAGCTCCATTTTTAATAAGCTCATTTTTTACTTCATTTGCAATAGGGCTGTCTACAACTATAGATTGTTCCGCACCTGAGACTACTCCACAATCAAAACTTTTACTATCTATAATATCTTTAACTGCCTTTTTAATATCAGCAGTTCTCTCTATGAATGCAGGTCCATTACCTGTCCCACCATAAATAACTGGTTTTCCACATTTATCTGAAACTTTTAATAATTCATGTACACCCGTGTTCATAACTAATGATGTGTCTCTATGTTTCATAAGTTCTAAAGACCCACTGTCTGATACTATACTAAGATACGATATAGCACCTTCTGGAAGTCCATACCCTTCAGCTGCTCTTATTAAAATGTCTAAAGTTCTCTTCATGACATTTTTTGCTTTAGGATGAAGTGCAAATACTATTGCATTTCCTGATTTAATTGCTATTACAGCGTTATAAATTATAGTTGAAACTGGACTAGTCATAGGGCAAAAAGCTGTAATTACACCAATAGGCACTCCAATGTCAGTAGTTTTATTTTTTTCATCTTTTCCTATTACTCCTACACATTTCATCCCATCTAGTTTTTTCTTAAGATAACAAACTACAAACTTATCTTTTATTAATTTATCTTCTACTTTTCCTGAATCTGTCTCTTCAAAAGCTAATCTTGCTAGTTCACTATCATACTCTTTAATTACTTCAAGCATGCGGTTTACTATCTCATCTAGCTTTTCTTGTGGAAATGTAGCTAAACTTTTTTGAGCTTCTCTTGCATTTTCAACAAGTACTCTAGCTTCTTGCATGGAGAGCAAATCATTATCTATAATATTCATTCTCTTCTCCCCTTTTCTAAAACTCTATTAAAGTGCTTCTATAGCATACTTATCTATTATTTTTTGAAGATCATTATGAGGCCTTGCTATAACTACTGAACTATAAAGATTTCCATCTTCCATCTCCTCTACAGCTCTAACACCTGCATCCACAGCAGCTGTACAAGCTCCAACATCTCCTGTTACTATAACTGAAATATAACCAGATGCCACGTTTTCATAACCGACTAATTCAACATCTGCTGCTTTGCACATAGCATCTGCTGCTTCTAGAGCAAAAACTAATCCAAACGTTTCAATTAATCCTATTGCTTCACGTCTAATCATATTAACCATTTCCTTTCTATTCATCGATATCATGAACTGATACTATTTTTCCAACTTCTCTAATTGGTCTTGGCATAACGTTTTTTGCTGTAAGTTTTCCTATAGCCCCTGCAGCCTCTGCTCCAACTTCTACAGCAGACTTTACAGCAGCAACATCACCTTTAACCATTATAGTAACAAGAGTTGAACCTATATTTTCATATGAAACTAATTCAACATTTGCAGCCTTAAGCATTTTATCTGCCGCTTCAAGTGCAGGAACTAAACCTATTGTTTCTACAAGCCCTAAAGCTTCATCACCATAATATTTCATCTAAAATACCTCCATTTTAAATTAATCTCTTATATAACCATTGATTACGGCTTTACTCTCTTCATTTGCATAATAAAAGATAATAAGCTCTTCATTATGATCTAAATCAACTCTAGTTTCTTCGATTAATCCATTAGCTTCTGCTGTTAATAAGGCATCTATTACAGCTGCTTTAGTAAATGTTTTGAAGCTTGAATAATCTTCTTTTAAAGCTTCCATTACATCTGACGCTGAAGCTTCTCCTACTTTTGTAAAATGCTTTAATATAGCGTAATTTAAAGGTTTCATAAATCTTATGCCTCCTTCTTTCTGAAAAAATCTAAAGGATTTGTAGCTATAGTTAATATTCCAAGCATCATAATTATTGCTCCTATCCAAGCTACTATTGGTAATGACCATCCTTCAATTCCTGAAATAACACCAAGAATTAAGTAACAGAAAAATGGTCCGAAGAATGAGTATGTACCATTACAAGCAGTTCCAAGTCCAGCACCACACATACTGTTTCCTTTATACCAAGACATGAAAGTTAAGAATGTTAATAATCCACTTAATACAAACCATATCATTGCAGGTCCGCTAGTGAATGCTTGAATAACTAAGTTTTTAGAAACCTCTAATCCTCCAGCTAAAAGTCCCATTATAGGTACTACTATGAAAAGATTTGCTATTCCTGATGTTAATTGACGGATACAAATTCCGATTTGTGGATCAACCATGGTTGAAGCATATCCAGCAACACAACCTTCAAATCCCCAGCCTAAAGCTGCTATAACTGCTATAAAAATTCCTAAAAATACAGTTCCTGAAACTCCTCCTGAAAAACCTGTACTTCCTATTAAGAAACTAGCAAATACGCATATTGCAATTCCTACTGCCATACGTTTTGTAATTTCTTGCTTATAAAGTATTTTTCCAAGTATCGCTGCTATTGCAGGGCAAAGAGCTGATATTGGAACTATTATTGGACCTGCCATTTGAAGAGCTATAACATAAGCTGTTCCTGCAACTGGTCCCCCTAAAAGTGCTGCTCCCACGATTATTCTGCCTGGTTTAGAGTTTAAACATCTTATAAAATCTTTGAATTTACCTTGTACTAATGAATTCCCAATTGCCCAAAAAGCACTACACGTATCATTAATTGCATTTCCAAGTGCAGCAAGTAAGTAAACTACAACAAATGCTGAAAGCCCAGCTGTGTTTGCTCCATACCAATCTGCCCAAACTCCCTTGCTCATTCCCATTGTTAAGAATGCTGTATAAAGCCCGTACGCAACACCTGAAAATAGTGCTATTGCAACTCCCTTTTTAAAGAAATTGCTTTTCATTTTTTCTTTCAATTCCATAGCCTTGCTAACTCTTTTATCGCTAGCATTATCTTTAGAATTGACTCCTACTGATATCTCCGTCATAAATAAGGACTCCTCCCGTTTAATTGATTTATAAATAAGCTGATTACCTTGTTAAATTTTTAGCAATCATTTTACTTCTAAACGTTTACTTTTGAAGTGTAATTGTGCTTATAAAATTATTTCTTATTGGAATATTTTGTATACTTCTTATTTTTATCTTTGTTCTCTTCGATTTAATTATAAGCCCTCCCCCTAACTTAAAGGTCAATACTAAGTTTTATCTTTTTATAAATGTTATTTTTTATAAAAAACTGCTCTTTTTATAGTTTTTAATCATATTTTTTCAAATTTCTGAGAATTATGAATTAAAATATAAAAAAGGTCATATAAAAAACATTGTACCTAAGGGTAACCTTTTTTTATATAACCTTTAAATTTAATCTAATTTTTTATTTTTATCATAACTTCTGTGACAAAATTTCTACTATCTTTGCTTGTCCAATAATCTACTACATATCTTTCGTAACATTCACCTTCACATTTATAATTATGTAGCTTTATCCAATCTTTTATTTTTTTATAAGTCTCATTAATATTATCATGAGACCCTATATGATAACATGAGGCTACTAAGTTTCCCCCAAACTCTGTAGTTTTTTCTTTTTCACATTTTATAAGACCTTGCTGAATTATTCTCATAGTTTTACAAGTTCCTTTAATCTTTTCTTCGTAAGATGGAAACTGTATTATAACCGGTCCTGTAATTGCATTTTCAATACTTTCGATATAATTAGTAAAATCAATATTTATTATTGAATCCATATAATCGTAATTAAACTCTTGATCTAGATATAACATATCAATCTTATTTAGATATTTAGCTGATACTTCATTTAAATTATTATCTATAACCATTTTTGCTTCTTTAACTAAAGAATGCCAATCTCTTATAGATTGCTTTTTTAAATTTATATTTCTTTCTGCTTCTTCAAGTTCTCTAATTTTCTCTCGAAAATTCTCCTCAATCTCAGTACATTTAGATTCACAAATTAAATTTTTAATTTCTTCAAGTTTAAAACCACTTTGCTTATAGTACTTTATTACTGGAATAGACAGCATATTGCCTTTGCTATAATATCTGTATCCGTTTTCATCTCGTACAGCATCAGGTGATAGAACGCCGAGTTTATCGTAATACCTTAATGTTTTTTTACTTATCTTGCAGATCTTCTCCACTTTCCCAATGTAATACATTTCATCCTTCATATGTTATCCCCCTTACCTTTTGTTAACAATAATTAACCTGTAGTTAAGATTGTTAACTATTGTTAATATATCCTTATCATATTGATAATTCAATATATATACAATACTTATCTTGAAAAAATATGTTAATAATCTTTAAATATAAGAAAATATGTAAAAAAAATAGAGGTTAAGCAATTATATGCTTAACCTCTTTATTTTAAATTCCAATTACTTTATCTAATAATATTTCTAAATCTTTTCTAGATACTTCCCTAGGGTTTGAACTAGTACATACATCTTTTAATGCTGCATCTATTATTTCTTCTCTAAAACCATTAACTACCTTGATATCTACTCCAAGATCTATTAAATTCTTAGGAATAGATAAATCACTTTTTAACTTAATTATATTTCTTATTAAGTTATTAACTCCTATAATAGTGCTGCATGCATTTATATCTAAAATTTTTGCAAGTCTTTGATATTTTAATGCAACTAAATCGTATTCTTGTATATATGACTTGTTATCAATATTAGCATTAAACTCCATAACATAAGGAAGTATTATAGCGTTAGCTTTTCCATGAGGGATATGAAGCTTACCGCCTATAGCATGTGCTAAGCTATGAGTTATTCCAAGTCCTGAAGCATTAAATGCAATACCTGCAAGGCAAGATGCATTATGAAGTTTTTCTCTAGAAACTATATTTATTGGTTCATTATAAGCTAATGTTAAATTATTAAAGGCTAAACATAATGCTTTTTCTGCTAAAGCATCTGAGAAATCATTAGAATTTTTTGAAACATAGGCTTCAATAGCGTGAGTTATTACATCCATACCAGTATCTGCTGTTATAGATTTAGGAACTGTTTTAGTAAGCTCCGCATCTAAAATAGCAACATCAGGTAGAAGTGATTTATCAGTTAATGCATATTTTAAATTTTCTTCTTTGTTAGTTATTACTGCATATTCTGTAACTTCTGAGCCTGTCCCACTTGTAGTTGGTATGGCATAAAATTCTATCGTTTTTGAATCCTCTTTAAATAGATTATTGTAGTATTCACGAATAGCTTTAGCTCCGTCTATTGCTGAGCCTCCGCCTAGAGCAATAATTATATCCGCATTTAGATCTTTAAGTTTTTGAACTCCTAGAGCAACTATTTGAACGCTAGGGTCTGGAACAATATCACTAAAAATAGAAATTCTACAATTATTTAATTTATTTGAGATATTTTCTGTTGTTTTACTCTCTTCCATAAACTTATCGCATATAATCAGTACATTTTTATTTGAGATTTCACTTAACTTATTTAAAGCTCCTTCTCCAAAATATATTTTAGTTTTTAAACTAAATTCTTTCATTTTTATCTTCTCCTTACTATTAATTAAAAGATAAAAATAAGATTTCAAAGTATACGTTTCCAATATATTATATTTATATTGTATCACTTTTTTTATCAATGTAAACTAAAATAATAAAAAACTTATTATTTTAACTTAATGCTTACAAAACTATTATAGAAATAAAAAGCAGTTAATTAGTTAACTGCTTTTTATTTCTAACTTATATTATACTCATTATATTGTTTTTTCTGATTCTTATATAAATTTAATTTTAAAAATATAATTGTACTTATTAGCATAATTACATATGCAAACATAGATACTAATACATCTTTATAATATGGCGTAATATCAGTGAAAAGATTCCATATGCTATGAAATATAATTAAAGGCCATAAACTCTTTATATAGTAAAATGCTGATGCAAATATAATTCCTATTATAAATAACATAAAACATATCATAAGATTGAATTCTGGACTTATAATATGGAATAGCGCAAATATAAATGATGAACCAATAATTTTATATTTTTCAGGTTTTATTTCACTATAAATGTACCCTCTAATAAATATTTCCTCTGAAAATCCTACTATAAATGAATATGTAACAATCCAAATAATACTTTTAAAAGACATACTTTCAAAAACTAAATTTTCTCCTTTTAGTACAGCATATATTATTGGCATTGTAGCAATTAAACTTAATAATATACTTAAAATAACTATATTATTATTACATTTTAATCCAATATCTCTAAAAGATTTTTTATCAATTTTCTTCATAAATATTATAGTCGTTGTCATCATAGCTATAAATGGAATTAGCTTACTTATAGGTCCCCCATTAACTCCAAAAAATTTAAATAAAAAAAGTAATCCATAGCAAATAGCAATTGATAGCATAAGTATCTTACATAATTTATATATATTTCTTATCCCCTCTTTTTCCATTATTCCCCCTTAAAGCTTCTATATTATAATCAACATAATTGTACCATTTTTTTACATATAATGTACAGTAATTTATTTGTTATAAATAAAAAAGCCCATGATAAGTATCATGGGCTTTTGTAAATTTATTATTCACTATAAACGCTTCTTAATAATTCTATTTCATTCTTATAGCCTTCAAGTTCATTAGGTGTTTCAAGGAAAAATGGTAAATGACGTAATTTAGGATGATTTATTATTCTAGTAATAGCTTCAAGTCCAATATTACCTTCACCAATTTTTTCATGTCTATCTTTATGACTTCCAAACGGGTTCTTACTATCATTTAAATGGATTGCACGTAATCTATCTAATCCAATTACTCTATCAAATTCCCCTAAAACTCCATCTAAATCATTAACAATATCATATCCAGCATCATAAACGTGGCATGTATCAAGACATACTCCCATATGATCCTTTAATTCTACTCTATTAATTATTTCTGCTATTTCTTCAAATGATCTACCAACTTCTGTACCTTTTCCGGCCATAGTTTCTAGTAATACAGTTGTTGTTTGCTCAGGCTTAATAACCTTATTTAGCATATCTACAATATAATCTATTCCAACTTCTACACCTTGCTTAACATGGCTCCCTGGGTGGAAGTTATATAAGCTATTTGGCAAGTACTCCATTCTAACTAAATCATCAGCCATCATCTCTAATGCAAACTCTCTAGTTCTTTCATCTGCTGAGCAAGCATTTAATGTATAAGGTGCATGTGCTAATATTGTAGCAAATTCATTATTCTTTGCTATCTCTAAAAGTCCTGCAACATCTTTTTCATCTATCTTCTTAGCTTTTCCACCTCTAGGATTACGTGTGAAAAATTGAAATGTATTAGCACCAATTCCTAGTGCTTCTTTTCCCATATTTTCAAATCCTTTAGTTGTTGATAAGTGACATCCTATATTTAACATTTGTTTATCCTCCATTTATATCAAAACCATAAGTTTTAATCTCTTCTTTAATTCTATATATAAAATAATACTATATTTCAATATCCTTTTGCAATGGATAATTTTTATTATTTAATAATATGACTCACTTTTTTATTTTATAATCTTTTATTAAAATTTCTTATATATTATTTCTACTTTCTAACTCAAGTACTTTTTTAATACATTCATCTGTTTTAAAATCTCCAGTTTTCTTAGGATTATTTACTATTATATCTGGATTTGTTTTATGCTCTTCATTACATGTTCCATCACTTGTAGTTCCCATTTCTTTAGTGAAATTAAATACTAAACCACTATTAGGTAACATCATTAACATAGGATCACTTCCAATACCGTCACCTTTAGTTTTTTCTCCAATTAATGTTGCCATACCTGTACTTTTAGCAAATACAGCTAAAGCTTCTGCTGACGAAAATACTTTATCATCAACAAGTAAATATATTTTTCCTTTAAAATTTATTGATGAGCTTGCCTTTTCAACAGAATATTTATCCTTGGAGTAGCTTTTAAAATCTCTAGTAACTTCTTGTGGTAAATTTTTAAGATTACTTGTGTCTAGCTTTTCTACTGGCTTAATAAAATTTTTATTATAATTTAGAAATTTATTTATTAATTTACCATCTTTATAAAAAGAATAATACTCAGTATAGTAATCTCTATTAACTATATTGCTAAAGATATAATGCCAATAACGTGAATCTCCCCCTCTATTACCTCTAATATCAACTACTAATGCATCATAATTTTTGATACTTTCTAAGTATCCTAAAATATCTTCTTTATCCTCTTTAATATAGGAACTATTATTCATTAATGGTATCTCCATATAACCTATTTCTCCATTTACTATATCTTTGAATTTTGGTTTTTCATAAAATGCGCTTTCTTTTTTCTCTAATTCTTTAACCTCTCTACTTAATCCATATCTTCTTAAAGCCTTTTTATTATTTAGAACCTTTCTATTTAGGTCATACCACGATCCTGTTGGTACTTTGTTATATATATTTCTAAATTGCTCTAGTACTTCCTTATTCAATATATAGGAATGTGAATTATTTAAATCTTTTACAATGGTTTTTATAGCTGTCTCAAATTCCCCATCGCTTTCACATTCTTTTATCATATCTCTATATATAGTTTCATTAGCTTTAAAATCTACTCCATTAACCCTTTTATTAACATTCAAATATGGATAATTATCTATTATAGAATTAAATAAGTAGTTAAAATCCTCCATCATCTGATTTTTTGATAAATCCTTTTTACTTCCAAAAATAATAAATATGCTTGAACAAATAATTAGCATGAATATACTAATCCCAATTAACCTCTTTTTCATAAATCTCCCCCTCTCTTCAAATTATATTTTACCATATATTTCAAGTTAATATTTAATATATACAAAAAAGCAACTATCATATTAATATGCTAGTTGCTTTTTATAATTTTATCTTATTCATTTATAAATTCATTACTTAACTAATGTATATAGACTCTTGTCCTTAGGTAAGATATCAACTATATCTTTACTAGCTAATACATGTAATTCATGTAATGCTCTTGTGCAAACTGTATAGAATAAATTTCTGTCATTTTCTCCAGAGTAATTCTCACCATAAGCAACAATAACTCCATCAAATTCTAAGCCTTTAGCTAAGTAAGATGGTATTATATTAATTCCTGTCTTAAATTCAGCCTTATCATCATCAATTAAATTTATAGAAGAATTAACTTCTTTAAGCCTACTATACAACTCTTCTGACTCAGCTTTATTTTTACAAATTACAGCTATTGATTTGTATCCCTTATCTGTCATTTCATTAATGATATCTAATATCCTTGTTTCTAATTCACTTTTTATGATATGGATTTTAGGATTTTCACCCTTTCTTTCAATGGCTTCAATAGGTTCATGAGTATCTAATAATTCCTTTGTGAAGCTTGTTATATTAAATGTTGAACGATAACTTTTAGTTAAAATGGCCTTCTTTACATTATGGAATATATTTATTATTCCATCTTTATCTTTAACATTTGAATGTTTATCTATTCTTTGATTAAGATCTCCCATAATTGTAATTGAAGCATCTTTAAATGATTGTTTTATCACTTCATAAAATAATGGACTGTAGTCTTGGGCTTCATCAATAAGTATATGCTTTACTTGGCTATAATTTCTAAAACCTTCCATAGCTGCTCTTATATATATAATTGGAGTTATATCTTCATACTTTACTTCTCCATAATTTATATATCTTAATGTAAGTTCTTTAATATCACCTACATCTTTACTTGTATATCTAGATATATTTTCCCAAAGCATCTTATATATAGCTACATTATTTAATGTGCTTATCATCTCATCTATTTGAAGTTCAACTTGTTCTTTGCAATAATCATAAAATTGTTTTTTATCCTCTACGTACTCAAAATCATCATTATTTGCTAAGTACTTAGTCTCAACTTGTGAGAATATACTCTCCTTTATAACTTTTATTCTATTTAAGAATGGGATATTTTCAAATCTTCTTAAGAATGTATTTTCTACAGCTTTTCTATTTAGAATTTGTTTTCCATCTATAACTATAGGCTTAACCTTAATTAATAATCTTGGAATATCTCTAATGAATTTATTTAATACTTCCATAAATTCTGTAGTGTTTTTATATTCCATTCCAATAGTTCTTAATCTAAATTCTTCATTATCATCCTTTTGTGAATAAATATAATCTAGATGCTCATTCTTACCTTCATATATATAATTAGATGGTAGGAATGTCTTTGAATACATTTCAAAAGTAGTTTGAAGTATATTAGTCTCACCAAGTTCAGGTAAAACATCAGATATATAGTCTGCAAATACTTCATTTGGACTGAATATTAAAATATTATCTGCTTTAAGCTCTTTTCTATGCTTATATAAAATATATGCAGCTCTATGCAGTGCTATTGAAGTCTTACCAGAACCAGCTGCCCCTTGTATAAATAGAACTTTACTATCATCATTTCTAATAATATCATTTTGCTCTTTTTGTATAGTAGCTACTATATTTTTCATCTTATCAGTAGCATTTCCTCCAAGCATTGAACCTAATGCTTCATCACACAATGATTCATTTGAGTTATGCATAAATACTATCTCACCATTTTTTATATTAAATTGTCTATTAAATTCAATTGTTCCAGTTACCTTTCTAGCTGGTGCTTCATAAAAAGCTGGCCCAATTTCAAAATCATAAAACATTGCTGAAACTGGTGAACGCCAATCAAAGACTAGAAACTCAAAATTTTCTTCATCTTCAATACTAGATAATCCTATATAAAAACTTTCAGCAGCTTCCCCATCTTCTCTAAAATCTAATCTAGCAAAATAAGGCGAATTAAGTTGCCTCTCTAAAGTTCTTATTCTATTTATTTTTCTTGAATGCATCTTTTCTTGTAACGCAACCTGACTACAATTATCATTTATCTCAATCTCATCTAATTCACTTCTATTATCCCAAAGAAATTTTCTGTGCTTTACTATTTCTTTGTCTTGTATTTCACTTAAATCAGTATATTTACCTAGTAATTCTTCTATTGTTTTTTGTGTTAATCTTAAGTAATTTTCTTCATCTAAATGTTCTTTACCTATTAGCATATTTAAATTCTCCTTATATGAACGTCATTAAATTTTAAATTGTATAATGAAATATGTCAAGCCTTATAATGAATTTAATCTTGCAACTTTCTGAATAAATAATAAAAACTGTTTAATTAAATTAAACAGTTTTTATTAAGAATAAGATGTTATATATTTAATTTTTTTGTTATAGTAAATATATTTATATAAACCTTATTTATTTCAATATTTCTAAAGCTTATTTTTTGTATCAAGGCATTTTATTTAAGCATAGTGGTTTTAACGCTTCCTTTATACCTTCTCTACTTGAACCAATACTACTTTCAACTGAAGCAGTTATTACACCTTCCACAAGAGCAGAATCTATAATTTCTATTTTTTCTTTATCTATATCATCCTCTAAGAAATCTATTGCCATCTCTGCATTCATATATGCACTTCCAAGATCGAAAAGAATTACTACTCCATCATTTGAATAAACACTTTTTATAGCTTCAGATATTTTTTCTATATCAGTACCAATTCTGCCATCATTTGTTCCTCCAGCTGCTATAATTGGAGCGTTTGGTGCCATTTGAAGAGCCATTTCTACTAATCCTTCTGCTATTTTTTCACTATGTGATATTACAACTATTCCTACCATATATATTTCTCCTTTATTACTTTTTCTCTATATTTCTTCGTATATAGTTTCTAATATATAAAGACAAGATGTAGCTCCTGCATCTTGATGTCCTATACTTCTATCACCTAAATAACTAGCTCTACCTTTTGTTGCTTTTATTGTTTTTGTATAGTTAACTCCTTCTTCTGCAGCATCTTTTCCATTTTTTAAAACTATTTTTGGGTCATCTCCATTATTTATTGACTCTTCCATGGCTTTTATGGCAGGTTCTAATGCATCTATCATTGTCTTTTCTCCATAAACAGCTTTACCTCTTTGCTTTATCCCTTGAAGTCCTGCTTTTAATACATTTAAGAAGTCATTTATATTAATATCCCTCTTACCATTTACCTCCATAGCTCCCTTCATGAAAGCTGTTCCATAAAGAGGTCCTGATGCTCCACCTACATTTGATACTAAAGCCATTCCTGATTTCTTTAATATATTTCCTATATTTTCTCCCTCATCATCCTTTAACTTATCTACAACTGCATTAAACCCTTTGCTCATATTTAGCCCATGATCACCATCACCTATAGCTGCATCAAGTTCTGTAAGATATTCCTTATTATCATTCATCTTTACGTTTATTTTATTTATTACTTCTATAACTCTTTTTCCATCCATTGTTATTCCTCCATAAATAATTAATTAAATTTAACTATATTAAAATACTTTAAATGCTGGTGTATCAGCTTTTTCACCTAACAATCCTTTAAGTTCATCGTCAAGCTTCAATATTGATACTGAACAGCCCGCCATTTCTAGTGAAGTCATATACTCTCCAACAAAAGTTTTATGAACCTTTATTCCCTTTTCTTCTAATATTTCTTGAACCTTTTTATTTACTATATAAAGCTCCATAAGTGGTGTACCTGAAAGTCCATTCACCATAACTGCAACTTCATCACCATTTTCTATAGTAATATCATTTAATATTTTATTTACCAATTGTTCTGCTATATTATCTGCTGTAGAAATTTTTTCTCTATGAGTTCCTGGCTCCCCATGTATACCCATTCCTATTTCAATTTCATCTTCTGCTAATGTAAAATTAGCTTTTCCTGCCGCAGGAACTATACATGATGTTAATGCCATTCCCATACTTCTAACATTATTAATTACCTTTTCAGCTACATTTTTGACCTCTTCTAATGATGCTCCTTCTTCTGCTTTCGCTCCTGCTATCTTATGAACAAATACTGTACCTGCAATACCTCTTCTTCCAGCTGTATAAAGACTATCTTCCACTGCTACATCATCATTTACAACAACAGCTTTAACATTTATACCTTCCATATCAGCCATATCTTGTGCCATTTCAAAATTCATTATGTCTCCAGTATAATTTTTTATTATAAGAAGCACTCCTGATCCATTATCTACTGCTTTTATAGCTTCATATACTTGATCTGGAGTTGGTGATGTAAATACAGCACCACATACAGCTGCATCTAACATTCCTTCACCTACATACCCTGCATGTGCTGGTTCATGTCCACTTCCACCACCACTTACTAAGGCAACTTTACCTTCGCTTTTAGGATTTTTTCTTACTAATACATCAAATCCATCAACTCTCTTTAAATAATCTTCATGTGCATAAAGCATTCCTTGTAGCATATCTTCTAAAACATTATCTGGATTATTTATTAACTTCTTCATAATTATAAAACTCCCCTTTATAGTTATTATCTTTTATATTTATGACTATATTAATAGCATTTATTATGCCAAAACTAATAATTATTAAATAGATCTTTAGTTAATATAGCTTCAAAGCCTCATTTCTTAAGCTTTTAGTAAAATAAAAGAAGAGATGTATGTAAACCATCTCTTCTTTAAAACTTATATACCCTTGGTAAAAAGTATCAATATGATATTTTTTACCTTGATATTATTTCCCAATCAACTCTTTTTTCTATTCCATACTGTCTTGCTTTTGCTGCTACTGTTTTATGAGTTAATCCTAATGCTTTTCCGGCAGCATTAAAACTACCATATTTTCTTAATGCTTTTTCTATTATTAATTTCTCATACTCTTTCATTGGCATAACATCATCATTCTCTAATATTAATTCTTCTATATAATCTTTGCTTATACTACTTACATCTTTAAATTTATCATCTTTTCTCTGAGATTCTTTTGTGCTTTTTAAGTACAGAGGTAAATCTTCATAATCTATATAGTTTTTATCAGTAAGTGTTATCACTCTCTCTAAAATATTTTCAAGTTCTCTAACATTTCCAGGCCATGAATAATTTAAAAATGCTTCCATAGCTTCATTGTTAACTCCTGTTATTCTTTTATTTATATCTTTACTTATCTTTTCTATAAAATGTCCTATTAAAAATGCCAAGTCCTGTTTTCTATTTCTTAATGGAGGTATATGTATTGGTATAACATTTAATCTATAATATAAATCTTCTCTAAAATCTCCGTCCCTAACCATTTCCTCTAAATTTCTATGAGTTGCAGTTATAATTCTAACATTTATTTTAATTACTTCATCTCCACCAACTCTGGTAAATTCTTTCTCTTGAAGTACTCTTAAAATCTTTGCCTGCATATTCTTTTCCATTTCGCCAATTTCATCTAAGAAAATGGTTCCGTTATTTGCAAGCTCAAACTTTCCAAGCTTTCTTTTTATCGCACCAGTAAATGATCCTTTTTCATGTCCAAATAATTCACTCTCTAGAAGATTTGATGGTATAGCTGCACAATTTACTCTAACAAATGGACCTTTAGCATTATTAGATGAAAAATGAATTCCTTCTGCTATAATCTCTTTTCCTGTTCCACTTTCCCCTCTAATTAAAACTGTAGCATTTCCTTTAGCAGCCTTCTTAGCTATAGCTAATACGTCTATTGTCTTTCCACTTTTACCTATAAATTTATGAAAATCTTCATTATCTTTAGTTCTAAGTAGTTCTTCTTCTAGATAATTTTCTTTATCAGATAATTCATTTAGCATCTGCCATAAAACTTGAACCTCCGAAAGCTCTTTAACTACTGAAACAGCTCCCCTTACTTTATTATCTATTATTATTGGGTTTACGTTTTCAATTAATGTAGACTCTTCTTTTCTTCTATCTATATGCCCAATTATCCCTCTACCACTTTCTAAAGCATCTACTTTAGCTTCATTTCCCGGTAAATCTTTTATGTTCTTTCCTAATATATTTTCTTCATTTTCATTAAATAAATTAGAGTAAGCTTTATTTACATAAGTTATTACACCTTCTTTATTTACAAAGCAAATTCCATCATTAACATTTTCTAAAATAAGTTGAAGTCTCTCCTTAAGCTCTTCAACTTCATAAAGTTCTAATTTTATCTTTTCTAAATTTGAAATATCCTCAAATACTGATACTGCACCTTTTAATTTTCCTTCTATAATTATCGGTGTTATATTATTAAATATTATTTTGTCATTACGTAATTGCTTTATACCAAGTTTTGCTTTCTTTTCTTTTAGTACCGCAGGTATAAATGATTTTGGAAGTACCTCTGAAATTTCTTTTCCAACTACATCACCATAACTAATATCTAGTATTTTGTCAGCTGAAGAATTAGTCATAATTATGTTTCCATTTTCATCAACAACAACGATTCCATTTGCTGTACTCTTAATAACTTGCTCCCATGTTATATTGTTGTCTTCTATTATATTATCTATTTGCTTTTGTTCTTCATCGTCTATATGAAAATCGCTATTTAAAAACTCCTCTAGCTCATATAAAGCTTGATTCTCTTCTCCACCATAAGCTTCTATTATTATATTTTCTCCCTTTTTTACCTTTAATAATATTAACGGCATAAGGCTTGTTGCCGATATGCTTTTTCTATCTTTATATCTTATAAATAATTTTGTGTCATATTTCTTATTTAATTCATTTGCCTTATGTACAAGCATAGCTATAATTCTTGCATGAAGACCTTTTTGTGGTCTTATCTTTACAACTCTCTCTTTCATTTTATCCCCTACTTTTTAAAACTTATATATTTGTTTAACTCTATATAAATATTATATCAATTTTTTATATTTTCTCTTTATTTTATTTAAGTATTAACCTTTATTTTGAATAAATATTGATAATTGATTACTTTTTGAAAAAAAGTCTATAATATAAATCTTAGCAATTTCAAGATAAATAACTGTAAATATTCACAGAAAAGAGAAACTATATTTGTGTAAATATAATTATTATGAAACATATTCTGGATTTATTATCCATAAATTATATATAATACAATATATAGACTAATAAATAATTTAAATAATTGATTTTATTATGAATTGAATTTTTATTTAACTTGTAGAAAAATAATATTTTAATGAGAGGGGTAATGTGTTGTGGTACATTTAGTTTATTGCGATAATACTGGTAAAAAAGGCCAGAAAGTTCTAGATAAAGTATTAGCAGGTACAAAAATAATGGTTGTAAGAGGTGCAGCAGGAAGAAAAATACCTCATAGCCGTGTTTTTGATGGAGAAACTCTTTACTTTATGGAAAAAGGAAGTGCTAAGATTACTACTTCTGCCACTGTAAGTAATGTACAAAATTATGTAAAACTTTCAGAGGATGAAATAACAAAAATCTTAGAAGAAAATCAGTCTAAATTGAATCTTTCTGAAAAGCAAAAAACACGTTGGCATAAAAAGTGTCTTTGTTTAGTGGAGTTTTCTGATGTGAAAGAAATCCAACCACTAGATTTCGATCATCAAGGAAACATGGATGACTGGCTGATTATTGAAAAGATTGAAGATGTAGTTGTGGGCACAAGTATCCCTTACAACTACGATAAATCAAAGTTCTAGAAACAGATCATATGACAATGTGAAATCCGTGAAGTGAATGCTATAAACATAGTAATTGGCTCAGTTATGTTGTATTCATAATAAAAATAACAATAGAATTATTAATACAAACAATATAATAATATTACAACTTAATAATATTATATAACTTCTAATATAAAAAACTGCTCAAGTTTTAATCGAGCAGTTTTTTTAATACGATATTCTATATCTTTAATTATTATATCGTCATAAAGGGACTGCGCATTAGCGGATAAAACCCACGAGCGATAGCTCCTTCTTTATATTTTAAGGAAATAATTTTAAATTTTGTAACTACGTTTAATTTATATATAAAAATAGCTGCACTTAAACAAGCTTATGAAAAAGATAGTTGCTCACAAAATAGAAGTTTGTGATAGCAAAAACAGTAGTAGGATTTTGCTTAAATCCTACTACTGTCATATTTACATTTTAAGATTTCTTTATTTTTCTTTTTTCTTTAACATTGTTAATCCACCAAGTGCTGATATAATTCCTGCTAATAATATTCCTGTTTGTACTGCTCCGCCTGTTGCTGGAATATTATCATTTGCACCTTGATTATTTCCTGGTTTATTTTGATCATTTGGTTTACTATTTGATGGCTTATCTACATCATTTCCATTATCATCACCAGATGGTTTATCTATGTTATCTCCATCACCTGGATCTTCTGGGTCAACTGGCTTTTCTGGATCTGGTGTTGGATCTGCATTATTTCCAGGGTCATCATTTCCATTATTATTATCATCTTGTACTAATTCTAAGCTATCTAAAGCTGCTTGTAGCCCTTTTACTGCTTCATCTACTTCTTCCTGACTAGCTTCCTTATTAATTAATACAGATTTAACTTCTTTTAACTTCTCATTAAGAGCATCCATACTTTCCTTAGTATACTTAGATGCGTCTACTTCTTCTGCTTTATCAATTACTTCTTTAAGCTTAGATTTATCAACTTCAGAAATTTCAGGAGTATCAACAAGCTTTGATATTGCATCATTTAAATTGTTAATGGTTTCATTTACTTGTTCTTGTGTTGCATCTTTATTATCTAAAACTATCTTTGCATTATCTAAGGCAGTCTTAAAGATTTTCCAAGAGTCTGGTGTATATTTTTCTTCTAATCTATCTTTATTTGCATTATAAAGATTTTCAAGCTCTTCCTTATCAACATTAGATTCCTCTTTTGTAAAGTGAGCTTTTAATGATATATTTCCGTCTACATTAAATTTATACTCATCATTTTCAGAAACTATATCTCCTGTAGAACGGTACCATCCACCGAATGTATATCCATTATCTGGAGTGGCAGTAACAGTAACTTCTTCACCTTGTTTTGCTTCTTTTCCGCCACTTACTGTTCCACCTTCAGTTGAATCAACATGCACAGTAAATGTTTGTTCTGGTTTATTTGCGATATCAAATTCTGAAACAGCTACCCAGCCATCATTTGATCCTTTAGCTACAAATTTAATATATTGCACTTCTTGCTCATCAAATGCGAATGTCTTTTTACTTGAATTTACTTCAAAAGTTTTATTCTCAGTTATAGTAATCCATTCATCAGATTCTTTATTCTTAATATATAAATCTGCCTTAGTAACGTAACCACTAGCATTATCTAATCTAGGTGTAAATGAGAATTGATTGATTTTATAAGTTTTACCAAAATCTATTTCTGCATAGAATGAATTTGTTCCATTTAATTTATCAGCTGCACCTTGCCAATTAGAATGCCAAATTGTGTTTGATTTATTATCAAAAGCGTATTCTAATTTACCTTCTGTATCATCATAAATAGTTTCTGTATTTGTTTTACCACTCCAATTCTCCTTATGGTAAATATCTTCTACTCCTCCAGCTTCTGAAACATTTACATTATCAATAACTGCTTCAATAGCCTCACCTTTAGCACCTATTCTTTCTAAAGGTAATGCGAATGTTGCATTACTAATATTTTCTTTTTTCACTATGTCATTATGAATGTATTTTCCGTTAGCGTCACAAACGAATTCATCATCTACATATAATTTAGTTTTTTGTTGTTCTGTAACAATCTTAACATTTACAGTTTTTCCAACTGGTAGCTCATAATCAAAGTAGTAATTATGCAATTCTCTTGTAAATCCTAACTTTCCATCTTCCATAACTCTTATATCGTGTGTTCCATATGCTGCATCTGCTTCAAATAGGATATCTCCTGGCTTTGATGCATTTTTTAGTGTAATATCGAAAGACAATTGATTCCCATTACCAAGCTTATCAATAGGTGATGTTACATAACTATCTTTTGAATCTAAAACTAAAGCACCATTTTCTACTTTAGCAGTTCCCTCAACTAAATCTCTATTATTAGCTGAAGTATCTTCTAATCCATTTTCAAAATCGTAACTTTGATATATTTCACCTTCTTTTTCTTCTTGATAGTAAGGATTTACGTTTGGTCCATTACCCTTATCATTTGCTAGTGAGCTTAATGCTGTTGCACTTCCTTTTTCTTTACCTGTTGCTGCCCAAGTTTTTTCAGCATAAAATGGCATAGCGTCAAAGAAACGCCAATATAAATCAGATTCGCTTAATCCAACTGATTGCTTATCTATGTTATCATTCCAAAGTGCAAAAGCTGCACCAAGTACTTGTTTATCCCCAGAAGGAACGTATTTATATCCTGATTTTGTTTTTACACGGTTTGCCTCAAACTCATTAAAGATACGATTAATATTTAATAAATCTCCATAAGAATTTGCACGACCCTTATTTCCATTAGGCACCATATATCCAAAATCATCAATAGTATTAATTAGTTTATATCCCATATCATACATTTGTAATCCATCGGCCCAATCACTAGACCATAGATTCATTTCTACATTCTCAATGGCTTCCTTTTCAATTTCAGTTTTTTTATCATCAATCCAAGTTAATCCTCCCCACATACGTACAGTATTAGTTTCCTTTACGTAAGGTACTAAATCATTTAAGAAATTACGGTATGCAGTATAATTTGCTAAGAATTCATCTGCTCCAATATGAACTGTAGTTTGTGAATCAAATGTTGGATTATTTCCTTTTGTATAATCATCAAATATTTCTTTAATTTTATCCATAGCTTCTTTTTTAGATACATCAATATGGTCAATTAACGGTCTATTACCATTCAACATAGAAACTTTGTTTGCAACCATTATCTCTGGCCAAATTTTAGTAAAAGATGTAGCATGAGCTGGAACATCTATTTCTGGAACTATCTTCATTCCAAGATTTCTCTCGCTAGTAATAAAATTGTTGAATTCTTCTTTAGAAATCGAGTAATCTGTTGCCGTAGGTGATTCTCCCTTATCATTTGTTAACCCTGATTCTAAACGGAAAGCTTCATATGCTTTAAATGCTTCATTTTCATTTTCTAATTTTCCATACTGCTCTAAGAAAATATAATTATCAGATAAATGTACTTGTAAATCATTCATCTTATAATATCTCATAGTTCTTGAAACATCTTGGATCATTTCCATTGAAACAGGCTTACGTGCTACATCAAATAGGAATCCACGAGTTTCAAAACGAGGATAATCTCTAATTATTCCTATATTAAATGAACTTTCATTTTGTTTATACATTTGTAATATAGTTTGCATTCCATACATATTACCTATACTACTTTGTGATTTTACAATAATTCTATCTGCTTGGATATCCATTATATATCCTTCATCGCCTAATAAAGAATCTGGAATTTCTTTTATAAAATTATATGCATTTGCTCTAGCACTACCCTTTACTTTACTTAATTTGATACCTGTAAAGTTTTCATAATCAGAAATAAATTCGTCTACAATTCCTACTAAAGAATTATCATTGTAAACTACTGTATCCATGCTATTAATATCTATAGTATTTGTACTATCTGAATACCACTCTGCAATTTCTGGAATAACAACTGGTTTTTCATTCATACTTGCTATTTGAGTATTCTTGCCTTTTACAATAAACTCTAAATCATCAGTCTTTTTTGTTTCTTGTGTTTTCTCTTCAGTTACCTCAAAGGAAACCTTTACACTTTTATCTGTTAATGGTCTTACGATTGTTCCATCATCACCAATAATTTGCTCAAAGTCTGCACCATTTAATTTAATTGTATATCCCTCTGGCATTGATGGCATTGGTAGTTTTTCAACATCCTGTCCAAGAGTTTGTCCAACAATTCCAGCAACTATACTATCTAATGACACTATTTCACTTTGTTCATTTGAATAAGCTTCTAATTCTGTAATACTTACATTATTATAATTACTACTATTTGCTACAAATTCGCAAACTGTAATATCTTTAGCAACAATGGCGTCATCTAATAAGATAGATACATCTGTATTCCACCCTTTTCCAGAACCTAACGAAGTATTTACAAAATCCTTTTTAATATATTTTTCAACTCCATCTTCATCTGTGTACTTAATGCTAAATTGTTCTACATTAGAATCACCAGGTAATACATCACGATTTAAAAAGTTAATATTAATTTGCTCTACTTTTGTTAGTTCAGGAAACTCTGCCTTTAACCACTGTACTGATGGACTCTCATAATTACTTGCCCAACGCGTATCTTTAGACCCATCATTAGCCTTTGTAGCATTTAATCTATCTAAGTTTTCTTCTACACTAGATGCTGTCATAGATGCATCACGTACATGATTAATATCCTCTCTTGATTCAACCTCTTTAACAATGTTACTATAAATCTCAACTTCATTTATCCCTACGTTTTTCCAATTGATATTTCCACCATCTGCATCCAAAATAGTTATCTTCACCTTGGAAGCCGTTTTCATTTCATCAAACACTATTTTTTCATTTTGCTTTGCTCTTTCAGATTTTCTATAAACTTCTGTATATTTTTCGTTATTTTCTATTTCTACTTTATATCCTAAAATATTTTGTTCTGCATCAGATCTCTCAAAACAAATATTAATTTGTTTTATTTCTTTAGATTCTTCTAAATTTACTTCTATCCATTCACCTGCAGCCTTATCTTTACTTGTCCCCCAACGTGTTACAATATCCCCATCTATAGCCTTCTCAGGTGAAGTCTTTTCCACTTCATAACTACTAGCTGTTACTTGTTTATTAAGGGCTAAATTCAGTTTCTCCATAGCTTGTACTATTTTTGGCTTAACAGTAATAAAGTTCGCAGCCATTGCAACTGTTAATACAATACTAATCAGTCTTTTTCTTTTCATATAGTTTCCCCCCTATTTCTAATTTAAAATTTAGTATTATTTCTATCCTCCCTTGTGCTTTTAGATTTGTTTGCATTATTATTTATGAAGATGTCATAAGAAATATAAAAAAAAGCTCTCTTACAAACCTTGTAAGAAAGCTAATGCCCTATTGGTAGCACGCAATACAAATTAATATATTCATATATTTATATTTTATGACTTCTACTATATTATAAATTTATTTATAATATTTGTAAACTTTTTACATGTATATATCACTACTATTTCCACTATATTACTGACCATTAGACTATAATATGCGAAAGTACTTTTTATAAATTTTCAAATGTTTCAAACCTATCTCTTACTTTTAAAAGGCCGTCTATTTTAATTAATAATAGTATCATATTTTTTTGTAACAGATTTCTTTTAAATAAAGGTGTATTTATTTGCAAAAAAAGAGCTGCACACTAATTATTTAGTGCGACAGCCTTTTTATTTTAAAATATAATATTCTTTTATTATCCTAAAGTATTTAATACATATTCTTTATAAGTGTTAAAGCTCGCCTTTTCTATAGTAGCACCTTTATTAATCTTTCCGCTAACAAAGTTATACTCTGCTGATCCATAATTAAATGCAGGGCTCGCAACTGTAATACTTGTTTCTGAAGTTCTGTAAGTAACCTTATATTCTAGTACTTCTTTACAGAAATCTAATATTTCTAAATAGTCCTTAATATATCCATCTTCAACCATTCTAACAACAAATGAGAATAAGTGATATCCTCCAAGTAATTGTTGCATTTGTCCATTCTTCATATTAAACACTTTACCTGTTCTATAGAAATACTTCATATTTTCAAAAGTTAAAGTTTGATATTCACTATTTATTTCTAATCTTGAATCTTTTATATCTTCTAAATCTTTCATCATATCTTCCCAAGGTGTTGCTTTTATTATTTCATTATCAGTTATTACCTGAGTAAATCTTTCAATTGCATTATCCATATGCTTATTTATGCTTATTAATTTATCATTTATAGATACAGTGTATTCACCGTTTTCATATACTAAAGTTATTTTATCCTTCATTAAATTCTCCCTCACTTTATTTATTAATAATAATTATGATATCATAATTATTATTACTTATTCAATACCTTTAAAATATCCATATAAATTTATTACATTTTTTCTTAAATTAATCATTAAATAAACTTATCTTCCTTTAATAAATTATATAATGTTGGATTAAAGTTAAACTGATTCATTAAATCCTTAACTTCATTTAAAGCTTTTTCTTTCTTGCCTTTAGATATATTAGATTTTGATGCTCTAATTAATATATTCTTAGGGGAATGTGCTATATCTATAAATTCTAAAAGTTGTGTTTTATACCCTACACATTCTAAAAGATTAGCTCTAACTGAATCTGTCATAAGTGCTGCAACTCTCTCTTGTACTATTCCATACTTAGTAAGTATTGATAGTGATTCAGCCTTCATTTGATGATTAAATTCATGTTGGCAACAAGGAACAGAGAATATCATTTTACTATTCCACTTTATTGCATTATATAAAGCATAATCAGTAGCTGTATCACAGGCATGTAATGTAATTACCATATCAACTTTATTATTATATTTAAATCCATTAATATCTCCAAGTTCAAAATGTAAATTTTCATAATTGTATCTTTTAGCTATCTCATTACACTTCTTTATTACATCTTCTTTAAGATCTAATCCTATCATTTTTACATTAATGTTCTTAATCTTGACAAAGTAATAGTATAAAACAAATGTTAGATAAGATTTACCACAGCCAAAATCTAGGATTGTAAGTTCTTTATAATCATTTTTCTTAATTTCATCATCAATTATTTCTACAAATCTGTTTATCTGTTTATACTTATCATATTTTGAATTAACTACTTTACCTTCCTTTGTAAAAACTCCTAAATCTATAAGAGGCTCTATAATCATTCCCTCTTTAAGTATGTAATTTTTTTCTTTATTATGTCCTTTTTTAGCTAGCTTTGCATTATCACTTTTTTTCTTACTTAAAAATACTTTTCCCTTTTTAGAAATTTTCAAATCAAATGTGCACTCATTTGCCCAGGCAGATAATTGCTTATAATTTCCGCCTACAAATTCTAATAATTTTTCTTCTAATGCATCTATATTAATATTTTCATGAAATACTTGCTTATCAGTATATTTCTCTACTTGATAATATTGTTTTTCATTATTTTCTTTTAATACAAATGATATTTTATTATATTGAACATCCTTGTTCATTTTATTGCTAACAACTACCTTTATTATATCTTCTTTTGTAATTTCACTAATTACTCTCTTTAAATCTTCCATATCTCCACACCTTATTATTTATTTAAAAAATTAATATTCTACACAATAATACAATACTAGTATTACATATATCAAATTAATATATTTCTATTTTATCACAAAGATAAAATTATATTTATTTTTATATACTAAAAAAGCCTTAACATCTCTGTTAAGGGCTTTCTCTACAGATATTATATTTAATATCTTGTATATGTATTAAGCTTTATAAACATTTCTTAAAGCGTCGCATAATTCAATAAAGCTTGGTTCGTCTTGTATAGATACATAAACTTCTTCTATATTCTTGTTGCCTATTAAATCTTCTACTAATAATGTTCTTGTTTCACTATCTGCTGTTAATGTTTTGAATATTCTTTCTTGGCTTACAGTGAAAGTACGGAATAATTTATTCATGCATTCAAATACCTTAATTGCTGGTATTTCAAGCTTCTTACTTACTAATTCAGATATAGTAACATATTCAGATAATCTAAACATTTCCTTATCTCTTGGATTATCGATTGATTTTCTTACATCATCATAATCTTCTCCAAATTTACTTATCTTCTTTACAACATTAAGCTCTTCCATTAATGCAGTAAGGTCTTTAGCAAATAAATCAGTATTTATTTCATTATTCATATTTGTTCCCTCTTTTCATTTATCATGACGTTGATATTATTTATTAAATAAGTCCAAATTAAAATTTCTATGTAGATACTTATAACTTATTTTATTTAATTTTACAACAAATTTTTATCATATAAAAGACTTTTATTAAATCATAATAACAAATGTTTTAAAACTTTTTACAATATAAGTAAAATGGTATTTTATCCGGTATTATCTTTAATGTTAATCTATTTATAGATATTATATTTTTAACTCTTCATATATTCTTCAACGTAAATATTACTATATTTTTATGAACTAATTTATAACATAAAATAAATTTTAGATCTCTTTTATTTATAAAATTCTTAAAATTATTATGTAAAATATGATATTAATCTTTCTAATAATATAAAGCAGTTATCTATTATACTAGTATAATAGATAACTGCTTTTAAATTTATAATAAATTATTTAACAGTAATTTCTGCATCATCTAATATTATATATTCACCATCTTTTAATGTTACCTTTTCAGTATCCTTAAATTCTTTCTTTGATATTACACTCTTATCACTATGGCTGCTATCTTTAGTAATTTCTATAGATCCATCATCAGATCCATTATTTTTTATAGCTTTAACATCATATGTTCCAGCTTTTATATCTTTTCCAACCTTATACATACCATCTTTATAAACTTTATCTTCTGGAGTATTTGATGGTGCTTTATCCACTGGATAAATATCTCCATTCTTTACTTCAAGATATTGTCCGTTTTGTAAAATTACATAAATATTTCCCATCATACTTTCATCAAATATCTCATCTTCTTTTTTGCTATCTTTTGTTACTGCAACTGAGGTTTCTGCTTGCTTATTTAATTTATCTCTCATTATTAAATATTCACCAGCTGGTAGATCCTTACCTACTTCATAAAAACCACTCTTATATACTTCCTTATATTCTGGAGTATTATTTTCTTTTGCCTGCTCTGTTTGGCTATTATTATTTTGATTGTTTGCTGTTTCTTTTTTATCGCCACCACAACCAACTAATAATGCTGACCCAATTAATCCTATTACTAATACTAACATCGCTTTTTTCATAATATATTCCTCCTATTTTAAACGTTAAAATTTATTACAATATTTAAAATCAGTATACTATTAAATTTAATTTTTAAACTTTTACTCTTTTATTACTTTCTCTAATTAACTTACTTAAGTAATTAAATTACTAAAATAAATTCAAAACCTATTATAAATTGCTAAAATAAATTTCTAATATCTTAAACTTAGATAAAAACAACTAAAATTTCTAAACTTTCTGTTTCATATTAACTATTTACTAATTATATATATACTTATCTATTCTTTTTTCATTCTTCTCTTTCATAATAGTCTTTCCTTAAAAAAAAATATTATATTAAAATACTAAAGTTTAATATTTATAAGTAAATATGATATAATATCTAATCATATTGTTAATTTTTTTTAAACTTTTAGTTTATATTGTGTTAACAAACTGTATTAATTAAAATTTCATATACTTAATAAAATTTATAATTTAAGACTAGGGGGATTAGAATATGAATATTGGAATAATAGGTGCAGGTAATATAGGTACTTATCTTGCTGCATATGCATCAACAAAAGAAAACTGTAAAATTTGGATACATACATCCAAGCCTGAATCATTTAAAGAAACTTTAGTTTTAATTGAGGAAGAAAAAAATTTATCTCATAATGTAAAATTGCACTGTATTACTTCTAGTTTAGAAGAAGTTGTTTGTAATTCTGACTACATTTTAATAACTCACCCATCTTTCATGATGGAAAAAACACTAAAGGAAGTAAGTAAATACGTGAGTCAAGGAACTGTAATAGGGGCTATACCTGGATTTGGTGGAAAAGAATTCTTTATAGACGAACTGTTAGAAAAGGGTTGTATATTCTTTGGAAGTCAAAGAGTGCCTTCTATAACAAGATTAGAATCTTACGGTGAATGTATTCACTTAAAGCAAAAAAATAAATTTATGAAACTTAGCGTAATACCACATAAGTATTCAGATAGTGTTTGCAAGACAATGACTAATTTAATAGACATTAATTGTTATCCATTAGACAACTATTTATCAATAACATTGTCTCCTTCAAACCCTACTATGCATCCATCAAGGCTTTATGAACTTTTTAAAGATTATAAATCTGGCGTAACTTACGACAGAAATCCGTACTTTTATGAAGAATGGGGAAATTTAGCTTCTGATACTTTATTAAAACTTGATGATGAATTAGGAACAATAGTAGATTCATTAAATGAATTTAATGATTTTAATAGAGATGATTTTGAAAAGATAAAATTAAGATATAAAATATCAATTCCTGAAGAATTAACTAATGAAATTAGAACTGCACCTGGATTTAAAGGAATTAGAACTCCAATGGCAAATGCTTCTTCTGAAAATTATATACCTGATTTAAGCTCCAGATACTTTATAGAAGATATTCAATTTGGATTATGTATAATAAAAGCTTTTGCTGAGATTTGTGTAGTGGATACACCTACTGTAGATAATGTAATCTATTGGGCTCAAAATTTATTAAATAAAGAATATTTAATAGATTCTAAGCTTATTGGCAAAAATGTAGACGAGCTTATGATTCCTCAAAATAAAGGAATTATAACGAAATCTGATTTAGTTAAATACTATAAAAACTTTAAATAATTTATCTTATCGTATATACTACCTATTATGAAATTCTATAATAGGTAGTATTTTTTAACCATATTATTTATATACTTATGTAATCTAGATCATTAATTTATTTGTAGTTAATTTCTGCATTAATTGCTTCGTCTTTAATTTCTTGTCTTAAACCTTTAAGCGCTTGTTCTCTTCTATCATTTTTTTCACTTAATTCTCTTTTTGTATTTTCATCATCTGTCTTTTCAATCATTTCTTCAGCACGATGAATATTTCTTATAGTATCACTTATGTTACATTGTATTTTATCTACATTGTCTCTTCTATCATCTGGCTTATTTTTCATATTTTAATTCCTCCTTTATTTAAACTTAGCTATTATAAAATTAAAGTTTATAGTTTTGTAGACAACCAAAACTTCTTTTATATTTTCTGTATAAATAAAGTTCTTATACATTCCATCTTTTATTAAAATTTGTATATATAAGAATATTAAAATACGAAAAAGAAACATCTTAATGATGCTTCTTTTTTAATCTCATATCTATATATGAAAATATCTCTATAGATAATATAACCATAGTTGGTATTATAAAATATCTATATCTTGTCTGAACTTCAACTATTAAATGTGCGAGTATATATCCAATCAAAAGTATCATAAAAAGATGATAATAACTAAACTTAACCTTCCTTATTATGCTTAATAGTACTGATAAAAATGCCAAAACAATTATTCCAACAAACTGTATCTTTTCTATTTTTAAAAGTGAGTTTCCAAGTTCTTCTGATGCCCCTTCATAATTTAATGAAAACGCAATGCTTCCCCAATCATTCTTTGCCCACATATAACTAAATTTTTGTTTAAATAAGTTAAGCATACTGTCTTTATCTTTAAGTCTATCTAATATAAGTTCCTTCTCGTAATTATCTCTCTCTTCTCCTAATGGATACCTATTTACTAAATCTCCATCTTCTGAATTCCAAAGTCCACCATGGTTTGGATTTAATCCAACTACAAATTTCCAATAAGGCTCTCTATTAGACAATGAATAATCAGTATATCCAAGTTCTTTAAATCCTATAGACACCATAGTACTAGTTAATAAATAGACAATTACTATTATTAACGGTCTTCCTATATTATTAATCATAAATATCTTAGGTGTTTTTATATTTTCAAAATCCTTAAACAGTAAAAATAATACTATTGCAATAATAACAATTATTCCTTCTGGCCTTATAATATTTCCTATTGATATTATTATTCCTGAAAGTATTAGACTTAAAATCTTCTTTTCTTTACTTATTAATATGTAGAGACCAAAATAAATTAACAGTGTTGATAGATGCTGATTAGTTAAAACTGAAGTCATAGTTATACTTGTAATATAAAAACAATATATTAAAGCAGGTATTCTAGCAGTCTTAGAATCTCTTAGTGATTTACAAATTAAATAAATTACAAGTGGAATACATGCTGATATTATGGCACTTGTAATTTTTAAAACAATAATAGAATCACCAAATAATTTAATTATATTAAATTGAAAAAATGTAAATCCTAATTGGTATACCCAAGTATTAAAATAATCACTATTTTTTATAATTTCCGTCTGTCCATTCAACATATTCTGAGCACCCTTATACATTTCAGTGAAATCTGATACTGGCTCACTATTAATATTTAAAATCCATACCATTCTTATAATTAAAGCTACTATAAATAATCCTATCAAAAAATACTTTTTATCTTTAATCCTATATAGCAAATATCCTATAATTAATGCTGAAACTATATATATTATCACTGATATATGTGCTGACATATTTGATAGTATATGTGACTTTATTAAATCCTTTATACTTAAAAAAGTCATTAAAAATAATATTATACTTGTTATTAGTGTTACAACTAACCAAGAAGACCTTTTTATAAACTTTACAAACATTTTTAAACCCTTCATCCCTTATAAAATTTTTAAGTATTATTTTCCTAATAATACTTAATACCCAAATACCTTAAATGATTATATCATAAATATAAAATTAAAAACTATATATTAATATTACTTTAATAGCTAATAAGAGCCTTTAGCTAAAAACTAAAGACTCCTTATAATTTATATATATTTTTTATATTTTGTAATTTACTTAGCTTTTCCAATATCTTTTCTAAAATATGCACCTTCAAAGTTAACTTTTTCAATATTCTTATAAACATTTTCTCTAGCTTCTTCTATAGTTTTTCCTCTTCCGATAACAGATAAAACTCTTCCACCACTAGTTATAAGATTATCCTCTTTAAATTTTGCACCTGCTATAAATACATCTTCTTTAATATCATCAGAGATACTTATTTTATATCCTGTTTCTGGAACTCCTGGATACCCCCTAGAAGACATTACAACATTTAAGCAAACTTCATCCTTCCACTTAACTGCCATTTCATTTAATCTTTCATCTATAGAAGCTTCTATTAAATCTAAAAGATCTGTTTCCATAAGTGATAACACTGATTGCGTTTCAGGATCTCCCATTCTAACATTATATTCAAGTAATTTAGCTCCATCTTCTGTAATCATAATTCCAAAGAAAATAATTCCTTTAAAATCAAATCCTTCTTCTCTAATTCCAATTAAAGTCTTATCCATTATATTTACTCTAAAATCCTCTAAAACTTCTTCTGTGACATATGGGTTTGGACACACGACTCCCATTCCCCCTGTATTTGGCCCTTTGTTATCATCAAATATTTGCTTATGATCCTTTGCTGAAAGAAATGGTATTATAGTATGTCCATCTGTAATAGATAAAATTGACGCTTCAACACCCTTTAAGAATTCTTCAATTACGACTTTCTTACCTGCTCCCTTAAATATATCAGATACCATAAATAAATCTATAGTTTCTAATCCTTCTTCTAAAGATTCACATATTACAACACCTTTACCTGCTGCAAGTCCATCTGCTTTTATAACTACTGGATATTTACAAGTTTTAAGATATTCCTTAGCTTTATTCTCTTCATAAAAAACTTCATACTCAGCAGTTTTAACTCCATATTTTTTCATGAAATCTTTAGAAAAGCTCTTACTTCCTTCAAGTTCTGCTCCATCTTTTGCTGGTCCAAATATTCTAAGTTCCTCTTCTTTAAATCTATTAACTATTCCTTTTATAAGTGGCTCTTCAGGTCCTACTATTGTTAAGTCTATATTATTCCCCTTTGCAAATTTTATTAATTCTTCAATATCAGTTATATTTATATTAGTGCACTTTTTTTCCTTTGCTGTTCCACCATTTCCTGGTGCCACATATATTTTATTAACTCTTTTACTCTTAGCTAATTTCCACGCTAAAGCATGTTCTCTTCCACCTGATCCAATTAAAAGTATATCCATTTATCTCAAAACTCCTTTTAAAACTATTAAAACTTATATATCAATATATAAATAACTAAAATTTCTATATTAAAACAATAAGGAATATATCGAAAAGTCACTTTAGAGGCTTACCCTTTAAGTTACAAGATATATTCCTTATGCTTTTATTTATTTCCTAAGTATCCTAGTGCTTAAAATGTCTAAGTCCTGTAAATACCATAGCTATTCCATGTTCATTACAAGCATCTATTGATTCTTGATCTCTCATAGATCCACCTGGCTGAATTATTGCTTTAATTCCAGCCTCAGCTGCTTTATCAACAACATCTCTAAATGGGAAGAAAGCATCTGACGCAAGTATTGTAGCTCCTGTCCCTCTTTTTAGCGCATCTTCAGTTGGCCATATTCTATTAACTTGACCCCCACCAATTCCAAGTGCTACTCCATCATTTGCTACAACTATAGCATTTGACTTTACATATTTAACTACCTTCATACCAAATAGTAAATCTTGCATTTCCTTTTCTGTAGGAGCTTTTTCTGTTACAACTTTTATATCATCAATTAGCTTTTTATCTTCTTCTTGAACTAATATTCCACCGTCTACTGTAACCATATATTTCTCATCCTTAGGAGCATTATGACATTTAAGAACTCTTAAATTCTTCTTAGTCTTTAATACTTCTAATGCATCCTCATCATAATCTGGTGCTGCAACTACTTCTAAGAATATCTTAACCATTTCTTCTGCTGTTTTCTTATCAACTTTTCTATTGAATGCAACAATTCCACCAAATATTGAAGTCGGATCTACCTCATAAGCTTTCATATATGCTTCATAAGCATCTTTGCCTGATGCAACTCCACATGGTGTATTATGCTTTAATGCACAACAAACTGGTTCTTCAAATTCATTGACGCATTTCCATGCAATATCCATATCCTTAAAGTTGTTATATGATAATTCTTTACCATTTAATACATCAAAAGTATTCATCGCCCCATCTACCATAGTTGATTCATAGAAAGCTGCACTTTGATGTGAGTTTTCTCCATATCTTAATCCTTGTTTCTTTCTGTATGAAACTGAAAGATATTCTGGATATTCTTCATCATCTAATAGGTAGTTTGAAATTGCAGCATCGTAAGCACTCATTAAATTAAATACTTTACCAGCTAATTTCTTTCTAAACTTAATTGATACCTCTCCTGACTCTTCGATTTCATTTATTACATTTTTATAATCATTTTTATCTGATATAACTACAACATCATTAAAGTTCTTAGCTGCAGCTCTAAGCATTGTTGGTCCACCAATATCAATAAATTCTACCTTTTCATCAAAACTTAAATCTTCACGAACCTTTTGGAAGAATGGATATAAATTAACTACAACATAATCAATTGTATTAATTTCTCTTGAATTTAATGTATTCATATGTTCAGTGTTATCTCTAATAGCAAGTATACCTGCATGGATAATTGGATGAAGAGTCTTAACTCTTCCATCTAACATCTCTGGAAAATTTGTTATTTCATTTACTTCAATTACAGGCACACCATTTTCTTTTAAATGTCTATATGTTCCCCCTGTTGATATAATTTCAACGTCTCTATCATTTAAGAATTTTGCAAATTCTAATACTCCCTCTTTATCAAATACACTAATTAAAGCTCTCTTTTTCATGAAAAGGTCCTCCTTATTTTAAAATATTTACTCTACCACTTTTAATTTTTATTTTTCCTTCGCTTATATACTTAATAGCTAATGGAAGTAATTTATGTTCTTTTACTAATACTCTTTTTTGAAGCTCTTCTGGAGTATCTTCAAAATGTACTGGAACTGATTCTTGAAGAATTATCTCTCCTCCATCTACCTCATCATTTACAAAATGAACAGTACACCCAGATACCTTTACTCCCTTATTAATTGCTGCTTTATGAACATTCAGTCCATACATCTTCTCTCCACAAAAAGATGGAATTAAAGATGGATGAATATTTATAATTCTATCTTTATATTCTTTTAAAAGCTCTCCGTCTAATATAGATAAATATCCAGCAAGAACAATTAAATCAATTTCTTTTTCTCTTGCAAGTTCTAATATCTTATCTGATGTATCTTGTCCATACTCTTTTCTTGATATTACAAAGGTATCTATATTATGCTTTTTACCTCTCTCAAGTGCATATATTCCTTCTTTGCTTCCTACAATCATTTCTATTTTGCAATTTAAAAAACCATTTTCTATATTATCTATTATTGATTGCAAGTTACTACCACTTCCCGATGCAAGGACTGCTATTTTAAACAAACGCCCTCACCTCCTGAGATAACACTTCCTATTTCATAAGCAGCTTCTCCCATTTCTAATAAATCTCTAAGTATACTATCTACATCTTTTTCATTTACACATAGTATAAACCCAATTCCCATGTTAAAAGTATTGTACATATGATCTTTATCTACTCCAAGTTCAATCATCTTTTCAAATATTTCTGGTAATGGATAGCTACCTTTATTTATAACAGCAGTTATTCCATCTTCACTAAACATTCTTGGAACATTTTCAATAAATCCTCCACCAGTTATATGAGACATACCCTTTATCTCATACTTTTCTATTAATTTAAGAACTGGTTTAACATATATCTTTGTAGGTACAAGTAATGTTTCCCATAATGGTTTACCTAAAAATTCTTCATCTAAATCTTCAAATAGTTTTCTAACTAAAGAATATCCATTTGAATGAATTCCTGATGATTTAATTCCTATCAATTTATCTCCTGGTTTTATATTCTTACCATTTATAATTTTATCTTTATCAACTATTCCTACTGCAAATCCAGCTACGTCATAATCTCCATCTTTATAAAAGCCTGGCATTTCAGCAGTTTCTCCACCAATTAAAGAACAATCTGATTGAATACATCCATCTGATACACCCTTTACTAAATCTGATGAAACCTCTGCTTCAAGCTTTCCACATGCTATATAATCTAAGAAAAATAATGGCTTAGCACCATGACATAAAATATCATTTACACACATTGCAACACAATCAATACCAACTGTATCGTATTTTCTCTTCTTGCATGCTATATCAATTTTAGTACCAACTCCGTCCGTACCTGAAACTAAAACTGGTTTTTCATATCCTGATGGAAGTTCTACCATCCCAGCAAAAGAACCAAGGCCATTTAAAACATACTCTCCCATAGTTTTCTTTGCATACTCTTGTATAAGCTTAACTGATCTATATCCTTCTTCAATATTTACTCCACTATCTTTGTAAGTTATCATATCTTAAATCCTACCTTTCAAGATTATCATCTAATGCTTCCATCGGTGCTGATACTGGATATATTCCATTAAAGCATCCAACACAGAAATTGCGTCTTCCATTACAACTTGCATATACACCTTCAAGACTTAAATATCCTAAAGAATCACAACCTATTGTTTCTCTTATTTCTTCTACACTTTTATTTGCACCAATTAATTCACTTCTATATGGCGTATCTATTCCAAAGTAGCATGGATATTTAACTATAGGTGACGCAACTAAGAAGTGTACTTCTAATGCTCCAGCTTTTCTTAATGAGTCAATTAAATGTTTTGAAGTTGTTCCCCTAACTATTGAATCATCTATTAAGATTACTCTTTTGCCTTTTACATTAATCTTTAATGGATTAAGTTTAACTGCAACTGCTCTCTCTCTCATTTCTTGAGATGGAGTTATAAATGTCCTTGCTATATATCTATTTTTAACAAAGCCAATATCATAAGGTATTCCAGATGCTTTAGCATACCCCATAGCAGCTGGTATTCCAGAGTCTGGTACTGCAACTACTAAATCTGCATCTATTGGATGTTCTTTAAATAACTCTTCACCTTGTTTAACTCTAGTTGTATGAACATCTAAGCCATCTATAGTAGAATCTGGTCTTGCAAAATATATATACTCAAAAGAACAAGTTTGACATGATGTATTCTCTGAATATCTATAGCTCTTAATTCCATTTTCATCTATAACAACTATTTCACCTGCTGCAATATCTCTTACAAATTCTGCTCCAACTGCATCTAATGCACAACTTTCAGATGCTAATACATATCCCTCTTCATATCTACCAAGACATAATGGTCTTATTCCATTTGGATCCCTTACCCCAATAAGTTTATCTTTTGTCATAATTACCATAGCGAAAGATCCTCTAACTGCAGATATTGCATCGATTACCGCTCTCTCAATTCCCTTTTTTGATCCTCTTGCTATAAGGCTAGTTATAACTTCTGAATCTACTGATGTATGGAATACATGTCCACCATCTTCTAATAGCTCTCTTATAACATCTCCATTCACTAAATTCCCATTATGAGCTGTTGCTATAGGACCAAGTTTTGTACTACTTAAAAGCGGTTGTGAATTCTCAATCGTCTTAGATCCTGCTGTAGAATATCTAACATGACCAATTGAAATATTTCCATTTGCATTTCTTAGTTTTTCTAAATCTTCTTTATTAAAAGCTTCTGTTATAATTCCAAGTCCCTTATGAGCTTTTATTTCTTCTCCATTAGCTACTGCAATTCCAGTGCTTTCTTGTCCTCTATGTTGAAGTGCATATAATCCATAATACGTTACAGATGCAACATCCATTGGTCTACTTGAATAAACCCCAAAAACACCACATTCATCTTTAAACTTATCATTTTGTGGATCCATAATATCAAAATTATGCGGATTAATCATAAGCCACTACCTCTCTTTTTTAAATTACTTTTTACCCTTTAATTCTCTTTAATATTTCTTGATATGCCTCTTCTACATTTCCCATATCTCTTCTAAATCTATCTTTATCTAGCTTTTCTCCAGTTGTAGCATCCCAGAATCTACAAGTATCTGGTGATATTTCATCAGCTAATAAAACTTCCCCATTTTCATCTCTTCCAAATTCTATCTTAAAATCTATTAGATTTATATTTTGCTTCTTAAAGAATTCTTTTAATAGATCATTTATTTTAGCTGTCATTTTATAAATTTTATTAAGCTCTTCAAAAGTTGTAGCTCCAATTCCTACAGCATGATAATCATTTATAAGTGGATCACCTAATTCATCATCTTTATATGATAATTCAAATACTGTAGTCTTAAGTTCAAATCCTTCTTCAAGTCCAAGTCTCTTTGCCATGCTTCCTGCTGCTACATTTCTAACTATTACTTCAAGAGGAACTATCTCTACCTTCTTACATAACTGATCTCTATCATTTAACTTCTTTATAAAGTGAGTCTTTATTCCAGCCTCATTTAACATTTCAAATATATTAGATGTTATTGCATTGTTTAAAACTCCCTTATTATCTATTGAAGCTTTCTTTTCTCCATTAAATGCTGTTGCATCATCTTTATAATGAACTATAACCTCATTTTCCTTATCAGTTCTAAATATTTGCTTTGCTTTTCCTTCATATAACATTTCTAATTTATTAGTCATTATAATTCCACTCCTTCAGCATTTTCTTCTATAAATCTTTTCTTCATTCTAATTCTAAAGTTAATTAAATCTTTTTTAATCTCTGGATATTTTAATGAAAGCATTTGAACTGCTAACATTCCTGCATTATAACTATTATTTATTCCAACTGTTGCAACTGGTATTGATTTTGGCATTTGAACTATTGAAAGTAATGCATCCATTCCTTCAACTGCTGCCTTTACTGGAACACCTATAACAGGCATTGTTGTATGGCTTGCAATTACTCCTGGAAGGTGCGCTGCAAGTCCCGCTCCTGCAATGATAACTTCGCATCCTTCATCTTCTATAGTCTTTAAAGTTTCCATAAGTTTTTCTGGTACTCTATGTGCTGATAGTACAAATGCTTTGTATTCAATGTTGAACTCTTTTAAAGCATTTGCGGCTCCCTTCATAACATCTGTATCAGATTTGCTTCCAAAAAATATTGCTACTTTCATTTAAAACACTCCTTATTTAAAATAATTTACTCCTGATTTAAATATCTTCTGATCAAAGTTTCCTACTATATTTTTATAAAGATTTTCTCCAATTCTTTCGCTGTGAGCCATTTTACCAAGTATTCTTCCATCTCTACTTGTAATTCCTTCGATTCCTAGTAATGAACCATTTGGATTATATGGCATATCCATTGTTACTTCACCATTTAGATCAACATATTGTGTAGCTATTTGTCCATTTTCTTTAAGTTCATTTAATAGACTATCTGGCGCAACGAATCTTCCTTCACCATGTGATATTGGAACTGTATGGATTTCTCCAAGTTCTACTTCACTAAACCAAGGTGACTTCTTTGAAACAACCTTTGTATTTATCATACTTGACATGTGTCTATTTATATCATTGTAAGTTAGTGTTGCCATATCTTCTTCTATATCTCTAATTTCTCCATATGGAAGTAACCCTAATTTCACAAGCGCTTGGAAGCCATTGCATATTCCAAGAATTAATCCATCTCTATTGTTTAGAAGATTCATAACACTTTCTTTTATTTTTTCATTTCTAAATATTGTCGCTATAAACTTAGCTGATCCATCTGGCTCATCTCCTGCTGAGAAACCTCCTGGAATCATTATTATTTGTGATCTATCAATCTCTCTTTTTAAATTATCTATTGATTCTAAAAGAGCTTCTTTATTTAAGTTTCTTAAAAGAACTTCTGAAACTTCAGCACCTTCATTTCTAAATGCTCTTGCACAATCATATTCACAGTTTGTTCCTGGGAATACTGGAATTACAACTCTAGGCTTTGATACTTTAACCTTTGATGATGTAGCTCCTCTCTCTTCTTTTAAATCTACTTCTATCTTTTTATTAATTTCCTTTGTCTTTGATTTAAATACTGGCTCTAACTTTTCTTCATAAGCCTTTTCTAAATCTTCTATATTAAAATCTAAGTCATATTGATTACATCTAACATGTGAACGTCCTAAAGTTTTACCTATAACTTTATACCTTGTTCCTTCAAATTCTTTTTCTATATTTATATCCTCTGGTACTTCTAAAATTAAGCTTCCATAATTAAATCCAAATAGCTCTTCTTCTGAAAGGTTATTTATTGAAGCTCCTATTCTATTTCCTAGTGTCATCTTTGTAATACCTTCTGCTACGCCTCCAAATTTAAGTGAATAAGCTGATATTACTTTTTCTTCAGAAATAAGATCATATAATCTTTCTAAATTTCTCTTAAATCCTTCCATTTCTATTGTTCCATCTTCTAATTTTCTTGGCTCTAAAAGTACTACAGTTGAGTTTGCTTTCTTAAATTCTGGTGATATAATCTTACTTGCCTTCTCTACTACTACTGCAAATGATACCAAGCTTGGCGGCACATCTATATCTCCAAAGCTTCCTGACATTGAGTCTTTTCCTCCAATTGCAGGAATTCCAAGATCTATTTGAGCTTTATATGCTCCAAGTAATGCACTAAATGGCTTACCCCATCTCTCTTCGTCGCATCCAAGCTTTTCAAAATATTCTTGAAGAGTTAATCTTATCTTTCTATAATCTCCACCCATAGCAGCTATTTTAGTAACTGATTCTATAACTGAGTAAAATGCCATGTGGAATGGACTCCATGTTCCAAGGTATGGATTAAATCCATATGCCATAAGTGAAGCATCCTTGCTTTCACCATTTAATACTGGTATCTTAGCTGCCATTCCTTCTGCTGGAGTCTTTTGATATTTTCCTCCAAGAGGCATAAGTACTGTATTACTTCCTATAGTTGAATCAAATCTTTCTATTAATCCTTGTTTACCTGAAACATTTAACTCCTTTAAGGTATTTACCCATCTTTCTTTTACATCACACTCTTTAACTTCATATGGATATTCACTTGGAGCTTTAACCTTAATATTTGTAGTTTGAGTTGCTCCATTTGTATCTAAGAAGCTTCTCTTTATATCAACTATTAATTTATCTCTCCACTTCATTTGTAATCTTTCATTAGATGTAACTTCTGCAACTACTACAGCTTCTAAGTTTTCTTCTTCTGAAAGCTTTATAAACTGTTCTGCATTTTCCTTAGTTACAACTACAGCCATTCTTTCTTGTGATTCTGATACTGCAAGTTCAGTTCCATCTAAACCATCGTATTTCTTTAATACCTTATCCAAATCTATACTAAGACCTCTACATAACTCTCCAATTGCTACAGATACTCCACCCGCTCCAAAATCATTACATCTCTTTATCATTGTAGAAACTTCTTTGTTTCTAAATAATCTTTGTATCTTTCTTTCAACTACTGGATTACCCTTTTGAACTTCTGCTCCACAATTTTCTATTGAATCTTCAGTATGCTCTTTAGATGAACCTGTTGCTCCTCCAACTCCATCTCTTCCAGTTCTACCTCCAAGTAAAATTACTAAATCACCTTCACTTGGTTCTTCTCTTACTACATTTTCTTTTGGTGCTGCTGCAATAACTGCTCCAATTTCCATTCTCTTTGCTACATAATTTGGATGATAAACTTCATCAACTTGTCCGGTTGCAAGTCCTATTTGATTTCCATATGAGCTATATCCATGAGCTGCTCCAAGTGTTATTGTTCTTTGAGGAAGTTTTCCCTTTAAAGTTTCCTCTATTTTTACTGTTGGATCAGAAGCTCCCGTTACTCTCATTGCTTGGTACACATAAGTTCTTCCTGAAAGTGGATCTCTTATAGCACCGCCTAAGCATGTTGCTGCTCCTCCAAATGGTTCAATTTCTGTTGGATGATTATGAGTTTCATTTTTAAACATTAAAAGGTATTCTTCTATTCCCTTATCAGTTTCTAAATTAACTTTTATTGAACATGCATTTATTTCATCTGAAAGGTCTAAATCATTAAGCATTCCTTTAAGTTTCATTTCTTTCATAGTTATAACTGCTATATCCATAAGACTTACTTTTCTATTTGTATCTTCCCCATATACAAAATCTCTTGATTTTATATAAGCTTCATAAGCTTTCTTTATTGGATTTGTGTATTTATTTTCTTCAATTTGGATTTCTTTTATAGATGTTTCGAATGTAGTATGTCTACAGTGATCTGACCAGTAAGTATCTATTACCTTAATTTCTGTTATACTTGGATCACGTTTTTCTTCTTTAAAGTAATCTCTTATCATTTCTAAGTCTTCTAAACTCATTGCAAGTCCTTGCTTCTTATGAAATGCTTCTAATTCTTCTTTTTCTTTATTTATAAATCCGTTTAATATTTCTACATCCTTTGGTACATTGAATTCTTTAGATAATTCATTTGAGTATATATCTACTTCTCTTGAATCTACAGGATTGATATAGTAGTTTTTTATTTTATCTACTACTTCTTTAGATAGGTTACCTTTTAAGATAATAACCTTTGATGATTTTACTTCTACTCTATTTTCAGCTGTTAGTAGCATTATACATTCTTCTGCTGAATCTGCTCTTTGATCATACTGCCCTGGTAAATATTCAACTCCAAAAGCAATTTCATCATCTTCTATGTTAATTTTGTCTTCATATACATTATCTACTGGTGGTTCTCTAAAAATTGTATGTAATGCTTGTTTATAATAATTTTCTTCAAGTTCCCCTATTATATATTTATTTAAAACCCTTACTCTTTCTAGATTGTCAATTCCTAAGTTCTCTCTAAAGTCATTTAATAAAAGCTTTCCTTCTACATTAAATCCTTCTTTTTTCTCAACGAAAATTGTTCTATTATTAACCATTTCTTCCCCTCCACCAATTCTAAAACACGAATATTATTACTTATTTTCTAACATTTGTTTTGGTAATTTTAGAATAGCACCACCGCCACTCCATGTCAACATTATTATTATATTTTTTATTATCATTCGTATTTATACGAATGATATATTATAATATCAGCCACTTATTACGTATTATCGATTATTTTTAACATTTTATTGAAAACTAGTTTTTTTATCTTTTTCCATTTTTCTATCTATAAGCAACTCAATAAACTTATAAATATTCAGTATAATATAAGTCTAATCCCTCCCTATAGAATTTATTGAAAATAATAAACCTTTCCAAATTTGCTTTTAAATAAAAAAAAGCTGGTGATTTTCACCAGCAACTTCAAACCTACGTAACCCTTCTTTTCTCTGAAAGGTCTTTATTATTATAATCAAATTTCAAAATATTTATGCCAAAACTTATAATTTACATATTTTATTCTATTCGTATCTTATTTGTTATAGTTAATTAAATATATCGCTTATCAAATTCTTAATCCAATTAATAAATCCGCCACTTTCCTCTTGCTTTTCTTCTTGATTATTTTCTGGCTCTTGAACTTTTATTTCATTTGTCTTCATAATAAACTTTACAGTTCCATCCATCTTACTGTCTTTTCCTGTAAATGTATCATAATCCTTTGACATTTTTACAACTTCATCTTTAACTTGTACTAAATCATCAACTTTTTCTGTAGCCTCTTCACCCTTATCATTTAATTTCTCTATGCCTTCTTTATTGAATTCTTCCATTCCTTTATTTAGTTTAGTACTTCCTTCTGCAAGATTATTTATCCCTTCTTCTAATTCAGGTAAGCTACTTATTAATTCTCTTGCTCTTTGAACATTATTTTTTTCTAGTGAACCTTTAGTTATTCTTAAAATATCTCCACTATCTTTTAAGTCTTGTTGCATTGAAATTAACTTTTCCCCTAATGCTTTAATTTCTTTAACATTTAAACTTCCATTTCCTTTTGAAAGAACCTTTTGAATATCATCTATTATACTTTGTGAATTTTTTAAATCACTAGAAAACTTATTAATCTTTTGTAGTAGTTCTGGATTTCCTTTTATGCCATCCATCATTTTATTTATTGAGTCTATATTGATTTTATTTGCTTCTATATCTGCTGCTATATCATTTAAATTTAACTTTAATCCTTCTATAGCTTTTAAATCATTAGAGTTTAAACTTAATATTCCATCTTCGAGCCCTTTTATTAATTTTTGATTGCTATCACTTTTATAATTTGAATAGAACTTAGATATTACTCCTCTAGAATTAGAATTTGATAATACATTATCAGTTGCACTTATTATAGGTTCTAATCCTTGAAGCTCTTTAATATTGCCCATAATATCTTTCATACGCTCTCCATATCCAGCTATCTTTTGAGCATCTAAATTCATTTGATTTTGAGTAAAATCATTTGCTGTAAGATTGTTTATAACAACTTTTAGGCTCGCTCCTTTTTCACCATATACTGCATCAATATATTTATTTGCTTTAGCCTTTGCCTCTTCTAGTGATATCTTATTTTGCTGCATATCACTAGCAATCATCGCCTTTAATATCAAGTAACTTGAACCGTAAGTTTTCATATCTTTAGCCATTATATTCATATTATTTATATTTTCATTACTTAAAAGATTCTGAGTTTTCTTAAGCTTAGAATCTATACCAAGTAAGAAATTATTTGTTTTTTGATCTAATGTCCCACCTGGTGATGAGCTAATTGCACCTGATAAAACATTCTCTATAGGTTTTGCAGCATTTTTTGCTTCTTTAGCTCCCTTTATCAAACTTTGCCCATTTATTAAATTTTGTCCACTCAATAGTGATACCATTCCATTCAATTTCTTTAAAGTTTCAGGATTTATATTTTCATAACCTTCTTTTAATTTCAATGTATCTTGTAATAATTTATTAAAGTTATTATCATTTGAAAGACCTTTAAATGTGTTGACTGATGACTCTATTAATTCTTTATTTTCTAAAATACCTTCTCCATCTTTTATTAAAGTATTAATTTTATTTACATTCTCATTTGTAACCAAAGATAATACTTTCTTAAAATTATCTGTATTTATATTTTTTGCAAAATAAGCATCATCAATTAATTTATTTGCCTTTTCTATTTGCTTATCTGATTTTATTATTCCTAATGCTTCTTTTAAACTATTATTATTTAATCCACCCTTACCTTCATCTAATTTCTTTTTCGCAGTAAGTATTCCTTCATTTAATGCCCCTGTTCCTTTAAGAAGCTCATCTGAAGCATCATTTAGTTTATTTAATGAACTCTTTATCTCCGCTAGTGAATCTGCCTTTTCTAAACTACTTAAATCTGGTACTTCTGTTGTTGCAGTTATCATTATAGGACCAAGTTCAAAATTATCTGTGTAACATTCTATAACAAGCTTATCTTCAAGATTTATATCTAAATCTTTTGTTTCTATATCTAGACTATCTCTTAATCCTGGGAATGCAGCAAATGCTATAACGTTATTATTACCTTCTGAAATCATAGTCCCTTCATTTATTGTTACATCTTTAAATTTATCAACTGGAAGTGTAACAACAGTAGCTGTTGTAAGTGGCGTATATATTTTTCTATTTTTACCCTTAATATTTACATCTTTAAAACTATTATTTTTAAGCTCTATTTCTATTTTTATTTTACCTGATTTACCTACAAGTTCATTTTCTTTAATTTTCTCATCATTTAAGTAGTAATTTATATTCACATCAAGAGGAAGCTTTTTGTCCGTATCCCCCTTATAATAAAGATTACTATCATCTATTTTCCACTTTAATTTATTTCCGTCTTGAACTGGTGTCTCATCACCTTTTATATTTTCTATATTTTTAAGATTAGATTCATCTTCTATATCTATATTCCCCTCATCTGTGTGTATCCAATTAGTTACTGTCTGTTTTTCTACCTTCCCACTAGAATCTAGATTTACATAGACACTTTCATCTTTTTTAATCTCTGCTGCTCCTGCAACTGTACTTGCTCCCATTGATCCTATTATAACTAAGGCTATTACCTTTTTAGACATTGCTTTATACATAATATATCCCCCTTACCTCTATTCTCCTTAACCTTCTCTCCATTTAATTGACGTTTTATTTATTAATCCCTCAGAGACTAATAAAAATGATGGAAGTATTAAAAGTATTACTGCCATACTGATAAGTGCTCCTCTAGAAATTAAGAAACAAAGACTTCTAATTAAAGCCATATCTGAAACCATAGCTACTGCAGCAGTTGCTCCAAAGAATGTAAGTCCTGATGTAACTATAGATTTAGCTGATCCCTTTACTGCAATTAGTATTGCTTCTTGCTTTGTATGCCCTTTTCTAATCTCTTCTCTAAATCTAGATGTCATTAATATTGCATAATCAACAGTAGCTCCAAGCTGAATAGTACCAATTACTATACTTGCTACAAAAGGTATCTCATTTCCTGTATAATAAGGAATTCCCATATTTATAAATATTGCAAATTCTATTGCTGCAACTAATAATATAGGTACTGATATTGACCTAAATACTATTAAGATTATTAAGAATATAGCTATTATTGAATACACTGATACCATTTTAAAATCTCTATCAGAAGTTGTTATTAAGTCTTTTGTAAGAGGACCTTCCCCTGCAACTAATGCATTTTCATCATATCCTTTTACTAGACTTATAATCTCATCAATTTGCTGATTTTCTTCGTCTTTAGCAGCCTTATACTCTGAATTTGCAAGTATAAGATTATATCCACCCTTTTTAAATATTTCTCTTATATCTTTTGGTATGAACTCTTCTGGAATAGCTGGACCTATTAATTTATCATAAGAAATTACAGATGTAATTCCTTCTATATCCTCTATTTTATTTGTCATTTCTTTTATCTTATAGGGCTTAACATCATCATTTACCAAAATAAAATGTGTTGTCATCATATTAAACTTATCTTTTAGTTTGTTTGTTGCAACTATAGATGGCATATCCTTAGGTAATGTTTCATCTAAGTTATAATAGACTTTAGCATTTCTAGAGCCAAATATAGCAGGTACTAAAAGAACTAAAAATACACCTATAAAGACTTTATAATGAGTAGTTACAATCTTTGATAACTTATCAAAATTTGGAATTATAGTCTTATGTTTATATCTATGAATCAATTTATCAAATGTTAGTATTATAGCCGGAAGCACTGTTACAGAACAAATAACACCTAGCACAACTCCCTTTGCCATAACCATACCAATGTCTTTTCCAAGTGTTAAATCCATAGCACATAGCGCTAAAAATCCTGCAATTGTCGTTAAAGAAGAACCTGAAATAGATAGCATTGTTGTAGATATAGCTTCTGACATAGCATCTTTCTTATTTTCAAACCTTGTAAGTTCTTCCTCATATCTATGCATTAAGAATATAGAGTAATCCATAGTAACTCCTAGTTGTAATACTGCGGCCAAAGCTTTTGTTATATAAGATATTTCACCAAATATAATGTTTGTTCCAAGGTTAAACAATATTCCAATCCCTATAGAAACTAAAAATATTATAGGTACAAATGTAGACTCCATGGAGATTAATAAAACTATTAAAGAAATAATTACTGCTAATATTACATAAAATGGAGTTTCTTTATCTGCCAAGTCCTTTGTATCTTTAAGTATTGCAGACATCCCACTTAGGAAGCATTGCTTATTTGTCATAGATTTTATTTCACCAATTGCATTTAACGTACTTTCTGATGCTGAAGAATTATTATACTTAATAATTACCATAGTTGTATCTTCGTTAAACAATTGATTTTTCACAGCATCTGGAAGCATGTCCTTTGGTACAGAAATATCTAATGCATCATCTACCCAAATGGCATTTTCTACACCTTTAACGTTTTTAATTTTGTCTTTAAGTTCCACAACATCTTTATCTTTCATCCCCTCTATTATAAGCATTGATGTTGCGGCATCTGAATAGACATCATCTAAAACCTTTTGACCTTTAGTAGAATCCAAATCCTGTGGTAAGTAGCTTAAAATATCGTAATTAATTCTTGTATTTATAACTCCAAAAATCGCTGGAATTATTAATATAACAGTTAATATTAATACTATTTTAGTATTATTAGAGATCCACTTACCAAACTTATTCACTTATCATCACCCCTTTATATGACTAATAGTCATTTATTATTATACCAATATATGTATTAAAATCAAATATTTTACCACATTCTTTACAAATAGTTTAAAATTCACTTTTCAATAAATGTAATCGTATATATTTTTCAACAATAATTTTTAAGCTTTGAATTCTAAATAATTCTTAATAGCTAAAATCAATAATTAAATTTTTTATAGCCTAATATTTTCATTAACAACTTATATAAATATATTTTTGTCTTATGTATTACCTATAGAATTATTAATACTATTTTCTTTCTATTCATAAATACTGTTTTAAATATTAAACTTATTGTATAATAGCTTTATAACAATTTTTAAAGGAGTGTTTTTTATTGTTTGGTTACGTAACTCCTCTAAAACCTGAACTAAAAATCAGAGAATATAATCAATTTAAGAGCTATTACTGTGGGGTTTGCTTTGCTATAAAAGAGCTATATGGTAATCTTCCAAGAATGACATTAAATTATGATATGACATTTTTAGCATTGCTTTTAGATGGACTAATTAAAGAAGATTTAAATATTGAACTAAAAAGATGTATGGCTCACCCTGCAAAAAAGAAACCTGTATTATTAAATAATACAGCTATAAACTATGCAGCTAGTATGAATGTATCACTTGTTTACTATAAGCTATTAGATGATGTTAATGATGATAATTCATTAAAGAGTAAATTCTCTTTAACATGTATGAAGCCTTATTATAAGAATTTCCCCTCTTCTATAGTTGATATAAACTCAGTAATTGAGGATAATTTAAAGGAACTTACAAGACTAGAAAATACTAAAGATTTTAAGTATATAGATGAGATATGTGATCCTTTTAGTATTATAGTTGGTGTTATATTAGAGAAATTCCCTTATGAATTTAAAGATGATTCTAAAGAACTTAGATCAGAACTTTATCGTTTTGGTTATTCTCTTGGAAAATGGATATATCTAATGGATGCTTTAGATGATTTAGAACAAGATATGAAGGATAATAAATTTAATCCTATTAATTTTCTATATAATAAGGATAGCTTACCTTATGAAAAATTTTTGGAAGGAATTAAACAACGGCTAGAATTTAGTATATTTAGCTGTGCATCTACATGCAAAGAAATTCTTGATAAACTTCCGCTTAATAGAAACAAAGAAATTTTAGAAAATATCATCAATCTTGGAATGATGGATAAATACATAAATACTACGAATAAATGTAAGTGTAAAAAGAAAGGCAGTGAATTATAAAATGAACCCATATGAAGTACTTGGCGTAAAAGAAGGCGCATCTCAAGAAGAAATCAAAAGTGCATATAGAAAGCTTGTTAAGCAATATCATCCTGATCAATACGGTGATAATCCACTTAAGGATTTAGCTCAAGAAAAACTTGCTGAAATAAATCAAGCTTATGATATGCTAACAAAAGGAAAAACCAATTCAAATAATAATAGTGGAGCTAATAATAGTTATAATAATTCAAATTCTAGTGATGCTTATGCATTCCAAGAAATTAGAAGACTTATTCAAACTAGAAATATAGGCGCTGCTGAGACTAAATTAAATTCTATTTCTAATAGAAATGCAGAATGGAACTTTTTAATGGGTATATGTCATGTTCAAAAAGGTTGGTTTGATTCAGGACTTCAACATCTTCAAACAGCTGTTAACATGGATCCAAACAACTTTGAATATAGACAGGCGTTAAACCAAATAAATTCAAGAGCAAATAATTATGGAAATCCATATAGAACTTCTAGTGCAGGTGGTGCCAATGCATGCAGCTGCTGTTTAGACCTTTGGTGTTTAGATAGTCTTTGCGAATGTTTTGGTGGCGATTTAATCGGCTGCTGCTAATAAATATTGGGAGATTGTGATTTATGAATAATTTAAAAACTAAAGATATAACTCTAGGTGGAATATTAGTTACATTAACTGTTATTACTTTATCTATTAATTTGATTATACCAATAAATACTTTTGCTATACTTACAATTTCATCATGCTATGTGCCTATTGCAATTATGAGAAGTAATATTAAATTAGGTATATTTGTATATATAGCATCTTCTATTATAGGATTTTTAATTATTCCTCTAGATATAATGATTCCTTTTATTTTATATTTTGGAATCTTTGGTTTAGTTAAATTCTACATTGAGAAGCTTAGGAATATTCCTTTAGAGATACTTTTAAAATTAGTATTTTCTAACATAATGTTATTCATAGGATACTTTATATTTATTTCTTTTGCTGGACCTATTCCTTCAGCACTTCCATTATGGATATTATTAATTGTAGCTCAAGTTGCATTTATCATTTTTGATTATGCATTAACGCTAATAATAACATTTTATATATCAAAATTTAATAAAAGATAATAATAGAGATGCTTTTATTATATTATTTCCCTTATAAAGATTACTATTAAAATCATAAAAAGACTATGTGTAAATTCTAATTTACACATAGTCTTTTATAATAATTTATATAATTGCTTTTCTAAAAGTACACCTTCTTTTGTAGGATAATCATATTCCATACTATATTTTATGCATTCTTTAACAAATTCTGCTGATTTATCAATTCCATCTAATAAATTATTTCCTTTTAAAATCTCAGTTGAAAGTACTGCTGTAAAGATATCTCCTGTTCCCGGATATGATTTAGATAATTTTTCATGACATAAAATCCTTATATTTTCACCATCACAAACTGCTACCCCTATTCCAATATTATTACATGGTACAGAAGTTATAACTATATTTTTCGCTCCAATTTTTCTTAAGTCATAAATTACATCTTTTATATTTTCCTCATTAAAATTATCTATATCAGAAACATCTCTTCCTGTTAGGTATAATGCTTCAGTAAAATTTGGTGTAATTATATCACTAAGCTTTAAAAGTTCTCTCATATACTCTACGTATTCTTCTGTAAATCCATTGTAAAGCTTGCCATTATCCCCAAATATAGTATCTAATACAACTATTCCTTCTCTATTTTCCTTTAGATAGCTTATAGTTTCTTGTATCTTATCTACTCCCCCTAAATATCCTATAAGGGTTAAATCAAAGTTTATTCTATTATCTCTTATACAATCCGTTGCTTCTTTTATAAAATTTTGACTATCAAGTCTAGCAATTGGATTAAATCCACCTGTATGAGTTGATAATATAATGGATGGTATAGGACATGCCTCAACACCTCTAATACTCATTACAGGAATAATATTTGTAAGTGATGCTTTCCCTACGCTACATAAACTGTGTATTATAAGAGCTCTTTTTATAGGCTTTTTCAAAATTTTTCTCTCCATTTCTTATCTTCTATATTAGTTAATTCTTTCAATAAATCCTCTTGTTGCTGCTTTTACAGCCATTGATAAAGGAACTGCTATAACTATACCAATTACAGTTGTTGTAATTGAAGTTAAAAGGGATGTTACAGCACCTTCCCATCCTTTAAAGATTACCCAATTTACAATAAAATATCCAACTAATGATACTAACCCACCTAATATAAACCCTATTATATTTTGAATTGTACTTCTACCTTCTTTTCCATTCATAAATGCAACCTTCCCAGCTACATATCCTGTTGCTCCTTTAATTATAAAGGTTGGAATTACCCATAATACAAAAGCTGGAGTTAAGGCATCCATAAGAGCACTTCCTATAGCAGCTGGAATAACAGCCTTCTCTCCTATTAATACTGCAACTATAAATATTACGGTTGTTCCTAAGTGAATCATTGAAACTCCTCCACCTATTGGAATTTCGATGTGTATATAAGTTCCTAAAAAAACTAATGCTGAAAGCATTGCTATCATAACAAGCATATTTGTACTCATTTTTTTCATTACATTTCCCTCCAAAACACTAAATTATATTCTTTAATTATGGTATTCTTAGCTATTATACTTGTCAAATGTATCGGTATATTATTTACAATATAAAGAAAGATTGTTTTTAAATTATAAAAATAAAAAAAGGCTATCTTCAATATTGAAGATAGCCAAAATTTCATTCTATTCCATTAATTTCGTAATTTTTTTACTGCATAGTAATAATACTAATCCTAATGCTATACATACAGCTGATATTGAACCGAATATTTCCATAGGTCCAAGTGCTTCCATTCTTGATGCAACAACCCCTGCTAATAGATTAGCTATTCCTGATGCTGCAAGCCACATACCCATTAATAATGATGCATATTTAATAGGTGCAAGTTTTGATACCATTGATAATCCTATTGGTGATAAACATAATTCTCCAACTGTGTTACAGAAGTATGTTAATACTACCCACCACATGCTAGCCTTAGCTACTGGATTTTCTGCTCCTCCAATTGATATACATGCTCCTACCATAAATAAGAATCCAATACCTAGGATAATCATACCCATTGCCATTTTAACTGGCACTGGTAAATCTCCTTTTTTTCTATTTGCTAATCTAAACCATAATTTAGCTAATATTGGTGAAAGAAGAAGTACAAATACTGGATTAACTGATTGGAACCATGCAACTGGAATTGTCATTCCAAATAAATCTCTATTAGTTAACTTTTGAGTAAACATTGTTAATGAACTTCCTGCTTGTTCAAATCCTGTCCAGAAGAAAATAACAAAGAATGCTAATATGAATATAGAAGCTACTCTTCTCTTTTCTTGATTAGTTAAAGGTTCATTACTAACTTGCTTTTGTTCTTTTGTTCTTTCCTTTGGTGCTTCACCTACATGTGCTAAATACTTAGGTGAGAATATCATAAATATTATTTGTCCAAGTATCATTCCTATAGCAGCTGCTAAGAAACCATATTTAAATCCATATTCTATAATTGCGCCATTTGCTGTCTTTGCAAAGATGTCTTCTGCTAATAACCCACATATTAAAGGTGCTATTAATGATCCTACATTTATACCCATATAGAATATTGTAAAGGCTGAATCCTTACGCTTATCCTCTTTATCATAAAGTTGACCAACTACTGTTGATATATTTGGTTTAAAGAAACCATTACCTATTATTAATAATGCTAGTCCTATGTAAAGTCCTATTCTACTGCTATCTATAAATAACATAAAGTTACCTATTGCCATTATAGATGCACCGATTATTATTGATTTCTTTTGACCTAAGAAATTATCTGCAATCCATCCTCCAATTATTGGAGTAAAATATGTAAAACCTGTATATACCGCATATATAAGTGCTCCTGAACTTACACTAAATCCTAAACCACCTTGTACAAAGCTCACTGTTAAATAAAGCATTAAAAGTGATCTTAATCCGTAGTAACTAAATCTCTCCCACATTTCTGTTAAAAATAATAGATATAGACCTGGTGGGTGCTTTAATCTACTCTTGTTAACAGATGTATTTGATGTTGTCATAGTAAATTCCCCTTTTCATTTGTTATGTCATTTAGTGAATTTTGCAATTTAAATCTTGCAAAAATTCTTTAAAATATCTTTTGCTTATGTAAAGACTATACCATTTTATGAAAGTGAATTCAAGTCATTTATAGATTTTTTTTAATCTAATTAATATTTTGATAAAATTTATCTATTAAAATCATTATTTAATTATCAATTTATCAAAAAACTATTACTTTTTTATTCATTTTTTATTAATTTGCAAATATTTTTAATGTATTTCCTTATGATACATTTGATTTTTACAAGAATACAATTGCAAGTTTTACTAATTCAATATTTATTTTTCTTATTTTATCAAATTTTATACTTTTATTTTGATTTTTTTGAACATATATTCACTATATTTTCAACACAATATAAGTACCTTCATAAAAATTTTATTATCCCCTTATTTGCTTTCTGATAAAATAGAAAAAATAAAATTAAGTATACTGCTATATTCTTTTTAGCTAGGTACTTTAATGCTCATAAAAATATTAATATCGATAAAACAACATATATAAATATAAAAAATAATTTTAAATATACAAACATTAGTTCGTATATTTATTATAAAAAGTGATAATACTCCTTAATGAATTAAAACACTAAGGAGTGATTTTTTATGAACAAAGTTTTATTGGTTGGAAATTTAATAAGAGATCCTGAAATTAATTATTCTAAAGATAAAGGACTCCCATATTCTCGTTGTATTTTAGCTGTAGATGATAGAATAGGTAAAACTACTCATTTTATACCTTTTATAATATTTGATAAAGGTGCTGAAGTTCTTTGTGAATATGGCAAAAAAGGTAGTAAAATTGGAATTACTGGATATATTAAAAGAAATGCTTTTAATAAGGATGAATCAAATACAATTTACAATACAGATATAATTGCAGAGAGCTTTGAATTTATAGGATTTAATACTAAGAAAGATTCTAAAGAAGATGATTTAGAGCTGGCTTCAAATTCAGATATACCATTTTAAACTAAACTAGTATATCTAATCTTCACTCACTCTGTAGATAAAAGGACTTTTTCACGCAAGAAAAAGTCCTTTTAATATTTTATACACTTAATTTTGAGATTGAATACTCTAAAATTTATTTAGATAGATCATATAACTTAAGTCTATCTATTATCTCTATTTTACCTCTATGAATTTTAATTATGTTATCCGACTCAAATTTTTTCAACATACGACTAACTACTTCTCTTGCAGATCCTAAGTTGTTAGCAATAGTATCATGAGTTATAGTTATAGTAGTATTATTTTGAAGAAATGATTCATTCATTAAAAATTTACTAAGTCTTTTATCAAACCTTAGAAAAACTATATCTTCAATTAAGCACATTACTTCTGAGAACTTATCCTGTGTTAAATCAAGCAAGAATTTTTGAACAGCTGTATTAGAATCAGATAATTTTTTAAAATAAGTTCCATTTATAATTAACGCTAATGAATCTTTTTCTACTTCAATACTTACATCACAAGATATATCTTTAAATGCACACGCTGCAGACAGTAGACAAAAATCTCTGCTTAATAATCTAAAAATAGTAATTTCTTTACCAGAAGTTGAATGTATAAAACTTCTAAGTTGTCCATCTAAAACAAGTATAATACCAGAACAACTTGCTGAATACTTAGAGTTTATTAAATCTCCTTTAGAATAGCTTTGCACCTTACTTATTGATAGTAGCTTATTTAATTCATCTTTAGATAATTCATTGAAAAATGGTAAAAATTCTTTTAAGTAAGATAATTTTTCTTTATTTATCATTAAAATAACTCCATAATTTATTATAATTAAATATTAACATTTATATGTGACAATGTCACAGAAAAAAATGTATTTATTGGATATTATATATATTAAGTTAATGAAGCAAAAGAACTATTAAGGGAGAGATGTATAATGACAAAACCATCAGAATATCATAGCCAAGGATACACTTGCGCTGAATCTATAATAAAATCCTATAATGAGGAACACAATACAGATATCCCCATTTCTTTAGGTAGCGGAATGGGAACAGGAATAACAGTTGGTAGCCTTTGTGGTGCTGTTAATGCTGCTGTATTAATTATAGGATATCTAAAGGGAAGAAATGATACTTCAGAAAAAAATGATGCTAGGTTATATTCTAGAAGCCTTATGAATAGAGTAAGAGAAAAATATAATTCAGAAATATGTGTAGACTTAAAAAGAAGTAAAGTTGGCTGTGGTGAAATAATAGATTTTTCATATGATGCTTTAAATGATTTATTAAAAAATAAATAGAAAAATACTCTGAATATGCATACCATATTCAGAGTATTTTTCTATTTTATTTTAAGAATTATATCTATTAAATCTTCAGAACTCATTTTTATTTCACCTTTATAGGACTCTATATACTCTATAAGATTATCTTTAAATATCTTATTAAATATGTAAACATCTGATAGACTATATCTTACATTCAACTCTAAATCATTATCTGCATAATATATTATTGATTTTATATCTATATTGCATCCTAATTCTCTTAAATATCCCTTTAATCTGTCCCTTTGCCTATTTACTACGGTTATTGGATTATTTATCTTTTTATCCTCGTTATCATTAGATAATATCCATTTATTTTCCTTTGCATTTCCATTAATTCTTCCTTTATCGTACCTTATATATATTACAAAAACACCTGATTTATTTACCACAAGTGTATCAATATGATTTATCCCCTTTTTACTATTAAAGCTAAAATTTTTTAATATATAATTGTTATTATCTAAATTACTTAGCACTTCAGGTACTACTTCACTTAAATTTTTATCACTATTTTTATTTAAATTAATGAATTCTTTATCGTCATGCTTTTTACTTATGTATTTTCTCCTCAAATAAATGTATGTTAGTAATAATGCTAATAATATTGTTACTAGATCATAAAACTCACCAAAAAAACCAGATATATCAATAATAGTATCTATAATTTCAAGAATCAAATTTACAATAAATATACTTATTATAAATGCTATAACAGATACGAATTTATTTAATTCAAATTTATTGTTCTCTTTATTTTTATCTTTGATATTATTCACATCTATTAAAATAGCCATTTAATCACACCTTTTTTATTAGATTCATACTAAAAGGGCTAGGAAAACTCTCCTAGCCCTTTTAGTATATCCAAAATATTATATTATAATTCTTGCTTTATCTCTATTTTTGAAGATAATGTTTGTAACTTTGATAATGCATCTGCCGCTTTATCCTCATCTACAAGAACTACCAACAAATCTCCTGATATTATTTCTGTACCTCCTTTTGGAATTATCTCTTTTCCACCTCTTTTAATAGCAACTAAAAGACACTCTTTTGGCCAATTTATATTCTTGATTAACTTTCCTTCAACTTTACTGCCCATAAATACAGATAATTCTAAAAGTGTTTTCTTAACATATGCTGTACAATCACTTTCACACTCTGAACCATCACAATTTTTAAGTCTCTTCTCTAATAAACTTTCATATATTGGTTCTGATTTTAGAATGTCTGATGTAACGTATGAAACAATTACTACTATAGTAAGCGCAAGTAAATGTTCAAAAGACCCTGACATTTCAGTAATTAAAATAATTCCTGTAATAGGTGCCTTTACTATTGATGCAAAGTGACCTGCCATTGCAAATATTATAAAATTAATTACATATATCATAGGAATATTAGCTGTTTTACAAACAATAACTCCAAAGATATTTCCAACTATAGCTCCTAATACAAGTAATGGAAAGAATATACCTCCTGGTGCATTTGATCCAAAACTTATAAATGTAAATAAATATTTAACTATTAAAAATACTAATAATACCTTTATTGTAAATCCACCATCAACTAAACTCATAATAAGAGAGTGTCCTCCCCCTAATAGAATAGGTGCTGTAAGTCCAACTAATCCTGCACACAAAAATGGTATCATAACCTTAACTTGTACTGGAACCTTTGTAAATTTTGCATATATATCTTGAGTCTTTAATATCCCCTTGCTAAAAGCTACTCCAGTAATACCTACTAAAACTCCAAGAAGTATTAAGGCCCAATAATATTTAAGTGGAAATACATCAACATTTGAAAATCCAAGTGCTGGTTTAATCCCTAAAAAATTCTTACACATAAAATCTGCTGCAATTGAAGCTGACATAGCAGATAAAAGCACTAGCGGAGAAAAGTTTTTATGAACTTCTTCTAATGCAAAAATAACACCTGATAAAGGTGCATTAAATGCCGCTGCAAGACCTGCGCTAGCACCACTTGTCATTAAGAATTTATCTTCAATATTTAATCTTTTACATACCTTTGAGAAACCTTGCCCTACAGAAGCCCCCATCTGTACTGATGGACCTTCACGTCCTACAGATAACCCTGCAACTAGCGCCATAGTTCCACCTACAAATTTGTATACTAAAACTCTTAACCAGTTAGCATCAAGCCTTTTCATAAGTATGCCTTCAACTTGAGGTATACCACTACCTGAAATCATAGGATCACTTTTTACCAAACATCCAACAAAAAATCCCATTATTCCAAGTATCACAAAAACTAATAATATTGTTAATGGATGACCTTTTGAATAAGTGTAAAAATTACTAAGCAAAGGTGATAATTTTTCAACTAACACTCTATTTGCAACAACAACTAATCCTGTTATTAATCCTATAAGTGCTGATTCCCATATTAATCTAATTTTTAAATTATTTCTATGGGGAAAAATATCACTAACGCCTTCTTTTCTTTCTTCCATCATACTTCCCCCTTAATTAAAGTCTACCTCTTATTATATATCTTATTTAATTTATTAGAAACTAACCCTTAAGCTATAATCTTTGTATATAAGCCATTTTTTCAACTTAAATTTAACTATATTAAAAATACTATCGTTAGTTATAGAATACTTTAAATAACTTATTTATTCACCATTATTATTTTTAATTTTTTATTAACTTACTAATAATATTGTGTTAATAAAAAAAAGAGCTGTATTATAGCTCCTTTAACTTACTACTTTAAATTCATTCTGTAGTGATAAAATGATTTCTTCTGACTTCGCATCAAAAATCACACTATCTAAAACCAATTCCTTAGATCTATTATAATTATTAAATATCTCTAATGCATTATCAGAATTATTGAATACCTTCCAGTAACCACATAATAAACATTTTTTAGTAGTACACTCCATAAAATCTATAACATCTTCTAGAGGAATTCCTAAAAATACTCCAAGTTCATGAGGACAATGGAATCTATTATATCTTTGTACTAATTTATCTAAAATACTATCTAAATTATCTTGAAGATTATATTCAAGCTTTAATAAAAATTCTTTTGTTTCTTTATTATTTATAAATTTCTCTAAATTTTTCTCTGAATATATTAGTAAAATTATTGCTTTGTCATCTTCCCTTAGTACGACATGTTTTAATCCTATCTTATTTAAAAATGTTTTTTTATAATTATTCCATACAAGATATTCTTTACTATCCTTTTTTAAAGTTATTGTTGAAGATGGCTTTAAGCCACCAACTACTGGTGCTAATAAAAATAACATATATTTATCAAAATATTCAATATTATTCATATCCTTTAATTTACTCATAAACTGCTTAATTTTTATCTCCATCTTCAACACTCCTTAATTATCTTTTAGCTATATTTTTACCAATCTCAATTAATTTATTCGCAGTTTCTCCTTCTGGGAATTCATTAGCTATTACTTCTCTTTCTAAAAGATCAGCTCCTGCATCTAACATTCTATCTTCCCATGCTGTCATCCATTCTCCAGTTCCCCATCCATAGGATCCAAATAAAACCATGCTCTTTCCTGAGACTTCCCCTGCTATTGATTCAACGAATGGTTCCATTTCACATTCTTCTATAACTTCCGCTCCCATAGCTGGTGATCCAAGCATAACAACATCGCAATTTTTCACATCATCAATTGATGCCCCATCGACAGTTTTTATGTTTACTTCCGCTCCTTCTTCCCTTGCTCCCTTTGCAATTAAGTTTGCCATTTCTTCAGTATTTCCTGATCCTGTCCAATAAATAATATTAATTTTCATAAATATCATCCTCTCTCATTCAATTGATATTGATTATCATTACTTATTGATAGTATATTATTATTTCAAAAACTTGTCAAGGTCATATTTAGAAATTTATTAATTATATATCTAATAAAATACAAAAGACACCCTTATATTAACTATAAAGGTGTCTTAGTTATGTGCTACTATTTTATTATTATTTTGCGATTCTCTTACCTAAATCAACTAGTTTGTCCGCATCTTCGCCTTCTGGTAACTCTTTAACTACAACTTCTCTTTCTAAAAGTTCTGCTCCCGCATCTAACATTCTATCTTCCCATTCTGTCATGAAGGCTCCACCGCCCCATCCAAATGATCCAAATAAAATCATCTTCTTTCCTGAAACATCTCCTTCTATTGATTCAACAAATGGTTCTACTTCTGTTTCTTCTAAATTTTCAGCTCCCATTGCTGGTGATCCAAGTAGTACAACATCACAGTTTTTAACATCATCTATTGATGCTCCGTCCATTGTAATTAAGTTTACTTCTGCCCCTTCTTCTCTTGCACCCTTTGCAATTAAGTTTGCCATTTCTTCTGTGTTTCCTGTTGATGAATGATATATTATATTAATTTTCATAATTTCTCTCCTCTTTCCAATCGATAATCTTTATTTGTTAATAATATACCTCATTTAATAATCGAAGTCAATAGATTTTAGATAAATTCTTATCATTTTACTCTGATTTATTTTTTACTCAAAAAAGCTCCAATAGAATTACTATTGAAGCTTACCATCTTCCATCTTTAACACTCTTTTTGCAACCATATTTGCAAAACTAATATCATGGGTTATTATCATTATTGTTATTCCTTCTTCATTTAGTTTTTTTATAATTTCTCCAACCTCTATTGTTGTTTTAGGGTCAAGTGCTGATGTTGGTTCATCAAAACATAGAACTTTTGGTTCCATAGCAAGAGCTCTTGCTATAGCAACTCTTTGTTTTTGTCCACCTGATAATTCGAAAGGATAATTATTTTCTTTATCTTCCATTGAAAGACTTTTTAATATTTCTCTTGCCTTTTTTATCGCACTCTCCTTACTCTCCTTTAAAACTCTTATAGGTGCTTCAATTATATTTTCTAAAACAGTCATGTGAGGGAATAAATTAAAATTTTGAAATACAACCCCTATATCTTTTCTAACTTCCTTTAATTCTTTACCATCTACATATACACCATTTTTGCAAAATACCTTATTATCTATCTTTATAAGTCCATCATCACATTTTTCAAGACTTGTTATACATCTTAATAATGTAGTCTTACCTTCTCCAGATCTTCCAACAACTACAACAGTTTCCCCTTTATCTATTACTAAATCTAAATCTTTAAATACATCATTTTTCCCAAAACTCTTTTTAATTCCTTTAACCTCTAACATATAATTTCCTCCTATTTATAGTAATTATATTTCTTTTCTAATTTTTTAAATACGTTAGTTAATACTATAACTAATATAAGATATAAAATTCCAACTATAACTAGTGGAAATAATGACGCTTCTCTATTAGTAGCTATTTTACCGACCATTAATATATCTTGTAATCCTACTATATACACAAGAGCTGTATCTTTAATTAAGCTTATTACTTCATTTCCAACTGGAGGAATTACCTTCTTAAAAGCTTGTGGAAGAATTATTCTAATATAAACATCAAATTCTGAAAGACCAAGCATTTCACAGGCTTCTAATTGTCCATCATCAACACCTTCAATACCAGCTCTAAATATTTCTGCAAAATATGCACCATAATTTAATACAAATGCCACTATCGCAGCAGTAAATCTTCCAAATCTAACTCCAACTAAAGGAAGTCCAAAGAATATAAATATTATTTGTAATAATAATGGTGTTCCCCTCATAATTAAAATATACAAATCTACAATTCTCTTAGTTAATCTATTTCCTTTAACCCTTAATATTGCAACTATAATTCCAATAGGTATAGAAAGTATTAAGGTTAATATAAATACTGAAAGAGTAATCTTAAGCCCACTCATTAATTGATCTATTAATATTTCAAAATTCATCATTAGTCTCCCCCTTAATTACGATATCTTTTCCAAACCACTTCTCTGATATTTTCTTTGCTGTTCCATTACTTATTACTTCTTTTAACCCTAAATTTATCTCATCTTTTAATTTTTCATTTCCTTTTTTAATCCCTACTGCAAAGTATTCGCTACCAAAATTATCATTTAAAACTTTATACTTATCAGTACCACGTGCGTTCATATAATACCTTGCAAGAACTTCATCTGCTACTACCCCATCTATTCTTCCTGCATCTAAATCCATTAATGCATCATTATTAGATTGATATGATATAAAGTTACCTCCACTTAGAGATTTTACAAATTCTGAATCCTTCATTACTGCATCTGAAGCACTTGATGCTGCTTGAACTCCTATTTTTTTATTCTTAAAATCCTTTTTATCTTTTATATTTGAATTAGATCTAACTATTATTACTTGACGATCACTAATATAAGGATTTGAAAAATCCACTTGTTCTTCTCTTTCCTTTGTAACTGAGTATCCATTCCAAATTAAATCTATATCTCCATTTCTAAGTTCTGTTTCTTTCATTGTCCAATCTATTGGCTGAAATTTTATCTCTTTATGTATCTTTTTTCCTACTGCTTTTGCTAAATCTATATCAAAACCCACTACCTGTCCATCATTATTTATAAATCCCATAGGTACAAATGTATCATCATAACCTACTATAAGTACATTTTCATCTTTCTTTTTATTATTCTGATTTAGAATATGTACTAATCCAAAACCAATAATAATAACTAAAATCCAAATTAATAAATTAAGTACTGTCTTTCTCATTTATATCCCTCCTCACTTCATTACTTTATCACGTTAAAGTAATGAAGTCAATAAATAAAAAAGAAAACTTCAAGAAAATAAAAACTTGAAGTTTTCTTTTTTATTTATTAAGCAATTCTTTTAATGTTCCTGTAACTTTATCTTCATGTCCAAGAACAGTATTATTCTTTACAGATTTATTATTATTCTTTAATTTATCTTCTATATTTTCTTTATTTTTATTTAAACCACTTTCAATGTTTTTATATCCTTCTATTAACTCATCCATTCCACTTGCACTTTTCTTAACATCATCTATACCAGATAGATCTATATTTAAAGAAACATTCTTACCTGAATCTTTTATTTCATTACTATTCTCAGAAGAACTTTTTGATTCTACCTTATTATCTCCTGTGCAACCAGTAAACATCATAGCTAATACTACCACAAATAGACTGAAAACTATTTTCTTCCTCATATAACCTCCTTACGATAAGATATCCTTATATTATTATAAAACATACTTATATTTGATAATATATACTTATATTATTATTTTATTTCCCAAGTTTTCAACCATATTTAGAAACTTTTACACAATGTTAATATAAAAAACCTCTAGAGAATTAATTCTCTAGAGGTTTTTTCTAATTTTTGCTATCTTTTAACATTTCCCCAATTGCTGCAATACTTCCAAGTGATGATAATGTTTCATTTGGTAATATTAATTTATTTGCAGGATTTGTAGCCATTTCTTTTAAAGCTTCAACTTGCTTTAATGCAATAACTCTCTCATCAGTACCTGATTCTATAATTGCTGCATTTATCATTCTTACAGCTTCTGATTCAGCAATTGCTATAGCTTCTATTGCTTTAGCTTTACCTTCTGCTTCTAGAAGTTGAGATTCTTTTAAACCTTCCGCTTTTCTAATTTGTGCTTCCTTTTGCGCCTCTGCATCTAATATTCTAGCTTGCTTTTCTCCTTCAGCTTTTTCAATTTGAGATTGTCTTCCCCCTTCAGCTTGAAGGATCATAGCTCTCTTATCTCTTTCTGCTTTCATTTGCTTTTCCATTGCATTTTGTATTTCAGCTGGTGGGATTATATTTTTAATTTCTACTGAAAGTATCTTTATTCCATATGCATCTGTTATTTCATCAATTATAATAAGCAATTCTTGATTTATCTTATCTCTTCCTGATAAAACCTCATCTAAAGTCATATTACCTATTATATTTCTTATGTTAGTTGTTGCTGAATATACTATACCTGATCTAAAGTCTTCGATATTGTACACTGCATCTTGAGCCTTTAAAAGCTTGTAGAATATAACGTTATCTACTGATATATTAACATTATCCTTAGTTATAACAGTTTGTGGTGGTACATCAATTATTTGTTGTTTTGTAGAAACCTTTCTTCTTACAAAATCAGCAAATGGAATTGTTACATGCCATCCTGGTTCTAATACCCTATGGAATTGTCCAAACCTTTCTACTACATACAGATATCCTGTATTAACGATTTTTATTGATGATAAAATAATAATCAATATTAGTACTATTAGTACTATTGCAATTATAAGTCCTACCATTATTATTCCTCCCCTTTATATTTATTTATTGTAAATTTATTACCTTGTATTCCTGTGATAATAAATTTATCACCTTTTCTAATTATTTCACCTTCATTAACCGCAGCCCAATATATTCCAGAAACTTTTATTCTTGCTACATCTTCTATTCTTTCCTCTGCATCAAATATCATACCTATATAAGTTTCTTCCATTAATGGAGTTGTTCTTATACTAGCTTTAAACTTTTTCCTTGCCCAAGGATACCCTATTCCAATTGCAATTAAACTTACAATACCGAATATTATAACTTGTACTAAAAAACTTAATGCAAATAAATTTGCAAACATAGCTACTATTGCTCCAAGTCCAATCCAAGAAAATAAGAATGCACTAGTAGCCAAATCAATACCTACCATTACTATAGCAACTATAATCCAAAGTACTGTTAAAAGCATTTCTTTACCCTCCTTTTCCTTTACTACATATTACCATTATATCATTAAAATGTGTAATGATACTTAAACTTTATAATTTAATTATATCTTTATAATTATCTTTTTACAATTTCTTATTAACCTCTTTAAAGGTTATTATATAACTTTTAAAGAGGCTTTTATAATCTTTTCTCTTGTTTTCATTGATTTTCTAATATTTTCATCTTATTATTGTTATATATAGGATATAAACTAGTAATACTAATTACGACATACTATTTAATGGAGATGATAAATATGGATTTTATAAAAGTTGCATCAGCCTGTCCCAAAACGAAAGTGGCTGATATTGAATATAATGTAAGTGAAATTCTAAAATGTATTAAAGAAGCTAAAGATAAAGATGCTAAAGCTATCGTTTTCCCTGAGTTATGTATAACTTCATATACTTGTGGTGATCTTTTTCTTCAAGATAGGTTAATAAATGAGTCCTTAAAAGGTTTAGTATCAATAATGCTTGAAACATCAAGTACGGATATTATAATTGCTGTTGGAGCGCCTCTTTTAAAAGGATGCACTTTATATAACTGCGCTTTCATTCTATTTAAAGGAAAAATTCTTGGAATAGTTCCAAAATCATATATACCTAATTATAGTGAATTCTATGAAAAAAGATGGTTTTCTGAAGGTATAAGAATTGTTAATCAAAAGGTTGACCTTCCATTCCAAAGAGATATTCCATTTGGAACAGATTTAATCTTCTCATCTGATAACTTCACATTTGGAGCTGAGATTTGTGAAGATCTTTGGGTAACTATACCCCCAAGTTCTTACCTGTCACTTCTTGGAGCAAATATTATATTTAATCTATCTGCATCAAATGAACTTGTTTCAAAAGCAGATTACAGAAAAAATTTAATATCTAATCAAAGTGCTCGTTCAATTTGTGCATATATATATTCATCTGCTGGAGTTCATGAATCCTCAACAGATCTTTTATTTAGTGGACATTTATTAATTAGTGAGAATGGAACTATATTAAAAGAAAATGAAAGATTCCAAAGAGAAAATGAAGTCATATATGCAGACATTGATACTTTTAGATTAAGAGCTGAAAGAATAAAAAACTTAAGTTTTAGAGATGCATCAAAATTTGCACCTTTTAATGTGAGGGTAATAGATTTTGATTTTGATAATGTAGCAAATAATTCTTTTGATAGATACATAGATAAGCATCCTTTTGTACCTTCAAAAGAAAGTGAAATGGAAGCAAGATGTAAAGAGATATTTAATATACAAGCTTCAGCACTAGCTAAGAGACTTGAACATGTAAATCTTAATAAAACTGTTATAGGAATATCAGGTGGTCTTGACTCTACATTAGCTTTACTTGTAATAGTTAAGACTTATAAGCTTTTAAATATTGATAATAAAAATATAATTACAATCACTATGCCAGGATTTGGCACAACAGATAGAACATACAATAATGCATTAATCCTTTGCAAAGAACTTGGTTGTGATTTAAGAGAAATAAATATAGTAAATTCAGCTCTTCAACATTTTGAAGATATTGGCCATGATAAAGATATACATGATGTTACTTATGAAAATGTTCAAGCAAGAGAAAGAACGCAAATCCTTATGGATATAGCAAATAAAGAAGGCGGTATTTTAGTTGGTACTGGAGATTTATCTGAGCTTGCCCTTGGATGGTGTACTTATAATGGAGATCATATGTCTATGTACTCTGTTAACCCTTCAATACCAAAAACCCTTGTTAGATATCTAGTAAATTATGTAGCTCAACATGAATCTACTAAAATAGTAAAAGATACTTTACTTGATATATTAGATACTCCAGTAAGTCCTGAACTTCTTCCAAAGGACGAAACTACTGGTGAGATAACTCAAAAGACAGAAGATATAGTTGGTCCATATGAATTACACGATTTCTTCTTATATCACTTTATGAAACATGGTTCTTCAAAGGAAAGAATTCTCTTCCTAGCAGAACATGCATTTAAAGGTGATTATTCAAAAGAAACAATAGAAAAATGGTTAGATAAATTCTTATGGAGATTCTTCTCTCAACAATTTAAAAGAAGTGCCCTTCCTGATGGTCCTAAAGTTGGAACAATATCCTTAAGTCCTCGTGGTGATCTTAGAATGCCATCAGATGCATCTGTAAATTCTTTTAGATAAAATTAAAAGATGGTGATAAATATATCACCATCTTTTTTCTACCTACAAGCTGCTTGTGCTAAAATAGCTTGTATTTCATATATATCTACGCCTTTAGTAAATTGCTTTTGTATAGGCTGTGCTGTACCTGAAATCCATATTTTAAGTTCTGAATCTAAATCAAAATGTCCTGATGATTCTACTGAAAAATGAGTTATACTTTTATAAGGTATACTATGATATTCTACCTTCTTTCCTGTAGCACCTTGAACATCTACCATTATAAGCCTTTTATCTGTAAAGATAAATGTATCTCTTATAAGCTTGTATGCTTTTTCAATACTTTCTCCACTTGCAATTAATTTACCAAAATCCTTAATAACAGAATCTCTTGAAACTTCTGAAGCATTTCCCAATATTCCACCTAATAAACCCATATTCCACATCTCCCTTTATAAAATAATTTTACGTTATTATACCATTTTTTCTTCTTATTTAACTTCTTTTATTTTAGCTTGTACTAATATTATACAATCTCGCCTTTTTCTCTAACTTCTTTCACTTTAGCTTGTACTAATTTAACCAACTTTTCTTTATCAGATTCATTATTTACTACATCCATTTTATCCATATCGATTATTAGTACATCTGATGCTTTATAATGATTATCTACCCAAGCATCATAATCTTTCCATAAAAATTCGTAATACTCTCTTAGATTATCATCTATTTCAAACTCTCTACCTCTAAGTTTAATTCTTTCCAATACTGTTTCAAATGATCCTTTTAAATAAACCATTATATCTGGTGCCTTCTTTGGTAACTCCTCAAGTTCTTCCATCATATTATTTAATAAATTTTCATATATAGACATTTCAAGCTCTGATATTCTACCAAGTTCCATATTCTTTTTTGCAAAATACCAATCTTCATAAATTGATCTATCTAATACATTATTATTATGTACTAAAGCTTCCTTTATGCTTTTAAATCTTGTATTTAAAAAATATAATTGTAATAAGAATGGATATCTTTTCTTATTTATTTCTTCTTCTGTTTCACTATAGAATAAAGGTAATATTGGATTATCATCTACACTTTCATAAAAAACCTCTGAATTAAAATGTTCTCCAAGTATTTTTGCAACTGAGCTCTTTCCAAGTCCTATCATTCCGCCAACAACTATCAACATGTCTCACCTATCCTTTAAATTTACTTTTCCACAATATTTATTCATAATAACAAAATTGTCTATTTATAAGAATACAAATTTTATATTTCTTAGTCAATAGTCATTTATTTTTTCTATTAAATATTCATTTTTTCTATATTTTTAATTTATTCTACAAATATCCTCCATATGTAATAGATTACTTCACTAAATGTTTTAAACCGCCTTTACAATTACCTATTCTATAAGCTATAATTAATAAGTTGATAATTAATTATAGAATGTACGGTACAAATATATAAAAAAATATATAACAAATATATAATAAATATATATATATGAAGGGAAATTTGAATGAATAATATAAAATTTGAAGATTTAAACTTAAGAGAAAATATCCTAAAGGCGATAACTGATTTAGGATATGAAGCACCATCAGCGATACAAGCACAAAGTATACCACTAGCTACAGAGGGTTATGACCTAATCGGGCAAGCACAAACAGGAACTGGAAAAACTGCTGCTTTTGGTTGTTCAATACTTAATACTTTCGAAAGATCAAATAATGTTGGTGCATTAATACTTACTCCTACAAGAGAACTTGCAATCCAAGTTTATGAGGAGTTTAAAAAGCTTACTAAATATGAAAAATTACAAGTATTACCTGTATATGGCGGAGATTCAATCACTAAACAAATAAAGGCTTTAAACCAACATGTTGATATAGTTGTTGGAACACCTGGTAGAGTTCTTGACTTAATCAGAAGAAAAAAACTTAACCTAAACAAAGCTAACTATTTAGTATTAGATGAAGCTGATGAAATGCTAAATATGGGATTTATAGATGATATAGAGAGCGTTATAAATGAATTACCAGAGGATCGTCAAACACTTTTATTCTCTGCTACTATGCCACCTCAAATTAAAAAATTAGCTAACAAGTATATGAAAAAAGATGCTAAGCATATTGAAATTAAGAAAGTAGCTATGACAGTATCTAAAATTGAACAAAAATTCTTTGAAGTTAATAATAAAAATAAATTTGAAGCATTATGTAGAGTTCTAGATTTTGATAATCCAGAAATAGCTATAGTATTCTGTAGAACTAAAAAGGGCGTAGATGAATTAGTTCAAGACATGCAAAGTAAAAACTATGTTGTTGAAGGTATGCACGGTGATATGTCTCAAGTTCATAGAATGAAAACTTTAAAGAGATTTAAAGAAGGTGCATTAAACTTCTTAGTTGCAACTGATGTTGCTGCAAGAGGAATAGACGTTGAAGGGGTTACTCACGTTATAAACTACGATTTAACTCAAGACGTTGAAAGCTATGTTCACAGAATCGGAAGAACAGGAAGAGCTAACAGAGAAGGTACTGCTTACTCATTCGTTACTCCAAGAGAAAATGGAATGATGAGAGAAATTAAGAAAGTTACTAAGGGTAACATAGAAAAAGCTAAGATACCTACAGTAGATGAAATACTTGAAAAGAAACTTCAAGATAAATATTCAAGTATAGAAACTGTACTTGAAGAAAAAGCTTTCAAAAAGTACTTACCTCTTGCTGAAAGCATAGCTGAAAACTTTGATTCAGTTGATGCAATAGCTGCATTACTTAAGATGCAATTTGATAAAGAAATGTCATTTGAGTATAAGGAAAATGCTCTAACTGCTCCAAAATCTGAAGATGTTAGACTATTCTTCTCAATAGGTAAGAGAGATCAATTATCACCTAAGACTTTCGTAAAATTCATTGCTGATAGAGCTAAGATAAATGGATCAAAGATCAATAAGATTGATATACTTGAAAACTTCTCATTTGTTTCAGTAGACCCTGATATACAAAAGAAAGTTATTGAAAAATGTTCAGGTATTAAACTTAATGGTAGAAGAGTTAATGTTGAAGTAGCTACAAAAAGAAGATAATTTATATATTTAAAAGTAAGGTTATTTAACCTTGCTTTTTTTATCTATATTAATATCCTCTTTATTATAAGTCTATAAAAAATACATTTTCCTAACTCTTAAAAGTAAACCTTTTTTAATTTAAAAACAAAAAGAGTAGTTATATTTACAATCTAACTACTCTTTTCTACATCTGTTCTATAAACATGTGTTATCCCTTTCTTATTTTGAAGATAATTCTTCTGATAATTTTTTTAACTCTTCAAAATTTAATTCTGAAAGATCTCTTCTATTGTACTTATCACTAGCAGCTTGTTTAATTTTTGTGATAAATTCTTCTCTATAATCCATCATTACTTTCTCCCCCTTTCAAATAGCATTATAAAATAATATTATACTCCTTATTATATACTTGTCAATAAAAAAAGTGCCAGAAATTCTGACACTTATCCTAAGTATGATGCTGCACTAAGTGCTGCAACATTTCCTTCTCCAGCAGATTTTATATACTGATACGGCGTACCAATACAATCTCCTGCTGCAAAACATCCTTTAATATTTGTTTTCATTAATCTATCTACTTTTATATGCCCATCTTCAATCTCAAGTCCTGGTACTAATTGAGTTGGTGGAACAGCATTTTTTAATAAAAATACACCATCTGTTTCTAACTCTTCTCCATTTTTAAATAATACTTTAGAAACTTTAGAGTCACCTATAATTTCAGTCGGTGTCTCTTTTATTATATTTATACTGTCATTTAACTTATAATCACCTTTATACATCGGAACAAAGAATACTTCCCCTGCTAGCTCACTTACAAAGTTTGCTTCTTCTTCTCCTACCTCATTATAACTAATTATAGTTACTCTCTTACCTTTATAAAGAGGTGCATCGCATGTTGCGCAGTATCCTACACCTTTTCCGATAAACTCTTCTTCTCCTTTTAATGGTTTTGTATATTCTACTCCAGTTGCTAATATAACTGTTTTAGCTTCATACATCTTTTGGTTAACCATTAAAGTAAAATAATCTCCCATAGAATATATGGTATTTATTCTCTCATTTACAATTTCTATGCCCATCTTATTTATATGGTTTTGAAAGCTCTCTAGAAGACTTTTTCCTGTACCTGAAGTAAATCCTAAATAATTATTAACTTTGGGAGCCTTTTCTATTTTATCACTAAGATTATTATTCCCAAAAATTATAAATGATTTATTTCTAATTTTTGCATTTAATGCTGCTGATAATCCTGCAGGACCACTTCCTACTATAGCAATATCATATCTACTATCCATAGAAATTCTCTTATATATGCTTTTCTATTAAAGCTTTTATTTGATCTTTTGGTAAAAATCCTACAACCATATCAACATCTTTTCCGTCTTTAAATACTTTTAAAGTTGGTATACTTTGTATTTGATACTTATTAGCTACTTCTGGGCTTTCATCAACATCTATTTTAACAAATTTAACATCTTCCATTTCAGTTTCTAATTCTTCTAAAACAGGGGCTATCATTTTGCAAGGCCCACACCAAGTTGCAAAAAAGTCAACTAAAACTACTCCTTTTTGATCTAAAACTTCCGCACTAAAACTATTATCTCCTATGTGTTTTGGCATAATAAATTCCTCCTAATTCATACCCCTAAGGGGTATATTTCATATTTTCTTAATAATAACTCTTTTCAAACTAATAGTCAATACTATTTTTAACAATTACTCCTATAATATTCTTTAATATTATTTTAATAATATTAAAGAATATTATTAAATATAAAAATAGGTTAGAGTTTTTTTAATCTTATTGCTCTAACCTATTTTAAATTACAAAGTATTAGTTTAAATTAAATTAACTTAATTTAATTTAATAGCTGAATTATAAAGATTTGCATACACTCCTTCTTTTTCTAATAATTCCTTATGTGTGCCTTTTTCTTCAATACCATTATCAGTTAAAACTACTATTTCATCTGCATTTCTTATAGTTGATAATCTATGTGCTACAACTATAGTAGTTCTTCCAACGCAAAGTTTTTCTAATGATTTTTGTATCATATACTCAGTAGTATTATCAAGTGCTGATGTTGCTTCATCTAATATAAGAATTGGTGGATTCTTTAAAAATACTCTAGCTATTGATATTCTTTGTTTTTGACCACCTGAAAGTTTTACTCCTCTTTCTCCTATGTAAGTTTCATAACCATCTTTTTGTGCCATTATAAAGTCATGAATATTTGCAAGCTTACAAGCCTCTATAACTTCCTCTTCCGTTGCATTCATATTACCATATAGAATATTTTCTTTTATAGTTCCAGTAAATAAGAATACTTCTTGCTGAACTATACCTATATTCCTTCTTAATGAATCAACCTTAGTATCATAAATACTATTTCCATCAATTAAAATATCTCCACTTTCTATTTCATAGAATCTTGGAATTAAATTACAGAATGTAGTTTTACCTCCTCCTGAAGGACCAACCAATGCAACCATTTTTCCAGCCTCTATATCTAAAGATATTCCTTCAAGAATTTTTTTATCTTCATAGCTAAAATGAACATCTTTAAATTCTATATTGCCCTTAACATTAGATAAATTTTTAGAATCCTTTTTATCTTGCTCATCTTGGACATTTAATATATCAGTAAATCTCTTAAATCCAGTCATACCATTTTGATATTGTTCCATAAAGTTTATAAGCTTTTTAATAGGATCAGTAAATAATTTTATATATAAAACATATGCCATAAAATCACCTATGTTTATTTTCCCATATAAAGTGAATATACCACCAGCTATTAAAACAATATAATTTAATAAATCTACATAGAACCCAGCTCCTGAAAAATATTGAGCCATAACTTTATAAGCACTCTCTCTTGCATTTTTAAATCTTGAATTTCCTACTTCAAATTTTTTAACTTCATACTCTTCACTTACAAAAGCTTTTGAAACTTTTATACCTGATATACTATTTTCTAAAGTAGCATTTACGAATCCTGTTTCTTCTCTTGTTTTAAGAAATGCTTTATGCATTCTATTTCTTTGTATAAATGTGAAAATAACTATTATAGGGATAAAAGCAAATATTATAAGTGTAAGTAACACATTTATATTTATAAGTATTAAGAAAGATCCAACTAACATTATGATTGAAATAAATAAATCTTCTGGACCATGATGTGCAAGTTCTGAGATATCATTTAAATCATTAACTATTCTAGACATTATATCTCCAGTTTTGTTGTTGTCAAAATACTTGTTTGGAAGTCTTTGAAGGTGAGTAAATAACTCTCTTCTCATATCCCCCTGCATTCGTACTCCAACTACATGTCCCCAATATTGCATGAAATAAACACAAAGAGCCTTAACAATGAAAATCATAATCAATGCTATCGCAAAAGTAATTATCATTCTCAAGTTTTTATCTGGTATAGATATATTTATAAGTTCCTTTGTCATATATGGATATACCAAATCACATCCTGCAGCTATAAGTGCTGCAAGCATATCAAATAAAAATAGCCTTTTATAGGGCTTATAATAACTAATAAATTTTTTTAACATATTTTCTCCTTACAGTAAATTAATAATATTTTTTTTGTACTTTTGAAGTTCCTCTGTAAAAACTCCCTTTATCTTTAGTGGACTCTCTCCAAGGACTATTATTCTTCCTTGAAAATAAATACACTCATCTACATCATGGGTTACAAATACAACTATTCTCCCATCCTCTTTAAAAATTTTTTTAAATTCATCCATGATTATGTATTTTGTTTTATAATCTAAAGATTTAAAAGGCTCGTCCATAAGTATTACATCTGAAGGCTTACCAAGAGCTCTTGCAATATTAATTCTTTGCTTCATTCCTCCACTTAGCTTATCTGGATACCTATTGGCCCATTCTAAGCCTTGAACTTTTTCTAACACCTCTTTAATCTTCAGTTCTAAATCTTCCCCTTTATAATAATGTTTTAAGGCAAGATTTAGATTTTCTTTAACTGTAAGCCAAGGTATTAGTCTATCTTCTTGAAAGATATAACTAACACTTTTTAAATTACAGCCATCTATTTTTCCACTATCAATATCTAATAGTCCAGAAATAAGATTTAAGATTGTACTTTTACCTCTTCCTGATTCCCCTATTAGACAATTTATCTTTTGATTATCTAATACTAAGTTAAATTTATCTAGTATTTTCTTTTCTCCAAAGCTTTTGCTTACATCTTTTAATATTAGCTTACACATCTTCACTCTGCCACCTGTAATATTTCCCAGTTAAAATCTTATTTAATAATTCAAACAACAATGATATTATAGCAATAATTATTATCCATGCAAATATCCCTGGGGTATTAAAATTCATTTTTTCTAATTGAACTTCAGCTCCAATACCATATTTGGGTTGACCATGAACTTCTCCTGCAATTACAACTTTAAATGCTAATGATATAGTTGGAACAAGTATTCTAAGTATATAAAATATTATATTAGGTATATATACTTTCTTTATTCTCTCTCTCATTGGAACTTCATATATTAGCATCATTTCTTCTAATTTTTTATCATTTTTTATTAGCGTATTTATAATACCCTCATAAAGAATTGGAAATACAATTGCAATACCAACTACAAAAGGTGCACTATCTTTATCAAACCATATAAGTGCAAGTACTACTAATACAAGTGTAGGGATGGTTTTTCCTATAGAATTCAAAGGTTTTAATAAATTATTTATAAAGGGGTACATACTAGATAGTACCCCTATAATTATTGCTACTATAAGTGCAACTCCAAAACTGATAATTGTTCTATAAAAGCTCCAAAATACAGTTAATAAAAAGTCTTTCTCTCTAATTATTTCTAAGAGCGAAGTATACACTTCTTGAAGTTTTGGAAGATATATATCATTATTAATTTTAACTGCAACTATTTGCCAAATTACTAATAATATAACTGCTCCAAATAGTATCTCTAATTTATTTTTCCATGTAGATTCCTTCATCTGGAATCTTTCCTCCAATTGACTTTTTATCAAAGCCATCTAGCTTCTTAAAGTAAGTATTGTATTCTTTCTCTGAATCCTTTATTGGAACATATTTAAGGTTTGACTTTTCTATAGATTTAGTGATTATATCCTTATTAGCTGAAACTCCTATTGCTTCACAGATTGCTCCAAGCTCTTTTTTATCTTCTAATGCATAATTAACGCTATTTTCTAATTCTTTTAAGAATTTATCTACAAATTCTTTATTATTTTTTATTAAGTCTTCTTTAACTATTACAGTTGCTTGAGGGAATCCATATTTTGAATCATTTTGTTTTTTCCACTCATCGTTTAGATTCATTATAATATTAAGATCAGGTTTCTTTGCAAGAACTTGGCTTAATGCCGGTTCTGGTATAACTGCAAATTTAGCTTTTCCTGATAAAATTGTTGGTGCAAGCTCTGTAATTCCATTTAAATAACTAAATGTAATATCCTTATCAACATTAAATCCTAAATGAGTTAATACATCTCTTGTTACTATATCAGGTGTAAGTCCTTTACCTATATTAAATATATCTTTTCCTTTTAAATCTTTTATATCTTTAATCTTTTCTGTTGATACTAAGTAAAATGATCCCCAACCAGTTGTAGCTGCAATTTTATATCCAGCTCCTTTATTATATTGTGTTGCCGCAACATTTGATGGAACTATTGCAATATCAGGTTCACCTTTCATAACTGAAGTTACAATATTTTCTGGTGTTTTTTCTATTGAATAAGTAACATTATATCCCTTTTCTATTACTGGGTTATCTTTAATTAATTTAGCAGCACTTATTGCTGGTAGTCCATCTGGAATAGCTACTTTAATTTCTTTTGCAGATTCTTTTGCTTTTTCTTCACTATTTCCACATCCAACAAAAGCAAATATTGATAATACAATTAATAATAAAGCCGTAATCTTTTTCTTCATAATCTTCTCCTCCTCATATTTAATCTATAATATTGTATTTTAAAGCTAATATATTGCATATGATTTGTAAAATATACTTTCTTATTGCATATAAATTGATAAGCTTTTTACTTTATATTAAATTATATCAAAAAAAAGTATATATCTCTATAAATTTACCATGTATTTATTTTCATCAATCTGATTACCCTATATTTAGTAAATATTTTTTTATTTAATCATATTTTGTAAAGAGGTGATAATTTATGTATAACAAATCTATAGATGATGTTTTAAAAGAATTTTCTACTGATAAAAATAAAGGCTTGTCAGAAGCAGAAGCAAAAGCTAGACTTGAGAAAAATGGTTTAAATAAGCTATCATCTAAAAAACCAAAAACTCTTTTTAGCATTTTCCTTGCACAAATAAATGATGCAATGATTTATATACTAATTGGTGCTGCAATTATCTCTGCAATAATGGGTGAATATAGTGATTCTATTGTAATACTTATAGTTATCTTAATAAATGCAATTATTGGTGTCGTTCAGGAGTCTAAGGCTGAAAAGGCACTTTCTGCATTAAAAGAACTTTCAACACCTAAAGCATTAGTTAAAAGGAATGGTGAAGTTATAGAAATTCCATCAGAAGAAGTTGTTTTAGGTGATATTGTTGTTATAGATGCTGGTAGATATATTCCTTGTGATTTACGTTTAATCCAAACTGCTAACCTTAAGATTGAAGAGTCTGCATTCACTGGTGAATCAGTTCCAGCTGATAAGGATGCAACTAAAGTATTTGATTCTAAAGATATTCCAGTTGGAGATAGAGAAAACATGGCATATATGTCTACTCTAGCAACTTATGGTAGAGGTATTGGAGTATGTGTTGCAACAGCTATGGATACTGAAATAGGTAGGATAGCTAAAATGATTGAAAATGAAGAAGAGGATATGACACCTCTTCAAAAGAAATTATCTTCTCTTGGTAAAATTTTAGGAATAGCCGCGATAATTATCTGTGTGCTTATATTCGTAATTGGTCTATTCCAAGGGAGAGATACCTTTGAAATGGCTCTTACAGCTATTAGCTTAGCAGTTGCTGCAATTCCTGAAGGTCTTCCTGCTATAGTTGCTATAGTTCTTGCGCTTGGAGTCCAAAGAATGATAAAGCAAAATGCTATAGTAAAAAAGTTGCCTGCTGTTGAAACTCTAGGTTCTGTAAATATTATATGTTCTGATAAAACTGGAACTTTAACGTTAAACAAAATGACTGTTAGAAAAGTTTATGATACAAATTCCATTTTATCTGTAGATGACATTAATGATCTTAATGATAATTCTAAAATATTATTTGAGACCATGATTCTCTGTAATGATGCTACTTTATCAGATAAAGGTGATACAGGTGATCCTACAGAAATAGCACTTTTAGATATTGGTGTTAGATTTAATTATTACAAGGATGAATTAAACAATAAATATAATAGAATTGATGAAATACCTTTTGATTCTGATAGAAAACTTATGAGTACAGTAAATAAATATGATAATCACTACAGAGTTCATACAAAGGGAGCTATTGATTCATTGTTTAAAGTATGTACTAAAGTTCTTATAAATGGAGAAATAAAAGATTTAACTGATCCTATAAAGAAGGATCTTTTATCTAAATCAAATGAAATGTCCAATGAAGCTTTAAGAGTTTTAGGTGGCGCATATAAGGATTTAGAGTCAGAGAATACTTCTATACCTGATATTGAAAAAGATCTGATTTTCGTCGGATTAATGGGCATGATTGATCCTCCTAGAGAGGAAGTTAAGGGCTCCATAGACCTTTGTGATAAAGCTGGAATAAGAACAATCATGATAACTGGTGACCATAAAAATACAGCTTATGCTATTGGCCATGAACTTGGTATTTCAAGTGATTTTAATGAATGTATAGAAGGCAGCGAATTAGATACATTATCAGATGATGAAATTAAAAATAATATAAATAGATATAGAATATTTGCTCGTGTATCTCCTGAGCATAAAGTAAAGATAGTTAAAGCATTTAAATCTCATGGAAATATTGTTTCAATGACAGGCGATGGTGTAAATGATGCACCTTCACTTAAAGCTGCTGATATTGGTGTTGCTATGGGTATAACAGGTACTGATGTTGCAAAAGGTGCTGCTGATATGATACTTACAGATGATAACTTTACTACTATAGTTGGTGCTGTTGAGGAAGGTAGAAATATTTATTCAAATATAAAAAAATCTATAACCTTCTTACTTTCAGGTAACTTTGGTGAGGTAATAGCTTTATTTGTTGCCATTGTTTTAAATTGGGCTGCTCCACTTCAACCTATTCATATTTTATGGGTTAATCTTATAACTGATAGTTTTCCGGCCCTTGCGCTAGGTGTAGATCCTGGTGACGAAGGCGTTATGGAAGACCCGCCAAGAAACCCAAAAGAAAGTATATTTACAAAAGATACTATATTCACTTTAATAATAAATGGATTAACTGTTGGAATTACAACATTAATTGCTTTCAAAACTGGTCTTAAGTACTACTCTGATTCCATTGTTCATGCACAAACTATGGCATTTGTAGTTCTTAGTATCTCTCAATTATTTTTATCTTTTTCATTAAGAGATAGTAAAAAATCTATATTTAAAGTAGGTATATTTAAAAATAAAGCTTTACTTCTTTCACTTATTTTGGGTATAGTATTACAAATTTTAATAATTTCAGTTCCTTTCCTATCATCAGTATTTAAAACTTATCCATTATCATTTGGAGATTTTGAATTTGTATTTTTAATTTCATTAGTTCCTTTAGTAATTAATGAAATTAGTAAACTTATCCTTGGTATATTTAGAAAATAGTTTTAAATTAAAAATAGTCTATATCATAAATTTTATGATATAGACTATTTGAATTTTGAGATTATTTTAATTTAGTTCCTTCTTCATTCAGTTCTATTAGGCCTTCTTTCATTAATCCACCTAATGCCATTTTGAAGTAGTTCTTACTTGTTCCGAATATTTCTCTAATCTCTTCTGGATTTGACTTATCATTATATGCCATCATTCCACCATTTGATTTTAAATACTTAAGTATTGATTCCTTGATTTCATCTCTAGCATCTAATCTTTTCTTTCTTGTAGTAAGTCCAACTGTGCCGTCCTCATATATTTTTTTAACTCTAGCTTCTAATTCTTCACCTGGGTATATAGTTTCAATATGCTCATTTCCAAGTATTATTCCTCTATACTTGCCATCTATTGCAACTTTAATTGTTGTTGATGTACCCTTTCCATATGAAATAACTTTTACTATATCATCAACTTCATATCCTTCTCCTTGGTCTAAATAATCATCAACTTCTGTAGTAGCTGCAAGTCTACCACTCTTATCTAAATAAGCATAGAATAAATACTTTTTACCTACTAAAAGTTTAAATCTTTGTTCTCTCATTGGTACAAACAAATCTCTTTCAAGTCCCATATTACAGAATGCACCAAAATCATTTTGATGAACAACTTCTAAATATGCAACCTTACCAACTTCAATTAAAGGCTTCTTCATAGTTGCAACTGCTCTACCTTGTGAATCCATATATGTAAATACATTTACTTCATCACCAACTTCAATTTCATTTCCATCTAATAAAGCCTTTGGTAGTAATATCTCATTTTTCTTTTCATCTGCTAAAAAGAATCCAAAGTCCCTTTCTTTAACAACTTCTAGTTTATTATATTCACCTATTTTTATCATTTTTCCTCCTAAATTAAGCATACTCCTTACTCAGCTCTATATAATGTTTAGCTGACTCTCTTATGCTTTCTACTTCTTTTTCTGTTAGTTTTCTAACAGCTTTCGCTGGATTACCAAGTATTAAAACTCCCTCTTCAAATTCTTTATTTTGGGTAACTAAAGCTCCAGCTCCAACAATTGAATTTTTACCTATTTTTGCACCATTTAATATTATTGACCCCATACCTATTAAAACATTATCACAGATAGTACATCCATGAACAATAGCACCATGTCCTACTGTAACGTTTTCTCCGATTATAGTTTCAAAATCGGTATCTACATGTAAAACTGAATTTTCTTGAATATTACTTCCTTTTCCTACATGTATTTTATTCATATCTCCTCTTAATCTAGCACCAAACCAAATATTACAATTTTCTTCAATTGTAACATCTCCGATTATATCTACACTTTCAGATATATATGTATTGTTACTAACCATTGGTATTTTGTTCTTAAAACTCTTAATCATTCTTCTCATCTCCATGTAAAATTCTTATACTATTTTATCATTTAAATAAATTGTTGTCATTATTTTATACTATATACCACTATATATAATTATAATCAATTTTAAGGATAATATATATGGGTAAACATAATAAATATGATATAAATATTTTCAACTTAAAAGATATCAATGTATTCTATGGTATACCAAATTGCTATACCTCTTATTCATTAGGCTCTGCTTCACCTAATGATACACTAAACTATACTTATAGAAGTCATTTAGATTTCTTAATGGTTACAGACCAAAATAGCTTTTTAACTAAAAGTGTTTCTTATGATGGTCATAATATAACAAGATGGAATTCTTCATACAATATATGCAAAAAATTTTCAAGAAAAAAAAATAATTTTATTGCACTTCAAGGTTTTGAAGCAAAAACTATACCCTATGGAGATATAAATGTAATAAATTCAAATAATTTTTTTACTGGAGATATTAAAGATATTAACTTATTAATATTTTGGATGATTAATAATCCTGATGCTTTTATAATTATTAAAAGGCCTATTAAAAGCATTCTATCTCTTCCTTATAATAAAGTGTTAAATAACATGATAACTTCTGTAGAAGTATGTAGTGGAACTTTTGGAGAGCGCTATAATAGAAGAGAAAAATATTACTTTAAGCTTTTAGATATTGGTTGGAAACTTGGTGCTATAAATAGTCAAAGCACAGGGAGTTTAGACTTTGGAAATTATGATAATGCAACAGGAGTACTACTTCCAAAGCTTAGTAAAAGTACTTTGATAGAATGTTTTAGAAACCGTAACACATTCTCTTCTGAAAGTAGAAGCTTATCATTTTATTTTTTTGCTAATGATGTGTTAATGGGTGGAATAATTTCATCTAATTGCGATACTATAGATTTTTCTATTCTTCTAGAAGACAAATATTATTTAATAGAAAAAATAGAGATAATAACTAATGGCGGAGAAATTCTTCATTCTGTTCAAGATATAAAATTAAATAAAATTAAATACTTATACTCTCATAAACTAGAAGATAATCAAAGTTGGTTTGTAATAAAAGTTTATCAAGAAGGTGCTAGGATTGCTATAAGTTCTCCTATATTTGTAGATTAAAAAATCCAAAGTATATACTTTGGATTTTTGTTTAATTTACTATTTCTTTAAGTGTTTAGCTCTATTTGGTTTTGCTTTTGACTTTATAACAATTTTCTTATCAGCTTTCTTTGGTCCACCAGTTTGTTGAATATCCATAAACCATAAGAAACATACTACTATAATTGGAGTTATAATTATCGTAATCCATTGATTTTTAACTACTCCAGTCATTTGTACTATAAGTAATATAATCGCTACTGCAAGTGGTATATATTTATTTACACGTACTTTTGGAAATACATATTTTTTACAAAGCATATAAATACCAAATATAACAGCTAACATTATTATAAAATATAAAATTGACATTAGTATACTCATTATTTTACTTGTCCTCCTCATCAGCTTTATATATTTAATATTAATTTAAATTACTAATCTTTTCAAGTATAATAATTAAAAGATTAACTTTTTTAAAATTTTGTTTCTATTTAATTAATTTTATTTTGCCCATATCCTCCCTCTTTTTCATTCTATCGTGAATAGTACCACCACTTACATGGCATATTCTAGCTATTTCTATATATGGCGTTCTACC